>NZ_LYBV02000033.1 GCF_001660705.2 Saccharicrinis aurantiacus
TGATAGCTTCCTATGAGTTCAGTGAAGACGTAATCAAATAGTGATGGCTTCCTTTGGGCTCAGTGAAGGCATAATCAAATAGTGATGGCTTCCTTTGGGTTCAACGAAGCCATAATCAAATAGTGATGGCTTCCTTTGGGCTCAGTGAGGTCGTAATCAAATTAAAAATGACGTGGTAAAATATAAAATCCCCTATAGTTTTTTAAATCTATAATAATTTAAAACCTATGATTAAAAAAGTAATGACTACTGTACGCAATGCAGATATTCATGCGCTCAGTACAAAAATTGTAGCGGCAGTCGGCTCAGATATATTGGAGTCAGATGCGCACTTAGGTACCATCACCACGGAGATGGATACCAAAAACAGCCTATTGCTTACGGCTATTAATAAGGATAAAATGCACTCTAGCTTAGAAGAACTAGATGATGAACGCGACCAAGCATTTAAATCGATACTGCAACTAACCGAAGGATATAAACATTATCCTGACGCTACCATTGCAGCCGCAGCGTTAGAAATAGGTGCATTAAATAATAAATATAAAAATGATATTTTAGACAGTAGTTATAATAGCCAGAATACTTATAGCGAATCGTATTCTGAGGATATGACCAAACCTAAATATGCCAATGCCATGGCACAACTACCAGGGGTGTTGCCACTATTTGAGTCTTTTAACACAAAGCAACAAGCCTTTGTATCGTCGCAAAATACTTTACAAATGGCGCGTGTTAACGAAGATGAAATGCCAGCTGCCACTGAAGTAAAAAAAGAACTGATTAAGATAATCAATGGTAAGTTGGTAGTTTATCTGCAGTTTTTACAAAAAATGGCTACACCTGAATATGCTGAGGTGTGTACGGCAATTGAATTACTAATTGATGCCGAAAACACCAAAATAAAGCAACGTAGCAGTAAACTCAATAATTAATAATGAAAAATGGGGATTTTTAAGGCCATCCGGATTGGGTGGCCTTTTTTTTTGGATGAATAGCTTAGTGGATAGATTTACGAGTTAGAAGCTCGCGCTAGCTAGAAACGAAGCCGTATAGAGAAATAAATTAATAATCTGCACCAAGAGGCACTAGGTTTAACAAAAAACTTATGATACTACCTATAACCATTATTCCATAAAACATAGCCCAAAACCTCTGCCAGCTGTTGACTTTATATTTTGACACGAACATTGATATTACATAACCAAGTACCATTGAACCGAACAATTGTGATACCATTGAGAAAATACCAATATTTAGTTCAGTTTTCTTAATGAAGAAATTGAATATTAGTGACACAACAAAGAATACTGATATTGTAATTTTATTTCTCATATATTTATATTTAACACGCTAGTATTGCAGCTTGCCTTGTGATCGCTTGGTGCTAGCGCGAGCTTTTAGCTCGTGACTAAAGTATTTTTTCAATTTTAATTACACTAAATTCATCAGCATAATTTGTTGCACTACTATATTTCCAATGGTAAGGTTCGCTTACAAAACCTGATACAACAGGATTATTATGGATATAGTCTATTTTCTGCTGAATTACTTCATTACTCCATAATTCAATAGGCTTATTATGTTGTTGCCAAAACTGGCTTCCTTTTACATTACTATTTTTAAACCCTGCCCTTTTAAACATCCATAACATCCACTCTTTTCTACTTTCTTGTTGATTTTCCTTTATCAACATTTGAAGTTTTTTTGATGTATAGGTCTTTATTTCCTTAATTAACTTCCCAGGATTACCGTTACATCTTTAAACATTAAATGAACATGGCTTGGTAAAATGCAATAAGCAAAAAGTACTAGACCTTTCTGTTTTTGACAGAATTCTATACTTTCTGCCATAATTGCAAAATATTGTTCGCGAACAAAAACATCTATCCAATTAACTGTAGCGAAACTAATAAAATAAATACCGTCTGGATTATGGAATTTATATTTTCGACTCATTTGAAAATTACTTTACTTGAAGATAGAACAAAACATATAAGTTTAGCACACCAGCTAAGTTCATTGATGAGTTTTATGGGATCAGCATACTGCGCACACTTATGGGTTTGTTGAAGCACGAGCTAAAAGCTCGCGCTAGCTGTGGCGCCGTGTTTTAATGCTTGCCTTGGGATCACTTTATGCAGAGCGATGACGCAAAAAAAACAGCAACCAATTGCTCGGTTACTGCTTTCTCACTCTCTAAATACTACTATTATTGTCTTTTGTCTTCATTCTTTTATTTCACCTCCCACACATCTCCAGAGTTCACCAGCTCTTCAAAAGTGTGTACAGAGGTTTGGGCCTGAATTTGCTCTAGCTGATCGTTTACACTTTCATCGTAACTTACCCCTTTTACAGAACGAATTACCCCTAAAGCCACTGGCAATTCAGGATACTCCATATTTGACAATTTACGATGCATCGAAACATGATAACTCTCGGCATCGTGTACCAAAATATCCTCCAATGTATAACCTGCCTCACCAATAGTAACCGCTTTTAGGTTATGGTCTTCATCCATTACCAGACCTTTATTTTTTTCGGCACCAAAAATCATTTTTTCGCCATGCTTTAAAATAATAGTTCTATCGGCCTTGTGCTTTTTATCGGTAATAGCCTCGTGCGTATTATCGTTATAGATTACACAGTTCTGCAACACTTCAACAATGGATGCACCACGATGCTTGGCTGCTTCTTCCATTACTGCGACTGATAATTTAATTTCTTTATCGATAGTGCGAGCAAAAAACTGGCTTCGCGCCCCCAAGGCCAATTGCCCAGGGCGGAAAGGATCTTCAACCGTTCCGAATGGCGATGTTTTAGATATAAAACCACGCTTGGATGTTGGTGAGTATTGCCCCTTGGTTAAACCATAAATTTGGTTGTTAAACAGTATAACATTGATATCGATATTTCTTCGAATCAAATGAATAAAGTGGTTTCCTCCAATGGCCAAAGCATCGCCATCGCCAGTAATTTGCCATACATGCAAATTAGGATTGGCTACCTTAACTCCCGAAGCCACTGCCGAAGCTCGCCCATGTATAGTATGGAACCCATAGGTATTCATATAATACGGAAAGCGCGACGAACAGCCTATGCCTGATATCACGGCCACATTATGGGGTTCTACTCCTAAGCTAGCCATGGCTTTTTGAACAGCGTTTAATATGGCATGATCGCCACAACCAGGGCACCAACGCACCCGTAAATCGTTTTTATAATCGGTATATTTGAATTCGCAATTTTCGCTCATAATTTATTCCTCCAATAGTTTAGTAAAGTGCGCTTTTAGCTCAACCACAGTAAAAGGTAAACCTTGTACCTTATTATACTGTAAGTATGGAATCTCAGGAAATGTCATTCTTAAATGATTGGCAAACTGTCCCATATTTAATTCACAAACCACAATTTTTTTGTAGCCTTTCAATACATCATAAGTATTCTTTGGCAATGGATTTATGTAATTAAAATGCGCCAATGCCACCTTAATTTTTGATTCACTATAGAGCTCCTCCACTGCTGTATATAGGTGCCCAAAAGTTCCGCCCCATCCTACAACTAATAAATCACTATCGGCATGACCCAAGATATCTTGCTCGGGAATAAAGTCTTCAATTTTTTTAATCTTATCCGCCCTAGTTTGAACCATTTTTTCGTGATTCTGAGCATCGTAAGAAACGGCACCCGATTCTTCATCTTTCTCTAAACCACCAATGCGATGCATGTAATCAGGCGTACCCAATTTAACCCACGAACGGACTAAAGTTTCAGGGTCGCGCATATATGGAAGCCAGTCCTTACCCGCTACTGTTGGGCGCACTGCTTTTATCTCAGGATAATCTTTTAAATCAGGAATACGCCACGGTTGCGTTCCATTGGCTAAGAAACCATCCGTTAAAAGAATCACAGGCGTCATATGCTCCACGGCTATTTTAGCAGCATAAAAGGCGTACTCAAAACAATTAATTGGCGATGATGCAGCCATTACTACACAAGGGCTTTCTCCATTTCGGCCATGCAGGGCTTGCATTAAATCACTTTGCTCAGTTTTAGTTGGCAAACCCGTTGAAGGGCCACCACGTTGCACATTAACTATAACCAAAGGCAACTCTGCAATAACTGCCAATCCAATGGCTTCGCCTTTTAAAGCTAGCCCTGGCCCTGAGGTTGAAGTTACTGCCATATCACCGGCAAAACTGGCACCTATGGCCGTGCAAATACCCGCAATCTCGTCTTCAGCCTGAAATACTTTTACGCCTAAATCTTTACGGGCTGATAATTCTTGCATTATTTCAGTGGCCGGAGTAATAGGATAAGAACCTAAAAACAATTCGAGATTGGCTTTCTGAGCAGCGGCTATTAAGCCCCAAGCAACCGCGGTGTTACCGTTTAGGTTTCTATACTTGCCCGGTTTAATTGATGCCGGATTTATATGATAAGATGGGGTTACAGCCTGAATAATTACGCCGTAATCAAAACCCTCTTTGAGTACCTTTAGGTTAGCCTCAACAATAGCCGGATTCTTAGCAAACTTCTTCTTTATGTATTTATTGGTATGCTCAAGCGGACGATCGAATAACCAATACACCAAACCTAAGGCATACATATTTTTACTACGTAGGATACTTTTGTTATCTAAACCCATGTCCTTTAAACTCTCTTTAGTAAGAGCTGTAATGGGCGCTTTAATAATATTATAATCGCCTAGCTTATCTTCCACAATCGGATCATCGCTTACGTAGCCAGCTTTGCGCATACCTTTTTCATCAAAGCTATCCACATCCATTATAATGGTACCACCATGTTTTACCCATTTACCATTTGCTTTTAGTGCTGCCGGATTCATGGCCACCAATACATCTGCATAATCGCCAGGAGTATATACTTCGGTACGTCCTAGGTGAACCTGAAAACCAGAAACTCCACCTATGGTTCCTTGCGGCGCTCTAATCTCGGCCGGATAATCGGGAAATGTAGAGATATCGTTTCCAAAAATGGCGGATGCATTTGAGAATAGTGATCCTGACAACTGCATTCCGTCACCTGAATCTCCTGAGAAGCGGACAACTACTTCGTCGCGCTCAATAATCTTTGAACTTCTTGCCATATGCTTAGCAAATTTGAGAGGGTTAAAACCTATGTGAATTTCTTTTAAGGCTAGTAAAGGTAGCAAGTGCCCTTTGATTTATAAGTTGATTAACGTCAGTGTTTAAGAACATAAAAAAAACGAATTCCGCGTGATCTATTAATTTTATAGGCTTATCGCTGATAGAGGTATTTAGACAGGATAGGTACATCATTTTTTTTATAAAAGATACAATTTCAACCATATGAAATATGAAGTGTACATCAGTTAATTAGAAAATATGTAATTTTGAAGAAATAAATATTTTTTAAACAATGGCATTAATTAAAGAAGTAAGAGGATTTACTCCTGAAATTGGAGAAAATGTATATTTAGCTGAAAACGCTACTATTATAGGTGATGTGGTGATAGGAAACGACTGCAGTATTTGGTTTAATGCTGTTTTACGTGGTGATGTAAACTCTATTAAAATTGGTAATAAAGTAAATATTCAGGATGGCTCGGTATTACACACACTGTACCAGAAATCGACTATTGAAATTGGCGATAATGTATCGGTTGGACATAATGTAACCATACATGGTGCAAAAATAAAAAATGATGTGCTTATAGGAATGGGTGCTACCATTTTGGATGATGCTGTTATTGGCGAGAATTCTATTATTGCAGCCAATTCACTTATTTTAAGCAATACTGTGGTTGAACCAAATAGTATTTATGCAGGTGTTCCGGCAAAAAAGGTGAAAGATATTGAGCCTGAGCAAACCAAAGAAATGGTGAATAAAATTGCCAATAATTACTTGATGTACGCAAGTTGGTATAAAGAGGATGGAGAAGAGTAAATCTGCATGAAAAGTTGTAGTCTAATTTTATTGAGTTCTGAATTACTAAACTCATAGCATGGAGATAATTCTCAATATTATAATAGCAGGCTTTTTTGTTTGGTTAACCACTGATCTATTAACTAATAAAGAAGACAAAAAGAATGTAAAGAAAAGATTAGAAGTTTTAAGCGAGATTAAAGGCGGTGATAAATGGTACCATCTTAAAGGTAAAATGGTTGCATTTATATTAATTACCTCAATCGGAATATTCGCATTTCTCATATCTCTATTCTTATCATAGCTATTCAAAACTTCTTATCTGAATATTCGATAAAAGTAGCTCCCATTACATATTCTAGTATAATTTAAAATCCTGTTAAGTACTTAGCAGGATTTTTCTTTTAGAATAAAAATATCCCTGCCACTCCAGCCAAAACGATGAGAAGTATGGGATGTATTTTTTTTACTTTGGTGCTGATTAATAAACACACTGCGGAAAGTGCAATGGCAATGTAGTTGATGTTTTGATAGTTATTCTCGAAGAAACTTTGGTCGGCGATATGGTAACCTGCAAACAATATTAGAGCCACTGTTACGGGTTTGAGTGCAGCAAAAATAGCGGTTTTAAGTTTATGCTCTTTTATACGACGGAGTATTCCGGATAGAATTAGCATTACGATGATGGATGGTGCTGCTAAAAAAGTGGTGGCCACAACTGCTCCGGGTAATCCGGCAACGCCTACGCCAACATAACTTGCAGTGTTCATAGCAATGGCTCCAGGTGTCATTTGTGCCAAGGAAAAGAAATCGAAAAACATATCGGGTGTCATCCAATTGTTACGTTCTAATTCTTCAATGATAAGTGGAATCATGGCCATACCTCCACCGAAGTTAAATAGGCCAATTTTAAAAAATGAGATGGCTAAATTAAACAGATCCTTCATTACTTGCTTTCTCCTTCCTTTATTTTGGTAATAATAGGCTCTAGAAAATAGATGCCTACTCCTGAAATTATCCCGAGTATAATGGCCATAATTGGGTTCAGCCCCAAGAAAAGACCTAACAGAGCAGCCAAAAAGATAAAGAACTGCAAATGGCTTTTAATGCCTGTTTTAAAGAGTTTGTATACCGAATGGATAATCATTGCCACCAAACAGGCACGAATGCCTAAAAAGGCCTTTTGTACGTATTCATTGGTCATGCTATTTCCCATTAGAAAATATAAACTTGTAACAATAATTAGGGAGGGCAATATAATTCCGGCAGAAGCCAAAATACCACCTAATATACCGCCTTGTTTATTGCCAATATAAGTGGCCGCATTAATGGCGATGGTACCTGGTGTCATTTGCGAGATGGAAAGTATTTCGAGGAGCTCATCTTTAGTAATCCATTTTTTATTTTCAATTAACTCGCGTTCTAGCAAAGGGAGCATGGCATATCCTCCTCCAAACATGAAGGAACCAACCTTTAAAAAGGATAAAAAAAGCTGGAAATTATCTTTAAATTTTAACATTGAAAAGGTGTATACAAATTTAAGACCAAGTGGGACTTTTAAGTATTACTGAAACAAATTTATTTGTGTTACTTCAATATCCTGCTTGAGAAAGAAACCTGCGGTTTGCTTAAACTTATCGGCATTCTCGGTGGTATAGTATTGAACGCTTCCGCCACGAGTACATCTTTTATCGATCTCAGGGTGACGTTGCAAATAATCGACTAAACTATTTGCTACAATAGAACCTTGAGATAAAATATTGATATGCTCAGGTGTATACAATTTAATTTTATCCATTAACATGGGATAGTGCGTGCATCCGAGTATAACGGTATCAATATCAGAATTCAATTGCAAGAGCTTCTCGATATGTTGCTTCACAAAATAATCAGTACCAGCTTTATTTGATTCTCCATTCTCTACCAACGGCACCCACATCGGACATGCTTCTTGGTAAACCTCAATATTACTTGATTGCTTTTTAAGTTCGAGTGGATACGATAAGGATTGTACTGTTCCTGTAGTTCCTAATACACCAACCTTAGCTGTTTTTGTAATTTCAGCAACATACTCCACGCTTGGACGAATAACGCCCAAAACACGCTTATTTGAATCTATATTGGGCAAATCCTTTTGCTGTATTGTTCTCAGCGCTTTTGCTGATGCTGTATTACAGGCTAAAATTACCAAATGGGCACCCATGGAAAACAATTCCTTTACTGCCTCTAATGTGTATTCATAAACAATATCAAAAGAACGCGTACCGTAGGGTGCACGAGCGTTATCGCCCAAATAAATAAAATCATTATTAGGCAACTTCTTTCGTAATTCTTCTAACACGGTTAAACCTCCGTATCCAGAATCAAAAACAGCTATTGGTCCGCTTATATTATTCATTATATGGTACAAAAAAAGGATGATTATTAAATCATCCTTTAAATATATAGTATTTATTCTTTTTTACATTGTAGCTAACTTAGCTTTTACTAGGTCTTCAACATCTGTACTTTGAGCAGAATGGTAAACCACAATACGAGAGCTTACGTCGAAGATGTAAATGAAGCCATTATCAGCACCTACAGCATCAATAGCTTTTTGTACTTTCTCAATAATTGGCTGCAATAATTGCTGCTCTTGTTGTTGTAAGTTTTGTTGGGCTAATTGTTGGAAATTTTGAAGACGTTGACTGATTTCTTGGATTTCTTTCTCCTTAGTTGCACGAATTAACTCAGCTAACTCGTCTCTTTTCTCCATATAATCTTTGTACTTAGCATCTAACTCATCGTTCATCACCTTAAGGTTTTGATCTAATTTTTGAGCCTCAGCTTGAAGTTTTTGATCAGCTTCTAATTTTTCTGGTAATTCAGATACTAATTTTTGAATATTAAGGTGTCCGAATTTTAAGTCTTGTGCGAAAGTATTTGCGCTAAAAACGATTGCTGCAATTACTAATACTAATTTTATAGATTTCATTATTTCTTTTTATTTGATATCAATTTGATAGTTATAGTTACTAACTAACTTGATGATTAATACAACATTAAATTATAAACCCAATTTAGCTTTTACTAAATCAGATACATCAACACTTTTTTGTGATTTATAAACCGCTAAACCACCGGCTTCTTCAAATATATAAAGAAAACCATTCTCTTCACCTACTTGCTCAATTGCGGTAGTAACTTTCTCGAATATTGGTGTTTTTAACTCTTGCTCTTTCTTTTGAAGGTTCTGTTGTGATGTTTGGTAAAAGGCTTGAACCTTTTGGTTACCTTCTTGAATCTGAGTTTCTAGTGAAGCTCTTTCTTCAGCAGGCATTGTTTGTAAACGGTTCACATAATCCATTTGAATCGTTTTTAAAGACTCCTGCATATCAGTAAGTTGTGCTTCTAATTTAGAATACTCTGTTTGTAACTGCGTTTCAACAGATTTCAATTCTGGCATTTCGGCCAAAATAGCTTGTGTATTCACATGACCAAATTTCATTGGTGTTTGTGCTTTCACAGTGCTCAACCCGAACACAAAAACACATAACATTAATAACTTAAATATTTTCATTTATTTCAATTTAGCATTAGAACCTACATATCAGATATGCATTGTACATATTACAAATGTTCCTTTTGATTTTCAGATTAATATTAATTTTTATATCCTAATTTCTTTAGAATCTCATCACTCTTATCATACTTTGGATCAGAGAATAGCACAACTCCACCTGATGCTTTATCAAAGATGGCTGCATAACTATTGTCTTCTACCATTTCTCTAATGGCATTATAAATATCATCTTGAATTGGTTTTATTAAAGCTTCGCGCTTTTTACCCAATTCACCCTCTGGACCGAAATATTTTGTTTGTAAAAGCCTCGCTGACTTTTCTTTATTAACAATCTCCTCTTCCTTTTTGATTTTCATCTCATTAGATAAAAAAACACTTTCGGTTTGGTAGTTCTTATACATAGTTTCTACCTCACTATAGATTGCTTCTATTTCTTTTTGCCATTTTTCTGATGCCTGATTTAATTGCTCATTGGCAGCTTCAAATGCTGGAACATTTTTTAATATATAGTCCGTATCTACAAAAGCATATTTCTGTGCATACATATTTACAGTACACAAAAGAACAACTAGAAAAAAGAATATTTTTTTCATACTTTATTTAGTTTAACATATTAAACAAGGTTACGTTGCAAAAATCAAACCACAATTAGAACTGTTGTCCAATTACAAAGTGGAATTGACTTCCATTGGCATTTGGATTTCCATAAACATCGTCGAAACCATACCCCCAGTCTATACCCATTAACCCAAAGATTGGCAGGAAGATACGAACACCAACCCCGGCGGATCGTTTCAGATCGAAGGGACTATATTGGTCGAACTCACTCCAAGCATTACCTGCTTCAAGAAATGCCAATGCATATACTTGAGCTGAAGGTTGTAAGGTCAGTGGATAACGCATTTCAAAAGTCATCTTATTATAGATATTACCATCTTGCTGACCAAATTGATTATACGGAGTTAATGAATTATTACTGTAACCCCTTAATCCAACAACCTGACTACCATACATATTAAAGCCTGACATTCCATCACCCCCTAAAGTAAACTTCTCAAACGGGGATCGAACATTTTTATTATAATATCCGAGGAAGCCCATTTCGTACTTGGCCATGATCACCAGTTTTTCTGCTTTATCGAGTGGCGTAAAAATAGAACCTTGCGTAGTCCATTTATGATATTCGATTAATTGGTATAAATCTTCTTGGGCTGCACTTCGCGTATCGTAATCACTTGAAGTTGCATCCGCATTTAATTTTTCATAATCCTTGTCGACAAACATTGACCATGGCGGAGTAAACTCAACTCCAATATTAAATGTTGAACCTCTACGAGTATACAAAGGATTATCAATAGAGTTACGAGATAACATTACTTTGAAATGGAGATTTTGGGAAATTCCATTTTCCATAATAAAATACTGCCAGTTCTTAAGATCATACACTTGGTAACTTGCTTCAGTATAAACTGAGAACCAATCATCAGGCCATGATAAACGTTTTCCAAATCCAACAGAAACTCCTGTTGTTTTCATATGTTGATCAATTTCTGACTGATCGTAAATATAATTTGGATAACCGCCATAACCATAACCTCCACCTAGGCCACTATTATAATATGGATTGTTATAACCTGAACTACTTGAAACTCCACTTTGAATTGAGTGATAAGCAGATACACTTAATGAGTTTGGTTTTTTACCACCTAACCAAGGCTCAGTAAATGAGATACTATAAGATTGGAAAAACTTACCATTAGTTTGTGCTCTAAGGGATAAAGTTTGTCCATCTCCTGTTGGTAGTGGTCTCCAAGCCTCTTTATTAAAGAAGTTTCTCACAGAAAAATTTGTGAATCGCAAACCAAGAGATCCTACAAACATACCTGCACCCCAACCTCCGGATAACTCAATTTGGTCATTTGCTTTCTCTTCTAGATTATATACTAGATCTACAGTACCATCTTCTGGATTTGGATTTACCTCAGGATTAATATTTTCAGGATTGAAATGCCCCAATTGTGATAATTCTCTAATTGTACGAATTAACTCAGACTTACTAAATAACTGTCCTGGTTTAGTTCTAATCTCACGACGCACAACATGTTCGTGTGTTTTTGTATTACCATTAATAACAATATTATTAATAGTAGCTTGCTTACCTTCGTATATTCTCATCTCCAAATCAATGGTGTCGCCATATACGCGAACCTCAATGGGTTGAATATTTGAAAATAGGTAACCATTATTCATATATAAGTTATGAACAGCATCGTCATCTTGAAATAAACGCTCGTCTAATAACTTTTGATTAAATACGTCTCCTTTTTGTAAACGGAGTACAGCGCTCAAATAATCTCCAGGATATATACTATTACCTATCCAAGAAATATCTCCCAAGTAATATTTGTTACCCTCCTCAACTTTTACTTTAACATCAACAGTATTATCATCATTTCTTGTAATTGAATCGTATTCAATTACCATATCACGATAACCTAGTTCATTATATTTGTCGATTACAGCAATTAAGTCTTCTTGGTACTGCTCATCTATAAATTTCTTAGTTCTAAAGAAGTTAAGAATCTTACCCTTCTCGTTGGTTTTCTTCATAGCTCTATTTAGCTTGCTATCAGAAATAACCTCATTACCAACAAACTCGAGGGTTCTTACTTTTACTTTCTCCTTTTTATCAACAGTAATATCAAGATAAACGTGGTTTACTTTAGCTGTATCATCCTTTTGTACAATACGTACCTCGGTGTTATAGAAACCTTTTGCTACAAAATAATCTGCGATATATTTTTCCGATCTAGTAATTAAGAATGGTGTTACCTGATTACCCTTCATCATGGCTACCTTTTCAGCCACAGTTTCCATTTCCGATTTCTTTAAACCATAATAGTTGATATCAGATAAACGTGGCCTTTCTCTCAACTTGATCGTAAGCCATATTTTCCCTTTCTCTGTTTTATCAGCTAAAATCTTCACGTCTGAAAAAAGTCCGTGTTCCCAATATTTCCGTATTGCTTCTGAAATTTCTTCACCAGGAATATTTAACTTCTGACCAACCGCTAACCCTGAAAGATTAACCAATATTTTCGGATCATAGTTCTGTATTCCCTCAACATTTATGTCTGCTATTTCGTATGTGCGAGGTGCACCAGAGTAGCTAATATTCGGGACATTTTGTGCCTGAATATTAAATGCGGTAAATAATAATATGGAAATATAGATTAGTTTTATTTGTTTAAGCATTGCTATACTCTCTATGTATCATTGTTATTTATAATTGTTCGCTAGTTTTGCCAAACCTTCTTTCTCTACTTTGATAGTCGAATAAAGCTTCGTAAAAATTTTCTTTTGTGAAATCAGGCCAAAGCACATCACAAAAGTATAACTCTGCATAAGCTAGCTGCCACATTAAAAAGTTACTTAAGCGCAACTCTCCACTTGTTCTAATCATTAATTCAGGATCTGGAATACCACCAGTTGTTAATCGTGATGAAAATAGGTTCGCATCGATTTCATCAACATTTAAATCATTACTCTTAACAGACTGAGCAATTGACTTAACAGCCTCCGTAATTTCCCATCTTGAACTATAGTTTAATGCTAAATTTAAAGTTAATCCGGTACAGTGGTCGGTATTTTCAATACACTCTTGTAACTTCTTTTGCACCTTTTTAGGCATATTATCAACACCTCCAATAACCTTTAACCTTACATTATTTTTAACCAATGTTTCAGTTTCGGCACTAATTGTAGATACCAACAAAGCCATTAAAGCATCAACCTCTAATTTAGGCCTATTCCAATTTTCCGTTGAAAATGCGTAAACAGTGATATATCCTAATTCTAATTCTGCTCCTGCTTCTATAACTCTTTTTACCGCCTTAACACCATGTTTATGACCAAACATACGGGAATTCCCTTTCTTTTTGGCCCACCTACCATTACCATCCATAATGATGGCTACATGTTGGGGTAATTTATTTTTTATCAGTTCGTCTTTTACTGACATATCAATTTCTTTGCCTTATCGTTTAAAACCTCCGTTACATTGGCCCTTACGCTTAAACATGCTATAAGTTACCATTACTCCTGCAAAAGAGTACCAATCATTATTATGCACTCCATTATTTGAACCAAACCCATACGGATCGTTAGGATTAATAGGTAAATTATGTCCAACTACGTCTAAGTCATCCACAAAAGTTTTTCTAAAACTCCACTCTAAACCTACCCTAAACCTATTATTTAACTTATACTTGAGCCCTGCTCCGAATGGCAAAGATAATATAAAAACTGTTTCCGCAGAGTAATTTTTAGGTTCTGTACTAAATCTTTTATAAGCAGTAGTTCCAAGGCCAACTGAAACATACGGTGTCCAATTTGAATTTTTATCGAACCAATGATCATACGATAAAAAATTAAACTCTAATTGAATTGCTGCATCTCCAATAGATCTATCAAATGAATAATATACATCTCCCTCTGGAAAAACTATATCATTCTCATGATAACTCCCTTTTAAATTTGCCATAGTAAGCGACCCTTTTACAGCATACCTATCATCAATTACATAACGACCAACTCCGCCGAATGCAAGTGAAGAATTATTAAACTGCTTACTCGGGTTTAAATCACCTAAGTAGTATGAAGCTCCTACAAAACCACCAATCTCAATTCTATCTTGAGAATAAAGCCTACTGAAACCTGTCTGCAACACCAATACGCAGATACATATAAAAACATTTAAAAATGCTTTATTTATTCTATATGTATTTACAATACTGTTACTCTGCATTTTCTGGTTTAATATTTTTAACAAAGTGTACAAATGTAATATTTTAATACAAAACTCAATTTTATAAAGCTTGATTTTTGGCCCTTAAACTAGCCTTTAACCTAACTTTAACTAATTGCAATAATCTTATCTAGTTATAATAGATATAACCCTAATTGTATAATAATATTGTGTTAATATTTTTGCTTTATGAAGTATACCACAAAACTCCCCTAGTAATGAAAGGTATCAATACTTAGTAATTTCTTTTATCTGCTCCCCACATCAGTTTGTTTCTCAAAGTCTGATTGTAGCTTATTCCTGGCAAATCAACAACAGATATGCTAAAATCGGCCTTTTTAACTCTAAGCTCAATTGAATCTTCAAAAACAACACTTCGTGAATCTAATGATGCCAGAAACTTATCAGCCCTACCTTCAACCTTGAGTGTTATTTGCATATCGTTGGGCACAATAATAGGCCTTACAGTTAAATTATGCGGTGCTATGGGGTTAATTATAAAACTTTTGGAGGATGGGTGAATAATAGGACCACCTACACTTAGGGAGTAAGCAGTAGAACCAGTTGGTGTAGCAATAATAAGCCCATCGGCCCAATAAGAATTTAACAACTCACCATTTAAGTAGGTATGAATCGTAACCATTGAGGCACTATCACGCTTTTGAATTGTTAATTCATTTAAGGCAAAATTTAAATCCCCAAATAAACCGGCATCCGTTTCGAGGCACAATAAGTCAAGTTGTTTATATTTTAAGTTACCTGAAAATATATAATTCATGGCACTCTCAATTTCTTCTTTTGCCACATCTGCAAGAAACCCAAGACGCCCACTATTTATGCCTAATATTGGAATAGAAGCATCACGAACTAAAGTTACAGCTTCTAAGAATGTACCATCGCCACCAACACTAATAAATACATTGACATCAGATAATTCTGCACGAGAATTAAAGGTGCCATCAACCTTAATAGCATCAGAATCTAGACTCTTTATGAAGTCGTAGAAATCACTATAGATAATAATTTCAGCCCCACGCGAACGAAGTTCATTGCATAGAAACAAACAGTGTGGAAGAAAACTAGGTGAAAATTGTTTACCAAAGATGGCTATACGCATAATTCAGTTTACCTTAATAATATATCGCAAATGTAGAAAGTAGATTTATTTCATCAAAGTAATAAATCATATTATATCGCAAAGCAGTACAATGTATTTGCATATGAATTATAAAGACATATTGACGTGAATATAAAAACCACTTTGTCCAAATTTATTTATGGCATAGTTTACACTTAATACTCTATCGTAATAAGTAACCATATCAATCCCCAAGCCATAACTATATAAAAATGTATTACTCATAAAATTACTTGGGTCTTGATTAGCATCATATACATACCCTGTATCGAAGAAAGTACGAAGGTAAAAGGCATAATGTAGTTTCGAAAACTGCTTTAATGGTATAAATTTCAGGTTCGCGGTTTGGGTTGGCACTAACTCAAAAATTACTTTTTGCTTTGAGTAAGCATAGCTTGTTCCGCGTATTACATTATACTCATATCCATTTAAAAACTCACTGGTCCCTAAACCCTTATTAAAAACAAATGGATTGTCTTTTGATGAACCATATTTACTACCAAACTGCCATCCATAATAAAACCGTTTATGAATATTACCAAATTGGAGATATTCAAGCTGCAGTGCTAAATCGTTATAGGTACTGGTAAAAATGCCAAACCCACTTTTTAAAGCACTTGCCCTTAATAGATTTCCGCGCAATGGAAAAACCTTAGAATCTCTATAGTCGATACTGTAACTATACTTTAAACTTAAAAATTCAAGTGAGGTATTTCCATCAAGCAAATAGTCGGGGTTTAGTTTAGCAACTGTATCAGCTATGTGTATGGCGTTATAGCCAATATTAACACTATGACGATTTACATGATTGCTCCTATATTTAAAAAGTACATTCACTAAGCTTTCCTGCTGTGCAAAGCCACTTTCTACTTTAATTACATTATCAACATTATTTAAGGTATTATAGGATACTTGTGCATTGGCTCGATACCTAAGCATGGCACCCCACCCTAATTTATAATTATAATCTGCCGACTCGTATGACAAATCAAATTCATTTAGAAAACCGAGTCTAATTTTAAAGCGAACAATTTCGTTCATACCCCTAAAATTTTCTTTCTTCAGATATAAGCCATAATTAATTCTTGACCAATCCCCAGTCTTAAAAAAGGTACTTAGATTCCTATCCCCTTGTTCTAAAATTGGCAATGCCCACAAATACCATCGTTCATCAACTTTAATATCCATATAAAGCTGTTCTTCATCGGTAAGCCAATAATTGATATACACAAAATTAAAGAGAGAAGTATTGTTTAAGTTGTTCTTTGATTGAATAATTTGATTATGCAGGTCCTCCTTTACAATAGAGTCGCCAATATGAAAGAGTAGTTCGTTATAAATTATTTTAGCCTTTGTTTTTTCGTTACCCGAAAGAAATATTTTTGTTACAACAAGAGTATCCTTGGCCTCGGTGAGGTCAATTTCCATAATACTGTCTTTACCTTTTGCTGACGAAAAGGCACTATAAAATAATAGAAAAAACAATAATATGAACTCAGGTTTATTTGTAATAAAACATTTTAACAAAATATATTAGGCATAACTAAACATTTAAATACCTCAATAAGGCATCATAATTTTTCTTGATAACTTCGTCTACTGCATTATACTCAGAGTAAGAAGCCAAAACAGTATACTCGTACCGATCAAAGGCATTTAAAACGGGAGAGATATCTTCACGGTTCAGCTTAATGGTTATTTTTAAAAGTGATTCACTTTCGTGTTGATTTACATAAAAACTTAGCACCTTAGCTTCTGCATCTTCAATTATTCTTGCAATTTCTGAAATGGAATAATCATGAACTGGAACTTCAAGTTCAATGATTCCACCTGGAGCATGGGCATCAATTAAACTGGCAAATTCCTTCAGTAAATCAGATTGGGTAATCATACCCAAATACTCCTTATCCCTTGATAAAACGGGAACTCCAGTTAACTGAAGCCTTGATGCCAACTCAATAACACTAAATATATGTTGATTATCATAAACATAAGGAAATGTTAGTGATAGTTGATGATTTCCTAAGGCTTGATCGGGTTTATTTAAATCAAAGATATCGGTGTCAGCTATTAAGCCTAAAAACTCAGTATTGTTAACAATAGGAAGATGCGACACCCTAAATACTTCCATCCAGTTAAGGGCATCCAAACCTGTATCTGAAGTTTTCAATGCTGGTATTAAATCTGATATTAAATCCTTTGCTAACATATATTACTTATAAAAATACTCTTACCTTTGCGATTAATTAAAGCCTCTATTTTTAAACGAGACTCAGCTTAAATTTACTTTCATATAACTAAACAACCAAGATATATATAGGTTTATTTAGTAGTTTTAGATTAATGAACTGAGTATCATGATTAACAGTGATTAATGACAAAATTAAGCGTAAACATAAATAAGATTGCCACTCTTCGAAATTCAAGAGGTGGAGTAATGCCAAATGTGGTAAAAGCAGCTACTGACGTTCAACTTTTTGGCGCCGATGGTGTAACTGTTCATCCTCGACCAGATGAGCGACATATTAGATATCAGGATGTAAGAGATATTTCTCCGATTATAAAAACGGAATTTAATATTGAGGGTTACCCTAACCGAGAATTTATTGATTTAGTTAAAAGTGTAAATGCTCATCAGGTAACTTTAGTTCCCGACCCTCCTGAAGCCTTAACCTCGAATGCTGGTTGGGATACCATTGCTAATAAGAGTTTATTGCAAGATATTATTGCTGAATTTAAAGAAGCCGGTGTAAGAACTTCAATATTTATTGATACCGATTTAAAAAATATTGAGAACGCAGTTGAAACAGGTACCGATAGAATTGAATTATATACAGAACCTTATGCAACTGATTATCCCAATAACAAAGAAGCTGCAGTAGCACCTTTTGTTGAGGCGGCTAATTTGGCACACAAACTTGGGTTGGGTATTAATGCTGGGCACGATTTAAGTTTAGAGAACTTAAAATTCTTTTCTGAAAATATTCCGTTTTTAGATGAAGTATCTATTGGCCATGCGCTTATTTGCGATGCTTTATACATTGGTTTAGAAGAAACTGTTAAAGCCTACAAGGCACAATTAGTAAAGTAAATGTCGGTTCAGTTATTTTATCGTAAGTTAGGCGAAAATGGGGCTCCACTTATAATTATCCATGGACTTTATGGTGCTTCGGATAATTGGCTCACCATTGCCAAACAGCTTCAGGACAAATTTAGAGTTTATATTGTTGACCAACGTAATCATGGTCAGTCGCCACATACCGAGGAGATGAACTATGATGTAATGGCCGATGATATTAAGCAACTAATGCTTGATGAGAATTTGGATACGGCTACCATTATTGGACACTCGATGGGGGGAAAAACAGCAATGACTTTAGCGCTAAAATATCCTGAGTTAGTGGATAAATTGGTGGTGCTTGATATTGCTCCTAAATCGTATGGTAACTATAGTAATTACGCCAAAATAACCAACGATCATCAAAATATAATTGACGCTCTTTTATCGGTTAAACCCGATGAATACAAAAGTCGCAGTGCTGTTGATAAGTATTTAGCCCCAAAAATAACCAATACAATGGTGCGTTCATTCTTGTTGAAAAACATCACTCGCAATGCAGATGGTACTTTAATGTGGAAATTAAACATTAAAGTATTGGCCGAAAATTTGGAGCTAATAATGGCTGGATTCTCTGATAAGAACTACAAGGAGTTTGATTTTAACAAAACCGTGGCTTTTATTAATGGTGAAAAATCGCCCTATATTCTTGAGGAGGATTTACAGTTGGTTAGAAACTTATTTCCATCGGCACAAACTGCCACTATTCCTAACGCAGGACATTGGTTACATGCTGAACAACCGGAGTTATTTTTGAAAACACTGCTGTATTTTATTGATTAATTTTTACTGATGCAAAAATGAAATACTCTACTACATAGCTGCAATCGACGATTACAAAAGTGCAGTTTTTTACAGAAAACATTGTTTATGCCAATGCGCCCAGATAGCAGCGGCAGCTCTTTGTTGTTTTTGCTTAGCAGAACTTAGCTGGCGGATGCGACTTTAGGAGCACACGCACCGCTTAGTAATGCTTGCAAAAAACAAAAAAGGCTAGAGCGAATAGCTGGATAAAGCGCCCTAATTATAACAAACATGGTTAAATTGAGCGCTGAACGTAATCGTCTTCAATTAAGGGGTTGCCCATGAGGCGCAGAAGCAATTGGGCTGTGGCAAGCACATCTTTTTCGCAATAAATGGCAATTCTATCCAAATCGTTATCGTTATAATACACGCTAGCTACTTGACTACCGTCGATATCGTCTTTGGGTGTTGGAATATTAAAAATGGCCGTTAAAAGACTAAGCGAGGTATAGTGTTTATAATCGCCAAATTTCCAAAGGTCGAGGGTATCGATAAACTTAACTTCCCAAGGCTTTTTGCCTGCAATATCGAGGCACTGCGGCAGTTTTAGCCCATTGATGAGCATGCGACGCGCAATGAATGGAAAGTCGAATTCTTTAGCATTGTGCCCACATAAATTGTTATCAAAGTTTTTTTGCATAAAACCTTCGAGCATATTTGAGAATTCAATGAGTAGTTGCTTTTCATCGTGGCTAGCAAAGCTTTTTACTTTAAAATGCATTTCGCCTTTTACCCAGTGTATGATGCCGGCTGAAATGCAAACTATTTTTCCGAACTCGGCATATATACCGGCACGCTGATAAATATCGGCAGGGGTTTGTTCTTCCTTTAAAAAGAATTCGGCTTTTTTATCCCATAGCTTTTGAAATGTTTCGGGAACATCGCTATAATTGGCGTGTTGCGGAACGGTTTCAATATCGATAAACAGGATATTCTCGGGCTTTAAATTGTTTAGCATAATTGAGTTTTTGAATGATAAATATAACAATTGAATTGCAATTTGAGGCGAATAGACCTTTGATAAATTTGCTACTTACGCGATGAAATATTCTATATTTGCAACAATATTTACCTATGAAATTGATAACATGATTAAACACGTAGTATTATTTAAACTTAAGGATTTTGAATCAGCCGAGGCTAAAGCTGATAAATTAAACGAAATTAAAACGGCATTAGAAGGTTTGCTAGGAAAGATAAGCGAACTAAAAACCATTATTGTAGGAATTAACTGCAACGAAAACGAGAGTTTTGATTTTGCGCTTGAAACTACTTTTGAATCAATGGAGGCGATGGATGTTTATGCAAAACACCCTTTACATGTAGCTATTGTTACTGATATTATTAAACCTGTTGCCGAAAGCAGAGCTTGCGTTGATTACCAATTATAAGCTAAATATGATGACTAGACAGCTCTTCGTTATTGTTTTGTTTGCGCTGATTATTGGATGCAAGCAAAACAATAATATAAGTATAGAACCAAGTAACCCCCTGATTAAATATGTTGGTAGAATTGATTTTTCAGATACCAATGCACCCGAAATATTTTGGAGTGCAAGCGAAATTGAAATTCAATTTACAGGCACTTCTGTTTCGGCCACTTTAGTGGATGAAAAAGGTTTAAACTATTTTAATGTAGTTATTGATAAAGATTCTGTTTATCCGCTAAAGCTGGATAAGGGCAGTAAAACTTATTTACTGGCAGAAAAGCTTGATGGTAACATTCCGCATACCATTGAACTGATTAAACGAAATGAGTTTAAAACGGGTAAAACGGTTTTCATGGGTTTTTATATTGAAGATGGAGAGTTGTTACAAACAGCAGCTAACTCAGGCCGCTTAATTGAGTTTTTTGGAAATAGTATTACCTCGGGATATGCTATTAACGACAATACTGGGGGTGATTCTCCCGACAGTACTTACACCAATAATTATGTGACTTATGCTGCATTAACGGCACGACACTTTGATGCGGATATGCATGCAACAGTGCGCGAAGGAACGGGTATTATGGTGAGTTGGCACGAGCATATTATGCCAGAGATTTACAATAGAGTAAATCCTTACGACTCAACTAGCATTTGGGATTTTAATAAGGTAACCCCTAATTTGGTGGTAATTAATTTAATGCAGAACGATAGCTGGATTGTAAAACAAAAGAATTACCCTGAATTTATCCGACGTTTTGGCGATACTGCTCCAAGCCCACCAGAAATTATTAAGGCTTACGCCGATTTTGTTGCTTTAGTAAGAGCGGAATATCCGAATACTCCTATAATATGTGCCCTTGGAAGTATGGATGCCACAAAAGAAGGAAGTGAATGGCCTGGTTATATTAAATCGGCTGTGGCTTCGTTAAATGACAAGGCCATTTATACGCACTTTTTTAAATACACTAATAAAAAGGGGCACCCTAGAGCTGATGATAATAAAATAATGGCCGAAAGCTTAATTACTTTTATTGAAGATACTTTAGCTTGGAAATAACATGCAAAAAAAATCCTCAATTTGCATTGAGGATTTTAATTAGCGTAGATTCTAACTTAGTTTAGTTTTCTAACAGAATGTCTATCAACCCACATGTTACCGTGTGCAGACTTCCACATAACTCTTGTTTTGGAAGTTTTGTACAATTTTGAATCAGATTCAGTTTTTGCTACCTCGGTACTTGCAGCTTTTGCAGCTTTTGCTCTTGGACGAGTGTTTGTTTTTGCTTCAACACTTACAGCTGTCATTCCTAAAACAGCTAATGCTAATAATAACTTTTTCATACCTGTGCTTATTAATTATTTTCTGATATGATGTTAAGCAAATCTCGTACCCAAGATACCTTACAACACACTGCTATACAACATATTAAAATTACACTCAGGGTATGAGTTAGAAAATATATTATTCTACATTAACTAACTACATTTACAGCATAGCTACTTGAAAAAATAACAAACTTTAAGAAGTTGTCACCTCAATAAAAACTAGGTGAATGATAGAAACTAAAAGAAAAAATATTTGGATTTTTATTAGAACTACCTACAAATACACTCCAAAACCACACGAGAAGAGGTTATATTGTGGATTTGCAATACGAAGATGCTCATAACCTAATGAGAATTTCCACCTTTTAATATGGTAGCTTGCCCTCAATTCTATTGTATTTACATTTTGAGTATTTATTTTACTCCATAAAAACTCTGAATATATACTCACATTATTGATTGCAAAGCTCTCTAAATTGAAGCCATAAGTAAAGCCCCATTTATTAACACCTGAAGCTATATAATCAGCCCCTAAGGAGTACCCTAAATTAAATATTGGAAAGCGAATACGATCATATGCCAATGTTGCATGAAAAAGAGAAAGATGCTCATTGCCTCGATCAGGTAAAACTTCGAGTAGCTCGCGATAATCGGCCTTTATATATAAATACTTAGTGGGACGAAACTTTACATTCAGATGGTTACCATATATAGATTCTGTATTTGCAAAAAATGAATTGTGAATATCAATACGAGCCTTTTGTACTAAATCAGATCCGTCAATGGCACTAATATAATTACCCGTTTTAAAATCTATATAAGGGTATTTAGTAATGCTATTATGTAAATGATATTCCTTACCGTATAAGCCAACGGTGCTCACATAAACTACACCTGCCACAGCTTTTACAAATAGATCGGCAAAAAAATTATCGGAATACTCCTCATCAAAGAAACTTGAGCCAGAACCGCCCGAATGCTGTTCGTAAACTATAGGTGATTGCGAGGATGATGACTGGGATCCTTGTTCTACTTGATCTTTAGAGGTTTTTAATTTACTCTGCGCTGATACATTAAAACCAATTGCACAAACAATTAGTAAAGAAACGGTTATTTTAAACATTAGATTAGGGTAACTGAATCAAACAAAAAAAGCCCTCAGTAAACTGAAGGCTTTGCAATATAATTGATTTATTTTATAAATCCGAAGAGTAAATAGCTTGTGGTAGCTCGCGTAAGTTATACTGATTTGCCATTACTTCGCCATAAGCACCCGCTGAACGAATGGCAATTAAATCACCACGTTTGGTTTCTGGCAGAGTAACTGCCTTACCGAAACAATCAGATGACTCACAAATAGGACCCACCACATCGTACTTCTGATCAGCACCCAATGAAGTAAGATTATCTATTTTGTGATAAGCTTGATACAAAGCCGGACGAATTAAATCGCTCATACCTGCATCAACAATAGCAAATGAAGTATTTACACCTTCTTTCACATAAATAACTTTACTCATTAAAGTTCCGCACTGCGCAACAACTGAGCGACCTAATTCAAAGTGAACTTCTTGTCCTTCCTTAAGCTCTAAGAAATCACCGAACACTTTAAAGAATGCTTTAAAATCAGGAATTGGGTTTTCCACTGGCTTTTCGTAGTCAATACCTAATCCTCCACCCACATTAATAATCTGCGGGAAATAACGATTCTGCTCAAACCATTCTTGTAGCTCGTTTACACGAACACACAATTGTTTAAACGATTCTAAATCCTGAATTTGAGACCCAATGTGAAAATGAATTCCTTTAAACTCAACATTCTTAAGGTCTTTAAATTTGGCCATTACTTTTTCAAGATCCCAAATATAAATTCCGAATTTATTCTCCTCTAAACCTGTGGTAATATAATGGTGTGTATTTGCTTTTACATTAGGATTTATCCTTAAAGCAATACCTGCAACTTTACCTGCTTTCTCTGCTAATTCATTAATTACTTCTAGCTCAGGAATCGACTCCACATTAAAGCAACCAATATTATTATTTAAGCCAATATTAATTTCCTTATCTGATTTACCAACACCCGCAAACACTACTCTATCTGAAGTAAATCCTGCCTCTATAGAAGCGGCAACCTCATTCCCACTTACACAGTCAGCACCAAATCCGAACGAATTAATGGTTTTAAGTATACGCTGATTGGCATTGGCTTTTACCGCGTAATGAATATGGTAATTGTATTTTTCCGATTCCTTTTTAATGGTTCTGAGGGTATCATCCAACAAATCCATATTATAATAATAAAAAGGAGTTTCTATCTCTTGCAGTTTATTTAACGGAAACATGCTCATTCTCTTCTGCTATTAAAACAAATTGTTATTAAGCACATTAAGTGCCTCTTTTTTAAATTGACTCTCGATAACTACAGAAACATTAAAGTTACTTCCACCATATGAAATCATACGAATAGGAATTTCTTTTAATGCCTCAAATATTTTATTGGCATGACCTTTTGTATCACTTACTAAATCGCCAACAATACAAACGATAACCTGGTCTGTACATACATCAACCGTTCCAAACTTCTTTAAGTCGTCAACTATTTCATGTACATGTTTATCATCATCAATAGTTATAGATACACCCACCTCTGACGTTGATATCATATCAATAGGCGTTTTATAACTTTCAAATATTTCAAACACCTTACGCAAGAAACCGTATGCTAATAACATACGTCCCGACTTAATTTTAATTACAGTAATATTATCCTTTGCAGCAATAGCTGTAATACGACCTTTCTGCTGTTGCGATGAAATTAATGTACCTGGTGCTTCAGGTTCCATTGTATTGAGCAATCGAACAGGGATATTGTTTACCTTGGCAGGTAAAACACATGTAGGATGCAATATTTTTGCTCCAAAATAGGCCAACTCAGCAGCCTCATCAAACGATAAGTTGGTAATAGAATACGTTCCCTCTACAAAACGAGGGTCGTTATTATGCATACCATCAATATCTGTCCAAATTTGAATTTCAGTAGCATTAAGAGCTGCTCCAACCAAACTAGCAGTATAATCACTACCGCCACGTTGCAGGTTATCTATTTCTCCAAAAGCGTTTCGAGAAATAAAACCTTGTGTAATATATATTTCTGCCTCTCCTGCTTTTTCTAATTCTTTTTGAATATTTTCTTTGATATACGCAGAATCAGGTTCTTGATTCTTATCAATACGCATGAAATCAAGCGCTGGCAATAATGCCGACTTCTCTCCTTGCTCTGCTAAATAATAATGAAACATTGCTGTTGATAACAATTCACCTTGAGCTAAAATAGCTTTCTCTTCGTGAGCTGTGAACATATCAATGGTAAAGCTTTTTATATAATCAAAATGAGAGTTTACCAATTCCTTTGCCTTTGCCTTAGTTTCTCCCTTGGCGTATAGCAATTCAATTTCTTCGTAATACTTTTGTATTAAACCCGAAATTACTTCATTGGCTCCGTCGTTATTTTTTTTATACAAGTAATTTGCAATTTCAACAAGGCTGTTTGTTGTGCCACTCATAGCACTTAAAACAACTACTTTCGAACTTCCATCACAAACTAAAGAGGCTACTTCTTTCATTCGTGCGGCTGACCCTACAGATGTACCTCCAAACTTTAAAACTTTCATATTTATTAGACATTAGAATTAAGACAAAAACAAATTGGCAATTTATTTACACCTAAGTTCATTTCTTGTCCTAATGATTTCATTATAATCAAACTTAATTAATTGATACAAAACTAAGAGATTCTTTTTTAATATCTATAAAAGGAAATAATAAAAACAAGAATATCACAAACTGTTAAATATTTAACATGTATTGAAATATTATTCATAATCACGACAAATAGAATAAACCTAAATTACTCGTGCAAGTAGATGTAATAATTTATCCTATTTACATATACGCGTTAAAAATACACAATAGTACTTTTCGCCATTTTTATTGAAAATAAAGACAAGTGAAAACATCCATGAATGGCAAGTTCTATAGATAAATGTGCCCTACAGAACATAATGCGTTTAAAAAACCAATATTTGGAATTCACCCCCCTAAACGAGTCATAATTTCTGCCTAACGATGATGCTAACCTGACCTATTTTTAGAATCTGATTTTTACAAAAGAACATATGATGAAATACTTACTTTTTGCAATACTCAGTTTTATTGCACTTGCTAACATTGAAGCAACTAATTTGATTCCAGATCCAAGTTTTGAGAATGGTTATACCTCAGGTGGAAATGATGATTACTATGCCTTTGATGGTAATTACTCACTTTGGCGTGCATGGCCACAAATAGGTTTTGAAATTGATACGGAGACCATGAACTCAGGTTTACGTTCACTTAAAATAGTACATAGAGATTATGGTACTGATTACACTCCTTCATTCAGATCTCAAGCCTACCCATCACTAGAAGCAAATTCGACGTACACTTTTTCGTTTTATTACAAAACAGACTTGGACAGATCAAGTACAAATTTTAATCTTACCCTAAAAAGTGGTACCCAAGAAAGCAATGCTCAAACCATTATTAAGGATGTAAGCATTGCAATTGATGCAGCTGCTAAATATGGTTTTGTTTTATTAAGTGTAGAATTTGAAACAACTGATGCGGTTGATGCATTTACACCATATATACAAGTTCCATTTATGGATAAAGATGCATCAGCATTCTATCACATGGATGATGTATCCTTAATTAAAAAAATAGAAACTAAAAAGGCTTGGGCTCCTAGCCCTGCTGATGAAAGCGAAAAAGTTTCTGTAATGCCAACTTTAAGCTGGCAAGCTGGAATTACTGCGGTAAAGCGTAATGTATATTTTGGTAATGACATAAATGACCTACAAGAAGTAGCGACTGATATTACCTCTCTACAGTTTACGCCAACTAATGAATTAGAGTACGAAACAACTTACTATTGGAGAGTTGACGAGATTGAATCAGATAATACAACACACACTGGAGATGTTTGGAGCTTTACTACGGTAAGGTTTTACGATGTGTATATGGATATGATCAAAACGCAAAGTGTAGATTCTGATAACGATGTAAATTGGAAACAGTTTGGCCCAGGAAATTCTGGTTTTGTTAACTTTTTACGCTATCACCCAACACGCGCTGGCCATTGTATGACTTCGCCAGATATGCACAACACCTACCAAACTGAAGATAATGGTGCAAGTTGGTACACAGTAAGAAATTACGACGAGAGCCCTATGTTCTCACGTTTATACGATATGTTTTACTCAACAAAAGATGAAAATTTTGGTATCGGGATTGAGTGTGCTCGCTTATTTACAAGCAATGACATGGGCAAAACATGGGATAACGTAAAAAACTGTCCTTGGTATACAAATAATAGTGATGGAGACGAGACTCGCTCATGGCACAGAAAAGTTTCTGCCGTAGGCTTAGACCCAACAGATGATAATACATGGTATGTAGGTGAAGGAAACTTTTGCCGGGGACAACAACATTTATGGAGTTGTATAACAGGTGTTACTGGCTCCAACCCAACAGGAAATGAAAACTCTTGGGATAGCGGTAAATGGCAAGGTAAAATATGGAAAACTACGAATGCTGGTGAAACATGGACTGAAGTATCTACTGGTTTAGATGACAAAGCACAATTCTCTCGTATTATTATTCATCCTGAAAATAATCAACTTGTATTTGCAGGTTCTCAAATTGGTTTATACAAAAGTACTGATGGTGGTGCTAACTGGACTAACATAATTGATGGTCAACTAGATAATGGTACCATTATGGATATGGATTACTATTACAACGCAACATCAGGTAAATTTATATTATATGTTGCCGATCAGGTAAGATATTACCCAGATGGACAAACTACCAAGTGTGATGGTGGTATTTTTAAATCAACTGACAACGGGGAAACATGGACTAATATTAATGGTGATTTAGGTTTAGATATCAACCAACTTTCAGGTGGTGTGCCAGATAATTATTACCAATATATTGGTAAGTGGTTTGATTCTTCTCAAGCGCAAGCAAAAGTAGACTATCCAACTAAACCTACTGCTGCTTTACAATATTTCAACTCATTAAATGTTGATCAAAGCCAAGAAGATGTTCTTTATGTAGGTTTTTACGATGCGCAAATACAATATTCTATCACTCCAGGTCGCTTATGGCAAACTTTAGATGGTGGATCACATTGGACAAATATTGCCCGTGATTTTGGCCCAGCTTGGGAAGCTGATAAAGCTTATTGGGAAAGCAGAAACAATCCGTATAACGATAATATGGAAGAAGGTCACTCAATATTCAACCAACAATGGAGCCAAAATTACCCATTACGTTCACTACGTTACTGTTCTGTTAGTCCGGTTAATGGAGACATCATGTTATTGTATGCTCATAACACATTTTTAAGCACAGATAAAGGAGTCACATTTAAACAGGTTGATGAAACTTATACTGCATCAGGTAACATTATGGGTAATGGAAATAGTAACCTTCCGGGACAATGTTTATGGCAAGATAAACGCTTAGGTGAAAACGTTGCTTATTTCGGATCGGGTGAGCATCACTTATGGAAATCTACCAATGATGGTGTTGATGGAAAACAAGCTGCTCAGTTCTTACCTAGTTCACACGAGAGTGTATTTTCAGTAGTAACTCACCCTTGGGATGAAAATACAGTGTATACAACTTCAATGCGTCAGCATGATTTGGATAGAATTTATAAGAGTACTGATGCCGGAGAATCGTTTGAAGATTGGGGACGCGCAACACTTGCTAGCGAATGGATGCGTACCAACATGATTCGTATCGATCCTATCAACCCTGATAACATGTATTTCGGGGTTACCGAAGTAGCTGGTTCTGGTGGCGGAAGCGGTACCGATGGCCCTGATAAAGATAAAGAAGGTGGTTTCCATAAATCAACTGATGGTGGAAAAACTTTTGACCCTAGCAATAGTGGTATGCCTGATAAAGTGTGGGTACACGATATTGAGTTTGACCCTCGCGACGATACAAGAGCTTCGCTTTTTGCAGCTGCTCCTTGGAATAAGGAAAGAAAAGAAAATGGAGGTTTATACCACTCTACAGATAGAGGTGAAACCTGGACAGAGATCGAGGTAGCTAGTAATCTTGAAGGTATCAATAGTGTAACTTTTGATTATTCTGGAAGAATGTATGTAAGTGCTGGACGCCGAGAAGCCAATGTAAATAACGGTGGCTTATTCTATAGTGATGATTATGGTACAACATGGGTCCAAATATTTGATGCCCCTTATGTTGAATTCTTTGATGTATCTCCATTCAACAGAAATGTACTTACATTCTCGATGGGAGAATTAACCAAAAACCCTGGTATTTTCATGAGTTTTGACCGAGGTAAAACATGGAGTAAAAACAACCATGTAATGGGTCAACCTGATAATATTACACAAGTAGAGTTTGATTTACATGATGTCAATCTCATGTGGGTATCTGTAATGGGAAGTGGTTTTTACCGAGGAACAGTTACAGATGGTGATGATTTAAGAAAAATCACTGCAAGTCCTGGAACTGGAACCTTAAACACTAAGGAAACGATTCAAATTGAAGCTGCCACAACTGAAAACCTAGGAACTTTACAATACATCTCTGATAATCCTTCTGTGGCAACGGTTGATTCTGATGGTTTGGTTACTGCGGTAAAAAGAGGAGCTGTGAAAATTTGGGTGACTTCTGAAGATGGTGTTTATTCTGATTTTGTTTATTTAGTTATTGATGGCGATGAAACCTCAGTTAAGGATAAGGAGCAGAACAATGCTATTTCAATATTCCCTAATCCTGCGAAAATAGGTCGTTCTATGCGTATTGTTTCTGAGAAAGCACCAATCGACAATGTTAAAATTTACACTTTAGCTGGTCAGGTAATACTAATGCAAAATGCATATAATAAAACAACCGATATCAATACAAATCAGCTACCAGCAGGAACTTATATAATTAGAGTTCAGGCTGAAAAATATATTACTTCAAAAAAACTTATTATCACCAACTAAAATTGTTGATCAATAAATAATAAAACACAAAGCCTCACTTACGCAAATTGTAAGTGAGGCTTTTATTTTAAGAACTATTACCGTTATTCTAATGTAGCTTATTTCTTTTTCTTTTTGGCAACAACCGCAATACCTCCAATAGCAACCACAGCAATTACAATACCTATTACTACACCGTTTGAACTTCCCTCTTCCTCATCATCATACGCACTCTCATCATACGCACTCTCATCATATAATACTGGAGCCATATCATCAATAGAAAGCGAATCGGTAACTGCATCATGATCTTGTGCAAAAGCGCTTCCACCGGCTAACATAAGTACACAAAAAGTGGCTAACATTAATTTTGATACTAACTTTTTCATAATCTATAATTTAATTTATTAGTTATTTATTTTTTCAATTATTTCCTTTCGCAATTCAAGTGCAGGCCTATAATTAGTATTATAAACTAAACATTCATCAAGCAGACTTAATGCCTCTATATTTTTACCTTGATGCGCATTTAATTGTGCCCACGATAAGTAGGTTTGATAGCTCTTTGGGTTATTCTTTAATATCTTTTTATAATACTTTATGGCCTTGTCTTCATTTCCTTCAACACACTCAATTTGCGCCAAATAATAATAACTCGGCTCATAATTGGGTAACACATTTAAACACTGCCTAAAGGCATGCTTTGCTTCTGATAAACTATCTAATTTTAAATACGACTTACCTAGGTTAATCCACGCTATTTCGTTTGCCGGATTCAAATGCGTTGCATTCTGCAGAAATGCTATAGCGGCCGTATACCTTTCCGCTTCGTAATTCTGTTTGCCATAAAAATCATCCTTACTTTGGCGTTTTACAATCACACAAACAGGCACTCCTTCTGTTTTTATAGATTTTATAGTCCCCATTGGGGGCCATATTTTTAGGTTGGTTTGCGATGGATCAATGGTGGTACAGTAAAAAATACCATAATCCCAATCTTGATTGCCCCTTTTATAATAGGGTGTATATTTAAAGGATTCTACCTGCTCACAATTATCAAAATAATTATGAATATCGTAGTTTGAGGCAATCTTAACCTTATCATCCTCGTTATTCTCTAAATGCAATCTCAACCAACTAGAAGCCTCTCCCACACTGTGGTAATAATAATCAATTTCGTATTGGTTGGTTAAAGATTTATAGGGCCCTGCCAAGCTATTAAAGTAGGTATACTCCAAAGGATAGTTCCGAATCATAAACAGCACAGAAGGCAATAAACAAACTAGAAATACTAGAGCAATTACTCCTTTAAAAGCAGTCTTTTTAATTCTCCCTATGACATAGGATAAACCCAAAGAAGCCATAACTGCCAATAATGGATAAATAAACAAAAAGTGACGCCATCCTCCGTAAACATTAGCATTGGTTGCAAATAAATACAATAAAGGAAATGCTACCGAGAACAATAACACCAATTTGGGGAATAGTGTATCGAAGCTCTTTTGCCCTTTAACTATGGATACAAAGAATAGCAGCAGCAATGGAAAAATGATCAATGGTATGGTAATAGCCATAAACTTTGGAATATAGTACCACGGTAATTGATCGCTCCAGAATAGCTTACCTTCAAATAACTGACGGAGAATTACCGGGTAATGCGACATCATTTTCATGGATTTTAGCACATTTGCCAATGGGTTTTCGAGGGCAAAAGGCCAAAATAACAAGGCTATAAAATAGGCTGCAGTTGCAATTACAAAAACATACATCCCATAAGTGAGTAATTCTTTTGAAGTAAGGGCTCTCTTTTTATTCTGATATAATAAAAGAATGCCACTAAAAAGAAAAAAGTAACAAAACACCAATAAGCCACCTGCTCTAATACTCAATATAAAAGCCATGCTTAGCACTAATCCTATAATATGCTTACGCGATGGGGAATGGATAGATCGCTGTAACTTGAGCATGTAATAAATAGACGCTATATAACCTAAGGCGAAAGGAATATCTTTTAAATTATTGTAAGAATGCCCGATAAAACGAGCTGATGCCGCCATTATAATTACAGCAAAAATAGCTGCATTATACCCACCCATTTCAAGAGCTAGCAAGGCCACAAATAATATGCACAAAAAACCAAGCAAAGCATTGCAAATATGACGGAATACATAAATATCTTCAACGCCAAATAATTGAGCCAACAGAGTAGTGAGGTTATCAAATGACTGTCCGTAATACTTTAAGTTAGTCAACGGGGTTTGCAGTACAGTTCTATCCTTACCAAAACTTGTGTAATAATCAATTACCGTTTCGGCTTGTTTTAAATGCACTTGCTCATCACCAGAAATACCCGCATTAGTGCTAAGTATGGGCAAAGCAATAAATAGCAACGCCAACAGGGCAAACAGTATATATTTTTTATAAGTATAGTTGCTCATTTAGTTATCAACTTTGGCTTTACTATGAAACTCACGAACCAAATAAATAGGCCTATTTTGCGTTTCGCGATAAATACGGAAAACATACTCTCCCAAAACCCCGAGGAAGAGCAATTGAATGGAACCAAAAAAGAAAATACTAGTTAAGGTTGATGACCATCCCAAAGGAGATAAGCCCAAAAACTTAGAAGCTAAAATATAAATACCTGCCAAAAAGGAAACTACAATACCAAGCATTCCCATTACTAAACAAAACCGAACGGGCAGTTTCGAAAAGGAGAAAATAGCATCAAAAGCCAAACTAATCAGATTCCATGTACTCATTTTAGAATCGCCCACCTCGCGCTGATCGCGCTGATAAGATATGGTTGTGGTTCTGAATCCAATAAAATGACGTAAGCCAGGTAAATAGCGCGTTTTCTCTTTTAGTGATTTTAGGGCATCGGCAGCAGCCTTATTCATCATAGAAAAATTGCCAATGTGCTCCACATCCTCAAGTTCACTCACCTTACTAAACAAACGGTGAAACAACCAGGTAGCCACGTTACGCGATTTATTTGATGCATTCGCTTTTCTGTAGCCGCTTACCACATCAAATTCTCCCGACTGTAGCATTTGATACATCTCGGGTATTAATCGTGGCGGATCTTGCAAATCGCCATCCATCAATACCAAATAATCGCCCTGCATATAATCGATACCTGCCGTATAAGCTGCCTGATGACCAAAATTGCGTGATAAATTTATCACCTTAATTCGGTGATCTGTTTTCTGATGATTCAAGAGCATACCCATACTATTGTCCTTTGAGCCATCGTTTACAAACAACAACTCAAAATCGGAGCAAGTGGCTTCTAAAGCAAAAACCGTTTGGCTTACCAACTCATCAATTAACGACTCCTCGTTATATATGGGTATTACTACTGATATCATTTTATTTCTTTAGTGAGAAGACAAAAGAATGAAGGATGAAGAGCATCAATTTACTATGTACTCCTTCCTTTAGTCTTCTGCCTTTGAGCTAATAACTCAATTATAAATCTTTCCAAACATTACCCTCCTTATCAGAAGCAACAACATTACTAATAAACTTCATTCCCCTTAATCCATCTAATACAGTTGGAAATTCACCAATTACATATTCATCGCCACGGATTGATTTAGCAGCCCCTTCGTATATATTTGCAAGCGCCTCATAAATTCCCTCTGGGTGCCCCGATGGCATTACATGACTGGCCTCGGCAAAGGCACTATTATAGGCATGCGCAGGTTTATATACCTTAGTGGGTTCTGAATCACTCAACATGTAAAGAAAATTCGGGTCTTCTTGGCTCCATTTTAAGCTGGCCTCTGAACCATAAATACCTATGCTAAGGTTATTCTCTTCGCCCGCTGCCACTTGGCTCGAGCGTAATACACCCTTTATATTATCACCCAAGTTTAATAGCACAGTTCCATCCAAATCGAGCTGCACGTGCTCTTTTACATTGTTTAAATCGGCCAATACTTTTTTCACCTCTAGGCCTGTGGTATATTCTATCATATTAAAAGCATGCACACCAATATCGCCCATGCAAGAGCTCATGCCTGCATGCTCAGGCTCTAGTCGCCATACCCCTGTAATACCCGAATCAGTACCCTGAATAATTGAATTTACCCATCCCTGATAATACTGCGCATCTACCCTATGAATGGTTCCCAAGGCGCCCGACTTTACTATTTCCTTCATCTGACGCACCATAGGATAACCTGTATAAGTGTGTGCCAAAGCGAAGGTTAAATTAGTTTCCGCTACAATTTTCTCCAATACCACAGCCTCATCAACAGTAAAAGTCATGGGTTTTTCGCAAATCAGATGAAATCCGTTCTCAAGTAATTTTTTAGCAGCCTCAAAGTGTAAGGCATTCGGGGTAACTATGGCAACTGCTTGTATTCTATCTTCTTTATTCTGGGCTAATTCTCCAGCGATAAAAGCATCCACCGAAGTATAAACTCTATTGATATCTAGGTTTTCTTCCGCCGCAAATTGTTTCGACTTTTCATAATCGGAACTAAAGGCACCTCCTATTAATTGATAAGAATTGCTAATGCGTGAGGCTCGGCGATGTGCATCGCCAATAAAAGCTCCCGGACCTCCGCCAATCATTCCTAGTTTTATCTTTTTCATTGTTTTCTTTTTTTTCGGTTCTTTTTGGGGCCTCTTTACAAAAAGTTTTTGTTTTAATTAAAGCATTAGTAAGACCGAGAAGTTGAGAGCTTCGCTCGAAAATCACTCGGCCGCACTTAAGCTTTAATTAAATAAGAAAACCTTTTGTAAAGCAGCCTTGATTTTCTTTGCTTACTTTCTTTCATCAAGGAAAGAAAAGTAAGTCGGGTTTGGAGTGAAACCCCAATACGTAACTCAAATCATCAATATAACTTAGTGCTTCTTCTTATAAGTAGAATACAAAATAACAAAGCCCACTATTAATATAATCGGTAACACACCAATACTTTGCAAAGCTACTTTCTCATTATTCTCTTGCATAATTCTACCCATTACCGGCAAAAACATAGCTACTGAAACCATCCCTGCTCCGCCCATTAAGGACATGCCAAGGGCACCACTTTTGGGGATATACTCAGCCACAAAGCCAATCATGGTAGGCCAAAAATAGGTTACCCCGATGGCAAATAATACCGAGGCTACAATTATTAAAATTGGTGTGTTCACCAGACTTAATGCATAAATTCCGATTGCTGAAAAAACGGCTGATAGCAATAGTACACCCACCGGATTTAGGCGATGTACCAGTCCTCCTGCAAAGAAACGTCCCACAGCCATGATGCCTGTAATCAAGGCCAACATTAACATTTGGCTTACACCTACCCCGGCTAAAAGGGCATTTACCCATTGCGTAGTCACTAATTCAGTTGACGAAGTGAGCAACATGAGCGTAAACATTATTGGAAAAATCATACTGGTTTTACGCACCACCAAGGCCTCAATTGCTGATATTACAACAATACCGCCTATCAGAGCCAAATACATCCAGCCCTCGGGCAGATGAATAATATCAATGGCCAATAATATCATTAATGTGATAGATGCAATAATGGTAGCCGGCGCTCCGGTTGCCAACAGCATTTCTTTATAGGATACGCCACTTGAAACACGTTCGGTTTCAGGAATAAGCTGCTTAAAGAACAAGAAGCCATAAATCGCCAAGGGAATAAATAGAACTCCAACATATATTTGCCATCCAATGTGCATGGTATCCATCATAAAGTAGGCTAACAAACTACCCACTACAATACCTCCAGGAAACCAAACATGAAAGCGGTTTAACATGGTGGTTTTGTTGTTGGGAAATAATGTTGTGATCAGCGGATTAAAAGCGGCCTCAACACATCCATTACCCAAACCAATAAATACATTTGCGATAAAAAGAGTTTCCTTATCGTGTGCCATAATAAAAGCAATGGCTCCTATGAGGTGCAAGAAAAATGCAGCCCATACTACGGCCTTTGTTTTAACCACATCAATTAAAAAGCCCCCTACTACCATGGCTACCGTAAATCCCCAAAAGGCAGGACCAAAAGCCCAACCAATGGATTCTTTACTTAATCCGAATATGCCACCTTCGGAAACGGGGCCAAATACTTCTTCTATTTTGGCGCGCATGGCAAAGGTGAGCGAAGTAACTAGCAGTGCTAAGCAACTTCCGATAAACAAGCGTGATTTATTTATAGATTTTTCCATACTGTTGTAGATGATTTTGTGGTGTATTACTGATTTTCTTTATCAAAGGCTGCATCAAATGCCAAATTGGATGGCGTAAAATCAACTTGTTTTACAAACGCACACGATTCGGTTGCACCTTGTTCACGATCCATTGCACCATCTTCCCACTCCACAGAAAGTGGTCCTGCATAGGCCATTCTGTTTAACTCTCGTATAATTTCTTCGAAATTGATTTTTCCGCGCCCCATACTTCTAAAATCCCAGTAGCGGCCTGCTTCTCCAAAATTTGTATGTCCGCCAAATACGCCAGCATCAGTTGGAGTATTGCTCCAGGTAACATCTTTCATATGCACATGCACAATTTGCGCAGAAAACTTACTAATGAACTTCACATAGTCTACACCTTGGTAACCCAAATGACTCGGATCGTAATTAAAGCCAAACGCAGGATGATTACCAATGGCTTTTAAGGCTCTTTCGGCCGATGCAATATCAAAAGCAATTTCTGTGGGATGAACCTCTAAACCAAATTTAATTCCCAAGTCATGAAAAGCATTCATTATGGGAGTCCAGCGTTCTGAGAAATCCTTAAAACCCGCATCTATCATCTCCTGTGAAGCAGGAGGAAAAGAATATAAAAGATGCCAAATAGAGCTTCCGGTAAAACCATTTACAATTTTTACCCCAAGTCGTTTAGCCGCTTCTGCCGTTTTTATTACCTCGGCAGCCGCTCTTTGTCTAACTCCTTCGGCATCGCCATCGCCCCAAACATAATCGGGCAAAATTGCCTGATGGCGTTCGTCTATTCTATCACAAACTGCTTGACCAACGAGATGTGTTGATATAGCATATACTTCTAAATTATATTTTTTGAGAATAGCTAGTTTCTCATCACAATAAGCTTGGTCGGCTTTATCCACTTCAAAGTGATTGCCCCAACAAGCCAGCTCTAAACCGTCGTAACCAAAGGCCTGCGCTTTCTGACAGACAATTTCGAAATCTAAATCGGCCCACTGGCCCGTAAATAATGTGACTTTTCTGCTCATTCTATAAAAAGTTTAAATGCAGGAGGCCACTATTATAAGTAGCAACTCCTGCCTTATTAAAAACTAATACAAATATTTAATTCAATTATTCTCTACCACAATTCTTCTCCATAAGACCATCCTTTTCTTACGGGCTCTTTGATGTATTTATTTAATTCAGGATGATTTGTTACTTTCATATTGGCAGCATCAAACTCAATTCTTTTATTTGATCGTTGTGCCAATACACCCACTAAAGCCATTTCTGTTAGGCCTGCGCCATACTCAAATGTGGAACCAGGTTTTGGTCCAACTCCCCTTATGGCATTAATAAATTCTTTATACTGATTTTCTTCAGGGATACGGGAGATCGTTTGATTCCAACCTTTTTTCTGGAAGGCCTTCCAATCTTCATTAGGCATAATTATTCGGGCATTATTCGGTCTTCCTCCAGTCATAACCGACATTTTTTCGCCCACCATAATCATCCCATTATTTCCTAACTTATGTGTTAACCACTCTGGTCTATTCTCAGGTTTTTTACCACCTTCGTACCATGTTAATTTGACCGGAGCTTTATTTCCTCTTTTTTCGAATTGAAATTCTAAGACCGATGAATCTGTAACAATATCGTTTGGCATGCCTTCGTTACGAACAGCATGTAATGGCTGTACCACCTTTGGTGAGCCCAATTCTAGTGCCCAATACGGAGCATCTAAGGTATGACAAGCCCAATCGCCTAATTCGGCATTACCCAAGTCGTACCAACTTCTCCAACGGCGCGGCACATAACACTCGTTAAATGGTCTCATTGTTTGAGGACCCATCCATAAATCCCAATCTAAACCTGCAGGTACTTGCTGTGCTTCTGGCGGATAAGTAGCAGGCTTACCAAACCAATTCCCTTGAAAGTCTGGACCATTAAACCAAGCATGTACTTCTTTTACCTCGCCAAGTAAACCTTGATCGTACCACTCTTTTATATTACGGATACCATTTGAAGCATGTCCCTGGTTACCCAATTGATTAATTACACCATACTTTTTAGCAGCCTTTACCAATGTGCGTAATTGCCAAATATTATGTGCCAAAGGTTTTTCAACATACACATGTTTTCCCATTTCCATGGCAGCCATGGTTACGGCAAAGTGCGTATGGTCTGGCGTAGATACAATAACTGCATCAATATCTTTATGCATCTCATCCAACATTACTCTAAAATCCTTGAAGGTTGGCACGTTAGGCATCAACTTACTGGTTTTTGAGAGCATCTCTTCGCTTACATCACATAGGGCAACAATACGAACCTTTGGGTTTAAAACTCTTTCTTTGGTTTCTTTATTATAAGATTCGCTGATTAGTCCGTTCCAATTACCTTGTCCTCTTCCGCCAACACCAACAATAGCGATGTTAACAATATCGGTTTTTGAACAACTCACCAAACTGGGAATAATCATTGCCCCGGCAGCCATGGTACCTGATGTGCGTAAAAAGTTTCTTCTAGATATGTTTTTCATTGGTTTAATAATTATGATGTTAATATTGATGCCTACTTTTTAAATTAAAGTTCCCTTATCCAAATATTGCGATAACTCACTTCGTTTGAGTGATCTTGCAAAAACAAAGGAACTTTTGCATCGTGATATTTATAACTTGGATGCCCTATGTATTCCGTTGGTCCCTTAAGCTCTACGTGATTCTGGACCAATACGCCATTCAAGAAAACCGTAAGGTATGCTGGGCTCTTTAAAGATTTATCAGCATTGAATTTTGGTGCCGTAAAAATGATATCGTAAGCCTGCCATTTCCCTGGTGCAATAGTTGGGTTTACCAAGGGAATATGTTGTTTATAAACACTACCGGCCATTCCATTATAGTAAGTTTCGTTTTCAAATGAGTTCAACACTTGCACCTCATATCTTCCCATTAAAAAAATACCGCTGTTGCCACAACCTTGTCCTTTTTTACCAGCTTTCACATCCTTAGTAGGGCTATTCCATTCTATATGTAGTTGGCAATCGCCAAAACTTTGCTTGGTTTCTATGGCGCCACTTTTTGGAACCACGGTAAAACTCTTTCCTTTTACTTTCCACGCAGCCGGCATGTCTTTTCCCTTCTTCTGCCACTTATCAAGATTTTTACCATCGAATAGAACAATGGCATCTGAAGGTGCTTTTGATTTTTTGCCCGGAATAACAGCCTCTGGTTTTCTGCTCCAATCTTCAGTTTCTTGAGGCTTCATTTTATTTTTTTTCTGAGCCACAGCACTCAGCGTGAAAACGCACAAAAAGATGGATATTAATACTTTATGATTCATAGCTATTTGATGGATGTATTAAAAAATGAAATATTCTTTTTTAGATCGGGCATTGGATTTTCCCAATTGTGCTCGTGCTCTATAACCCATTTTCCACTATACTTCTGACGATGCAATTCTGTTGTTACAGCCTTCCAATCGATAATGCCTTCGCCCCAAACTACGGCATGCCCTTTTTTATCGGTGCGGTTTACATCTTTCATATGAATTTCAAAAACTTTGCCCTCTAATTTCTTTAAACATACTGCCGCATCAAGTCCTGACCGGGTCCAATGCCCGAGGTCGGTACATGCACCCATATAAGCACTTCTGCCTTCCAAAGCCTTTAGCACAATATCAGGATTCCAATACCTTGTTGGGTCAGGGTGGTTATGAATAGCCACTCGTATCTTATATTCTACACATAAGGCATCTATCATTGGTAACAACTCCTGCTTAGGCTCTGAAACAATGGTTTTAATGCCCATCTTTTTTGCAAATTCAAAAAGCTTCTTCCAATCTGCTTCCTTATTAGGAGATATAACACCATAACTCTCCACCTTAATTTTATGCGCCTTAAGCATGGCTTTTAGGTCCTCAATCTGAGAGTCGGGCATCGAAAAGTGAGTAGTTCTATCATCGCTAGCAGAAAACTTTTGCTTGGGATAAAGTTCAATGTACTTGATGCCTAGCTTTTGCATATCAGCAAGAGTTTCGCTTAGCGTGAAGCGATTAAAAGTCCAAGCCTGAGTGGCTAGTTCCCACTTTTTTGCATTTGCATTGATGGATACAATCATCATAAATACAGCTAAAATTGATACTACTTTCTTCATAATTAATTTTTAGCGCTTAAGCGAGAAATTGCGAACTGAGCCATTTCATTGGTTAATACATCGTTTTCTAAGTCTTTTAAGGCTGAAATACAATTTTCAGAACCCATCCAACTTAACTCTCTGCACAAGTAATTTTTAGCATCCGCTGTTGCTTGTTCATCATTTAATAATTGGATTATCTTATCCTCTATTTTTGCTAACTCACGAGGATTGTCACTATATTTTTTGATTCTTTCCGATATTAAATTGAGATACTTTACCGACTCGCCCACTTTATATTTAGATGCATTTCGGAACAAGTCGTTTATCGTAAATGCCTTATAATTTGGCAATATTAGAGGAGTAACCGAGTTTGGCATATCCTCTGGCAAAGCTTGAGTAACTTCTCCTGTGGCAGCCCATTCTGTACCTCTTAATAAAGTGTAAACAAAAAATGCACTTTTAAAGGCTACTGTATTCGAGTCTTTACCCACATGGCCAAATACATTGTGAAACACCCTACCTTTACCATAATTTATGGTAAATAATACGGGTTCGTGATAACCTGTACCTCCTGTTTTCTTAGGCGAAAAAGCAGTAGCCAATACTTCCATATTTTCAGCTGGCCCTCTTAATTTCGCGTATAACTCATCGTATGCGTGCATGCATTTTGCAGGGATACCTTTCATTATAGGATGTTCGGGCATACGGTTATCAACAACAAATTGATCTTTTTTTCCGTGCATTCCACCTTTTCCGGGAGAATTATCTCTTACTACCTCCCCATTTTGCCAACGCACATAAGGGCCATCCTTTTCGTTACGTTTGCCCCATCCGCCAAGACCAATAATTTTATTATACTCTTCCCACTCAGGAAAACTATTGTCTGCAGCATGTATTACAACAACACCTCCACCATTGCTTACAAATTTTTCAAAGTTGCTTTGTGTTTCTTGTGGCCAATTATCGCCGTTATAATCGAGCAATACCACATCGTATAAAGTAAAATCAGGTTTAAACCCCGACATATCCTCTCCCTTGTTTGGAGTAATAGCTACATCAACAGTAAAGAGCTCCGAAGTTTCGAGTGTTTTTTGAAGTGCCACATGCGAAGCCTTCCAGTTATGATTATTTTGCCCTGTAATTATTAATACGTTCTGCTGCTTTTTGCCACAAGAAGCTAAGCTAACGACAAGCACCAAAAATGCTAATTGTATAATGGTTTTTATAGATTGAATCATTGTTCTATTTTTTAATTCATTGAAATAAGCTTAAAATCGCAAGTCGCTATTGTGGCAATTGCCAAGGAGATCTGAACGGTCGGCTTAACAAACGATTGGCTTGTTCGCTATTGGTAAAACGCTCTGTATTGCCATCCCACAATAATTTTTGATTAGTAAGCATGGCTATTTCTCCCAATAAACCAACACTAATAGAGTTGTGTGCCACATGTGCAGGCGTGATGGTTTCTTTACTCGATTTTACACAGTCAATAAAGTTTTCCATATGGTTACCACTAAAGTAAACCGGCTCTTTAATCAAACTTTCAGGTGTATCAAGGATATCTTGGCTACTTGCCCACAAACCACTTCTGTCAACATGTATCCAACCTTTTTCGCCATACCAAACGGTACCCATTCCTCCACGTTTATTTTTTGCATCGGTGCCTTTGCCTCTGCGATTTGAATAAGCACTTGCATTAGCCACACGCATATTTACTCCAGTATCATATTTACAAGTAAAATCGTATTCAACAGGTACATTATAAATTCCTTCTATTGGATAAACACCCTTGCCTTCAACCTCTATAGGAGATTTGTTATCGTAACCTAGTCCCCAATGTGCAATGTCAACATGATGCCCTGCCCAATCGGTTAACTGTCCTCCTGAATAATCCATAATCCAACGCCAGTTAAAATGCATTACGCCACGAAATGGCACTTTAGGAGCGGGCCCTAGCCACATATCCCAATTTACACCTTCGGGTGGAGATTGAATTGCCGGGGTACCAATAGGTTTGCGTCCATCGGGCAAGCCAACTTCTACGTGAGTAACTTCACCAATCACACCGTTTCTGACCAAATTAACAGCTGTACGGAAGTTTTTTATAGATCGCTGCCAACTACCTGTTTGCCAAATAATATTATTAGCGTTAACAGAATCAACAATGGCTCTACCTTCGCTTATTGTGCGAGCCAAAGGCTTTTCTCCATAAATATGAATGCCTTTATTGGCTACATTGCAGGCAATTATTGAGTGCCAATGATCAGGCAAAGCCAATATTGCAGCATCTAATTTTTCGTTATCTAATAGTTGTCTGAAATCTTCGTATTCACGAGCCTCACTTTTTCCGCGCGACTCAATAATTAGTTTTTGCGATCGCTCAATTTGTTTTTTATCAACATCGCAAAGTGCCACTAGCTCAACGGCTTTATTTCGAAGTGCATTTTTCATATTTCCGCGACCCATACCTCCAGAACCCACTAGGGCCATTTCGATACGATTACTCGGTGCTACAAAACCATTTTTACCCATGGCTGAAGCTGGAATAATAGATGGAAACACAGTAGCCCCAACTAGGGCGGCTGCACTTTTCTTTAAAAAGCTTCTTCTACTATTAGATTTTTCACTCATTAGACTGATATTTAAATAGATTTATTTCGGATAACTTAATTATGACTTAATTGCGGTTCCTGGAATTGGAACTGGAAACTCCATATCAATATCTCCCATATGATATTCTGTTGGGCCAAGACGCAATTTTGATTTACTGATTTCTTCCCAGGTAATTTTTTTCCCGGTATAAGCAGATTCACGAGCCATTATCGCCGTAAGGTTAGACATGGCAGTTTGCTCAGCTTCGTTTACATATTCGTTGGTTCGAATAGCCGTAACCAAATGAATATGCTCTTGTATGTAAGGAGATATTTTAACTACGTTAGTTGATTTACCATCTTTATCTTTAGGGTACTCATAAGTCCATTTTACGCTTCCATCCGGATTATAAATGGTGTTTTTACAGTTAGTATAACCTTTAGTTCCAACAACTAGCTCACCAGTTCCATTGGCACAATTATCTATTTGACGGCTCATACTATGGGAGAATAAACCGTTGCCATAATCAAAATCGATACTGAAGAAATCGTATTGATCGCCCGTTACTCTGCGGTGTCTTCCGCCATAACCAACCGCACTAAGCGGCGTTTTACCAGTAAACCAATTAACCACATCAATATTATGCACATGGGTATCGAGGATATGATCGCCACACAACCAACAGAAATTATTCCAATTACGCATCATATATTGCATATCGGTCCATCCCTCTTGGCGTTTACGAAACCATACGTGCTCTTGGTTCCAAAATGCCTTTGCACTAACAATATCACCTATAGCTCCGTTGGCTACTTGTTTGTAAGTTTCGATATAATCGCGCTGATGACGACGCTGTGTACCCGTTACCACATTTAATCCTTTTACCTTGGCTTTTTTTCCAGTGGCGACCACAGAACGTATCCCCACAGGATCAACAGCCACTGGTTTCTCTAGGAAACAATGTTTGTTTTTTTCTACCGCTAACTTAAAATGCTCAGGTCTGAAATGCGGAGGCGTTACCAATAAAACCACATCCACATCAGTGTCCATCAATTTTTTATAGGCATCAAAACCCACAAAGCAATTTTCATCCGGCACATTAATCTTATATTTCTTCAAACGATCTTTACATGCTTCTACTTTATCTTCAAAAACATCCGCTAAGGCGCCTACTTCAACACCTGGCCCAGTACTTAAAAAATTAAGTAAAGCTCCGGTACCTCTATGTCCGCAACCTACCAAACCCGCTTTTAGCTTTTTACCTTTAGGTGCTCTATTTAAAAGAGGAGGTAAACCCAACTCTTCGTGTGATTTTTTATTTGCACAAGATGATAAAAGCGAACTGACACCAATTGCGCCAATAGTTGTAGCTACTGTTGATTTCTTTAAAAAACTTCTTCTTGAGACCTCTTTCTTTGCCATTGAACTATGGTTTATGTTTTTCTTTTTTTGTCTGAATTACTCTGGTAAATTATCCTCTACTTCGCAAACTACGCGGAAGCCAACATCAATACAGTCGGAATACCACCAAATACTTTTAGGCATCTGCGGATCGGTTTGCAACCACTTTTTAGTTTCAGTTGATCTACGAGCCGCAGCACGTAAATCGCTTGCATCTGATTTAAATGAACCCCCACGTATTACATGTTCGCGCCCTTTAGCAGGACCTGTAGGATTCTCTAAAACTTTTTCTTTGTACAATCCATAAGCTTGTGGGTGATAATAATCTGAGCAGAACTCATACACATTACCTAACATATTCTTCAATCCAAATGGATTTGCAATTACAGAAGATGGCTCATTGGTTTTGCCATTACTGTTACCATCGAAAATAGTGTACGACGCAATTGTTGCTGTATCGACTCCAAATATTTTATTCCATGTACTTTTCTTAGAATAATCTGATGGATTACCATCGAAGAAATAAGCTGACTGTGAACCCGCACGAGCAGCATACTCCCACTCTGCTTCAGTTGGCAATCTGTATTTTTTACCCGTTACCTGCGATAACCACTTACAGTAAACCTCTGCTGCATGAAAACTCATAGTTATAGCTGGGCGTTGACCTTTCCCCCAACCTTGATCGGGCGCACCCCAAGGTGGAGTGGCTCCTGAAATAGCATCAACCTCATCTGATTTTACTTCGCTTACTTTAACCGACTCTTTGCGACCTTCAGAAGCTGTAGCGTTGAAGAAGGCTAAATATTCGTCCCACGTTACCTCAACTTTAGCCATAAAAAAACGCTTCATTTTCACTTTACGAGCAGGGCCTTCATTACCTTGTCGGTAATCTTCTTTTTTAGGACTACCCATAATAAACTCTCCTTCCGGGATGGCAACCATATCAAAAGCTACCGTACTTCCCGGAATGGTTTCTTTAAAGTTTTTGAATTTAGTGATCTCAGCAGCTTTAGTAAATACTTCCTTCTCGCTTTCATCAGCAGCAAAGTTTACATTATGCGCATGTATTGCATCGGCACTGAAGTGTCCCGTATGCATATGGCAATTTAAACAAGTAAGTTCTTCTTTATTTGACTCGTAATATAAATGAGAATCTTCGCCCTTAACCGAAAGCCCTGATGGGAATAAATTAGAATGACAGTTTAAACAAGATTCTTCGTAGGTAAATTCATTTGCTTTGGCTACAGTTCTTTTCCCTTCCCAATTAAAATCAGCTGAATCTTTAAACATGATGCCATACACATCTTTTAAACCATGCTTTGTTTTGGCCCATAACCTACCATGTCCTTCGGGAGGTAAATGGCAATCGACACAATTTACAATTACACCAGATTCATTATTCACATGACCAGATAAGCGCCAAGATTCTTCGGCATGATCATGAACATGGCACGAAAAACAATATTCGTTAGTTGAAGTATAATCTACTACAGTTCCTCCTAAATGACGCGCTATAAAAGCAACGAGGAAACCGAAGATAAAGATGACATAATATTTCTGGAAAAAAGATTTAATCCAAGTTTTACTTTTCATTAGTGTTCAAATTTTCTGGTTGTTTAATTTGAGCACTATAATAAGCCTAGGACATTATTGAGTGATTAAAAATCTATTTTTTACGACTTAACTCCATATTAATTTCACATTAATCCATGCGATAAACCCCCTGTTAAACTGCAACTTATAAGAAGTATGAAAAAGTGTAATTATTTTTAAGGATTATTCACACTTAGTTATATTAATACCAAATTAATATCAGTATTACAGATGCAGGATATGCTCCTGATAGGATTCCATCATACATCAAATGAGGAAATAATTAAATGAAAACTTTTAAACGATATAAAATAATTCCCGCTTAAGCGGAAATAGAAAAGATTAGGAAACTAAACTTTTATAAGATATGGGAAGGTCTTCGTTATAAACCTCAGAATAACGTTCGGAGAATGATTTGAAAAGGAAACGGGCTTCATTTACCTGATGCATCTCTAACAGCGCTTTTACTTTGTATTTTAGCGCCTCCTCATTTAGGTCGTCAACAATTAATACTCTATCGGCTATTTTAATAACCAGGTCAGGATTTTGATCTAAGGTAAATTCGGATAACAAGCGCACCAATACATCAATAATTTTATTAGAATAAGCTCCTTTTACCTCATCAAACAAGGCATCTTTACTATCGAATAGAAATGCGCCACGGTGCACAATACTCAAAAATCGATTGAGTTTAAGGTGATCGCTGAATAAGTTAGATTTTCTATAATTTAAACTCTCGTAATAATCACAATACACATTTTCCGACAATTCTATTCGCCATCTTTCCTGATGATTTATGATGGTAATCTCATCAAGTTGATTTAGTAACCCTCGTAACTTACTAATGGAAACCCCTCTATTGTTAATGGCTTTTTTTCGAACGAACCCGGTCCAAACTTCAGCAATGAAATCTTCTGAACTCACCCCGTGTGACTCATTTTTACTCTTCAGTAATAGATAAATGAAAATTTGTTTCAAGCGAGGCGTAAAACTATTGGTGATATCCAAACCATTTTTATTTATCACTCTAAACTCGCCAAATAATGAAATTGAATTATTCTCTTGAAGTTCTTCATCAATTAATAAAAAAGAAGGCTCTGTAGACTTCTTGTTTTCAGGAGTCTTTTTTACTCGTCGTGTAATAAATATCAATAACAAAACAACTGTCAAAATACTGCCAAAAACCACTCCATACTTTTTAAGAAAAAAAGTGAAACTACTTTCTGGCATTAACGATACGCCTTGATAAAGATTCCATATTTCATTTTCTCCAAGAGCTCTATTCCAAATAATAATATCATCTAAACTTCCCTCAAACAGTTGATCTTTACTAATAGAGCGTCCGATAAACAAATTAGACTTACTTACAAAAGGAGGATGATTAAGAGATGCCCCATCTAATTTGCCATTCACGTAAATGGCTTGTTCTTGATTGTATTTATTATAGCGCCATACAATATGATACCATCGGTTAGCACACAGATTGGTTGTTCCTGAAACATCGTTTGAGAAAAAACCAAAATAGGGTTTATTGTTTCTGATTTGAAGGTGTAGTCCTCCTCTGTAATAATTTTCTTTAGTACCCATTACAGAGAAATCGCGTTGCTTTTCGTCTGTATTTCTGGCCAATTTAACCCATGCACTTATGGTAAAGTCAGAATTTGATATGCCAAGCGTACTTGCCTCGGGTAAGGTAACATAGGCGCTCCCATCAAACTGAAGTACATTATTTCTCTTGTTATCGACTTTTAGCTCTGCCCCGTTATTTATTACTTTATACTTATTATTGCTTTCATCTGAAATGGATTCCGTAAACGGGAAATAAGCTACTAAACCCTCTTGAATATCTACGGGAATAGCAATAAAGTTTTGTACAATATCTTTAGATATACTTTCTATCTCTATCTTTTCAGGAACAAATCTGAATCCCATTGCACTAGGTTCTAGAACAATCTCTTCATTTTTTACGGCCGGAAAACAAAAGTTGCCATTGGTAACGGCATTGAAATTGCCTTCCCAAAAAACTCTAGTAAGAGGTTCGCGATTATACGAAATAGTTCCTGTTATATTTTTTTGGTTACCAAAACGATGCTTTAAGCCCTTTATATGACCACGGCTTCTGCTAAAGACAATGAAATTAACTTTTTTGCCGGTGTTTTTCCAGATATTAATTCCGTGCGAAACAAAAAAGGGATCTCTATTGGTATCAAGGTAATTTAACGAAGAGGTGTATTGGGTATAGTTATCAATAAATAGTAGCTTATTTTTGATATCTCCCCTACAAAACTCACCATTAATCTTAGGCTGAATATCTGACGAATAGCAAGGCTGAACCCCATAATCCCAAAAATTTTTGAGCATGGGATTTTCTGAAATTTGATTTAAACTAAAACAAACTAACTGATTATAACCTAACAATAGAGTTTCAATAGTAGGCCATTCTTTTGATGGAAGATCCTTCCATATATAACGATAACACTCTTGCTGCTGCAAGAAATCAATTAATATTTGAGTATTAAAACTGTAATCGAAAAATATGGTAAATACAGTTTTAGAATTCTGCTTACAAATTTGATCTAGTTGTTTGCAAACAATGGAAAGATCCTTTCCGCTTCCCCCTGAATTTTGAACTTCAATTGAAGTACTATCTTCATTTAAGGCAAGTTTAAAAATAAATCCATCAGCTCCACCCTCTACTAGACTTTCAATACTCTTAAATTTATTTTGAGATCCGAACGCATAATCACAAATTAAATTAATTTGCTCATCATATCGCTTATTAACCCCATACGATTGCGCATACGAAACACTTTGTACAAAAATACAAAATAGTATAACAATAGGAATACAGTATGAACGATAGGGAGACATAGATTTTTCTCAAAATTTTCACTAAAAATATATATTCCTTTCAATTAAACCAATCCTGTTGGGATTTATAATATTAAACAGTACGCCTAATATGAAAAAAGGATGATCTCCATGGAGATCATCCTAAATATATTAACATTGTCTATTGTTAAATACTGCGGACAGCATACTATTATTAGTTAATAAATACTCTTACACTATGGCGAGCCGGATTCTTTGCTAAATCATAAACATCAAATTGCAAATTATAATAACCAGATTGAATTTCAATGGGGATTTGTCCTCCGAAAAGCACTAGATTAGTTACTTCTTGGTAGGTTTCTGATAATGGAATAACCATTTCTTCAGGTTCCCAAGGCAAATCTATTCCTGTTGCTGATTTCAGTGTATCAGGCATTGCTTCATCAAATAAAAGATTTACTCTACACTCTTTTAATGCTTCATTATCCTGAAAGATGGCATCTAATGTTAGGTGTCCACCTCTTAAAAACATTTGATCCTCGGTAGGTGCCATTACTTCAATATAGGGCGCTTGGTTATCTTTATTATCATCTTTACTGCAGCTGATTAATACTGCTAATAAAATTAATCCTAGTATAATATTTAAATTTTTCATGTTATCTAAATTTTATAGGTAAATCGAAGCTATAATTAAGAACCTCTCTTTGTTTTACCGGTAATGATTTACTTTCGTTATTGTCGTCTTCGTTTCTTTTTACAAGGTGTGTTTCTGAACAAGCCTCATAAGTAAGGTATCCTTCACTTGTATTGGCAAATGCTCCCCACATTAGTATTGTAATATTTCCATCCTCATCGTAATGACCCTTAACGGTATCATCAAGGTGTATATTCATAGATCCATTATCCATTGACCAACGATAGATAAGCAATGGTCCGTCTTTTGCACTAACAGCAACCTCCTGAGGACTAATCTCTATTGTTTTATCTTCAAAATTAACAACAGCTATAACAGTTCGTCCGTATCCCCAATAATTATAAATAGCAATTTGATTATAAGTACCTTCTACTTGTGAGATTTTCATAGTTCCGTAGGCATCCCAATATTCATTATCATCGCCATTGATTATTCCATTGCGTATACTATGATCTATTTGATTAAACTCTCCAAAAAGATAGGTATCTTCAAAAACAGGAGGATCAGTTGTGATGAAACTAGATACTTCACTAAATGAAAAACCATTTTTAGTATAAGTGTAGGCTTTATAAAAATACTTAGTATTACCAACTAACAAATCAAACCAAACTGACATCTGAAGATTATTATGGTCTACCGTCTTAACAATTAATAAGGAATCAGGAAAAGTATTATCAACACAGGCCATATAGCCACTCTCTAATATTATACTATCTCCATTTATTTCTATTTGGGCATCGAGATAAACTCGATCAAAAGAGATACTATCAGATGCAACTGTAATGGTTGGAAGCGCATCAGGTGATGTTTTATTATAAAAATCAGCATCCACCTCCTCATGACATGATGTAAATGAAATACATATACTCAATAGCAGTATATAAATATTTATTATTTTTAGTTTCATATTTTAAACTTTTAAGCCATTAGTCGTTTTGTTCACTTTCATCGATAAAATCATTATCCTGCATTTCGCGGCGTGGCACTTGAAACACCCAGTTTTCGGCTCCTGGCTCAATTACTAATTGAGATGATGCACGATGATTAGAACCTTTGTATGATCTATCAATACCTTTATAAAGACGCTTATTATCGAAGAAAGAAAAACCTTCTCCCCAAAGTTCAATACGACGCTGTAAATGCACAAAATCAACAGTAACATCTATCTCAACATCTTTATAAATAAGCTCACCATTTTCATCAAGAATCGGATTTCCGTTGTTATCAACAACTAACTCTTTATCCCAATCGGGAATACGATTATTTAGTAACTCGATTATTACTTCCTCTGCTTTACTCTCTTGCCCCAAGTGTGCATACGCCTCTGCTTCGATAAGGATCATTTCTGACTTACGCATATATGGGTAATCTTGAGTCCAATCTGTTTTTTTACCGAACTTTAAACTGGCATAACCTTTAGCAATATTAGGCGCAAATTCAATATCCTCAGCAAAACGATCTTCGTTTTCAGGCGTCAATCCTTCTGGCCCATTAAATAATCCCCTCCTAATATCATCAACATGTATAGTATCATATAATTGTTTATCGATTAATCGAGCAGCAATTATACCTGCATAACCTGGTGAATTATTTGAGATATGTGCAAACCAAGATAACAATGAAGACTGTGTTTCTACAGTATGCCTGTATCCCCACATCCATTCATTATTAGCATCCATAAAGCCACTTAATAATTCATCTTGATTCATCAGTTGGTAAGAAGCATGTGATAAACGCGCGTGATCGGCAGCCTTTTGCCACTCTTGTGTAAGCATGTAATATCGTGCCAATAAACCGTGCACTACATTTTCATCAACTTCACGAATTTCTACACTTTTACCATGCCCCTCCATTAATTGAAGAGCCAATAACAAATCTTGCTCTGCTTGCTCTAAAACCTGACGAACCGTATTTCGGCCACGCAATTGATCTTGTTCTTCCGGAGATATTTCATCTAAATCAGATAGTAAAATCGGCACACCTGGGGCATCCCAATTTATTTCTCCTTTAGTATTCACCTCCTGATACAACTGAATAAGGTAAAAGTAAGACATACCTCGAAGGGCATAAGCTTGTCCCAAACAATTATCATAAAAATCAGGACTATATGCATTAATTTCAGCAGATAATTTGTTGGCCAAATTTAATAACTTATTGCCATTACCAATTATTGTATAAAAGGTATTCCAAATAAAGGCAGTTCTAATGTAAGGTGCCAATCTATATTGATGCAAGTAGTCCCACTCAAAATAATTGGAACCATCCATAACAATGTCTTGCCCCATCATATCGGTGGCATGTAAGGCTGCAGTATAATTGAAAGAATCGTGACCTGAACCTTCTTGATAGTCGACCATAAAATAATACAAGCCATTAACCACAGACTTTAATTTTTCTGGTTGGGTTCTAATGGTATTTTCTAGGTTCTCTTCATCAATTCCATCTGTATATGTCGTGTCTAACATATCGGAACACGAGAACAAAGGGAAAAGTGCAAATAAAAATAAGTTTCTAAAATATTTAAGTATCATATACTAAAGATTAAGTTTTAGACCTAATGAAATGGTACGCATAGCAGAATAATTAAACCCAACTGCTCCGCTTAGTGATTGACGTGGATCGAGCCCCTGACGTGCTGATTTTAACCAAAGGTTATCACCCGTAGCATATATCTGACAATTATCTATACTTAAGCGTTCTATCAATTGTTTTGGTAAATTATAGCCAAGTGTAACGTTACGAATACTAAAATAAGATGCAGAAGTATAAAAACGATCAGAATAAGCATTCATATTCATATCGTTATATGTAAGAATTGGCACATCTGAATTTGTATTTAGCGGTGTCCAACGCTTTAACATATCTCTATGATAATTACCTCCTACTGTACTTCCCATAAGAGAACTGTAGTTTGAATCTAACAAGGTACCTCCAATTTGATAGGCCATTTGAACAGAGAGATCGAAGCCCTTATAATTTACCACAGAGCCTAATCCTCCAACAACATCTGGAATAGAATTTTTACCAGTTTTCACTAATGTTGCTTGGGTTGCATCCTCTACAGTTGATACAATTCTATTTCCATAATGATCAAACTCGTATTTATAAAACAGTGCTTTACCTGTTAATGGATCTACACCTGCAGATTCAATATCATAAAAATCAAACATGGTACCTCCCATCGATCTCCAATAATTAGTCTCCGCATAACCTGTAGGATCTTTTTGAGATGGTAAGCGAGTAATCTCATTTTTATAGTGGGTAGCATTAGCACTAACACTCCACCTTAGAGCATCTTTATTTATCAATTGCATATTTAAATCCAATTCAAAACCTGTATTACGCGATGCCATATCATTACGCCACTGAAATTGAGGTAAACCTTGCGACATAGGCAAATAGTATTTGAATAATTGATCGTTGGTATCCTGAATAAAAAAGTCGAATGATATATCTAAACTATTAAATAAACGAGAATCTAAACCAGCTGTGAAGTTGGTTCCGGTTTCCCACGTTAAGTCAGGATTACCTCTTGATCCGAATACAATGGCAGCTTCACCGCCTGTATCTACAACACTGTATTGATCTTGATAGGCATACCATGTTCCAATAGCATCCTTACCCTGAGTACCATAACTTACTCTAAGTTTAAGATTATTTACAAAATCAAGGTTTTTAATGAAGGTTTCTTCACTCATTCGCCATGATCCTCCAACAGACCAAAAATTTCCCCACCTGCTATCTGGATGAAAAACAGACGATCCATCTCTACGGATACTTCCAGATAAGTAATACTTATCTACCCAATTATAGTTCAACTGACTAAAATATCCTTCTAATGCATATTCCTGTAGACTAGAAGTTAAGCTTTGGTATAAACTAGCGTTCGCAAATTCCGGATTATTAGGATCAAAGAAATTAGCCATACTACCATTCATCTGGTTGCTTTTGTTTTGCTTTATCTCGTGTCCTAATAGAGCTTTGAAATTGTGACCGCCTATCGATTTAGAATAATTCATCAACTGGTTAAAGTTGATACTTGAATAACGAGAGGATGTTTTGTAACCCAAGCCACCAATAGAAGCAGCATCACCACCCACAGGAGACATAAACGTAGATATATTATTGAAATACAAATCGTACGCTCCATTAACAGTAAACGATAATCCTTCTGCAATATAGAAATCAGCTGCGCCTCTAAAGTTTACATTATCTGATTTATTATCGTTAATATTTGCGGTATTGGTAGCCATAGGATTAGATAAGGTACCAAATGGACGAGAAGTTTCTAAACCATAATCATACAAAGGCTGCCCATTGGTATCAAATTTTTGCACACCAGTATCAATATTATACTGATAAACAGGGTAAATAGGAGCTATGGATTGGGTAAACATAAATAAATTACTCTGACTCCCACCACTTCCTGTTGCTGAGTTTTGCATTGTACCAATATATGCTACACTACCTGATAGTTTTAACCACTTAGTAAACTTTTGGTCTATTTGAAAACGTGTACTCAAACGCTCAAAATCAGAACCTTGAATAATACCTTCGTCGGATAAATAGCCAAAAGAGGCATAATAACTAGATTGTTTAGAACCTCCACTAAAGCTTAAGTTATATTCCTGACGCTGCCCATTTTGAAAAGGCTCAGTTGTCCATTCATTGCCCCACTTAGTAGCTTTTGCATTAGGGTTAATCTTTCCGGTATAAGGATCTACCACTTCTTGATTATGAACATCGTGATATACGTTATATTTTAGATTCTGATCAATCAGCATTTTTGAAGCTTCGCGACCAGCACGTTCATAACCATAAGTTGATAATAAGGTATTACGTTGCGATTCCCATGCCAATTCATAATACTCGGTCGGATTAGTAACAATATCGTAATTAGAAACGCCTCGCATATTAATACCAATACGACTATCGAAATTAATTTTAACCGTTCCTTCTTTACCCCTTTTTGTAGTGATAATAATAATACCATTGGCTCCACGTGCTCCGTATAATGAGGTAGCTACAGCATCCTTTTGCACACTAAAGCTTTCGATATCCTGAGCTGGTATTGAGTTTAAAGAACCTTCGTACGGTACGCCATCTAATACAATAAGTGGTGCACTTGATGTTGACATAGAACCTACACCACGAACAACAATACTTGCTCCAGACCCTGGTTGACCAGAGCTTTGTGTAACCTGCACACCTGCAATGGTACCCTCTAATGATTTAGAAAGGTCAGCTGATTGCATTGTAGCTAGCTTTTCTCCTTTTATACTTGTGGCAGCACCAGTAAACGAACTCTTTTTCGTTGTTCCATATGCAACTGCTATTACCTCATCAAGCCCGATACTTTCATTATCAAGAATTACATTGTAATGATCGCGCTGATCTAGTTTTACAATTTGGGTTTGCATACCTATAAAACTAACCTGAATAGATTCTACATTCTGCTCAACAATCAGGTTGAATTCTCCATCCATATTGGTAACAGTACCACCTGAGGTGCCAAGTGCTATAACAGATACACCAGGTATACCAAGGTCGGTATCCTTTTCAATAACCAAACCTGTAATTGTTCTGTTTTGAGCCTGACAAACAGAGAATACAGATAAGGCCAGTATCCAAAATAAGACAATTGTTTTTTTCATCTGTTTAAAATTTATTTTCATTTGTCAGATAGAACATTCGAGTGATCATAATTAAACATGTAAGCATGTACTGCTTCATGATGAAGAATCGCTTGAATGTTCTATATAACTATTATGAGATCTACACTAATACACAAGCAACACCTACCATCACTTTATGCAAATAGAAAAACATGCATCCTATTAAAGATGCATGTTTAAATAAATCTATTGTTTTGTAAACTTTTTAGTTACTGAAGTATTGTCTCCTGACAACTCAAGCATATAAATTCCAGTTGTAAGCTTTGATACATCTATCGTAGCAGATGCTCCCGTTTTTCCGAGAATTCCATTTTTAATAGTTTCACCACTAACCGATAAAATACGATAATGTATTTCCTGAGTTGCAATAACGCTTGACGAAATATTAATAACATCTATTACAGGATTTGGATAAATACTAATTTCTTCTTTATCTAAATCCTCTACTCCAACACGAGTACTAATATGTACTATAGTTTCTGTTATTAATTTTGCTGAGTGTGGATCAACAGCAGTTATTAACAACTCTGTATTTCCAATTGATTGTGGTTTAATAATTAATTGGTTATCACTATAGAATAATTCTATCACATCGTTATTCTTAGTTACTGTATATACCAATTCCTCCATATCAGGATCGCTTATATACTCCCTTAAATCAATTGTGTAAGATAAGTTTCTATCATAACGGTAAACCATATCAAACTCTTTAATCAGCTCTGGTGCACGATTAACATTATTCACCTTAACTATAAAGGTATAAGTACTCATCAAACCTTTTGAATCTGTACCATTTACCACAACTCTGTGAATACCGGCACTAAAGAAATCAGGAGTAAACTGAAGTTCCATATTTCCGTCAACAAAATTGCCTTTAACAAAAGAATAATCTTCAGCTAATTCTAAGGTATAATCAAGGCCTCCCTTATGCGATGCATATAAAACAAAATCAACCGTATCATTCTCATGCAGCTCAATTACAAAATTTTGATCAATACCATATGAAGGACCATTATTTTTAATAAGCTCTGCCGATATACGAGTAAGCTTACTATTTGGATCATTAGAGTTGATAAATATCCTAGCCTTATTTGAAGTATTAAATACTCTAGAGGCATACATAGTTAAATCAAGATCAAGTGTTTCACCAGCTTTAACTGTACCACTTGTTAATGATGGCACCAACCAAATTGGTGAAATTTTATCGGTTTCAATAGCTTTCACCATCCAACCAACATTACGAACACCTAATTCAGTAACCAAACGGTAGGCAATACCTGTTGACCCAAAGAAATTACCCTCTTCATCCTCTGAATTAATTTCGCCTAATGCACAAGGAGAAATCATTTCCTTAGAATAGACAATACGGATAAAGAATGATTCTCCACCTTGTATCATAACAGGCGTATCTAGATCAACCATTTCTTTAACAACTTGATTGTTATACAATGGCGTATCGTAACTATAATTTACGCGTTGACTATATATCAAACCTGTTTTTAAGAACTCATCGTCACCCGCAAATACTTGTACCGTATAATATCCCTCAAGTGTATTACGATATGTGTAATAATGCTCTAACTGGTTAAAACAGAATCCATCTTCAGGTGCTACTAGGTGAGTTACTGTGTGTACATCAACCTCATCGCTACCCCAACCAAAAGTATGGAGTACTTTATCCGACAGTAGCTGAGTAATTACTCGTGACGACTTAGCAGCCTTTAATGATTTTGACTTAACCTTATTAACATCTGCAATTATAGGCTCTATACTATTTGACTCTGCAGTATATGGCACAAAACTATCCGTTGAGTATTCGTCGGCAGCAGTAGTAATATAATTATACTCAAAATTGATATCTAAAGTGAAGTTTAGGTCACTTTCACCCTCTTCATTGCTAATAGTAAATTGCTCATTTCCTATAAACGAATCATCAGGAGCGTAAGCTGTTATATCGGTTTTGTCAATACCTATAGATGGGGCAGGTATAACATTTGTAGTTACTACCATTTTATGTTTATACTCGTCTGCAACTTGATCCTCGGTTAAATTATACCAAGTCATATAGTCCATATCTTTTACAGCTTCGTATTCAACAAAAGTAAATTCGGTAAGTAATTCCCTCGTTTCGGTAGGTTTTTTATATAAACCAACTCTAGTCTGAAGTATACCTTCAGCAGGAACAGTAATAAAACTACCTTGATTTATTGCATTAGATGCATCAAACCATCCCCATGACTCAAAACCTGGTATTCTACCCGAGAATACATAAAGATTCATTTTATGATCATAATCAGCAGGAATTATAACTTTACCAAGTTTTAGATCTTTACGTCCTTTATTTTCTATGTTTAAATAATATACATATGATTCATCTTTTGGCGATTCAAAAGACACATATTCTGTTTCATCCTCAGCTAATTCTGTAACATAAACATTCCCCATATCGAGAGTTTCTGGTATATCTACCTGAATATCGCCATCAACAAATAGGTTAAAATCTACATTATATAAACCATTATTAACGGTATTGTTGATAACTGTAACAGTTTCAGTATACTCTCCTGCATAAAGATGTGTAGCATCAACAACGAAATTGTGAGTTGCACTTGCTCCTGCTGTTAAAGTATTTTTCTTATATGGGTAAAATTCAATAGCTGTATTCGCATCAACAAACATTGAATTAAAGGAGATAATTTCGCCTTCTGTTCCATCTTCATTTTCAATACCAATAGCAGATAAACTAGGAACCAATGAAATTTCACTTTCATTTAAATCGAAGTTATACTGGAATTTTATTGAGCCATCTTTTCGCAAAAACACTTGCCATGACATAGGGCCAGGTGACATTCCCAGTCCATCAGTAAACGATTGATATTGTACAACTACCATGTCTTCAAACTCCTGGTAGTAAATACCTGCATTTTTATCGTTATGTAGGTCGTTATAATTAAAGCCAAACATTGGGGCTATTATATTATTAGGACCATCTTCAGAAGGTACTCGAATTCCTCCTCTAGGGTATGCCTCTGTTTGTTCTGTAAATGATAGTACACCACAGTAACCTACATACAACATATTATAATCGTTACCATAATAGTTGAAATCCCATGGCAATTCTACTTCATTCCAGAAATTATCATAGTTGGTTAGATCCATAGACTCCAATTTTGTACCAGTTTCTACAATATCTATCCACTCGTAAGCAATCGTAGGAGTCAGTTTCTTTTTAAACGATTGGTATTGATAATCTTTTAAATCAGTACCTGACTTTAAGACTGACTGCTGCTCGTGCACAACCGCAGTACCCTTTATACCATATTCTAAATCACTTGCTCCGGTATTTGTTATTGTGAAGCTAGCGGCATCTTTAGTACCCGACCAAAGGTTAACATCAATACTTGAATTATCGCTAGAAATTAAAGGTGCTGATATTATATTACTAATTAAACTGATTAGCGTTTCTTCAGTATCATTAATAGTAACCTTCAATTGAGCTGCGTTTCTTTGTACTTTATCTGTTTTAGCCCTGATAGTAAAAAGCTCAATAGTCTCGGGCGATAATTCGTATGGGAAAGTACGGTCAGTAATAATTTCAAAGGCATCGGCATTATTACCTAACAATTCAATATTAGATATTATACCAGAGGCTCTACCGTCATTTCTAACTACTAAACTCTGAGTTAATTGTGATAAATGATAAGCATCACCAAAATTAAAGGCTTCAGAACCTACCGTGATATCAGCCTCGCCACCTTCTGTTACATTAATAGTTGCTTTGAAATTAACAAATGGCTTAGTAGGCTCATTTGTTAGTATTGGTAAGTACTCAATATAACTTTGCTCGTTAAGCTCGTCTGTTATTAAGCTATACTCAAGCTCAATAGAATCACCGGCTAATACAATTCCAGATGGGTTTGTAAGCGAATTAAATAATCCTAAACCTGGATTAATAAACTTAATATTTGTACCCTGCTGAATATTAGCGTCAATTACAGTTATTTGATTAGCAATAATTGCATCATCTTTTTCGATATCGTGCGCCCAAACTGCCCAAAATTTAGAGTTTGTAAATCCATCTAAATTATTATAACGGATTTCGATATTTCCATCCTTATGAAGTACCGCCTGAAAGGTAAGTTTATGTTGAATGAATTTTAGTGTTTCTTCATCGAGACTACCCATTGGGAAATCTTGATACTGAACTACAAAATGATCTCCAAAATCTTGGTAAAAAATCTTACTTTCAATATTCGGATCAAAAGCAAATGGCTCTCCTATAAACGAGATAGCTCGGGAAGGACTTGTGTCATCATTAGGTGCCATTGGGAAGGTACTGTATGTACCGTCTTCGGTAAATGCAATTAAACCAAATGGAGTGATGTAAGCTTTACGTTCTACTTTACCAAAAAATGGAAAACCAAAATTTAACTCAACCTCGTGTGTCCATTTCATTTCAACCCTATTGGCTATATCAGGCACCTCCATTCCTGTTTCGGAAATATCTTCCCAAGGTCCATAACTTTCTTTCTCACTAAAGTACCCGAATTTACTTACATTGGTTTCACTTTCAATAAAATCACTTGGTTTATCAGCAAATTTAGGCGTGTAATAATGTAAAGGATAATCCCCTTCATTTTTTAAAATAAAGGATCCTGTTAATACATCTCCGATGGCAACACTATCGTAAACAAGCTCTTGAGGATCTACTACACATACTGGTGGATTTACCGCATAACCTGTTACTTTAATCGTAAACTCTTCGTCGCCTCGATTATTATAAAAAGTAATATAATCGTTAAATGCTCCTTCATTTTTAGGTTCATACCCAAGACTGAAATAGACAGAAGATAAAGCATCTACGGTTCCTGGAGACCTATAAGCACCTGAACTTCCATTTACTAAAATTTCTTTAGACGATAAACCTGTTTTATTTCTATCAAGTACGAAATCACCTAAGCCTGAATTTGTAATATATGCCTGTACATTTTTCTCAGTACCAATTATTACTCTACCAAAATCAATTAGGTTGGTTCCTTCTACATTTGCCTCTTGACCTTCTACCACAGTTTGCATTCTGTAGCTAAGCATTTCATTATTGTGGTCGTTGGTTACAGTATTGATATCAAAACTGTAAGTACCATTAATAATATTAGTTACATCTATATCGTAGCTTACAGTTTCGATATTTACACCAGCGTCTTCATCGGAGTATATACGCCCTTCTGATTTAGGCATTGTAACAAAGGTATTACCTGCTGATAAATAACTCATGGCCTCAACCATAAATGCAAAACCTTCTATATAAATATCAGCTAATGGTTGCCACGATTCTCCGCGATTACTGCTATAAAAACAGTTCTCTTTGCCATAACCATCTTCCTCCTCAAAAGCAATTACTAAAGGATATTTATGTCCTGTTGGAGGATGTAAAACTACCCAAAAGTAAGCTCCTGGCTCAAAATGAAATTGAGAGTTTAATTCGTGCCTTACTGTTTGATCAATAGTATTAGTTGTAAGAGCCTGACGATGACGTAAACTCGCTGTAGCAATATCTCGGCCCTCAAATATTTCTACTATAATTTCTTCGCCCTGATTAAGTTCTACGTTAAAGCGGGCAGCTATATGTGTTAAATTAAAACCATTAGCACCAACTCCGTCTACCTCTGGCAGAACTCGGTATCGTGTAGCTGAAGAACTTGGATTTTCAGGATAAGCCTCTCCTATATAATAAAATGAAGATGCGTTAGTATACCCTTTAAATAAAGTAGTGTCAGCATGCTGATTATATTCTTTTAATGTTTGGTAAGGAGATGCCTCATATACTTGCGCCCCAGTCGATGCACTATAATTAGTAGCATTGCTTAATCCTGGTAAAGGTGCACTCCAATTATTTTGATTTGATAGATCAATATTCGTTTTCCAATTTAAAATACCTTCACCTTCATTATACAGATAAAATTCACCGCTTGCAGTAGTACTTGTAGTCGCATTAATGGTATGATTAACATATGGGTATTTACCAATAGATGCCGTATCTGTTGCATGAAAAACCAGCTTAGCAATAGGACCAGCTGTTGTTTGCTCACTAACAAGGTTTGAAATAAGTGATTTATTACCCCACTTATCTGTAGACTCTATAGCAATATAATATTTCGTTAATGGCTTAAGGTTGATCACATCACAGGTCATAACTTGACCAACTTCAATACTACTACTAGCATCTACTTTCTGATAAGGGATTGAATTTAAGTCACTCTGATTAAACTCTTCGCTTGAATAATAGATATGGTAAAATTCAGGGGCTCTGTTATAACCCGTTTTAGGTACCGTAAATTCAAGTTCAAATAAATCTTGACTAAAGGCTTTTATTTCTAAATCTATAATAGCCTCAGGTCCTGATGATGTTTTCTCATCTAAAGCATATAAAGCATTAATACTTCCCTTACCTAGTTTATTATAATACTTATGATCTTCTGGCACTTCTCCATATACATTATCAACTGATCCCTCTAGTATGGAAAATAATTCTGTATTGGTTAAGTTTTTATCTTTTAAGTATGAAACAACCAAAGCTGCCACCCCTGTCACATGAGGAGTTGCCATACTTGTACCTTCTAACCAGCCATAACCGCCATTAGGAACTGTACTGAAAATACCATGATGAAGAGGAATCTCATTTTCCTCATCCGTAAGTTCTTCATCAAAGTCCATATCTCCACCAGGAGCACTAATGTTAATCCAATCTCCGTAATTAGAGTAGCTCGCTTTTTCTTGATGTTTGTGAATTGAGGCTACTGTTAAAACTTCAGGTAAATATCCTGGATATAATTCTCCATCTTGGTTGGCATTTCCTGATGCAAAAATTACAATCCCACCTTTTAAAGGGCTTCCTTCAAAATTACCCGCTTCTGCAATAAAATATTTTATGCCTGCTTCAACGGACTCTTCACGATGTCCTTCTGTTGGATAACCCCAACTGTTTTGAGAAATTACTGCACCATTATCAGCAGCATAAACAAATGAGTTACCAATACCACCTTGATTATTACCATCAAATATCTGACAACTCATAATACGAATACCATCACCTTTACCCGTACCTCCGGCAATTCCGGCAATTCCTTCACCGTTATTAGTTACGGCTCCAATAGTTCCGGCCACATGAGTTCCATGTGTTCCTGCATTAATATAACCTGTATTAGATGCAAAATTATAGCCATACTTATCGTCAACGTAACCATTAAAATCGCTATCCACACCATCGCTTCCGTTAATCTCTTTCTCGTTGCGCCAAATATTAGCTTCAAGATCTGGATGCTTAAAATCCACACCTAAATCGTGAACAGAAACAACTACTGAATTATCTCCGGCACATTTCTCCCATGCCTTAAACACATTAATATGTGCTAAATCGAAACGCTCTAAAATTCCGGTAGGAGCATAATGATAAAGCTGATACATCAGCTCATCATCAAACATAAATTCCTGATCAGTAAAACTTTCGCTTGTAGCATTCTTTAGTTTGCCTTTATAAGGCACAAACTTGCTAGCATGTATGGCCTTTTCTCTGATACGTTCTGAACTTTCAATTAATGGTAGATTTGAAAAAGCAGTAACAACTCTGCTTAATTCTTCTTCTGAAGAATAATCTATTTCGTACCACAAATGCAGATCATACTTTCTATGGCGTGCTTCAAATTCTTCACTATAAGGGAAAACCCGTTTTATGTTTGTAGCCCTAATGTGCATTAATGCATCATCTAGCTCAACTACCCCAATTTGTGTTTGATTGTTCGATGCTGATTTTAGCATCATGCTTTCTACTTCTGGTTTTACTTTAACCCTGAATGTTCCTTGAAGATAACCCTCTTGAAATATTTGCTGGCCAATGCTATCGAACCCACAAAATACCAAGAAGAGTATCGCTAAAAGATAAACTCGTTTTTTCTGCATCTTAATTAATTTGACTTAAATAATAAATTGAAGTTTTACTTAAAGGTATACTAACCGCCTTGTAGAAAAGGATGTTCTAGAGAGAAGTAGCTAAAAAACCAAGCATATAAATAATTGATTTTTTGGCCACTCAAAATAAGTGAACATGGCCTTATTTTTGCAACACATTTTATACATAACGGTAAATACCACCTTAAGGCAATAGTGCAAATGAGGTGAAGTATTTTATATATTTTGACAAAGGATGCCTTAATATAAACTCAGAATAGCATCAATAAAACCTCACTCAAAAAATAAAAGCCACTCACACCACCTCTCTTATTATTAGTCAACAACCAATATATGAAACTACTAACACCTCTCGTGGTGTCAATTATTGTAACAATACCACAAATTATATTTGAACCATACTCATTCTATAGTTACAGCTTTATACAGTATTTTTGCCCCAAGATTAAAACAAATACAGTTCATTATTATGAAGAAGCATTTTACTGTACAATTATTTTTAGCCATAAGTATTTTTACATTTGCTCAAAACAAAAGTCAGAATTTTACTATTGAAGATAGTTTAGTTTATGAATTAGATGAAACCAAAGATAAAAAGGATAGTTATATCATTTTAATTGAACTTATTAAGTTGTACAAAATAGAAGAATACAACAAAGCTATTTTATATTGCAAGCAAGGTGAACTTCTAGCCCGTAATAATAATGACATTGATTGGCTTGCTCAATTCCAATTAGAATATGGCACTATATATTACAACCTTTCATCATATGTTAAAGCATTAGAGAAGTACTTTAAGGCTACTGAGAATTTTAAAAAAACGGATAATGCACTTCATTTGATCAAATGTTACAACAACACAGCAATGGTATATGATAGAATTAAAGAGTACCAAAAAGCTGTGGATTATTATATGCAAGCAATTGATCAGTTAAATTTAATAACCGATAACTTAAATGCTCACCGTAGTTATAAAGCACAACTATATAATAATTTGGCTAGTGCATATAACTCACTTGGAGAAACTGAAAAAGCTATACAATATTATATAGTAGCGCAACAGGAAGCGCAAAAACACAAAAACAACCAAACACTTGCATCTATCTATAATAACCTTGGAATTATAGAATTAACAAAATACAATCATTTAAAAGCTGGTAATTATTTCAAAAAAGCGATTAGTATTTATAAAGATAAGGATATACCTGATGGTCTCTCAAAAAGCTACAACTATTTAGGTGACCACTACTATTTTGCAAATAAATTTGATAGTGCAAAATGGGCAGCCAGGAAATCATTAGAGATTTCGCAAGAATTAAATTTATTAGAATATCAGCGTTCTTCGCATATGCTCTTATATTCAATATACGAGATGGAGAATAATTATAAGGACGCCTTAAATGAACACAAAATATTTAAACAACTCAGTGATAGTATCCAAAACACTCAAAAAATTATAAAACTTTCTCAACTTAGAGTTGCGAATGAAATAGAGCAAATTGAAAAGGCTGGAAAAGTTGAAAAAACCAAACTGAAATATAAATATTCACTCCTAATTGTAGTTTTAGCAACATCAATTGTAATACTGTTACTGATTATCAGAATTGCTCGTTTACAAAAAAAGAATCTTAATATTAAGTATAATAAGCTTGAGAAAGATGTTGAGGCTAAAAATCGTGAGTTAACTACAAATGTAATGTCGCTTATTCAAAAAAATCAGGTAATAACTGCTGTTCTTAAAGACCTAAAAAGTTTGCGCGACGATAAAAAAGGTAAATCTAACATTACTCTTGATGCCATTATTTTGAACTTGCAATCGCACTCAAGCAAGGAAGTTTGGAGAGAATTTGAATTACGTTTTAATCAGGTGCATAGTAAGTTTTACGAACACTTATTAAAAAGCCATCCTGATATTACACCAACTGAAAAAAGACTTTGCGCTCTGCTTAAACTAAACATGACATCAAAGGAAATTGCTGCAATAACCAACCAATCATTACGAAGTGTTGAAGTTGCTCGCAGCCGCTTACGTAAACGTCTTGGGATTACTCGTCAAGATGAAAGCTTAGTTAAATATGTTGAGTCTTTTTAAATACAATTGAAAGGGGTGCCAAATATTCAGCACCCCAGTGAGATAGGATATCAATTATTACTTTTTATTTATTTTTATTAAAGCCGTCTCATTATTACTATCAGTTACTTTTAATACATATAAGCCATTTGATAAATCTGAAATATCAAAACCCGTTAAAGCAGGACCATTAACCACTTTTACCAAACTGCCGCTTACATTGTAAACTTCTACTTTTTCTACTTCAGTAGAAATGTTTACTAACCCTGTAGTAGGATTAGGGTAAACAGAAATAGTTAGCTCGTTAATCTCTTCTAGGCTAGTTGCAATCCTCTCTAGGTAAAACACATTATCATTTCCTACATTTTCATCAACATCCAACACGGTTGTATAAGTATGATAACCATCTGCACTTACTGTTACATTATAACTTCCATAAGGTACATCGTTTAATAATGGAAATGGTCCGGCCCAATCGTAAATATAGGTGATGTCGACACTATGCATGTTCGTTGCATTACCAACTTCCTCTAATAGAACTGTGGCGCCATAAATATGACTCTCGAAGGCATCAGCACTTTCCCAAACACCTACTTTAAAGGAGATGGTTTGAGCAAAAACACTTCCAACAGATAGCATAGCTACCATCATAATCATTGTAAAATTTTTCATGTAATAAAATTTAAATTAATAATTAGGGGAATAGTATATGAATAGAAAAAAGCATCATTAGCTACTAAAGCTTTTCCCTTTTCATAAACCATTACCATTAAGTATATTGTAATTCTAGAATTCTGATTTGAGTAAAAACACAGTGAGCTGCATATTATACTTGATAAACGCGCAATACATAAGCAATAACCGATTAGAATATGATTGAAGAAATATCAGCAGCTATGTTTTACTTTATACTTCACAAAGTAGCTTGATATAAGGTAGTAATTCAAATTAGTTACCTTAATAAAAACTCAAAAGGCTGTTAATATAACCTCACATTTTAAACACGGCACAACTTACAAACTATACACATACGAGAAATCACTCTTACAATTCAATATTTTACAGAACAAAAAACTTACAATTTTACAATCGGTCAGATTTTATTAGGCCATGCAAATACAAGTAGAAATAGAATAAACGAATTTTGAGAAACCCATTTTTATTAAAACATTTTAATAATATTTGATGAATTTCAGATATTGAAGCCAGAGAATTCACGTAAGATACCATACAAAGGATAATCTGCATTGGATAATATTCATATTTACTACACATCAAACTCAGATCAAACTCACGTAAACGTGAGTTTGATCTGAGTTTGATGTGAATTTTATTAGGGTTAAATATGACTTTAAGCCCTGTTTATTATCAGTATAATAACTTTCAGAATTGTATCACTCCCCAGCAAACTGAATATTTGAACCAATAATATATACTATAAATCTTTATAATGAAACAGATGTAGACATTAATACAAACAAAAAAGCCCCAAGTTTAATACTTGAGGCTAATAATTTATTAGTGATTCAATTCTATTTCTTGATATAAACCTCAAGCAACTTAGAACCTTCTTTAGAATGAATAGAAATATCTCCCAGGCTTGCTGGTATCAAAACAGTTTCACCTTTTACAAGCGTTTCAGTTTTGTCTTCATCGTACATGATGGTTGCTTCACCATCAACACACATATAAACCGCAAAAGAATTTAATAAATAAACATCCCTTTCGTAACTATCTTTTACATCAATTATATTAGTAATAAAATAAGGACACTCTGCTAGGTTAACGGCTTCGTTAACTTTTAATTCATATGCAACCTTGTCATTACTACTTTTATAATCGTTTGCTTCCAGCGCTAAATCGGTATGCAACTCTCTTAAATTACCCTCACTGTCTTTTCTGTCGTAATCATAAATACGATAGGTTACATCGCTAGTTTGCTGTATCTCTGCCAATAAAACGCCTGCGCCAATTGCATGAATATTACCCGCAGGTATAAAAAACACATCGCCAGAATTTACCGAATGTGATTTTAACAAGCTGAGTAATTGACCAGACTTAAGAGCTTCTAGATACTCTTCTTTATTCGATTCATTATTAAAACCTGAAATTAATTGACTCTCAGCATCGGCATCAAGCACATACCACATTTCTGTTTTACCGTATGCATTATGCCTTTCGGCAGATAATTCGTCGTTAGGATGCACCTGAATAGATAAATCTTGTGTGGCATCGATGAATTTAAATAATAATGGAAACTCAGTTCCAAACTTATTATACACCTCATCGCCTACAACATCGCCCATATAAATTTCAATAAGCTCATCAAGGCTATTCCCTTTTAAAAAGCCATTTGAAACTACCGAAACATCACCTTCAACACCTGATAATTCCCATGATTCTCCTAAACTCTCACCTTTTCCATTTTTTGATAAAACTGACTTTAATTTCTTACCACCCCATATTTTGTCTTTTAATATAGGTGTAAATTTAAGGGGGTATAATTGCGTGCTCATAAATAATTGTGTTTTAGTTTACCGAGTAACAAATGTAATTACATTGTAATTGAATCTAAATTAATTAATAAAGTTATCTTTGCAAAAAATTATCCAAATGGAAATTAAGTCAGCAGAATTTCATAAGTCAAGTGCAAAAGCCAATCAATGTCCTGAGCCTAAAAAGCCCGAATACGCATTTATAGGCCGCTCTAATGTTGGTAAATCATCATTAATTAACATGCTATGCGATAAAAAAGCTTTAGCAAAAACCTCATCTACACCTGGTAAAACACAGTTGGTTAACCACTTTGACATTAACGAAGAATGGTTTTTGGTTGATTTACCCGGTTATGGTTACGCAAAAGTTAGTAAGACGGAGCGTAAAGCTTTTCAAGGACTGATAGATGGATATTTAAGACACAGAGCAAATTTAATGTGCCTTTTTGTTTTAATAGATATTCGCCATAAGCCTCAGAAGGTTGATTTAGATTTTATGGAGAAGATTGGCAATTGGGGTATTCCGTTTGTTATTGTATTTACCAAAGCTGATAAATTGCGCGACGAGCAAATTCAGGAATCAGTGCACGATTACCAAGCTGCATTGCTCGAAACTTGGGAAGAAACGCCTCCTTACTTTATTTCATCTGCCACTAAAAGCTTAGGAAAAGATGAAATATTAACATTTATTGAAGAGGTTAATCAGAGTTGGGAAAAATAATTTCTCAGGTCTACTGCTTAATTAATAATAAAAAGTTAACATTCCGCTCCTAGCCCAATAAGCTAAATGCTAGCAGATTAATAATACAAAAAAGATATAATGATTATAAATAAGACCTAGTTTTATTAACAAATCATGAAATTTGTATCTTTGCGAGATATTTCTGAATAATAACTGATAAACAATTAAGTACAATGCCACCAAAAGCTCCCATTAAGATTTTTACGGGTACTTCATCAAAATACCTAAGTGAAAAAATTAGCCATTATTCCGGAAGGGATTTAGGGAACATCAAAAAATTAGATTTTAGCGACGGAGAATTTGCTGTTGCTTTTCAAGAAACGATTCGTGGTTCACACGTATTCTTGATTCAATCTACATTTCCACCAGCGGATAATTTGTTGGAATTGTTAATGATGATTGACGCTGCCAAAAGAGCTTCGGCTTATAAGGTAGTTGCAGTTATTCCTTACTTTGGATTAGCTCGTCAGGATAGAAAAGATCAACCGCGCGTATCTATTGGTGCTAAATTAGCTGCCGATATGCTTACTGCCGCAGGGATTGACCGACTAATCACAATGGACTTACATGCCGATCAAATTCAAGGTTTCTTTAACCTTCCAGTTGATCACTTGTATGCAAGTTCAATCTTTTTACCACACATCAAAAGCTTAAACTTAGATAACTTAGTTATAGCTTCTCCTGATGCAGGTGGTTCTAAAAGAGCTAATACTTATGCAAAATTCTTAGATGTGCCAATGGTTATTTGTCACAAATCAAGAGCTAAAGCAAATGTTGTTAGCGAAATGCGCGTTATTGGAGACGTAAAAGGGAAAAATGTAATTATTGTAGATGACATGATTGACACTGCAGGTACTTTATCAAAGGCTGCTGATGTTATGAAAAGTGAAGGTGCTTTAAGCGTAAGAGCTATGGCCACTCACCCAGTTTTATCTGGAGCTGCATATGATAACATTAACAACTCTGCCTTAGAAGAAGTATTTGTTACTGATTCTATTCCATTAACTCAGAATATTGATAAAATTAAGGTTTTATCGGTAGCTGAGCTTATTGCCGATACAATTGAAAAGGTGTATTACTACAAATCAATTAGTAATCAGTTTTTAATATAAAATATAAGGGAGCTTTTAAAGCTCCCTTTTTTTATACCCAATAATTGTATTGAACTAGGTAGATTACAAACTTTTATCTATCTTTGCGCCGCCTTAAGGCAAAAACGTGTGATGGGAAATAAACAAACTCATAATCAATCGTTTATTTTGAGTAGCACAAAAAAATAAGAAAATGCAAAAAATTGAATTAAAAGGCTCTAAAAGAGACGTTATTGGCAAAAAAGCTGCCAAAGCTATTCGTGCTGAAGACAAAGTACCTGCTGTATTATATGGTGGTAAAGAAGTTGCTCACTTTGCAATTGATGAAAAGCAAGTGAACAAATTAATCTATACTCCAAATGTATACCTTGTAAGCCTTGATCTTGATGGAGAGAAAGTTGATGCTGTTATGCAAGACGTTCAATTCCACCCTGTATCAGATAAAGTATTACACGCTGACTTCTTACAAATTTCTAACGACAAGCCTGTTGTTATTGAAATCCCTGTTACATTAGAAGGTTTCGCAGAAGGTGTTAAACAAGGGGGTAGATTATCTCTTGAGCAACGTAAACTTAAAGTAAAAGCTTTACCTGCTAACTTACCTGATTCATTAAACGTTAAAATTGACCACCTTACTTTAGGTACGTCAGTACAAGTTGGTGAATTATCTTTCGAGAACTTGGAGTTATTAAATGCTAAAAACTCTGTAGTTGCTGCTGTTAAGTTAACACGTGCTGCACGTGCTGCTCAACAAGCTGGTGGCGAAGAAGAAGCATAATTGTAACAACAATTATAAAATCAAAAAGCCTTCATATTTTATATGGAGGCTTTTCTTATTTTGATACATAGCTAACAAGCGTTACTTTTGCATCATCTTAAAAAATCACAGAACATCGATTAATTAATAATGAAATACTTAGTTGTAGGATTAGGAAATATCGGTAGCGAATACGAAAATACACGCCATAACATTGGTTTTGATGTGCTTGATGTACTTGCTAAAGAAGCCAAGTTGGAGTTTGAAAACCTAAGGTATGGCGCCGTAGCAACTTATAAATATAAAGGCAAATCAATTATATTACTTAAGCCCAGCACTTATATGAATTTAAGTGGGAAAGCTGTGAGATATTGGATGCAACAAGAAAAAATTAGCCAAGAGAATGTATTGGTTGTTGTTGATGATTTAGCACTTCCGTTTGCTTCGGTTCGTATGCGCCAAAAAGGTAGTGATGCTGGACATAACGGACTGAAAAACATTCAAGAAATTTTAGGCAATGCCAATTACTCACGCATCCGTTTTGGCATTGGCGATAATTATTCTCGTGGTAAACAAATAGATTACGTTTTGGGTAAATGGACTAAGGACGAAGAACCTGCCTTACACGAACCTATTGATATTGCCATTAAAATGATTCAGGGTTTTGCTACCATTGGCCCAGCCAGAACAATGAATACTTATAATAAAAAATAAAGGTCTCTGCGCTATGGAAGATTCAGGAATTAGAATAGATAAATATTTATGGGCCATTAGAGTTTTTAAAACACGCAGTGTGGCTGCTGAAGCCATAAAAAAAGGCCGTGTTTTAATTGGCGGACTTCCTGTTAAAAACTCTAGAATTGTTAAAGTTGGACTAGTAATTGATGTGAAGTTTCCTCCAATTACTCGCTCCTTTAAGGTTTTAGCCCTAAGTGGAAAAAGAATGGGTGCCAAGTTAGTTCCTGATTTCATGAAAGAAGTAACTACGGATGAGCAATTAGAAATTATGGAAATGACGCGACTAACCAATGCCATGGGCAGACGCAAAGGATTAGGTAGACCTACGAAAAAAGACCGCAGAGATATTGATAAAATGGAAGTTGATGATTGGGATTTTTAATGTATCACTCAACACAGTTAATTCCTCAGTATTAGTTAAAGTATTAAAAGACCAGTTATTATGATAGTTGCAAGAGAAAAAAAAGAAACCAATATAGTTGAGTACATCTTATATATGTGGCAAGTTGAAGATTTAATACGTGCCTACGAATTAAATATAGAAGCCATTAAAGAAAATATTATACCACAATACAATATAAGTGGAGATGAGTTAAACGAAACTATTGAGTGGTACGATAACCTAATTGAAATGCTCAAAGTAGAGCAAAAGATAGAAAAAGGTCACATACAAGCAATTATTAACACTGTGAATGACCTTAACCGCTTGCACCTAGAGTTACTTAAGGATACTAAAGAAATTGCATACCGCCATATTTACAATGCTACTCTTCCTTTTATTACTGAGTTTGATGAGAAAACAGGTAAAAAGCTAAGTAATGAAATAGAATGTTGCCTAACTGCAATCTACAGTCAGTTTTTACTAAAACTACAAGGTAAAGAAGTATCCGAAGGAACTGCAGAAGCTGTTAAGTCATTCAGCAACTTTTTAGCATTTTTAAGTGGAAAATACCACGATGAGCAAAAGGCTGAGAAGGAATATGATCCGGAAGCAAATTAATTGTAATAATAGAATTCTATAAATACAAAAACGGCGCTAAGATTTACTCTTAGCGCCGTTTTTATTAGGAAAAAATTTGTGATTAAAGCTTAATAACTCTTACTCTCCCCACTTGACCTGTTTTCAGTTTAACTTCGATTCCTTTTAAATGAAACGACTCTTCAGTTAAAACTTCTTTAACAACTCCTGTGGTTAGTCCACCATTCTTCTCATCTTGCTTCATCAAGATTGATACCTTACTTCCCGCTTTAAGGTTCTTTCTTTCTCTAAAATCCATAAAAAGTGATCTATAATAAAATTAATTTATAAGCTTTTTCCACTCAATATATTCTCGAAAACAATTTTCGAGCCATATAATTCATTCTCTTAATAATATCAATCTAACAATTCAACATAGCGCAGTATAAGTTCGAAGATATTGCACCTTCTCACCTTTCATACTAATACATACAATGGAAAGTATATAATTGTTCGATGTGTTAAAATTGGGGTGCAAATATATTAATTATATGTAAACACAATCCGAAATTAATATTTTTAAACATCTAAATAGGTAAGAAAACATCAGATAGGACGCTATATCAGTATTAAAGCACTATTAAGTTCCTTTAAAACCCGAATTATCCCTAAACGATTTGGCAATAGAATGGGCTGCCAAAGGTGATGTTAGGTAAATAAATAAAATAATAAGTATCGATTTTAGTCGTACATCCCAATAATCAAAATAAAAAATAACCCCCAATGTAATAAGTAAAACGCCCAATGATGTTGCCTTAGTAGCCGCATGTACACGACTATACAAATCTTTAAATCGTAACAAACCAATGGCAGCAATTAATATCCACAAGGATCCCAACACTATAAATACTGAAATAATAATATCATTCATGATTCTTGTTTTTATGTTTTAAAAAAGTTGAGATAGCAACTGTACCTATAAATGATATCAGTGAAATTATAATAGCTATATCAACATACATTCCTTTATTAATAGCGATACTATAAATTAATACAAACCCCATAGTTATTGATGCCATAAAATCCATTGCCACAATACGATCGTGCATAGTTGGTCCCTTTATTAACCTTATAAAGGCTAATAAAAGAGCTGCTAACAAAAATACAAACCCTATTAGCTGAGCAATATTTAAAATTTCAGTACCTACCATATTATACTGTTAGTTTTAGTATTTTATCCTGCATCTGTTCAATCTCATTCACAACCGCTTCCCTATCTTCATTATATAGGCAATGAACAAGCAAAGTATTCTGATCCGAATTAATATCAACACTTAGAGTTCCTGGAGTCATTGATAATAAGTTTGTAAATAATAATATATCTCTCTTAGAACTCACTCGAAGTAATACCTCGATAAAACCCGGGCTAGTATTCATTTTAGGACTTAAAATATCAAAAGCTATTGATAAGTTAGCTTGCAACATTTTGAGTATATAATACAACAGAAACATTACGATACGATATGACTTTATAAAGATCTTCATAATAATTATTTTACATCTGCACCTAATACTGCATTAATGTACTCACTAGGTTCCATTAACTGCCTAGCAGCCTCCATTGTTAAATCAAAAAATGATGCTGCAAATACTCCCAATAAAACACTACCCAAAGCCAACATTATAGAGGGTATAAAAACGGTAAAGCGTATTGGCTTACTATTGGGAATTGTGATATCATCAGGCTGTTTTTTCAAAAAAGCTTCACTCCATATTTTTATCATAGAATATAATGTGAGTAAAGAAGTCAGCACTGCTATTGCTATAATAACATAGTGCCCATCTTCAATACCCGATTTAATTAGTATAAATTTGGCAAAGAAGCCAGATAGCGGAGGAATGCCAGCCAGTGCAAAAGCTGGAATTATGAACAACACCGCTAACAAGGGCTGTTCTTTTAATAATGAACCCATACTCTTAAGGTCAAAAGTACCTTTAAGCTTATTCATAATACCTGATACCAAAAAGGTGTTTGTCTTGGCTATCATATTGTGAACCGTAAAAAAGATTGCCCCTGCAATAGCCAATGGTGTATAGATACCTAAGCCCATAATCATATAGCCAATTTGACTAATTATATGATAGGATAATATGCGTCGAACATCGTACTGAATAGATGCCGCCATACCTCCAATAACCATGGTAAAACCGGCACTTATCAACAATAAGTTATGCCAGAAGTAAGCATCTTGCACAAAAAACAAAGTGAACAATCGTATGAAAGCGTAAACACCAACCTTAGTTAATATACCTGCAAAAAGAGAGGTAACAGTAATATTAGCCGTATGATATGAGGCAGGCAGCCAAAAGAACAAAGGAAAGATAGCTGCCTTAATTCCCAAAGCGATAAAGAATAACATGGCCGAAGTATTCATAAAAAGGGACTGCTGATCGTTAGTTAGTATTTTGGCCAAGTGAGCCATATTCAGCGTTCCGGTTTTACCATACAACAGTCCAATACCAGCTAAAAAGAACAAAGATGCAATAAGATTTAAGGCCATATATTTGATACCGCCCTCAAGTTGCTTCTTCTCCGACCCCATGGTTATCAACACAAAAGAAGACAGCATTATTACCTCTAACCAAACATAAAAATTAAATATATCGCCGGTTACAAAAGTTCCATTTACACCCATAATTAGGGCAAAGAAAAAGAGAAAGAACCTAGAGAATTGTTTGTTGTTTTTTATAAAATGATATGCATAAATAGAAATAGAAAGCACCAAAAATGAAGTAACTACTAACATTATACCACTAAGCATATCTACTACCAGAGTAATCCCATACGGAGCTTTCCACCCGCCCACATACAAAACCAAAACTCCATTATTAAGGGTATTGATAAATATATAGATGGCTACAATAGCTATTAGAGCACTCCCTATTATTCCAATCCATTTGGCATAGTTTACCTTTCTTATAAATACAAGAAGTATTATAAGGGCAAATGGCAACAATATGGGCAATACTATTTCTGTCATATTTTAAATATCTGTTTCTTTTATTTCATCCGAATCATCTTTATCAGTCACGCTGTAAAATTTTGATTTTAAGGCTAGGGTAAAAATTACAATGCCAAAACCAATTACTATTGCGGTAAGTACCAAGGCCTGAGGTAAAGGATCAGCCATGCTACTTGGGTCTGCATCTCCACCTGTTACGAATGCCGGCTTACCGTGAACTATTCCTGCCGAAATAAATACTAGTAAGTTGGTCGCATTACTTAAAAAAATAATACCTATAATAAATTTCAGAAGACTCCTCCTCAGTATAAGATAAACCCCACCTGCGTATAATAATCCGATTAATGCTACTAGTAGTATTTCCATCACTTATGAGTTGAAAGAGTGAATAAAAACATTAGCGTAACCCCCATTACTGCAATAAAAACCCCTAAATCGAATAGCAATGGAGTACCTAACTTTATTACTTCAAAATCGGAAATAGAATAAGATACCCATACGCCTTGCATTAACGGAGCTCCTGATAGTACAGAAGGAAGAAAGCTCAATAGCACACATAACAGTCCAACACCCATATAAGCCTCAGGACTAACTTTCAAACGATCTTTAATTTGCTTACTTGTAAATGCCAAAGTGTTGAATACAATATAAAGCGCAGCCAACAAGCCTCCAATAAACCCACCTCCTGGTTGATTGTGTCCTCTTAACAAGGCGATAATAGCGAACATTAAAAACAATATCCGCAGGTACTTTGATGCTATTTGTAGAATAACTGAATTCATTTTCTTACTTTTTTAACATTCAACAAAGTAAAAACACCCAAGGCAGCAATCACCAAAACTGTTACTTCACCCAAAGTATCTAAAGCCCTAAAATCAACTAATATCACATTTACCACATTCTTTCCATGTGCTTTTGTATAACTATTCTCCACCAAGAAATCGGCTATAGAAGGATGGATATCCACATTAAGTGCCTTTAGAGCAAGCATGGCCATTATTAGTCCGAAAGTCAAGGCTATAATGCCATCTCTAATTTTAGTGGCCCTGCTTGACACAACAATAAACCTCGGCAACTTTCGCAGTACAAGTACAAACATTACCACCATTAAAGTTTCTACAATAATTTGGGTAATTGCCAAATCAACAGCACTATAGTATAAATAAATTAAGGAGATTCCATATCCGGTTACGGCCATTGCAGTAATTGTAAAAAGCCCATCTTTAGAAAAAACGCTAATCAGCGATGAAAACGTTATAATGCAAACCACACCAGATATATAATAAGGCTGTAAACTAAAATTGGTATTTATTTCCCATCCTCTGGTTATATATAATTGAAATAAGAGAAGCAGAGAACTAAAAACAATAATGGTAGTGAGGTAATATCGGATATAACCGTGTTGAATAAAATGGGTATTCTTTGCCGAAATTTTTATAAATGAACTCAATCCTTTTGAAAACGATCTGTTAAAGTTTATACTAAACAACCTCACATTCATGCGTTGCCACCCCTTAATTAACCTTTTGTTTTTATAAGTAAGTGCAAACAAAAAGATTCCCAAAAGCATAGTTAAGGCACTTAGTAATAATATGGTATTAAAGCCATGCCAAAGTTTTAGTTTAATAACTGCTTCGCCAGAGTAGATATATGATAATGCTGGTTCAATAATTCCGCTAAGAGTATCTGGGAATAAACCTAGGCCAAGACTTAAAACGGCCAGTATACCAGGACTAACTAATAACAACTTATACTTTTTAGTGGCTACACCTAAATCAAATTTAGCCTCACCCAAATACAGCTTAAAAAGAACTAACAATGACACTGCCACCATTAGAACATTGGTTAAAATACCCAGAATCAATAATAATGATGATAACCAAGGCGCCTCAAATTTAGCCTCGTAAATTAACTCCTTACCAATAAAACCAAACATAGGCGGAATGCCAGCCATTGATAATAGGGCAACAGCTACAATAATAAGTCCCAATAGATTCTTCCTTAATATCCCTCCATAACTATTGATGATTCTCGATCCTGTTAATTTCACAAAATAACCCGCTAGCATAAATAAGGATGCTTTGTAAAAAGCATGAACAAATAAAAATACAAAGGCTGCCTTAATAGATAATTCAGTACTTATTCCAAATAACACTACCAATATGCCGAGTGCACTTATTGTGGTATAGGCAAATATTTGTTTTATATCTATTTGAGTAATGGCTAAATAAGCACCTATAAGCATAGTAATGGCTCCAACAGGAGTGATAATATTAATCCACTCTTGAGTTCCGCCTAATATTGGATACAAGCGAGCCAATAAAAATATACCCGCTTTTACCATAGTAGCTGAATGAAGATATGCACTAACTGGTGTGGGTGCTTGCATGGCTCCTAGCAACCAAAAATGAAAAGGAAATTGTGCTGATTTGGTAAACACTCCGGCAAGCACTAATAATAATATGGGTAGGTATTTCCCATCATTTTTTATTAGTTCAGCCTTATCTATCCAGTCAGTTAATGAATAACTACCCACTATACTTCCTATAAGTATTATTGCTACCAACAAGCATAAACCACCTAAGCCTGTAACAAATAAAGATTGAAATGCAGCTTTACGCGCTTGTTCATTCTCATTAAAAAAGCTGATCAGTAAAAAGGATAAAATACTGGTTAGCTCCCAAAAAATAAACATTTGAATAAAGTTTGAAGAGAGTACCAACCCTAGCATGGAGGCACTAAACAGAAGCAAATAGAAATAAAAACGAGTAGTTCCTTGGTAAGAACTCATGTAAGTATTAGCATATATAAAAACCAAAAACCCAATAAAGGTTATCAGTAACACTGATACCATACTCAAGCCATCCAATGTAAACTCAAGGTTTAAACCCAAGCGAGGCATCCATTCAACAAGCGAACTTATCGTTTTTCCGTTTTGTATATCGGGTAAGAAACTCAAAAACAATCCGAATACCAATAATTGTACAAGAGCAATAAAAACAGGAGTATATTTCGATACCTTTTTAGGTATCAAAAACAAAGCAAAAGCCAACAACAAATATAGAATAAGTACTAAAATCATAATCCACAATTTATTACCACTCCTATTTCAACAATAAAGCAAAGTATCCTGTGGCAGGATGTTGAGGTTCTATACAATAATGTTTTTATCTTGTCGGTTCTCTCTAATTTAAGACTAAAAATTATTTAAATCATCTAATTCAGTACTTTTTTGAGCGCTAAACACGGCCCAAAAACACATTATTGACAACAGACTTAATATCTTATATTAGTGCCCTTTAACGCACGACCAAACACCAATTAAAAAACACACAAAATGAAAGAAATTGATAAAATAGCACTCATCGAAATTAAAAACCGACAAATACTTCACGTAAGATCCAAAGGAAAACTAAAATTCTATTTACCCGGCGGAAAAAGAGAAGCCAGCGAAACAGATGAACAAACCCTCACCAGAGAGTTACACGAAGAACTGAGCATAAATATTAACACAAATACCATTAAATACCTCGGTACCTTTAAGGCCCCCGCCGATGGAAAAGCAGAAGATGTTTTGGTGAAAATTACTTGTTATACCGCCGAATATACGGGTAACTTAAAACCAGCCAACGAAATTGAAGAGCTCCGATGGTTAAATAATTCCAATCTCGATATCATCTCCGAAGCCAGCAAAAAGATATTCGAATTCCTAAAACAAAAAGGAGAAATAGATTAATAACTATAAATGAATATTAGGGGCTTCCCCTGCGGGTCGCACTTTCCGCTATATCTTTACTCGCCATAATGGGCTCGCAAAGGATGCCGCTCCAATTGCTAAGCCAAGCCTGCATAAGCCATAAGGCCGCCACAAAAACTACTTACCTACGGAAGAAATATTCCATAGGTACGCAATAAAAATTCCTTACCTATGGAAAAAAAATTGCATAGGTAAGGAAAAATTACGCCATACCTATGCAATTTCTAAGGCCTTTAAATCTACCCTTAAGTCATTCCAAAAAACCAAAGAATCACAATCCAGAATTCTTAAGCAAAGCAATAAAAACATTTGATATTAAAGCACTCCTCCGCAGGCGCGGATTTTGCTACACTTAATTGCATAAAAAAAGGCCTGAAGTAATAACTTCAAGCCTTTAAACTTTTGAGGTTCCTGGCGGATTCGAACCGCCGTAACTGGTTTTGCAGACCAGTGCCTAAGCCACTCGGCCAAGGAACCCTGTTTGTTTCGGTTGGCAAAATAAGTAAATATTTATGCCACTACCAAACAATATATTCACTTTTTAAAAGCAGAACTCCGAACCCATTCTGAATCAGCACCTATTTAGGCAAAAAAAGTTCTAGCCTCGCGAATTATCGCTCTAAAGTAACACTAACCGCCTTCATTTGCCCACCCATCGGAGGGTTCATTTTTGAAACTTTTACACGCAACCAATCAATATAATCGAACTTTGCTTTAATTGCAGTTACAATCCTATCGGTTAAATGCTCCAATAAATGCGAGTTCTGTTTAATTTGTTCTTTTGTTATCTCGTAAACCTCAACATAATTCAGCGCGTCATAAATACTATCACTTTTCATAGCCTTAGTTACATCCACTGAAATTGCGATATTAACAATAAAACGATTACCTACCACTTGCTCTTCTTTAAAGCAACCATGGTATGCATAAAACTCCATCTCCTCAAGCTCAATTATTCCCTTTTGCATATTTGTTTTTTTATTACTTCACAAAGTTATTTAAAATATTTACGCATTCATAAATCAACTTCCACTATAAAAACAGCCTAGAATCATAAATAAATGACTTATTAGCTATGTAATTAATATTATTTAGGTAAAAAATCATCCCATTATAATGGCAAAAGCTTTATTTTTGCAAGTCAACAAAAGAGCTAACATATATTAAGCTCTGATGTTTCATTTTAATTTAGATTATAAACACACGATATAGCACCTATGAACAAAGAGCAAGTAGACGCCTCATCGGAAACAGTAAAAACAAATTTTATCCATCAAGAGATAGATAAAGACTTGGCCGAGAATAAAAACGGAGGAGCAGTTTTAACTAGATTCCCTCCTGAACCAAATGGATATTTACACATTGGACATGCAAAATCTATTTGTCTTAACTTTAGTTTAGGTCAGCAGTTTGGTGGCGCTTGTAACTTGCGTTTCGACGATACAAATCCGGTTAAGGAAGATGTGGAGTATGTAGATAGCATTAAAGAAGATGTGCAATGGTTAGGTTTTGATTGGCCTGGCGAAGCTAAATTTGCTTCTGACTATTTCGATCAGTTATACGCGTGGGCTGTTGCCTTAATTAGAAATGGCAAAGCATATGTTGATGACCAATCGGCAGAAACTATCGCTAGCCAAAAAGGAACGCCAACAACACCGGGTACCGAAAGTCCGTTTAGAAATCGTTCAGTAGAAGAAAATATCGACTTGTTTGAACGCATGAAAAATGGTGAGTTCAAAGCAGGAGAAAAAGTATTGCGTGCTAAAATTGATATGACATCGCCAAATATGCACATGCGCGATCCTTTAATGTACCGTATCATTCATAGCGATCATCACCGTACTGGCGACAAGTGGTGTGTATACCCTATGTACGATTTTGCGCACGGACAAGAAGATTTTATCGAAGGCATTACGCACTCTATCTGTACACTAGAGTTTGAAGTACACAGACCACTTTACGATTGGTTTTTAACACAAATTATTGAGGCCGATGCAAGCCTAAAAGATAGAGTAAGACCACGACAAATAGAATTTGCGCGTTTAAACCTTAACTATACAGTTATGAGTAAGCGTAAATTACTAGAGCTAGTGGAAAAAAATATTGTTTCAGGATGGGATGACCCACGTATGCCTACCGTTTCTGGCTTACGCCGAAGAGGATATACTCCTGAATCAATCCGCACATTTGCTGATAAAGTTGGTGTAGCTCGTAGAGATGGCGTTATTGATGTTGCCTTACTAGAAAGCTGTATTCGCGAAGACTTAAATAAAAAAGCAGCACGTGTAAACGCTGTGGTTGATCCTATTAAATTAATCATCACCAACTACCCAGAAGGACAAGAAGAGTATGTTGATATTATCAACAACCCTGAAGATGAGTCGATGGGATCGCGTAAGCTACCATTCTCACGTGAGGTATATATTGAGCGTGACGATTTTATGGAGGATGCACCTAAAAAGTTCTTCCGTTTAACTGTTGGTAAAGAGTTGCGCTTAAAAGCAGCTTATGCAATTACCTGTACAGGCTTAAAAAAGGATGAGAACGGAAATATAGAAGAGCTATATGCTACTTACGATCCTGAAACTAAGAGTGGAGCAACAACCGTAGATCGTAAAATTAAAGGAGTAATCCACTGGGTTTCTGCCGCTCATGCAGTTGATGCTGAGGTTAGAGTTTACGATCGTTTATATAATCACGAGGCTCCGGCAGCACAAAAGGATGCCGATCACTTAGATTTTATCAATAAAGATTCGTTAAAAACCATCACAGCTAAGGTTGAGCCTTCGTTAACAGAGGCAAAACCATTGGATCAATTCCAATTTCAGCGTGTAGGTTATTTCTGTGTTGATAAAGATTCAACAAGCGACAAATTGATTTTTAACAGAACCGTTGCCTTAAAAGACGGTTGGGCTAAAAAGAAGTAAAGAATAAAACACCATATTTTACAACAAGGCTAGCGTTTCGCTGGCCTTGTTTCGTTTATACCCACAAAATCACAACACCTGCCGAAAGTCAGCAAAGAAACAATCACTAAATATTATCATTGCGGAAATTTATAAAAGCCTCCCATTAAACTAGTAAGCGGTTTATTTGTTTAGGTAGGTAACAGATGCTATTTATAGCAAAAACACCATCAAATGATTGATATTATTAATGAAGAATATTAACAATTCGTTCAAATATTTAACCTATTTGATAAACAATAGCATTGCATTACAAAAACATAGTATTTAGATTTGTACATAGCTCTTTTAGCACGAAAAGCTAATAGAGTATATAATACCAAAAAACAGTATTTCATTTGAAATAAAAACAATTACCACATGAGCACTCAAATTGAAAAATCCTATCAAGAAGAGATTGAACTGAAATATCAACTGTACAACAGTTTATTTCTTTCGCTTGAACTTGAAGCAGTAGAAAAAGCAGGGAACTTAATCCCGCTAATGTATAAAGATTGCGTTAAAGGTTTAAAAGAAGGTGTTGACCCGGTTAGCATCATTGATAAATTCTTTAAAGATCACAAAGCAATATATAACGAAGACGAAAAGAACGACTTCCTATTCAAGGTAATCCAATATATAGAGCGTCAAATTGTATTAATTGATGCACTTGAAGATGCTGCGTATAACAAAATTCACCGTATTAACGGCGAAAACTCATACGCTACCATGTCGGATAGAGTTAAAAAAGCCGGTTTAACCGACGAGTTAGCAGAGGCTATTAAAGAGTTTGGTGTACGCATAGTACTTACGGCGCATCCTACGCAATTCTACCCTTCGCAGGTATTGGCCATTATTACCGATTTAATGGAAGCCATTAAAGCAGGCGAAGTTGGTTTAATAAGAGACCTATTGCAACAGTTAGGTAAAACACCATTCTTCCAAAAAATTAAGCCTACTCCACTCGACGAGGCAAACCGTTTGGCATTTTACCTGAAAGATACTTTTTACCCTGCCATTGGCGAGTTACTGGATAAAACAGCGGAGGACTACCAAGATGCCCTTGCTGCAAACAACCAATTTATTCAATTAGGCTTTTGGCCTGGTGGCGATAGAGATGGTAACCCATTTGTAACTGTTGACACAACCAAAGAAGTTGCCTACAAACTGCGCAATACAGCCACACAATGTTATTATAACGATGTACGTGAATTAAAACGCAGAATTACTTTTGCTGGTGTACACGATAAAATTGTTGAACTTGAAGAAATGCTTAAAGCAGAATTAGGCAATGCCGATGGTAAAAACAATGTTTGTTATGATGATTTAATGGCTAAGATTGAGGTGATAGAAACTGCTATCATCGAAGAACACCAAGGCCTATTTGTAGAAAAACTACAATCGTTTAAACGCAAAGTACAGCAGTTCGGTTTCCACATGGCTAGTATCGATATCCGTCAGGATAGCCGTATTATTGCCAATGCACTTAAGGAGGTTATTAAGAAATATCCTGATATTCTTCCGGCCAATATTTTTGACTTGGACGAGAAAGAGCAAATACAATTGCTCATGAACGCCAAGGGTGCTGTTGATGCCACCGTATTTGAAGATGACATTGTTAAAGATACCGTAGCATCGTTTGGTGTTATCAAAGAAATTCAGAAAACAAACGGACAAATGGGTGCGCACCGTTACATTATTAGTAACTGTCGTGGACCAATTGATGTGGCCCGTGTGTTGGCACTATTGCGCATTTGCGGATGGGGCTATCAAGCTCTTAACGTTGATATTGTTCCGCTTTTCGAAACCATCGACGACCTTAAATTTGCCGGCGATGCCATGCAAATATTATATTCTAATCCTACCTACAAAAAGCACCTACAGGAGCGCAACAACAAGCAAACTGTAATGCTAGGTTTCTCTGATGGAACCAAAGATGGTGGATACCTAATGGCCAACTGGGCTATTTTCTCGGCCAAAGAAAGCATCACAGCCACATCGCGTAATAACGATGTTGAAGTAATGTTCTTCGACGGACGTGGTGGACCTCCTGCTCGTGGTGGTGGTAATGCACACCGTTTTTATGCGGCCATGGGTAAAAACATCGAAAGCAGCCAAATTCAATTAACCATTCAAGGGCAAACCATTAGCTCGCACTATGGTATTAAAGAAGCTGCGGCACATAACTTAGGTTATTTAATTTCGGCCGGATTAAGCAATAAATTATACAGCAAGCCTCAAAACCAAGTAGACGATACGCAACATCAGTTTATCGAAGAAATGGCAGAGGCGAGTTACAAAAAATACATTTCGCTTAAAGAGAACGAGCTATTCCTACCTTATCTTGAAGAGGTGAGTACACTTACCCACTACGGAAAAGCCAACATTGGTAGTAGACCAAGTAAGCGTGGTGGCGGCGGTAAAATTACGCTCGACGATTTACGTGCTATCCCATTCGTGGGTGCTTGGAGTCAGTTGAAACAAAACGTACCAGGCTTCTTCGGATTAGGAACTGCCCTTAAAGAGCAAGAAGAAAAAGGAAATCTCGACGAGGTTAAGAAGCTATACAACGATTCGGTTTTCTTTAAAACACTACTTGCCAACAGCATGCAGAGTATGAAGAAAACAAGCTTTGAGCTAACCAGTTATTTGGCCAACAACAAGGTATATGGCGAATTCTGGAAATCGCTATTAGCCGAATTTGAGCTTACCAAAGAAATGGTATTAAAAGTTTCTGAAATGCCCGAGCTGCTCGACGATAACAAGCGTAGCCAAATGAGTATTCAGTTGCGCGAGCGCGTTGTATTACCTCTTTTAATTATACAACAATACGCCCTAATGAAAATTCAGGAAGCCAAAAATGGCAACGAAGAAATTCCATTGGAAGCATTCGAGAAAATGGTTATTCGCGCCATGTTTGGTAACATCAATGCCAGTAGAAATTCAGCGTAAACAATAAGTTTTTAAAATACAAAAGCGGAGTTACAAACAAGTAGCTCCGCTTTTTTTTACCCAAAGCAAACCGCAATTTAATTTCCTTAACAAAGAACTATAGGCTAGTATCATTGCTTTTAGTATTTTTGCGACTTTAAATCAAAACAATAAAATTTGCATGTTAGTAGTAGGGATAGCAGGAGGAACTGGAAGTGGAAAAACAACGGTGGTAAAAAAGATTATTGAACAATTGCCGCAAGCGCAAATAACCGTTATACCGCAAGACTCCTATTATAGAGATAGTAGTCATATTCCGATGGAGGAACGAAAGCAAATTAATTTTGATCATCCTGATAGTATCGAATTTGATTTAATTGTGGATCAACTAAAGGCGCTAAAGGATGGAAATACGGTTTTGCAACCCACCTACTCCTACCTCACCTGCACGCGTCAGGCCGAAGTTATTGAGGTACAACCTTGTAAAGTGATCATATTAGAGGGTATTCTTATTCTTAATCATAAACCTCTGAGAGATTTAATGGATCTGAAGATATTTGTAGATGCCGATGCTGATGATCGCTTATCGCGAGTTATTTCACGCGATATTGTAGAGCGCGGTCGTGATGTTGAGGCGGTATTATCGCGCTACAAAAGAACGGTAAAGCCTAGTCATAACCAGTTTATTGAGCCTACAAAACGCTATGCTGATATTATAGTGCCACAAGGTGGAAATAATACTGTAGCCATAAATATGCTGAAGGAGTACTTACAACAGAATATTGAAAAGTATTCTTAGTATACTACTTATCATTATTTGTGTTAGAACATATACTCCGGTACAAGTATGTTGGAAATAGTTACAAAGCCCTCTGCACTCCTTACAACTTATTGTGTAAGTTTTGCAAAGGGATAGGTACTCCTTGCAAGCCATTTCGTAGTGCTTACAAGGCGTTCTGCATTGAATGCAAAGCATTCCGCAATGTATACAAGACCTTCTTCATCCAATACAAAAACACCTTACCTTAACCGGAGTACCATTTACATTGGCGCAACTCGCTTCTGCAGTCAAGCATTGGGCTGCTCACATTAATAAACAGAATAGGACATATAGGTAAACTTATCTTAGTTTAAAGAATTGATGTTTCGCAATAGTTCAAGTTTAATCGTCACTAAATTATTTATACCATCTATTCTTGTGTGAGCAATTGCAGCGACATCTGAAAATGTGCCTGCTTTTTTTCTACGCCAAATACCTAGCGGGGTATTTACTTAATAAAATTGATGTTTAAAATGGTTAACCCTACCCTCCCCATTCGCGCTGATTTGTAATCGTATCGCAGAAATATTTATTCTAAAGAATAAACCAATACGTGTGACCATCCCTATAATTGTCTCACAACTAAATATTATAACCTAAACAAATAAACCTTATTCTATGTCACTACTGCAAAAGCTAAGCTTATGCTTAATAGTTATGCTATCCGCTAGCCAAATTAATGCTCAAGATCTTTTAATAAAAACCAATAATGATTCAATATTTGGCATTGTAAAAGAAATTGGCGACCTCGAAATTAAATACACGAACCCTGATGTAAGTGAAACCATATTATTTGGGATTGACAAAGCTGATGTAAGCAAAATTTTATTAGAAAATGGTAAAGAATTAACTTTTACTAAAGCCATTAACGACCCTGAAAAATACATCGAGAATCATAAAAACCTTCTAAAGGTCAATTTCCTATCTCCTTTATTTAATAGTTTAAACTTTAGCTATGAACGCAGTTTAGCTCCGGGTAGAAGTATTGAGGCTGCAATAGGTATAATAGGTGTTGGCTACGATATGGATGATACTAACGACCAGGGTGTATTTGCAAAAATAGGCTACAAGTTTATTAAAAGCCCCGATTATTATTTACGCGGTCAAAGATATGCACATCTGTTAAAGGGTGCTTATATTAGGCCTGAAATAGCCATTTCGTACTACCAATTTGATGAGTACTACTATTATTACGATTATAATGGTGGTTACGATAGTTATGGAGGTGGGTATAATTACAATAGCAGTACACCCACAGAAACAAACCTAATGTTTGCTATATTATTAAACTTTGGTAAGCAGTGGGTAATTGACAACGGCTTTGTGGTGGATACCTTTATTGGCTTTGGTTATGGCTTTGGTAATGACGATACTGAACATGGACTTCATAAAGCTTTTATTGGTGCTGTTGATGAATTTCCGCTAGCGCTTACTATGGGCATTAGGTTTGGTTGGTGCTTTTAAGTAATTAGAGTAACTCCCATACAGGTGCCTTGGAGATGGTTACAAAACACTCTGAACAACTTACCACGCTCGCGCCAATTTGCAATACGTGCAATAAAAGCATAAGCTTGCAGACGGAGTGTGAGCAATTGCAGCGGCATCCTTTGTGAGCCCATTATGGCGAAACAAAGATATAGCGGAAAGTGCGACCCGCGTTAACCATGGATGAGAGTTACTTACATGGTTATTAACGAGGGGCACACCATAATTATAATAATGAAACCATTTATTTATTGGAGGATTCCTTTTTTTATGCCGGTGATAAATTCGGCAATATCGCCTTGGCACAGAATGCTCTGGTCGGATATTTGGTAGTTGGCCTGCACATCGTCCATATTTACGCGTATGAGACATGCGTTTGTAAGCTGCTTTGATAATTGCTCAAAGGGCCAACGGATTATTGATGGTGTATTAAAACCTACGCCGAGCTCAAGAAACACTACCTTTTCTTGCTTTATTTGTCGTACATAATTGATGTAATTATTGTTGGCCGTATGCCAATCGTCGTTTTCTACAAAGTACTGATCTTTGCGAAGGTGAGGCTCTAGGGCTTCGCCACAATTGGGGCAAATTGGTATGAGCGCACTGGGTATTTTACAGTGGCTTTGCTGCGCTGCCATATCGTTTACCATTTTATGGTTGTGGTACAAGGTATTGTTGCAGGGCTTGGAACACTGAAACATGCCATAATCGCCTTGCGTGGCAAATAGCTTGCTGGTATTGAATCCTGCTCTTTGAAATTGCGCATCTACATTGGTAGTTAGCACAAAATAATCTTTGTGTTGCACCACTTCTAGTAGGTCTTTATAAGGTTGCCCAACCAGAGCATTGAAACGATTTATTAGAATATGACGCGAAAAGTATGCCCATCGTTCTTCGGGTGTAGCGAAGGGGTAAAAAGCTGCGGAGTACATATCGCTTAAGGGATATTTACTGATGAAATCGGCAAAATTATCTTGAAAACGCTTTCCTCCATAATTTAATCCGGCGGCTGTTGATAGGCCAGATCCTGCGCCTATAATAATTTTATCGGCCGCTTTAATACGAGCTATGCTTTGTTCAATTATTTGTTTATCTATCATTTTGCGTTGGCTACTAAAGGTTTATACAATTCATTATCGGCATGGGAATAAACATTGAATACCACCTTATTTATGGTGTTGGGATGTTTATGAAGCCACTGACCAACTGTATTTACTGCTATTTGTGCAGCAATATGAGCGGGAAAACCAAATACTCCGGTTGATATGCCGCAAAAAGCAATACTGTTTATCTGCGGCATTTCAGCACATGCTTGCAAACAACTTTCGTAGGCTTTGGCAAGTGCTAAGCGGTGCTGAGGACTAGCATTGCCATTGGCTATAGGTCCTACGGTGTGTAACACAAATTTTGAAGGTAAATTATAGGCACGCGTAACTTTTACGGCCCCTGTTGGCTCATCGAAGCCCTGAAGCTGCATAATAGTATTACAATCGTCGCGCAATTGAACGCCCGCTGCACTATGTATGGCATTATCGATACAGGCATGCAAAGGACTAAAACAACCTAACATTTGACTATTGGCTGCGTTTACAATAGCATCGGTAGCTATAGTGGTAATATCGCCCTGCCAAACACTAAGTGCTGTGCCCTTAATATTATTTAATACGGCTGTAGAATTGGCACTGATTACTTGCTTTTCGTTAAGCTCTAACTGAAGTAACTGATTGAGTGTTTCAATATTCTGCGCATCTAAAACTTGTGGATGCAGTGTATTTAATTTAGCATGTAGCGCTCGTCGTTTATCGGCATAAGTAGGAGCACTTTCAAGGCCTAATGCTAACAATAAAGAGTTAAGCAGGGCTTCTTTGCTTTTACCACTTGGAGTTGATGCAATATAGGGCGAATGCAGATGTATTTGATTTGCATAATCGCTAATTGTAAGTGCTTGTTTCATGTGTTCAAATTTATTTTTCAATAGTCACATGGAACTCTCAAATAAATTTAATCATCCTCTTGTGTGTAATTTGGATAATTAAATTTACATGTTCGTTTCATATGAGCATTATTTTAAGCCTGGATTATCTAATTCAAATTCGTCGATGGAAAGTGGGATTTCACTTTTTACCAACCGTACTTTTGATAAACTTCGTAAGTTACTTAAACCAATTGTAGCATCTTCGAAACGGTAAATAGCGTGGGTCCAATCGTATAAATCGTATTTTACCTCTAGTACTTTGTTGTACTTGGCTATATCATAAACTATTTGATAGAAATTATGTAACGATTCGTGCGAACTTTTAAATTTAACTTCCTCAATATAATAATTATGATGCCCAATTACCTGCTGCTTACTTCCCACAAACCTTCCTAGCTTTATGTATCTGCTTTGATTGTGCGTTGCGAAATATGACACAAGAATTATGAGTAATATAATGACAAGGAGAATCATAAGCAATTGATGAAAATAATCTAAGATATAGAAAAACCGACCTCGCTAACTTGTGCGAGATCAGCTCTTATGTATTCGTAATATTAGAAGTTAAACTTACCGTTGGTGTTTTTAGCTTCTGAATCGGGTACAATTTTTTGAATGGTATCCCAATGCTCTACTACTTTTCCGTCTTCTATTCTGAATAAATCGTAAAAGGCTACTTTCTCTTTCATAAATATTCCTTCAGAAACAGATAGTACAAAGTTTCCTTCGCCTAAAATGATATGATTTTTTTCGAACACCATTGGCATACCTGCTTCGGCTAGTGATTGTAGTCCTTCGCCTAAACCTGCTAGTCCATCTTTAATACCTGGATTATGTTGCAAATACTGTTCTGTTGAAATATACTCGGTAATTTTATCAGGGTTGGCACCAAAGAAAACATCTTTTATCAGCTTGCTTACCAATTCTTTATTGGCCGCTGTTTTATCAAGGTCAACTACTTTTGTTGTTCCATCAGTTTGGGTACGGCCCGATGCTGTTTCTTGAGCTATTTCTTGCAAATTATCCCAATGCTCAACAATTAAACCGTCCTCGAAACGAAATATATCGATACCTATTTTGGGTCCAAAAAAGTTATACTCGGTATGTGCAATTACATAGTCGCCATCTTCGAAAACACGAACGGTATTGGCTCTGGCACTACCTTCGGGCAAGGCATGAAGAACGGCGCCAAATCCGGCTAAACCATCTGCTACGCCTTGGTTATGCTGTATGTATTTATTGGGGTTAATATAGGCAGCTGCCGAAGGATCGCCTGTTTCTATACTTTTTATTAATGCTACTACTTTTTCTTTGTTTGAGATTTCCATTTGTTTAGATTTTTTATTGTTATTATTTATTGCGCTTAGCGATGAGAATGCTACTACTAAAATGCTTAATGCTACTGTTAATGTTTTCATGATCAATTGTTTTAATTTGAGTTATCAATTATTTACATTACAAAGATGCGGCAATAAGCAAAGTCGATAAAGGTAAGTTTGAGCCCTTAAATGATAGATTTGCGCCAAGGGTTTATTTTTGGGGATGAATGACGTGTGATGTTAGAATATTAGCACAAAAAAAAGCAGAACCATTGGCTTAATGATGCTGCTTTTGATTAGTAATTATAAAATATGAATCCAAAGTTGTGCTTTGTTAATAAGCACTAAGGGATTTCATCCCTTAAACCCTGACTTACTTTTTGTTCTTGATGACAAAAACTAAGGAAAAAACATCAAGGCTGCTTTTTAAATATCTTTTTTATTATGCTAAAACTTAAGTGCGGCTGGGTGATCTTCGAGCAAAGCTCTCAGCTTCCCAGTCTTACTAAAGTTTTAACACAAACAAAAGTCATTTAAAAATGAGGCCAACAAAACAAGGCGCTCTAAATAAACATTTTCAATTCTTGATTTCTATTAGTTATTTTCTCTAAACTCTGAAGGTGTAGCATTAGCGTGTTTTCTGAAATACTTTATAAAGTTAGTGGGTTCATCATAGCCTAGCTCATAAGCAATTTCCTTTATAGCCTGATTACTATGCACCAACAATCGCTTGGCCTCGAGCACTACACGCTCATCAATAATTTGCTTTGGGGTTTTGGCAAGCAAGGCACTACATGCCTTGTTTAGCTGCTTATCGGAAAGGCTTAACTCCGAGGCATAATAATGAACGGACTTCTCCTGCCTAAAGTTTTGTTCTAACAGATCTTTAAATAAAACCACATAATCAAGATTGGCACTTGGGGCTAGTTCTTTAAATCCTTGCTTGCGCATTTCGCGTTCGGAGATGAGCATAAATACATGCAAGAGATTATGCAATATCATATTCTGCGCACTATCGGTCTCTCTGATAAACTCGGTTTCAATGGCATTTACCAAGGCTTTTAACCCTGCTGCTTGCATACTAATTTTAAACCGTGCGGTTTGATACAAATCGCTAAACAGCATACTGGTGTTTAGATATTGCAAATCGTGATGGTTTTTACAAAAGAAGGTATTGGTAAAAATAATACACTTGCCATGGTAGTTACAGTTAATGTCGTACTTATTAACACTGTTTTGGGCTACAAATATTACGGTATTGTCTTCCACTTCAACCGGACTAAAATCAACGTAATGTGTACCACTCCCCTTCTCAATCCATAAAATATGGTAAAACTGTGCACGATGCGCAACAGTCATCATTTCCTTTTTACGAGAAAGAATTTCTTCCAAATCCAAAATCTCGAATTCGTGATTGAGGCCTTCTTTAAAGTGATATCTTTTTATGATGTCGTCCATTGTTCTGTATTTATAGATAAAGGTAGAAAAACAAAAGAAACTACTTATAGCCAAAGTAGATATAAGTACAGATTTGAAATGAACATAAAAAAATTAATTTTACGCAAAATTGTAATACCTAAACAATCTATTATTATGTTCTCACATTTCAAATACCTTATTATTGGGGTACTCTGCTTTGTAACTCACACTTCAATTGCACAACAACACTTTGAGGGTATTAATTGGGGCTTTAAACTTGGCCTACTAAATAACAACTTTGATTCAGATGTAGGCCCATGGACAGATCCTGTGGCACTAAAAGAAACTGGTAATTCCAACCCATTTCAGAAAGTTGGTAACATAGGCATACAGCTTGGCGGATTTATAGGCTACGATTTTAATGATTACTTGGCACTACAAGCCGATTTACAGTATACACACAAAGGTGAAGAGTACACACGTGCAAGCAACCAGGTTTATAAAGTTTATAGTAATGGTGGAAGTAGTAGTGAAGAAGAATTTATTAGATACCAACTAAGATATATTGAACTACCTTTAGCCATTAGAATAACTCCAATAAGAAGATTTTCTATAAAACTTGGAATATCACCTGGGTTCAATATTTACTCTAAAATTAAATACAACAGTTGGATAGAAGATAGTAACAATAAACTGTTGAACGAATACCCTTTTAATCAAATGGAAATCGATGCTGTAAAACAAGAAACAGACAAAGTTGATTTCGACTATGCAAGCCCAGTAATTATAAGCGGACTTGCTGAGCTCAATTATAATATGAAACGAGGATTCTTATTTATATCTTACAACGCTTCGTTTACAGATATATTTAGCGTTAACAAATTAAATGGATATAATTACCAAACTACAGATGCATATGTAAGTTTCGGATATGGAATTCGTTTTATTGAATACTAGCTTACACTTAAAACATTAAGCAGTTCTAAAGTATTTGTTACATAAATAATAGCTACTTATAAATACACATTCTTGTTTTAGTAGGTACTTGTGTGAGCGATTGCAGCGGCATCCTTTGTGAGCCCCCTTTGGCGAAACAAAGATATAGCGGAAAGCGCGACCCGAGTTTTTCACGAGGGCACACCATAATCGCATTATTCATAAATATTTCCTCTCCAAGTATTAAATTGTTTTTATAGCGGTTTGCTACAGTTTTTACCCATGTATTTTACTTACACTCCCCCCTGCTTTATTAAAACCAAGGTTAGCGTACCATATATATTAAATCTATATTTACATCGTTTACTATAATTATTATTTTTAATGATGACAAAATTAAAAACCCTATCAACACTAGTTTTAATGTGCAGTGTAGCAATTTGCTTTGCACAAAAAACCCCCACCTTTAAACGAGGTGAAGATCCAAAACCCAAAGACAAAAAATGGGTACTTATTGAAGAAATGTCGGATGAGTTTAATGGTGATGAAATTGATGAAAAAAAATGGCAAATCTCCGGACAAGGATGGATTGGACGCCCTCCCGGTATCTTCTTAGCTGAAAATATTAAGCTTAAAGACGGACTACTTCATGCAGAAACCTGTTTACTCAAAGACTCTGTTGTTAAAAACAATAAAACTTATACCCATGGTGGAGCTTATGTGGGCTCAAGAACGGGGACTACGTATGGCTATTTTGAGGCTAGAATGAAAGCCAACAAAACATTTATGTCTTCAACTTTTTGGCTTATTAATAGTGCGAGAGGCAAAAAAGGTTGCGATAAACGAACTACGGAGCTGGATATACAAGAGTGTGTTGGAACCATAACTGGAAAAGGAAAATGGCTACAAGGATTTAACGAGAGAATGAACGCCAACAACCACAGCCGAAATATTCCGGAGGGATGTGACTACAAAAAAGGAACTGCGCCTGTAAAAGGGAACTTGAAAAATGGATTGGTAACAGACGATTTCCATGTTTATGCGGTTTGGTGGAAAAGTAAAAGTGAGATTCTTTTTTTCCTAGATGGAGAATTGCTTGGTACTACAGCACCTCCTGCCGATTTTGACCTAGAAATGCATCTTAGAATGGTGGTAGAAACTTACGATTGGAATCCGGTTCCCGAAGGTGGTGGTATGAACTTTAACCTCCAAGATCGCACGACCTACTATGACTGGGTGAGATCGTGGAAACTAGAAGATAAGTAAAAACAGACTTAGGCAGCAACTTATTTAAGAGCATTATACTAATTCTACATAATAACAGAATTGATATTACATCAAAAAACAATAAGCCTTGGAGAACGAATTCTTCAAGGCTTATATGTTTTATTGTACTCTTAGTATTTTTAGATGTTGGCCACTGCGCTGTTGATGCGTGCAATGGTTTCTTCTTTACCAATAAGTTCAGCAATAGTCATTAAATCAGGACCGAAACCACCACCTACTAAGGCCAAACGGAAGGCATTCATCACCAATCCAAAACCTAAGCCTTTGGCTTCGATTTGCGCTGCAATGGCTTCTTTAATGGCATCGGCATTCCAATCAGATACTTGCTCAAGTACAGCAGGTAACTCAGTCATGAAAGCTGGCACATCGCCTTTCCATCGTTTCTTCACCACTTTGGCATCATACTCAACCGGTGCTTGGAAAAAGAAGAAGGTTTGCTCCCATAAATCGGCCACAAAAGTAGCGCGCTCTTTTACCAATGCAATGGCTTGGATCACCAAAGTTTTATCGGCTGATACACTTTTATCGGCCAAGATTGGCTCAAATAAAGTATAGATCTCCTCGTCGGATTTTGACACCAAATATTGGTGGTTGAACCACTTGGCTTTTTCGGGATCGAAACGTGCACCTGACTTATTAACACGCTCCAAAGAGAAGGCTTGTATTAACTCATCCATAGTGAAAATTTCTTTCTCGGTACCATCGTTCCAACCCAATAGCGACAATAGGTTTACAACAGCATCGGGCAAATAACCCGACTCGCGATATCCTGAGGCTACTTCGCCACCTTCAGGGCGCCACTCGATTGGGAATACTGGGAAACCAGCTTTATCGCCATCGCGCTTGCTTAGTTTTCCGTTTCCGGTAGGCTTTAAAATTAATGGCAGGTGGGCAAATTCAGGGCGCTCGTTCTCCCATCCTAAAGCTTTATATAACATTACGTGCAGTGGCATTGATGGTAACCACTCTTCGCCACGAATAACGTGCGATATTTTCATTTTGTAATCGTCGACCACATTGGCCAAGTGATAGGTTGGTAAACCATCTGACTTAAAGATTACTTTATCATCGAGAATTGAGGTGTTGAATTTTACTTCGCCACGAATTAAATCTGTTGCTTTAACTTCGGTATCCTCGGGCATTTTAAAACGAACCACATAAGGTGTTCCGTCGGCAATTAATTGCTTAACCTCATCGGCTGATAACGAAAGTGAGTTGCGTAAGTTTTTACGCGTGTGCATATCGTACGAAAACTTACTTTTTTCGGCTTCGGCTTTTTCGCGTAAAGCGTCTAACTCTTCGGCTGTATCGAAGGCATAATAAGCCCAACCGTCGTTAATTAATTGATCGGTATAAGAAAGGTAAATTTCTTTGCGCTCCGATTGTTTATATGGGCCATACTCGCCGCCTTGTGCCACACCCTCATCAATGGTCATACCCAACCACCCAAGAGATTCGTTGATGTATGCTTCTGCTCCTTCAACAAATCGGGTTTGATCAGTATCTTCGATACGAAGAATGAAATCGCCACCGTGCTTTTTGGCAAATAAATAATTGAATAACGCTGTACGAACGCCACCTATATGTAATGGTCCTGTTGGACTTGGGGCAAAACGAACTCTTACCTTTCTGTCAGTCATATCTTATTTTTTTTGCAAAGATAATTGAAAAACAGATACTACAAAGGTGTATTGATAAGAGTTGGTATAAAAGAAAAAAGCGGAAAGGTTAAAAACCAATCCGCTTACTTTATTATATCTTAAATACCTAAATTATCCACATTTAGATGAACCACAATCATGACAGATCAAACAACCTTCTTGATAAGTTAAGTTTTCTGATTTACAGTTTTCGCAAGTTCCTTTTTTAGCTTTTGTTCCGTCTGGAATATATTTTTTAAGTGCACGTTCAACACCATTCTTCCATGTATTAATAGACTCACTATCTAATTGTAATCCCGAAACCAAATCAATTGCATCGGCAATAGCCATTCCGTGACGCAATACGCCTGAAATTAATTTTGCGTAGTTCCAATACTCCTTATCAAACTTATAACTTAAGCCTTCGATGGTTGTTTTATAACCGCGCTTATTCTCGAATTGGAAATCATAACGTGAGGTACCATCTTCGTCTCTATTTTTGATAATCATACCACTTTGAACAGACTTTGGTAATAAAATACCATCCTCATCATCGGCAAGACCTGTAAATATCTCGTAAGGTCTACCATCTATTAAACCTACAAAAGCAATCCACTTTTCTTTATTATTCTGGAAACGTACCACATCAGCATCCAACTCTACAGGACGTTTCTTTGTAGTTAACACCTTCTCTTCTTTCTCTTCCTCCTTTTTAGTATCAGCTACTAAAACTCCGGCACGAGAACCATCACGATAAACAGTAACCCCCTTACATCCGCTTTTCCAAGCCTCAACATAAAGATTACCAACCAACTCTTCAGTAGCATCAGCAGGTAAGTTAATGGTTACACTAATTGAGTGATCAACCCACTTCTGTACACCTCCTTGCATGCGTACTTTATTCAACCAATCTACATCGTTAGAAGTAGCCTTATAATATGGAGATTCAGCTATCAGAACATCTAACTCTTCTTGCGTGTAATTTTTAGTTGTTGAATACCCTTTTGCTTCCATCCAGGTAACAAACTTATGATGGAATACAACATATTCTTCCCAACTATCGCCAACCTCATCAATAAAGTCAACTCTTACTTCAGCATCATTAGGATTTACCTTACGACGACGCTTGTAAACTGGCATAAACACCGGCTCAATACCTGAAGAGGTTTGTGTCATTAAACTAGTAGTTCCCGTAGGAGCAATAGTTAATAAGGCAATATTTCTACGGCCATAAGTTTTCATATCTTTTGCCAACTGAGGATCAGCCTCGAACAAACGATTGATGAAAGGATTTTCTGCTTCTTTTTTAGCATCAAAAATAGGGAATGCACCACGCTCTTTAGCCATACTCACAGATGAGCGATATGCAGCTAGAGCTAATTCTTTATGTACTTGAATAGAAAAATCAACAGCATCATCACTACCATAGCGTAATCCTAAAGCAGCTAACATATCACCTTCTGCAGTGATACCAACTCCTGTACGACGTCCTTCTTCCGCTTTAGTACGAATGTTAATCCATAGATTCTTTTCAACAGCCTTTACCTCTTCAGACTCAGGATCTTCGTCTATTTTTGCAATAATAGCATCAATCTTTTCTAATTCAAGATCGATAATATCATCCATGATACGTTGGGCATAACCCACATGTTTTTTGAATTTCTCAAAGTCGAATTTAGCCTTATCTGTAAATGGGTCGTTAACATACGAATATAAGTTAACCGCAATTAATCGACAGCTATCGTAAGGACACAATGGAATTTCACCACAAGGATTAGTTGATACTGTTCCGTAACCTAAATCAGCATAAGAATCTGGTACCGACTCACGTATAATAGTATCCCAAAATAAGATACCTGGTTCAGCTGATTTCCATGCATTATGAACAATTTTATTCCACAATGAGTTGGCATCAACCTCTTTTGTATATTTTGGATTTTTAGAATCTATTGGATATTGTTGACCATAAGGCGTACCATCAACAACAGATTGCATAAATCCATCATCTATTTTTACAGATACATTGGCTCCTGTTATTTTACCCTGCTCTAACTTGGCATCAATAAATGACTCAGAGTCAGGATGCTTAACTGATACACTTAACATTAATGCACCTCTACGACCGTCTTGTGCAACCTCACGAGTAGAGTTTGAGTAACGCTCCATAAAAGGCACAATACCTGTTGAAGTTAAGGCAGAGTTCTTAACAGGAGAACCTTTAGGACGAATATGTGACAAATCATGCCCTACTCCACCTCTACGTTTCATTAACTGAACCTGCTCTTGGTCAATTTTCATAATACCTCCGTAAGAGTCAGATTTTCCATCATTACCAATTACAAAACAGTTAGATAGCGATCCAATTTGAAATTGATTTCCAATCCCTGCCATTGGTCCACCTTGAGGAACTATGTATTTAAATCGATCAAACAATTCAAACAACTCATCTTCCGACATTGGATTAGCATACTTCTTTTCGACTCTAGCAATTTCAGAAGCTAAACGACGGTGCATCATATTAGGATCTAATTCATAGATATTACCATCTGAATCTTTCAGTGCGTATTTGTTAACCCAAACACGTGCTGCTAGCTCGTCACCTTCAAAATATTTTAATGCTGCTTCGAATGCATCATCATTTGTGTAGAGAGATGTTTTTTCATCGTTTTTTTTGCCGATTTGTGAAACTGCCATAGTATCGAAATTTATTAAGTATCTTATTTTGTTGTGATTATAAAAATTGGCTGTTGCTATTTTGTATGTTGTAAATGTAATGAAGGGAACTATTTTTGGCAAGGATAACTTTTAAACACAACACAAAGTTGTCCAAAAACACAATCTTAAATCCTACTATACAACCCTTTATGTTTTTTAAAAAACTATAAAGTTGTCCGAAAAGTATTTTTTATCAACAGTTATCAACAAATAACTTCCAACTATTGGAATATATAAATAGAGAGTGTATGGTGATTTTTTTATAAATAAGACCCAAAAATGGTTAATTTCCTATAACAAGATTTTGCCTTCCAAAATATGGAAAAGTAATAAACACATCTCAATAATTATCTATAAAAAAGAAGATTTACGACTAACGGTCTACTCTAAAAGTTTTGATAGAATTGCCTGAGTTGCACCACGCATTTTAGTAACGTAATCTTTTGAGGCATCTTGAGCACTGTTTAAAACAACGCTATCATTTAGAAGGGTATTTACATTCTTATCAAACTCTGATTGGTTGTTAATACAGAAAGCTCCTTTTAATTCAATCAGATCACACGCCTCTTGATACTTTTTATATTTTGGCCCAAACAAAACTGGTAACCCAAAGGTACTTGCTTCAATTGTATTATGAATACCACTGCCAAAACCTCCTCCAATATATGCGATGGTTCCGTATTGATACATTGAGGAAAGCATACCCATTGTATCCACAATCAAAACCTGAATCTCTGACAAGTCAACTCCCTCTGCCTTGGTATAGCGTATACTTGGAACATTCAGCTGCGACTCAATTTGAGCAATATGATCTTCATGGATTTCGTGAGGAGCTAAGAGTAGCTTTACATTTGGATTTTTATGAATATAGTTTATTAATAACTTTTCGCCTGCAGGCCATGAACTACCACCTATGATCACCTTGCAATCACTTGTAAACTCTTTTACCAATTGGTAGGACTTTGCATTCTTAGATATTTCGTATACACGATCAAAACGCGTATCACCTGCAACTTCAACATTACCTATATTAATAGACTGTAATAAATTCTCTGATTGTTGGTCTTGCACGTAAAGCTTTGTGAAAAAAGTCAGCATATTTCTATTAAAACCTCCATACCACTTAAAGAAGATATGTTCCGGGCGAAATATTGAAGATACAGAGTATATCTCAATATTAAGATTTGATAGTATTTTTAGATAGTGATACCAAAACTCATATTTAACAAAGACTACTTTTCGAGGATTAATGGCTGAAATAAAACGCTTAACCAACATGGGCTTATCTGCAGGCAAATAAAAAACATAATCAGCATACTCGTAGTCTTTCTGTACATCATAACCCGAGGGCGAAAAAAAGGTAAGTACTATTTTCTGGGATGCATCCTTCTGTCTAATTGCCTCCATAATAGGCCTTCCTTGCTCAAATTCTCCTAATGATGCACAATGAATCCAAATGGTTTTTTCTTTAAGACTGAGGCTATCTATTGCCTTCATAGTCTCTTTTCTACCATGATGAAGCTTGTTAGCCTTATCTTTAAATGGTGCCAAAACACGCAATACAAAACCGAAAAACTGAATTCCTAAATTATAGATGAGCAACATATCTTATTAAACTAGATTATAATTTTCGCAAAGGTAAATATTTGAGCATAAAAAAAGCCCTGCTAATGCAGAGCTTTATAATATGACAGTAATAAAATTACTTAGTTACAGCTTCAACACCTGGAAGAACTTTTCCTTCTAAGTACTCCAAAGAAGCACCACCACCTGTTGAAATATGGCTCATTTTGTCAGCTAATCCACTTTGGTTAACAGCAGCAACAGAATCACCACCACCAATAATAGAAGTTGCAGCAGAAGCAGCAACAGCTTCACAAACACCAAATGTTCCTTTTGAGAAGTTAGGCATTTCAAAACATCCCATTGGGCCATTCCAAACAATAGTTTTAGCACCTGCGATTTCTGCAGAATATGCTTTTACTGTATCAGGACCAACATCAAGTGCCATTCTTCCTTCTGGAATTTCAACACCTACAACTTGAATATCTGCATCATCAGCAAATTTGTCAGCAGCTAGGTTATCAGTAGGTAACATAAAGTTAACTCCTTTAGCATTAGCATCAACTAAAATTTGTTTTGCAGTATCAATTAAATCATCCTCAACTAAAGAACCACCAATTCCGTGACCTTGAGCTTTTAAGAATGTATAAGCCATACCACCACCAATAAGGATAGTATCTACTTTTTCAATTAATGATTTTAACACCTCTAATTTACCAGAAACTTTAGCACCACCAACGATAGCAACAAAAGGACGCTCTGGATTAGAAACAGTATCACCTAAGAACTTGATTTCTTTATCTAATAGGTAACCTGCCATTTTTTCGTCGAAATACTTAGCGATAATAGTAGTAGAAGCATGAGCACGGTGAGCAGTACCGAAAGCATCGTTTACATATACATCAGCTAATTCTGAAAGTTGCTTAGAGAATTCCTCTTCACCTTTAGTCTCAGCATTGTGGAAACGTAAGTTTTCTAATAACATTACTTCCCCCATTTTAAGATCATCAGCCATAGCCTTAACCTCAGTACCAACACAGTCAGGAGCCATTTTTACATCAACACCTAATTTAGCAGATAAATGCGCTACCACGTGCTTTAATGAGAATTTTTCTTGTACTTCTCCCTTTGGACGACCAAGGTGAGACATTAAGATTACAGCACCACCGTCAGCTAATACTTTTTTGATAGTTGGAAGAGCTGCTAAAATACGAGTATCATCAGTAATCTCGAATTTATCGTTTAACGGCACGTTAAAATCCACACGGATAATCGCCTTTTTTCCTGAGAAATTATAAGTTTCAATTGCAGGCATGTTAATAAAATTATATGGTTATTATAAAATAAAATTCAATTCAGTATGGTGCTATACCTTAACTCATAAACACCATTTATCACTTGTTGCGCAAATATAACCAAACTAAGTTTAAAAATGATATAAATTAGCTTTTAGAAAGCACTAACAAAAGTTAATTAACCCTTCTTAAATTGATCAATTAACACTTTTAAAGTTTCATCCTTAATTTTTGATCCGTATACAACAAACCAGTCGTTTAACAAATTTGATCGGTTATAATCAAATCGCAATTCCGATTTCCAATTAATAAAACGAGCACCTGCAGCTTCAGCTACTGCCTGACCTGCGGCCGTATCCCATTCCATAGTAGGCCCAAGACGCGGATATATATCTGCAACACCTTCTGCTACTTTACATATTTTTAATGAGCTTCCTACTGATAAGAAATCAATTGACCCATATTCATTTTTTAATAGATCAACAAACTCTTCAGTTTCTTTTGAAAGATGACTTACGCTTGCCATAACTTGTAGGCTAACATTATTGGCACGAGATGGAAGTTTAACCTTCTCCTGATTTCGAAAACTCGAACAATTTTCATTTTCCCAGTTACCTGATAGAATTACTTTAAAGGCCCCTTCTTCTAATGACCCATAATATAATTCACCCTTAGCCGGCACAAACACAACTCCTGATACAGGATAATTATCCTCAACCAAAGCAATATTTACGGTAAACTCACCCGTTTTTTTTATGAATTCTTTTGTGCCATCAATAGGGTCGACAACCCATAATTTATTCCAATCTTTTCTCGATTCATAAGAATCATGCTTACCCTCTTCGCTTAATATTGGAATTTGAGTTGAAGTTAAAGCCTCAACAATAATATTATGAGCAGCTTTATCAGCAAGGGTTAGAGGTGAATTATCGCCTTTAATCTCAACACCAAAATCACCACTTCTATAAATTTCCATTATTGCTTTGCCAGCATTAACGGTAGCCTCAATGGCCTTATTTAATAAATCACTCATATTCTTATATTATTATTTTCATCTTACTTTTAGAGTTCCATCTAAAAGGCTCCTTACCAACACCTGATATAGCAAGAAGGCCCGACGAATTACCTTCTGATATTGTGCCAAAATTATTACTATTAAAAAAGTCCAATATCGATTCTGAAGAAATTAAATCAGCATAGGCATCATAATCTTCCGCATTTAACTCAGAAAAACTGGTCAATCGCGGTAAAACTTTAATCAACTCATTTAGTTCAGAAATGTTATTAAGGTCGCATTTTACTGAGATATTACCCCTTTTCACAAATTGTCTTAATCTCAATAATTGCTCCTCTTTATCTTGCAAAAAGAAAGAGGAGGATACCGATGAAATTAGCTTAGGAACTATTAAACCATTTACGTGCTCCATAAAGGGTTCTTCAGAAAATTGAACACGCTCACGAACCTCAATAATTCTTCCAGAGCTATCAAAGGTGATAACCGGAAATTTACCAATACTATTGTCTGGTCTAAGGTAATAATGAGATGCTATTTTCCTCATTCAATAGAAGTGAATCAACAGGTGGAATAAATTCTAATTCAATTTGCTTAACACGAGCTTTAATTAACTCTGTTGTATCATGATTCAAAAGGTATCCTGATAATTTCACTATTGTATCATTACCATCCTTACCTACAAATAACTCTGCTTTTGTATTGTTATAGGTAGATGGCAGATGATATTGTAATGTATCAAAACTACTATCCTTATACATGGCAATTAATTCTAACTTAACACTATCGGCTAAGTTCCCTTTTAGGAACTGATAAAAGGCACTTAATCGATAAGAATCAGCTTCAATAGTATCAACATCAAATTCAAAAGGAATTCTTCGATCAATAGTATCCTTATCATTAATACTAAATTTCTTATCTAGTTTCCAGATATTTCTTCGCTCTTTCTCTTTGCGAATAGACTCTTCTTTGGCTTTTTGATCCTTAACTATCTGTTGCCATTCAGCCTCTTTATGCCCTAATTTTGAAAGAACACTTTCATAAACTTCTTGATAAATCTGAGGATGTGATAAATACCATGAAGTTATGGTATCAAATAATTCTTCTGTAAGATTATGCTTCTCTAATACACCTTGGTAATAAGCCGAAGCCTTAGAATCAATATCTTTATTATTCAACCGTAGCTGACTTATAGTCGCTTCTGATAAATGAACATCAGCAAGTATTTCGGCAAACTCTTCTTCATCGGGGAATCCATTAGGAAGTCTATCTTGAATACAAGAGACCAAGCAAGTAGATATTACCAATAGAGTTATTAAATATTTCATATGCATAGAAGACAAAGTATAATGCTATTAATGCCCATCAGCCCTCACCATTGTACGAATGGTTTTTAGAAAGATTACGAAGTCTAATTTAAGAGACCAATTATCAATATAATCCAAATCCATTTTCATCCACTCCTCAAAAGAAATATTATTACGACCCGAAACTTGCCACGTACAAGTTATACCAGGTTTCATAGATAACCTACGCAGTTGCCAACGTTCGTATTCTTTTACCTCCTGAGGTACTGGTGGACGTGGACCTACAATAGACATGTCACCTAATAAAACATTGAAAAATTGAGGTAACTCATCTAAACTTGTTTTTCGAAGAAACTTACCAATACTCGTAATCCTTGGATCATTTTTCATCTTAAAAACAGGACCGTCCATTTCATTATCCTCCATAAGCTTTTTCTTAAGCTCCTCGGCATTGGTTACCATTGTTCTAAACTTATAAGCATAAAATTTACGACCTCGTAAACCAACCCTTTTTTGCTTAAAAAACACAGGCCCTTTAGAAGTAAACATTATCAACAAAGAAATAATTACAAATACAGGAGAGGCCAAAATTATAATGGTAAATGAAGTCATAAAATCAGCCACAGCCTTAATTCGCATTGCCAAATAATCCATTGGAGTATTTGCAATTGTTAATAAAGGCATTGTGCTATAATGATGTACATGAGCTTTGCTTTTCAATCTATTAAAAAGGGGAGAGTACATTCTAAATGTTACACCAACTTCTGAACATGAGAAAATTAATCTTTCAATGGCTTCCACATTCATGCCATCTTCAATCAAAATTAACTCATCTATGGTTTTTTGCTCTAGAATCTGATCGATATCACTATCCATAGACAACCAAGTAAATTGATTGCCATATTTTTCCTTTAATTTTTCATCTCCTATAATAGCCGTAATCTTGTAACCCCATTCTTTATATTTTATCACTTGATCAATGAAAGAGCTAGCTGAATGATCTCCCATAATAATTATAGATCGTGAGTTGCGTCCATGTAAACGTGCCCTTTTAAAGAATGAATATAACAAAACTTTAAAACTGAACATTAACAGCAAGTTTACTGCAGCAAAATAAATTAAAGGATCAATCCCCACATAGTATAAATCAAAGCCAAGAACAGCTAAACCAAGAATTCCAACTCCAATGCCGACAAGACTTACACAATTAAAAAAAATAGCAGAGTAAGGTCGGGATCTATGTATCTGTGCTAATCTAAAATACTTACCTAATGTAAACCAAACAAATGCTATAATGAGATGCAGAATAACAGAATCCTTATATCTAAGAAAGGAAAAATGACCAAAATATAAGAATAAGGATAGGTTAAAAGATACCCATCCGATTAATACTTCTATGATTGCTAGAAAATTATTTACTACTGATTCTTTTTGTCTCAGCATCTATTTAAGTTTATGGTATTATTGATCAAATTTTAACGGCTTACAAAGATATAAAATTAACCGATGATACAATTTTCGTTTAAGAAAATATCAAAAACACTTAATTAAAGGGCTTATACTTTAAACCTAAAGACCAACCAAAACTATTATATAATTGTCCACCGTCATAAGCTATAGAACTAGAAAACTGAAGCTTATCCAACTTTTTTGGCATATAATTTAATTCCAAGAAAGAATATACTTGTGTTTTACCGCCTTTGTAGTAGTAATTCTCAACTTCCTCCCAACTTTCTCTTGTAACATACTCCTCACTATAAGAGCCAAAATTATTTGTAATTGTTGTTTTAAAAAGATAGTCAAGGGCAGGTATTATGCTTCCTTGTAGTCCAAGATGAACTGCACGAACTCTAGTATTCATAAACCTAACTGCATCCCGTTGCTCATAATCGGGAGCATATGCAGTTACCATTTCACTAGTATGATATAATGGATTACCTAAATTTTGCCCATGATATGTCCAACCATTATAATAACTTCCATTATTATTATAATCATCACGTCCCCCAAATTTGTATCCGTAATTGGTTTCATTTCTTATATGTTCCCATACAGCATCCTTTTGCCAACCTGTTGAGGTTTGATCAAAAACCTCATGCATAAAACGATCATAATCATCATTAATATCATCATCCCAAATTATATGACCTTTCCCATGGCCATTGTATGCAACTGGATAATATGGATCTGGCGTACCAGGCCCTGACTGATGATCAGTCCTCATAAACTCTATACTAAATTTATTAAGCCACTTAATATCTTTAACATCTGCTATAAGGCCAATTTTAAAATCTTTATTATTGAATCGCCAAAAATTCATTCCTGAACCATCAGCAAAAGGTTTTTGAATATATGCTTGAACACTGTGTTTACCAATATCTGTGTAAATTCCGAAATCCCAAAAGCCTTCATGAGCCCCAGCTGCATTCGTAGCCTCACCTCCACCAAGGGTTTCAGATCCTGAAGCAAAGAAAGTCGCCCAATAATCTACTGGGATCTTAGTACCATCAGGTCGTGTCCCTCCGTGTATGGCACTGTGAACTATTCCTACATATGGTTGAACTTTTCCTTTACCAAAACGACCATAAGCCCATTTCTCATGAAGAAGTACGTTGTTTGCACTATTATTTTTTTCTTTTTTTGTTCTATCATCATTCAATACGCCTTCAGAAATACCCCCTCTAATAGCAAACCAATCATTAGTAAATCCTAATGGTAGATATTCATATATACCTACAGTAATCCTCGGAACAGGTCTTGCATTGCTATTATAAAGAAAACTACCTACAGTAATTCGATCATCATATGCAACAGGAGAGTAGGCTTCTTTACCTAGAGAGAAATTTAGAAAATTAAATGCTTTCCCACTAATAAATATTTCTTGAAGAAAACTATCATCAATATTATCTTTCCCGACCACAGAAATACCGGTTTTTAAACTAATATTTCTATTATTAAGAATTTGATAAGACAAGCCAGCTTGCAAAAAGAAGTTAGATTCATCTAGAGGCGAAACTATACCCCAATTATTAGAATGCTGGTAATGCGGCACTATTTGATCGTTAGAAGATACTAATCCAAATGTATTAACATTAACATTTAGCTTGTCTTGAGAATTGATATTACTCACAAAAATTAAAACATATAACGCACTTAATATTCTTTTTAGTGGCATGGAAATAGTTCTTATATTTTAAATAAAAAGAGAGCTTAATAAGCTCTCAAAATAATATTCGCAAAGGTATGGAATAATTACACTAAATTTTGGATAAATACCAATCAATTGTTTTAACAATGCCTGATTCAAAATTCTCATTTGCTTTCCAGCCTAATTCATCTTCAATCTTAGTTGCATCAATAGCATATCGCCTATCATGCCCAGCTCTATCTTCCACAAATATTATTAATTCACTGTAATTTTGCCCATCAGAGCGCGGCTGAAGTATATCTAATTGAGAACAAATATAGCTCACTACAAAAAGATTATCTCTTTCATTTCTACCTCCTATATTATAAGTCTCTCCCGACCTACCTTTATGGTAGACTAAATCAACACCTATACAATGATCTAGAACATATAACCAATCACGTACATTTTTACCATCACCATATATAGGAATACTTTCCAAAGCCAGTGCTTTTCTGATTATCGTAGGAATTAATTTCTCATCATGTTGCTTTGGTCCGTAATTATTACTACAATTACTTGTAGTAACATTCATACCATAGGTATGGAAGTAGGAACGAACTAGTAAATCAGAACTAGCTTTAGATGAAGAGTAAGGGCTGTTAGGAGCGTATGGTGTATCTTCTTTAAACAATCCAGTTTTACCTAGAGTTCCATAAACCTCATCAGTAGAAATATGGTGAAAACGGCATTCTTCAAATCCTGACTTATATTGAAAAGGTTTATCCATCCAATATTTACGGGCTACATCTAATAATGTAAAAGTTCCATTTACATTAGTTTTTATAAAAACTTCAGGTCCTGAAATGGAATTATCCACATGACTCTCTGCTGCAAAATGAATTACCCCTTGTATATTATACTCTTCAAAAAGATATTCAATTAACTCTCTATTACAAATATCTCCTTTTACAAATTTATATCTATCTCCCTTAATAAGCTCCGAAAGATTTTTTAAGTCGCCAGCATAGGTTAACTTATCAATATTGATAATTCTATAGTCTGTATACTTCGCAAAGAAGTAAGGAACAAAATTAGCACCAATAAATCCTGCACCACCTGTAATTAAAATACTTTTTTTCATTTTCTATGTTTTAAAATGGGCTATTTAACTGGGCTAATGATTGAAGTTGACTATCCTTCACTGATAGAAGAACAGCCTCCTCATCTATTTGCCAATCAATATTTAAATCAACATCGTTATAAGCAATTCCACTATCTGATTGTGCAGAATACCAATTATCCACTTTATAACTAAAAATGGCAGTTTCACTCAACACAACAAAACCATGAGCAAAACCTCGTGGTACAAATAACTGCTTCTTATTTTCTGCTGATAATTCTACTGTAATATGCTTACCATATGTATTTGAATCTTTTCGTAAATCAACTACTACATCCAAAACTTTACCTTCTACACATCTTACCAGTTTAGCTTGATTAAATGGTGGCTTTTGAAAGTGAAGCCCTCTTAACACGCCATATGAAGAACGCGATTCATTATCTTGAACAAAAGATATTTTCCCTATATTGTCTTCAAACAACTGTTGATTAAATGACTCAAAAAAGTAACCTCTAGGATCTCCAAATATATTTGGAGTAATAATATAACAACCTTTGAGTTTGGTTTCCTTAAATTCCATGTTTTTTTTACTATCTAGTTGCTAGAGACAACAAATATTGCCCATATTGATTTTTACTCAATTTTTGTCCTAAAGCCAAGAGTTCGTCTTTGCTAATCCAACCTTGAGTAAAGGCTATTTCCTCAGGGCATGCAACTTTTAAGCCAATTCTTTTTTGTAATGTCTCGATAAAATGACTCGCTTCAAGCAAAGATTCATGAGTACCTGTATCTAACCAAGCAAAACCACGCCCCATTAAATCAACCTTTAAGCGCTCTTGTGAGAGATATTCCTGATTGACTGTTGTAATCTCTAATTCTCCACGTGGGCTAGGTTTGATCTCTTTTGCCACTTTAATCACATCATTCGGATAGAAATACAAACCTACTACAGCATAGTTGGATTTAGGATCATCGGGTTTTTCCTCAATACTGGTCACACTTCCATTTTCATCAAAAGTACATACTCCATATCTCTCTGGATCATTTACCCAATATCCAAATACAGCCGCTTTCTTTTCTTCTTTGACAGTTTCAACAGCACTTGACAATAAATCAGTAAAGCCATGACCGTAAAAAATATTATCCCCAAGTACTAAACAAACATCATCATTTCCTATGAAGTCTTCACCCAAAATAAAAGCTTGTGCTAATCCATCAGGAGAGGGCTGTATAACATATGATAATTTAACACCTAATTGAGCCCCATCTCCAAGCAATCTCTTAAATGCAGCTTGATCTTCAGGGGTAGTTATTATTAAAACCTCTCTAATACCTGCTAACATTAAAACTGATAAAGGGTAATAAATCATTGGCTTATCATAGATAGGTAGCAATTGTTTTGAGGTTGCTAATGTGATAGGGTGTAAGCGAGTACCTGAGCCTCCTGCTAGTATAATTCCTTTCATGACCTACTTTTTTAAAAATTTTAAAAACAAATCTTCATACTGATCTATTATTGATTCCCAATTATATAATTCTTTAATTTTTTTATAATTTTCTTTTCGATACAATTCTCTACTTTCATTCTTTGTATCGAGCAAATCACCTACTTCAACGGAAGTACTAAAATACAATGCGTCGTCTCCTAGAATCGTTTGATTAAATTCGTTAGTGTTTGCGACAATTAGAGCACCTGAACCCATGGCTTCAAGAAGGCTAGGATTTGTGCCTCCAACTGTATGCCCATGAAAATAATAGTTTGCAAAGTATCGCAAGTTGTTAAGAATATTTATATCATATATTCCTCCAACAAAACGAATATTAGTGTACTTTTTAAACTTTTTTCTCATTTTAATACCGAACTGAGCATTTACTTTACCTACAACAAGAAACGGCCTCTTCGAATTTGATTTAACCACACCATCTAAAATAACCTCAATACTATTCTCTGGCTCCAAACGAGCAATCAACATATCATAATTGTAAGGTGATACATCATATTTACTCAATATGGATTGATTAGTACTTTCACATAAATCTGATCCATATGCGATGTAAGTTGATTCCTTATTGTATTTATTTCTTAAATAGTTCTGAATTCCAATTGAATCTGCAATTAACTTATCACTGAAAACCACACCAAGACGTTCTGCTAAGAGTAAGAATTTTTTAACAGCATATGAATATTTAGATCTTTTCCATTCTAAACCATCCATATTGGTAATAATAAGAGGCTTGTTAGGCAAAAAAGCCCCCCATATACTATTACTTGTATAACCCAACTGCAATATTATATCAAAATTCCTTTTACGAGAATCAAGTATACAGTTTAAGTCATAAATAAACTGGCCAGCTGTTCCTATTATTTCTTCTGGATCCTTACAATGTATAACATTAACTCCCTTATAGCTTGAGTCTTGATAAGGGTGTAGTTGTGAATTATACACAGTAACATTATGTCCTTTCTTAACTAAACCAACAGACAAATATTCTGCAAACTGTTCAAATCCACCATAATAATTAGGTATTCCCCTTGTTCCTATAATTCCTATATTCACTATAATTCGCTTTGTATTGCCTTAATAAAATTTGATTTATATTTCTCAGCAGTAAAACTTTTTAAAAATAAACTCCTAGCATTATACCCCATTCTAATACGCTTATCAGCATTCATCTTAATAAGCTGTTCAATCTTATCAGACAAATCTTTAACATCTCTAGGTTCAAAATATATGCCATCTATTTCATCTTCAAAAATCTCACCCAGACCACCGTGTTTAGCTGCCAATACAACTTTACTGCAACTGGCAGCTTCAATTCCAACTAAACCGAAAGGTTCTGGCATCTTTGAAGGCACAACCACAACATCTGCGTTATTATATTCAATCTGAGGATCCTTTATAAAATCCACAAATTTAACAATTCTATCAAGATCATTATCATTAATTATCTGAATTAATCTCTGTTTAAAATAATATTGATTCTCAAATACACTTCCAACAATTCTTAATTTTATTTTATCTCGATAAACATCTGGTAAGTTAGCTATTGCTGTTAATAATAGATCTTGGCCTTTCCAGCCATTGATCCTCCCAATCATTAATAGGTTTATGGTATCATTATTATTAGAGTTCTGTTTACAATCTAACCCATCTATTCCATTATAAACTAGAGTACCATGCTTTAATAAACGGAAACAATCTTTAACAGCATTAGATATAAATATTGGTTTTGCTTTTGAGAACCTAACAATAGCCTGAAATATTCTTTTAGTAATACCAGAAGGCAATTCATGTATATGTATGAATTTACTTGAGACATTTGCGAATCTGGATGCTACCAAATAATCTATTACCACTATTGAATTGATGTACACAAGATCAAACCCACTAAGTTTTTTAATCTTTTTGGGGATATTAATTAACTCTTTTAATAAACCACCTAATCTAAGTGATTTAATATCTGACTTTCTTAATACACCTAAAGGTTCTAATACTATTTTATCAGCTAGTCCTTTTTGAATAATTAATTCCGACAATAATCCTTTCTGTGGCAGATGTACGGTTATACTTGACTTTGGCCATCTATTTTTAAATGCTTCTAAAGATCTAACAAACATGCGATCTGAACCATACAATTCATACCCCTGGTGAACGCAATATATATTCATATTTTAGAATTAATTGAAGTATAAGTATTATTACTTGTATAAATCATACCATAAAAAAAAGAAAGTAGCACCAAAAGGGACATTCCATTAAAAATTATATGACCAGCCAAAACCGAATGTGCAAATAAGAAGCACCACCCTAAAACAAAAACCTTTCTTGCGTTATTTCTTATTCCAATATAAAGCACATAACTAAAAAAGTAGATATATATGAATACACCAATTAACCCATAAAAAAAGAATACATCAAATAAATCTGTTTCAATAGTATCAAAAACTTGAGGGCAGGGAAGTGGTCGAAATGATAAAAAACTGCCTCCTCCAACAAAAAATTTATAAACATTTATGCCACTTATATCCCAATCTCTAAATGCTTCACTTACAAAAAGGAACCTACTACTGGCTATAAAGTCAAAAAATGAATTGTTATTATATCGAAATATAATAACTTCAAACATCGTACTAAATAACAATACAATTTCGTTATAGAAGACAACAATTAAACATACTACTAATAACAACACAAGGATAGAATATATCTTTGATTTTTTTGATAGAAAAAACAAACCGGATACCAATGTCAATAAAATAACCGTTTTAGATCCTATTAGTAATGCACTAATCAAAGTAATAGCTATTATTACATTCTTAAATTTAATATTATAATAATGCACATAATCAATAATATATAATGCACCTACCCCCATACAAATACCTAAACCGTTGTTTGAGGGAAAAAAACCTTTTGTTCCAAAAGTCCCATCTTCGTATGTACTTAAACCAACACCCAAAATCTTAGGTAGAATAATTAAGATTGCATGAATAATTACAGATAAAAAAAACAATTTCAAAATGAGGTTCTTATCGATATCGGTATTCTTATTTATAACCTTTACTATCTTTATTAGTAAAAAAACATACACAATCTTAAAATCATATATTATTCCAATAAAAAGACCTTTAGTATAATGATGAAATAATGAATTAAAAAGCTCAAGAGAAAGAAAAAAGAATATAAGGTAAACTATTCTTGGACTTAGTTCTTTTTTATAAACCAAAATTGCAAGAGCAAATCCAATCATCAATAATCTATACAATTGGGAGGGACTTCCCGGTGACCCTTCAGCAATATACTTAAACTTTATAAGAAAGCCCGTTAGGCTATCTACAAAAGGTGATGCTAAATACAGAATGAAGAACATCAAAACAAAAACATTGATTTCTCGTATAACTGGCAAACCGATCCTCATGAAAAAAATTGTATTTTACTTTTTTATGATGTTATTTTTTTATAAATAGTTGCGTGTACTAACAACGGTTTTTTATTCTTTTAGCCGGAACTCCTCCATAAATGCCATTGCTCAAATACAGCCCTTGGGTAAGTAAGGCACCTGCGGCAATAACACATCCATCTTCAACAACCACTCCATCAAGGATAGTTACTTTAGCACCCACCCAACAGTTATTACCAATTTTTATACCAATTCGATTAATCCCTTGTTTACGTATACTTATGCTAGAATTATTAAAATTATGGTTTTCGGAATGTATGGATACAAAATTTCCCATTATAACATCATTACCAATACTTACTCCTCCTGCACAACCAAGAAACGAGTGACTTCCGATAGACGTTCGGTCTCCAACACTTAATCCTAAACCAATATCTTGTAAAGAGCCCGTACATTCAATACAAGTATATTTACCAACTGAGCATTTATCTCCAAATACGATACCTTCCTTTGACAAGGCATCAATATAGCATCCTCTATTAATCACCAAGGCATTTCTATAATTAATTAATGAACGAGCTTTTAATACAGCAGACTTTTTTATAAACACTTTTCCCTTTCGCAATGGGAAGTATAGTAGGCCTCTAGCAAATGCTATTGAAAATTCAACTATCAATGCGGCATAATAGCTTAAGGGTATATTTTTATCTAAACTAAATTTTTCGCCCTTAATTTTGCGAACTAAATATTGTAATAAACTATATAGCATTATTGAACATAGTATTAGATTTGTATTTTATTGAAACTTTTACCGATACAACAAATACATAAATTTTAATTAATAAAGCAGAAAATAAGCCTTTTCGTTTAGCAACTTCTGCCATTGAATATTTCCAGTCATTATGCCTCATCACCTTTTTCTCTACAGGTTCTTCTTCAAAAGCTGACATACTATGTTTAAGTTGATACTTCAGAACGTATAATGAATTGTATTTATTTGCATAATCAAGAAAGAAACAGGTATCAATACCATATAAATTCAAATTCTCCTCAAAGGATACATTATTTAAAACATCTGCGTCAATTATTAAACCACTACTAATACCAATTATTTTATTGGAAGAAATAAGACCAAGCCTTTTATTTCTCAAATATCTACCTCTAAATACTCCCATTAAACCTGGGCTTACTAATAAGTCTCCTTGATAAACTTGTGGCAAATAAACCCCTACTTTATTGTTATTTAAAAGTGAGTTGAATTCGTTATAATAATTTTCTGATATTTCAGAGTCTTGATCCCATATATTTATAAACTGAAATCTACCTTTATACTTATTTATAATACTATTGTATACCTTTGCTAAAGATAAGTTTTCTCCAATACATTGATATTCTGAACTTGTAAAGCTTTTATCTAAATATTCTAGCTCTGTATCACTTTGCCTTTGTTGTGAATTATCCCAAACAACTATATGGTAATCTTTTGGTAAAATTCGATTGCAGGAAGATAATGATTTTATAGTTTCTGATTTTGTAATATCACACCTATATAATACTACCAAAATTAATAAACTAATTTGTTTAGATTCAACCATCATAAAATATTGCTAGGTATTACTTTAGTCCTCTTCTAATAAAAAAAATAAACTGATTTCTATTCTCACGATACTTTCTTTGTAGTTTTTGAATAAAATTTTCTTTGTGCAATGAAAATTTTAAAAAATCACAATTTCGCGAATTAAACCCTTCATAAAATAATGGCTTAATAGGAATGTTATATTTCCAAGCTACAAATTCTAGCGACAATTGATCTCTTTTTACAAACTTGGTGAAGATCAACATCCAATACTCATTCATTTCTATCAATCTTAAATCATTGTGTCTTCTGAAAATAATGTTATTCTCATGCAATCCGTTCTTATCAGGATATTGCTCACCTTTTAAGTATTTATGCCAATTACTTAAATTTTTGTATGACTCTTTTGACAATTTATAACAAGCCTCTATTTCCTGATAAATACAAGTACGTTGGGTATGCTTTGCTATTGCTATAGTGGTGTTTGATTGAATTAGTTTATCAATTTGATCAAAAAACAGTTCATTTACGATACTCAAATTAGCATCAATATAAACACTGTATTCAAAATCCGATAAAACCCGATGTGGTAACAGTTTAGCATATCGCGATAAAATCACATTATCGTCATACTCACTAGGTATGGGTAAGATTGTCCAGATGCTTTCTGGGCTAGCAACATAATCATTCGAAAAACAGATATAATCCCACCCATCTCTAATATGGGGTTCTTCTAGGATATCATATGCCCCAACCAAACAAGTATAAACAACTTTTTTATTCATTTATTATTTTTGAATAACACACAGAATATGACACTCAATAATAATTGATTACATATTTCATTAAAAAAATAATCTCCGTTTATATATTATAAATGGAGATTATTTTGCAAAGAAACTAATTAAAAATGTAATTCGCTACTTTCAACTAGTTTCAATAGATACTTTTGAAGTTTTAGTTTCCCGAGATTTAATAATCGCATTAGTATCAATGATTAGCTTATTTATATCATCAATTAAATTTCGAAGGTTAGGATCTATAATTTTTCTGTTTAAATAGGGTAAATAACCAACAATATCGGTACAACTCATTATCAACTCTTTTTTTAACTCTGTTTGCGAAATTCCCTGACTGGCTTTGCCTTCGTTCAACTTAAGCGTATAATCTTCGTATATCTTTTGATTTGCATCTAAGGCTTCAACCCAAGTGTCGGCATAAATCATTTGAAGTTCTTCTTTAGTAAAATTGTTAGCTATATCTGCTAACAAATTACGGGTTCCGGCAGATTGCTTAGCATAAGCCATTTGATTTAAGTTCCAACCATGCTTACGAATTATGGCTTCCAAGCTCTCAGCAATAGCTACTTGTGCTTCATTGGCTGAGTACTTAAAGGTGCTAACCATACCGCGCAGGCCTATAAATGCACTATCACGTTCGTTATCAAGCTCTTTTTTGCCCACACCGGTGTAACATACATTTACTGATAAAGCAGCAGCTTCAAAGGCATCTATTTTTTTACAAAGGGGACAAAAATAAATTGAATATCATCATTGGCTTCAACAGAAAGCTAGGCATTGGTAAAAATGGTTTTTACTTTTGTGGCGTAAGTTTGTAACTCTTTGTTTATAATTCGGGCATAATTTAAAGTTTCCATATTTTATCTTTAAAGGTTTAATTCTTTTAAAGATAATAATTATGCTCATTATCACAACTTTATTTAAAGTTGTATATGTACAATAATCTTTTTTAGATTAATCGGAAATACCTAGCAATTGTAGTAATCTAAATTAGATTGCTAGGTTAATCTATAGCTCCTTTCAAATATATTTTAGATTTTTGACGTACTTGTTTATCGCTTAATAAGCAATTTTAGATTATGCACAATGCATATAAAATACAAAGAATCTATTTTGGATATTGAAAAAAAATAACTTTTGCTGAAAATATGATTTAGAGCTGGCTTCATATTTTAAAATAGAGTAATTACATCAGCCTAATATCAACAAGATAAATAGGCTTTTATAAAAAAATCGTGTCTACCATATTTTTAAGCATTAGTTCTTGTTCTTTTCTTAATGTGTTGACACGATAATTTCCTTCTTTTATAAGCATAGCTCTACATTCCCTATCATTTACAATTTGAAGTATCCGATTAGATATTTCACTTATTGAAAATGGATTAAAATATAGTGCCGCTTGCTTACATACTTCAGGAACACTAGATATAGCAGATGCCAATACCGGTACCTCATATTTCATAGCTTGCAAGGGTGGGTAACCAAAACCTTCATTTAAGGTAGGGTAGATAAATGCAAATGCATTCTGAAAATATATTTCCAATTCTTTTTTTGATACGTACGGTAAAAAAGTAAACATATCTTTATGTACAACATCTTTACTGAAGTCGATATCGTTGCATCCTAATACTATTGTTTTAATTTGTGAAACTTGTCTATTCTCATATAAGGCATCAATTGCCTTTATAGCTCGATAGTTATTTTTTATCCACCTATTGCCACTAACCAATAAAAAGTATTTACCCTCGTTGTTATTTTCATATTTATACTTTGTAAGATCTAAAGGAGAATTGCATACTGTTATTTCATCAGGTTTTACATCGGGAAAAAAATTACATATTGAATATAAAGAGTGTTTCGAAACGGTTATAATATGTTTATTTTTTATAGATAAAAGCTTAGATAATGAATTATGTGACTGTTGTACATTTTTATTATAACCCAACAGGTGTTTGAGCAATAACATTACTTTGGATACAGGATTATTTACATATGGTATTAATTCTTTTAATGAGTGCATTTCTAATTCACGCAAACCATGTATGGTCATATAAAACTTTACATTCTTAAAATAAAAGTCCTCATATCGATATGGCATTCCGGAATAAAATCGATGATAATCAGCTCCCTCAATAAAATGTTTTAATTCCTGATTATTTACAAAGTAATTTACGGTAATATCATGTTTTTCAAGAGCCTCTTCTATTTCAGGGTGTACTCCAAAATTTGAATTTAAACATACATCAAACTTGAGTCTGCGCTTAATGGCTTCAAAAAAAATATATTTTGAATACTCACTACCTCCGTGAAAACTTGCTTCTGGTGTGGGTTGCGTGGCTGATAAATCATATAAAAGATTAAGCATAATAACTCTTAAATATTTAGGTAATCAAAAACTTTGTCCTTAAACAGAATATTTTGCATGCGACACTCTTCTAACACTCCGCTATAGTCATGTCTTACTCTAGACTTATACACTTCATTGGTATCCTTAATAAATATTGGTTTATACTTAAACCCAAACATTTTTGATGAATTAGGAATTACAAATACTTGTTTGTTCAAAAGCATTGCCCAATACATTGCATGATAACTATTTGTAATAACCTTTTCAACAGATGCAATAAAATTAACAATTTCACTAAACGATGAATTATTTCGAAGTACGCGCATATCTTTATTTATGTTACTAATATTAATATGCTCATGAATTACAACGCCAAATTCAGATGTGACATTAGTTTCAACTGATTTAAAGGATTCATGCATGCAACTAACACAAGGTACCCAACTCGTATTTGCGATTTCGAAATCTCTAACACCTATAAGTTTATAAGGTAATACTTGCTTAAAATATAGCGATGTTGGGCTTAGAATTGGGGAGTTATGTCCAATACCCCAAGGCACAACCTTTTTACCCTTCTTTAATAGTTCATTAATAAATCCTATGGTTTCTTTAAAAGAAGCTCTATCTAATAGCCCACCTCCTCCAAGTATAATATCATTGTACATTATACTTTTATACCAACTCAGAGCTTTTGTAGGATTTTGTATCGACGAACCTAATATATCAACAATCTTGAACTGACTCAATTCTTCAAAGTATAAGTAGGGGGCACAAACCAAATCCCCAACATTTTCTGTATCACAACGATGCAAATTAATAACACCCTTGGATTTAACGAGGTCCAATCTTGCAGCAACATTTCGTATTAACTGATCACTTTTTACAACTATTTTACTCATATCTTAATTCTAGATATCAATGAATGAATATAAGATTTCTCGCGAACGTCCATACCTATAAAATAAACCAATATTATTAATGATATAGATGATATTACAGAAACCAATAGAACCCTAATAAAACCAGTTAGATGAATAACTCCATTAATGTAAATATTTATAGAAGACCCAATTAAAACTATAAAAATTATCGGTAGTAGTACTTTATAAAGATAGTCTACTAAGGATAAGCCTGAAAACTTATTAAGATAAAGAATCCTCAAGCAACATGCTAAGAACTCTATTAAAATAGCGACATATAACACAGATTGCGGGGATCCCCCAGATTTCAGAACCAAATAGCCAAAGATTGGAGTCGTCAATATTACACCTCCGATTATTGACTGATATAACTTTATATTACCGATTGATTGCTGGGCTGTTTGCAATCCAACAGTTAAAGTATTTACAAGTGATAATAACAATGTTAACTTACAAAAAATAACCACGCTCTTGGATAGCGTTCCTAGCCATAATGTCAAAATTGTTTCCATTTCTAACACTATAGGAAGTATTATGAAGAATAACAACAAAAAACTATACTTACATGCCTTTAATGATAAATCAAGCATCCTAACACGATTTCCCTCCCCTTCTGAACTAATAATCTGAGGACGTAAAGCTTTAAGCATGTTCTCAGAAAATCCTTTTACTTGCCCATTAATTTGATTTGAAATACCAAATGAAGCGTTTATTACAGTTCCGTAAAATAGATTCAAGATTATCGCCAATCCATGTTGCCTAAAAATTCCACAAGCTGCGCCAAAGGTATTCCATCCGGCAAATGATAACATTTCTATTACAAGAGATCTACTGACGTCATATTTTTTAAACTTATATTCTGGATACTTATAATAACAAAAAAAAACCTTAATCAAGCGTGAGATAATAATTGTAAGAAGCAATAACCCTGAATAAATCTCTAAAGAATAATCAGTAATCCATAAAAGAGAAATAGCAACGCCTAATTTTAATAATGCCTCTAAAATTCCAACTATAGCGTCAACGTGGATATCTTCATGAGCAATTATTGCAGCATCAAATGTAATTGCATTAACAATAAAGAAGGCACTAAAAACCGTAGTTTGATATACAATTTTTGCAGACCCTATTCGATCAACCTCAATATTTAAAAACCCATCAAACAAAAATATGAAAGCAACCTGCATTATTACTAACATAATAATACTAATCAGAAAATTTATTACCAAACTTGATTGAAAAACAGATGACAATTTATTTAATTCCTTTTTTCCTATATAGTATGATAAATATCTTTGAGTAGATACTATCATAGCTCCATTTAGAAATGTAAACATTGCTATAACACCACCAATCAAATTAAATATACCATAATCCTCTTCTCCTAAAGCGTTTAGCACTAATCGTACAGAATACAATCCAACAAACATGGAAATTATCATCCGAACATACAGATAAGCAGTATTTTTCACGGCCCTTTCACTAACTCCCATTCTTAATAAATATGTAATTACTAATACCCTTTCTTAAACCAACTAATAAACTCCTTTACACCAACTTCAAGTGATGTTTTAGGTTGATAACCCACTAAATTCTTCAGCTCAGTAGTATCTGCATATGTTCTTTTAACATCTCCATCCTGCATAGGATACATTACTTTATTAGCTTTAGTTCCAATAGCAAACTCCATGATGTTGATAAAATCCAACAATTTAATAGGTTTTGAGTTGCCTATATTTAAGATTCTATATAACGTATCAGATGCCACGGTATTATGCTTTACAACGCGAACTATTCCCTCTACTATATCTTCTATATATGTAAAGTCACGTTCCATATTACCATTATTAAAAACTTTAATAGGCTCACCTTTGGTAATGGCATTTGCAAATAACATTGGTGCCATATCAGGCCTACCATAAGGACCATAAACAGTAAAGAACCTTAAGCCCGTAGTTGGCAAGTTATATAAATGGCTATAAGTATGCGCCATTAGCTCATTACTCTTCTTTGTGGCTGCGTACAAACTCACCGGATTATCAACCTGATCACTCTCTGAGAATGGTATTTTAGCATTCTGTCCATATACAGAAGAGCTTGATGCATATATTAAATGTTTCACCTTGTAACTTCTACAACACTCTAGTATATTTAAAAAACCAACTACATTACTCTGAACATAGGCATCAGGGTTCTCAATTGAATATCTAACACCCGCTTGAGCCGCAAGGTTAACAACATGTGTAAAACCTTCTTCCTTAAACAAATCAACTAAAGATTCTTTATCGCATAAGTCGATTTTAGAAAATCGATAATTTGAATGTTTTATACTCTTTACTAAAGATTTACCTATAATTTTATCCTTACAGATACCCAACTGCTTAAGTCGTGCATATTTCAAATTAACATCGTAATAATCATTAATGTTATCGATCCCAACTATACTACAACCTTCATTTGAAAGGGATTGAGCAAGATGATAACCGATAAAACCTGCTGAGCCAGTGATAAGAATTTTCATATTAATTCAAAAATATTGAGGATCTATTTAGTAATCTTCATGAATGATAAAGCAACCTGTGTTCGAAACAAAACCCATAAACTCCCGAAAATAAATCCAAAGAAAACACTAATAAATAATAATAATATTTTTTTTGGCCATGACTTTACTTTTGGAATTTGTACGGGTTCAATAACAGTAAAAATTGGTGTATTCTCAATCAAAGTAACTTTGGCCGTCTCTAATTGATTTGCCACACTCTTATAAATGGAAGAAGTAATATCATACCTATCACTTAATTCTTGGAATTCGAAATTAGCCCTCTCAAATACAGTATTCCGATGTTTATCCTTATATTCAAAAAAATCAATTTGAGCTTGTTTATATTCTTTCGCCTTTATTTCATATAAATTTTCTAAAAAATCAACATTCTGTTGTTCTCGTTTGGTTTTATGTTTTTTTACATATTCCTGCAATAAGTCTAATCCTTTTTGCAACTTCTGTGCAACTAGGATTGGTTCAGTATCTTCCGCACTAATATTAACTAAGCCACTTTTTGCATCTACTTCAATTGTGAAAAATTTATCTAAACTATTTAAAACATTATATTCTGTTTCTGACAGATTAATGACGCCATAATTTACCGTGTCGATTAACTCATTACTAGAAATCAGAAGCTCTTTAACGGTCCATGGTAATTTTATAGAATATTTTAATAGCTTATCCGTGAAGCTCAAAATAGTATCAGCAACCGTATATTCATACATAGAAACAGGATCCTTGTATTTCTTGAACCGAAAAGGGTGATGTATCATCTCATTCCTGAATGGATAACTCTCCACAATCTGAGGGTATACCTCAGCATTAATACCATCACTATTGCTACCTCCCATCATGGAACTAAGATCAATCCCAGCCATACCAGCCAAAGCTCCGACACCACCTCCTCCAATATTAATTGTGCCTTGTTGACTTGAGGGTAAAATAGTAGCATGGGCTTGATATTTTTCAGGGCCGAAAATGACTATAAATAGAGCAAAAACAATAAAACTAATAATAAACCTAAAAATAATTTTTCTTCCATACCATAATGCTTCCAACAAAGCTACTATGTTTAAATGATCACCTTCAATTATTTTATTTGATCCTCCCTGTTGCATTTTGGTCTTCATTATCACTTAACAATATTAGAAATGGTTAATCCTAATGTAGCTACACTAGTAAGTATACCTACCCATGCTCCAACCGTCGCGGCATTTCTTGGTGCCCTTGTAGGTACAATTACCTCCGCACCTGGTTCCATTTTTGGGTACTTTCTAATCCCTAAGAAACTTTTAGTATCACTAGCTGTTCCATTAGGGTAAACCACATATACCTTATTCTTTTTCGCTTGAACAGCAAAACCTCCTGCACCGCTAACATACTTCTTAAGCTTTCTTCCCTTAGTATAAGTTGATGAGATAGGATTTAATACTTCGCCAGTTACTTTAACCACTTGGCTTTTTCGAGGTACAAATATTTCATCCCCATCTAGTAAAAATACGTCATCCTTACCTCCAGGGTTCTTCATTATCTCATCAAGGCTAATTCCAACAACTTCAAAATCTAAACTAGTAGATTTCACATCAGTACTTCGTGATATTAGCTCATTCTTCAGCATTACATTTTTAGTATCCTTCTCTATTTGGCGGGTTAACATAGCTCCTTTAGGGTAAGCATTAGCTGAGAAACCACCACATCGAGCGATCAAATCAGAAACACGATCTTTATGAGTTGTTAAAGCATATTGTCCGCTATAAGCTATTTCTCCTGATAGAGTTACAACGGACTGCTTGGCAAAGCCAGGTAATTGACGTATAAATATTTTATCAAAAGGTTGTAATTCAAAGTCACCATCATTACCTAGCAGTTTTAAGTCTCTGGAAATTTGTTTTTGATAAACCTGAGCTACTTTATCAGTTAAGGTAGCTTCTTCTTCTTTACCCAACCTACGAGCAACCTCTATGTATGCTTCAGAAGCTGATTCTAAAAACCCTCCTGATTCATATACGATATCACTAAGAGTCATGCCTTCTTTATAATTAAAAGGCCCAGGTTCTTTAACTTCACCATAAATCTCAACAGTTCTGAACTCACGTAAGTCGTGTATTGAAGAAATACTTATATTATCATCTTTCTGAATATCAAAATCAATTACACCATTTACAACATCAGCAACATCAAAAGAAATACTAGTTAAAGTGAAATCTTTTGCTAAGCGAGTTATAACTCCTCTTTCCAAAAAAGCATCTTCACGCAAGCCATCAGCGTTCTCAATTAATTTTGATAATGTCAGACCTTCTGTTATTTCATAATTCCCTGGTCGGTATACAGCACCTGTGATAGCAACAATATTTTGAAATCTGTTTAAAACCTTTCCTGCAACAATACTATCGCCATTTGCCAGTTCTATTTTACTGTAATTATCTTCAAGCACATCTATGAATTCCTGATCTCTACCATTCTTACGGTAAAGTTCTAACCTGTGTGTATAAGCATTTTCATTAAAGCCACCTGCATACTCAACAACATCCGTAACCGTTTCTCCTTTTTTTGTTTCAAAAAGACCCGTTCTTTTAAACTGTCCTTCAATAATAATTCTTTGACGATAAGGCTCTATTATTATAATATCACCATCACGAAGTGTAACGTTATTTTTAGCTTTACCCTTAATTAAATACTCATATATATCAATATTCTGGATTACTTGTTCATCACGAATAAGCTTTATATCACGAAAAGAACCATTTTCGCTAGGACCTCCAGCTAGGTATAAAGCACTAAAAACAGAAGCTGTTCCTGGTACTATATAGGTCCCAGGACTAGAAGCCTCCCCTATTACATTAACGCTCACAGCTCTAATCTGAGCAATACTAACTGACGCAAAGGTCTTTGGATTGTCAGATGACAAATCTGCATAAATTCTGTTAAGCTTTGATTTAATCTTTATTTCGGCATCTTCAAATGTCATACCCCCAATCATCACCTGACCTATTTCAGGGATACTAACATTCCCATTTTGATCAACAGTTAGTTGATAATTCATCTGAGAATTTCCCCAGACATCAATAATAAGTACATCTCGCAAGCCAATTATATAAGATGAAGGGATTGGTGCAGTTGCATTGGGTTCAAACGTAAGTTTATCAGTATTGAAGAATGAATATCCAAATAATCTTTTTTCTTCAACAACAGTTGACTCTATCACTTCTTTCTTACTAACCTCCCCCTCTGCAAATACTTTTGGCTCTGGCAAGTCTCCGATTTGAGCACTTCCCCCACCAGCAAGTTTATACTCCTGAATTCGTTGCTGTAATTGAAGAATTTGATCGTCGGACATCCCTCGTGCTTTAGCAAGTGCCATAGCTTCTTGCTCAGGTATTCCACGACTATCCATTTCTGTAATAATCCGCTGAATTTGATCATCACTTAAAGCTCCAACATCAACAGTTGCTGGATCAATATCTTGTGAAACAACATTTTTTGAAAGAAAAAAACATAGAAAAAATAAAAACAGAAAAGAAAACTTAATTCTCATTTTACTAAAAAATCAATTACTTAAGCCCTTAGTCAATCCAACTTCCGACCCAATTTAACACTTTAAACACAAAGTATCAATAAACTACCCACACAAAGGAAGCATGTAGTACTACATGCTTTTATATAATTATTATAAACTTCGTAATCTAATAACACCAAACAGATGTTTAATCTTTAAAATAGTTGCGTTGAAAAAGTAACAAAATCCCTATCCCAATAGAAATAGCGGAATCTGCTACATTAAACACAGGTCTAAAAAAAACGAAATGATCACCTCCCCAGAATGGTACCCAATCAGGAAAATAGCCATCTACAAGCGGGAAGTAAAACATATCCACGACTTTTCCGTGCAAAAATGATGCATAACCTCCTCCTTCGGGCAGAAACGTAGCTACTTGCGGATAACTATCACTAAACAACAAGCCATAAAATGCACTATCGATTATATTGCCTAATGCACCTGCTAAAACAAGTGAAATACTTACAATTAAACCCGTTGGTGCTTTCTTTTTAGTTAGTTGATATAAATAATATCCTATTCCGAATACAGCTACTATTCTAAAAACACTTAACAGAACCTTACCAAACTTACCAGCTAGTTCCATTCCAAAAGCCATACCATTATTCTCAATAAAATGAATAATAAACCAATCGCCAATAATATTAAACTCCTCTCCAAGCATCATATTGGTTTTAACCCATATCTTTAATGCTTGATCAACAATTAACACAAGAGCCACAATAACAATTGGGCGTTTTAATAATGATAACATACCTCTGTAAATAAGAAATGTGGCAGCAGACTTTTGGTTTCAATAGCCGCTACCACACAGAATAAGTTTATAATAATCTTAGATTTCAATATCCATTAAGAACTTAAGAAATCTATTTTTGATTCTTTTTGGCATCTATACTCAATGTAGCATGAGGCACTGCACGTAATCGCTCTTTAGAGATTAACTTTCCAGTTTCACGACATACACCATATGATTTATTCTCAATACGGATTAATGCAGCTTGCAAATGCTGAATAAACTTCAATTGACGTTGAGCTAGCTTACCAGCTTCTTCTTTAGACAATACAGATGCTCCTTCTTCTAAAACTTTAAAAGTAGGGGATGTATCTTGAGTATCATTACCATCGCCATGCGTAATGGTATTTCTTAAAAGTTCATAATCTTTTTTGGCTTTATCCAATTTACCATTGATTATGTCTTTGAACTCTTGTAACTCTGCATCAGAATATTTTGTTTTTTCAGCCATAGTGGTAGTTTTTTGTTATGAAACTTGTTTTTTTACTGCAATGTAAATTTCAACACCTGCTTCTATCTCAACAACAATACTGTTATTTTCACAGTTTGAATCTACAAGCTTAACTTTATCTGCTAATGTTTGAGCCGCAATATAATCTTTATAGTTAATTACGGCATTATTTATAATGTCATTTTTCTGAATTTCAACAATAACTTTATCTGTTACATCAAAACCTGAATCCTTTCTAATATTCTGTATACGATTTACAAATTCTCTGGCAATTCCTTCCTGACGTAAATCATCTGTTATGTTAATATCTAAGGCTACAGTTAACTTTCCTTCATTTGCAACTAACCACCCTGGAATATCTTCAGACATGATCTCAACATCCTCTAACAATAACTCAACTTCTTGATCAGCTATAGTTAGATTCATCTTTTCATTACGCTCAATTGCTGCAATATCCTCTTGACCCATTTGATTAACAACGGCAGCAATTTGCTTCATTATTTTGCCATATTTAGGTCCCAAAGTTTTAAAGTTTGGCTTAATCTTCTTAACCAAAACCCCGGTAGTATCGGTAAGAAACTCTAGCTCCTTCACATTTACCTCTGAAAGTACTAAATCTTTTACTTTTTCTAATTGAGTTTGGAATGAAGAATCTAAAACAGGCACCATTATTTTTTGTAATGGTTGACGAACTTTTAAGCTCACCTTACGGCGAAGACTCAATATCATTGATGAAATATCTTGTGCATATTCCATTCTTTGCTCAAGTTCAGCATCAATCAGGCCAACATTAACTTCTGGAAATAAAGTTAAATGCACAGATTCTTCTTTATTATTTCCTGAAACAGCATTTAAATCTCTGAACAATTGATCCATAAAGAAAGGTGCAATTGGAGCAGAAATAATAGCTACCGTTTCTAAACATTGATAAAGCGTTTGGTAAGCAGCTAATTTATCATTAGAGTATTCACTTCCCCAAAAACGCTTACGATTTAAACGCACATACCAATTACTTAAATTTTCTGTAACAAAATTTTGAATTGCTCTACCTGCCTTTGTAGGCTCAAACGCATCAAAGCTTTCAGTTACTTCTTTTACAACAGAATTTAGCACTGAAATAACCCATCGGTCAATTTCAGGACGTTCATTCATTGGAATCTGAGCTTCATTACCACTAAAGCCATCAATATTGGCATATAATGAGAAGAATGAGTAGGTGTTATATAGAGTCCCGAAGAATTTACGTTTTACTTCGTCAATCCCTGACTCATCAAACTTTAAATTATCCCATGGTTGCGCATTGGTAATCATATACCAACGCAATGGGTCAGAACCATGTTTCTCGATAACTTCAAATGGATCAGCCGCATTCCCTAGGCGTTTAGACATTTTATTACCGTTCTTATCTAAAACAAGACCGTTTGAAATAATATTTTTAAACGCAACTGAATCAAACAACATAGTTCCTAATGCATGAAGCGTAAAAAACCATCCGCGAGTTTGATCAACCCCTTCAGCAATAAAATCAGCAGGAAATACTAAATCTTCTTTACTTGTTTGGAATGGATAATGCATTTGCGCATATGGCATAGCTCCTGAATCGAACCAAACATCAATAAGGTCGGCCTCGCGAATCATCTTTTCACCATTATCAGCAACTAAGAAAATTTCATCAACATAAGGTCTATGCAGATCTACTAAATCATAATTTTCTTTTGAGAAATCACCTGCTTTAAATTCGCCATAAGGACTTTTAGCCATTACGCCTGCATCAACAGCCTTATTTATTTCTGTTACTAATTCTTCAACAGAACCAATACATTTTTCTTGTGTTCCATCTTCCGTTCTCCAGATAGGAAGTGGAGTTCCCCAATAACGAGATCTAGATAAATTCCAATCAACTAGATTCTCTAACCACTTTCCAAAACGACCAGTTCCTGTAGATTCTGGTTTCCAGTTAATAGTTTTGTTTAACTCCATCATTCTTTCCTTAACTGCAGTAGTTTTAACAAACCATGAGTCTAAAGGATAATAAAGAACAGGCTTATCTGTTCTCCAACAATGAGGATAGTTATGTGTATGTTTTTCAACTCTGAAAGCTCTGTTACATTGCTTTAACATTACTGATAAATCAACATCTAAAGACGGATCTTTATCTGTTAACGTTTCATCATAAGCATTCTTAACAAAGCGGCCAGCATATTCTAAATAAGTATCAACATCAACAAAGTTTTTAATAAAATCGGCATCTAAATCTTCTAAAAGAAAATATTTACCCGTTTTATCAACCATTGGATTCTGCTTACCCTCTTTATCTATTAAAATAAGTGGCGCAATTCCGGCAACTTTAGCTACCCTATCATCATCAGCACCAAAGGTTGGCGCAATATGAACGATACCCGTACCATCCTCTGTAGTAACATAATCACCCATGATGATGCGGAAAGCATCGCCATCTGGCTTCATCCAAGGAATTAATTGTTCGTAAGAGATGCCTTCTAATTGCTCTCCTGTGATCTCCTCTTCAATTACTCGAAAAGGAACTTTTTTATCACCTGGCTTATAGTCTTCGAATGATAAATCAGTATTTTTTGCGTTGAAATAAGCCGAAACTAAGTTTTTAGCTACTACAACTATAATAGGTTCACCTGTATATGGGTTAAACGTTTTTACTTTTTGGTAAGCTACTTTAGGACCTACTGCCAAGGCTGTATTAGATGGTAAAGTCCAAGGTGTGGTTGTCCAAGCTAGAAAAAACAGCTCTCCATCTACACCATCAAAAAGAAAATTAGATATATCATTTTTAACAACCTTGAATTGAGCTGTACATGTAGTATCTTTTACATCTTTATAACATCCCGGTTGATTCAACTCATGTGTACTTAATCCTGTACCCGCTGCTGGCGAATAGGGTTGAATAGTATATCCTTTATATAGAAAATCTTTTTTATAAAGTTCTTTAAGTAGATGCCAAAGTGTTTCGATATATTTATTGTCGTAAGTGATATAAGGATTTTCCATATCGACCCAATAACCCATTTTATGAGTAAGATCTTGCCACTTATCAGTGTATTTCATTACATCTTTCCTACAGGCTGCATTATACTCAGCAACTGTAATTTTTTTACCAATATCCTCTTTGGTAATACCAAGAGATTTTTCAACACCTAGTTCTACCGGCAAACCATGCGTATCCCATCCTGCTTTACGTTTTACTTCAAACCCTTTCTGGGTTTTATAACGACAGACGATATCTTTAAGTGAACGAGAAATAACATGATGAATACCTGGCAAACCATTCGCAGACGGTGGCCCTTCGTAAAAAACAAAAGTAGGATTACCTTCACGTGTAGTCACACTCTTTTCGAATGCATTATTTGCTTCCCAATCCTTTAAAATATCTTTATTGGTTTGAGATAAATCTAATCCTTTGTATTCTTTAAACTTACTACTCATTTCTCTTATTATTCACAATTTTGTAAAAAGTTGTGCAAATATAGAAGTAGTATAGCGTAAAAGCAAATGTATTAAAGTATGTAAAAAGGAGATTATCACTATTTGTTTATATTTGCTGCTCATAACGAAAGAACATGAACTTTTATACTCTATTCAATCTCAGTAAAAAGATTAAAAGCGCCAATATAAAACTATTGGGTGTTTATACACTTCACCTTTTGGGTCGACGCCATTTATCTATCCGGATTGATCCATCTCTAAATTGCAATCTTTTTTTGCAAAATGTGTTATTTCAGCAATATGGAGCAGCGTAAAAAAATGAAAGGCATTATACCAGAATCAGATTTCGCACCTATTGCCAATACACTCTTTAAAAAGGCTTTTCAGGTGTACATAGGTTGTGGGGCAGAGCCTACTACTCACAGAAATTTCACCTCGCTTGTTAGACTAGCTCGCCAATACAATGTTCCTGATATTGGGATAGTAACAAATGGCCAACTACTCACCGATGATCAAATTAGAGAACTAATTGAATTAAAATTAAGCGAAATTACAATTTCCTGTCATGGTGTTAAAAAGGATACTTATGAGCACTTTATGACTACATCTAAATACGATCGTTTTTTAAGCACCCTTGAGCGAATCAATCGCTTTAAAGAAGATGCAAATTCTAAGTTCCCGGAAATTAGAATTAACTACACGGTGAATAATAAAAACTTAAGTGAATTATCAAATTTCTTTAATGTTTTTGAGAAGTATAACATCAGAACACTACAAATACGACCAGTACTTAATATTGGAGGGAAGTATTCTGATGCAATTGAACAGGGTCAATTTGATGAGTATAATCAAATACTCGCAGATTTAAAAGATTACAGCTCACAGAACAATATACGCCTATTAGCAAACACAACAAATGTAGAATTTAAAAAGAAAAATAGAGATGGTAAGGTTGCCGATGCAGTTTACACTTACATTGGACCTAAAACAGAAGAGCAATTAGGTAATAAATGGGAAGAGATGACTTTTAAAAAGTACATTAAAGCTACTGGATGGAGAAAAAATACACTTCAGTTTTTATTCAAAAAACAAAATAGCAAAATCAATAAGTCTGTAGCCAATTATGAGATAATTAGTTAAGGCGCCAACATCATATTAACGCCAAAACCTAAGGTATCTTTATCTTGCAAACAAATTTACTTTTATTGATTCTGCAAACGTTCTTAATTCTTTTTCAGTCTCATCCCAACCAATGCACTCATCAGTAATAGAAACACCATATTCTAGTTTACTAAGATCTGCACATAATTTTTGTTTGCCGAATTTGAGGTTACTCTCAATCATAACCCCCATAATAGACTTATTACCATCTAAAATTTGTTGTTGAATTGACTTTAAAACTAATGCTTGATTTTTAGCACTCTTATTACTATTGGCATGACTGCAGTCAATCATAATTCGCTCAGCTAAACCAGCTTTTCTTAAGCGTTCTTCATAAGCCTTAACATCATTAGCTTCATAATTTGGACTTTTTCCTCCGCGCAAAATAATATGTGTATCAGGATTTCCGGCAGTTCTAATTACAGCTACTTTACCATCAGGTTCAATGCTAATGAAATTATGTGGTGCAGATACTGATTCTAGTGCATTAATGGCAATTTCAATATTTCCATCAGTACCATTTTTAAACCCTACAACTGAAGACAATCCGCTGGCCATTTTTCTGTGACTTTGTGATTCTGTTGTTCGTGCACCTATAGCAGTCCATGATATTAAATCTTGAATGTATTGAGGAGTAACAATATCGAGTGCCTCACCAGCAACCGGTAAGCCCAATTCTGCAATATAGATTAATAACTCACGAGCTTGTTTCAGGCCCTCTTCAATTTTAAAACTATTATCGCACTTCGGGTCATTAATTAAACCTTGCCAACCAACAGTCGTTCTTGGCTTCTCGAAATAAACACGCATTACTAAATAAAGGGAATCCTTTAGTTCGTCTGCCAACTTCTTTAACCCACGCGCATATTCTTTAGCTGCTTCAATATCATGTATTGAACAAGGACCAACTACAACAAGCAACCTTTTATCAGCGCCGTTTAATATGTTTTTTATAGTAGCCTGTCCTTCTGCAACATTGGCAATAATTGCTTCGTTTAAAGGATAAAGATCTTTTAATTCGTTCGGTGTTATAATGGCCTGCTCGGCATTTACATTTATATTTTCAATTCTTTTATCAGTCATCTATGTGGTATTAAGGTATAAAACCAATGTGCTTTATATTTGGCTCGCAAATAACTGATAATTCTCATATTTTGCAAAAATATAAGGGTAATTATTTAAGGTTTAGGCATAATCCTATAAACGAGCAGCCCATCGCACCTCAACACCTCTAAAATCGAGTACCTCATAACAAATACCAGCACTACATGCGGGCCCACCCCTTCTCTCACCTACAAAAACATTAAACGTGTGTTTATTGTGTGGCTTGTATTGAATATTCCCTCCAATCCAATATTTTGAATCTTCTGTTACAAATGAATCTGTACTATACTCTCCTTGCAGTCCTAAAAATAGCTTTGATTTATACCGAAAGGTTAAGCCGCTATAAAAATTATTCACACTCTCTTCATACCTCGTAAAATCCTGACCTTCTATATCAAACACTACTCCAAAACTTGTACCTAATGATTGATCAATACTTGAACCTATTGAAATACGATCTTCTTCTCCCTTAAAAGGATCCTGAGCAAAATCAACAAATACTTTTAAATCAGTATTAGAAAAAACACTACCTGAATATTCAAGAAACCATTCTTGATAAGTTAAATCTTCGCCAAAATCGTTGTTGGCTAAGGTATAATTAGCTGTAATTGTAGAGAATAAGTTTAAATTATAGAAAACTTCTAATTGAATACCCGTTTCATTAGTGGGTTGTAATACATGCGTACTTCTATTTAATAATTTATAAGAATGCTCCTTAACCAATGCTGGCGGTTCATTAACCCCTGCGCCAAGTAAGAAATTCTTATAATTTTTATACTCCAAACTTAAACCAAATGAGTTGATGTAGGCATTTAAACTTCCATAAGCTGCATAAGAATCTCCTTTCAGGTCATCCTTTCCTTTACCTCCAAGGTAACTCGCATAACCAACATAATAACTAAAGTAATTTAAAAAACTACCCCCACTATGAAGCATACCATAATAGCTTTCTTCCAATTCATTATTCACTGATAAAAAAGAAACCCCAATTCTTTGATCTTTTATATTAAAATGAGTTTCAGCACCCGCAAGCTCATCATATCTCCTCTGCTCCCAACTTTCTGTTGGTGGATACAAATTATTCAGAGAATAGCCCCAAAGTCCTTTTATCGTCATATTCTTTAACTGAAGAGTGGCGGATGCACCTAAAATATCAGTGTAGAAATATTGTTTACTTCTAAAACCCAAATCTTCTATTACAGCATTCGGAATCTGATAATTGCGCAATAATAATCCTTTTCCTAATACCTCTTGATAATTGCCAACATTGACAGAAATTTTCTCTGTTTGATAATTTAGCTGGGCACTCGACAGATTTACGTAGTTCCTTTCTTGATAAGGCGTTTGGTATAACTGAAGTCCTGTTGATAACCTAAAATCCTTATATTGATAATCTAATAATGCACGCGTGTAAATTGAATTAAAATCACCAGACTCATCACTAGGTATATTACCATATTGATATTCATTTAGCATACTTCCATTAAATTGCGCATTTACAACTATAGGAACAAACAATATAATTAATGATGACCACAAATATTTAAGCATATTAAAAGGGCTTTGCATTATAAGTATTTCTCTAATTCTTCTTCAATCCTTTTTTCATCACCCTTAACAAAACCCTCATGTCTATAAATTACCTTACTATTTTTATCAACAATCAACAAAGTAGGAAGAGACAACACATTTAAATCATTCATCAGATTGTTATTCATATCGAGAATAATAGGGTAATGAATATTCAAGCTTTTTACAATAGGCTTTACTTTTGACTGACTACGAGGACCATCAGTATTAACACCAACTACAGAAACACCTTGATCTTTATACTTTGTATAAATACCTTCAATATATGGCATCGACTTCAAGCAAGGTTTGCACCAAGATGCCCAGAAGTCCAACACAGTAAGACCCTCTCCCTTTAAACTTGAAAAAGTAACAGTATTGTTATCGAGGCTTGTGGCACTAAATTCACGAATGGTTTGTGATTCCATAGAAACACAAAAGAACACAGAAAAAATAATTGAGAAACATATTTTCATAACAGTCGATTAATTATTTAATTGCCCATTTACAACAGCAACAACATCGGCTATATCATTTGATGCTCCTCTTGTACCTTTAAATACAATATCTCCATTCTTATCAATTACAAGCAATCTATCATAAGTAGTACCCATATCGCCAGCAACTTTTGAACCATTTAATAATAACCTAAAAGAAGCGCTAGTACTTGATTTAAATCCACTAACCGCATTACTATTACCATCCCAAACGTCAATTCCTATTAATTGATAGTCGCCTTTATCAGCATAAGCATCAACTAAATTACTTTCTATTGAATTTACAGCCGCTTTACATGAAGGACATGAGTTACCAAAGAAAAAGAGCACAGTTACTTTATCCTTTTGATCAGATAACCTAAAAGTACCACCATTTAATTCTTCCAATGAAAAATCGCCAGCATCACCCAAAACTACATCCCCTGAATCGTCAACATCTGGTTCACTAGCGCCTCCATCACTATTACTATCCTGATCTTTCATTTCCATCTCATCCTCCATCTGTTCTGCTGCATCATCTCCTTTATCACACGAAATCATGCTCACCAATAAAAATCCGAAGAGTAAAATCACACTATTTAGTTTCATAACTATAAAATTTAATTATTGATATTCATTCTAAATAACAAACAAAGGTTGAAAGCATAAAGTTCAATGAAACCGAGACTGACTTTTTGGGTGTGCCCCTGCGGGTCGGGCTTTGCGTTATAT
>NZ_LYBV02000034.1 GCF_001660705.2 Saccharicrinis aurantiacus
GCCATAATTGACTATCGTTAAATAGTTTCAATCACTTTCAAGATGTCGTTTTTGCTACTCTCAGCTCTTCATTAAAAGCGGCTGCAAAGATAACTGATTTAATTTCTTAATTCCAAATATTTCTGGAAATAATTTTAAATCTTTTTTGACACCTAAAAACCGCTTATATAAAGGGTTTTTAATCCATTTTTTGTTTCTCAAAATGTCCGTTGTAATCCTGCCTTGCGTTCAAAGCGGCTGCAAAAGTGAGGAGTTTTTTTCATAATTCCAAATACTACTTCAACGTTTTTTTAGGCAAGAATACGAAGATAATAACTAAAGAATAGTTTATCAATGTTTTAAGTCGAAAAAGTTTTTTCTCTTTTTTTGAACCTCAGAAAAAACGACGCTTATATAGTATAGAGAATGGTATTCTATACTAAATAAGAACTAGGTTGTGTCTTACTCGGTATAATTTCAGATTTAACTCATATCAAACACAGATCAAACTCACGTTAACGTGAGTTTGATCTGTGTTTAATATGGCTTTTATTTGTGTTTTTACCAAAGCCGACTCCTCGTAGTATACTTTGTGGTTTTTACAGAACGTATACGAAGAGATGCGTTAATGATTGGAGCGGCATCCTTTGTGAGCCCGTTATGGCGAAGCAAAGATATAGCGGAAAGCATGACCCGAGAAAAGGGATTTGTGCTGATAATAGAATAGTATTAGGAGGGGAACGCCCAATGTAAAAACAAAAAAGCTCGTAATCAGTTAATTAGTATATGTTTTATTTATTAATATGAGGTTACTACTTATTATTACGGCTCTTTTTATATTTATACATGTATCTGCACAAGAAAACAAAGTTAAAATAGACAGCTCTTACATAAGGAAGTACAACGATAAGTTTATTTTAAAAGTTGGGATTAAAAATGCAGGTGAATCATTTGGTGTGCGAGGCAATAGCGTTAATTATGATTTAAAACCGAATACCGAATTAAAAACAAAGGTTTGGTTTAACTACAGGTTTATCGCCTTCTCACTTGGGTTTGCACCAAATTATTTAGGTGGAAATAATGATGATGATAGAAAAGGTAAGTCTGAGCTTAAGTCGATAGGCCTGAACTTAATATTTCCGCATTGGGTGCAGCATTTTGGCTATTCAAAAACTAAGGGGTACTATATAAGTAACACAAGTGATATTATTGAAGACTGGGACAAGTATAAAGGTGCATACATACAGTTTCCGGAATTGCTTGTGGAGAACTTCTCGGGATATACGGCTTATAAGTTTAATAAAAACTACTCTGTTAAGGCAGTTAGCGACCAAACGGAACACCAAATAAAGAGCTGCGGAAGTTTGATGGCCTTTTTACTTTATAGATATTACTCTATTGACAATAAAGCCACCATTACAGCATCGAATAGCACTCAAAAGTCACAGAACTTTGAAACCACCGCCCAACTTGGATATTTTTACACTTATGTGTGGCATCGTAATTTTTATATCTCGGCTGGAGCTGCCGCAGGATTGGGTTTTATCAATAGTCAACTTTTAACTAGAACTATTGAGGAAGAAATTAATTCTCATAATTTAGACCCATTGGCTCGGCTTGAAGCTCAGTGTGCCATGGGGTATAATAGTAATCGCTTTTTTGGAGGTATACAAATAACAGGTAGCATACAAAAGCACCCTCAAGGTAAAAGTACTGCTTCGATAGAAGACAACTCACTTGATTTGCAGGTGTTTTTGGGTTATAGATTTGGCATGATTAAGGGTATTAATCATCTGTTTGATAAGTATGGACTATAATACAGCCCCTACTGAATAGTATAAGAAAAAGTCTGCACACCTGTTGTCGCCACCCCTGCGACGTAGTACACAAGAATACAGACTTTCTCGGAGGGTTTGGCAAATTGCAATTTTGCAGATAGCAATTTACCTTGCGTAACCTTATCATTAATTGCCAAAGGTTACTTAATTTTTATTAGGCTGATACTGCTACTTTTATTTGAGTATCGGTCCATTGTTTTACTTCGCGCAGAGCATCTACCAACTTAGCTACCTCATCGGCAGTAGGTATTAAGGCATTACACCCACATCCTTGATCGAGAATTTTAACCTGATCGCGCACTTTAGGTGGAATTATGCGATTAAAGCACAATGCTTTTAACATTTCACTAAGGCCATGGCCATATAGCGGAATATTGTTCTTTGTTAGCACACTACTTAATAAGTATTCGGCAGATAATACCGCTACATTTGCTGTTAAAGCCTCACCAAAGCGGTTACTCTCAACAAGGGATATTGTATTGTGATAATAATCAAATCCCACATCATATATTTCTCTATATGTTTCCATTTTGTATGTTTATTTTATACTCAATAGACATAACCAAGAGAATTTCTCACGCTCAGGTAAATCCATTGACCATGTTATTATAGTTTGAGAATTAAATCGCGTAATTCAGTTTGATTAATACCAGCCTTCTTCTCGCTTGCCAAACGTTTTACCTCTGGTAAAATTTCTTTACCCCGTTCGGGTGATACATTAATACCCATCTGCTCTAGCATATTGACTACAGATGCTACGCCAGAATGCTTTCCTATAACAAACTCGGAAGTTTTGCCCACTTCACTAGGATGGAAGGCATGGTAGGTCATTGTATTTTTTAAAAGCGAACGACAATGAATCCCTGACTCATGACTGGTTACCAACTCGCCCGTTACTGGTTTGGTTTTACTTACATATCTTTTTGAGACATGCTCAACATACTTACAAATATCTTGCAATTGAGCAAGGTTGATGCCCATATCTTTATTTAAAGAGAACTTTGAAGCTGCGGCCACCTCTTCGAGCGGTGCATTACCAGCGCGCTCTCCCAATCCGTTTATTGTAACATCAACAGATTGAATACCTGCCTGAAGCGCAGCAATAGTATTAGCCGTAGCCATGCCTAAATCATTATGTGCATGAAATTCGAAATCTACATCGGGAAATAATTGAGTGGTTTCGTTAACCATCTCCCCCACCGAATAAGGATTCATAATACCTACTGTATCTGCTAAACGCACCCTCTTTACTCCGTAATGTGCAGCATTAGAAATATACTGATGCAAAAATTGTGTATTGGCTCTTGATGCATCTTGCGCACCTATACCTACAAATTCAAAATGATTAGAGGCCAATCCGATCATGGTTTTCATTTGCTTGAGCACCCAATCATAGTTTTTACCAAGAGCTGCTAATTGCAAATCGCTCACCGGAAAAGAAATACTAATACGCTTAACACCTGTGCGCTTGGCGGCCATAATATCGCCAACTGTAGCTCTTGACCAACAAAGGGCATCGAATTTAAAGCCCTGGTTAAGTATTGTCTTTATATCTTTTTCTTCTTGGCGCGAGATGGATGGAGTACCTACCTCCGCCTCTACAATACCAATTTCATCTAACATTTGAGCTATTCTAATTTTCTCTTCTAAAGAAAAAACAACTCCTGCGGCTTGCTCGCCATCGCGTAAAGTAGTATCAATTAGATTTTGCATAGTTTTTTGTTTAGATAGATTAGCTAAAATTATATTCTAGATTATATAGCATTACATATTGGGCTTTCAGCCCAAACCCGACTTCATTTCTTGTCTTGAAACAAGAAACAGAAGCAAAGAAATTCAAGACTGCTTTACAAATAACTTTCTTATTTAGTTACGCTTAAGTGCGGCTGGCGGATCTTCGAGCACAGCTCTCAGCTAGCCAGTCTTACTAAAGCTTTAACTAAAACAAAAGCTCTTTGTAAAGAGGTCATTTACCGTGGTGCTTAAACAACTATGGTGAAGTTAAAACCACCTGCAAATAGTAGCATTAGCTTAAGAGTATGAAATTGTTAAGTTTAAGTGCATATTATTAGGAAAACATTGAGCTAGCACTTCCCCAACAATATGCACTACCCTTAAATATGCTAATCTGAAATTAAATACTCTTCAACTGCGTTACCTTCTTCTAAGGCATCTAAAATTTCATCAATTTTATCCTCAGTAATTTCGCCATACCAAAAGTTATTTGGGTGAACCACCATAATAGGTCCTTGGCTACATACATTTAAACAGGCTGTGCTTGTTACTGCGGCATCAATACCTCTATCGTTGCACTCTTCCATGATGTATGGAATAAAATCGCCAGCTCCATTTTTGTTACAGAATCCTTTTGCATCGCCTGCAACACGATACGAATTACAAACTAAGATGTGATACTCTGGTTTTTTCATAATGATTGTTTAAGATTCAAGACTAAAGCATAAAATACTTTACTTGATGATGTTATAAATTTGTTTAATTGTCTTCTTGTATTATTTATTACCAATGTTGTCCTAATTAAATTTTCACTCAAGCCGTGAAGGCTTCTACTTTTTTCTACAGTCAAAAAAGTAGACAAAAAGACCGTCGACTGCACCCATTTCACTCAAAAAACTTTAATGGTGCTGAAACAATTAAGAATACTCAATTCTTAATCGTCCCGATATTTTAAACTCGTACTTTTTCGTGCCTCAAAGCACTCAAACAGAAAACAATTTTTAACCGTCATTTCAATCCAGTTTTTTGGTTCACTGGCTGAGGTCGATACTAAACAAGGCGTGTAGCACATTATATAAATACGTTTAGGACGAGATTGATATATTACTAAACATTGAAGCACTCCCTAAAGCATTTGCCTGGCCCACGCGAGTTTCACCTCATCCCCTAGAACCTTTTATGAACCCCCATGGGTTTAGAGCTGTCCCCTACATATTTTGCCTCATCACACTAAAGGTTTTTGCCATCCCCTAGGGTATTAATAGCTTCCCCGAGAGGTTTGTAATCGTCCCCGAGGTAATTGACACCACCCCCGAGCACATTGGTTAATTCCCCTAGGTATTTAACCCGTCCCCTAGAAATATGTGCAGTCCCCTAGCGGCTTTCAGCTGTTTTATCAACCACAACCCGTTCCTGTTCCTGAACATGATGCCCCACATTTGAAGGCTTCTGCTTTGGTAATGGTTCTTAAATCTTCACCCTTATAAATAGCATCCATTCCTTGGTCGATAAGTCCAGACATCTCTACTACCTTAATACCCGACTTACCTAATATTTTAGATGGCTTAGGTCCTATACCTCCAACCAATATTGCTCGGCAATCACTTAAAGTATCTCCTAACTCTACCCATCTATCATCACCATTGCCTCGTGGTGGTGTTACTCTTTGGTTTACGAGCTTGTATCCGTTTGGTGTTTCTTTAAAAATATATAGTCGATCAGCTTCACCTAGATGTTGATTCACCAAAATACCTTCGTTACTAGCCACCGCTACATATGGGCGTTCTTCCTTTTCTCCACCACCACAGCCAACAGTCATTTTTGCCGCTTCTGATAAAAGCTCCATGGCCTCAGTACTATCTTTTCCTAAAAGACCTGCTGCATCAGCCCTACAACGGCTACAGTGCGTCATTGGAGGTAAAAATGCGCCAATTTCTTTACGGATGGCTTTCATGGTTGCTGCTTCAGGCTCTGTTAAATCAGAGAAAGGCGTATCCTCAACTGGAATTAATGGAATGGTATTCATTAAATCAACACCCATTTTTGCTAAACCTTCGGCAAGCTCTGGTAAATGATCTTCGTTAATACCTGGTATTACAATGGCATTGGCTTTAACTGTTATGCCTGCTGCTTTTAGCTTTTCAATGGCTTCGAGCTGTTTGCCTAATAATATAGTGGCGCCTTCTAAACCGAAATATCCTTTTTTATCGAAACGAACCCAACGGTATACTTTTGATAATATTTCAGGATCGAGTGCATTTATGGTAATGGTAACATGACTTACTTCTAACTCTGCAAGCTCATCAATATAAGGTCCTATTCCTAAACCATTAGATGATACACACAAAATCATATCATCATAAGTTTTTCGAACCAATCGAAGTGTTTCCATGGTTTCATTAGGATTGGCAAATGGATCTCCAGGACCTGCAATACCAACAACTGAAAGGTTTGGCATTTTCTCTTTCAGTCCTTTTAAGTAAACCATTGATTGCTCTGGCGATAATATATTTGAAGTAACTCCTGGTCTGCTTTCGTTTACACAATCGAATTTACGGTTACAGTAGTTACAGCTAATATTACATTTAGGAGCTACCGGAAGATGAACTCTGGCATATTGTCCTTTCGCTTCTTTATTGAAACATGGGTGTTTTTTAAAATCGATCATAGCTCTTTGTTTAGTATCAAGTATCAAGTAGTAAGTATCAAGATGATTTACAACTTGTGACTTCAGTTTGATATAGCTTGATGTTTTTTTATTAGTATCAAGTATCTGGTCTCAAGTATCAAGAAGATTTACTGCTCGAATACTTAGTTTTTCATAGCTTGATATATTCTCTCTTTCGGTATCGTAATTAAGTATCAAGTTGATTTAGATCCTGTAAATAATCTTGTGTCTTGATACTTGATACTTCCTTATATATATTTGTATCCTATTTCAGAGTGCTCTTGTTTGTATTCCATCATGGCGTTGCCAATTTTATCAAACAGCTCTTGAGCACCTTTGTAGGCAATGTGTTTTAATCGTGATCCGCCCATTCTATCGTGAATTGGGAATCCTACTCTTATAATTGGTATTTCTAACTCACGAGCGATATAATAGCCTTTGCTGTTACCAACCAAAAAGTCGGGTTTCATATCAATACAGAGTTCGTTAATTTTTTCGTAATCTAAATCGCCCATTACCTGTATGGTTTTACCATGAGTAGGCGCACATTTTTCAATTTCGGGCTGTAGCGTTCCACTGTTTCCTCCTGATGCAGCAAGTATTACTTCTACTCCTATTTCATCCAAGAAACCCGTCATGGCAACTACTAAATCCTCTTCGCCATAGACCACTGCTTTTTTGCCAAACACGTATTTATGTCCATCGGCGTAAGCATCAATTAATCGGCCGCGTTCCATTTGGTACCTCATCGGCACTTCGTTACCACTTATCTCGCTTAGCGCCTTAAAAAGCTCATCGCTTTGCGTGATGCCTACCGGAACATTAACGGTGTATTTTTTAACTCCAAACTCTTTGGATAAATACTCGGCACCTGTTACAGCAAGGTTTTTATTTTTAAGTCGACCTACTAAATTTCCTTTATTAAGGATAGGACCAAACTCAATGGATGCTTTTGCACCTCCTAATAATTTCAAATCTTCAACAGGAGTACCTCCATCCGGAATACGATGATAAGTATCCCACACTGGGTTATCTAAAGTCTCAGAGTAATCAGGAACCATTATATAATCAATGCCAAAATCAGTAAGAATATCCTTTAACATCCTTAAATCTTCAGTAGATATAAAGCCAGGGAAGATGGCAACCTTCTCATTGGCTTCAACCTTGGTGGCAAATGTTTTGGTGATGGCTGCCACTGTTTCGTGAAACCCATCCATATGCGAACCCTGATAACTTGGCGTTGATGAGTATACAAACTCGGGTATACTTTTATCATCGGCATTGGCTGCTTTGTAGTTTCGGAGTGCTTGTCCGATATCATCGCCAATGGTTTCGCTCAAACAAGTGGTACAAACCCCAACCACCTCTGGTTTATATTGAGCTATTACATTTTGAATAGCCGCGCTGAGATTGCCTTCTCCGCCGAATATAGTTGATTCCTCACTAAAATTTGAAGAGGCAATATCAACAGGCTCCTTGTAATGACTGATTAAATATCGTCGGATGTAAGTGGCACACCCTTGTCCCCCATGAATTACAGGCACACAGCCTTTAATTCCTTTATATGCTATACTTCCGCCCAATGGCGAACACACTTTACATGCGTTACGCGTGGCTACGAAGTTTTTTCTTTCTTTTAATACTGGTATTTTGTCGGCCATCTTTTTTAAGTATCAAGATTCAAGATTCAAGTATCAAGATGATTTACAGCTTGCTTTGAAACTTGAAAGGATTAAAACTTAGAACCAAGGCTGTGTATCAAGAGATATTTACATCATGCAAATAGTCTTATGTCTTGATACTTGCTACTTGATACTACTTCTTATCTATAAACTTCCACACAGGACTACAAACCGAGGCGTATACTTCTTTGGCGAAGTTGAGCATGCCAATGTAACCGGCAAGTGCTTCTTTACGTTCGTGATTGTGATCGCAAAATCCTAGTCCTAACTTATAGGCTATCGGTCGTTCTTTAACGCCACCTATAAACAGATCGGCTCCCGTTTGCTTTACAAAATCGGATAGCTCATTTGGATTTGAGTCATCAACGATTACGGTTCCTTTATCACAGATTTTCTGTAACAAGTTATAATCGTCTTTATTACCCGTTTGAGAACCTACAACTACCGTTTTCATACCTAATAAACGCAGTGCTTTAACTAGGCTAATGGCTTTAAAGGCACCGCCAACGTATATGGCTGCTTTTTTTCCTTCAAGCTTTTCGCGATACGGTTGTAATGCCGGAATTAATATTGCCAACTCTTCTGAGACTAGTGCTCTGGCATTGGCCATTAATTCAGGATCGTTAAAATGTGTGGCCACTTCATAAAGTGCATCCGACATATCTTCAATACCAAAGTAGGATACCTTTTTAAATGGTATACCATACTGACTTTCCATTTCTTTGGCTACGTGCATCATACTACCTGAGCACTGTACCACATTTAGGGATGCTTTATGAGATCGACGTACTTGTTGCACACGGCCATCGCCTGTAAGGCAAGCAATAATCTCAACACCTATTTTTTTATAATATTCGGCCAATATCCAAAGCTCACCCGCTAAGTTAAAATCGCCCAATATATTTATACTGTATTTAGGTGGAACATAATCCTCATCGGTTCCCACCAAATTCATTAATGCGTCGCAGGCTGCTTTGTAACCATCTTTTTTGGTTCCCTTAAAGCCTTCGCTCATTACAGGAAGTACTTCAACGCCTGTTTCTTTTTTTAGCTGACGCGCAACGGCCTCAACATCATCTCCAATAACACCAACAATACATGTGCTGTATATAAAAACAGCCTCGGGTTTATACGAAGCAATTAATTCTGTTAGCGCATTGTATAATTTTTTTTCTCCACCAAAAACCACATCCTTCTCACGTAAATCAGTTGAAAAACTCAAACGGTGCAACTGTGGACCAGACGACATAGCGCCTCTGATATCCCAAGTATATGCTGCACAACCTATAGGACCATGTACAATATGTAGCGCATCTGCAATAGGATATAAAACTACCCTTGAGCCACAAAAAACACATGCTCTCTGACTTACTGAACCTGCTGCTGATTTCTTTTCACAGGCTAAATCGTGTTGGTCTTCGCCTATGGTAACAATCTGGGATGTTCTATCTTTTATATATTTTGACATAAGCGTTTAAATAGAAAGATTGATTTAATTAGACTATCAGACCTTAGTAAGAGATAAAAGACTGTGCTTAAACCTCTATTTTAAAATCTTTTATTTAAAATATGCTGCAACATATTTTATTGTGAGAGTAATTTGTATTTATAAGGAAAGATTGGCGGGGTAATTCTAATCGCTATTAAAGCACAAAGAATTAGAAAATATATATACCACCTATTTATTTTGAATTTCGGCGTTCCGATAATTCAACTACCCCGCTAATCTTAAGGCAACGAACATGTTCAACGCTGCCTAACCTCTGGCAAACACAAATCTTTATATTAAGATATAAGACACAAGTATCAAGTATAAAGATGATTTACAATATGTAAAGAAGTCTTATGTCTTTATACTTAGTACTTGATACTTATTCTTACATTACTAATTCTACTTTTTCTTCTTCGCAATTTTCGTCTTGATATTGCATCAATAGATCCAACATTTTTTCGAGGATGCGGATACCACCCATATAACCTAATGTTGGGAAATAAGAGTGACCTACACGATCAACAATTGGGAATCCCATTCTTAAGAAAGGAATCTTCTCATCGCGAGCGATATACTTACCATAGGTGTTACCTATTAGTAAATCAACACCCTCTTGTTTAATCCATTGGTGAATTTGGAACATATCCGCATTAGCACCATTTTTGAATTTCACTTGGTCGATTTTATCACCAAATATTTCTTTCATTCTCTTCTCGAATGATTTACCTGGAGTACCTGAAACTACATAAGCAGGAACCATATCAAGATCTAATAGGAACTCACACATAGCGAATAACTGATCTGGATCGCCAAATAAAGCAACACGCTTACCATAAAAGTATTGGTGCATATCCGTAATCATATCCACTAAACGACCACGCTCATCATTTATCGCCTCAGGAACCGAAACAGCTCCGGCTTGTGATAAAGCAGAAATAAAACGGTCAGTAGCTTTAACTCCGATAGGTAAATCCAATAAATCGAATGGTACCTTGCAAGCATTGTCTAAAGCAACGGCTGCTCCTTTTGTGCCATACTCACCTAAGGCTAAAGTTTTCATGCTATCGCCCATGCTCACAAGCTCAGGAATAGTAGTTCCTCCTTTAGGATACATTTCGAACTTACCAGTCATTGGTGCATCTAATACATCAGAAGTATCAGGAGCCAATACGGTTTTAACACCCATTAAACCAGTAATTCTTTTTAACTCACGCATATCTGAAGGCTCAACCCAACCAGCTAATATATTAACCTGGCGTTTAGCCTCATCTGTTTTCATGGCAAAATACTTAACAATACCTTCTAACATATTGTGGTATCCTGTAACATGAGAACCAACGTAACTAGGAGTTGGAGCTTGTATTACGTGCTTTCCTTCTGGTACTTTACCATCGTTACGAGCCTTAGCAACAATCTGACCAAGGTCATCACCAATTGTTTCTGATAAACAAGTAGAGTGAACTGCGATAATTTCAGGATCGTATACTGAGAATATAGTACCGATAGCTTGTAAAAGGTTTGCTTGTCCACCAAATACTGAAGAACCCTCAGTAAACGATGATGTAGCAGCCATTACTGGCTCTTTATAGTGACGGGTTAAAGCTGAACGGTGATATGAACAACACCCTTGTGATCCGTGGCTATGTGGTAAACATCCGTGGATACCTAAAGCCGCATACATGGCACCTACCGGCTGACAAGTTTTAGCCGGGTTTACTGTTAGTGCCTTTCTATCTATTTCTTTTTCTGTAGTATGTCGAAGTAACATAATGAATCTTTTTAAATATTAGTAATCAGATTTAAGAATAAACCTTCTTATAGTAGCTGAAGTATTTTCCTCAAGCCGGAAGGCTCTTCATTTTTGGCTTGACCCAAAAACGAAGCAAAAAAGTCAAGACTGCCATAAAACCACTTTTTTTACTTTCGTAAAGCTTAAGTGCGGCCGGGTGATCTTCGAACAAGTTCTCAGCTTCCCGGTCTTACTAAAGCTTCTCTTCATTAAAAAAAGCGTTTTTCTGGAGGTCAGATCCTCACATTACAAACCTTGCAAGATTGAGAATACTAAAGCTCTGAGGTTTAAATCTTATCCCTCTAAATGACTAAGCGTTAATAGTCATGCTACCTACAATCTCTGGCTCCGATTTCCAAGGAGTATCTACTAGTTTCCATACATCGGTAACTAACATACGTTCCATTTCCTTAAAGAAGTTAATGGCTCCACCAAAGGCAGTATAAGGACCACCATAATCGTAACTATGTAGCTGCTTTAAAGGCACACCTGATTTTTGTACCACATATTTCTCTTTAATACCAGCACAGAAGATATCTGGCTTATAGAATTCAATTAATTTTTCAGTTTCATGGTGAGAAACATCATCAATTACCAATGAATTCTTTTCCATTTCTGGCATCATTCCTTCGTAATCGCTAAACTGGTAACCTTCTTTCTCAAGCTTGGCTTTTTTAGCAATTAGGTCTTCGCGCCATAATTCTTCTTTCTCTGTTTTCTCAATAGTAAGATCTTCGATATTACGAGTATCAGCATCAATTTTAATACTAGGAATCACTTTACGTCCTTCGTAGTCATCGCGGTGAGCAAACTCGTATCCTGCAGAAACAGTATGCATACCTAACTCTTTGAATAACTCTTGATAATGGTGAGCACGAGATCCACCTACAAACATCATAGCTAATTTGCCTTCTGTTTTTGGCTTAATGGCATCCATTACCACTTGCACTTTAGCAGCTTCGCGAGCAATAACTTCTTCAACTTTTGCTGTTAATTCAGCATCATCAAAGAACTCTGCCACTTTACGAAGTGTTTTTGAAGTAGCTTCAGCTCCAATAAAGTTGGCTTTGATCCAAGGAATACCGTATTTCTCTTCCATCATCTCAGCAATGTAGTTGATAGAACGGTGACACATTACAATATTTAAATCAACTGTATGTGAGTACTCCATACTTTTAATGGTAGAGTTACCTGAGAAAGTAGAGATTAACTCAATACCAACTTCTTCGAACAATGCTTCTAATTCGAAAGCATCACCACCAATGTTGTACTCCCCTAATAAGTTCATTTGGAACTTACCTTTACGTGGACGGTCATTTAAACCTACTACGTTTTTAAATACACCGTTGTTGGCAATATGGTGACCCGCTGACTGTGATACTCCTCGGTAACCCTCACAAGAAAAACCAAAAATATTGATTCCTAATTCTTCTTTCATTTCGCGAGATACAGCGTGAACATCATCACCAATTAAACCTACCGGACAAGTTGAGAAAATACCGATTGCTTTTGGGTTAAATAAAGCATGCGCTTCGCGAACGGCTTGCTTTAATTTAATTTCACCACCAAATACAATGTTCTCGTCTTGCATATCAGTAGAGAAAGAATACATGATGAAGTTATCTTCGCCCTCTGCTGCTCTGGTTTGGTTACGACGTGTTAACCAAGCGTAGAAACTACATCCGATTGGTCCGTGTACTAAGTTAATGATATCTCTTGTTGGCCCTAATACCACACCTTTACAACCTGCATAAGTACAACCACGTTGTGTAATAATTCCAGGAATAGTACGTACGTTAGCTTGAACTTCTTGATCCACTTCTGGATCGTTGGCTACCATACCTTTTTTACGCTTCTTAGCAATTTTGCTAGGGTACTTGCTAACTATATCTTCTATTAATGGAGTAGGATCTGGTAATCCTGCTGAAAAATCTTTCTTTTTAACCATGTTTTTACAATTTAACGGTTATTAATCAACTGCTTTGCTACCTGTAGTTCCCGTTCTTACCTGCACCACATCGTTAACAGGCATTACGAATATTTTACCACAGCCATGAGGCTCGCCTTGATTGGCTTCAATTATTGCATCTACAGCTGGTTGCACATACGAATCGTTTACTACAACCTCTAAAACTCTTTGTGCACGAAGTCGTGGTTCTTTTCCTAAATGCTCTAAAGCTTCAGGTCTATCGTTTTTCACTCCTTCTAGTATTTTGGCTTCCCAAAGACCTTTTCCTCGTCCGAATACTTTCCCCGATGCAGTCATCGACGTAATATCAGCGGCTAATAAGGCCTTTTTCGTTGCATTCATCTTATCGATGTTTATTATTGCCATTACTGTTTTCATAATTTCTTTTTTTGATAGATGAGTAGATAAATCCTGAATGTGAATTAAAGCTCTTTAACCCCTCTTGAGATGGTGTAAGCCTCTTCAACTGGAGTGATAAATATTTTACCATCACCAAAAGCTCCTTTTTCTCCTGAGCGAGCAGCTTCCATAAGCGTATTCACTGCAAAATCTTTATCCTCATCTTTCACAACCATTACAAGTTGTTCTTTTGGCAACTCATCGTAAGTAACATCACCAATTTTAATTCCTCGCTGCTTACCACGACCAACAACTGGTGTTTTTGTAACAGCTATGTATCCAGCTTCGAATAGAGCTTTAAGTACTGCGCTTGATTTTTCTGGACGTATAATTGCTTTTATCATTAACATAACTAAGATCTTTTTAAAAGTTTAAGAGACTAGTGGGAATTGCCTCTAATTGAAATGAATATTTAATTCTGACAGATATAAATTGACTATCGAAATAGATTAGTTTGCGATACCAAAATCGATCAATAACTTCTCTAGCTCTTCAATCTCTAAAGGATTTGGAATTACGAACATTTCATTTGAATCAATAGCTTTTGATAAAGCTCTATACTCATCAGCTTGATTGTGCTCTGGAGAAAACTCGATAACAGTTTTTCTATGAATCTCAGCTTGTTGAACCATGTTATCACGAGGTACGAAGTGAACCATTTGAGAACCTAATTTTTTAGCTAACTCCTCAATCATTTCTCTTTCGTTATCTACTTTACGTGAGTTACAAATTAATCCACCTAAACGAACAGTACCTGCTTGAGCATACTTTTGGATACCTTTACAAATGTTATTTGCAGCATACATTGCCATCATTTCACCTGATACTACAATGTAAATTTCTTCTGCTTTACCATCTCTAATTGGCATTGCGAAACCACCACAAACTACATCACCTAATACATCGTAAAAAGTATAATCAGTTTTGTATTTCTCATCCCAAGCACCTAATTGCTCTAATAGGTTGATAGAAGTAATAATACCACGACCAGCACATCCTACACCTGGTTCAGGACCACCTGACTCAACACAACGAACACCACCATAACCTGGTTTTACAACATCATCTAACTCAACATCTTCACCTTCTTCACGAAGTGTATCAAGAACTGTTTTCTGAGCTAAACCACCTAATAATAGACGTGTTGAATCTGCTTTAGGATCACATCCTACTACTAGAATATTTTTTCCTAATTCAACTAAACCTGCTACTGTGTTTTGTGTAGTTGTACTTTTACCAATACCGCCTTTTCCGTAAATTGCTACTTTTCTCATCTCTAAATGAATTAATGGGTTTATACTAATTGTTATAATTTCATTGTCTTGTGCCAAATCTTATTTCACAAGATGTGCCACAATGAGAAAAGTCATGCTTTTGAAGTAAACAAACAGCCGCACTAAACCCACATAATCAACAACTTAAAAACAAACGCATTTTTTGGCACGCCTTTTTTAAGGATGTTTATTTCCTACATATATGTAGAAAGGAGTCTTTTAACGATCACTTGTGTAGAAACACACATACAAGCCTAGTAATGTACCACTTACACATCTCCCCTGCAATATTCCCTTACAATTGAGTAGGAAAAGTACCGAAATGGAGTAGCTAATTAAGCCTAAGAAAAGAGGCTATTCATGATTAAATTTCTTACTAAAGGGGATTGAATAAAAAATAAAGTAGTTTCTAATTTAAAGATACTGTACTCCCGCACTAAGTAATTGCAATTTTAAAGCATCACAAATCCTATCTTGAAGTAAAAAACGTACACTTTAATTTTTGTGCGGATACAAAATCAATACAATATAGGGTGCATATGCACCAATAGCGTTATTTCCAATTCTAGGATCATATATTATATCTCGATTTTATTTATGTTTAAGATTCAATCAAATAATCTAAAAACAATCTACAATGAAAAAACTCAATTTTTTACTATTGCTTTCTGCAATTCTCATCTTCACTTTCATGAACTCTTGTACTGAAGAAGATACACCTGAACCAGACAAAACTGAACAAGGTGATGGTGAACAACAAGATGATGATGGTGACGATAATAAAGACGATGGAACTGAAGACAATGACGAAACTGATGATGATGACGATGATGCACAAGAACCCTTTGAACCCGTAATAATAACTGTTGAAGCTGAGACAGTCGATTTAGTAGAAGACTGGAAATTAAGAACAGACATAGAAGGCTTTACTGGTGATGGCTATATTATATGGGAAGGGCCTGATTTATTTTGGAAAGGAAACCCGGGTGGTGTAGCTCAACTTTCGTATGAAATAGATGTGCCAAAAGCAGGAACTTATCAGTTCAACTGGAGGTCGCAAATTGGAAAAGGAGATAAGTGGGACGAACACAATGACACTTGGCTAAAGTTACCCGATGCTGATGATTTCTTTGCTCAAAGAGATGCATCAATAGTATATCCTAAAGGATCAGGAAAAACCCCAAACCCACAGGGTGAAAATGGAAATGGCTTTTTTAAGCTATATATGAATAAGACAACATGGGAATTTACAGCAGGAACTTCTGATGGAAACTTCCATTCCATATATGCTACTTTCGATGAACCTGGTAAATACACCATAATAATTGCACCAAGATCATCTTATCATGCCATAGATTCTTTCAAACTTACACTTCAGGAATAAACAACAGATAATATTCATGATATATAAAAACAACAAAAGCGACCCCTTGGAGTCGCTTTTGCTTGTATAAATATCTTAGTTTCTATTTCGTTTTTTCATAAGCGTACCAATAAATGGTTCCTACAAAAAAGGCTCCACCAATGATATTACCAATAGTGGCTGGTATCAGGTTTTTGACAATAAAGGTATACCAAGAAATATCAGCCCCTTCGAACATGGCTAATGGAATAAAGAACATATTAGCAATGGAGTGCTCAAATCCTAAAGCCACAAAAGTCATTACTGGCCACCAAATACCCATAATTTTTCCGCTTGTGTGTTGTGCCGACATACCCATCCACAACGCTAAACATACTAACCAATTGGCTCCAATACCTTTTAGTAATGTTTTATAAAATGGATTTGATGTCTTTGCTATCGCTATGTTTTGTGCATACTCGCCCCAAGGTTCAGCGCTAATTACTCCAGTTAAATGTGCAATAAAGTAGGCCACAAATAAACATCCCACAAAATTGCCAATATATACTAATGCCCAATTACGCAGTGGAGCATTCCAAGCTTGGCGCCCGCTTAATACATTTGGAATAAAATAGGCATTATTGCCTGTAAATAATTCTGCACCCGCCATTACTACCATCATAAGTCCAACAGGGAAAGCAGCACCTAATAAAAATTTTGAGATTCCTGGGTTTTCAACAGCAATACCAGGAATGCCACCACCTAAAAGAATGGCTAACATTGCACCAATGGCAATATAGGCTCCACCTAGGAAACTTAGTGTTAATATCTTTTTTGCAGAATAATTGTCTTTGGCAATAGCCATTTTACTGGCAACCTCTATTATTTGAGGAGGTGTATTTAAACTCATTTGTTTGTTTATTTTCTGAGGTACTAGTTTATTTTAATCTCTTTGAAGTAAGGTGTTAGTAGATCCTTCACTTTTTCAATTTGTTCTGGTGTGTTTTCTTTGGCGTCCTTCAATTGATATTCCTCTCCTAAACTCTCCCACTTGTGAACGCCCAAATGATGGTAAGGCTGAATCTCAATTTTCTCAAGATATTGGTAATCCTTAAAAGTTTCACCAAGCTTAACGAGCTCTTCTGGATTATCGGTAATGCCTGGAATTAAAACATAGCGTAACCAAAAAGGTTTTTTCGATTTTTCGCGATGCTCCGTTAACTTTAATACATGGTCAAGTTGTTTGGCTCCTGTTAAAGCGCGATAGCCTTCTTCGTTGGTATGTTTGATATCAATCATCAACAAATCGGCATAATTATCAATCAATTCTTTGGCACTGCTATTTAACACCGAACCATTGGTATCAATATTGGTATGAATTCCTTCCGCTTTAAGCGCTTTAAAAAAAGGAATGAGTGATTTGGCTTGTAGTAAAGGCTCGCCACCCGAAACGGTAACTCCACCTAACTTACCAAAGTAGGACTTCATATTAACTGCTCGCTTTACCAATTGAATTATTGGTTGTTCCTCTGCTATTTTTCGTGATATTGTATCCGGATTATGGCAGTAAAGGCATTTTAAGTTACATCCCTGTAAAAAAACCACCATTCGAATTCCGGGTCCATCGTGTGTTCCGAATGATTCGATTGAATGTACGTTGAGCGTATCTGTATCTTTAATCATAGTAGTTTTTTTTATAGATTTATTCTGATCTATTGGCGCTTCGCCCAAACCCGACTTACTTTTTTTTCTTGATGAAAAAAACTAAGGAAAAAACATCAAGGCTACTTTTTAAATTACTTTCTTATTTTAATAAAGCTTAAGTGCGGCTGGGTGATCTTCGAGCACAGCTCTCAGCTTCCCAGTCCTACTAAAGCTTTCTTAAAAACAAAAGCCATTTAAAAAAAGGCCACCTTATCGTGGCGCCTAACAAAATTTCATAATACAGTAAGACCTGTTGATTCGAAAATCAACAGGTCATTATATTTATTGTACTCTATTCAATGTTTATTACATAGAATCGTGGAACGAACGAGATAATACCTCTTGTTGCTGTTCGCGAGATAAACGGATGAAGTTTACTGCGTAACCCGAAACACGGATTGTTAACTGAGGATATTCTTCTGGATGCGCCATAGCGTCTTCTAATAACTCACGGTTTAATACATTCACGTTAAGGTGCTGTGCATTTTTACCGAAGTAACCATCTAAAGCAGCCACTAAGTTATTGATACGATCTTCTTCATTTGAACCTAAAGATTTAGGAACAATAGAGAAAGTATTTGAAATACCATCTTGAGAATCTTCGTACTTAATTTTAGCTACTGAGTTTAATGATGCAATAGCACCGTGTGTATCACGTCCGTGCATTGGGTTTGCTCCAGGAGCAAATGCAATACCTTTAGCTCTACCATCAGGTGTAGCACCCGTTTTTTTACCGTATGATACGTTCGATGTAATTGTAAGAACTGATAATGTTGGGTTAGCACCTTTGTAAACAGCTAATTTTTTAAGCTCATCGCTAAAGTGACCAACAATATCACGTGCAATAATATCAACACGGTCATCATCGTTACCATATTTAGGGAAATCACCTTCAATCTGGAAATCAACAGTTAAACCATCTTCGTTACGAACAGGCTTCACTTTTGCGTGCTTAATTGCAGATAATGAATCGGCAACAATTGACAAACCAGCAATACCATAAGCCAAGTTAATTCTTGGGTTAGTATCAATTAATGCCATTTGAGCTTTTTCGTAGTAGTACTTATCGTGCATGTAGTGGATAATGTTCATCGACTCATTGTAAACACGAGCTACTTCTTTCATGGCAACATTAAAGTTAGCCATTACTTTATCGTAATCTAAATACTCATCTTCAGTTAACGATGGTACACCATCAATCATTTGCGTACCTGTGTTCTCACACTTACCTGAGTTAAGCGCTAATAAAAGCGTTTTAGCTAAGTTAGTACGAGCTCCAAAGAATTGGATATGCTTTCCTAACTCTTGGAAAGATACACAACAAGCAATACCATAATCATCGCTATCGCGATTACAACGCATTAAGTCGTCGTTCTCGTATTGGATAGATGAAGTATCAATAGAAACTTTAGCACAATAATCTTTAAATCCTTGAGGAAGACTATTTGACCAAAGAATAGTGATATTTGGCTCAGGAGATGGTCCTAAGTTATAAAGCGTGTTTAAGAAACGGAATGAAGTTTTAGTTACTTTACTACGTCCGTCAACTAACATACCACCAATTGACTCAGTTACCCAAGTTGGATCACCAGCAAAAATTTGCTCGTATGCTTCCATTCTTAAGTGACGAACCATACGTAATTTCATTACGAATTGATCGATATACTCTTGCGCTTCTTCTTCAGAAATAATACCAGCTTCAACATCGCGGTTGATGTAGATATCAAGGAATGAAGAAACACTACCCAATGACATTGCTGCACCATCTTGCTCTTTTACAGCAGCAAGATAAGCCATGTAAGTCCACTGTACAGCTTCTTGACCATTTTCAGCAGGACGAGATAAGTCTAAACCATACTCGTTACCCATTTCAATCATTTGAGCTAATGATCTTAACTGCTCAGTTACTTCTTCGCGTAAACGAATAGTAGCGTCAGTCATAGGACCAGTGATTGCCTCTAGATCTGCTTTTTTGTTTTCAATTAATGTATTGATACCATATAAAGCAACACGACGGTAATCCCCAATTATTCTACCACGAGCATAATTATCTGGCAAACCAGTTAAAAATCCTAGTGATCTAAATTTTCTAATTTCAGAAGTATAAGCATCAAATACACCATCGTTATGTGTTTTAGTATATTTTGAAAATGCTTCAGTAACCATAGCAGATGGTTTTAAGCCATGCTCAGAAAGTGCTTTCTGAACCACTTTAAATCCACCGTAAGGTTTCATAGATCTTTTCAGTAATTCATCAGTTTGTAAACCAACAATTACTTCATTGTCTTTATCAATATATCCAGCGGGAAATGCATTTACAGTAGAAACTCTTTCTGTGTCTACACCTAGTAAACCATTATTATCACGCTCTTTTTTAAGAGCCGCTAAACAAATGTCCCAAAGTTTTTGGGTCTTCTTGCTAGCTCCTTTTAGGAAAGAATGATCTCCAGTATAAGGATTGATGTTTAACTTAACAAAGTCTCTTACATCGATGGCTTTATTCCAATTTCCTTCTTTGAACTTTTGTAATTCCATAAGTGATATCTAAATTTTGTGCAAAAGTACTGCTTATTATTGGTTTGTGAAATCCCAACTTGTTGTGATTGTGCTTAATAATAAAGGACTTCCGGGTGTTTTATTTTGTATTTTTATGTCTTTCAGGCAGTTTAGGTAGGCAAATACCTAAATGTGAATAAAGGTTAAATTTTAAAAAACATGTTTTATAAAAGGATTTATTACTTGTTAAAGTACATTTGAAGTTATAATATAAAAGCGCACCTACCCATATTTGAAGCTAATTCATGTTCTTTTTTTCAATATTTGAAAGCTTTTTAAGGAGTTTCTTTTCTTCCAATTCTTGCTCATAATCTTTAACAAAAGTGCTAATCAGAATTTTTAATTCATCGAGGTCTATAGAGGATAGTACCATTTTTATACTCGTTCGAGGAAATGGAATTTGAATTTTCTTCATATAGGAGTTGTTCCTGAATTTATCTTCTTCCTTAAAAGCATTAATCTGATTTATATAACTCTTAAAATCTTTAACGATATCTAGATTTGAGAAATCCATACTGAATTGATTAAACTCAAAATGAATTTTACTACAATTGCTACAAGTAAAAATATGTCCATGAAGTGTTTTAATATCCATAAAAATATATTTTTAAGGATAACAACTAGATAATCATATAGTTTAAGGATAAATCCTGCTTAACCACTATGTTTTTAAAAGAAAAAGGCTTCCTCAAATTAATGAAGAAGCCTAAATATTTTATTACACCTTGTAAGCACTTAGATCATAGGCTCGCAAATAGTCTCAATTTTATTTCTATCGTTCAGGTATTTTGTATAATCCGTAACAAACTCAATACGAGTTTCAATGGTTTTATTCATATCTCCGGTTAAACCAATAACTACTTCTGATATTTCACGAACACCGCCATTACCACCAGCACTTCCTGTTCGATAATCACAGCTCTTATTATCTACCAAAAATTGATTGAATAGGGGGTTTGCTTTTCTGTTTATTTGAAAGGCAACACCACAGCTACGTGCCAATTCAACATCTAAAATATCATCAAAAACAAAGGCTATTTCATCTGGTTGTAAGTTATAGTCATTACAGATACGCTTTAAAGCTTTGACTTTAAATTTACATTGATGAAATACAGCATTCATTCGCTCACGCTTAGCCAAAAACTGTGCAATACGGTTTTCTTCGCCAGTTACCACAAAGGTATGTGGCAATGCGCCATTATTAAGCCAGTAATTCAGTTTAACCATATTAATACCCATGGCATCAATCTCAGAGAAGTTACTACCCTCATCACTTACTTTTGAGCCATTGTTAAAAACACCATCCCAATCAAAAATGAATGCTTTTACCTTCTTAAGCTTTTCTTGTAATTCATCCACTGGAGTGATGAATGTGCCACCGATATTTTCGAACTGTTGTTGTATAGTCATGCTAATGATGCTTTAGATATGAGATATGAAATAAGAGACTATATGCTTATACAATATAGCTCCAATACAAAATCTACAAAGGTTTTTACTTGCTTAATGTTTTTACGTATTCGTTGGCTTTTATAAGATCTTCTTCAGTGTCTATACACATGGTTTCATCATTTTCGGTTACAACACAACGTACTGGAATTCCGTTTTCAATCCATCGCAATTGCTCAAGCGATTCTGCCAACTCTAAAGAAGAGGGCTTGAGCTTCACAATTTTTTTAAGCGCATCGATATGATAAGCATAAATACCCAAGTGCAAATAAAAATCGTGATTATTCAACCATTCAGACTGTTCGTGGTTACGGATAAAAGGAATAGGAGAACGACTAAATAATATGGCATCGTTCTTTTCGTTTAAAATTACTTTTGCTTCACCAATATCGTTAACCTGATCGATTGAGTCGGCCTTTTTAATTAAAGTAGCCAACTGAACTGTTTTATCCTCAAAAGCTTGTTTAATATCAATCAACTGTTGCGCCTCAAAAAAGGGTTCATCACCCTGAATATTAATGACTACATCAACTTTTAATCCATATTTTAGTTCTATGGCTTCAGCAGCTTCAGCACATCTATCGGTCCCACTTTGATGATCTTCAGCTGTCATTACCGCTTTACCTCCAAAAGCTTCAACAGCATCAATAATTCGTTGATCATCTGTAGCCACAAAAACATCGTCTAATCCCTTTTTACAATTTTCGTATACCCATTGTACCATTGGCTTATCGCCGATTAAGGCTAATGGTTTACCGGGCAAACGACTTGATGCGTATCGACTAGGAATAATTCCAACTATATTCATAATACTAGTTAATTAGTTTAAAGACAGAAGGCAGAAGCGATTATACACTTCTGCCTTCATTCTTCAGGCTTTAGCCTAATTTATTACATTTTACGGAATAAATCCTTAATCATATCTTTGGTAATATGCTTTTCCCACTCAGGACCAAAAGCATTATTCCACATATGCTCAAGTGCCCAACTTACTTCAACCATTTGGTCTAATTCAGTTTCGGTACACTCTTTTGTTATTCCTTCAGGAATGGTAACACCATGAAGTGTTTGCATTTCCTTAAACTCTTTATATTCGTTTGGATAATATTTCTCCAATTGATTGAAAACAATACAATTTCCAACACCGTGATGTACTTTTAATACAACAGCTAAACCGTACGATAAAGCATGACAAACACCAACCTGAGCATAAGTAATACTATTACCGCCCATGATTGAAGCTACCATCATTTTTTCGTCTGCCACCAAACGATCCATATCTTTGTTTAAGAAAACTTCTTTACAAAGCTCGTTCGATTTTTCAGCAAATGCTTTACCCATTTCGGTAATCCAAGTTCCGTTTAACGATTCTGCATTATGAATATAACAATCCATACCTGTATAAAAGCGCTGGTTTGTTGGAACAGAAGCTAAAATTTCAGGATCAAAAACTACTTCGTTTGGAATGGTATAATCACATTTGATACCTAATTTCTTTTCAGGTCCACTTAAAACAGCCGTCATTGAAACCTCAGCACCTGTACCAGAAACTGTAGGCACACAAATGGTATATATACCTTCGTTTTTGATTAAATCTAAACCTTGAAAATCAGCCGAATCACCAGGATTGGTTACCATTAAGCCTACAGCTTTGGCATAATCCATAGTAGTTCCACCACCAATACCAACAATGGTTGCAGGTAAATAAGAGTCGTGTGCTAAAATTAAATCACGGTACGAATTAACAAATGTAGTTTTTGGCTCCTCTGATGTATCAATCCAAATAATTAAATCATCTTCAGTAGATGGGATTTTACTCATCAAAGGTTTTCCACTAAAATAATTATCGATAATAAAAACCGACCAATTATTCTTTTCGTTTTTTTGCTTATCAATAAGTTCACCCAAGTGGTTGATACTTCCTTTACCGAAAGCATATTTTCCTGGATTTACAAAACTTCTAAAATCGTATAACATCTCAATATAAATTGATGATTAACCTAAAACTTTATCAAATGCGTTACAAATGGCTTTTAATTGCTCCTCAGTATAAAGAACTTTAATCTGAATAGATACTAATCGCCCTACAACATCTGTTGATTGTGGCATCTCTAAAGAAGCATAATCAGGTGTGTTTTTGTTCGATTGCATAGCCACTTTTCCTGCAAATTTATTTTGCTTTAAGTGAGTCCAGTTTTTAATAAAGTGATAATTATTATGGAACCAATATGCTGAAGGAACACCTTCTGCAGCTAATTCACCGGCTACTTTTTCAGCTTCTTCTTGCGTTGGTAAAAAGATATTTAAGAATGTAGCCGAATCACCATCTTCATCAGGAAGTGGATGTAAAGTTACTTTAGAAAACTTAGAGATATAATCTTTTAGAACTTTTTTGTTTCTACGCTGATTCTCAAGTATCGTATCAATTTTACGGAACTGTGCTAAACCAACGGCTGCATGTAATTCACTAATACGATAATTAGTACCCATTATTGGATGCTCCTCTGCACCACGGTTATCTCCAATATGGCTATGTCCGTGATCACTCCACATGTGAGCTGTGTTATAAACATCTTCATCATTCGTAATAACAGCACCACCTTCGCCAGCTGTAATTAATTTAAAGAAGTCGAAAGAGTAACAAGCTACTTTACCAAAAGTACCTAACATTCGACCTTTAAAAGAACCACCTAAAGCTTGCGCTGTATCTTCAATTAAGATTAAGTTATGCTTTTCACAAACCGCAACAATCTCATCAATTTGAGCCATTGAACCTAACATATGGATAAGCATTACAGCTTTTGTTCGTGGTGTAATGGCATCTTCAATACCCTTTGCTGTTAAACAAAGTGTTTCGTCTATTTCACCGAATACAGGAACTGCACCACAGTTAATTACTGCCTCTACAGGAGCAATAAAAGTAAATGGAGGACAAATTACTTCGTCTTCAGCACCAATACCTACAGCGGCTAAAGAAACAGCATCGGCAGCAGTACCACTTGATGTTAAATGGCAATATTTTGAGCCATGAAATTCTGCAAATTCTTTCTCTAGAGTTTTAGCTTTCCATACGCCATTTCTATCAGCATCGTGGTTATAGCGAAATAGAACTCCATTATCGAGAACGTCTAAAATTTGTTCGCGTTCTTCTTTACCAAATAATTCTGTACCCGGCATAATATATATTGTTTAATTATGATTCAAAAATGGTGTTATGCGCAACAACCATTGATTACTCAATGGTTGCTGGTATAAGGTTCCGTTTATCAATGTAAACGAGAATAAGAGCTAATAATTACAATACCTCTAATTTAACAAGGTCTTGAATATCTAACATACCTACTGGTTTGTTTGCAGATACAGCAATTAAGTTATCAACTTCTTTAGCTTTAAATAAATCAACAGCTACATTAAGCTTATCTTCAATATCAACAACTAAAGGTGCTTTCATTTCAAAGTCAGACATTTTCATTGAAAGTACTTTTTCGCCTTGCTCAGTCATGCCTCTACGTAAATCACCATCAGTGAAAATACCCGCTAAATTGCCTTGAGCATCTACAACCGAAACAGCTCCTGTTCCAAACTTCGACATTTCAACAGTAGCATCAGTTACTTTGCAATCTAAAGTAACGGTAGGATTCTTTTGGCTAACAGCCTCTCCAACTTTCATAGTCATCTGACGCGTATGGTTCACAAATTGTTGTGTTCCTAAATCAGTAAAACTATTGTTGTTTAAGTTTTTCATGATCTTCCATGGAATAGTGATGTTTTGAACACCTAATTCCAAAGCATTGTTGATGTGCTCAGGGTAACGAACTGAAGAGAACATGATTTTTGAGTCATATCCGTACTGCTCAACTAAACCTACACATTTGTCAACTAATGATAAAGCATCATAACCTTGATCTTGCATACGACCCACTAGTACACAAACGTAAGTTGCTCCTGCAGCCATAGCCATATAAGCTTGTTGCAAGTTATATACCAAGTGGATGTTTACCAACATATCCTCGTCGCGAAGCATTTTACATGCTTTAACCGCTTCTAAAGATGCTGGGATTTTAAATACGGTTTTCTTTTTATCTAAACCTAAAGCCAATAAACGTTTTGCTTCTGCAACAACTTCTTCAGCAGTGTCTCCTAATGCTTCAATCATAAGCACAGGAACCATTTTTGATAATTTTACAATGGCAGCATCGATATCAGTGATACCATGACGGTGCATGAATGTTGGTGTTGTTGTTAAACCATCGATAAAACCTAATTTAAAAGCTTCTTCGATTTCGTTAATATCGGCCGAATCAAGATATAATTCCATAACTATATTTGTATAATATGATGTTTCTTATTTAGATTATCTGTATTGTTTTTCAATATTATGAAGCTCAATTAATGGCTTCATAAACTCCTCAAGCTGATCTAAAGGATATTGACTTGCTGCATCGCATAAAGCTTTTGCAGGCTCAGGGTGTGCCTCAATGAAAATACCATCGATACCAGCAGCTACACCTGCACGTGCAATTGGCCCTAGATATTGACGTGTTCCACCATTCGGATCAGAACTAGGAATACCATATCTACGGATACAATGTGTAATATCAAAAATAACAGGATAACCTGTTTGATTTAATTCATAAAAACTTCTTGGGTCAACAATTAAATCATTGTATCCAAAAGTATATCCACGCTCAGTAAGCATAATTTGGTTATTACCAAAACTTTCTACCTTCTGAACTGGTTTTATCATGTTTTCAGGAGCTAAAAACTGGCCATGCTTAATGTTAATTGGCTTTTGTGTTTTTGCAGCCTCCGATACCAATGAAGTTTGCATACATAAATAAGCTGGTATCTGAATAACATCTAATACATCAGCAGCAGCTTTAATTTCTGTAGCTTGGTGAACATCGGAAATAACCGGTACATCAAATTCGTTTTTGATTTTATCCAAAGTTTTTAAACCTTCCTGCAAACCAGGACCATGGTAAAACTCAACTGAACTACGGTTATCTTTAATATATGATGATTTAAAAATGAAAGGAAGATTTAATCTTTCTGCCATTTCTTTTAACTTCTCAGCTGTTTTCATCATGATTGATTCATCCTCAACCACACATGGGCCTGAGATTAAAAACAACTGATCTTTGCCAAAGCTTTGTTGGCCAATTTTAATATTTTTCATTTTTATAAATGAGATTTTTTAAAACTCCATTTCACTAGGTTTGTTTTATTCGAATTAAAACGCACCCATTAATCTGCAAAAGTACTAAAATGTTTAGTTAAAACATTGACCTTTACCCATAATCATTTATTATTGCGCAGTACTATAGTGAACAATTTGTACTACTCACTATCGAAGCGGGGCAAAAGTAAAAATTATTAGCCTAAAACATACCGATTTGGTAATTGCTTTTTATTTTCTCATTACTAGACAATCATATTAATATTAATACGTATTTATTTTTTAATATTTTTTAGCGACTCGCACCATAGACTATTATCACAGAAACAAAATTAAGATTACTACCTTTGCGCTTTATAAAAAAAATTCTAAATGTTTGATGTTTCTTCTGTTGATTTACCCGTTGTTGAAATTGTTGATGAGGTAAAAGATAATCTGCAAAATAAAAATGTACTTATTGTTAACGCACCTCCTGGAGGGGGCAAAAGCACATTACTTCCCTTGGCTTTAATGCACGAAGATTGGTTGGGTGATAAGAAAATTATCATGCTTGAACCACGAAGATTGGCCGCTAAAACAATTGCTATGCGGATGGCCGATTTGTTAGGAGAATCTGTTGGAGAAAGCATAGGTTACAGAATTAGATTTGAAAATAGAGTAAGCAAAAACACAAAAATAGAAGTTGTAACCGAAGGGATATTAACTCGAATGTTACAAAGCGATAATGCCCTTGAGGAAGTGGGCATGGTTATTTTTGATGAGTTTCATGAACGCAGTTTATTTGCTGATGTAGCATTGGCTTTAACTAGAGAATGTCAGCAGGTATTGCGTGAAGATCTGCGCATCTTAATTATGTCGGCTACTTTGGATGTGCCCATGTTGGCCGAAAAACTAGATTCTAAGGTTGTTATAAGTCAAGGTCGCCAATATCCGGTTGAGATAAAGAATATTGGTGATACAGACATTACCTTATTGCCTGAATCGGTGGCACAAGTTGTGGTTGATGCCATAAAAAATGACGAAGGAGATATATTGGTTTTTCTTCCTGGCGAAGGAGAAATAAGAAAGTGCGAAGGCATTCTGCGCAACACTTTAAGCAGAGACATACAAATTCATCCCCTTTTTGGGATGCTAAACCCGGGAAAGCAGTTTGCTGCAATTATGCCCGATAGGCAAGGCAGACGCAAAGTTGTGCTGGCCACTTCAATCGCAGAAACTAGTTTAACTATAGAAGGTGTTAAAGTTGTTGTAGATTGTGGCTTTGGACGAACCTTGCAATTTGATACAGCCACTGGTTTATCGCGATTGGTAACTGTTGAAATCACCAAAGATGCCGCTGACCAAAGAGCTGGAAGAGCCGGACGTTTGGGCCCAGGGAAGTGTTATCGCATGTGGAGCAAAGCAACGGATCTCCGCTTAAGAGCACATCGTATCCCTGAAATTCAGCAAGCCGATTTAACCTCGTTGGTTTTAGAAATGGCCGTATGGGGTGTTGATAATATTGAAGAATTAGTTTGGTTAACACCTCCTCCTGCCACAGCAGTTAAGCAGGCAAGCGAATTACTACATCAGCTCGAGGCTGTTGAGGATGGAGCGATAACAGCTCACGGAAAAGAAATTAACAAATTACCTTGCCACCCGCGCATAGCGCATATGCTTTTAATGGCCGAAGATGAAGGACTTTCTAAATTAGCTACCGACATTGCAGCTTTACTTGAAGAGCGCGATCCGTTAGAGCGCGGAACAGGTATTGATATCAATTTGCGCATTGAAGCCTTACGTAAAAATAGAAAAGGCACTTTGAGTAATCGCAAATTGCAACGCATAGAAAAAGTAGCACAGCAATATCGGAAGATGCTAAAACTAGAGGCTGATAATTCTGCACCTGATGAATTTGAGACTGGCTTATTGTTGGTACACGCCTACCCAGAGCGTATTGCTTTTGCCAAACCTGGCAACAATGCTCAGTTTAAAATGGCCAATGGAGCCATTGCTGCTGCCGGACACAAAGATGAATTGGCACATGAACCATGGTTAGCAGTTGCGCATGTAAATATGCGCGATAACATGGGGAAGATATTTTTAGCATCGGCTTTAAATCCTAAGGATTTAGCTAGTATGGTTAAAGAAAAAGATTTGGTAGAATGGGATACCAAACGAGGTGGTTTTAAGGCAGTGCGTAATACTTGTATTGGTCAGATTATTTTGCAAAGTAAACCTTTACAGGACTACGATAGATCACAAAAGGTAGATGCCATTGCAAAGGCCATATCTAAAGAAGGCGAACATTTATTAAACTTCACACCCGAAATTCAGCAATGGCAAAACAGAGTGATGAGTTTGCGTATTTGGAACAAGGATAAAATCTGGCCAGATGTGAGTACTGAGCACTTAGTAAAAACCACGCATAAATGGTTGGCTCCGTATTTAGAGAATATTAAAAAGCCAGAGGATTTAAAAAAGATAAATTTAAAAGAGGTATTACAACATAACCTCGATTACAATTTACAACAAAAGCTTGATAAGTTAGCTCCTGAAACCATTAAAGTACCGACTGGATCGAACATAAGAATAAAATATGGAAGTAAAGGTGAAGCGCCTATTTTAGCTGTTCGCTTGCAAGAGGTATTTGGCTTACAACAAACGCCAATGGTTAATAATGGTAGTATAAGTATGTTGATGCATTTGTTATCGCCAGGATATAAACCCGTGCAGATAACTGGTGATTTGGCAAGCTTTTGGAGCAATGCTTATTTTGAAGTAAAAAAGGAATTGAAGTCGCGCTACCCAAAGCATCATTGGCCTGATAATCCTTTAGAGGCAAAGCCTGTGAGAAAATAAAACTTAGGCAAGTGGACGAATGCCCATAACCAAAATATCATCTACTTGCTCAACATCACCCATCCAATCTTCAAACTGTTTGTGTAAAATAGCCTTTTGATCATCAAAAGGAAGCCCATATATCGTTAATAACAAATGCCTAAATCGACGGTATTTAAATTTCTTACCTTCTTCGCCCCCAAACTGATCTGCATATCCATCAGAAAACAAATAAATAACATCCTTTTCCTTTAAGTCAATTTGATGACAAGTATATGCAATGCCAATTTCTTCAGGGTGACCAATTGGTATTCGATCTCCCTTATAGGTAATAATTTCATCCTCTCTAACCAAGTACAACGGACTAATCGCTCCTGCAAAGGTAATCTGTTTTTTACTTTTGTTAATAACACATAGTGCGATATCCATACCATCATTTACTTGCATATCATCAGATTGACTATGCTTTTTAAAGGTATTGTTAACTTCTTTATTAAGAATATTCAGTATTTGATCAGGTGTACTATCTGGATAAACATTTACAATATTTCGGAGCATATTATTGGCTATAATTGATAAGAAAGCCCCAGGAACACCATGTCCTGTACAATCAACAGAAGCAACATAAATTAAATCATTTTCATTATGCAGCCAATAAAAGTCACCACTAACCACATCTTTTGGTCTATAATAGACAAACGAATCTTTTAACGAAGAAAGAAACTCTTTACGTGAAGGGAGAATAGATTCTTGAATACGCTTTGCATAATGAATACTATCTGTTAGGTGTTGATTCATTTGAGATAACACCTCTTTCTGAGCCTCTACATTCTCCTTACCTACCGTTCTATTTTCTAGAGCTTTATACGCCCTTTTATATTTTCGTAACCTATAATTAATTACAATTTGAATTAAGAATACGAATGCGATTAAGTAAAAAGCATAGGCATAACTTGTTAACCAAATTGGCGATATCACCGTAATAGATAATTCAGTAGGCTCTTTACTCCAGACTAAATCATTGTTTGAACCACGAACTAAAAGTCTGTATTTCCCTGGCGGGATATTAGAAATATTAATTTCTCTTTTATCTGTTATTGGTCGCCAATCTTCATCAAAACCCTCGAGAAAAACTTGAAATTTATTCTTTGTAGGATTCGTAAACTCAAGAGCTGCAAGTTGTATAGACAATATTGATCCCCTCCTATATTTTATTGAAATCTCTTCATCAATATTATGATATTTTTCAACTCGCCTACCTTTATGATAAACATTAACAGATCCTACTCTAACTATTGGTTCGTGTTTATTAAACCTTAATGAATCAGGCTGAACGTAACAAAGTCCATTCATTCCCCCAAAGTAAATAGTCCCATCTTCTCCAGTAACAATTGCACCCTTATTAAATATATATCCCGGTAAACCTTCTGAAGTATCAAAATTCAAGATCTTTCCCTTAGCATCAAGCCTTGAAATACCTTTATTTGTAGTAAGCCAAAGGTTATCGTTTTTGTCAAACTCCATGGCCTTGATAAAATCATTAGACAAACCATCTTGCTCAAAGAAACTAACTACTGTACTATCTGATTTATTGTATTTAAGTAATCCTGAACTTGTACCAAACCATATATTGTCATATTTGTCTTCGATAATCGATAGCACATAGGTATTATCTAATTCATTCGCATTAATATTACTCGGTACGATACGATTAAAGCGGCTCATATCATCAGTATTATTAATATCTATATAATTAATGCCTTGACTGGTTCCAAGCCAGAGGATTTTATTGTCATCTTCATAAAGATCTATAATTTCATCACTACACAGGTTAGACTGACCAATTCTATCTGAAAAATAATTATATATATGCTCATTTTCATACTTATATAAGCCAAATTGAGTAGCAAACCAAATCGCTCCATTAGAATCCTCAAGGATATCATTCACTTGATTATCCTTTAAAAGAGATAATAATTTCTTATCATTTGTACTTAAAAAGTCGATAATGGAATTGCTTTTTCTGGAATAAATAAAGACCCCAACTTCAGTCCCTAACCAAATATTACCTAATGAATCCTCGTATATGGCAAGCACAACATCTTTATTTACCTCATTAAGTGCTTTATCAACAGCTATGTTATTAAATTCACCACTCAACAAATTAATTGTAGTAATACCCTTGCCTCCTGTACCTAACCACAACAAACCATCCCTGTCACTATAAATACTTTTAATATCATAATTACTAAGCTTCTTTAAACCATCACTTTTCTCACATAGACTTTTGAATTTTCTTTGTTTAAAATCAACTTTTATTAAGCCATTTCTTGTTGTTCCTACCCATAACAAGCCCGAATTATCTTCAATAACAGAGGTAACTTCTAATCCACTGCATATTTCATTTGTCACATATGGATTTGAATTATAAGAATACGAATACTTATCATGATCATAGTCAAGCAAATAAAGACCCGAATTTGTTCCAACCCACACATCATCATTAGACCTTTGGATTATTGCATTAACAATACTTTTTGGTCCTTCTGGTGTCTTAATCTTATAGCTATAAGATTCTCCATTGTCGGCAAATTTCAAATGATGCAAACCATTACCAGTGGCGATAATAAAACTTTTATCTTTTAATTCTTTGAAGAATGTAGCGGTACTAAAGTCAAAATCTTCGTTGTCTACGATAGGAATTCTTTCATTTAAGAAACTTTCGCTAGTTAGATCAAACCTAAGAAGTCCACCCGGAGAGCCTATCCAGATGTTACTGTTATTATGAAAATGTAGTGATGATTTTAACTTACTAGAGCTAAACAGATTATTCGAAGGTATATCATAGGATTCAATATTCTTTGTTGTAGTATTTAATGAGACCAAATAATTATCTGTTTTAAACCATATGATGGAATCTGATTGATTACATAAGCCATAAATATTATTTTCGGGTATATATTTATCAAAGTTTACATATGAGTTAAACCTCTGAAAAGAACCTTTCTTACGGTTCCACATGTTAAGGCCGTTATTTAGTGTTCCAACCCATATATTACCATTCAAGTCTTCGGAAATACATCTTATGAAGTTACCTGATATAGACCGTTTGATATTTTTATTATTACGAAACTTAGTAAACTGACGACCATTATACCTATTTAAACCATCGTTTGTACCTACCCAAATATAGCCCCTCGAATCTTGGCAAATATCAGTAATACTATTACCCGATAACCCATCCTTAATTGTAAAAAAAGTACAATCTGGTTTCTCAACATTCACTCCTACTAATTTGCTCGTGAGGAGGATGAATAAGGATAATAAAAGGTACTTCTTTATAAGAAAAAAAATGGAGTGGATTCGATAATACATGTCGACTAAAATAATCATTTGTTTATCAAATACAATCACAAATAAAGAAAACTAAACAAGTGAAGTATTATTAAAATAAGAAACTAAAAGTTCAACTTTTAAGAGTAAGACTTAAAAAAAGTTGCACAAATATAATGTATTTTGTTAAACTAAACGTTAAAAATAGAATAATAAGATAAATCGTAAATACACTATATAAATAAGAATAGGTTAATTCGAATTGCAGCTATCGAAACGTAGCAAAATAAAAAGAGGTCACCATTATTTTGGTGACCTCTATATTATTAATTCTTTACTTGATCTTCAAACCATTGTAGGTTTTGCGATTTTGGTCTCTCAATTGGCAAACCATACAATCTATCCCATATTAACTGGGTCAATACTCCCAGCGAACGAGATACCCCAAATAGAACAGTATAAATACGATATTCATCAATACCAAAACTTGTTAGTAGAGAACCTGATATGGCATCGACATTAGGCCAAGGATTCTGAACTTTTCCTGTTGACTTTAATACTTCAGGAACTACATTATAAATTTTATTCGCAAGTTTTATATATGGTGTATCAGGTATATACTTATTGGCAAAGTCGAGTTGAACCTGAAACCTTGGATCTGTTTTACGTAAAACAGCATGGCCATAACCTGGTATTACTTGTCCTTTAGCAATAGTTTCTTCAGCATACTTTTTAATTTGCTCTTCTGAAGGATCATCAGTTCCTATTTCTCTTTTTAACTTATTCAGCCAATGCATCACATCTTGATTTGCCATTCCATGCAATGGACCAGCCAGACCATTCATTCCAGCAGCGAAACTATAGTAAGGATTTGAAAGTGCTGAACCTACTAGGTGAGTTGCATGAGCTGAAACATTCCCACCCTCATGATCAGAATGTATGACCATATATAAGCGCATCAACCTTTTGGCCTCCTCGCTACTATGACCCATCATATGTGCAAGATTACCTGCCCAATCAAGACTAGGATCTGCAGCAATATGATTACCATTATGGAATACTCTTCTATATATATAAGCAGCAATAACAGGCAAGCGCGCAATCAAATCCATTACTCCTTCATACATTGGATCCCAATAATCCTTTTTATCCATGCCGGTTAAATGCGCCTTTCTAAACTGTGATTCTGTCGACATCGCTAAAATTGCGTTATTAAACTGAATCATCGGGTGGGCGTCTATTGGTAGAGCTTCAATAACATTGAAAACATGAGATGGTATTGATTGAGCCCTTTGAGCCCACTGATTACTTACATATTTTACATCTTCATTTGTAGGGAGCTCTCCAGTTAACATCAAATAGAAAATCCCTTCAGGTAAAGGTTCTCCATCATCATGCATACGCGGAAGTTTCTCTTTTAGTTCATTTATAGAATACCCTCTAAATCTAATTCCTTCTTCCGGATCAAGCTTTGAAGTACAAGTAAGTAGACCTACAATACCTTTCATTCCAGTTAAAACTTGGCCCATAGTAATCTCTTGAATCACTGTATCACCATGTTCCTTCACTAATTTACGTACGCTTTCAACCTCAGGAGTTGCAATATCTAATAACTTTTTCTTCAAATAATCCATAGAATTTTTTTTGGTGCTATTATCTGGGTATTTATATAACCTTTATCACCACATTAAACGCAAAAACATGACTTTTGTTCTGAAAAAAAGCAACAAAAAAAGGCCACTCTATTGAGTGGCCTCCAAATTAGTTTAATGTACTAATTATGCTTTTTTGATAGCTTTATAACCGTAAACAGCTTTTGAACCTAATTCTTCTTCAATACGAAGCAATTGGTTATACTTAGCCATTCTATCAGAACGACTTAAAGAACCTGTTTTGATTTGTCCTGAGTTGGTTGCAACAGCAATATCTGCAATAGTTGAATCCTCAGTTTCACCTGAACGGTGAGAAGTTACTGAAGTATAACCAGCTCTATGAGCCATTTCAATTGCATTTAAAGTTTCTGTTAAAGAACCGATTTGGTTTACTTTAATAAGAATTGAGTTAGCTGCTCCTAATTCGATACCTTTTTTAAGGTAATCAACGTTTGTTACAAATAAGTCATCACCAACGATTTGGCATTTATCGCCAATTTTGTTGTTTAATGCAACCCATCCGTCCCAGTCATTCTCATCCATTCCATCTTCGATAGAATCAATAGGGAATTTAGCAACTAATTCAGCTAAATATGCAGCTTGCTCTTCTGAGTTACGCTTAACACCATTTGGCTCGAAAATACTATAATCATAGAATCCATCTTTAAAGAACTCTGAAGAAGCACAATCCATAGCAATAGAGATATCACCACCGTCTTCTGCACGACCTGCTTTATAACCAGCGTTATCAATAGCAGTTAAGATACAGTCAATAGCCTCTTCTGTACCTCCTAACATAGGAGCGAAACCACCTTCATCACCTACAGCAGTAGATAAACCTTTTCCTTTAAGAACTTTAGCAAGTGCATGGAATACCTCAGCCCCCATACGTAAACCTTCTTTGAAGCTAGCAGCACCAATTGGACGAATCATAAACTCTTGGAATGCGATAGTAGCATCAGAGTGAGATCCACCATTAATGATGTTCATCATAGGTACAGGAAGCGTACAAGCATTTGTACCACCAATATAACGATATAATGGCATTTCGCAGTACTCTGCTGCAGCTTTAGCTGTTGCTAAAGAAACACCTAAGATTGCGTTAGCTCCTAATTTGCTTTTAGTTGAAGTACCATCTAAGTCAAGCATTTTGTTATCAATACCAACTTGGTCAGTTACATCTTCGCCGATTAAAGCAGGTGCAATAACGTCAATTACGTTAGCAACAGCTTTTTGAACACCTTTACCTAAGTAGCGACCTTTGTCACCATCTCTTAATTCAAGAGCTTCGTGCTCACCAGTTGATGCACCAGAAGGCACAGCAGCACGACCAACAATACCACAATCTAAAGTTACCTCTACTTCAACAGTAGGGTTTCCGCGAGAATCAAGAATCTCACGAGCATGAACATTTGCAATTTGTCCCATAATAATGAAAATATTTAAAAAAAATTGAGTTTCAAATTTCAAAAAAAAAGGACAATTGCGCAATACGCAATTATCCTTTTATATAATATTAAGAATTTAATAATCCACAGGATATATTACTATTCTTTTGTAGTTTCATCAGCAGAAGTTTCTGTTGTTTCTTCTTTTGTATCTTCAACTACAGGAGCGTCAGTTGTAACAGTAGCTGCTTTTTTACTACGTCTACGACGTGTTTTCTTCTCAGCACCGCCTGATTTACCTTCTAACATGTTCTCATTGTAGTCAACTAACTCAATAATACACATTTCGGCATTATCACCTAAACGATTTCCTAATTTTAAGATTCTGGTGTAACCACCTGGTCTCTCACCAACTTTTCCTGCTACTTCTCTAAATAGCTCAGAAACGGCATATTTATCACCTAGGTGACTAAAAACGAGTCTACGTTGTGCTGTAGTATCTTCTTTAGATTTAGTGATAAGTGGCTCAACGTACATACGTAAAGCTTTTGCTTTAGCAACAGTAGTTTTAATTCTCTTATGCATGATAAGAGAAGACGCCATGTTTGCTAACATTGCTTTACGGTGAGCGCTCTTTCTACCTAAATGATTGAACTTTTTTCTATGTCTCATCGCAATTATTCCTTGTCTAATTTGTACTTAGTAATATCCATACCGAAGCTTAAATTCATAACCTGTAAAAGGTCATCAAGCTCTGTAAGAGATTTCTTACCGAAGTTACGGAACTTTAATAGATCGTTACGTTGGAACTGTACAAGCTCTCCTAATGTTTCAACATCAGCAGCCTTTAAACAGTTAAGTGCACGTACCGAAAGGTCCATGTCTACTAACTTCGTTTTTAATAGTTGACGCATATGAAGAACTTCTTCATCAAACTCTTCGTTACCAAATTTCTCGTCAGAATCAAGCGTTATACGCTCATCTGAGAATAACATAAAGTGGTAAATAAGAATTTTAGCAGCTTCTTTTAATGCATCTTTTGGATGGATAGAACCGTCTGTTTCTATTTCAATAACTAATTTTTCGTAATCAGTCTTTTGCTCAACACGATAGTTTTCAATCGCATATTTTACATTACGGACTGGAGTGTATATAGAGTCTATCGCAATAACACCTAGTTCTGAATCTACTAAACGATTTTCTTCTGATGGTACATATCCTCTACCTTTATTGATAGTGATTTCCATTTTGAAGTCAACGTCAGTATTCATCTTGCAGATTACAAGCTCTGGATTTAATACTTCAAATCCAGTCATGAAGTTATTTAACTCACCTGCTTTTAACTCATCCTTCCCCGAGATACTAATAGTTACTTTTTCACTATCAACATCTTCTACAATTTGTTTAAATCTAACTTGCTTAAGGTTAAGAATAATGTCGGCAGCATCGTTAATTACTCCAGGAATTGTTGAAAATTCATGATCAACTCCTTCGATCTTAACAGATGTAATTGCGAAACCTTCTAATGAGGATAACAATATTCTTCTTAAGGCGTTTCCAACGGTAATACCATATCCTGGTTCTAGCGGACGAAATTCGAAGCGACCGAATTGATTGTCCGCTTCAAGCATGATTACTTTATCAGGTTTCTGGAATGCTAATATGGCCATAAGAATTAATTATTTAGAATACAATTCAACGATCAATTGTTCTTTAATGTTTTCTGGAATATCTTCTCTAGTTGGTGTATTTAAGAATTTACCAACTAATGCATTTTGGTCAAACTCTAACCATGAGAAGTCATGAACAGACGAAGCTGCAACAGAATCAGCAATTACTTCAAGAGATTTTGATTTCTCTCTAACTGCGATTACTTGATCAGCTTTTACAGAATATGATGGAATGTTTACAACTTTTCCATCAACAGTTATATGCTTATGAGACACCAATTGACGTGCTGCAGCTCTTGTTGGAGCAATACCTAAACGGTAAACTACGTTATCTAAACGTGACTCTAACAATTCTAGTAAAACTTCACCAGTAATACCTTTAGCACGTGATGCTTTTTTAAACAAATTACTAAATTGCTTTTCTAATACACCATAAGTGTATTTAGCTTTTTGCTTTTCTTTTAACTGGAGACCGTATTCACTAGTCTTTCTACGACGGTTATTACCGTGCTGTCCAGGAGGATAGTTTTTTCTTTCGAAATACTTATCCGAACCATATATTGCCTCACCGAATTTACGGGCAACTTTTGTTTTTGGTCCAATAAATCTAGCCATTCTTCTAAATTTTTGTTATTAAATTTCTGTTTTCGAATTATGAATATGAAGGCCGCGTTATTATAGAGAGGAGGTTCTATATATAATCATTCACAACTCAAAATCCAAGAACTCAATTTATGGTTAATAACTAGTTAATAATTATACTCTACGTCTTTTTGGAGGACGACAACCATTATGTGGTTGTGGTGTGATATCAACAATTTCACTTACTTCAATACCATTTGAATGTAATGAACGAATTGCAGATTCACGACCATTACCTGGTCCTTTCACATATACTTTCACTTTTCTTAAACCTGCATCATGAGCAACTTTTGCACAATCGGCAGCAGCTGTTTGAGCAGCATAAGGAGTGTTCTTTTTAGAACCTCTAAAACCCATTTTACCAGCACTTGACCAAGAAATAACTTGACCAGTTTTGTTAGTTAATGAGATAATAATATTATTGAAAGATGAGTGAATATGTGCTTCTCCTTGAGCCTCAACTTTAACGACTCTTTTTTTCTGACTAGCTGTCTTCTTTGCCATATCTCAATTATTTAGTTGCCTTTTTCTTATTAGCAACAGTTTTCTTCTTCCCTTTACGAGTACGTGCGTTATTCTTTGTAGATTGACCACGTAGGGGTAAACCAATACGATGACGAATTCCACGGTAACAACCGATATCCATCAAACGCTTAATGTTAAGTTGTACTTCTGATCTAAGTTCACCTTCGATCTTATATTCTTCAGAAATAATTTCACGAACTTTTGCAGTTTGTTCGTCAGTCCACTCACTAACCTTTAAGTCAGCTGCAACCTCAGCAGCGCCAAGGATCTTTTGAGCACTTGAACGCCCAATACCAAAAATATATGTTAATGATACCTCTCCTCTTTTGTCAGTAGGTATATCAACCCCAGCAATTCTAGCCATAATGTTATAATTTTATCCTTGACGTTGTTTAAACTTTGGATTTTTTTTGTTAATCACGTATAAGCGACCTTTGCGTTTTACAATCTTGCAGTCGGCGCTTCTCTTCTTAACAGATGCTCTAACCTTCATTTTATTATAGAATTAATTTTTATATCTATACGATATTCTTCCCTTAGTTAAATCATAAGGAGACATTTCTACCTTTACCTTATCTCCAGGAAGAATTTTTATATAGTGCATTCTCATTTTACCTGAGATATGCGCTGTAATAACATGACCATTTTCTAACTCAACCCTAAACATTGCGTTAGAAAGTGATTCAATAATAGTTCCATCTTGTTCTATAGAGGCTTGTTTAGCCATAATAAATATCCTTTTTATTAATTTTCAGACTGCAAAGGTAATATTTCTTCGATAAAATTAAAATTTGATAATATATCTGCACCATTTTTTCTCACAGCAACTGAATGCTCGTAGTGTGCAGATGCTTTTTTATCGATTGTTCTGATGGTCCAACCATCATTTTCCTGAACAATATTTCTCTTACCTAAATTAATCATCGGTTCGATTGCAATTACCATGCCTTCTTTTAACATAGGGCCTGCTCCGCGTTTTCCATAGTTAGGAACCTCTGGTGCTTCATGTAAATTTTTTCCAATCCCATGGCCTACCATTTCTCTAACTACTGAATATCCACGTTCTTCTGCATGATCTTGAATAGCAAATCCAATATCTCCTAATCTATTACCCACAACAGCTTCTTCGATTCCCTTATAAAGGGCTTCTTTTGTTGTAAATAGAAGTTTTTTTAAAGTACTATCAATCTCTCCAACACCAAAAGTGTAGGCTGAATCACCGTAGTAACCATTTTTTAAAACTCCACAATCCACAGAAATAATATCTCCTTCCTTCAAAGGAGTATTATTAGGAATCCCATGTACCACATTTTCGTTTAGAGAGGTACAAAGAGTATTGGGAAACCCCTGGTAATTTAAAAAACCAGGAATTCCACCATTATCTCTAATATATTCTTCAGCAACTTTATCTAATTCTAAAGAGGTAACACCTGGTTTTATCAACCTTGCTACTTCAGCTAAAGCTCTCGCAACAATGCTATTACTCTCTCGAAGAAATTCTATTTCCTCATCAGTCTTAAGATATATCATTGCAATTAATAGATCTCTAGTAAACAGCAGGACCTCCGCCTGTACGCCCTTTAATTCTACCAGACTTCATTAAACCATCATAATGTCTCATTAATAAATGACTTTCGATTTGCTGTAAGGTATCTAATACAACACCAACAAGAATCAACAATGAAGTTCCTCCAAAGAATTGAGCGAACATACGATCTACACCTGCTATCATTGCAAACGCAGGAAGTATTGCTATTAAAGCAAGAAAAACAGAACCTGGTAAAGTAATTTTTGACATTACTGAATCCAAAAACTCTACAGTTTTTTTACCTGGCTTAATACCTGGTATAAAACCTCCATTTTTCTTCATATCCTCAGCCATCTGAGTAGGATTTATTGTAATTGCTGTATAAAAATAGGTAAAGGCAATAATTAATAATGCAAAGATTAAATTATAACCCCAACCTGTAAAATCAGCAAATACTGATGCAAATCCTGTAGCTGTTTCGCTATCAACGAAACCTGCGAATGTTACAGGGATAAACATAATTGCTTGTGCAAAAATGATAGGCATTACCCCTGCAGCATTAACCTTTAAAGGTATATACTGACGAACACCACCATATTGTTTATTCCCTACAATACGTTTTGCGTATTGTACAGGAATACGGCGAGTTCCTTGTACTAATAAAATTGTTCCTGCGAAAACAAAGAAAAGAATCACGAGCTCAATTAGCAACATTACTAAACCTCCGCCTTCTTCAAGACGAGATACAAATTCAGCTACTGCTGCATAAGGTAACCTTGCAATAATACCAATCATAATGATTAACGAGATTCCGTTACCAATACCTTTTTCAGTAATTCTTTCACCTAACCACATCACAAACATGGTACCAGCTGTTAAAATTATAACTGAAGATATTTGGAACATTATTCCTGGAGATGCAATAGCTACTTCTGGTAAATTAGCTAAATATGCAGGTGATTGAAACAAAAGTATGATTACTGTTAGATAACGTGTTATCTGGTTAATCTTACGTCTACCGCTTTCACCTTCTCGCTGTAATCTTTGAAAATAAGGTACAGCAATACCTAATAGTTGAATTACAATAGATGCAGATATGTAAGGCATAATTCCTAATCCAAATACCGAGGCATTAGAAAAGGCTCCTCCAGAAAACATATCTAAAAGTCCCATAACTCCTTCACGAGTTTGGCTTTCAAGTGCACTTAATTTTGTCGGATCAATACCAGGTAATACAACGTATGATCCTAAGCGGTAAATTAATACCAAACCAATAGTTGTTAAAATACGAGATTTTAAATCCTCAATCTTCCAAATGTTGCGAATTGTTTCGATCAGTTTCATTGATTTACAGTTTTACAACGGTTCCCTCAACTGCTTCAATTGCAGTTACCGCTGATTTAGAAAAGGCGTGAGCTTTTACTTCAATTTTTGCAGTAATAGTACCATTACCAAGAATCTTAACTCTGTCATTCTTGTTAATAAAACCAGCTTCAATTAGTGTTTCAACGTCAATTACAGATAGTCCCTTCTTTTCAGCAAGAGTTTGTAATGATTCAACATTTACCGCCTTGTATTCTACACGGTTAATATTTTTGAATCCAAACTTAGGAACACGTCTCTGTAAAGGCATTTGACCACCTTCGAAACCGCTCTTTTTAGAATAACCAGATCTAGACTTGGCACCTTTGTGCCCACGGGTAGATGTACCACCACGACCTGAACCTTGTCCTCTACCAATTCTTTTTCTAGTCTTGGTTGAGCCTTCAGCAGGTTTTAAATTACTTAAGTCCATATCGAATGTTGTCTTAAATCGTTAATATTATTTTTCTACACTAACCAGGTGTTTCACCTTTTCAACCATACCAAGAATTTGAGGTGTTGCCTCAAATTCTTTAGTTGCGTTAATTTTAGTTAGCCCAAGAGCAGTCAAAGTTCTTTTTTGACGTTCGGTTGAACCGATTTTGCTCTTTAATTGAGTTACTTTAATTTTAGCCATCTTACGCTTGTTAACCGTTAAATACTTTGTCTAACGAAACGCCTCTTTGCTGTGCTACAGTTTTAGCATCTCTTAATTCACTAAGAGCATTAATTGTAGCTTTTACAAGATTATGTGGGTTTGAAGAACCTTTTGACTTAGCCAAAACGTCTGTTACACCAACACTCTCTAGTACAGCACGCATCGCACCACCAGCCTTAACTCCGGTACCATGTGAAGCTGGTTTCATGAAAACACTTGCACCACCAAATCTGCAATATTGCTCGTGAGGAATTGTACCATGTAAAACTGGTACTTTAACTAAGTTTTTCTTAGCTGCCTCAATACCTTTTGCAATTGCACTGGTAACTTCGCCTGCTTTACCTAAACCCCAACCTACAATACCGTTCTCGTTTCCAACTACGACAATAGCAGAAAAACTGAAAGTTCTACCACCTTTGGTAACTTTTGTTACACGGTTGATGGCAACTAAACGGTCCTTTAATTCAAGGTCGTTATTACTTTTTACTTTTTGATTATCTCCTGCCATAGTTATTAAAATTTAAGACCTGCTTCACGAGCAGCGTCAGCTAATTGTTTAACTCTACCATGATATAAATATCCACCACGATCAAAAACAACTGTTTCGATACCAGCACCTTTAGCTTTGTCAGCAATTGCTTTACCAACTAGGCCAGCTTGATCACCTTTAGTAACTTTTTGTGCAGCCACTTCTTTTTCAAGAGATGAGGCAGCAACAATAGTCTTTCCAGTAACATCATCGATAAGCTGAACAGAAATTTGTTTGTTGCTTCTGAAAACCGACATACGAGGTTTTTCAGCAGTACCAGAGATTTTCCCTCTGATACTCTTTTTTATTTTTAGTCTTCTTTCTACTTTAGAAAAAGCCATAATTCAAATTTTAATCAGATTAAACTTTTGCAGATTTACCAGCCTTACGTCTGATTTGTTCACCCACAAAACGAACACCTTTACCTTTATAAGGCTCTGGTTTACGTAGAGAGCGGATTTTTGCACAAACCTGACCAAGCAATTGCTTGTCTGCAGACTCTAATGTAATAATCGGATTACTCTTTCTGTCGGTTACAGCCTCTACTTTAATTTCAGAAGGCAACTGCATGTGTATTGGGTGAGAGTATCCTAATGAAAGTTCAAGAATTTGTCCTTGGTTAGTAGCTCTATAACCTACACCAACTAATTCCATTTTCTTAACAAAACCTTTAGATACACCCTCTACCATATTGTTAATAAGAGAGCGATATAATCCGTGTTGTGCTTTTTGCTCACCTGAATCGTTCGCACGTGTTAACACAACTTGGTTATCTTCAATTTCAACTGTTAACTTGGGATTAACTTCTTGAGTTAATTCTCCTTTTGGTCCCTTAACGGTTACTACGTTGTCTTTGCTTGTTACAGTAACACCGGCAGGGATCATCACAGGTTGTTTTCCTATCCTTGACATAATAAATCCTCCTTTGTTAGTAAACGAAACATAAAACTTCACCGCCTACTTGTTCTTTTCTTGCTTCTTTATCAGTCATTACACCTTTTGAAGTTGAAAGAATGGCGATACCTAAACCGTTAAGTACTCTTGGAATAGTTTTGTACCCAGTATACTTACGTAAACCTGGAGTACTGACTCTTTTAAGAGTTTTGATTGCAGAAGTCTTTGATTTTGGATCGTACTTCAATGCAATTTTGATGATTCCTTGCTTGTCATCTTCTACAAATTTGTAGTTAAGAACATAACCTTTGTCGTATAACAACTTAGTTATCTCTTTTTTAAGATTTGATGCCGGAATCTCAACAACTTTGTGATTTGCCATGATGGCATTTCTAACTCTCGTTAGAAAATCTGCTATTGGATCTGTCATTTTAAAAAAGTTTAAATTAATCCCGAATCCCGGGACAATATTTATACTTGAAACCTAAATTAATTCTTACCAGCTGGCTTTTCTTACTCCAGGGATTAAACCTGCAGCAGCCATTTCACGGAATTGAATTCTGCTCAAACCGAATTGTCTCATGTATCCTTTCGGACGACCTGTGATCTTACAACGGTTGTGCATGCGTACTGGAGACGCATTCTTAGGTAACTTTTGTAACCCTTCATAGTCTCCAGCCTCTTTCAATGCCGCTCTTTTCTCAGCGTATTTGGCAACAAGTTTAGCTCTTTTTACTTCGCGAGCTTTCATTGATTCCTTTGCCATATCTAACTCTTTTTTACGTTTTTAAATGGTAACCCGAAGCCTTTTAATAAAGCAAAAGCTTCCTCATCGGTATTTCCAGAGGTCACAAAGGTAATATTCATCCCCAAAATCTTACTAACATTGTCAATATTTATTTCAGGAAAGATAATTTGCTCCTCGATACCTAAGGTATAATTTCCACGACCATCAAGTTTGCTGTTAATTCCTTTAAAATCACGAATACTTGGTAAAGAAACGCGAATTAATCTTTCAAGGAATTCATACATGTTTTCTTTTCTTAATGTTACTCTAACTCCAATTGGCATTTTCTTACGCAATTTGAAGTTCGAGACATCTTTCTTAGAAAGTGTAGGAACAGCTTTTTGACCTGTAATGGCAGTAAGCTCATTAATTGCAATATCAATCATTTTTTTGTCAGCTACTGCTTGACCTAAACCTTGATTGATTACAATTTTTTCTAATTTAGGAACTTGCATTACACTTTTGTAATCAAATTCTTTCATTAATGCAGGAACAACTTGTTCCTTATACATCGTTTTTAAACTAGTGGTATTGCTCATTACTTGATCTCCTCCCCTGATTTTTTAGCGAATCTTACTAATTTTCCTTCTTCGTTAGCTTTACGACCTATACGTGTAGCTGTACCTTGTGAAGGATCTTTAAGATTCAAGTTAGAAACGTGGATAGGAGCTTCTTGCTTAACAATTCCGCCCTGAGGGTTATCAGCGTTAGGCTTAGCATGTTTTGAAACCATGTTAATACCTTCCACGATAGCTCTATTCTTAGCTGTAATAACTTCTAGAACTTTCCCTTCTTGTCCTTTATATTCTCCGGCGTTAACTATAACGGTATCGCCTTTTTTGATATGTAACTTTCCCATTGCTATCTTCTTTAATAAATTATAGCACTTCAGGAGCCAGTGAAACGATTTTCATAAATCCTTCACGTAACTCTCTGGCAACAGGGCCGAAGATACGTGTTCCTCTAATTTCGCCAGCTGTATTTAATAATACACATGCGTTATCGTCGAAACGGATATAAGAACCGTCAGCTCTTCTGATTTCTTTTTTTGTACGAACAACTACTGCCTTTGTAACAGTACCTTTCTTCATTTCAGTAGAAGGAGTGGCACTTTTAACAGTTACAACGATACGGTCTCCGATAGAAGCGTATCGTTTTTTAGTACCACCAAGTACTCTAATGCAGAGTACTTCTTTGGCGCCACTATTATCGGCAACAGCCAATCTGGATTCTTGCTGTATCATGATTACTTAGCTCTTTCGATAATTTCTACTACTCTCCAACGCTTAGTTTTACTAAGTGGTCGAGTTTCCATAATTTTCACAGTATCGCCTGCATTGCAGTCGTTTTTCTCATCATGTGCGTGAAACTTTTTAGTTTTCTTCACGAACTTACCATAGATGGGGTGCTTTTCACGGATTTCTACTGCTACTACAATAGATTTATCCATTTTGCTACTTGCAACAACACCGACACGCTCTTTTCTTAAGTTTCTTTTTTCCATCACTTAAACTATTTTTCGGTTGTTTGCTTTTGTTGCAAAATTGTTTGCATACGAGCAATATTTTTACGTAAGCTTCTTATCTGCATTGGGTTCTCCAATGGAGATATGCTATGATTGAGTTCTAAACGTACAAGTTCGCCGCGCTCGGTCTCAATCTTCTCGATGATCTCTTCGATCGTCAATTCTTTAATTTCCGAAGTCTTCATACTTATGCGTTTTGTGATTCAACATAGTCTCGTCTTACAACGAATTTAGTAGTAACAGGCAATTTTTGAGCTGCTAAACGCAATGCTTCTTTTGCTGTTTCATATGGAACACCGTCACACTCGATAATAATTCTACCAGGTGTAACTGGGGCAACAAAACCTTCTGGAGCACCTTTACCTTTACCCATACGAACCTCTGCAGGTTTTTTAGTAATTGGCTTATCAGGAAATACTCTAATCCAGATTTGTCCTTGACGTTGCATATAACGGGTTACTGCGATACGTGCCGCCTCAATTTGGCGACCAGTAAGCCATTTTGTTTGTAAGGCTTTAATACCAAAAGATCCGAATGCTAGTTGCGCGCCACGTTGAGCTTCGCCTTTCATTCTACCTTTTTGCCTTCTTCTGTATTTAACTTTCTTTGGTTGTAACATCTTTCTAACCTATTTACATTAGTTGATGACTACTTTCTTCTCTTCTTGAAGTTTCCACCTTTACGACCGTTATCTTTGGTAGCGAAGTTTGGAGATAAATCTGGTTTCCCGTAGATTTCACCTTTACAAATCCAAACTTTAATACCTAATAACCCCGTTTTAGTAAGAGCTTCAGCTTGAGCGTAATCAATATTTGCACGGAATGTATGAAGAGGAGTACGTCCTTCTTTATACATTTCTGAACGAGCCATTTCAGCTCCATTCAAACGGCCTGATACTTGAATTTTGATACCTTCTGCTCCCATTCTCATGGTTGCTGCGATAGCCATTTTAACGGCACGACGGAAAGCGATACGGCCTTCTAATTGACGTGCAATGTTATTTGCTACGATGATTGCATCTAATTCTGGTCTCTTAACCTCAAAAATGTTGATTTGAACCTCCTTGTCGGTGATCTTTTTCAACTCTTCTTTTAGTTTATCAACCTCCTGGCCACCTTTACCAATAATGATACCCGGACGAGCCGTGTGAACAGTAATAGTGATCAGTTTAAGCGTACGTTCAATAACAATTCTCGAAATACTAGCTTTTGCTAGACGCGCGTTTAAGTATTTACGGATTTTAGTATCTTCTAATAACTTATCACCGTAATTCTTTCCGCCAAACCAGTTAGAATCCCATCCTCTGATGATTCCTAATCGGTTACTAATTGGATTTACTTTTTGTCCCATCTAGCTAATTAATTTTCTTGTTTTTCAACGTTGCTATCAATATAAATGGTTACATGGTTTGATCTTTTTCTGATGCGATGAGCACGCCCTTGTGGAGCTGGTCTCAATCTTTTTAACATTCTTGCTGAATCAACGTTAATTGATTTTACAACAAGGTTAGCATCTTCCATGCGTACCCCCTCATTTTTCTCCTTCCAGTTTGCAATAGCAGATAGAAGTAACTTTTCTACTCGACGAGAAGCTTCTTTTGATGAAAACTTCAATAAGTCAAGAGCTAAATTTACTTCTTTACCTCTGATCATATCTGCAACCAGGCGCATTTTACGCGGAGAAGTAGGCACATTGCGAAGTGAAGCAAAGCTTACTTGCTTTTTGGCTTCCTTATTTTTTTCTGCTGCGAGTCTTTTTCTTGCACCCATTTTTAATTCTCTTTATTAAAAATTACTTTTTAGGTTACTATTTCTTATTCTTTCCGTGACCTCTATAGGTACGTGTTGGAGAAAATTCACCTAATTTGTGACCTACCATATTCTCGGTCACGTAAACAGGAATAAACTTATTTCCGTTGTGCACTGCGATAGTATGTCCTACAAAATCAGGAGATATCATCGATGCTCTTGCCCATGTCTTAATTACTGATTTTTTACCAGACTCGTTTTGTGTTGCCACTTTACGGTCAAGTTTATAATCGATAAAAGGGCCTTTTTTTAGTGATCTACTCATTAGTCCTTCAGATTACTTTTTACGTCTTTCAACAATGTACTTACTAGAAGCTTTCTTCTTATCACGAGTTTTAAACCCTTTAGCAAGAACTCCAGTACGAGATCTTGGGTGACCTCCAGACTGACGTCCTTCACCACCACCCATTGGGTGATCAACTGGGTTCATCGCTACACCACGAACGCGAGGACGACGACCTAACCAACGAGAACGACCTGCTTTACCAGATCTCTCTAAGGCGTGATCAGAATTTCCTACAGCTCCGATTGTAGCACGACATGTGATAAGAACCATTCTTGTTTCACCTGAAGGTAACTTTACGATAGCGAATTTACCATCGCGAGCAGCCAATTGAGCAAATGTACCTGCACTACGTGCCATAATTCCACCCTGTCCTGGGCGCAACTCAATGTTGTGAATAATCGTTCCTAATGGAATCTCGCTTAGTAATAGAGTATTTCCAACGTCTGGAGTAACTCCAGCACCTGAATTTACTTCTTGACCAACTTCAAGACCATTTGGAGCGAGAATATAACGCTTCTCACCGTCAGCATAATTTAACAACGCGATTCTTGCGCTACGATTTGGATCGTACTGAATAGAATCAACGATTGCTTTCACACCGTCTTTATTTCTCTTGAAATCGATTACCCTGTAACGTCTCTTATGTCCCCCACCGATGTAACGCATCGTCATTTTTCCGGTGTTATTTCTACCGCCGGACTTTTTTATGGGTTCCAGTAAGGACTTCTCTGGTGTACTTGAGGTAATCGTATCAAATGCACCAATAACTTTGTGTCTCTGCCCCGGTGTTGTGGGCTTTAGCTTTCTTACTGCCATTTTAATTAAATATTGCTATAAAAATCAATCTTATCTCCTTCAACCAAGGTAACAATTGCTTTTTTGAACGCAGCAGTTTTACCTGCTTGCACACCACTTTTTGTATAGCGAGTTTTTACTTTACCAGCATATACCATAGTGTTTACATCTTCAACAGTTACATTGTACATTTCCTCAACCGCAGCTTTAATTTGTAGTTTGTTAGCGCTTTTGGCTACTACAAATCCGAAACGATTTAATTTATCGCTCTGTTCGTTGAGTTTTTCAGTAACTAATGGCTTAATTAATATTTGCATTTTTAAATCTCCTTAAGCTTTTAATTAAATATTACCTATTCCTTCAACTGAACTTTCAACAAGAACAATAGTTCCGGCTTTCATAATACTATAAGTATTCAATTCAGCTAATGTTGCTACTTCCGACTTAGGAATGTTACGTGATGCTAAATAAACGTTTTTGTTAGCTTCATTGAAGATAACTAATGAACGTTTTCCATCAACTTTAAGATCTTTACGGATCTGAGCAAATTCTTTTGTCTTAGCTGATTCCATGTTGAAATCCTCTACTACAATAATCCCGCCAGTTTTTGCTTTGTATGATAAAGCTGACTTACGAGCCAACTCTTTTAACTTCGCATTTAACTTAAATCCGTAGTTACGTGGACGTGGACCAAAAGCTCTACCACCACCTCTAAATACAGGTGACTTAATGCTACCAGCACGTGCTGTACCAGTACCTTTTTGCTTTTTGATTTTACGTGTACTACCTACAATCTCAGCTCTCTCTTTTGACTTGTGGGTTCCTTGACGTTGATTTGCTAGGAACTGTTTTACATCAAGATAGATCGCGTGATCATTAGGCTCAATACCGAATACTGAATCAGATAATTCAACAGTTTTTCCGGTCTCTTCTCCTTTTATACTTAATACCTTTAGTTCCATTACATTTCAACAATTACATATGAACCTTTTGCTCCTGGAACTGAACCTTTAACGATAATAAGGTTGTTCTCTGGAACCACTTTCAATACTCTAAGGCTTTCTACCTTTACTCTATCGCCACCCATACGGCCAGCCATGCGCATTCCTTTAAATACACGAGCAGGGTAAGATGCTGCACCAATAGAACCTGGAGCTCTAAGACGGTTGTGTTGTCCATGGGTTGCACCACCAACACCACCAAAACCGTGACGCTTAACTACACCTTGAAAACCTTTTCCTTTAGAAGTACCAACTACATCAACAAATGAATCTTCAGTGAAGATTTCAACTGTTACTTCGTCTCCTAAATTAAACTCTTGTTCGAAACCTTTGAATTCAACAACACTTCTCTTTGGTGTTACGCCGGCCTTTTTAAAGTGACCTAACACTGGCTGAGGAGTATTCTTCTCTCTTTTGTCGTCGAACGCCAGCTGCACAGCCTCATACCCGTCAGTTTCCACAGTTTTAATTTGTGTAACTACGTTTGGGCCTGCTTCGATAACAGTGCATGGTATGTTTTTCCCATCGGCACTGAAAACGGAAGTCATTCCGATTTTTTTTCCAATTAATCCTGGCATTGTTACTAAATATTAAATATTAAATAATCGATTCAAGTAACTCGTACTTTCGGCTGACGAGTTACTCGAACTTATTTGTTTATTCTCAGACTTTAATTTCAACTTCTACTCCACTAGGAAGTTCTAACTTCATTAAAGCATCGATAGTTTTAGCTGTTGAGCTATAGATATCGATTAAACGCTTGTATGAAGAAAGTTGGAATTGCTCTCTTGATTTTTTGTTTACGAACGTTGAACGTAACACTGTAAATACTCTTTTGTGAGTTGGTAATGGAATTGGACCACTTACAACAGCACCAGTAGTTTTTACTGTCTTAACGATTTTCTCAGCTGACTTGTCAACTAAGTTATGATCGTAAGACTTTAATTTGATTCTTATTTTTTGACTCATCTTGAGATCTAATTATAATAATTCTACTTTTCCTTCAGCTTCTTTTACTACTTCTTGAGCAATGGCTTTAGAAACTCCTTCGAAGTGTGAGAACACCATTGATGAAGTTGCACGACCAGATGAAATAGTACGTAAAGCAGTTACATATCCGAACATTTCGGCTAGAGGCACTTTAGCTTTTACTACACGAGCACCAGCTTTAGATTCCATTCCTTCTACTTGGCCACGACGCTTGTTAAAGTCACCGATGATATCTCCCATATACTCTTCAGGAGTAACAACTTCAACTTTCATTAATGGCTCAAGTAAAACTGGCTTAGCTTTCATACATGCTTGTTTGAAGGCTTGACGACCAGCAATCTCAAATGATAATTGATCAGAATCGACAGGGTGGAAAGATCCGTCTGTAAGTGTTACTTTAAGACTATCAACAACAAAACCAGCTAATACACCGTTTATCATTGCATCTTTAAAACCTTTCTCAACTGAAGGAACATATTCTTTAGGTACATTACCACCTTTGATAGTACTTACGAACTCTAATCCTTCTTTACCTTCATCGGCAGGACCAACAGTTACGTGAATATCAGCAAACTTACCACGACCACCAGACTGCTTTTTAAACACCTCACGATGATCAACAGTTTGAGTAATTGTTTCTTTGTAAGTTACCTGTGGACGACCTTGGTTACACTCTACTTTGAACTCACGCTTCAAACGATCAATGATAATTTCAAGGTGAAGCTCACCCATACCACTAATTACAGTTTGACCGCTATCCTCGTCAGTTTGAACACGGAATGTTGGATCTTCCTCAGCTAATTTACCAAGAGCTACACCCATTTTATCCATATCCTTTTGCGACTTAGGCTCTACAGCCACACCAATTACAGGCTCTGGAAAATCCATAGACTCTAAAGTAATTGGGTTTTTCTCGTCACAAAGAGTATCTCCAGTACGAATATCTTTAAAACCAACTCCAGCACAAATATCACCTGCTTCAATTACATCTTGAGGCATTTGCTTGTTTGCTTTCATTTGGTATAAACGTGAAATACGTTCTTTTTTCTGTGTACGTGAATTTAACGCATATGAACCAGCCTCTAATTTACCAGAGTAAATACGCATAAATGCTAAACGACCTACGAATGGGTCAGTAGCAATTTTAAATGCTAAAGCAGAAAATGGCGCTTCAGCATCATGCGGACGGCTAGTTTCTTCACCTGTATCTAAATCTGTACCTGTAATTGCAGGAACATCAGTAGGAGCAGGTAAGAATGCCATAACGTAATCCAATAAACGTTGAACACCTTTATTTTTAAAGGCAGAACCACATAACATTGGAGTAATTGTTCTTTCGATAGTAGCTACACGAATAGCCTCAAGCATTTCTTCCTTAGTGATAGAATCTGGATCTTCGAAATAACGCTCCATCAACTCTTCATTAGACTCAGCAACAGCTTCAACAAGTTTGTCTCTATACTCTTTTGCTTCCTCTTTTAAGTTTTCAGGAATTTCTTGGAACTCATAACGAGAACCCATTTGCGCATCGTCAAACCAAACTACAGCTTTATTTTCGATAAGGTCAACAACCCCTTCGAAAGTTTCTTCAGCTCCAATAGGAATTTGAAGAGGAATAGGATTAGCTCCTAACATCTCCTTAACTTGCTTAACTACCTCAAAGAAATTAGCACCAGAACGGTCCATTTTATTAACAAAACCGATACGTGGTACACCATATTTATCTGCTTGTCTCCAAACAGTCTCTGATTGAGGCTCAACACCACCTACTGCACAGAAAACTGCAACAGCACCATCAAGCACACGTAATGAACGCTCTACCTCTACAGTAAAATCAACGTGTCCTGGAGTATCAATGATGTTTACTTTATATGACTCATTATTATAGTTCCAGTTAGTAGTAACAGCAGCAGAAGTAATTGTAATACCTCTTTCTTGCTCTTGCTCCATCCAGTCCATTGTAGCCGCACCATCGTGTACCTCACCAATTTTGTGAGTAATACCAGTGTAAAACAAGATACGCTCTGTAGTCGTAGTTTTACCGGCATCGATGTGAGCCATAATACCAATATTTCTGGTATATTTTAAATCTGTACTTGCCATTTTATTTAATTCTTAAAGATTAGTAAGATATTAGAATCTAAAGTGAGCAAACGCTCTATTAGCCTCTGCCATCCTGTGCATATCTTCTTTCTTTTTGAAGGCTCCACCTTCATTGTTATAAGCCGCAACAATTTCAGCAGACATTTTTTCTGCCATAGATTTACCACTACGCTTACGAGCAAAAAGAATCAAGTTTTTCATTGCAACTGAAACTTTTCTAGATGGGCGAATCTCAGTAGGAACCTGAAATGTAGCACCACCAACTCTACGAGACTTAACCTCGACAGCAGGAGTGATATTTTCTAAACCTTTTTTCCACATTTCCAAAGGAGTCTTTCCTTCTTTCTCAGCTTTTTCAGCCATGCGATCTAAGGCATCGTAAAAAATACCATAAGCGGTAGATTTTTTACCATCAATCATTAAGTTATTAATGAATTGTGTAACCAAAGTATCATTAAACTTTGGATCTGGAAGCAATATTCGCTTCTTTGGTTTCCCTTTTCTCATCTTTCTTGTTTATTAGTTTCTTATTGGCTGTTAATATCTGTGCCTATGTCTTCAAAAGTGATACATCACCTTTTACTCAACCGTTTCAATTCAACTACCAATAAACAAAACTTAATGTCAAACATTAATTAATTACTTCTTAGCATCTTTCGGACGCTTAGTTCCGTATTTAGAACGACGCTGAGTACGACCCTCTACACCTGAAGCATCTAAAGCCCCACGAACTAAGTGATAACGAACCCCTGGAAGATCTTTTACTCTACCTCCACGTACTAATACAATAGAGTGCTCTTGTAAATTGTGACCCTCTCCTGGAATGTAAGCATTCACTTCTTTCCCGTTTGTCAAACGAACCCTAGCAACTTTTCTCATTGCCGAGTTTGGTTTCTTAGGTGTAGTTGTGTACACCCTTACACAAACGCCTCTTCGTTGCGGACAAGCATCTAGCGCTCTAGACTTACTTTTCTCAACTAACTGAGTACGGCCTTTGCGAACTAACTGTTGAATTGTTGGCATATAACTATATTTGTTTAAATAAAATTTTCATTATCAACGCTTTTCAGCGACTTCCCATCTTAATAAAACATACTGATTTACAGTAGTTTTTACACATTTAGACAAAAAAGCGATGCAAAAGTACTAATTTTCAATTAATAAACACCATACATGTGCTTGTTTTTTCAAATTATTGTCGGATTTAACAAATTATAATATCTACGGAATGAGCAAGATAGACCTCAGAATAATCACAACTGCAAGTTTTAGGGTACATATTCTATATGATTATTGAAAAAAAGCTTCAAATATCAATAGTTCAATAGTTTCTTTTAAAAAACCTAAGAATAAATTACACTATCATATGCCAACTTATAACTTTAGGGCAATTGATGCATATTGACATCATGATATACAAACACAAGTAAGTTTACTTTAAAATATACATGAATATTATAGGTTAAAGCAAAATGTTAACATTCTGATAATCTATAATAAATAAAAACAGCCTACACAATATTTATTATATTTGCGCCAAATTCTTTTATTAACTAGAATAAAAAAAGAACTTTTGTTCTTTAAAACTGCACGTATATTCAAATTATACTCTGTGCTAAACACATTAAAAACACAATGAAAGCATTTGTATTTCCTGGGCAAGGTGCCCAATTCGTTGGTATGGGAAAAGACCTATACGAGAATTCAGAAATGGCTAAAGAACTTCTTGAAAAAGCCAATGATATTTTAGGTTTCAGAATTACTGACCTGATGTTTGCTGGCACTGATGAAGACTTAAAGCAAACAAAAGTTACACAACCTGCTATATTTTTACACTCAGTTTTATTAGCTAAAACAATGGGTGAAGATTTTAAACCTGAAATGGTTGCTGGTCACTCATTAGGTGAATTTAGCGCATTAGTTGCTGCAGAAGCAATGTCGTTTGAAGATGGTTTAAAATTAGTTTCACAACGTGCTCAAGCAATGCAAAAAGCATGTGAAGCTGAACCTTCTACTATGGCTGCAATTATTGGATTAGAAGATTCTGTAGTTGAAGAAGTATGTGCAAGTATTGACGAAGTTGTTGTAGCTGCAAACTACAACTGCCCAGGACAACTTGTAATCTCTGGTTCTTTTGCTGGTATAGATAAAGCTTGCGAGGTTTTAACTGAGAAAGGTGCAAAGAGAGCTCTAAAACTTCCTGTAGGAGGAGCATTTCACTCACCATTAATGGAACCTGCTAGAGTTGAATTAGCAGCTGCGATTGAAGCAACGGAAATAAAAAATCCGGTGTGCCCAATCTATCAAAATGTTAATGCAGAGGCAAACACCGATGCTGCTACAATAAAAGAAAACCTAGTAGCACAATTAACGGGTGCTGTAAAGTGGACTCAAACTGTTCAGAATATGATTGCTGATGGCGCTGATTCATTTACTGAAGTAGGTCCTGGAAAAGCATTGCAAGGTATGATTAAAAAAGTTGACCGTAAAATGGCTGTTGCCGGAGTTAGCAGTTTATAAAAATATACCTTTTACAAAGGTTTAAAGCCGGAGGTAAGCACCTTCGGCTTTTTTGTATCCCTATTTCGTAAACTAAAATACAAACCTATTTAGATATAATTCACAGTAAACTCACATCTACCTATAAATAAGAGGCAGTTACGCTTCGTTTACCCATAAATTCAAATACATTTAACTGGAAGATAGTTTGCTAAATGAAAAACCCGAAAACATATTTGTCATCGGGTTATATTCATCACTTAAGTAGAATCAATATTTCTAATAAAGAAGCTCATTGATAATTACCTACATAAAAATAACTAACAATTCTAATACTTAACCTAAGTAAGCACTATACATCCATACTAATTTTTCCTGTTCTCGGATGTAATCGCTCATTAAAGCTCCTGTTCCCTCATCGCCGGCATCTCCTGCAGCCTCAAGAATATTACGTTGCTTTGTAATCAAAATAGAGAACGATTCCAACAAACTTTTAATAGCCTCAGTACCGTCAGTAATATTATGAGCTGCTTTTATATCGCTTACTTTAAGGTATTCTTCAAAGGTATGTGTAGGCACACCTCCTAAGGTTAATACTCTTTCTGCAACCTCATCAACTTTGATTACTAGGTCGTCGTATTGCTCTTCAAACTTTGCATGTAATTCAAAAAAATTGGCTCCCTTAATATTCCAATGAAACCCTCTTACATTCATATAGAATAATTGATAATTAGAAAGTAAATCATTTAACTCTCTTACTAATGCTATTGCCTTCTCACTATTTAATCCAATCTTATTCATAATCTCAATATTTTAAGTGTTTTATTTTCTTTGAACACTACAAATATGAGGCTCTTCATAATATCAATCAAACTGATTTTATCTATGCGGTAATAGATAATATTTATATTCACAACAGCAAACCTATGTTACTTACTAATTTCTTCGAGTACCTTTACCTTGAAACTTAATTCTAAATACAGGTTAGTATCCTCATTTAACTTACCCACAATTCCACCTTCAATTGTGCTTTTATTAGCATCATAGTTAAATTCGGTAATGCCAAATTGCGCACCCTCATCCGACTGAATATTCAATACTCTATTATCCTTTAATTTCTTAACCATACTAAAATTTAATTCAACCAGGCTATCTTTTCTTGCGTCTTGAATAATAAAGAAATCTGTTGTGCAAAAGAAGTTTGCCATATTTAATACTGAAGATCGATTGTAAACATTAAACTCTTTTATAAAAACAGCATCTTCAACATATTTAATAACGGTATTGTCTCCTAAATCGGAATACTCTAAATTAAATGATTCATCAATAACAGTTCCATCACTCAAAAGCCCACGAACAACCCCTTTAACATAGCCATTCTTACTTTCTATTTGATCTTTTTTGACATAATCGCCTTTTTTACAAGACATAACACCACCACACAGTACTACCAACAAAGCAGCTACTAATTTATTAACACTCATACAATAACGATTTTCTGCGCCTTGAACTAAGGCCATTTACAAATTGACTTTTGTAATTTTCACGAAGGGGTGCACAAATATATTACAAATTATTAAAGTTAAAATGCAATGATAATGTAATACCAAAAACATCATCAAATGATTGATATAAGAAGTAATGAATTTTAGGATCACACGATTATAGAAGATTTATTAGACCTAGATTTAAAAGTCTTACTATTTTTATGCAAAATAAACCATGATAATGCGAAAGGAATACGATTTTATTGGAACCGTTGATATCCCAAATGATGCTTTATATGGCATACATTCAGTAAGAGCACAGGATAACTTTCCGGATAACACATGCTTTCATAAAGAATGGTATCAGGCTGTAGGAACTGTTAAGGAAGCTTGCTACGTATCTTATAAGAACTTTAAAATTGCTACACAGTCAAAATTTGGAGATGCACACAAACATCCGTTTATGAACGATGCAACTATTGATGCACTTATTAAAGGAGCAAAAGATGTGGCACTCGGAAAACACTACAATAACTTCATTGTTCCTGCCATGCAAGGAGGTGCTGGCACAAGTATCAATTTAAACATTAATGAAATAATCACTAATGTAGCACTTGGCTCATTGGGGTATAAAATTGGTGATTACTCACAGATTGACCCCATAGAATCGGCTAATATCTTTCAATCAACCAACGATATTATTCCGACCGCACTAAAAGTAGCCTCAATGCAACTACTAAACGATTTGGATAAATGCATTGATGGATCATTACGCTGCCTGGAGAAAATTGAAAGTGCAACCAGAAATAGGCTTCGGATTGCATATACTCAAATGCAGGCAGCCGTGCCTAGTTCATACAACAAATTATTTAGTGCCTATAACAACGCATTATCTCGAGATTGGTGGCGCGTTAGTAAATGTAATGAGCGAATTAAAGAAGTGAACCTTGGTGGTGGTGCCATAGGTACTGGCATGAGTATCCCATCCTATTTTATTATTGAAGCTACAAAACAACTTCAACGAATAACAGGATTACCCCTGACTCGATCAGAAAACCTAATGGATACAACCTCAAATTTAGATGTATATGTTGAGGTACATGCCACACTTAAATCACACGCAGTAAACCTTGAAAAGATGGTTGCTGATTTAAGACTTTTAAGTTCTGACTTATTTATTGATCAAGAGCTCACTATTGCACAAAAACAAGTGGGAAGTTCCATTATGCCAGGCAAGATAAACCCGGTAATTAGTGAGTTTGTAATTTCTGCCGCACATAAGATTTATGCGAACGATTTGCTAATTTCAAATTTATGCGGTCAAGGATGCCTAGAATTAAATGCATACATTCCTACAATAGGTCATGCTTTAATCGATAGCTTAAAACTATTAATTGCCTGTAATAAAACCATCACGCAAAATTTGCTTAAGGATATACAATTCAAAAAAAATGACACTATAGAGACAGTATTGAAAAATCCTTCAATTACAACGGCACTCAGCCCTTACATTGGCTATCACAAAGCTGCTGAGTTGGCGCAATACATGAAAACAAAAAACACTTCTATTTTAGATGCAAATAAAGTCTTAAAAGCTATCTCAGACAGCAAGCTGAACGAAATCTTACAACCAGCGTTCTTATTAAAGTTAGGTTATAGAATTGACGACTTATAAATAAACTAAAAACTGGATTATGGCTGGTGAAACAAATTTAAGCAAACTCCTAAAAGGAATGACTCCTAAGCTAAACGAAGGCTCTTATGTTTTTGTAACTGTTACCGATCCTTCGGTAGTTGAGAGAAGTGATACTTTATGCGAATTTAAAGAAGCCGAAAGCACCACTCTCATTATAAAACAACAAAAAGCAGATGAGCTTTTGTTAAAATACGACTATGTAGCTTCTTGGATTAGTCTTGAAATTCATTCTTCTTTAGATGCAGTAGGGTTAACAGCAGCCTTCTCTAATGCTTTAGCCGAACACAATATAAGTTGCAACGTAGTGGCCGCATATTATCACGACCATATATTTGTTAATAAAAACGATGCTGAGGAGGCTATGAATATCCTGAGTAAATTCTCAGACTAATCAACTATTACAAGTAATTCAGAGAACCCTCGTCTATTTCTACAAAAGGAGCAACAGCTCTTTCGTAAATACCTAGTACAAATGCAATGGTCATTCCGTAGTTAGTAATAGGCACACCGGCATCAATAGCAGGCTTTAATCGCATTGCTAGTTGCTTTCGCGATATCATACATCCCCCACATTGAATCACAATAGAATAATCCTCTATTGGATGTGGCAAATTATCAAAACCTGCAACTACATCAAATTCGTGATACTTACCCGTATAATTTGAAATCCATCGAGGTATTTTCGAACGTGCTATATCATTGCATGAGACATGATGGGTACATGACTCTAGCAGTAGAACTCTATCTCCATCCTTTAGATCATCAATTTTTGGCGTACCCTGTAAATATCTCGTAAAATCACCTTTATAACGCGCAAGCATAATACTAAAACTAGTTAAAGGAATTTCTTTTGGGATAGATGCATCTGCCTTAAGGAACACTTGACTATCTGTAACTGCTAAATTAGGTTTAATCCCTGTTCTTTTTAAAAATGCATCAACCTCCCTCTCTTTTAAAACAATACAAACAGCATCGTTATCAATAATATCGCGTATAGCCTGAACCTGAGGTAGAATCATTCGCCCCTCCGGAGCTTCTATATCAATTGGTGTAATTAACAACACAATATCGCCATAACTTATTATATCTCCCAACAAGGAAGGGTGCGTAAAAGCTGTCTCAGGAATTGCTTTAGTAATCGCTTTTATTAATTCCTCGGTATCATCCTCTTTATTAAAAACTATAAAATTAGCATGGTTTGTATTACCAATTGCTTTCATAATATCAGCATTTGGCGAGCTTACATCACTCTTGCTGTATATAATAACATAAGGAATATCGTTTTCTTCGAAGGTTTTAATTATCTGAGCCTCGGCATCATCAAACCTATTATTACTAACCAACAAAATACCCAAGTCTACAAGCTTGATAGATTTTTGAGTTTTCTGAACTCGCTTTTTACCCAATTCACCAACATCATCATAACCCGCAGTATCAATAATGGTAACAGGACCAAAACCCGTAATTTCCATTGTTTTCTTTACCGGGTCAGTAGTTGTTCCTGCCTGATCAGACACAATGGCGATTTCTTGGTTAGCAAGTAAATTTATTAAGGTACTCTTGCCATAATTTCTCCTTCCAAAAATACCAATATGAGGGTGCTTATCTCTAGCCATCGCTTTTTTATGCAAAGTTATAAAAGCATTAAGTTAATTGGTAAAAAAAAGAGAAGGAAGATAAGCTAGAAGCTTAATACACATTGATATTTACATATTAATTCACGTAATTGCTAGAATAGCTTCGCACAATAGAACTGGAGAGATTGATGATTGAAATTGAAGAACTTATTTTCGCACTAAACGAGTTAGAAAGTATTGTAGTGATTACGGATACCAATGGTATGGTGCGCTATGTTAACAATGCTTTTATTGAAAAGTATGGTTATACAAGAAGTGAAATCATCGGACAATCTACCAAACTATTAAATGCAAGCTACCACAAACCCGCATTTTATAAGGATATGTGGGACACTTTAAATACTGGCGAGACTTGGGAAGGCATTTTTCTTAATAAATCGAAAAACGGCAGGCTAATTTGGGAACGAGCAAAAATATCACCCATTAAAAGAGATGGCAAATTAGAGGGGTTTATTGCCATCAAAGAAGATATCACTTACAAAAAACAACTTGAGGAAGAATTCCGCAAAGAAAAATTCTTATTAGATGAGCTTTTTGAAAATACTCCTTTTGGAATAGTCATTTTTGAGCCAAAGAACAATAAGAAATCTTTTGAAGAACTACTTGTTCTTAAGGCAAACCCAAAGGCAAATGAAATATTTCAGCAAAAGTCATTAACAGGTTTTAGCTTAAACAATTTCTTACCCGACTTTAAGTTTATAAAAGATCGTAATGTTAATAGGCTATCGCATAGAAGTTCCATCGAAGAGTACTTTAAAAGTATTAATAAATATTTAAAGATTATAAGTTTCCCTCTTGACAAAGATGGCTACTGTATGTTTATACATGATATTACGGATTATAAAAACATCATTAAAGCGAAAGCAAAGAGTGAACTACGCTATGCAAAGCTGGTTGAGGATGCACCTGCATTAATTAGGCGATTTGATATTAATGGCATTTTGAGTTATGTGAATTCATATTATGCTACCTACCTCAATTCTGATACAAAATCCTTATTAGGTGCCAATTTATATAGCTTATTAGAAGACGAAGAAAGGCGTGTCTTTAAGAAAAACATAGATTTACTTTCTACAATCAATCCCATTATAGAATACGAACAACATTTTATTGATAATGATGGAAAGGAACATTGGATTAAATGGATAGATAGAGCACTGTTTGATTTACAGTCAAATATTGTAGAATATCAATCCATTGGAATGGACTTTACAAACCTTAAACAAACAGAACTATTGCTAGAAGAACAGAAAAACAGATTGGATGCCATTTTTGAGAATTCACTAATGGGGATTTGCGTAATTAGTAATCAAGGAAATTTAATTACCAGCAACCAAAGGTTAGCTACAATGCTTGGTTTTACGCACATGAAAGACTTTATTGGTAAAAACTATTTAGATTTTGTAGCAAATAAAAGTATACATGACGATATAAAAGAAAATTTTAAAACCGTTTTTTCAGGCAGTGTAAGTAGCTTCAACACTCAACGTCAATATAGAAGCATCGATAATAAATTGTTTTGGGGGGATATTTATATTACACCTATCTCTTTCGAAAATGGTAGAGTAACAGAGGCCGTAGGCATGGTGGTTGATATATCAATGCGTAAAAAAGCAGAAGAAGAACTCAAAGAGAATGAAGAGAAGTTAAGACAACTAAATCTCACTAAAGACAAACTATTCTCTGTTATAGCACATGATATTAGAAACCCTTTTAATGCAATATTAGGCTTTGCTAATATTCTTGAAAGTAGTATTGAAGATTTATCTACAATTGAGATTAAAGAATTTGCACACAAAATTGTTAACGCAAGCGAACAAACTTTTAAACTACTCGAAGATTTACTTACTTGGGCTAAATCACAACTAGGACAACTTAAAGTTTACAAAGAAACCTTTTATCCTTCTGCTGTAGTGGATGAGTGTATTCTATCACTAGAAGCTTTAAGTAAATCAAAAGATATAAATATAAACGCGACAATTACAAAAGGTTTAATTTTAAACAGCGACTTAACAATGTTTAAATTTATAATGCGAAACTTGTTGCACAATGCTATAAAATATTCTCATAATGGAAGTAAGGTACTCTGTGTAATTGAAGAATTTGATGAACAGAACATTGAACTCAGAGTAAAAGATTATGGCGTTGGAATAAAAGCTAAAAAGTTGAAAAATCTATTTGATATTAATGAACTAGTCTCTTCAAGAGGAACTGCTGAAGAAAAAGGCACAGGATTAGGACTATCGATGGTAAAAGAAATGACGGAATTAAATGGCGGATACATCACTGTAAAAAGTCAAGTAACAAAGGGAAGTGAGTTCTCTGTCATTCTTCCCAAGGGCTAAAAAGCCTCTGAAAGTCTAAAATACACATTACTATTCTCACGCCCCATTGCTAAATCTAGTGCTGCGTTAATTTTCAGCTTCTTAAACATTTTAAACCTAACTCCAGTTCCAATAGATGGAAGGAAATTGGCATTATTAATATGCCATACTTGATCAAACAACAAACCAACTCCACCAAAAGCAACCACACCCCATCTTTTAGAGAACATCCATCGCATTTCTGATTGATAGGTTACAATAGAATTATCCATATAACGCCCACTTACATAACCTCTCAAAATTGCCGACCCACCAGGCGAGGCCTTCTCGTGCAAGGGCATTTCTCCAAAACCAATTTGTGAATAAATTCTATTGGCAAATATAATTGGCTTGGGTGTATTTATTGGAAAGTAATTAGTAAGTCCTATTGTAATTTTTTGATAGGCCTCTATATTGTCATCTAATTCTACCAATCCCTGAACTGTACCTTCTAAAAACCAGGCTTTCGTTGGAAAATAGATATCATCACGTGTATCAAATGAAACTTTTAATCCAGGCGTTACATACCAATTATAATTTACTTTTTCACTCTCATCTGATTCAGAACCAAATTCACTCAAGTAATTTGCATTCACAATCGGTCCGAAATAAAAATCAGGTACAATACTATACAAACCAGAAAAGCTGGAAGAAAATCCACGAAAGTGTAATTTGGAGTATTGCGAATTCTCTGGATCAAGATGCACATTCATGTAACCAACATAACCATCGAACCAAAATTTATTTTTATTTAAATAGTTAGTACTCTTTATACCGGTAATTAATGATCCTCGTAAATTTACCATTATAAGGCCTTGAATAGTAGATGGGTGCGTCTCCTCACTTAAACCAGGCAATTTATATATAACGACTGGCACAATGGCAATTCCGGTACCAAAGGATGGATTAAACGTAGGAGCAGGTAATATGCCAACATCTTTTTGAATCGCATCCGTTACCAAGGAGTCCAAAGCATTATAGGTTTGTTGGATAGATTGTGGAATTTGGGCGGTAGATACAGTATATATACAAATTGATAGGAATAGATAAATATATTTCAATTCACCTTTTATATATCGTAATATATGTATCCTTGAGAAAGTCATTATTGCAATAATACTAAAAAAGCAATGCTTAAACATTGCTTTTTAGTATTAAAAAAAGAATTACTTATGTCTTTTTCTTAATTCCTCGGCTAAATCTTCAATACGATACCCTTTGTAGGTAAGTAGAACAATTAAATGATACAAAAGATCTGCACCTTCATACAAAAAGTTTTCGTCATCGTTAGCCATAGCTCCGATTACAGTTTCTATTGCCTCTTCACCAACTTTTTGTGTTATTTTTCGAATACCTTTCTTAAATAAATGAGTAGTATAAGAATCAGCAGGCATCTCCTCTTTACGCTTATCAATAAAATCTTGAAGCTCTGTTAAAAAGGTAATATCTGCTTTATTTTCCTCTTGAAAACAAGTATCATCGCCAGTATGACAAACGGGGCCAACAGGGTTAGCCTTAATTAGTAGTGTATCATCATCGCAATCAATTGCAATTGAAACCACATTTAAAAAGTTGCCCGACTCTTCTCCTTTAGTCCACAAGCGATTCTTTGTGCGGCTAAAGAAGGTAACTTTTCGCTCTTCTTGTGTTTTATCAAATGCCTCTTGGTTCATAAAACCAAGCATTAATACTTTGTTTGTAACTGCATCTTGAATAATTGCAGGCACCAATTCATTTCCTAATTTATCGAAATCTATTTTCATATTTAAGTCTTTAGTTAGCTGTTAGCATGTGCCAAAATAGCAATTAACAAGCTTTTGTTTTTATTACAACCTTACACTAATTCCCTCGGTATTGAGATATTGTTTCAAATCAGGAATTCCGATTTCTTTATAGTGGAAAATACTAGCTGCTAAACCAGCATCTGCTTTTCCTTTTGTAAACACATCTTTAAAATGCTCCATACTACCAGCTCCACCACTAGCAATGATAGGAATAGTAAGATCTGTTGATAGTTTAGCAAGTGCTTCGTTCGCAAAACCTTGCTTTACACCATCGTGATCCATTGATGTAAACAATATTTCACCAGCTCCTCTATCTTCAGCTTCCTTGGCCCAAGAGAACAAGCGCTTATCAGTTTCAATTCGACCACCATTTACGGTAACTGCCCAATCGTCGCCTGCCATATGCTTAGCATCTATAGCCGTTACAACAAACTGGCTACCAAAATTGAGTGCCATATCATTAATTAACTGAGGGTTTCGAACTGCAGAGGAGTTAATACTAATTTTATCGGCCCCGGCATTAAGTAAAGCCTCAGCATCTTTAATTTCACTAATTCCACCACCTACTGTAAACGGGATATTTACGTGCTGCGCTATACGCTTTACCAAATCAACAAAGGTTTTACGCCCCTCGTGACTAGCTGTAATATCAAGGAATACAAGTTCGTCGGCCCCTTGTTCGGCATATAAAGCACCCAACTCAACAGGATCACCAACTTCTTTTATTCCTACAAATTTAATCCCTTTCACTGTCATCCCATTTTTAATATCTAAACAGGGAATTATTCTTTTTGCGAGCATCTATAATAAGTTTTTAGGCTTTAGATTGAAGGCAGAAGTGATTATTTGCTACTTCAATATTTATCTTTAATTTTTCTTTTAGTTTCCGGATCAAACTCGACAACATTTTCTCAATTTCAAGAGCTAAACTATTTATAGGTATGTATTTTTTATTATCAATATAACCAAGCCTAAAGGCAATCTCTAATTGAGTTTCTAGTTCGTACAAAGAACCTGATGATATTTGAAGAAAGCGAATATAGTCTCTCGTCTGATTCCTTCCAAAACCTTCTGCTATATTTGAAGGCACTGAAATTGCAGATCGACGAACCTGACTAGTAAGGCCATAAATCTCTTGTGATGGAAACGTTGAAGTGACAGAATATATATCCTCGACTAAAACCATGCTTTTTTGCCAAACAATTAACTCTCTAAAATTATTCATTATTAGCAATTTGAGACATTACACTTCACACTATATCCTTCACTCTGAAATTTAACTATACCTCTCCAATTCCTTCAGGCTAATACGTCCTTCATAAATTGCTTTTCCGGTAATTACTGCAGGTACTTTAGCTTCAACTAATTCGTCGATATCTGCTAAACTACTTAATCCACCACTTGCTACTAGGTATAAATCGGGCGATTGCTTTAATAACTTTTTGTACAGTTCTGTTGAAGTTCCTTGCAACATCCCATCTTTACTGATATCTGTGCAAATTACTTTATTAATTCCTAGTTGCTCATATTCTTTAACAAAAGGAAGTAATTCTAAGTCTGATGTTTCGAGCCAACCACCAACAGCAATCTTTTCATCTTTAACATCAGCTCCTAAGATTATCTTATCCGAGCCGAACTTCTCTATCCAACTTGTAAAAACGGCTTTATTTTTAACCGCAATACTTCCGCCAGTTATCATTTGGGCTCCACTCTCAAAAGCAATTTTAAGATCCTCATCGGTTTTTAAACCTCCTCCAAAATCAATTACTAAGTTCGTTTTGCTGGCAATTTGTTCTAGTAACTTATAGTTAATGATTCGCGAAGCTTTAGCCCCATCTAAATCTACTAAATGTAGTCTTTTGATACCATGATCTTCGAACATCTTAGCCACTTCAAGCGGGTTTTCGTTATACACCGTTTTTTGGTCATAATCACCTTGGCTTAAACGCACACATTTTGCATCGATAATATCAATGGCTGGGATTATATCTATTTTGGCCATTATTATAGTTTAATGAAGTTTGCTAAAATTTTTGAACCTACATCACCACTCTTTTCAGGGTGAAATTGGGTAGCATAAAAGTTATCCTTTTGCAAAGCAGAACTGTAAGGTAAAATATAGTTTGTTGTAGCTGCAGTATCATTACCTAATGCTACATAGAAACTATGAACAAAGTATACAAACTGATCTTCGATGCTCGAATCAAACAAGGCACTTTTGGTATTACCAATGGTATTCCATCCCATTTGAGGCACTTTAATATTCTCAGTATTATTTTCAGGAAGTTGAAATTTCTTTACCTCCTCATCAAATATACCAAGACAATCAACATTACCTTCTTCGGAGTGTTTGCACATTAATTGCATACCAAGACAAATTCCTAAAACGGGCTGTTTTAAACTCAAAATAAGTTCATCCAACTTTTGTTCTTTCAGATATTTCATGGTTGTGCTAGCCTCTCCCACTCCTGGAAAAATAACTTTATCTGCACTTTTTATCTCTTCAGGATCTGAAGTTATAATATGCTCCACTCCCAACCTATCAAGCGCAAAGCTTACGGATTGAATATTACCCGCGTTATATTTTATTATAGCAATTTTCATATTTATTAGGCCTTATAGGAATTTGTAATCTTACTTTAGTAAATCCTCAATTACAACTTTCATTTTATTAAACTCTTCTTCATTAAAAAGACGAGTTAACATTACAATTTTACCGTCTCTATCGATAATTACATTTCGTGTAATACCAGCCTTCTTCTTTGCGTATAAACCAAAAATATCAGCGCCATCATCTAAACCTAAAGGATAAGATATGCCTGTATCTTTAGCAAATTTATTCACAGTCTCAAGAGGTTCATCTCTATCTAAGCCAACCAGTACAAAGTCCTTATCTTTATTCTTTTTCCAAATCTCGTTCTCAATATGTGGCATCTCCGCACGACAAACTCCACACCAACTTGCGGTAAATTGTAACATTACAACTTTGCCTTTATGATCAGACAACTTAAACGTTTTGCCATTATTCAATTTACACTCAAAATCAGGAGCTATATCTCCTACTTTAACAATATACCCTCTATCATCCTTCTTCTGTGCATGAGTGAAATTTAAACCAATACACATTAATGCTAAAGCAAATAAATAGTTCTTCATTTTTCTTAGTTAAATATTATTGTTCGGTTTTTATAAACCAATGTTTTTCTATCGATATGTGCTTTTACGGCACGTGCCAACACAATTTTCTCAACATCTTTCCCTTTTTGGATAAGGGTTTGGATTGAGTCGTGATGAGAAATACGATTAATATCCTGTTCAATAATTGGCCCTGCATCTAAATCAGAAGTAACATAATGACTGGTAGCTCCAATAATTTTAACCCCACGTTTATGCGCAGCATGATAAGGTTTAGCTCCTGCAAATGCAGGTAAAAAGGAATGGTGGATATTAATAATCTTCTCAGGATAACTTTTGATAAACTCGGCTGAAAGCACTTGCATATAGCGTGCTAATACAGCAAAATCAATCTTATACTTTTTCAGCACCTCAAGTTGTTTCTTTTCTTGTTCCGCTTTTGTTTCAGCAGTAATTGGAATATGCACAAAATCAATTCCGAATTGCTTTGCCACAGGCTCTAGGGTAGTGTGATTACTTATTATAACCGGCACATCTACCTTATATTCTCCAGTTTGATAACGCGCCAGTAAATCGTATAAACAGTGCGCCGCCTTAGACACAAAAATTGCCATACGAGGTTTTTCGTCAGAGAAATTTAAAGTATACTTCATCTGATATGGCTCACCAAGAAACTTGGAAAAAGTAGAATCAATTTCACTTTTAGGGAGATTAAAATTACTTAAATCCCAAACCACACGCATAAAGAAAAGATTATCTTCTCTATCTACATGCTGATCTACCTCAACAATATTACCGTGGTGGAGATTAATAAAATCGGTAACTCGTGCAACAATTCCACTTTGATCAGGGCAATGTATCTTTAATATGGCTGTATTATTAACTTTGTTTTCCATGCAATTCAGACTTGATAGTTTATTTTGTTTCCTCTGAGAGGGCTGCAAAAATAAGGATTTATCGTCAGATGTTAAATGAAAATCTGATTTTTATCATACTTCAATTAAGCTTTGATGCTTTTAATGTAAGTATTGATATCTTTCTTAAGATCGCTTACTTCTCCAAGCATTTTTACAAAGCCACTTCCAATAATTGCACCTTCGGCATATTTACAAGTAGTTTCAAATGATTCTTTATCACTGATACCGAATCCGATTAATGATGGATTTTGCAAGCCAAGAGACTTCACTCTTTCAAAATAGGCCAACTGCTCATCTGATAATCCTTTTTTTGCACCAGTTACTGAAGCTGACGAAACCATGTAAATGAAACCATTTGTATTGGCATCAATTAACTTAATACGTTCTTCAGGTGTTTGAGGAGTTATTAAGAAAATATTTGAAACTCCATTGGCATCAAAGGTTGGCTTATAAACATCCAGATATTCCTGAAAAGGTAAATCAGGAAGAATAACACCATCAACACCTACTTCGTTGCATTTCTTGGCAAAAGCCTCCATTCCGTATTTGTGCACAGTATTTAAATAACCCATCAATACAATTGGCATTTTTACTTTTGAACGAACATTAGCCAATTGCTCAAAAAGAACTTTTAGGCTCATTCCGTTTTCTAAGGCTTTCTCTCCACTTTTCTGAATGGTTGGCCCATCTGCCAGAGGGTCTGAAAAGGGAATCCCTATTTCAACAATATCGGCACCTGACTCTTCAAGAGCTTCGAGTATTGGCACAGTGTCATTTAAATTAGGGTAACCTGCCGAATAATATATTGAAAGTATATCTTTCTTATTTTGAAATAATTCTTTTATTCTGCTCATCTTTTAAAGTATCAAGTCTATAAACTAAAACGATCCATATAGGTACTCATATCCTTATCTCCTCTACCCGATAAAGTAATAACTACAGTATCTTCTGGCTTAAACTCCATTTTATTAAGTGCCACAAAAGCATGCGCACTCTCCATAGCTGGAATAATACCTTCTAATCGGGTAACTTCAAGCGCCATATCTAAAGCCTCTTGGTCTGTTGCGTCCAGAAAAATAGCTCTATCAGTATCTTTTAAATGTGCATGTTGCGGTCCGATACCTGGATAATCTAAACCTGCAGAAATGGAGTAAGGCTCGATAATTTGTCCATCGTCATCCTGAATTAAGAAAGTTTTGCTTCCATGGATAATACCAATATCACCTAATGCAATTGTTGCAGCTGTTTCTCCAGAATCAATACCTAGTCCGGAAGCTTCTACAGCAACTAATTTGACTTGTTCATCATCTAAGAAATTATAAAAACTTCCCGAAGCGTTACTGCCACCTCCCACACAAGCAACAACATAATCAGGGTATTCACTTCCTGTTTTCTCTTTAAGCTGTGTTTTTGTTTCCTCACTAATCACACTCTGAAAACGCGCTACAATATCGGGATAAGGATGTGGGCCCACCACAGAACCAATAATATAAAAGGTATCCTCTGGATTACAAATCCAATCGCGGAGCGCTTCGTTTGTAGCATCCTTCAAGGTTTGATTACCTGATTCTGCTGCAACTACTTTGGCACCTAGCATTTTCATACGAGCCACATTGGGAGCTTGACGTTCAATATCAAGTGCACCCATATAAATTACACAATCCATGCCCATTAAAGCACAGGCCGTTGCTGTTGCTACCCCATGCTGACCAGCACCTGTTTCTGCAATAATGCGAGTTTTACCCAATTCTTGGGCCAACAAGATTTGACCTAAAGAGTTGTTTATTTTATGAGCTCCCGTATGATTTAAATCTTCGCGCTTTAAATACACATTGGTTTTATATTTTTCGGAAAGACGCTCTGCATAATATAAAGGGGTCGGGCGTCCTACATAATCTTTTAGAAGCTTTACATACTTCTTACTAAACTCAGGTGTATTAATAACATCTAAATACACACTTTTGAGTTTATCGATATTGGGCTGAAGCATTTCAGGAATATAAGCACCGCCAAACTGGCCGTACATTCCTTTTTCATCAACATTATACTTAGAACTCATATTATTGATTTTTAATTTTCTGAATAAACTGTTTTACCTTCTCTACACTTTTAAGTGCTGGTTCAATCTCAAAACGACTGTTAATATCGACTGCATGAATATTTACATCCTTCAATTTTAGAATATCTGAAGCATCATCCACATCGATACCTCCACTTAAGAATAAAGGCTTTTGATTATTGTATTGTTTTAATAATTCCCAATTGAATTTATGTCCGCTACCTCCATAAGTTTTTGTTTTGGTATCAAATAGAAAGTAATCAGTACAAAGTGCATAAGGATCAAGAATACTAAAGTCAAACTCTTCTGAAACCTGAAAAGCTTTGATTGTTTCCAATCCTAAACTTTGAATTGAAGCACAAAACTCAGGCGATTCATTGCCATGCAACTGCACGGCATCCAGCCCATATTTATTAACACAACTTTTTATGTAGCTGAATTCAGCATTTACAAAAACACCCGTCTTTGTAATGATATTGGGAAGTTGATTTAATAACTCAACATCGATAATACCCTCAACAAAACGCGGTGATTTACCATAAAAGATAAAGCCTAAATAATCTGGCCCTAAGGCAGCGACAGCTTTTATATTATCACTATCGCGCATACCGCATACTTTTATTTGTATGGATTGTGACATTTACTGCGCTATTGATTTTGAGAATTCGATGCAGGCTTCACCAGGATTGTTGGTGCGCATAAAGTTTTCGCCAATTAAAAAGCCTTGGAAACCATGTTTGCGAAGCAGGAAAATATCCTCAGGAGTATAGATTCCGCTCTCTGAAATTTTCACAGCACTATCGGGCATTTGTTTTGCCAAATCGATACTCTGCTGTAACGAAACTTCAAATGTTTTCAAGTTTCTATTATTAACCCCTACTACATCAACCAAAGGATTTACTATATCTAGCTCTTCTTTACTATGTACTTCCATTAAGATATCTAAACCCAAATCCTTTGCTAACTTCGAAAGCTCCTCGGCTTCTTGATAGGATAAAATAGCTGCAATTAATAATATGGCACTACCTCCAATGGCTTTTGCCTCGTGCACCTGATACGGCGAAATCATGAAATCTTTACGAAGCAAAGGAACAGTAGTTAACTTTCTAGCTCCTATTAAATCGCTTTTATTTCCTCCAAAAAACTCGGAATCCGTCAGCACACTAATGCCTGAAACACCCGCTTCTTCATATTTGGGCACAACATCTTCAACCGTTGACATACTGTTGATAACTCCTTTTGAAGGAGATTGACGCTTATATTCTGAGATAATTCCATTATGCTCCCCATCAGTTAAATAGGTTTTTAACGATGGTACTTCAGCTTTATAACAATCGTAAGATTTAAGTTTATCTATTGTTTTAAATTCTTCGTGTTGCTTCACTTCAATACGTTTCTGAGCAACTATTTTATCAAGGATATTCATAATCTTTATGATTGCTTATTTTATTTCAATTAAGGTTTTAAGTACACTTTCGGCTTTGCCTGATAATAATGAATCTTTTGCCAACTCAATCGCCTCCTCTATAGATTTAGATTGATCCATACATTTTATAGCCAATCCTGCATTTGCAAAAACGGCACTATTTTGAGCTTCAGTTCCTTTACCTGAAAGGATATCTGTAAATATTTTGGATGCTTCGTTTACCGTATCTCCTCCAAAAATTTCATTTTGCTGTATACGTTTAAAACCAATTTGCTCAGGAGTAATTAATTTCTCTCCTTCATTATCTATAATTTTAAAATCGCCAGTTAGCGAAATTTCATCATAGCCATCTAAACTATGCACAATAGAATAATTTTTTGTTGTATTTTGATATAGGTATTGGTACAAACGTAACAACTCTAAACTAAAAACACCCAAGAATTGATTCTTCGGAAAAGATGGATTTACGATTGGTCCCAACATATTGAAGAAGGTTTTTAAACCCAATTCTTTTCTGAAAGGTGCTACCGCTTTCATGGCCGGATGAAAAAGCGGGGCGTGTAAAAAAGTGATACCTGCCTTATCGACTTGCCTTTTAAGTAGGTCTTCATTATTTGTGAAAGAATATCCTAGATACTCCATTACATTTGATGAACCACACGCTGAAGAAACCCCATAATTCCCATGCTTGGTAACTTTATACCCTGCACCAGCCACTAGAAAAGAAGACAGCGTACTAATGTTAAAGGTATTTTTACCATCGCCACCGGTACCCACAATATCGATGGCGTTAAACTCTGAAAAATCCATTTTTAAACAAAGCTCCAACAATGCATCGCGGAAACCACTTAGTTCCTCAACACTAATTGGACGCATCATAAATACACTTAAAAAGGTAACTACCTGCGAATTATTGTATTTATTGGCGGCTATATTTATCAGCACTTCTTTGGCCTCTTGGCTAGTGAGCTGTTTATGCTGTATGAGTTTTTGTAATATTTCTTTCATCTTTCTAATAAATAACGAAACACAAGTATCAAGAAATAGGGCTTAATTACATTGTGCCTTATATTAAAATTCGATTTAGTTAGTTAACCAATTGCGCATCATATCTTTTCCGTGCTCGGTTAAGATAGATTCTGGATGAAACTGCACACCTCTAACATCGTGTTCTTTGTGTCTAATTCCCATTATTTTACCTTCATCATCACGCGAAGTAACTTCGAAACAATCTGGTAAACCCTCATCTTCAACTGCCCAAGAGTGGTATCGGCCAACATTTATTTTTGATGGCATATTTTTAAACAGAATTTCACCCTCATCAATAATATCAATTGGAGTAGCAATGCCATGAAAAACAGTGGGTAAGTTGGCAATTTGTCCACCATATGCTTCGGCTATTGCTTGATGCCCCAGGCACACACCCATAATACTTTTTGAACTACCGTACTTTTTAATAAGATCTATTAAAATACCTGCTTCGTGAGGAACGCCAGGTCCGGGTGATAATAAAATCTTATCGTACTTATTAATTTCTTCAATGTCTATTTTATCATTTCTATAAACATCTACCTTTTCACCAACAATTTCCTCAATATAATGAACCAAGTTGTATGTGAACGAATCGTAATTATCGAAAACTAATATCTTCATTTCTTTATAATTATTGAGTTATTGTATGTTAAAATTCGTTTGCTAATTCGATAGCTTTTTTCAAAGCACCCAATTTATTATTTACTTCTGCCAATTCGCTTTCTGGTTCCGATTTTGAAACAACTCCGGCACCAGCCTGATAAAATAAAGTATTATCCTTGCAAAGGAATGAGCGAATCATGATGGCCTGATTAAATGAACCATCGAAATTGATGATTCCAATACAGCCACCATAATAACCACGATTTTGATTCTCGTATTTCTCAATCAGCTGCATTGCTTTATACTTAGGCGCTCCCGATAGAGTTCCAGCAGGGAAAGTATCCGCCATTACCCTACAGGTATTAGAACCTTCCTGCAGTTCTCCGCTCACATCAGAAACCAAATGCAATACATGTGAGTAATATTGAACTTCTTTATAAGTATTCACTTTTACATTCTCACAATTTCTACTTAGGTCGTTACGTGCTAAATCAACCAACATTACATGTTCTGCATTTTCCTTAGGATCAGCACTCAATTGCTCGGCTAATTTTTTATCCTTTGCATCGTCACCAGTTCTTTTAAAAGTACCAGCAATTGGATTAATTGTAGCCACATTATCATCTATCACCAACTGAGCTTCGGGTGAAGAGCCTAATATTTTATAGCCACCATAATCAAAATAAAACAAATAAGGAGATGGATTGATATTTCTTAAGGCACGGTATACATTAAAGTCGTCACCCGAATATTTTCTTTTAAACTGACGAGATAAAACTATTTGAAAAACATCACCTTTAAAACAGTGCTCTTTTCCTTTCTTAACCATTTCAATATACTCCTCATCCGTCACATTGCTAGTTTCCTTTTCTTCGGCATTAAAGCGGTAAGAGGTAACGGTTCTATTGTTAAGCAATTTGATAATCTCATCTAACTCACTAGAATCACCTTCAGGTAAATTCTCGATAAGTTTTATCTGATTTGAGAAATGGTTAAAGGCCAGTATGTATTTATAATAATTATAACGCATCTCTGGAATCTCATAATCGCTATTCACACCATTATCAAACTCTAAAGACTCAAAATGCTGCACTGCATCGTATGATGAATAACCAAATAAGCCATTTGTTTCAATATGGTTATCGCTATTCGAAACATTGAATAATTTTAAAAATGCATCTAGCTGCGCCGGAATATCTTTTTCTGAAGCTGGTAATCCGTCTTCTTTACTTCCATCTGTTGAAGTAAGCTCTACTTTTCCTTTTTTTACCAGAAACTCTGCTAAAGTATTAAAGCAAATGTAAGACATTGAATTACTATTACCATGATAGTCAGACCCCTCTAACAGAATCGTGTTAGGAAAAAGATCTCGTAATTTTAAATAAACACTTACAGGTGTTACAATATCAGCAATATCAGCAGGTATTTTTTTTGAGCTGCATTTTATATTTATGTTTTTCATGATATGACTTATTTGAAATTGTTGAAAAAAAAATGGCTTACCGAGGATTCGGTAAGCCATTTTTCAAAATATTTTGTATAGCGTAGCGATTAACCTCTTTTTAAGTTAAGAAAAGCCAATGCCACCACCATGTATTGTTCATATTATTTATCATCTGCTTATAAATTGTTAGCGATTGCAAAGTTTAATAATATTTTTGAAATATCAAAATAATATTAAACTGAGTTTACGATAATTTTAATGACGTTTTAGCACCAAATACATCTTGTGATATACTAAAGATTGTTTGATCAAATTCTTCGCTAAGCCACTTGTAGAGAGTTGTAGCTTCAGAATCGTTTAACCATCCAAGAGATTTTTCCAATTCTTTTTTAAATAACTCAGGGTATTTGGCAACGCCTAACAATACCGACTTTTGATGTTCTAACATAATAATTATAGATTTCAATTAAAATTTACTTTGCAAAAGAACCACCTAATTATTAAGCTAATATATCTTTAACTACAACAATAAATTAAGTTCCCTTACTTCTGTTGGATACTTGAAGATAGGAATAATTATCTGACTTAAAAATTTAATCAAGTACCATACTTAGAGGGTCTTTCATCAATAATAAAAACAACAAACGACACATAGCCTGCAAGTTACACGCCTCCTTTAAAATGAATATAAATAAGACAAAAACACATCAAACATTTTGACATTACTAGGCATAGCTATTGATTACCAAACTCATAAACTTGTGAGTTTTTGTTGAAAATTTTATCTTTATTAAATTCTCAATAATCCAGATCTTATTATGACGAACACTCCTATTTATTTTATTGATGCATTTACATCTGATTTATTTTCAGGGAATAGTGCTGCTGTAGTAATATTGAATAATTGGCCAAGCGATGCGCTAATGCAAAATATTGCAAAAGAGAATAATTTATCAGAAACGGCTTTTGTAGCTCCCCATAATTCTGAATTAAAAATACGTTGGTTTACTCCAACTATCGAAGTTGATTTATGTGGTCATGCTACCTTAGCGGCAGCATATGTAATGTTTGAACATGAGAATTATGAGGGTGATGAAATTACGTTTCATTCAAAAAGTGGAGTTCTTAAAGTATACCGCAGAGACGATCACCTGGAGCTAGACTTTCCAAAGGATACTATTACTCCCGTGCTCGAATTTCCCGAATTAATTAGATTTGACAAAAGTGAGTTGATTAAAGAAATATACAAAGGCAGAACTGATTATATGTTTGTGCTAGACTCTGAAAAACACATTAAAGACTACGCCCCCTCCTTTAATATAATAAAGCAATTGGAATGCAGAGGAATAATTATAACTGCTCCATCTAAAACAGAGGTTGATTTTGTATCTCGCTTTTTTGCACCTCAAAGTGGAATAGATGAAGATGCAGTTACTGGCTCAGCCCACACAACGCTCACTCCCTTTTGGGCACAAAGGTTAGGTAAATCTAAATTAACAGCTCATCAGCTCAGCGCACGTGGAGGCAAACTAAGCTGCGAACTCAATGGCGATAGAGTTTATATAGGTGGCAACTGTGTAACATACATAAAAGGCAGCTTACTTATAAATACTTAACTATCGTATACTTTTTACACTAGATCGCTTATTTGGTGTTAAGTCGAAGTTAACACCAAGCTTAAAACCTGCTTTTGTTAATTGAATTTTATCTGCATTATTAATGGTTCCTGTGTAAGAATTTGGATCAGTTAATAAGCCTTCAGCAGTAGTGCTTGAAATATTGTTAAGACCAGGCTGATAATATAAACCAAATGCCAGGTTTAATCGCTTACTAACATAGTATTCTGAACCCACTTCAATTAACCATGCAATAGAAGTTTTAAATTCGGTAACGGTAGATAGCTCGGTAATATCCCGCGTATAAAAACCATATTCTGGCACATCATCAATTGTTAAATTCCATTGTGGATAATAACCAGAGGTTGACAAACTCCCTGAATTTATGGTAGTTTTAACGGTTCCTAAAAACGAGAATACCGGCCCTGTAGCACCATACAAAATAAAGTCGCTACTAATCCACTTTTGATATCTGAAAAACAAAGGAACCTCAATTGCTCCAACCGTATGCTCCTCTTCAATGTTAGTGCCACTAGCCTTTAAAATGTAGGCATCATTATCCTGATCAATCATCGGTGCTTCCGATTGAAATGATCCCAGATTAAATGTAGCGCCATATTCATTATAGCGAATCCCAGACCCAATTATCATATATTCTGATATATGGTATTGAATATCTGCTCCAAAGCCTATACCCATCATTGACTTAGAACTATTCGCACGATAGTCGTAGTTTACAGATTGTGAACCATACGATATAAACGGAGACAACTTAATCTGCGCATTTAAGACCGCAATTGGCATCTGAAGAACAAGAATAATTAAAGAGAGCTTTATATAGTTTTTCACAATGTAGTTGTATTAAAGGTAAATTATTAGCGTACAATAATTTTCTGAGTTGATGTAATTCCTCCTTGTGTTTTTATGATATAGACACCGTTTTTATCCAATTGAAACACTTCTTTCTGGCCAGCATTAAAAATCTGTTTTACTAGCTTTCCTGAAGTATTATAAATAGATATGGACGTTGGCTCAATTACATTAGTATTATCTGCTGATAACTCAACATTGATATTTTCTCCTGCTTGAGCAGGAGATGGGTAAGCGCGTGCCGATTTGGTTGCGGATTGAGAAATTTTATTACTTGTATAAACATCTCCCTTATTGGTAGTAACCACACAATAATACTCACCATCTAAACCTTCGGCTGAGTGATAAAATTGCTTTTCTGCATCAGTAAGTTTAGCCCCATTCTGATACCATTGGTAACTTTCAAATTGCTCTTGAACATTATCAACTAACAACATATTACTTCCCTTACTATGTATGGTTACATCTAGGTTTACCGTAAATAAAACTGAAACCGATTCAGCAGCTTTATAATTATTATTACCATCTTCTGAAGCAATAATATTAACTGATCCATATGAATGAATGGTTAGAACATTATTATCAACACTCACTATATTATTATCGGAGCTACTAAACGAAATAGCCTCGCCAGAAGTCGCAATTGCAGATAATTCGATGGTTTTGTCTTTCTCGTAACGAGTACTGGTTTCCATATCAAACTGAATACTATTTTCAGCTTTATTTATGGTGAGCGTACCCTCACTATAAATAATATTATAGTTTAAGCCATTGTTTCCATCATCAACTTTTAGAGTATTTTGTAAGATGTTGTACTGTCCCGCATCAAGACTTGCATTTACACCTATTTCGCCAACAAAATCATCCCCATTAAGTGGTGCTCCAGATAAAATTACATACGATAAAGTTGGCAATGGCTCTCCATATATTATTGTTTTATTATCTGCGCTAATTTCGATACTTATTTGCTCAATAGAAGCCGTGAGCATTGGTTGAGTTAAATTATAATTATTACTCTCATCACCTGAAATGCTTAATGACTCTAATGTAATACTCTTTTGATTGCCTGCGTTCGCATCAACAAAAGAAACTACTGGATTCGAATTAGATAATAATACATCATCACCATCAATAACTCCTTGCAAACTAGCTATACCTGTTAGAGTCGCCGTATTGGTTTTATCGTAGGTTTTATCAACAACCCCCAAGCCTGTTACAGTTAGTTCTTTTGCGGTAATATTGGCCGTAAAATCACCCGGGTTACTAAGAGTATAGTTTGCATTATCTGATCCTGAGATGGATAGGTTACTCAGGCTAATACTTTTATTTTGCTCCACATTTTTATCCTCAAAAAACGCGTTGATCGCACCAATATTTAGCACAACATCATCTCCATCTAAAATTCCGCTAAGAGTTGGATTTCCCTCCACTGAAGCAGATGTATCACCATCGTAAACCTTATCACTAAAACTTAAACCTTCGAGTTTTAACTCTACAGGTGTAATATTGGCATATGAATTTGGGATGGAATTTAGATTGTAATTGCTAGCATCAGTTCCACCAATACTAAAAGAGGTAAACTCAACCTTTTTATTATCTCCGATATTGGCATCTTCAAAATTGGCAGAACCTTCAATTAAGCTCACATCATCTCCTATTATAACACCAATTAACGAAGGGTTCTCAGTATATTGAGCACTCGTATTCTTATCGTATTGCTTATTTTCAGCTGATAGTGCTGAAGCAGAAATATCCTTTGTTGATATAGTTGCAGTACTAGTAACTATACCTAATATATAGTTATTGATATCATCTCCTGATAGTGTGTAACCCGTAATACTAACAACCTTATCGATCCCGACATTCTTTGAATCGAAAACCGCTTCCAAAGATGTTGTTTCTAAAATTACATTATCTGCCCCAACAATACCCACTAAATCGCCATTGTTTAAAAGTGTTGCTAGCGCAGTACCATCATACACCTTATTTGCAACAACAATATTATCGATAGTTAATTCTTTGCTAGTAACAATAACTGACAACTCTTCAAGTTTATCAGGATAATCGATATTATTATTCGCCCTGAAAATTAAACTATATTTTGTTGCAGGGTCAGTTTTCGCAGGGATAGTACTTGAATTAGCAAAAAAGAATTCGCCATCAATACTAGTTCCATATCTATTATCAATAGCTGAGCCATCTGTAAAGGTAATTTCACCTAAAGTGGTTCCATACTCAACAACCGGAATGCTTGGTAATACTACATCGATAAATATACTTTCGTAGGCCCCGATATCAACTTTAGCATTAAACAAACGGGAATCATCATTTAAATCTTTAAAATCGTATATATCATCCGTTGTCAATTCATTACCATTCAAATCGGTATCTAAACCAATAGAATTTTCGTTTAATTTATCATTATCTCCATTTTCGATTAAAGAGGAAGTTTTCTCAATATCCCAATTAGCCAATAACACTTCCTCAGATTCCTCTGTCCCATTGCTTACTCCAGCAAAACTAGTTGGATTCAGGAATCTTGGATATAACAAGCTTTCGGTACCATTATTACTAGCCGCTAATCGAATATTAGAACCTGAATAGTCTTGATTCTCAATGGCACAATAATCTAGATTTGAAGATGAAGATAAATACAGTTGTGGCGTACTACCAGCCTCAATTAGCTCGTTACCCCAAATAACTGAATTATAAACAGAACTTTCTTCTGAATATAATCCACCACCAGAGGCTGACTCTGCAATACAATTATTCTTTACAATATTTGAATTAACCAAATAAGATTGACGCACATATAAACCTCCACCTCGCTTACTTGCTGAATTATTAAATACTAAACAATTGAAAAAAGATGAAGATATTGCATAGGATGCACCACCATAATTACCTGAAGAACAGTTATATATTTTGGATTGCGATATGGAAGCATCTATACCATAAATTCCACCACCATTAGCTCCGCTACCTTTACTTGTACAGGATCTAATAACTGCACCAATGATTCTAGAACCCTGACTATATATTCCACCACCATCACTTTTGTAACTATCATCGGAAAAACACCCCTCAATTGTAGAATTATGAATTGATGAATTTATGGCAAACACACCACCACCACTTAACGATGTAGAGCTCTCACCCTCAATATGACAATTTAGAACTTTGCTATTCTCAAAGTTCGAATTGGTAAGATATACACCACCTCCTTGAACAGAGATTTTACCACTAATGGAACATCCTGTAATCAAACACGATTTAATTGAGGTAGTACCGCTAGTATAGAGACCTCCTCCATAGAAAAATGTATTAGTAGTCCCGCTTACATTTTCACAATTTCGGACAATACAGTTCTCTATTGAACCACCTCCGGCCACAATTCCTGAAGCTAAATAATGATAATTAGATGTAGCAAAAACCATATCTTCATCATTATATCCATCCTCAATAATAAATCCATCAATGGTTGTTTCAATACTAGCATCTTTTGGAATTATGACCACATGGTTTGAATTATCAGTTTTAACTCCTTCTGTGTTTATGTCGCCACTTAGTATGGTAGGATGAGTAAATTCCCAATTATCTATAGTTCCATTGCCATCAGAGTCAGTTCTTTCGCGCTCATCGATGCTTGCCTCTGTTCCATTAAACCCTCCATAAAGCTTAACACCCGATTTTAAAGTAAATGACGCTCGCCTGTAGGAAACATCAGGTTTATAGGTACCACTCTTTACCCATATTTCCTGTCCTGAGGTAGATTCTTGAATGGCTGTATTAATATCAGCAAGTGCAGTATTCCAACTTAAACCATCGTTATCGTTATTTCCATCAGTGCTTACAAAAATTTGTGCATATGATAAGAAAACATTAGAGAAAAGAACAAAACAAATGAAGAGTCGTTTTTTCAGAGAGCCCATGTTATTATCGTTTAAAACTCAGTAACCTGAGAAGATTGTAAGGATTTATTGTTAGTGCTTTGTTTGATACGATAATAAACACAATCGGTTTCATAAATCATCAGAAAGTTATAAAACCCATACATCGATAAAGTTTTTGCCAAGTATTTAAACGGCATTTTTTAATAAAAAACGTATTATTAACGATTAAAACATATATAAGTAATATTGGTACTATACTTTAGCTACAGAATTAAAAAGGTTATTACTAGGCAATCCGTAAGCATCTCATTGGAAGGATGATACTTGTCGTGAGTAATACCTTTTACTTTTTATTCCCGTATAATCCCCTATACCAAGCTACCCTCCCCCTCTTATTGTTTAATAAAAATGGTTATTGCATTGAACAAGCTTAGTGATTTTTAGGTTACTCTTTTACTGTAATTAAATAACTCTTATTATTGTTATTAAGCGTTGGCTTTTGATAAAATATGGTCTTATTTTTGTAATAAATCGCGAGGTGCAAAATAATAGACCAACACTCTATTAAACATAAACACAAACTACTGTAAATATATAATGGAATATAATGTAAAGTTACCCTTAAAGCGCTTTTTAAATCTGCTTAAGGTTGAAAAGCAAGAGATCTTTAGCATATACGTTTATGCCATATTTAACGGGCTTGTATCACTATCACTCCCACTTGGAGTTCAGGCAATTATAAATTTAATATCAGGTGGACAAGTAAGTACTTCTTGGATTGTTTTAGTTACCATAGTCGTACTTGGAGTGGCCTTAAATGGAGGAATGCAGATTATGCAGATGACCATTTCTGAGAACATCCAACAAAAATTATTCGCTAGATCAGCCTTTGATTTTGCCTATCGCATTCCTCGTATTAAGCTAAAAGCATTTGATGATGAATATGCACCTGAGTTAACAAATCGTTTTTTTGATACGCTTACTGTACAAAAAGGACTCTCAAAAATATTACTCGATTTTTCTTCGGCAATACTTCAAGTGGTATTTGGCTTAATCTTACTCTCTATTTATCACTCATATTTTATTCTATACAGTATTACTTTCTTAATTGTAGTTTTTATAATATTTAGATACACTGCAAAAAAAGGACTTATCACAAGTTTAAAAGAGTCTACCTACAAATATAAAGTAGCCCATTGGCTAGAAGAGTTAGCACGTACTCAAGATACATTTAAAATGGCTCCTGACTCATCCTTACCTCTAGGAAAAACGGATGAAGCAGTCTCAGGATATTTGAAGTACAGAAAAAGTCATTTTAAAACCTTAGTAATTCAATTTATAAGTTTGGTGAGTTTTAAGGTTGTTATGACAGCCGGCTTATTAATTATTGGTGGATTATTGGTAATTGGACAAAAGATGAATATCGGACAATTTGTTGCTGCCGAAATTATCATTTTAATGATTATTACCTCCATCGAAAAAATAATGCAGATTATTGAGACCATATATGATGTTTTAACTTCCGTTGAAAAAATGGGAAGTATTGCCGACATGCCTCTTGATTGTGAAGAAGGTGAGAACATTGATATTTCAAAAACTAAAGCATTTGATATTAAAGTTTCAGACCTTAGCTATTCTTTCTCAGAAGTTGAAGGTACAGAAGTTATAAAAAATATAAATGTAGATATCAAAGCTGGAGAAAACATTTGTATTGCAGGCTACCATGGATCTGGAAAATCAATACTAATAAAACACCTTGGCGGTTTATATGATAATTATTCTGGTAGAATTCTTTTTAACGGTGTTAGTTTAAAGAACTGGAAAAAAGGTGAACTTCGTTGCCAAATAGGATCATGCCTCTCAAAAGAAGAAATTTTTGCGGGCAGCATTATGGATAATATTACCTTAGGCAAACCAGGTGTTGGTAAACTAGAAGTTGTTAAAGTGGCGAAAGTACTTGGAATTGCTTCGTTTATTGAAACGCAAAAAAATTCATACGAGACTTTACTAATTGCAGAAGGTAAAAACCTTCCTAAAAGTGTTCGCCTTAAAATTATCCTAGCGCGAAGCATAGTTGCAAAATCTCAGTTGATATTACTTGGTGATTTATTCAATCAATTAGGAAAAACCGATAAAGAGAAATTTCTTAACTATATCATGTCACAAGATGCAACATGCATCGCAACATCAAACGATCCTGTTGTTGCAGATTGTTTTGATCGAGTATTGGTATTAAACCAAGGAGAACTTATTGCCGATAACCATCATAGCAAACTAAAACATTTAGGATGGTATAATAATGTATTTCAAACTAACAACCGATGTTAAATATATCAGAAAATAAAAGCACTGCCGATAAAGTTAATTTAAAGAACTATAAGGCATTTGGCATGGTTAAAGACTACACTGCCCGCAAAATATTTACGCGATTACTTATAGCCTTTTTTGGTATCCTATTTTTATCGATGTTTCTACCTTGGACTCAAAATGTTAGAGCAAAAGGGTATGTAACTACACTTAAACCTGATCAACGTCCGCAAATTATACATTCTATAATTGGAGGTAGAATCGAAAGCTGGTTTATTCAGGAAGGAGATTATGTAAGCAAAGGAGACACCATATTATTTTTATCCGAAACTAAAGCGGAATATATGGATCCTGATTTATTAGGCAGAACTGAGCAACAAATTGAAGCTAAAAAACTAGCAGTTCAATCGTATATGGAAAAGATAAATGCGCTTGATGAACAAATTAGTGCACTTTTATCTACTCAAAAACTTAAGATTGAGCAAACGCATAACTACATTAAACAAGCTCAACTAAAAATTATATCAGATAGTATTGCTTTTGAAGCTGCGAAAACGAATTACGAAATTGCTGAACGTCAATTTAAACGTACCGAACAGCTTCATGCCGATGGTTTAAATTCTCTTACTGAGTTAGAAACACGTAAGCTAAAACTGCAAGAAACAGAATCAAAAAAGGTAGGAGCTGAAAATAAACTCCTGAGTAGCCGAAATGAATTAATTAACTATCAGGTTGAATTGTCATCTGTAGCAAATCAATATCGTGAAAAATTAAGCAAATCTGAATCAGATAAATTTTCAGCTTTATCAGCTATGTACGATGCCGAAGCGGTTGTTACAAAAATGCAAAACCAGTACATGAACTATTCCGTTCGTACGGGATTGTATTACGTTACTGCTCCGCAGGATGGGTACATTACAAAAACCATTCGATCAGGAATTGGAGAAACAGTAAAACAAGGAGATGATTTAGTAAGTGTTATGCCTGCTGACTTTGACCTGGCTGTTGAAATGTATGTAGACCCTATTGATGTGCCACTACTACACGTTGGAAATAAAGTACGCTTTATGTTTGATGGGTGGCCTTCTGTTGTATTTAGTGGCTGGCCAGGTGTTTCATTTGGAACATTTGGTGGAGAAGTAGTTGCCATAGACAATTTTATTAGTAATGGAGGTAAATATCGTATCTTAGTAGCTCGAGATAAAAATGCTATTGACTGGCCAAAGCAATTGAGAGTTGGCGCAGGAGCAAATGGTATTGCATTATTAAAAGACGTACCTGTTTGGTACGAGATATGGCGTCAGTTAAACGGTTTCCCACCTGATTACTATGCTAAACAGAGCAGCGCTGCAAAAGAAAAGAAATAATTTTATTAGTTATTATTTTTCTACAAACAGCGTTAACAACGAAAATTGATTTATACGATGATTCGTAATTATATAACAATACTATTTATGCTTTTATCAACAATGTTGGTAAAAGCTCAAATTGATTCTACGGTTTTCACTCCTGATCAACTACTTTGGTATATCGAAAAATACCATCCGGTTTCGATACAAAGTAATTTACTTTTAGAGAAAGGGGAAAGTGAAGTAAGAAGCGCTAGAGGAAATTTTGACCCTTATTTGTATGCAGGACTAGATCAGAAATATTATGGAGACAATCAATATTATAGCATACTAGGAACAGGCTTAAAAGTGCCTACATGGTATGGCGTTGAGCTAAAAGCTGGTTATGATCAGAACCAAGGCTACAATTTGAATCCCCAAAACAAAGTACCTGATGATGGATTATGGTATGCTGGAATTTCTGTTCCTATTGGTAAAGGTTTAATTATTGATAAACGAAGAGCATCGTTACAACAAGCCAAATTATATGCCGAGTCAACTAAGGCTGAACAAGAAAAAATGATGCTTTCTTTATATTTTGGGGCTATTAAAAAATACTGGGATTGGGTTGAAGCGTATAACGAATACAAAATATTTACAGAGGCAGTTGAATTAGCTAATGTTCGTTTATTAGGTATAAAAGGAAGCTATCAGTATGGTGATAAATCGGCTATTGATACGCTTGAAGCCTACATTTTGGTTCAAAACCGTGAATTGAGTAAAACACAAGCTCGACTCAAATACAATAATGTAACCTTAGAACTTTCAAATTATCTATGGTATGAAAATGGTATGCCCTTAACTATTAGTGATCAGTTGCATCCACCTTTGTATAAAGAAGTGACTCCCGCACCCGCTATTAGCACGGACTCATTGAGTATTCTAATTAAGGATTTAGCATTTAGGCATCCTGATATGCAGATAATGGATTACAAGATTGAGTCAATGGAGGTTGCTTTGAAACTTAAGAAACAGGATTTTATGCCTGATTTTAAGGTCAATTATAACTTTATAAACCAACCTCACGGAGGAAATTTATTTCAGAATTACTCCATTAATAATTATAAATGGGGATTTAACTTTAGTATGCCCCTATTTTTAAGATCAGAGCGTGGAGATTACAATATGCAAAAGCTCAAGGTTCAGGATGCTCAATTAGATTTAAATCAGAAGCTACTTGCCTTAGAAAATGAATTACGCAAGCATTATAATACCCAAATAACACTCAACGAACAAGTAAAGCTTTATCAGGATGTTGTTGAGAACTATGGCAGAATGTTTTCTGCAGAGAAACGCAGGTTTGAATCAGGAGAAAGTTCATTGTTCATTGTAAACGCACGAGAAACTAGCTTAATTGAAGCTCAACTTAAATTAGTATCCCTTTTGGCAAAATACAATGTATCTCAAGTTGGGGTTGGCTACGCAGCTGGCTTATCTATTTACTCTGATAATCAATAACATTACTCTATTTTTATATTTAACACCTACAAAATAAGTACTCATACTCTGAGTATAATAGGGAGTTTTCTAAATAGAGGGAATATTTCTCTTTTATAAGATCTAATCTGAATAAAAGATTCTTTGGGAATAGGAAAAAACTAAAAAAGGTAGTCAAACCTGACTACCTTTGTGACCTCTATGAGATTCGAACTCATATCGCTGGAACCGGAATCCAGTATTCTATCCATTGAACTAAGAAGCCAATTAGTTAGTATAGGCGCACAAAAATAGAAAAACTTTCCGATTAAAAAATTTTATGTTTTGTATGCCTTATTTGATCTCCTCCAAAGAGGAGAAACCTTCAAAATTAATTTCGCTGTAAAACTGCTTTAAGTAACTAAGCATAAAGTCATGGCGTTGCTGTGCCAACTCCTTACCTGTTTCGGTTTCCATTTTATCTTTTAGCAGTAATAGCTTTTCGTAAAAATGATTGATTGTAGAGCCATTATTGTTTCTATAATCTTCTTTGCTAAGATATTTTTGCGGCGGATTTTCAATATCAATCAAAGCTCTATTTTTATGGCCTCCATACTGAAAGGCACGTGCAATGCCAACCGCTCCAATGGCGTCAAGTCTATCAGCATCTCTAACCACCTTCTGTTCTTTGCTTAGTATAATATTTTCATCAATTGAATTACCAAAGGAAACATTTTCAATGATATCTATAATTTTATTGGCAACCGTTTTATTCAACTGAATCTCTTGAAAAAATAAATCTAACTTTACTTCTGCTTCTTCCTTTTTAAAAAGTTTTTCATCGGTAATATCATGAAGTAAAACCGCCGCTTCCACAAGAAAAGAATTTGCTTTCTCTTTCTTGTTAATGGCAATAGCATTTTTGTAAACGCGCTCAATGTGTGAAAGGTCATGGCCTGCCTCCACATTGTTAAACTGATTTGCAACATATTGCTCTATCAGTAATAATTGCCGATTCTGCTGCGATTCTGCAGAAAGAAATGAATTCATCTATTTATGGTTTTTGCTAAATAGTTTTTTAGAAAGTTCTTTATTTATCGCTGCTTTATGGAGCATTATCGCTACTGTATTCATTCGAATATAAGCTTCAGACATGTAAAGGTAACCTCCAAATTCGTTAGACTTTGCACCCCAACTATTTTTGGTTTTAAAATAGATTTTACCCTCTTCATCTTTTACCATTCCAGTAATATGCATCAAGTGATCGTCACTAGCTTTCCAATTGAAGAAGTTTTGTTGGCGCATTTTGGGAGTAACAGTAATCTCTTCTTGTGGTTGAAACCCCAAAGTATCAACTGCTGGTATTATGGCCAATCCTTTTTTATGAGAAAAAAACGCTTCAGATACATCTCCATCCCAAACTAGCGTGTAACCACTATTTAAGGCCTCTTTCATTGTATTTACCAACTCGTCGAGCGTAACGTTATAGTACAAATCATTCGACCAATTATCAGGCACCTCTAATACAAAAGGTTTATAATACGGATGATGTGTATACGAGCTTAACTCCACATAGTTTTCTGCTTTAAAGCCAAGTGCATCAGCAAATTTTTGCGGTGAGTATTTTCTATTATTAAACGATACCGATTTTGGTGTATTACCCAACTGCGATTCTAATACAGCCTCTATATTATCAAACCACATTTTCTTCGGCTGAGCATTCTTTTGACCAATATAAGTATCGAGCATACTTTTAAGTATGGGCTCTAATTCAGAATGATTATGTGGCGTTTTTTTAGAATCTCTACCTAAGTAATAGTTCTCAGGAACAAAGCCTTCTTCGGCAACTACTTTTATTACATCGTGCGCCTGACCTCCCTGGCTAAAGTTACCAACCCCGTGCATATAAACATATTGTTTTGCTTTATTCTGGTAGGCATGTTTTACAATATACATTTCGGAAAGATCAAGAATAGGACCGCCCATTCTGATGATTTCACTTTCCATGAATGATACAGTACTGAATGCCCAACAAGTACCTGTTCGTCCTTGGCTTTTTACAGAAGTAGCTTCTAAATTAGAAACAGGAGTGAAATTATAATCTGATTGAGCTTGTGTATATAAACTTGTGATTAATAAAATGCCTGTGGCTATAATTTTAATATTCATGGATAATAATTTTATTTGGTAAGTAACTAGTAAAGTCTTTATAATGACTATTTCTAATATATGGTTTATTGAATGTGCTGATTATTTATCAACTAGTTTTAGATAGATTTCGATCATTTGGTCAGAGATATTATCAACGTCTAGGTTTCTAACTTTATCTCGTCCGTTGGTTCTTTTTCCGAAACTTAATGCTGTATCAATAGCCATGGCAATTGACTCAGGGTCACTTTCAACTATATAACACCCCGTGGTTCCTTCAGTAATATTGGTTACATCGCCAACATCAGTAGATACTATAGGAAGCGAACAAGCCATTGCTTCTTTCACAACATTTGGCGATCCTTCCCACTTTGAAGTTACTAGTAAAACATCAGCGGCATAATAATAAAATGGAACTTTATCGAGTTCTACATTATTTACAACAGTTAACTCTACATCATTTGTATTAAGGTTTGCAAAACCTTCGCGCGCTAAATCAAAGTTTTTTTCTTTACGTTCAGGGTCAGATACCCAAAGTACATGAGCTGATGATGAAAAACCAACTCTTTTACGAGCAATTTCTCTATCTATATGCTTAAATCGCGAGAAGTCAATCCCATTAGGGATCATAACTGTGTTTTTGCCTTTTAAGGCATTATACATCAATGGCGATTTGGCAATGGTTACATCCCAAAAGAATCGAGCAAATAACTTAGAAATATATAGCGAAGCCCTTTCTAACTTATAGTCAGAGCCCATTAAAGAAACTACATGAGGTTTGGCGCCTGCCAGAGTACTGGTAAAGGCTGAGAAACCAAATTTAGAATGTACTATATCGTACTGTCCTCGTTTAATATAATTCTTTAAGTGTTTAACATGTTTGATATAGCCAAATACGTTTTTACTACAAATATCGTAGTAATCGATATGAACACCCTTATTCATTAAGGAGCGTCCTTGTGTAGTCACTAGCAAAGTGCGAGCATCAATGCCTTTACTATTATATACAAATAGAACTCTTAAATCTTTCAAACCACCCCTGAATTTTATTGAATGCTTGTAAAAGTAATCAAAATCGTTTGTAAAAAAATACATCAGCATACTTTTTAAACTTTAGATCGTAACATCTATGGGGAATCCTCGTAATTGCTTTTGTATTATACCAACATTTCATTGGGCGAAAATGAACAGCTGGTATCACCAATATTTATTTATATCACCAAGGCCATCGACTTTGCTGCACTATCATATTGAAATGGTAAAGCTTAAGTTTGGTTCTATAACTATTATTAAAATGAAGATTCTTTCAAAATTGCTTTTAACCTTATCATTTCTATACTTAGGTTTGAATACAAGTGCACAAACTAAAACCACTAAATTAGACACCAGTTTTACTAATGTGAGCAAATTACTAATTGAAGCTGATTTTTGTGCAGTAAAGATTTCAGCCAGCACAAACGATAAGTTAGATATTAGTGGCTCATTAAAGGTAAACGAAAAAGCTGTTGGTTACGAGTTATTGGTTACGAACGATGATGGAAGTGTAACAATTAGTGTTAAGAAACCAGCACAATGGACATCACACTGGGGTGAAATACAACTTAATGTACCAAGCAACGTGGCAATTGATGTGAATAGTGTGTCAGGAAAAGTAGACGTTGCCAATATTGAAAATGTAAACTTAAATTTCAATTCAAAATCGGGGCATGCCAACTTTTCGAATGTAAAAGGTGAAATAAACACAGACTCGAGCACCGGGAATATCGTATTATCAGATTGTGCCGGTTCGGTAAAAGGAAAAACAAAAACCGGAAGTTTGAACATCAATCAATACAAGGGAAAAATAAACATTAGTGCAGATAAAGGAGATATTGCTGTAAAGTCTGTAGAAGGTGATATTCAAATTTTCGGAGGCGAAGGAGCACAGGAATTTGATACTATTACAGGTAAATTAAAAACAAAATCAAGAGGTGGTAATGTTAAAATATCTCTTTGTAATGGCGAGATTAATTGCAGAACATTTGTTGGTCAACAAAAACTATTTCAATGTAATGGAGTATATAATCTAGAATCCTCAAAAGGAAATATCGTAGGCACGAGAATTAAGTTTGCAGATTCGTCTACTATAAAAACAACTGAGGGTAGTGTAAAAATACACACCAATACCAAAACCAACATTCGTTACGAATTAACATCAGATAACTCAATGCTTAGAGCATTGGCCAAGTCAAAAAAGAAGTCGCTGAAGATTGGAAAAGGGGATATTTTAATAACTGGTGTAACCACAACAGGTGCACAATCGTACTACTAAGAAAAATTGGAGTTTTTTTTATACGAAAAATGCAGAGATCTATTCGGATCTCTGCATTTTTAATTTATTCAATATCTATAAATTAGTTATTACCTAATATTAATGGTAGACCATCTTTACCTGAACCTACAACCACAACCTTTGAGTTTGGTGACTCTGAAAGTTTTAATGTAGCTTCAATACCCATTTGTTTAATGATATTTGGAGTTAAACTATTGTCAATAATCTTGTTATAAGTAGCAATACCTTCTGCTTCAATTTGTTTACGTTCAGCCTCGCTACGCTCTTTATCTAATCTAAACTGATAGGCTTGAGCTTCTTGTTCTTGCTTAAGCTTATTTTCAATGGCTTGCTTAATTTGCTCGGGCAACTGTATAGAACGAATCAATAAAGCACGCATTTCAATATGGTTTTCTTTAAGCGCTCTTGTAGTTTCACTTTCAATAAGCTCTTCCACTTCTTTACGTTTACTTGCAAAAAGTTCTTCTGCGGTATACCTACCAGTAATACTTCTCACAGCCGATCTAACTTCAGGAATTACCAATACACTAATATAATCTACTCCAAACTTCTCGTGAAGTTGACCGATTTCGTTATATAATGGATTAAAACGAACTGAAATATCCATATTTATCGACATGCTATTTTTATCCAGTACGTCCATTGTTTCTTCCTTTGTTTGTTCCTTCACTTTGTAAGTAATTAGCTTATTCCAAGGAGCAATAACTGCTAAACCAGGTTGTTTTATGTTTTCAACATCTAAGCCTATTGTATAAGGTTTAAATATCACTGCTCTTGCACCAGGTTCAATAATATGAAACATTCTGCTTCCAAATACAAGCAGTATAACAATAGCTGCAAAAACAATAGTTAATATGATTGGTGATACTTTATTCTTCATGTCTTTTATTTTTTAGTATAAGCGTAAAGCTACTAATTTTTATAAAATAAATAGGATAAACCTTTAAGTATCCATAAGGGTGCAGAAGACTGTATGAATGTCAATGTTTATCTACATAACTATATTCTAATTTTATAGTACTAAGCTGAAATATATTTTTATTGTATTCACCACATTTTTTTGTTTTACAATTGTATTTTTGTGGTTCAGAAAAATATTTAGAATGGCCCAAAAAAGAAAAGCAAGCCCAGCAAAAAAGAAAAATGCAAAGCTTAAAAAGACTGATAAGAAAACACCTTTATGGAAAAAGGCGCTGCTTTTTAGCACAAAGGCTTTCGCATTCTTAGTTGGGTTCTTATTTTTATTTTTACTTTTCGTTTACCTCGGAATATTCGGACCAATCCCATCTGAGAAAGATCTTGTGGGAATTGATAATAATATTGCATCTGAAATATATGCTATTGATGGTTCCCTTATGGGGAAATACTATTATCAAAATCGCATGAGCGTTGAAAATAAGCACATTTCAAAACACGCTAGTAATGCTTTGATAGCTACCGAGGATTCTCGTTTTTTTGAACACAAAGGTTTTGATATAGTTAGTCTGGGAAGAGTGTTATTTCGCACTGTTTTAATGGGCGACACCCGACAAGGAGGAGGTAGTACTATCAGTCAGCAGTTGGCAAAGAACCTTTTTCCTCGACAATCCTACGGTGCATTCTCAATGTTAGTGAATAAGTCTCGAGAGATATTTACTGCCGCACGTTTAGAGAAGGTCTATTCTAAAGATCAAATATTGATAATGTATCTAAACACGGTTCCGTTTGGTGAAGATGTTTACGGTATTGAGGCAGCATCGCAACGGTTTTTCAACAAAAGATCAGCCAATTTAAAACCTAACGAAGCAGCTGTTTTAGTAGGTATGTTAGCGGCTAATACAGCATACAATCCAAGGTTACATCCTGAGAAATCAAAGAATAGAAGAAATATTGTACTTAGTAGAATGGAATCGCAGAATTTCATCTCATCAGCTGAAGCTGAAAAGTACAAAGCGAGTGGTTTGGGTTTACACTATCGAAAAATGGATCACAATACGGGTGTTGCGCCTTATTTTAGAGATGTGATTAAACGTAAAGCTCAGAAAATACTTAAAGATCAATACGGCGACCATTACAACATTTATACAGATGGCTTAAAAATTTATACCACAATTGACCCTACTTTGCAAAAATATGCTGAGGAAGCAGTTTTGCAACACATGCATAGTTTACAACTAGAGTTTAAGCAACATTGGAAGAACAGAGATCCATGGAAAAATGATCCCAATGTTTTTAATCGAGAATTAAAAAGAACATCTCGCTATAAAGCCTTAAAAGCAAAAGGGAAATCTGAGGAAGAGATCAGATCCATTATGTCGAAGCTAGAAAGGATGACCATTTTTGCTTATCCTGAGCCAAAGGAAGTTAATCTTTCACCGATGGATTCAATCCGACATTATCTGAAAATATTAAATACAGGTTTCATGGTGATGGATCCTCAAAACGGGCATGTGCTTTCGTGGGTTGGTGGCGTTAATCATGAGTATTTTCAGTACGATCATGTAACTGCTCGCAGACAAGTTGGCTCAACCTTTAAGCCAATTGTTTACGCAACGGCCTTACAAAATGGAATGCTACCTTGCGATTACATTTCTAACGAGCAACGGGTTTATTCTCAGTATAAAGATTGGTCTCCGGCTAACTCAGATGGCGAGCACGAAGGATATTACTCAATGAAAGGTGGTTTAAGCAATTCAGTAAATACCATTACTGCCGAAATTATGGTAGAAACAGGAGTTGATAAAGTAATTGATTTAGCACAACAAATGGGGGTTAAATCAAATTTACCTGCAGTACCTTCCATAAGTTTAGGAACAGGAGAAATAACTTTACAGGAGATGTTAACAGTCTACTCCTGCTTCGCAAATGAAGGACAAAAAAGTGAAGCTGTGGCTTTGTTAAAAATTGAAGATGGTAAGGGGAATGTACTTTACGAATATAGAGCTCCTGCAAAAAACGAAAACATATTAAGCCCCGAAACAGCTGAACTTATGAATCACATGCTGCAGGGTGTTGTTGAAAATGGAACAGGACGAGCATTGCATTCTCAGTATGGCTTGAAAAGCAAAATAGCTGGTAAAACAGGAACGACCCAAAACAACGCAGACGGTTGGTTTATTGGATATACGCCTAACTTATTAGCTGGTGCCTGGGTAGGAGCTGAAAGCCCGAAAGTACATTTCAGAACAACAGCACTTGGGCAAGGAGCGCATATGGCTTTGCCAATTTATGGTTTGTTTATGAAAAAGGTAGAAGCAAATTCTAAATACGATAAATACACACGAAATAACTTTAAGGCTCTGTCAGCCAGTCAAAGAAAGCTAGTAGATTGTGCCGATTTTTCTGAAACAGATCCTGATAAGCAACTATTTGATTTGTTTAGATCGAATGATAAAAAGGAAGCGCGCAAACAAAAGCAGCGCGACGAGCGCAAACAGAAAGATACTCCTACTGAATCGAATGAAGATATTGATGAGAAAAGAAATGGGTTATTAAATAAAATGAAAGGCCTATTCCGTAAGAAGGATTAGACATTACATGTAATATACTAATGGCAACCTTTTTATTTGTAAAAGCTTAAATACTTTAAACAATTACTATACTAAAAATATTTGTATCCCCTGCACGGACGACTCCTCTTTGTATGGATAGCTTCAAGTTTAATAAGCACATTTGCATAAAAAAAGAGGAAGACTTATTAAAAAATAAGTGCTTCCCCTTTTAGTTAGGTTTGCATATCTTAAATGCTAGTTTGCTATCTTTTCTAGAGTAAATGTTCCTTGATCAAATCCATTTAATGGATCTTCTTTTGGGTAGACAAGGTACTCTAATTCAATAATTGTGCCTAAACATGAATTATACAAGCCCGGATCTAAACTTTTTAACCAAACATTATCATAACCTGCGCTTGGCTGATCAAAAAAGAACTGATCAGGGATGCTGCAATCTAAACTTTTGCGATCGAACAGGATTTCTATATCTGATTCACCTACATCCCAAAGGCCTTTTGCTATTACTGAATAGGTACTTTCACCAGCTACAATCTCAATCTCATAAACAAAAGTACCATCTCTGGATTCTTCAATTACATTGAATTTTCCAACGAAAGCTCTTCTGTCAAATTCACAAAATTTAAATAAGTTAATTTCGAATTTATCATCAAAAATGGCAACATTTTCTTTATTCTCAGCATCTAATGTTAAGCGCAATGTAGCTCCTTCTTCAACTGCATTTTCATTTAAAGCAATTAACTCTATTGGGGCAATTGCCGTTCCGGCAGGAACCACAACATCATTTGAAGCCAACTCAAAATGAACACCTTGAATGGCAGTAGAATTTTCAGTATCAACAACAACCTTAAATGTTTGATCGTAATCTACTGTTTTTGTAATTCCCACTTCAATAGGAACTATCATCTTTTCTTCGGTAATAATTACGTTATCATGGCTATTTACAAAGTGAACCTGCGATGGACCACTATATACTTTCACCTCGTTTTTATAACACGATGATGCAAGTAGCGTAAGGCAGAAAACTGCAACTATTTTGTATATATTATTTAGCATCTGTTCTTTATTAAATATTAGTAACCTGGATTCTGCTCAATATTCGGATTTCCGTTTAATTCAGCTCTTGGAATAGGCCATTGCCAACGGTAATCGTCTGCCTCAATCTTTAGGTCGTTAGCTACCAATGTGTGGGCCTGAGGTACTCTTTCAAAACCTTCGCCTCTGCGTTTTAAATCAAACCAATAGAAACCTTCAAACATTAATTCTTTTTTGCGCTCCTGAGCAATGAACGAATGAATTTCTACATTAGGATCAATCTCATATTCATTGTCGCCAGTACGTGCTTTTAATAAGGTTTCAAGGTATCCAATTGCGGCATCTTTATCATCTAATTTAGCTTCTGCCTCGGCTAATATTAGATACATTTCGGCCAAACGCATCACTTTTGGCATATTAGTACCTTGGGTTGCAGCCATAACGTAATCAGGGTTTGTAGGGTATTTATAAATTAGGTCGCCCGTCCACCCATAAAGCGTTTTTGAATTGGTAATGTAAGAACTACCTCTGACATCATAGCCTGTTTCATATAAATCAACCCACCAATTAGCAGGTATATAATCAGGGTTAGGATCAGACCAAACATTATTTCTATTAAAGAAATTATACCCTGGAGCAGCTCCAAAATCCGTTACTGAATATTGAACTTTCCAGATGATTTCATTACCTCTATCGTTCAACCAAATATCTCTAAACTCATCTGTAGTTGCCAAGCTAAAACCTGCAGACATTACTTTCTCAGCATATTCTATAGCCATTTCGTAATTCTGCATATCCAAATAAATACGTGCAGCTAATCCATTTGCAAAGGCTTCGTTGAAACCGTAATTATTTGTATCGAAGAAAGTCGCATCTTCAAAATATTGTAGAGAAGCTTTAATATCTTCTATCATCAACTGATAAACTTCTTCTACTGTATTTCTTTCTGGTTCTAATAATTCTAACTCAGGATACTCAGTAATGTATGGAATACCCAAATCAGATTGAGCTGTTTCTGCATTATAAGCTTTTGCAAAAACTCGCACTAAGTTGTGATATACCAATGCACGACCAAGGTGAGCTTGAGCCAAAAGACCGTTTGATTTATCCTCATCCATTTCAATGGCATGTATGCCATTTATTAATGTATTGCAATTAAAAACTGTACCATATACATTACCCCAAATTCCGGCTGGTTCTGCTGACCCTGGATTTAAACGCCACGCATATGCATCGCCCCAAGTATTTGAAAAACCTACTGCAGCAAAGGCTACATCAGTAGTAGCATCGAGCATTGAAGTAAGATATGTTCCGTATGAGTTTCCTGACTTAAAACTCATGTACATACCGTTAACTAAGTTAACGGCATCTCTTTCACTCTTGAGGATATCTTCTACCTCAGTTTTATCGTGTGGCTTCTGCTTAAAGAAGTCTTCGCATGAACAAAGACTTAATACTAGACCTGCGATGAATGTATATTTAAATATTTTTTGTAACATCTCTTGTTGTTTAAATAATAAAACTATTTGCATTGCTTATTCAACAATGTTAAAACCCTAAATCTAAACCAATAGTAAAGGTTCTCACATTAGGATACATGTTCAACTCAGCTGTTCCGTAGAATTCTGGGTCCATACCAGTGTAGCCTGTTAATGTAAATAGATTCTGTCCCTGACCATAGATGCGAGCGCTGCGGAAAAACTTTGTTTTCTTTAGTAAATTGTCGTTGAAATTATATGCTACAGTAAGGTTCTTTAATCGTAAGAAAGAAGCATTTTCAAGTAAACGAGTGTCATACTGATTATCTTGATATTTTGGATGAGGATGCTTAGCATTGTCACCGGGTTCTTGCCAGTAATCAAGCATCTCAGTACTTTGATTGTACGACATAAAAATACCTTGACTCTCGGTAAAATAACGAGTAGAGTTTATCATCCACTTGTCTGCCATCCATGTAAAGAAGGCCGATAGTGACCAATTTTTATACTGTAGGTTTGTTGTAAATCCTCCTGTTAAAGGTGGCAAGTAAGATTTTCCTTCTTGTAATTGTCTATCGCTATCTGAGTACATATTGGTAACCTGACCATCGGCAGTATACCACATACCCTTACCATTTGCTGAGTTAACACCAGCCCATTGAGTTAGGTTAAAAGTACCTAATGGTTGTCCTACTTCGATAGAAGTAAAGCCTTGGTCAATATCAGAAACATCAGCATATAGCTTAGTTACCTCATTGCGGTTATAGGCCATATTTGCGCTAAAATCGAATTTAAAGTCTCTTGAGTCGATGATTTTTACATTCATATCTAACTCAATACCTTTATTTACCATTTCACCAGCATTCTCCATTCTACCAGATGTACCTGTAGTTAATGAACGTGGGATAAAGAATAACATATCCTTTGTGGTTTCGTGGTATAATTCAGTTTTAAACGTTAATCTTCTGAAGGCAGCAAACTCAATGGCTACATTGGCCTTTAGTTTACGCTCCCAGGTTAAATCGTCGTTACCATATTGCTCAAAATAAGCAGCACTTTGGTTGGCGTAAGATCCGTAACCAAATAAAGAAAGGTGCTCGTAGTTACCAATGTTGTAGTTACCTGTTTCACCAATACTGGCACGAAGTTTTAATTGATCTAACCATGAAATATCTTTCATCCAGTCTTCTTCTTGGATATTCCAACCAGCACCAGCACTCCAGAAAGTACCCCATCGGTTGTCTTTTCCAAAACGAGAAGAACCATCACGACGAATACTTAAATCAAGTAGATATTTATACTTGTAATTATAATCCATATTGGCAAAGAAAGAAGCCACTGTATAATCGTTGGCATTACCACCCCAGCTTGCAATATTTGAAGTTACATCTAATACTTTTAATCTTTCGTTTGGTACACCACGCCCGGCAACATTAAATTGCTCAAAACTGTTACTCACAATTTCCTGACCACCTAGAAATCCTAAGTTATGGTCTTCGTTGATATCCATGTGGTAACGTAAAGTATTGGTAGGAGTGATTCTAACATTACGTTGAAATGCACGAGATACTCTACCATCATAACCTGCTCCCCATTCTGATTCAGGATTCAAGTAATCGTTACCCGTGTAATCGTAAAAGTCGATACCAACGTTGGTTTTAAATACTAAGTTTTTTGCTAACTCAGCATCAAAGAATATACTACCAACTATTTTAAGGGTATTATTATCGTTATCATTCAGTTCGAGCTGTTCCAATGGGTTTGGAAAAGGGAAGCCATTACTATTGTAATTACCTTCAGAATCATAAGGCGCGTAATACGGATTCAATAGTCGCGATGCAAAGATTGGGTTGAATACGTTATTATCGTACCCAGAACCAGTAACAGTATTTGTATTTGACTGGAAACCTAAGGTTAAGTTTAATCCTAAATTTACTTTCTCAGATACTTTATTATCGAGGTTAGCACGAAAGTTCATTCTTTCAAAATCTGAACTATGCAAAATACCATCTTGATAATAATAGCTACCAGAAAGGTAAAAACGTGTTTTTTCATTTCCTCCACGAGCAGATAACTCGTGCGATTGTGTCATTGCATTTCTTAAAACTTCATCAAGCCAATTGGTGTTGGTTTGACGCATCATTAATTTTTCTTCGGGCGTGTAGAATTTGATACCCACAGCCTCTTCGTACGCGATCTTCTGATCGGTGTTCATCATATTAAAGTTATCGCGTGCAATTTGGTTGTATCCATATTGTCCACGATATTGAATCTCAGTTTTACCATCAGTATTACCACGCTTTGTAGTAATAACAATTACACCATTACTTGCTCTACTACCATATAAAGCAGTTGCAGTTGCATCTTTAAGAATAGATACATTTTCAATGTCGTTTTGATTTAATGCACTAAACTGTCCTGCAGAAATAGGTACACCATCCATTATGTATAACGGATCGCTACCTGCGTTAATTGAACTAATACCACGTATACGCACTGTAGCAGCAGCTCCAGGAGCACCCGATGATGCCACAGCAACTAATCCGGGTGCTTGTCCTTGTAAAGCTTGATCGAAACTTGCAACAGGCACTTGCTCTAATTTTTCGGCTGATACTACCTCTACAGAACCAGTATATGAGCCTTTCTTTTTAATACCATAACCTGTAACAATCACCTCATCGATGTTCTCCATATCAGAAGAAAGTCTAACGTTAATGCTTTCTTGACCGGTGTAAACCACCTCATGATTTTGATAACCAATAAATGAATATACAAGTGTTTGGTTTTTGGCAGGTGCCTGCAGGCTATACGCCCCATTTATATCCGTAACGGTACCTACAGTTGTCCCTTTCACCACTACACTAACACCAATCATTGGTTCTCCATCAATACCATCGATGATATTACCGACAACCACATTGTTCTGTGCCAATGCGGTTGCGTTCACCAACAATAACACGAACAAAAAATTTAATAAATACCTCATTGGGAATATATATGTTTAAGTTTCTAAATGAATATTCTTACTTGATGGAAATTGGAATTTCGATGGTGGTAAAGTTTAATGCCTTATCAGACACTACTACTTTAACCATGTAATCCGTTGACATGATATCTGAAGGAATAGTTGCTTCAAATAAAAATTGGTCAACTATTTCATCGGTAGTTCCTGAAAGAGGAAATGTAACCTCATCGGGAGTCCATAATTCATCCCATCCCATGGCTGATTTTAAATTCTGAGTTAAATAAACGGTACACTCGTTTAGCGCTTCATTATCAGTAAATGTAGCATTTAAGTATAGTGTGTTTCCGCGTAAATAAAGCGCGTTATTCTCAGGAGAAGTGATTATGGCACTTGGAGCCTGTTCATCTTTTTTCTCATCATCTTTCCCGCATGAAACCAATACAAGAATTGAGAATAGGGCTGTTAATAATGTTGATAATTTATAATTCATAACGTATTATTTATATCGTAAGCATGCTTACAGTCTAATGCTATTTTTTACTCTACATATTTGAAAACTGCTGTTAGGAGTTGCATATCTACTAACAGAATGCAGCTTTCGTATAGATGAATTTATTAGGAGAAGTGTATGTAGTGAATGGTTATTAGACCCCCGGTTGAATAACCAAAGGGCCTAATGAAATCCAACTAATACACTATTATAATTTATTTACCTTGCGTAATATGATATTACCATTGATATCATAAACCTTAACCAAATAGATACCCGCAGATAAATCTGATACTCGAACTTGATTTAAGTTACCAGTGTTTACATCTTTAATTTTCTGCCCATTTAAAGCATAGATACCTATTGCTTCGATTGGACTATCAGATACAATGTATAAGATGTCGCTAACTGGATTAGGATATATTCTAACATTTGCTTCAACCTCATCAACTCCAACTCTACGATCTAAAGTAATGGTTAACTCAGTTTCAGAATCAACATCAATAGAATACTCACCTTCCATAGGCTGGTAATTTTCAGCTAGTACTTCATAAGTATATGTACCATACGGAAGTTCAGTAATTACAGCGGTCCCTGTTTCATCACTTTCAATAGTAAAATCAAGTTCACCATCAGTAGTGGATCTGATTGTAACAGTTGCACCTTCAACAAACTCTTCGCTACGATTTACAACAGTAATAGTAAGGTCAAATAATGCCATTGCTAATCTTACATCAATACCTCCAGTTGTATTCTCATCTAATACATAGGTATCTGTAATAGTTACGTAACTATCTTTTGCTATTTCATAAGCGTAGCTTGCAAACGGAATATTAGTAAAGCTATAATTACCTTCGCTATCAGTCGTTCCTGTAAATGTGATTTCTGAATCATTAATATCTGTAAGTTTGATTAATGCACCTTCTAATTCAAGCAAATCGTTATCTAATACAGAAACTAAAATATCGCCAAACGCTGGTTGTAAATAAACCTCTATTCCGCCTTCGGTATCATCAACTGTATGCTGTCCTGATGCACTTACATAGCCATCTGCAACAATCTCGTAATTATAAACGTCATAAGGAATATCAAAAAACTCACATATTCCGTCCTCGAATAAAACCTCACTTGTTTCACCAGAAAATACAATACTCGCATCGGTAGTTGAAGTAAGTGTAACGCTAGCACCATTAATACCGCCTCCTATTAAAGAACCTTGTTCAATAACAAAAGCATTGAAGCTTTTAACTTCTGGATTTAAAGTTTCTTCAATACCTGTTGTACTATTACCATCCAATACATATTGGCCAGCTACAGTAAAATAACCATCAGCACTTACTACATAATCGTATGTACCATATGGAACTTCAGAAAATTCTACGTAACCTAAATCAAGCATAGTGCTACCAGTAACACCAGAAAAACTAATAGAAGCATCCTCAGTATTAGTTAAAGTTACAGTAGCTCCTCCCAAATTGTTAAATGAATCACTTAAATCTGAAGCTGTGATAAATGCAATAATAGAACCTGGAGGGTCTAAATTTACATTTAAACTGCTATTAGGCCAATTTTCATAATGTTCGTCCCATACTAACTCACCAACACCAGTTGTGAAACCTTCAAAAATTACTTCGTACCTATATTCACCAAAATATACATCTGTGAAGGTTGCACTACCATTAGCATCCGTTGTTTGGGTAGTATAGTTGTATTCAGAATCACCCTCGTACAAATATATAGTTGCATTTGTGAGGGGTGCTTCGTTACCGGTAATATTAAAAATAAAGTCGCCTTTTGCTTCATCCATTGAGAAAATAATATCTTGATCATCATCAATAGTTATTTCATCATTTATTTGAATGTGGCCAAATTCCGTATAACTTATTTTATACTCTCCATGCGGTACATCATAGATATAAGCCTTAGGCTCAGGCTCTTCATCCGTAGAGCCATTTGTTGCTACATAAAATACGATGTTGGGATCTGTAACGCTCTCTAATAAAACATGAACACCTCCACCATAAGGATATTCAGGAGAACTCCAAGAAAGTTCAGCTAGAAATGAAAGCGTTGCTGAAGGTGTTAAAGAGACTGTTTCACCTTCTAGTGTGTTTTCATTAACATTAAAGAAACCTGTATAAGTGGTGTATCCGTCACATACCACCTCATATTCGTAAAGACCATAATTTACATTAGTAAAATGAGCAAAGCCATGATCAAAAGATGTTTCATCATCAGAAACAGCTGAATAATTATATGGGCCGCTTGTTAAAGTTACTGTGGCATTACCTAGCTTTGCACCACCTGTAATTTGATTCCAATTATTACCATCCTCAATAATAAAATTAAAATCAGCTTGGTTACCTTCGCCATACATTCTTACAGAATTATTATTATCTCCTGAGTTCAACCAAATTGGATAATTGGTATATGAACTAACATTTACAGCATTCGTAAGGTAATTAGGTGCACTAACACTATAAGAATAAACACCCGGTGCTACTGTTGAGAATGTGCAAACACCACTAGCATCAGAAATAGCTGTATAAGTATCAAAGCCATTAGAAATTGATAATGTAGCACCCTCTATGATTTCTCCTGACAATGCATCACTAACTGTTACTTCTGAATTAGAACTCGCAAAATTGTCATCAGATAGATTATGATGCCACACATTAGTTCCGCCATTTTCATTGTTCTCTGAGATGTATAAATATCCTCCATTATAAGCTAGGTCATCAATGTAGCCAAAAATGAACATACCGTCATCTTGACCTCTATATAGGCTATAATCTGCATCTGAATAACCATTAGTTATTGTAATGGTACTGCTATTTGTTAACGGATTAAAATAAGCATAGGCGACTCCACCATCAACAGCTGTAATAGCAGTAATTTCAGAGCTAAAAAATTCATCAACTAATACTACTTCTGGATTTGTTACTGTTACATCAATTGCGTATAAGCCATTTTCGCCATTTGCATTTGTTGCGCTAAAATAAAGCTTATTGCCTGATAAGGTTAAATTATGAACATTATCAGTTACATTTTCATTATTCAATGAAAGGCTAGTTGCTACTTTGTTTTCAACTACAATTAGCTTTCTAAAATTACGTGGGTCAACAGACGTTTCAGGACCACCTATACCAAATACCTTATCGTTAGCTCTTACAAATGTTTTCGTAAAGAATTTGTAATTCGCCACGCTGGCAATATTATTAAAATTAGAACGATCTACTGTGGTTAATGAAAATAGATCCTGTGTTTCTGTTATTAGATAATAATCCTCGTATGCAAAAACTTCATCCATAACGGCAGATTCACTACCATTGTTAAAAAGGTACTTTGCAGAGCTTCCAGTATTTCCATCCTCCACTTCTAATAAAGCAGAGTAATTACCCAATGATCCAGGTACTGCAGAAACAAAATTAAAAATATCTCCATCAGCGAAACCGCTAAATACACCACCTTGAGAAACGCCATTATGACGGATAATTTGGCCATTCTGTATACTAATTGAACTAGTTCCCATATGAGTACCATCCGTTTCATTTACAATGGCTTCATAGCCTCCACTAATTTCAGCATAATTTCCTAAGGTCATATAATAGTATACTACCTTGCCATTTGAGTATTCCATTCGCTCCACATTTGTACAAGCAGGGTAAATACCATGACCAGCATTACGAAGCATTGAGGCTGATGAACCATCAAATACGCGTAATTCTGTGCCGTATGAATTATCTGCATCGCCATAATAATAGGCTTTACTATCATTTGGCCATGCTGATAACTTCGAAATAGTGTTGGCCTGAAGTGTTTCAATTACTGAAACTTTTTCTCCTTCTGTAATAGTACCAACAGCATCAGTAAACTGACCATTAGAGTAGTACATTACCCCATTGTTATAAGGCACAAAATCCTCTAACTTATCACTAAAAGTTTGGGTTAAATACACATTAGTTTCAGGTGTAACAGGATCCCATTGAGCAAACATTGCAGAGCCAACTGCAATAAACATAGATAATAAGAATAATACTTTTTTCATGCTAAATGATTTATGGTAAATAAGAGGGTTCATGATATTATCGCAATACTATCATGAACCCGATTAATTAAATTTTTGTGATCTTTTTAGTTATAACTTTTTCTCCCTGAGTTAATTTTAGTAGATAGATACCTTCTGTAAGGTGCTTTAAATCCAATGCTGACTCATTGTTTAGAATAAATTCACGACGAAGAATTTCTTCTCCGGTAATGGTATATATCTGGACTAAGGATTCTTGAGAGTTAGTTGCATTAGAGTAAATGCGTAGTACGTCGCTAACTGGATTAGGATAAATAGCAACACGAACGGCCTCATTATCATCAACACCTACCCGGTGGTCAACAAAGGCCATAAATTCAGTATCAACTGAAGCTCCATGTATATCAGTTGCCTTTATGTTAATTTCTATATCACCGAGTTTACGTGGTGTAAATACAACTGCACTTCCATCTTGCATATGCGTAAGAACGTCTGTTGCACTATAGAAAACTTCAAAAGTAAGTGGATCTTCATCAGGATCTGAGATATAATCTGTTAGATCCATATAAATTCCTTCATCACTTTCGAGTGGAAATACCTGCTCGCCAATTTCTTGATGCACAACAGGAGCACGGTTCAGGTTCATTACAGAAATATTTAAAGTAAACTTGCTTGTATTTCCATACTCATCTTCACCTTCAACCTCTATAAAGTGATCACCCTCACCATCGTAATCAGGAGTAAAATAGAAATTGATATCGTTACCCTCTTGAGTGTATTCAAAGTATGGTTTATCTTCAACAACTTTAACAGTAAACTCATCGCCGTCAGGATCATAAGGGCGTAAACGATACAACATGGTATCCATCTCGTAAACAGAGAAGTAAGCTGCATCGCCATCAGGATAAGCCGGCCCCATATTTTGATAAAGTTCAACTGGAACAGAAACTAGTGAGTCAAGCGGATCATTACTTGAAATTTGCACCAATGCATCATTGGTTCCTTGCAGTGCAAAAATAGATGCAAAGGTAAGATCAACCGTTGTTTCCTCGCCAGGAGCAAGAGATCCCTCTTTCTCACTATCAATCATTACCCAGAAATTATCACTTGGCTCAACTTCAACTGCTTTAACCATCCATGCTAAAGAACCAAAACCTGCATTTACCGCGTCAATAAAGAAACTTCCGTCGCCATAATAGAAACGATCTAACTGCGGAGAAGGCACAACCGAAATACCTTGTGGGTATAATACCTTTTGCTCAAAGTGCAGAACTACATAAAACTTCTCTTTTGGGTAGAAGAATAATTGCTCTTCTAAATCAATAGTTATGAAATTACCGTAATCAGTAGCTTCATCTGCTTTATGTGTATATGTATAAGTATGAAGAACCTCAGTATTAAAGAAATTATTATGACCACCTCTAATCTCTACTTCAATTTCAGAAGAAAGTACCTCACCATAATTATACCAAAGTACAACATGCGAAAGATTGAAACCTTCGGCTGGTGCTGCAAATGAAGTGGCTGTACTTAAGGGTAAAGATCCATTAAATCCAAGGGCATTTTCAGATACTTCAGTATTTTCATGCTCTAGAATATTGTTGAATTCGTCACGTTCAAAATCGTTGCTGAATGTTGAAATAACTGGACCTTCATTCTCAAATTTCATTATAGATGGTTTCTCAGCCGACGATGTAAAGAAATTATATTCTTGTAAACTATAAACATTGAAAGATTCAGAATACGGATCGTCAAAACCAATACCTAAAGAATACTCTAAGTTTGAAGCCCCTTCGTTTTTAAAAGTAAACTGCCTATGCTGTTCTTCATCAATTGTGTTTGCTCTAACACTAATTTTTGTTTGGTCAGCTGATATAACTGGTGGTTGAACAAACTCAGCACTAACTGGAATTTGAATATTACCTTCTTCAACATTACACTGTATGTAAATCATATCCTCAATAGACTCTTGATTTACAGGCATAATACGCAGGTTAAATGTTTCCTCATTATTTGGACGAATAGTATAATTAATCCAATTCGATTCTATATCAACCCAATCATCAGTCGCATCCGGATCACCGAATTTATTCTTGTCACCCATTATCATACCAAGGTTAAAACCGTTGGTAAACATAATTCGAGAGATTTCTAGAGGATTTGAGCCCTCGTTACGTACAGTAAAGTTAAAATCGTAATACAAATTAGAGTAAAAACTATCTTCATCTGGATTTTCAGCAATAAACAATTCACCAACGTGAAGGGTATCCGAAATCACAACATTGTCGCTACCAATTACTTCTAAAGAAACAGGTATAGTAAAATCAGGATCTGAAGGCGTATTATTCGCAAAAACTAAATCCGTTTCGTAGTTACCTCCAAATATTGAGTTTGCATTAAGGTTAATATCGAAATACTTAGTACTATTCGCTTCAATTTCGTATGTATCTTGCGGTGTGAATGTTATAACAGTTTTATCAAAAATTACACCTTTGGTATTAGCAGAAACCTGGAGACCTTTGGTACCATCTTGGTTTTGCATACCTACAATACCTGTTATTACATTACTAGTTTCATATTCAGGCACATCGAACGTATACTTAACAGTACCATCTCTGAACATCCATACTTCTACAGATGCTGGAGAGCCTCCGGCAAATGAAGCGATATCTTGATAACGTACCACATATTTATCTTCATAAGCATGTGTATAAATTCCAGTTTCTGGATAAAAATCAGGACTACTTAAGCCACCTATACAATACATAGGTGCAAGAAATCCTTGAATACCCTCAGTGTTAGGAATATAGTAAATTGGCCCCATTTCTGTGGTTTCTTGATCTGGAAGAAATGTCATTACACCATTTATAGCTATATAGATAGTATCGTAAGATTCACCATAAAATGGAATTTCGAAAGGAAGAGGGAAAGCATTCCAATATGTATCAGGATCGAAAGGGTCCTCAGGACCATCCCATTTATCACCCTCTTCCATAACATTAGATGGCGCGTAAAACTCAGAGCCTTCATTATAGTCAATAGAATACGAATAATCTTGTCCGGTAACATAATCAGAATCATCTGATGGTGATACTTTTAACCACTCAGTACCTGATGGAGTTACTTCCATAGGGTTATTACCGGTATTACTTACTTCAATCTTTACTACTTTATCTTCGCCATAGTTTAAACTTTCGCTAATTGACTCTTTATCCGCTGAGATAAACGGAGCTTCAATAATAGTACATGTTACAGGAACTGTAACTTCATCACCTGTAGAGGTTTTGAAAATAATAACATCGTTTAACTCCCCTAAATTTTCCGCATTAACACTTACAGTATAGTCTGAGAAGTTATCTGGGTGCAAATCTACAGGCATATACCCATCGATTGTAAAACGTTCGTTCTGAACTGTAACACTTTCGTAATATCCTATAGCACGTCCATCGTTACCAGCTATTAAATTTTGCGAATAGACACCCCCTTGGAAAACATCTCCAAAATCAACAGTATCAACATTAAAGGAGAATTCAGCATCTCCACCACTGGTAATATTTAAGTTTATGGTATGTGTAACAGGATTATTAATTGGATCGGTAGAAACTACATTTATTCTCTCATCAAAATTACCTACATATAAGCTATCTGTTATAACAGTATATTCTATTTCAACTTCGCTATTTACTGGAATGGTACCATATGCATTGGTAACTTCCTGAACAGCACCACGACCTGGGTTCTTAAAATATACCGCATCACCTGTAGTTGGAGCATAGCCCGCAACAAAAGGATCATCTTGTGATGTTCCATAACCATTGAGAACCAGCAAATCTCCAAGATCATAGTCCTCAATAGATACTAATGCAAAAGCACGGTTAAATCCTAAGTCCAAATCGTTTAAAACATTACCTAAGTCTTTATAGAAATAATCAATATCTCCACTTTGATGCAATACAATTTGGAAAGTAATAGGCTCATCTAACCAACCTACACCATTAGATTCATCCTCATCATAAAAGTAAGACCCATGAGAAACTTGATCGTACTGGATTATAAATTTACCCGGTAAAGCTTGGTAATAAATGTTACCACTTAAATGCAAATCAAAAGGCATACCCCACGCACACACCATTTTACTTGGCTGAGCTTCACTATTATAACCAGCAGGTTTTGCATTAAACCATCCCTCATTAACAAAAGAAACAGCTCCTTGATTTGTTATATAACACGTATCAAATGTATTTCCAAAGAATGGGAAACTAAAGCCCATTAATGCATCTTCGAAAACTAAACTTCCATCTAAAAGAAATTTATTACCGATCTCAGTACCCGTTTGTGAAATATCAACCCACTCGAAGGCTTCTTCTTCATCTATTCCTGGGCTTGAAGTACCTGATACGTATCCGAATGTATGAACAAGTTTATCGTCAAAATCAGGCATATTAGAACCATCAGCAAAACGAGGTATGTAATATTCTAGCGGATAAGCACCTTCATTTTTCAAGGTAAAAGAACCTTGAACATTATTATCTAAAACAATATCATCAAAATAATTTGTCTCTGGAGTAACAACTGCTTTAGGTGGCATAGAGGAAGAACCAAATAAACTAAATTGATGTGTTCCACCATTCTGTTCAGTTATTGTAACTACAGCGTTATCAATCCCTGAAGTTGTAGGTGTATATAAAAATTTAAAATTATGAGACCGCTCAGCCTGAATGGTGGTAGGTGCAAGTCCTACAAGAGAAAAAACATCATTTGATATTGATAAACTTAAAGAAGATCCACTACCACTATGGAATGCACCTAAACCAATATTAGATACTTCTATTTCCATCTCTTTACTAACACCAACAAATACATTACCGTAATCTAGAATACCTTCGCTATCCATATGGTAAGTTTGGCCACTTACATCAAATGTTAAATCTAAAGATTTCCAATAATCTTCGAAGCCAACACCAAAAGCTTGAATCTTAGAAACATAATCACCATTAATTAAACTATCTGCATCAACAGTAAACGATATAGTTTCAGACTCTCCGGGCTCCAGATACCCCTCTGTTTTATCTAATTTTACATATGGGTCTAACTCAACTAAGTTATTCATACCAATATGGCACCAAACTTTAGTATCATCGTGATAAACATCTCTTAATAATTTCCACGTTGTACCTTGATCAGAACTATAATAAGAATAATTACTTGACGATTCATTATAACCTTGTGAGGCAATTAACGGATATAAGTGACCTGGTGGTATATGAATTACCACAAAAAACACTTCGCCTTGCTTAAAGAAAATTTGATGATCAAGTTTTACCTCATCAAATGAACTTAAATCTCCTTCAGAATAAAAAGCCTGACGGTGAATTAAATCGGCAGTATAAATATCGTCACCCTTAAAAATCTCAAGGTACGCAGGCTCTTGTAGATCACGCTCTAAATATAAGGCCACTTCAATACCTGTTAGGTTAAAGCCAATAGAATTATTTACGTAATATTTGGTTGCAGCTGAATTTGGTACTTGAATATTTTCGTCGCCAATGATAACCATCGTATAAGACATCCACTCATCATCGAAATGATATAAATACCGTTCTTCAGGCTTTTGCTCAAACGGCGAAAAAGTTGCATCAGATTCAAATGAGTTAGAATTAATAGTTGGTACAACACTACCATGATAGGTTTTATAATAAATTCTTTCAGTAAGTTCTTCCTCTAAGATATCTTCATTCCCAACATGATAAGCTTCTAACTGATAACTTAGTAAACCTTCACCAGTATTACTTATAGTAAAATTATCTTCATATATTTTATTTTGAAGTACATTAATTGAAAAGTCAATACTATCAGGATTAAGTTCAACAATTGGTCCATTATTAGTAATAAAACTAATTTGATTTGACAAAGAGGCTTCATTACCCCAACGATCAACGCCAGTTACTACAGAATAATAGGTAGTATTCGCCTCCAAATTCTTTAACTCATAGCTGTAGGTATCTCCTGCCTCAGCACTTGAGTTTTCTATTGCTTTATAGGTAAACTTTAAATTATCAGATGTAATTGGCTCATCGTAATAATATATATGAAAATAACGAGGCTTTTCATCATCTTCGTCGGCCGGAACAGTCCAGTTTAATAGAGCCATCGTAGAAGATTCTCCTTCACTTCGAAGGTCTGTAATTGGATCTGGGGCAATTCCTTCATCATTAAGCAAAGCCAAATAAGCATCGGTAGCACCTAAACCCATTTTTCCTGCAATGTTAGAGTTATACCCTATTGTATCAATAACGCTTGTACCACCTAAAAGACGGTTCCATAATTGCTCCGCTGTAAAATTGTCAACACCATCATTATGATTACCAAACTGAGAAACCACTAAACCAGCAATACCTGAAACGTGTGGACATGCCATTGAAGTACCGTCGTAAAAACCGTATTCGTTACCAGGCATTGTGCTTAAAACACCATGATCCTCGCCTTGTTGAACATCACCACCTGGTGCACTTATGTCAATCCAAGTACCGTAGTTAGAATAAGAAGATAAGTGATTAGATGGATCTGTTGCGGCTACAGCGATGACCTTCTCATAGCAACCTGGCCAATAGTTTCCTTCTTCACCATTATTACCAGCAGCAAAAATTACCACTCCCCCTTTCATTGGGCTACCATCAAAATCACCTGCCTCTTCAATAAAATAGTCAATGGCGTCAAGAATAGATTCCTCGAGAATATCAGGTTGATTGTACCCCCAGCTATTTTGAGCAATTACTGCTCCATTATCAGCTGCATATACTAATGCATCTTCAGCACTACCATTGGCGCTCTCTGACATAATCATACATGACATCAAACGCACACCGTCTCCTGAACCAGAGCCTCCGGCAACTCCTGCTACCCCAATACCGTTATTGTTAGTTGCAGCAACTGTACCTCCAACGTGTGTGCCATGAGGAAGTGGGTCTATATCGCCAGTAAACGTAACGAAATTGAAACCATATATGTCATCAATATACCCATTACCATCACTATCTTCACCTGGTGTACCGTTAAGCTCAGCCTCATTAACCCACATATTTTGGATTAAATCCTCGTGCTGATGGTCCATTCCTTGATCAACAATAGCAATAATAACCTCGGGGCTACCCACTTGAGTTTCCCATGCTTTTAAAAGATTGACATCTGCTCTTGGCTCTCTAGGATTACCCGGATTATCCTCAGTATTATGATAATGCCACTGCTGATCAAACATAGGATCATCAACAGTTACGTCACTATTAGAAAGTGCTGAAGGTCCTTTAACGACAGTTTCTGTTAGCTGAGTAATAGAATGCGGTATTAAACTTTTTTGATAAAATGGCTCCGCAACTTGAATTTCATCTAACTGCCCGTATGCAGATAAAACAGCTTTTAATTCATCTTCAGATTCCACAGATAGCTTGTACCATAAATGCAACCCATGCTTCTGATGTTTAGCGTCATGCTTAGGTGAGTATGGAAACAAACGCTCCATTTTAGTTGTCTTAAACTTCACATTTAGTTTGTCAATATTTGATATACCAACACTTGTATACCCATTGGCTTCTGTTATCGACTTTAGGCCTGTTGGAGCTGAAACCATCTCAGGCTTAACTTTGATTTTAATAGCTCCCTTAAGTTGTCCGTTACTATATTGAGAGATCTCCTGTGCATTACCGATATTTGATAATAACGACAAGCTCAATACAAGTGTGATTAGACGTAATTGTTTTAAAATTTCATTCATAGTGTGTGAAGTTTACCTTCTTATTTTTTACTCTTACTTTTTTCGATTTTAGATTTCCTTTTGGCTTCTAATTTTTTTAGGAGCTTTTTAAAAACCTCGTTCTCTTTTTCTCTCTTTTCTATAAGCTGATAGATTTCTCTATCCTCCATATCTGCTTCCATAAGCAACAAGCGTAATTATTGGTTATTTTTAATTAATGTCACAAAAAAGCCAAATTGTAGAGCTTTTGTGAAATAGAAAACCCTCTCAAATCATCACATTACTCGAACAAAACCTCAACATTTATAAAAACCAATGTCGCGTAATAGAATATTCCACCTCTCAACAAAAAGAGTATATATCTGTTATTTAAGTATTAACCACCTCAACATCGACATCTCGTATGGATAATGCGCTAATTCTAGTGATTTTATGGCTTGAGTTTTGCAGATAGGCCCTATAGTTATATATATTGACACAACATTAACACTACAACACAATACACGTGAACACAATTATTCGATTTATTTCATTATGTGCCCTATTATTAGGGGGGGGCAATGGTTATTCAAGCAGTTTTATTAAAGAAGATAGCCTGAAGTTTAAGTATAAGCAGGAAACACTACCCGAAGAGAAGTTAAAAATCATAATTGAGCTGATTAGACATACCAGACAGTATGATTTAAAGAAATCGATATTATTTGGAACAGAAGCAGAGTTGTTGGCTAAACAGTATAATAGAGAACATGAATCTGCTTTGATTAATTTTGAAAAAGGGATCAGTGAATTTTATATTGGCAACTACGAAGAGGCCCTTGAGAATAACTACAATGCTGTACATTACTTTCATGATAATGAATTATATTTCAATTTAATGTATTCGTATTGTAATATCGGAGCCATATATGATAAACTTGAGAATTATGAAGAGGCAATAACTCTATATCATCAGGCATTACAAAATTACAATTTACTTGATAAGAAAAAGCAAGAAAAAAGCCTTAGAGCCAAAGCCCAAATATATAATAATATTGCAAGTGCTAAAGAACGATTAAATTTGATTAATGAAGCTAAACAATATTACCAAAAAGGCTTACTTGAAGTGGCTGGTAAAAATTTTACAGATATTGAAGCATCTATTTATAATAATTTAGGTAAAATTGAAATGGCTAATGGTAATTACAATTTGGCTAAAGGTTATCTTGATAAGTCTATTGTATTACGTACTGAGTTAAATACCTTAGAGGGCCTTTCAAAATCTTATTATTTTTTATCTAATTACTATTCTGGGATCAACAATAATGATAGCGCTGAATGGGCCGCAAAAAAATCACTTGATTTAAGCCAACAAATAAATGCACTGGAACCTCAAATGGTTTCTCATATGTTCTTGTATCAGATTTATGAAAAGGAAAATAGAATTGCAGAAGCCCTAGAAGAATTTAAGAAATACAAATTACTTAGTGATAGCCTTATAAACAAACAAAAAGTAACTCAAATATCACAGTTACAAGTTGCGTTTGAAATAGAGAGACTTGAGGAAAGAAATGAAAGAGATAAAGCGAAAATGAAAATTCAGTTTATAATCTGGATCATTATCCTATCTGCACTCTTAATAGTTATATCGTTACTGTTTAGAATTTCACGTATTCAGAAACGAAGGATATCACTTGAGAATTCTAATTTGGCATTAGATGTTGAAACAAAAGACAAAGAATTAACTACTAATGTGATGTATTTAGTTCAGAAAAATGAACTTTTAAATGCAGTCACAAAGGATTTGATTGATGTGAAACAAACAATTAAAGGCGATCAGAAAAAAGCGATTCAAAAGGTAATTTATAACCTACAATCGCAGTCCGACAATGAGGTTTGGCAAGAGTTTGAAATGCGCTTTAATCAGGTTCATAAAGATTTTTATGAGCAAATACGCGCCAAGCATCCTGATATTAGTCCATCAGAGGAGAGACTATGCGCATTACTACGCTTAAATATGACCTCAAAAGAAATTGCCGCCATAACCCATCAAACCGTTAGAGGGGTTGAGGTTGCACGCGGAAGACTAAGAAAACGCCTTGGTTTAACTGGTATAGATATTAATATCATTACCTATTTGGAGCAATTTTAACAAATACTAAAAAAGGGAAAGACATACTGTAAAATCTTTCCCTGCTCTATTTATCTTAGTTAATTGCTTACTATTTCCCCACTATTCGCAAAGGGATCGATCTTACTAATGCCAACTTTGTTTGCATTATCGGCTAATTTGGCTTATGGCCCCATCCATATTATATCTTCAACGTTAAAGTCTTCGCCAAAAAGAAGATCCACTTTACGGGTTTGATCAAGAAACATTTACACTAGATAAAATAGAAAACTAGCATTTAAGATATGCAAACCTAACTAAAAGGGGAAGCACTTATTTTTTAATAAGTCTTCCTCTTTTTTATTGAAAAAAACATAAACTAAATGTAACTTTTAAATTATTCTTATGTATAACAGACACTAGCCTACATAACTAAAAATTTATTATTTCTAAACTAACTTAAGTCAATACCTTTATTATTAAAACTATATAATAACGCTCTCTTACTCTAATCTTATACATTTTATTCTAGTATTTATTTAATACAATTATTCTTGTATTCTTTTATTATTGTGATGTGTTCTTAATTGGTTTCTGATATTAAAGTGTTGGCAATATTTTAATTACAAACTAAATTATTTCTAATGAAACATGTACTTTGGGCAGTTCTTGTCTTTATCCCTGCATTATTGTGGGCACAAGAAAGCCGTACCATCAAAGGTAAAGTTATGGGAATAGATGGTATGCCAATATCTGGCATAGCCATTTACCAGAACAATAAATTAATTAATTCTGCCTCAGATATCAACACAGTATCTGATGCCAATGGCAACTTTCAATTAACTATATCTAAATCCGTTATTGAATTAAGATTTAGTATGGTTGGTTTCGATGATTTTGATCTTCAATTAGGATCACAAAACTATTACGAAGTTATAATGGAAGAATCTTTTTCATTATGGGATGAGGTTGTAGTAACGGGATATCAAGAACTTAAAGGCAAAAAAATTACGGGAGCTATTGCCAAGGTAGATTTACTTGATATTGAACAAAAAGCAGTCGCAAATGTAGATCAGATGCTTGCTGGACAGATAAATGGAGTTGATGTTAGTACAATAACAGGTCGTCCGGGATCTAGCCCAAATATTACTATTCGAGGTAACTCAACAATTCAAGGTAATAGTCAACCATTATGGGTTTTAGATGGAATGCCATTAAATAGCAACGAAGTACCACAAATGGTAGGTTCTGATTTTGATCAGTTACAATACTCGTCTATAGGAGGTATACAACCATCCGATATCGAATCAATTACAGTTTTAAAAGATGCTTCAGCTACAGCTATCTATGGTGCACGGGCATCAAATGGGGTTATTGTTTTAACTTCTAAGCGCGGTACTAAAGGTGATATCAGGGTTAATGCAAACACTAATTGGGGTGTAAGTATGCAACCAAAGTATACTAATTTAAACTTGCTTAACGCTAACCAAAAGGTAGATTTAGAGTTAGACTTTGCAGGTAGAACCGATTTAAATTCACCCTTGGGAAGAGGAGAGGTTGCACGTATAATACAAAATGCTGATGAATATGAATTATACCAACAGCAAGGTTTTTCAGGCCTATCGCCCGAGTCACAATCCAGCATTAATAACCTACGTAATACAAATTCTGGTATATATGATGAGTTATACCAGAATGCGTTAACACAAAACCACTCAATGGATATATCTGGAGGTAATGAAGTTACTAATTATTACTTCTCAGTTGGTTATTATAATCAAGATGGTACAACAAAAGGTACATCATTTGATAGGTTTAATGCTACCTTAAAAACAGATTTTCAAGTAAGCTCCAAACTAAATATTGGTGTTTCATTGTTTACTAGTAAACGCAATGAATCATCTTACTTAGCCGACTTTGATTCAAACACTAACCCTAGCAGGTATATACGAACAGTAAACCCTTATCAGCAATTAAAAGACGATGAAGGTGAATATATATACGATAAGGATATACTTGGTTATGGTGGCACTCAAATCAACTATAACGTATTAGAGGAGCGTTCTAACACAAACTATACTCAAGATATTTTCACAACACACAGTATATTCGACTTGAAATGGGATATAACTTCAACAGTTAAGTTTGTATCTCAAATAGGTTTAAGCAACGATAGAATATCAGACGAATATTCTGCCCAAGAAGAAAGCTACTATGCCCTAAAACAAAGAGAAGGAAGCCGATCTGGTTACGCCCCTAACTATACGTACGCTTTACCAGAGGGTGGTTCAATAGCAAATAATAATAATTCCTTTGATCAATGGAATATTAAGAATATGTTACAATATTCTGAAGAATTTGGGAAGCACGAAATTGACTTAATGATAGGTAGCGAACAACGAAAGAGTACATATAATCAAATATATTCTGCTGCTTATGGTGTTAATCCTAAATCTTTGGCTGCTGCACCTACTACATTTAATAATGCAGAAGAAGCTCGTAAGTATCCTTTATATGATAAAAGAGAGATTACAAATGCTTATTCTTCTTTTTTTGCAACAGCTAACTATTCATACCAAAATCGATACTCTGTTTCAGGTAGCATACGTTATGATGAGTCAGATTTATTTGGAGCTGATGAAGCAAACAAATCACTCCCTATTTATTCTATTGGTGGAGTATGGCATGTTACAGAAGAAACATTTATGAATAATGTTAACTTTTTATCTTCATTAAATATACGTAGCTCATACGGTATTCAAGGTAATATTGATAAAAATACGTACCCATTCGTAATAGGGCGATATAACAAAACCAATGTTTTACCGGCATTTACTGAAGGAACTATTGAAGTTGTATCTCCTCCAAATAATGAATTAGGTTGGGAAAAAACAACAACTTGGAATGTTGGTATAGATATGGGCGTATTTAATAATCGAATTTCAGCGGGTCTGGATATCTATAATCGAAATTCAACGGATCTGGTATCTATACTAGGAACACCTGAAGAAGCTGGCTTTAGTTCTAGAGCTCTTAACTATGCCGAAATGTCCAATAATGGAATAGAGCTATCATTAACAACTATAAATATTAAAACAAATAATTTTTCATGGCAAACAGGTTTTAATATTTATAAAAACACCAATGAGGTTAAAGACCTATTTCTGGATGATAATAATTTGACTCCTTCTTTAGTTGGATCATCAATAAATACCATTTATGCATTACCAACTAATGGTGTTGATGCTCAAGGCTACCCTATCTTTGTTAAGGATGGTGTAGATATGAATGTGAAAGATTTTTTTCAGCTTCAGGCTCAATGGGACATAGCTACTAATGTTGAATCAGGTTTAAGTAACGATGAATTACGAAATCTTTACACCGAGGTTGGTACAACAACGCCTGAATGGAGTGGTGGTTTTAATAACAACTTTAATTACAAAAATTGGAATCTAAAAATATTCACAAACTTTCATATTAATCAATGGGTTAAAGAGCAACCTTTTTATAGTATGACCGACTTTGATATTGGTGTAAACACTACTAATGAAATATTGAATATTTGGTCACCTAGCAATCCTGGTAGCATGTATCCAGGAATTGTAGGTCCAGGAATGTACGAAGGTGATAGAGATCTAGACTATTACTGGATGCAAGGAGGAAGTGAAGAACAAAATATGAATGCATTTAATGATTTAGATATCTGGTATAAGAAAATAAGTTATCTACGTATAAGTTCTATACAATTAGAATATAGCATCCCAAGTATCTTGTGTGAAAAACTAACCATGAGTGCAGTAAAACTAAGTTTTGAGGCACGCAATCCTTTCGTTTTTGGAAGTAACTACGATGGTTATTCTGACCCAGAAACCTTTGGAAATACATATAGTCAACCATTAACTCAGTCCTTTATGATGGGCCTTAATATTTCATTTTAGTTTATAGAATTTATTATGAAAGCAAAAAATATATTCAAATTATTTGCTGTAGCTCTTCTTGCGAGTATAGCAACAGTATCCTGTTCAGACTTTTTAGATATTGAACCAATCGGAATTGTTATTCCAAGTGATGACGATGATTTTAGAATGTTACTAACAGAGTCTTATGCTAATTTCCCCGAAATTAGATCAACAGCATCTGTTAGAGGTGATGAAGTTGCCATACAAGGTTTCGCAATATCAGAAGTCCCTATCGTTGATATCTTCATATGGAATGATGATTTCGCCACACAAGATCCAGATGGATTAAAATTTCCTTATGCCGATTCGTATAAAGTTATTTTTAATGCAAATTATATAATAAACAATGCATTCTCTACAATAGATAATACTAGTACAAGTCTAAAACAAACTGTTGGAGAGAGTTATTTACTAAGAGCATATACCTATTTCAATTTAGTAAATACATATGCTGATCATTATAATAAAGTAAATTCGGATTCTCAAAAAGGTATTCCTTTAGTATTTAATACTGATGCAGATCAAGATTATAGTATAAATACAATTAATCAGGTATACACAAGTATAGTAAGTGATATTGAAAAAGGGATAGAATTATTAAATATTGATGAGCAAGAGAAAGGCTTAAATTATCGATTTTCGAAAATATCAGCCTATGGGTTTGCTTCTCGTGTAGCTCAATATATGGGTAATTGGGAAGTTGCTCAAGAATATGCTACAAAAGCTTTAGCTATCAATGATACATTGGTTAACCTTAATGAAGGTTATGAGGAGCCTCCTTTTCATTATAACTCAGTAGAAAATATACTGGCACTTGAGCAAACTCTATCTGAAGATATAGTGTTTCAATTGGAGCCTTCAGTAAAACTAAAAGAAAGCTATAACTCATCAGACTTTAGACCTGATTTATATTTTGGTTTCTTTGGGTTTGAGATTGGTATGCGTATCGAAAACAAAGTAAGTATGCGTATATCTGAGCTATATTTAATTCTATCTGAGGCTGCTGCTCAAACAGGTAACCAAGAACTTGCTAAAGAGAAATTACTAACCTTAATTAAAAATAGGGTAAGTGAATCTTATTTTCTTGAGCAAGAAACTTTGATAAAAGGATTGGAAAAAGATGATCTATTAAATTATATCTATGAAGAACGCTTTCGTGAGTTAGCCATGCAAGGATTCCGTTGGTATGATCTACGTAGAACTACTCAACCATCATTTATTCATTCATATAATGGAGTTGACTATGTACTTGAACAAAATGATCCTAGATATACTGTACCAATCCCGCAATCTGCAATCCAAACAAACAATTTATTGATAGATTAAGAACACAACATATAGAGGCTTTCTTAAAATAGAATAGCCTCTTTGTTTTTATTCAAATACATTTACTTTTACCAATTATACTATAGATTAATTTTATAGTGTAATTGGTAAACACCCGTTCATTTACACAATTCTATTGGGGATATATTCAAAACCAATGGGGAAAAGTCCATTTTGATGGGGATTCGTTGAACTTCAGTGGGGATTTAGCCAATTTGGCAGTACTTTATTGAATTCGATTGGGGATTTAGCCAATTTGGCGTAAAAAAATGCAATTTTATTGGGTACATGCAATCGCATTAAATAGTAAGCTGAAACTTAAAATTCAACTACCCAAAACAATAAATTTACAATCAAACCAATAGTTCGATGCTATTGATTTGATTGTAATTAAGCCTAATTCTGTATTTACAGAGAATAGTATTATTTGCCAGATATTGTTTTTTCTACCTCATCAATGGTAATTGGAATACGATCTCCCATAATACGGCTTCCTTCTTTCGTAAGCAAAATATCATCTTCGAGCCTAATGCCACCAAAGCCTTTATAACTCTCAACTTTCGAATAGTTAATAAATTCGGATAAGTGTTTATCAGCTTTCCATTTATCAATTAATGCAGGAATAAAATAGATGCCTGGTTCATTGGTTATGGTAAAATTCTCTTCTAATTTACGTCCTAGTCTGAGCGCTGAGAGTCCGAATTGAGCGCTTCGCTTTACCTCATCATCATAACCCACCAGAGTGTCGTTATAATCTTCCATATCGTGCACATCTAGGCCAATCATATGCCCTAAACCATGCGGGAAAAATAAAGCATGTGCACCTTCAGCCACAGCCTGATCAACATCGCCCTTCATTAAGCCAAGTTCTTTTAAACCTGTAGCAATGGTTTTGGCGGCTAATAAGTGAACATCTTTATAGGTAACACCTGGCTTGGTAGCTGCCAATGCGTTATTGTTAGCGTCTAAAACAATCTGATATATTTCTTTTTGTTGTTGCGAAAATTTTCCGCCAACTGGCGATGTTCGCGTATTATCTGTTGCATAATGTAATGGTGATTCACTTCCGGCATCAACCAATAGCAAGTCGCCATTTTTTAAGGTATTTCCATGATAATGATTGTGCAATGTTTCGCCATGTATAGAGCAAATTATAGGAAATGAAACCATTCCTCCGCCCGAAATAGAAATAGCTTCTAATATACCGGTGATTTCCTGCTCACTCAATCCTTCTTGTGCCATGCGCATAGCTGTTGTATGCATTTGATGACCCACTGCCATATGACGATCCATCTCTTCTATTTCTGCTGGTTCTTTAATAGAGCGAATAGAGATGCAAGCCTTTATCAATTCAAGCGAGGCCATTTCTTTTACTTTATTGGGATGAACGTTTAATAAATCACCCATCGTCATCATATTCTTACCTCGGTAAGGCGGTGTAAAATGCACAGTTCTGCCCTGCTTTTGCGCTTGGGCAATTACCTCGCCTAACTTTGCAAAGGGGTAGGTTTTGCTTACGCCAACTTTGGCTGCATTATCGGCTAATTTGGCTTGGGGACCCATCCAAATGATATCATCAACAGTAAAGTCGTCGCCAAAAAGCATTTCTTCGCCACTTTCTAAATCTATAACTCCGGCAAGGCCCTGTAAGTCTATCCCAAAAAAATATAAGAAAGTACTATCCTGACGGAAGTGATAGGTGTTATGCAAGTAATTGGTGCTGGCATCAACATTACCCATTATTAGGGCAATTCCGTTGCTCAGTTTGTTTTTCAGCTGAGCGCGTCGGTTTATATAAGTTTCTTTAGCAAACATAGTTTAAAATTTTGCCCCTAATTTAATGATAAAGAATTAAGAAAAGTATGTGTTTACTCAAGGTTAAACACACTACAAATTACTTGACTATGCAGGCAGTATTATGCGTGAGGGATTGAAGTGGATACCCCACAGCTGAGGCACGAAGCGAGGAGTATGAACGCAAAGCCCGGCCCGATGATTATAGGGTTCTTTATTTTGAAGGGTTTTATTAAGGGACACGCCCTTATGCTTAAACTATGAACTTTTACCTATTAATAGGTTTGTGATAGGGCGATAACGTGGAAATTGATCGAGAATAATTTTAACAAAAACCGTTAATGGAATTGACATGATTAAACCTGGAATACCCCAAATATATCCCCAAAACATGAGCATTATTAAAATAGTAATTACGTTTACCGAGAAGGTTTTTCCCATAAAAATGGGTTCTAAAACTCCACCGAACAATACTTGAATGCCTGTTATTACTAACGAAAAAATGAGTAAAGTTGTGGCGGAATCAATTTCGACGAATGCAAATAGGCTGAGTGCTACCACTGATATTACAGATCCGATCATTTGCACAAAATTGATTACAAAGGCAAATAAGCCCCAAAATATAGGGAAACTCACATCGAAAAACCAACAGGCTAAACCAAAGCTTACACCGGTCATTAAACTAATTAGGAATTTTACGAAGACGAATTTAATGATGTCCTTCTCTATTTTACGAAATGCTTTTACTGATGAATGTTTCACCTTAAACAGGGTACTATTTAGTACATTTTCGAAGTTGATTGAACCTGATATTAATAGGATTACAAAAAATAGTGTGGTTAATGATCCGGAAAGTAGTTTACGAATAAAATCGAGCGATAGTGTAAGGTTTGAAATGACATTAATTTGAGGTATATAATGTTCTAATACACCTTCGCCTTCAATACGGGAGATGCCAAAAAATTCTTCGAAGGCTACAATTAAATGCACTAATTTAATCTCGGCCTTTGCCACAAACGATGCTCCTGTAGAGATTAATTCTTTACTAGTAAGATGAATAAAAACACTTCCTAATTTTATAAAGCCAATCATTATAGCAATTACTAGTAGGATGCTAATTGGGTGTGGTACTTTTTTTCGGTGTAACCAACGCATTAGTGGCAAAAACAATAATGCAATAAACATGGCAAACACGAGAGGTACAAATATGAATGACAGCGTTTTGAGTAGATAAAAAATAATTGGAACGGCAATAATCAACAATAATATATTTGTTGTTTTTAAATCTTTCATCATAACAGTAGCATTACTTTGTTGGTAATATAAGGTATCCGCCTCTTAATAGAGATTATTGAGAGGTTTATTTTCGAGATGGAGAAGGTATATTTTTTACAAAAAAACGAAATACTTTTCAGTATCTCGTTTTCTTTATATTAAATATTTTTACCACTATTGAGGTGCTGCGTACATTTTAACATCAGCGGCAGTGATTGTTTCTGCGCAAAGAATAATTAAACGCTCCATTACATTTCGGAACTCGCGAATATTACCTGTCCAGTTTAAAGCCTGTAAAGCTTCAATGGCAGAAGGTTCAATATTCTTTTGAGCCATACCTTGTTCCGTACAAAGAATTTTAATAAAATGATCGGCCAATAAAGGAATATCTTCTTTTCTATCGTTAAGCGATGGTACGTGAATTAAAATTACGCTTAAACGATGGTATAAATCCTCACGGAAATTGCTATCTGCAATCTCTTGCTTAAGGTTTTTATTGGTAGCTGCTAAAACACGAACATTTACTTTAATATCCTTATCGCTACCCACACGGCTAATTACATTTTCTTGTAGTGCACGTAGTACTTTAGCTTGCGCTTTCATACTCATATCACCAATTTCATCTAAGAAAATGGTACCACCGTTGGCTTGTTCAAATTTACCTTTGCGCTGTTTAATGGCTGATGTAAAGGCTCCCTTTTCGTGACCAAATAGTTCACTCTCGATAAGTTCAGATGGAATTGCCGCACAATTAACCTCAATAAATGGCTCCTTGGCTCTGTTGCTTTTTTCGTGCAACCAACGGGCAACTAATTCCTTACCTGTTCCGTTACCACCTGTAATTAATACACGAGCATCGGTAAGAGCCACCTTATCAATCATCTCTTTTACCTTCAAGATAGGTTCTGACTCACCAATCATATCAAAGGTTTTGCTCACTTTACGCTTTAGCACTTTGGTTTCTACCACCAATTCTTTCTTCTCTTGTGCATTGCGCAGGGTAACCAACAGGCGATTTAAATCGAGTGGTTTTTCGATAAAATCATAAGCGCCTTTTTTGATGGCTTCTACAGCAGTATCGATATTACCATGACCTGAAATCATGATAACAGGAATTTCTTGCGTTTTTGCCACAATATGATCGAGTACTTCCATACCGTCCATATTTGGCATTTTTATATCACAAAGCACCAAGTCGTATTTATCTTTTCCAAAGAGCTCAACGCCCTCTTCGCCATGTTCGGCCAAAACCACTTCGTGTCCTTCGTATTCAAGTATATCTTTTAAAGTATTTCTAATACTTCTCTGGTCGTCAATGACTAATATTTTAGACATAAATTAGAAAATCTATTTATTGTTTTTTAGGATTTGATAAATCGCCCCTTCCTTCAGTGCATAAGCACATTGAAAAATTTTATCAAACTTATATTTTTCGATCACAAAATTAATAAATAAAGAGGTTAAAACCATCATTTCTACACGATGAGGTTCCATCTTCTTCATTTTTAACCTCTCATTAACAGTTGACTTTAGATATCGCTTGTGCAAACGAAGGTATAAATTATAATCAATCTCATAATTTGTTAGTTTGCTCATATCTAAATGCGGATGCTCTTCTGCCGCAATCATAGCCGCCAATGTATCAAAAGAACCCGAAGATCCTAATAATGTTTTAATTTGATGCTTTTTCATTTCCTCAAAAAGCAAAACTAACTCCTGTTCGGCATAGGAATTCAGATATTCAATTTCGCAAGCATTAATTGGGTCGGAGGGTTTTATCAAATCCAACATACGTGCCGCCCCAACATTGAAGCTATGTTTCCAGATAACACCATCTTTATTGGCGATAATAAACTCGGTACTTCCGCCACCAATATCCATTATTAAAACCTTTTCTTCGCCAATTGGAACAACTTGTTTTACGCCATCAAAAATTAACTCCGCTTCTTTATCACCTCTGATAACATTGATATCGAGATTGAATTTGTCTTTAACAGCATCTACAAAATCCTGCCCATTTGCCGATGAACGTATAGCTGATGTAGCAAAGCAATTTATCGATTCTACATTATAGTCTTCAAGAGTTTTAAGATGCGTTTCTATACCCTTTAACCCACGTTCAAAAGCATCGGGCATAATTACTTTTTTATTAATACCACCCTTGCCCAGTTTAGCAGGGTACTTACTTTCCAAAAGAATTTTATAATTGTTATCGCCCGTAACTTCTGTTACTAGTAGGTTAAAGGTATTAGTGCCTAAATCTATAATTGCTATCTGCATCTTACTATATTCTTATGGGATTATTTGCCAGCTTGGATAAACCATTTCCAGATTTCCTTGTAGCTTACTTTTTTCCCGTACATTAAAATTCCGGTACGATATACCCTACCCGCAAACCATGTGAAAAACACGAATGAAACCATCATGATAAACATAGATAATATGATTTCCCATGCCGGAACATCAAAAGGTATTCGTGCCATCATAACCACAGGCGAAGTTAATGGAATCATTGAAAACCAGAAAGCCAAATCGCCATGCGGATTTTGCATAGCAGCCATGGCCACATAAAATGATAATATAATAGGTATCATTACAGGCATTACAAATTGCTGTGTTTCTGTTTCGTTATCAATTGCAGAACCTATGGCAGCAAACAGCGTTGAGTAAATTAAATATCCACCAATGAAATAGAATAGGAAGAATCCGAATAAAGAGGCGATATTTAAATCCCCGATGATTCCCATAATATCATTAAACTTTGATTGTACCTCAGGATTACTACCGGCATCAATACCCGCTTGTTGCATTGCAATAGCATCTCCTCCGCCAAATACAAATGCTTGCATTACAAAAACAATAGCAACAGTTAAGCCTACCCACAATAAAAACTGTGTTAAGGCGACTAAGCCAATTCCTACAATTTTCCCCATCATTAACTGAAAAGGTTTTACTGACGATATGATAACTTCTACAATTCGATTTGTTTTTTCTTCGATTACACCGCGCATTACCTGCGTTCCGTAAATAAGCATAAACAAATAAATAAGCAAAGCTGACACCATACCTATAACCATTGCAAACTCAGCACTGTTCCGCTTTTCGCTACCATCTTCATCTAACCTTACGGTATCAATATTAACATGTATTTGATTTACTTCGGTAATTTTTTCTTTAATTCCTTCAATATCGTATGATTCTAATTTTTTATCGCGTAAGAAATTATTCAGCTGATTCTTGATATTATTGGTTACATCCATTGTTATCTGTCCATCAGAATACAACCTTAATTGCGACGGATTTTGCAATAAGTCACCCTCTATAACCAATAATGCATCATATATTTCCTGAGTTACTACTGCATTTTTATCTGTAGCATCATTATGAACCAAAAATTTGTAGGTAATATTCTGATCCGATTTTAAAGCATCTTGATAAAAACCCGTTGCATCATCAACCGCAACCACTTTATCCTTTTTATCATCCATGCTCATTAACCAACCTGGTACAACCATCATAGCTGCAAAAAGTAAGGGCCCCAAGGCGGTCATTATTATAAAACTCTTCTTTTTTACGCGAGTTAAATATTCGCGCTGAAGTACTAATAATATTTTATCCATGATTAGTTTGTTTTAAGTTGGTTGGCGTTTTCAACAGCTTTAATAAATACTTCATCCATACTTGGGAGTACCTCTGAAAAGCTATGAATTTGATAATGTGTTAATATGGCTGATAGCAACTGATTAGAACTGGTTTCAGCATTTAAACTAACCAATGCATGTTGCATACCCTGCTTTACTTGTAAAGAATCTACATGACACAGCGCATCAACTTCTTTTGTGAAATGGTCTGCATCGCCAGTAAAAGCAACCTCAATTTTATTAGATTTAAAAGATTGTTTGATATCGCCAACCTGACCTTTTAAAATCGTTTTTGAATTGTTTACCAAACAAATTTCATCACATAGCTCCTCAACAGAACTCATATTATGGGTAGAGAATATAATGGTTGATCCCTTTTCTTTTAATCCTAATATTTCTTGTTTTAGGATATTTGCATTAATAGGATCGAAGCCACTAAAAGGCTCGTCAAAAATAAGTAGTTCTGGTTCGTGCAAAACGGTTACTATAAACTGAACTTTTTGCTGCATCCCCTTTGAGAGTTCTTCTACCTTTTTATCCCACCAAGAAATAATTTCGAACTTCTCAAACCAATACTTTAGTTTTTTTAAAGCATCGTTTTTACTCATCCCTTTTAGGCGAGCTAAATAAAGTGCTTGTTCGCCAACCTTCATCTTTTTATAAAGACCACGCTCTTCGGGCAAATAGCCGATGCGTCCAATATCGCTTGCTTTGAGGGGTTTTCCTTTAAAAAGGATTTCGCCTGCATCGGGCATGGTTATGTGATTTATAATTCTGATAAAAGTTGTTTTACCAGCGCCGTTGGGTCCTAAAAGTCCGAAAACTTTATTTTCGGGTACAGCAATATCAACATGATCTAGAGCGAGGTGGTTGGCATATTTTTTTACCACCCCAGTTGCTTGGAGTAAATTCATTAAGTCTATGGTATTATTTATCTACGAAAATAAGATTTTGTTTTAGTAATTGAAATAGCTTATGGTGTTCGTCCTCTATTTATTAAAACAATTCCATAACGCTTCTCAATAAAAAGGAAGTAATTATATAAACGATAGTTTAATTCAATATCGTAATCTTCTAGGGCATCGTAATTAATTCTGGTCTCATAAAAATCGCCATACCTGAGTGCATCACTATGCCTCAAATTCCATTCTGCTACATAGCGCACATTCCAAGTTTGATAATAGTTATTACTATAAAAGTTTATTGGTTGTGCCTGCGACAGTAGAAAAGTTTCATAGCCAGGATCTAAAACTATTAATTCATATACAGTTGAATCTTCTGCAGGATGTTCAAGATAAGCTTTTGGAGATTTATCATCACCGAGTTTTTTGGTGGTGTTACACGAATAAATTAGACCCAATATTATTATAAAAGATAGAAAACGCATAACCCGATATTTTAGCAAACAAGTTACTAAAAATAAAGACACAAAAAATCCCGAGTTCATCGGGATTAATGTAGCAATATCTTAAGTTAAGATTTTCTATTTATTATAGTTTACAACACGCTCTGTTACTAACTTAGAACTGATAACTGCCATAGGTAAACCTGCCCCTGGAACCGTGGAAGCGCCCACATAAAAGGTATTATTAAAATGCTCATCTTTATTACTTGGTCGGAATCCTCCAATTTGATCCATAGAGTGCGAAAGGCCTAAACCTCCACCCTTGTATAAGTTAAATTTGTCTTGCCATGTTTGAGGCGTAAATGCCATACGAAATACAACATCTGATGTAATATCTTTCTCTATCCGTGTTGAGAAGTCTTCTAAAATACTATCTATAATCGTATCCTTATCAGACCAATCTTCTTTGTATAATAAGTTAGGAACAGGACATACGAAAAACAAAGCCTCGTGGCCATCCGGGGCACAATCTGTATTATGCTTTGAAACTACATTCACATAATAGTATGGTTTTTCAAGAGTTCCCGGATTCTTCATCACATCCCTAGAATAAGTTTCGTAGTTATTACCTAAAAAATAATTATGATGTTCAACCTGAGGGAGTTTGGTTTTTAGTCCGATATAAAAAGTAAGGTAACCCATAGTCCAACTCTTCTTACTCATTTTGAGATCAGAATATTTGGCTCGTTTAAAAACTTTATTTCTAAAAAAGGCCGCATCACTATTAATAACAAAAATATCTGAAGTCCATTTATTCCCATTAGTATCAATAAGCGTTTTCAGCGCCTTCTTTTCACCAGTGTAATCAGCAATCTCAACATTAAAATTAAATTTGGCGCCACCCTTTATGAGTTCACGTACAAAACCATTTACTATCTCGTACATGCCTCCTTTTACATTGTAATAACCATCATTCTGAAATTCAGTATATGACAATAGAGTATATACTGAGTTGGTATCAAAAGGTGTACGTCCTAGAAAAAAAGCCACCAATGAAATAATTTGTCGGGCCTCTGTTGATGAAAAATAGTTTTCTACCTGACTCCAAAATGTCTTCATCAAAACAGGTAAGTGAGCCGGATTTACCTGCATCAATGCTAACAGATATTGAGGGATACTATCAAAGTTTCGCTTAATAACAATATCAACTGTATCGTTAAATAATGCATCACACTTTTTAATGTAACGTAAAAACCTATTTTTAAAATCGGGTTCTATACCCTCAAACTGAGCCGAAAGCTTATCAATATCTTTGTATAGGTAGAATTTCTTATTGCTACCACGAAAATTCACAGTATAAAGGGGATCGAGCTCTTCATACTCAAAAGGCATTTCTATACCAGAATCTTTCACAAGTTCTTTAAACTCATAAGACATTGAAAAGAAACTAGGACCTGTATCAAAGGTAAAACCATCTTTTTTTATTTGATTTAATCTTCCGCCTGCCTTTTCATTTTTCTCAACAAACTCAACTTCATAGCCTCTTTTTAAGAGCCTAAGGCCAGTACTTAATCCTCCTAATCCTGTGCCAACAATTAAAACTCTCTTCATAGATTCTTATTTTGAATGATTATCTCTTTTTGCTTCTAACTCGGGAAATAGTTCTTTTTTAACCCAAACAAATTCTGGAGCAACAGCTAATGCTTTAGAACAATAGGTATCGGCCTTTTCGTGATTATCACATGCAATATTTGCTTGTATTAGTATTCCTAAAATATTCAGGTAATTCCAATCTTCTTTTACTTTTAAGCTATCTTGTTCAAACAACTCTAAAGCTCTTTCGTAATATTTAAGAGCTTCTGTTTTTGAGCCTCCAAACACTGAAGGCATATAATATTGAATATTCCCTTTTTGCTCATAAGCAAAGGCATTATCTTCATCTAACTCCAATGCTTTGTCTGCAAATGTTACACTATCAAAACCAATAAATGGTGCCTTGTAAGGACTTATACCTATCCGAAACCCGATGAATGCAGCTTTGTATGCATACATTAACGAAGGTAAATAATCAGCCTTCAACATTGATTCAACGGTGTGTTCAGCTTTTTTTAAATACTGCTCCGCCTCTTTCTTTCGTTTATTACCTATGCACCATCCAATATAACCATATTGATAATTAAGCAATTCTAACTGTTCCTCTTTATCTAAAGAAGTAGTGTTTTCAAGGCTGTCAATAATTAGTTTCCAATTTTGCATATCACTTTTTACATAGGCCTCAAATATTTTTTGTTTACAAGATGCTTGTACCATAGTTACAATAATTAGTAATAGACTTATTAAGAGATATTTCTGTCTTTCCATTACAAATATTTTTTAGTCCTATAAATTTTATTTTCAAGAAAAAACGAAAGAGTGATGTTTGATTTTGATATCATAACACATTAAATATTAAATGCAGCGACAGAAAAAATACAAACTGAACTATATAAATATATTTCGCTATTCGATTTATCGCATTAACCTTAAAACCTAATAAAATGGATGTAAATAAACTTGCAATTACAAACCACCCTAAATAATTCTGCAGCGGAATTACATCATCTTGCCAATACCACATATCAAGTGTTGAGGCTACCTGCTCCATAACCACATCATAAATTACCATTAACATTGGAGCAAAAAGATATTTTATTGAATTTGAGATTTTAAATTGCTGAACTATTGAAACAGAACAATATGATAGTACTAACCAATTTACGCCTATCAATAACGGTGTTTCGGCAATCTCTAAACCAAGTGCAGATCCATACCTATAATTTCCGAACAAGATGCCTGTTTTTACACCAATTGCTTCAATAATAATTGATGAAGTTATAATCCCAAAGAAAATAATAAGTGCTTTTGATCCCTGTTTATTGTAATCGAGCATCAATAAAAAGAAGCTAAGTAAAATAGCTACAGGAAAAATAGAAATAAACAATTCTTGCGTAATAGGTAATACAATTCCTATTACTCCCACAAGATAAAAAACGGCAATAAATATCTTGATAATCTTAATTTTTATAGCGCTGAGTTCCATCATAAAAAATTAGCTCTTATTAAAATATTCCTTAAAATACTCAGTTAGAAGAAGGTTCAGTAAAAGCATACTAAAGCCATACATAAAATCTTCAATCGGGATAGTCAGTATTCTTAATCCAATAATTTCATTAGGATTATACCAAACAATAGGTTCGCTAATTAATGAACCTGTTAATATCCCATCCACTATTATAAAAGGAATTAGAATTATTGTATATGTTGCATAAAATTTTGATAATAAGCCTTCAGCTTTGTAAGTACCATAGATAATAACTCCCATAATTAGAACACAAGCATATCTGGTGTAAAATTTATCTACAAAAACGAACGTAAGAATCGATACCGCAATTATGAAAATGGATAATACTCTGGTTCCCTTGGCAGGTAATTTAAATTGAGGGAAATAAAGAACCAACGAATAGTGAAGAAACATGCTTGCGTAAGGAATAACTATGAAAAATAAATATTCTTCAATGGGCAATCCAAGTAATACAAGGTTGCTATGATATTTTGAATTAAACCCCCAAACGGACGCTTCTGTAATGAAAATATCAGGAATTATAAATATCAGTGCGACTAAAATAATAGATAAAAGCACTTCCTTCCAACGCTTATAGTAAGCAAGTTTTTTATCAAATGATAAAACTACAGGGACTAGAATAGACGTTAGCATCAGTAATAAGTAAAGGCTCATTTACTATCTTTTAGATATTTACTAGGAAAGATTAACAAGCCATACGACTCAAAATCCGTCTTATTCTTAGGTTTATGATGTCCTCTGTGCGCGCGTAAAACGGCTTCAAAATACTTCCCATGCTTTTTGTGTATAAACGACATCTTAATTCTCTTATGATACATAACATCATGAATTAAAAAATAGGTAATACCATAAAATGTGATTCCTATGGATATACTAAGCATAATCCAATTCTGTAGATTAATGCCCAGGATCATTAAAACAATGGCTGGAAGAGCAAAAATTAAGAAGAACAAATCATTTTTCTCGAAGCCATTATTTTGCACAAGTTTATCAGGTCTTTTTAGATCGTGCATATGATGGCTTACATGCCAACTCTTTAATAAACCATGCATCAAATATTTATGACTCAAACCTGCAATCCACTCCATTAATAGATAGGCAAGTATCCCAAATAGTATATTATAAAACCACATACAATATCATTTTAAAATTAAACCAATCGAAGCTTATACATCAGCATGGTTTTTAAGATTAAATAGTATTTACGAATATTAGAAATACGCACGCGTTGATTAATTATTTTTTGAGGAGGTGTACGTTTAATTTTCTGAAGCAATCCATTATAATAATTAAAAGCCACTAAAACTGAGAGCTTTGAACGCCCAGGCAGATTTCGCAAGCCTATATATGCCGCTTCGAAATCTTCATCAATGGATTTCTCAATTTTTGCTTTTGTTTGTTCGTTAAAAGTAGCATTTGATAATTCGGGAAAATAACTCCTACCTAGCACTTGAAGGTCATCATTTAAATCACGAAGAAAATTTACCTTTTGAAATGCTGAGCCCAATCTCATTGCAGAACTCTTCAATTCATCATATTGAACTTGATTTCCATTACAAAATATTTTCAAGCACATTAAGCCAACCACATCTGCTGAACCATAAATATATTTATTCATATCATCGGCAGTATGATAAGTGGTTTGTGTTAAATCAGCTCGCATACTATCCATAAAAGCGGTTATATTTTCAGATGAAATATTAAACCGCTCAACGGTATCTACAAAAGAATACAAAACACCATTAGTACTTATTTTATGCTTTAATGCATAATCTAAATCGTCTTGTAACTTATTCAAAAGTTCTTCTTTATTATAGGGATGAAAAGTATCTACTATTTCATCTGCCAATCTAACAAAACCATACAAAGCGTATATGGCCTCCTTTTTTTCATCTTCCATTAATGAAGTAGCTAGAGAAAAAGAGGTACTATAACTTTTAGTAATCAGCTTTGAAGTGTTATAACAAACTTCCCTATAAAGATTTAGACTCATAAATTATGGTTTAGTACGTAAACAAACATGTTTATTAAAGAGTAATCATACTCTTGACTTTTGTCTAAATTAAACATAGAAAAGTTTAAACAGTTCAATTGAACCAATAAAAAAAGGCTAGCTGAAATAAATCAACTAGCCTTTTTATGCAGTAGAGAAGTAATAATTACTTCTTATAATCTTCTATATTTTTGATAAAATCATCAAATAAAAACTCTGTATCCGTTGGTCCACTTGATGCTTCAGGGTGGAACTGGGTAGAGAAGAAAGGTTTAGACTTGTGTCTGATACCTTCGTTACTTTTATCATTTACATTGATAAAATATGGCTCCCAATCATCAGTTAATGAATCATTATCTAAGGCGTAACCATGGTTCTGAGAAGTAATGTAACAACTATCAGTTCCTACTTTAATTACAGGGTGATTATGTGCTCTGTGTCCATACTTTAATTTATAAGTCTTTCCACCAGAAGCCATACCTAGTAATTGATTACCTAAACAAATTCCGAAGATAGGTTTACCAATTTCAATAGCCTTTTTAATATTAGCAATTGTAGCTTCACACATTTCTGGATTACCCGGGCCATTTGACAACATTACACCATCGTAATCTTCTTGTGTAAAATCATAATCCCAAGGTACAACAGTAACTGTAGTATCGCGCTTTAATAAACAACGTAGGATATTATGTTTCGCACCAGTATCAACAAGTACTACTTTATTTTTACCATTACCGTAAGTCTTCTTTTCGGTAATACTTACTTGTGCTACTAAGTTATCGAAGTTTGGATCGTATTGCTCAATATCAGTATCATCAACTAATATTTTACCTAACATAGAACCTTTTTCACGTAACACTTTTGTTAAAGCACGTGTATCGATATCAAAAATTCCAGGAATTTCGTTTTTTATCAACCAGTCTCTTAAAGAGCCTTCTGCATTCCAGTGACTATACTCAAATGAATAGTCTGAAATAATTAAACCTGAAATATGAATCTGATCAGACTCATAAAATTTAGGAATACCATTTTCCTCATCGCTTTTAGGCACACCATAATTTCCTATTAAAGGAAAAGTGGATACTAATATTTGTCCTTTGTACGATGGATCGGTTAAACTTTCAGGGTAACCAGTCATGGCTGTATTAAATACAACTTCACCAGCTATTGATTTATGGTATCCAAACGACTTTCCTTCGAAGACTGTTCCGTCTTCCAGCACTAATTTAATTTCTTTAATCTCAGGCATAAATCCATTATTTATCAGAAAAAATGCACCTTATCGAGATACTCGAAAAAATGCACATACTCTTTTACAATTCGGGCGCAAAGTTAATAAATAATTGTTAGCCACACTAATAAATGACATAAAATGCATAATTATTAATACGACTGTATATTTATACAACACCTCGCAAAAAAGGCTGTCTGATGTTTCCCCCACAGACAGCCTTTCATTACCCAATCAACAAAAACACTTATCTCGATTCCAAAGGAAGATAAGTAGAACGATCAATTACACACTTATAAGCCGGTCGGATAATACGACGACTAGAGAATGTAACCTCCTCAATACGATGCGCTGCCCAACCAGCGATACGGGCAACAGCAAAAATTGGAGTATATATTTCTTTAGGGATTTTTATACATTGGTAAACGAAACCTGAATAAAAATCGACATTTGCACAAATTACTTTCGCATTTTCTCCTTTAAACTGATAGAATACTTCAGGAGCCAACTCCTCAATTAATTCATACAATTTAAATTCATCCATTCTATCTTTTTCAGCTGCTAACTCTCGCGCTTTTTCTTTTAATAAAACAGCTCGTGGATCAGACAAGGTATAAATAGCATGGCCTATACCATATATTTTTCCTGTTTTATCAAATGCTTGCTTATTAAGCATTTTTAAAAGATATTCTGTTACTTCTTTTTTATCACCCCAATCTTTAACGTTTTCCTTGATATTATCCATCATATCAATAACCTTAAGATTAGCACCACCATGTAAACCTCCTTTTAGAGATCCTAGAGCTGAAGCAATCGCTGAATAAGTATCTGTTTGAGCAGAACTCACCAAACGAGTAGTAAATGTAGAGTTATTACCTCCACCATGTTCAGCATGAATAACTAAAGAAAGGTCTAATAAATCAGCCTCAAGCTTAGTGTAATCATTACCCTTAAGCATATACAAGAAATTCTCGGCTAAGCTTAAATCTTTTTGTGGGTGGCGAATGATTAATGACTTACGTTGGAAAGAATGACGCATTCCGTAGTATGCATAGGCTACAATCACAGGGAACTTAGCTATTAAACTCACTGCTTGTTTAATTAGATTAACCTCGTCAAAATTCTCAGCTTCCTCATCGGCAGCATATAAACCTAATACTGAACGAGCCAACATATTCATTACATCACGACCTCTGAGAGATAGTATCATGTTTTTTGAAAAGAATGGAGGTAACTCACTTTCTTCACCTAGTAGATCATTAAATGCACTAAGTTCATCAGCATTTGGCAATTGACCAGTTAAAAGAAGATATGCAGTTTCTTCGAAACCATGACGCCCTGCAGACATGAAACCATTAGCTAAATCCTTCAACTCATATCCACGGTAGTACAATTCTCCCTCACGAGGAACTAAGGCACCGTCTTTTTTATCGTATCCGACAACATTTCCGATATGGGTTAATCCAACCAATACACCAGAGAAATCGTCATTACGCAAACCTCTCTTCACTCCATATTCGTTAAAAAGTTGTTTGGGGATTTCACATGATTGTACAGCCTTCTTAGCTAAGTTTTCCAATAACGTCATATATTCTTTTTCTAATTAATAAGTACTTCAATGGCTTTCTGAACTTTATCCATATTAAAGGATTGAATTAAGCCATCCATCTTTTGTTTTATCTCACTGGTGCATAAATTACCAATGGAACCTTCGTGGGAATGATTCACCTCGATACTCGGTTCGAATTTTCCTTCCTCAATTTGTGCACCCACTTGCTTATAAGCATCTCTAAATGGAACACCTTGAAGAACTAATTTATTTACCTCTTCTACACTAAATGCGTACTTGTAAATATCATTACTAAGTACATCTTTACTAATAGTCATATTCTCAACGGCAAAAGTTGCCAAATCTAAACAACTGATTAAGTCATCGAATACAGGTAAAAAAGTTTCCTTAATTAACTGTAGATCTCTGAAATAACCCGATGGTAAATTTCCGACAATAAGACCTATTTGTTCTGGCAAAGCTTGAATTACATTACACTTTGCTCTAATTAATTCAAATACATCTGGATTTTTCTTATGTGGCATAATACTCGATCCGGTGGTTAATTCTCCCGGTAGGGTTAAAAAACCAAAATTTTGGCTCATGTATAAGCAAGAGTCCATAGCAAATTTACCAACAGTACTAGCTACAGAACTTAAGGCCATTGCCACGTTCTTTTCTGTTTTACCACGACCCATTTGCGCATAAACTACATTGTAGTTCATATTGTCAAATCCTAGTAAATCAGTTGTTAATTGTCTGTTTAAAGGAAATGAACTTCCGTATCCAGCAGCAGCACCTAATGGATTTTGATTTGACATTTTCCAGGCGGCATTTAACATCATCATATCATCAGTAAGGCTTTCGGCATAAGCACCAAACCATAATCCAAATGATGAAGGCATTGCTACCTGTAAATGAGTATATCCAGGAATTAAAACTTCCTTATATTTTTCGCTTTGTGTTTGCAGTGCAGTAAAGAAATCGTTTACCGAAGCAACCACTTCTTGCAATTTATTTCTCACAAATAATTTAAGGTCGAGTAGCACCTGATCGTTACGTGAACGTCCGCTGTGTACTTTTTTACCAACATCACCTAACTCAGCGGTTAGTAACATTTCAACCTGCGAATGCACATCTTCAACACCATCCTCAATTACAAACTCTCCTTCTATAGCCTTTTTATACAAAGCTTTTAGTGCCTCTAATAATTGTGCTAACTCATCCTTCTCTAGTAAACCAACAGATTCGAGCATAGTAATGTGAGCCATAGTACCTAATATATCAAACGGTGCTAAATAAAGATCCATTTCACGATCTTTTCCCACAGTAAAAGCCTCAACCTTATCGTTTACTTTAATTCCTTTATCCCAAAGTTTCATGTTAATTACATAAAGAAGTGTAGATTTAAAACTCTACACTGTTAAGTATTTGAGCTCCAAAATGGTGTAGATTACAGAATGTTAATGCAAATACTCTAAACCTTATAATTGAAGCAAATATATGTTTTTAAACTTATAATTTCAAATTAATCATTCCGAAATGATGATAATTATCACATTTTTTAACTTCTTATGTTTAGATTATTAAGCATCTCGTAATAAAGATGAATTCCCTCTTTAATTTCATCCAATTTAATATACTCATCAGCAGTATGTGAACGCGCAGAATCTCCAGGTCCCATCTTCAATGTTGTAAAACTCATAACAGCCTGATCTGATGTTGTAGGCGATCCATAATATTCTCTTCCCAATTCGATACCACGTTTTACCACCGGATGTTCTAATGGAATATACGAACTATTTAATCGAGTGCTTCGAGGAACAGCATCACATTTAACCTGTGCTTGTATCAACTTAGCAGCTTCTTTATTAGAATACTTTTCGTTTAGCCTAACGTCAACTACGAAAGAGCAAGTATCAGGCACTACATTATGTTGAGAACCAGCATTAACTTGAGTAACGCTCATTTTCACAGGTCCAAACAAATCAGAAACCTCAGGAAACTGATACGTACGAAACCACTCAATATCAGCTAAAGCTTCATAGATTGCATTAAGTCCCTCATTACGTGCAGCATGACCTGCTTTTCCTTTGGCCGTACAATCTAGAACCATTAAACCTTTTTCGGCAACAGCCATCTGCATTAAAGTAGGCTCTCCTATAATTCCTAGATCAATATTTCCTAATTCATCTAATATAGAACTTACTCCATTTATACCCGATATTTCTTCTTCGGCAGTGGCAGCAAATACCAAATTAAATGGCTGTTCGCTTTTTGACAATAATAAGAATGTAGCCATCAGTGAAACCAATGGTCCTCCGGCATCGTTACTCCCTAAACCATAAAGAACTCCATTTTCAACAGTTGGAGAAAACGGCTCGTAAGTCCATTTTGAAGATGCTTTTACAGTATCTAAATGCGAGTTTAGCAGCAAAACAGGTTTGCTTGGATCTTTCTGACCCGACCACACCCATACATTATTTCCTTTACGATTTACATCAAGGCCTTTTGATTGAAGGTAAGATTGCATTGCATCTGCAGCATCCTCCTCCTCTCTACTTAAAGACTTAATTGAAATCAATTGCTTTAATAATGCAACTGCTTCATCGTATTCTTGCTGATATTCAATCATCATTAATTACTTAAAATTGTTCCTGAGCCATCATTAGAAGCAATCCCCTGTGTATTGGTAATAATAACTTTAGCAACACCTTTACTTAGGGCTGCAAAACCATTATCCAATTTAGGAATCATACCTTCGTTAATAACTCCCGACTGCTGATATTCTTTAAACAAATCTTTTGTTAGATTAGAAATAACAGCATCATCGTCATTCGGATTGCTAAGTACGCCCTTTTTCTCGAAACAGTACATTAAGCTAACATTAAAAAATGGTGCTAATGCTGATGCCAAAGATGATGCCATGGTATCGGCATTGGTATTCAGCATATTTCCTTGTCCATCATGTGTTAAAGGTGCAATAACGGGAACAACATTCTGATTTAATAAAGCTGTTAATTCTTCTACCTGAACAGATTCAACATCGCCTACAAAACCATAGTCAATATCCTTTACTGGACGTTTTTTAGCTTTTATTAGGTTTAAATCTGCTCCGGTTAAACCAATCGCATTAGCGCCATTGGCTTGTAGTGAGGCAACAATTTTTTTGTTTACCAAACCACCGTAAACCATTGTAACCACATCTAAAGTTTCAGCATCTGTAATTCGGCGGCCTTCAACCATTTTAGTTTCAACACCCAACTTCTCTGCAATTTTAGTAGCTGAACGTCCTCCACCATGAACCAAAATTTTTAATCCTGGTATTTTCACAAAATCGCTTAATAATTCACTTAAAGATTCAGGAGTCTCAACAACTTTTCCTCCAACCTTAACGATGGTTATATTTTGCATTTTATATAAAAAAGTTTTAGGCATCATTGTTTACAAGAGATATATCGCTTGCAAACAATGATGCCTAAATTGTTAGTAATTATTTTAAAGATTCAAGCATACGCTTGATTACAGTTTGAGCGGATACTACTCTATTGGCAGCCTCTTGAATAACCAAAGAATTTTCGCTTTCAATAACACCATCAGTAACAATCATATTACGGCGAACCGGAAGACAGTGCATGAATTTACCATTGTTGGTTAACGCCATTTTTTCCTCGTCTACAGTCCAATCTTTATCCTCAGAAAGAACTTTGCCATAATCTGAAAACGACGACCAGTTTTTAGCATATACAAAGTCAGCACCTTCAAATGCTTTACGCTGATCATATTCAACCGTAACACCTTCTGTAAATTCATCAGATAACTCATAACCTTTTGGATGTGTTACTACAAATTCTACATCAGCTTCTTTCATCCACTCGGTAAACGAGTTGGCTACTGCCTGAGGTAATGCACGTGGGTGCGGTGCCCAAGTTAAAACAACCTTTGGACGGTCAACTGTTTTATGCTCTTCAATGGTTACTAAATCAGCAAATGATTGAAGCGGATGACGCGTAGCTGACTCTAAACTGATAACAGGCACACCTGAATATTGAATAAATTGGTTGATGATCTTTTCTGAATAATCATCTTCTTTATTCTCAAAAGTAGCAAACGAACGAACCCCTATTAAATCGCAATACTGACCAATAACAGGCACAGCTTCTTTGATGTGCTCAGGTTTATCACCATCCATAATTACGCCTTGCTCTGTTTCTAGTTTCCAAGCACCATTATTGATATCTAAAACCATCACATTCATTCCCATATTCATTGCTGCTTTTTGGGTACTTAAACGCGTACGCAAACTTGAGTTAAAAAATACTAAAATGATGGTTTTATTTTTCCCTAACTCCTGAAAAGCATAAGGATTCTTTTTTACTTCGAAGGCATCTTTTAAAGCTTGCTTTAAATCGCCAATATCATCTACTTTTAAAAATCTTTTCATTTCTTTTAAATATAGTATCAAGATTCAAGTATCAAGACATAAGATTTATTTACAAAACGTAAATATCGTATACCTATTTTTAAAATTAAATCATGATGATTTTACACCTACAAAATTCAATGCTAATACTTATGCTCTAGTATGACCATCACCCGTTACCAACCACTTATAACTTGTTAACTCGCGCAAAGCCATTGGTCCGCGTGCATGTAACTTTTGTGTGCTGATACCAATCTCGGCACCTAAACCAAATTGAGCACCATCGGTATAGGCCGTGGAAGCATTTGCATATACTGCAGCTGCATCAACCTCATTAAAAAACTGAGTTATTACTGTTGCATCTTCTGCAATAATAGCTTCACTATGCTTTGAACTAAACTTATATATATGATCCAATGCCTCATCAATATCAGACACGGTTTTTATAGACATTTTGTGCGCCAGGAATTCAGTTCCGTATGACTCTTCATCTGCTTTTTGAAGTAATTGGGTTGGATAATCTCCTGCAGCTTCAAAAGCATCCTCATCCGCAAAAACTTCAACATCAAATGCCTTCATTGGAGCTAATATTTGAGGCAAAAGAGATAGTTTGTCCTTATGAATAACCAAACAATCTAATGCATTACACACACTAACCCTTCTTGTTTTGGCGTTTACAACCACATCAATGGCTTTTTTATCATCAGCAGAAGCATCTACATAAGTGTGTACAATACCCGCACCTGTTTCAATTACAGGTATATTGGCATTTTCACGAACTGAATTGATTAATCCCTGCGATCCACGTGGTATCAATATATCAACATAACCAATAGCATTCATTAGCTCCGTGGCTGCTGAACGATCGGGAGGCAATAATTGCAATACCTCTGAATTAAAACCTTTTGCTTTCAGCACACCATGGATTAAAGAAACAATTGCTTTGTTTGAATACTCGGCATCGCTACTTCCCTTTAACACACAAGCATTTCCGGATTGCATACATAGTGCAAAAACATCAAATGTAACATTTGGACGCGCCTCGTATATTACGCCTATTACACCTAAAGGCACACGAACCTTTTTTAGTTTTAGTCCGTTATCCAATGTTTTTTCTTCGAGAACCTCGCTAATTGGAAAAGGTAGCTGTGCTACATTTCGCATTTCTCCGGCGATCCCCTCAATTCTATCTTTGGTTAATTTTAACCTATCGTACTTGGGATCATTAGAATCCATTCTATCCAAGTCTTTCTTATTTTCTATTAAAAGACTTTCAATATTCTTTTCAGCTTCATCGGCAACGGCATTTAATAAGTCAACGATATCGGCTTTTTTAACTTGAGACATGCTGCGAGCAGCCTCTTTTACATTCTGAAATTGAGATAGACACTTCATATTTCTAATTTTTCAAGTTTCGATTTTAAATTATTGGTTTAGATATAAATAATCGTAATGGATTAATGGTTGGAATTTAGAATCCTCCATATGTGAATCAGCTTCTTCTCTCCCATATTTAGCTTTACCAATACCTATTGATTCACCAGTTTCGGTTGATATCCTTAATAAATCTCCTTTTTGGAAATTTCCAATCAACTTTACCACACCAGCCAATAATAAGCTTGTGGCCTTTTTTGAGATTAAAGCATCATAAGCACCTTGATTAACAACCACCTCAGCATTCGCAAAGTCTTCGGAATAAGCCATCCACTTTTTGACTGCCGGATATTTATCGCCCGGTTTAAACTGTGTATGAATTACCTCTTGGTGATTTTTATTTAAGCTAGTTAATATATTATCGGTAGTTCCGTTGGCAATGTGCACCGAAATACCCGAGGATGCAGTTTTCTGAGCCATCCTACATTTGGTTAACATTCCACCTCTACCAAAGTTAGACTTGGTAGTAGATATGTATTCTGATAAATCTGCGTTAGAACCATCAATAGATCGAATTACTGTGGCATCCGGATTAGTCGGGTTACCGTTATAAATACCATCTACATTACTTAAAATAAACAAGGCTTCAGAACTCATCATAGTAGCCAATAAGCCAGCTAGCTCGTCATTATCAGTAAACATTAGAGCCGTAACTGAAACTGCATCATTTTCATTGATGATTGGAAGAATTCCATTATCCAACAAAGTAGTGATACAGTTTTTCATATTAAGATAATGTTCTCTAGAACGAAAATCTTGCTTGGTTACTAAAACCTGGGCACACTTTATTCCGTGCGCATCAAATAATTGGAAATAGGTATTTAAAAGTTTCACTTGACCTACCGAAGATAGTAATTGACGTTCAGAAACTGTATCTGTTTTTTTACAGACCTTAACCATAGAGCGGCCTGCAGCAACTGCTCCTGACGAAACAAGAATTACCTTTTTTTTCTTTCGATGTAAGTCGGAAATCTGATCTACCAAATGAGAAACCCTATTCTCATTCAACATTCCATCATTTCCAGTTAATACGTTGGAACCAATTTTTATTGTAATGGATTTAAACACAGAAAATATATTAGCCGTTTTGAACCTTGTTGAATGAAGTAATCAAACCCTTAATAAGGGATGAACTAAAACCTTGGTGTTCCATTTCATTTAAACCAGAAATGGTAACGCCGCGAGGTGTAGTTACTTTATCAATTTCTTGTTCGGGATGTGTTCCTGATTGGATTAATAACTCTGCAGCTCCCTTTACTGTTTGGGCAGCAATTTTTAAAGCTAGATCTGAACCAAAACCTATTTCGATACCACCTTGAGTAGCGGCTCTTACAAAGCGTAATGCATATGCAATTCCGCAAGCAGCAAGCACTGTTGCCGATGACATTAATTCTTCAGGAATAATAAGTGCTTGCCCTACTTGGTTAAATAAAGTAAGTACCAATTGCTCTTGCTCCTCACTTGCATTTAATGCAGCAATACAAGTCATTGACTCACCAATTGCAACGGCAGTATTTGGCATGGCTAAAAATAAAGCCAATTGCTTATCAAAATAGTTTTGTAAATCAGCCGTACTAACACCTGTTGCCAATGAAATAATGATGGCATCACTACTTACAGCATCTTTTATTTCTGTAATAATACTTTCAACCTGATAAGGTTTAACGGCAAGAAAAATAATATCGGCACCGCTAACCGCTTCACTATTATCCGAAATAGTATTAATGCCTAAATCGGATAAATTCTGAATCAATTTTAAACGACGTCGTGTAACTGTTAAGTTGGCTGCTTCAATAATTTCAGAAGCCACAAGGCCTTTTGCTATTGCTTGGCCAAGGTTACCGCCTCCAATAATGGCTATTTTTTTGTTATTCATAGTAAGTTAGTGACTTAAGCGTAAAATAGTAGCTCAAGTTATATAACTTACTAATATTCTACGCCATTAATTTCTATTTTAACATGTCCCCAGTTTTCACCAGACTTAATACGATACAGTTGCATTTCGCTAATTCCAAATTGCTTTGCAATAATCTTAAGTCTTGACTTCCTATTGGGGTCAAAAATCTTCTTTTTTAATCTAATCACTTCTGTTGAAGTCAACTTGTGCCCTTGAACTGTTTTGCGTCCTTTAAGCTTTTGTCTGGCTCCAATTACAGCTGGATTACTTTGTTGGTGCTCATATACCTCATCCTTAGTGCTCCATTTTAAATTCTCGATGTAATTATTAGATTTATTATAATCTAAATGAATTACGAATGTAGCATCCTCGCTAGGTTGTTCTAAAAAATACTGTGCAACTAATTTATGCACGTAAAAAGTTTTTGATTTTCCGAATGGGCGAATAGGCAAAGTAGGATAACCACGTAGGACTCCTCCTCTAATTACATCACCTTCTTTTACAGAAGTAATGTAACTAACTATTCTTCCGTAATTCGAAATCGCATACTTTTTCTTAAGAGCGCCTTCTTCAAAATTAATCTCTTTCCACTCTTCGTTCCAGAAAGATTTAACCATAACCTAATGTCTTTATGTTTATAACATAGCATCAGGCACCATTATATACAACGTGAGACCAATTTATCCATAAATAAATCAGCTTCTTTCTTTGTTAAATTAAGGGGTGGTAATATCCGTATAATGTTGGTACCTGAGACTCCTGTGAAGATTTTATCTTCAAACAAAAGTTGCTTTCTCAAATCACCAATTGGATATGCAAATTTCAGACCAATCATTAGTCCGTTACCACTTATTTCACAATCTTTTAATTCTTTTTTTGCACGAGTAATTAAGTACTCTCCTACCTCAAAAGAATTTTCAACTAGTTTTTCCTCTTCAATTACCTCTAAAACAGCTAATGCAGAAGCACAAGCTAGGTAATTACCTCCGAAAGTTGTACCTAACATACCAAACCATGGCTCAAACTTTTCAGAGATTAAAACGCCGCCAATAGGAAAGCCGTTACCCATCCCTTTTGCCATTGTAATTATATCGGGCTTAACATTACTATACTGAAAAGCGAAAAATTTACCTGATCTACCATATCCTGATTGTATTTCATCTAAAATAAGAATGGCATTGTACTTTTCGCAAATGTCACCTAACCCTTCTAGAAATGAAGAATTAGGTACTACAATACCTCCTATTCCCTGAATACCTTCGATAATTACGGCGCAAACATCCCCTTTCTTCAGTTCTGCTTCAACTGCAGCAAGGTTGTTTAACTCCAAAATTACACTTTCGTGATTGGCATTTATTGGCGCTACAATCTTAGGATTATCAGTAATTGCAACTGCTGCAGATGTTCGCCCATGAAATCCCTTTTTAAAGGAAATCACTTTTTTATTACCCGTTTTGAAAGATGCTACTTTCAATGCATTCTCAACAGCTTCGGCTCCTGAATTACACAAAAACAGATCGTAATCAGGTAAACCCGATACTTCGCCAAGCTTTTGGGCTAAATCTTTTTGAAGTTGATTCTGAACAGAATTAGAATAAAAACCAATATTATTTAATTGATCTGATATTCGTTTCACATAATGTGGATGCGTATGACCTATTGAAATTACCGCATGACCACCATATAAATCGAGATATTTATTTCCTTCTTTATCCCATATATAAGAACCTTGTGCCTTTACTGGCTCAATATCGAACAATGGATATACATCAAACAACTTCATATTTTAACTACTTATACCATTTACGAAATGGCTTGTTTTTAATTGACAATTAATAAAAAGTCTTGCAATACTTTTTGTATTGCAAGACTCTCCAGCATTGTCTTTTACTATTATTAACTTAATATCTAGGAAGCTTAGAATCCAACCGACTTTAAACGCAAGCCTGTTGTTTCCTCTAAACCAAACATTAAATTCATATTCTGAACCGCTTGTCCTGAAGCTCCCTTTATTAGATTATCAATCATACTAATGATTAATACCTTCCCATCATGCTTCTCTACATAAACAATACCCTTATTTGTGTTAACCACCTGCTTTAAATGCGGGTTAACATCGGATACTATCACAAACGGATGATCTTTATAATAAGTCTTATATAATTTAATTACTTCTTCTTCTGATAAATCAGTCTCGGCATAAGCCGTAGCCATAATACCACGAGTAAAATTACCACGTACAGGGATAAAATTAACCGCCTCTGAAAAGCCTTCTTGCAATTGAGATAAAGATTGTTTTATCTCGCCTAAATGCTGATGTGCAAATGCTTTATAAACCGATACATTACTATTTCTCCAACTAAAATGAGAAGTCGCAGTAGGCTTTTGCCCCGCACCTGTTGAACCTGTTATGGCATTTACGTGCACTTCGTTTAACGCTTTTGCCGAAGCTAATGGCAATAAGGCAAACTGAATAGCCGTTGCAAAACATCCTGGATTTGCAATTTTTGTTGACTTCTTAATCTCTTCACGATTTAACTCGGGCAAGCCGTAAATAAAATCGTTACCATCACGCTTTAAACGGTAGTCGTGACTTAAATCCACAATTTTGATATGTGCAGGAATCGTATTCTCTGTTAAAAACTCAACAGATTTTCCATGTCCCATACAAAGGAAAATAACATCAACTACGCTAGTATCTAAATCAGCCACAAAACTTAGTTCTGTATCTCCCAACAAGTCTGTATGTACTGATGAAACAGCATTTCCAGCATTACTTGTACTTTGTATACAGGTAATATCTACTTCGGGATGACAAATTAAGATTCTCAATAACTCACCTGCAGTATAACCTGCTCCACCAACAATACCTACTTTTATCATTTCTATATCTTAATAAACGAGGTAGAAAATGATTCAGATGAATCCGTAGCAAAACCTGAATCACCTTCTAACCTCTACTTAAAAACTTAATTAATGCACTAATGCTTGATTAGTTAATATCTAAAGATCCTTTATTAACCTTGTTAAATATTTTTAGTTGATTACCTAATATTGATGTAAATCCTTTTACGTCATCACCAGACCAACCTTTGTTAATTTCGCCATAATCACCGAAACCAGAGTTCATTAAATCGTTATCCGATTCAATTCCTACCAACTCAAAACGATAAGGGTGTAATTTCATAATTACTTTACCATTTACGTTTTCTTGAGAGTTATCTAAGAATTTCTCTATATCGCGCATTACAGGCTCTGTATATTGTGCTTCGTGCAATAACATACCATACCAATTACTCAATTGCTCTTTCCAGTACATTTGCCACTTGGTTAAAGTATGCTTCTCTAATAAGTGGTGTGCCTTTATTATTAACAATGGCGCTGCAGCCTCAAAACCAACACGCCCTTTAATACCTATTATGGTATCTCCAACGTGAGTATCTCTTCCGATAGCATATGCCGAACCTATTTCTTCAATTTTTCTGATGGCATCAATTCCTGTGGCAAAACTTTCTCCGTTAACTGTAGAAATTTCACCCTTTGCAAATTCAATAACCAACTCTTCAGAGTCTTCTTTCTGCAATTGAGATGGATAAGCCTCTTCTGGTAAAGTTTCGTTTGTAGTTAAGGTTTCTTTACCTCCTATACTAGTTCCCCAAAGACCTTTGTTGATAGAATAATCCATCTTTTTCCAGTCCTTAACAACGCCATGCTTCTTTAAATAATCAATTTCCGCTTCGCGCGATAACGTTAAATCGCGAATAGGAGTAATTATTTCAATCTCAGGCGCAATAATTTGGAATGTTAAATCAAAACGAATTTGATCGTTACCAGCACCCGTACTACCATGAGCAATATATTTTGCCCCAATTTTACGAGCATAATCAACAATTGCATAAGCTTGGAAAATACGCTCAGAACTTACTGATAATGGATAAGTATTGTTTTTTAAGATATTACCATAAATCATGTAGCGAATACAGTTTCTGTAATACACATCAGTTACATCAAGAGCCACATGCTTAGTTACACCTAAATCATAAGCCCCTTTTTCGATATTAACCAATTCATCATCAGAAAAACCACCTGTATTGGCAATTGCTGAATAAATATCTAAATTCTTTTCGTGCTTTAAGTACTTTACGCAAAACGACGTATCTAAACCACCACTAAAAGCTAAAACAACCTTTTCCATTATATATATTTTTATCTATTGTATCTATTACGATACAAAACTGTATTCTCATTATTTTTAAAACAAGGCTATAAATTTAGCCTGCAATCTCTTTAGGTACGAAAACTTATTTCTTTTAGAACCGCCCTTAAGAAAGATCGATTGCTTTAACTGCAACCACCTGTCATAAACACCAAGGCTTTTAGCAGGCTCATCTTTCTTATTATCCTTTTCAGGATCGAAAAGCATACCCGTGCACAAACAATGTCTTCGGTTGGTACGAACCAAAATATCGTAATTCACACAACTTTGGCAACCCTTCCAAAACATTTCATCATCCGTTAACTCAGAAAATGTAACGGGCTTATATCCTAACTCGGAATTAATCTTCATTACAGCCAACCCGGTTGTTAATCCGAACAACTTGGCTTTTGGAAACATCTCACGAGACACTTCAAAAGCTTTCGCTTTAATGGCCTTCGCTAAACCTAAACCTCTAAAAGCATCAGCAACTATTAACCCTGAGTTAGCCACAAATCGATTGTGCCCCCATGACTCTACGTAACAGAAACCTGCGAAAATACCATCCGGGTCAAGCGCAATAATGGCCTTCCCTTCATTTATTTTCTGAATAATGTAACCCGGACTACGCTTCGCAATACCTGTTCCACGCACCTTTGCAGCATCAGCTATGGTTTGTAAAATTACATCCACATAATCTAAATGCTCCTTTTGGGCAACCTCTATATTAAACTCGCTAGACATTATATATATTATATACCTAAACTCTACAACACTTTATTTTTCACTCCCGGGATAAACATCGATAAGGCATCCACCACATAACCTTTTGCAATACCCTCTCTGGAGATTAGCAAAATAGTATCATCACCTGCAATTGTACCTAATATCTCATAGGGCTCATGACTATCAATCACCGAAGCAATACTTGCAGCAAACCCTGGTCGGGTTTTAATTACAGCCATATTACCTGAGAAATCAATGGATTCCACTCCCGAAAGCGGAAAATCCTCATGTAAATCCTCTTCCACTACTTTTGATGCAGCAGAATTGGGCAATTCATAAATATATCCCTTCTCCGAATCAGGCACCTTTGATACCTTTAAAAACTTTAAGTCTCTAGATAAAGTAGCCTGAGTTGTCAGAAAACCAGATTCCCCAAGAAGAGATAACAATTCCTCTTGGCTACCCACTTTCTGATTGTTAATGATATTTTTAATCTCAGATAATCGTTGTGCCTTTATCTTCATTTTGTATATTTATTCATATGCAATGCAAATTTATTCACTTTTTTAAAATAATCAAATAATAATTGATAATTATTTGTATTTTTGCATCCGATAAAGAAACAGGATTATCACAGAAGACTCTATTTTACAGCAACAAAGACAATTTAGAGCCTCTTTTTGTCATGTCCATTTCTGAGATTAACAGGTAAATTGAAGTTTACAACGGTGAACCTTTTTTGTTAATTTCCATTAAAGATGCATAAGAATACATCAATTTCATAATAGCCAAAAAGATGAACAAAGAGATTAAAAAGGTAATTATCCTTGGATCAGGCGCGCTTAAGATTGGAGAAGCCGGAGAGTTTGACTATTCGGGATCGCAAGCCCTAAAAGCATTAAAAGAAGAAGGTATCGAAACGGTATTGGTTAATCCGAACATTGCTACCGTTCAAACTTCGGAAAACATTGCCGACAAAATTTACTTTTTACCAGTTACCCCTTATTTTGTAGAAGAGGTAATTAAAAAAGAAAAACCACAAGGTATATTATTAGCTTTTGGAGGTCAAACAGCTCTTAACTGTGGAACCAAGCTATATTTAGCTGGTACTCTTGAAAAGTACAACCTTGAGGTATTAGGTACGCCAGTACAATCTATCATTAACACTGAGGATAGAGAGATTTTCGCCAACAAACTAAGAGAAATTGATGTAAAAACCCCTATTAGTGTAGCTGTAGGTTCGGTTGAGGATGCTTTAAAAGCTTCTGACGAAATTGGCTTTCCTATTATTGTGCGCGCTGCGTTTACATTAGGAGGTATGGGTTCTGGTTTCTGTTACAACAGAGAAGAGTTGGTTGAACGTGCCGAAAATGCTTTCTCATACTCTGATCAGATATTGGTTGAAGAATCACTTAAGGGATGGAAAGAAGTTGAGTACGAAGTTGTGCGTGACCGCCACAACAACTGTATTACAGTTTGTAATATGGAGAACTTTGATCCACTAGGTATCCACACCGGTGAAAGTATTGTAATTGCACCTTCTCAGACTTTATCGAACTCTGAATATCATAAATTACGTGAGTTAGCTATTAAAATTATCCGTCATATCGGAGTAGTTGGTGAGTGTAATGTTCAATATGCATTAGATCCTTACTCTGAAGATTACAGAGTTATTGAGGTAAATGCTCGTTTATCACGTTCATCGGCATTAGCCTCTAAAGCTACAGGTTACCCATTGGCATTTGTGGCTGCTAAATTAGGTTTAGGATATGGCTTACACGAGCTTAAAAACTCGGTAACTAAAACTACCTCTACATTCTTTGAGCCTGCATTAGATTACGTTGTTTGTAAAATACCACGTTGGGATTTAAATAAATTCAACGGTGTAAGCAAGCAAATTGGTTCAAGTATGAAATCAGTTGGTGAGATTATGTCTATCGGTCGTACTTTTGAGGAGGCTATCCAAAAAGGTTTACGTATGATTGGACAAGGAATGCACGGTTTTGTTGCCAATCAGCCTTTAAAAGGAATTGATGTTAAAACAGAATTAGCAGAACCTACCGACCAACGTATTTATGCTATTGCTGAGGCATTCCAAATGGGAATGACAGTTGAAGAAATTCACAAACTAAGTAGAATTGACCACTGGTTCCTTGAGAAATTAAAGAACATCAGCAACATTGAAACAGAATTAAAAGCATTTGATAAGCTTGAGGCACTTCCTTCGGACTTATTAAGAAACGCAAAACGTTCAGGTTTCTCCGATTTCCAAGTAGCACGTTCTGTATTTAAGAGCACAAGCGAAGTTATTGGCGACGACTTATTAAAAGTAAGAGCTGAGCGTAAAAAACGTAATATATTACCAGTAGTGAAGCAGATTGACACCATGGCTGGTGAATTCCCTGCACAAATTAACTACTTGTACTTAACTTATAGCGGTAGCGAGCACGATATCGATTACGAAGCTGATGGCAAATCAGTAATTGTATTAGGTTCGGGTGCATACCGTATTGGTTCTTCTGTTGAGTTTGACTGGTGTAGTGTAAATGCACTTAACACTATCCGCGAGCAGAAGCATCGTTCAGTTATGATTAACTACAACCCTGAAACGGTAAGTACTGATTATGACATGTGTGATCGTTTATATTTTGATGAGCTTTCGTTAGAGCGCACATTAGATATCATCGATCTTGAAGCACCAAAAGGTGTTATCGTATCTGTGGGAGGTCAAATTCCTAACAACTTGGCCATGAAGTTAGATGCTCAAAATGTACCTATTTTAGGAACATCGGCACAAAACATTGATGGAGCTGAGAACCGTCAGAAATTCTCTGCCATGTTAGATGGTTTAGGAATTGATCAGCCACGTTGGAACGAGTTAACATCTATTGAAGACATCTTCACTTTTGTTGATGAAGTAGGCTTCCCAGTATTGGTTCGCCCTAGTTACGTACTTTCGGGTGCTGCCATGAATGTGGTAAGTAACAAAGACGAGTTAGAGCACTTCCTTACATTAGCAGCCAACGTATCTAAAGAATATCCTGTTGTAGTTTCTGAGTTTATCGAAGAAGCCAAAGAGATTGAAGTAGATGCTGTAGCTAAAGATGGTGAGTTAGTAGCTTACGCTATTTCGGAGCACGTTGAGTTTGCCGGAGTTCACTCTGGTGATGCGACCATCGTATTCCCTCCGCAAAAACTATATATTGAAACGATGCGTCGTGTGAAGAAAATTGCTCGTGAGATTGCGAAAGCATTAAACATCTCAGGACCATTCAACATGCAAATTTTAGGTAAAAACAACGAACTTAAAGTAATTGAGTGTAACCTAAGAGCATCGCGTAGTTTCCCATTCGTATCTAAAATACTTAAGGTAAATCTTATCGATTTAGCCACTAAAGTAATGTTGGGTATGGAGGTTGAAAAACCAAGCAAAAACTTATTCGATGTTGATTATGTAGGTATCAAAGCCTCACAATTCTCTTTTGCACGTTTAGCAAAAGCCGATCCTGTGTTAGGTGTTGATATGTCATCAACAGGTGAAGTAGGTTGTATTGGCGATAACTTCGACGAGGCTATCCTTACTTCAATGCTTTCTGTAGGTTATACAATTCCTGAGAAAAACGTATTAATTTCGGCAGGTCCACTACGTTCTAAAATGGAACTATTGAGCGCCGTTAAAATACTTAAAGAAAAAGGATACAACCTATTTGCCACTAGTGGAACACAGAAATTCTTTGCCGAAAACGGCGTAGAAACTGAGTTGGTTTACTGGCCAAGCGACGAAGGTAAAGAGCCAAATGCTTTAGAGTTAATTAGAGAGAAGAAAATGGATTTAGTTATTAATATTCCTAAAAATCTTTCTACTAACGAGCTTAACAACGGTTATAAAATCCGTCGTGGAGCTATCGATTTTAATATTCCATTGGTTACCAATGCACGTTTAGCGGGCGCTTTCATCAGAGCCTTTGCTAAAATGGGTAAAGAGGATATTACCATCAAAAGCTGGCAAGAATATAAATAATGCCCTTCTTACAATAAATTTGTAATAGCCGCTGCACATTATGTGTAGCGGCTTTTTTTATGCCGAAAACTTAGAAGTTATAAATGATAAGTTATAAACGGAATTTACAGTATCAATATGCACAGTAATTCCCGTTTATCATTTATAACTTAACACTTATAATTTAAACGATCTCAAAGCATAAACACAAACACTTCAGCCTTACAACTAATCCCTACAAATTATAAACACAGCACATTACTTATACAGGATACCTTGAGACAGCCACGTTCCTCGCTGTGACGAGGCGCCTACACGATATTACGTCATCGCGATGCAAGAAGCGATCTCAAGGCACAAACACAAACATTTCAGCCTTCTAACTAAAAGCTATTTTCAGGGTGTGTCCCTCGTCAGCACATTTGTCAATAACTTCAGCGGTATTAAGCTCGGGCCGCGCTTTCCACTATATCTTTAGTCGCCATAATGGGCTCCCAAAGGATGCCGTTGCAATCGCTCACACAAAAATATTAACTATCTGTTGAAAAATATAATATCTTCTATAAAGTTATAAAACTGTAATAGATATCACTGTTCAAAACTTAGAACAATTGAAACCCTACATGATTAATAATATAATATTATCTTTCAATGGTTTCACTGTTAATATATATGCAAGAATTTGGGTTAAATGGAAATAACCTCTCTTAAAAACTACTAATAGCCAAACGCGAATGTTTGATAACTACGTTTAAACAGAACATGGGTAAAAATTCGGTTCTGCACTTATTAACAAGTCGATATACTAGTCAGGAACTACGAATAAATAGACAGCAGTAAACACTAATATATTGAGCACATTAGCTGCCTTTTTAAGATGGAGTGAGTAAGTAATACTACTTTATCAACAAAGCAAAAGAGCGAGACATTATCGGCTGCGATTAGGCATTTACATCACACGAAGTAAAAATTTAGGCATATAATACAATTCGCAAAGCCTGCGACTAATCATATTGAAGAAGCTTTCTCGTTAATAAGACGCTTAAATGTTATGATAGACGTGAACTTTGATCCTGCTAGCGCTCAAGAGTGTTTAGATACCATTAGGTATCAAGAATTTTTTAGAGGTGTTACCAAAAAGCAGCAAGCAGCAACTATGGATTTGCTGAGTGCCATAAGCGAAAATCATGTATGGCTAAGCGATACATTTACTCAAATGGTTTAGATACCGAGGTTATCAATAAGCTTATTGCTTTAACTCCCAAAATTATTGAAGCCAATACGTCTCAGGAAGTAAAGAAAAACACTAAAAAACTTACCAATGAGCAGATAGAAGCCATTAATGATATTTATAAACAAGTGAGCGATATTTGTAAAATTGGCAAGGTTATTTATGCTGATGATGAGGCACAAAAACGAAATTATAATTTTAAAAAGGTTGTGGCAGGATTGAATTAAGTTGGCAAATTAATTGTTTTAAAGCAAGAACTCTAAAAATGGGGTTCTTGCTTTTTTCGTTTAAGGAAATTGAGCAATTAAAGTGAAAGGGTGAGATTTATATTGACGCATATTCACAAGGGAGATATTATTGTTTAATAGCATTTTATCAAGTGGATTTGTTACATTTGAATTTGTGATAAAATGGGAATACTACTCGAATGTTTTATTCTCATGTTAGATTTCATGAAGATACATCCAAAATCATTAGTTAATATTATGGAAGACATCTGAATAAATGAAAAGACTAAAGTTTCGATAGAAATAATTCTCTAGGAACAGATTAGTTTTCATAATCACCTAATTGATATTTGATTTTAAGTAAAAACACATAAAAGAGTATTCTTGTTTTTTTTATTTTTACTCATATAAACTTTTAACTTTCAATAAATGATACTAAGTAATACCGAAATCACGCATCGCGTATCTGCAAATCAATTAATTGAACCATTCGAAGCATCCAGCCTAAACAATACATCCTATAAAATCAGAATAGGAGAGATTATTGAACCAAAAAGTGGAAACATTTATAATGGCGATGGATACTTCTTGGAACCTGCAGAAGTCGTAATAATTAAATCTAAAGAGAAAGTGAAAATACAGCAGGATCTCACCGCATCGTATTCTGCATTACATACAATTTCATCGCAAGGTATATTACTCATTAATGCTAGTATGATTGAGGCTGGTTACGAGGGCTACTTAAGTTGTATATTACTAAACTTTTCTGCAGAACCAATTGTCATTTATGAAAACCAAGAGATTGTAAGAATCAATTTTTTTAAAACAAGTCAGATTCCACAAAACGCGTCTGCAATCAAGATTGAAGAAAACCGATACAGAAATGACCTTAAGCGTAGTGCTAGGAGATATCATAATTCATTCTTAAATATAAAAGGCTTAGAAACTAAAATTTCGAATAAAGTATTTGGTAAAGTGAAATCACAAATTGTTTTAGGAAGCATACTTATTGGTATATTGATTCTATTTTCAACATTAGAACCTCTTTTTTCTAAATGGATTTGGGAAAAAACAGGTCGAATATATAGATATGAACAATATGAGGTTAAAAAAGCAATTGAAGAATTTAAGAAGCTAAAAGAAGACAACAATAATTATATAAATTTGCAGAATCAGATTGATAGCTTAGAACAATTGATAAACACAGAAAACATTGACAAATAAAAATTTAATATACTATTCAAAAGATGGTTACAACAAGGTTGCTGAACAATATGACTCATGGAAATGGCAAAAATTCTGGCATAAAAATGAGCTTCCACTTATAGAAAATTGGATAAGCAAATTAAATGTAGGTATAGGACTCGATGCTGGCACTGGTAGTGGAAATACATTGTTCCCTATACTAAAATTTGGACATAAGGTAATTGCTGTTGACAATAGTGATAAAATGTTACGTATCTGTAGTAGAAAGTTCGAATATTACATCCTTAACAAACAACTCACTTGTCGTGAATTAGACATCTCTAAACAAAATTTTTACCATAACAATTTTGATTGGATAACTTGTAACAGAGTACTCTCAAATATTAAAAACATAGGGCTTGCATTTAAAACCTTCTCTAATATCCTAAAAGAAAATGGCCAATGTTTTATCTCTGATATTCACCCCTTACATAATTATACAGATACTAATATTCCATTTGATAAAAGGAAAATTCATATAGAAACATATAAACACTCAATTAAAAGCATCAAAGACCATATTCATAATTATGGTTTTGAAATAATTGAATTTAAAGAGATATATGTTAATCAATTATTAGATCAAACGCTTCTAGATGAATTCCCTAATTTACTATTTCAAGACACACCAATTTTTTACTATACAATAATAAAAAAATGCATAAGGATCTAGCGCGAATTTCTAATACGTGCAATAAGCGTTAAGTAAAGGATTAAGGATTTACATTTAAAAGAAGTTAGCAATTAAAATAAAAAGTAAGGGTTTGTAACAGATAGTCTTTCAATATAAATGTTTCACGAATTACGCTGCGCTTAGTCCGCGCGAGCGAGGTAATGAATTTAACATGATTAAAGTTGAAATTATTCTGCAGTCACGAGCTAAAAGCTCGCGCTAGCAATGCGAGGACTCGTTCAGTAGCTTTAGCGAGGAACGAAACAATATTAAGGCATTTTGCATCTCGCCTCGCCATGACGAGGCGCTTTTGGTCTTAATACGTCATACTGAAAATTAAGTAATACCCGCATTCAATGCAAAGTATTTATGATTTTGATATATTGGCACATATACTTTTGAATAAACCTTAATTATGAAGAAGATAGCATCAATATTAGTTTTGTGTTTCTGCCTTATCAATGTTGTATGTCAACAGAAAACACGGAGAAAGCAAGATCTTAGTAATAATAAAGCCATACGGGATAGCTGCGCCATTAACTACTTTATAGCTTATGGATTAGGCGAAATGGCATTTAATCAATTTCAGAACTTTAGTGGTGAAATTGGACTAAGGTTTAAAAACCAACACATGCTAAGGTTTGTGTATAATAACATAAAGGCTACAGAAAAACACTTATCGAGTAATTTTGCAAATGCCGTTGATGGCCATAATGTACGTGGTTTGATTAAAAGCTATGACCTGATTTACAATATACCCGTATATAAAGGTATTTATGCTGGCGCTCTTGGAGGCTATGTTAATGATTATTATGAACACACTGAGTTAGATGAATCTGTTGAGCACTTCTCACCAACTTTGGGCTTCAGCGTTGGGTATAGAGATACCAATCTATTTAAAGTGAAAGGTCTTTACTATTATTTTGAACTCCCTTTTAGGTTTTACCTGAACCCGCTTGAAGAAACTAAACTAGGCGACTCAACAGTAAACCGCCATTTTTTTGTGAATAATATTTGGTTCTTTATTGGCTTTCAGTTTTAAAATAAGGAAGCTGCACTCTTTTTCGTAATCACCACAAACCCCAATAAATCCCACTGCAGGTTCTTGTGTGAGCAATTGCAGCGGCATCCTTTGTGAGCCCATTATGGCGAAACAAAGATACAGCGGAAAGTGCGACCCGCAGGGGCACACCCTATCTTTTAAATAAAAGTTTTACAAGAGAAAAAAGAACGTATAGGGCAATGGTAATGGCTATTCCGCCTACTCCGTTGGTGATTAAGAAGAAGAGACTCACGGCCAAAAGTAAATACTTATCAACATTATCTTTTAGAGAGAGGTTTTTGAATTTGAGCGAGAACATAGGTATTTCGGAAACCAATAGGAAACTGAATACGGGCACAAAAGCCAATAGCAACCATTGATTGTGAATAAGTGTGTGCAACCATCCATCGCCATTAGTAAAATCATAAGCTAAAGCAGACAAAAACAAGCCTGTTGCGGTGGTGGTTAACCCGATGAAGCTTTCGCTTTGGCGGGTATCTACATTAAATTTAGCCAATCGCAAGGCCGAAAAAACAGTCACTAAAAAAGGAGACAAGATAATAGCTATTTGAGCAGGCTGGGCAGCTAGGGTATCGGCAGAAAATGAACCTAGAATAATGTACTTCAGCATCATGTGCAGCAATACCATTGGGGCAAATCCGAAACTAAGCATATCGGCCAATGAATCGAGTTCCTTGCCCATTGGCGAATAGGCCTTAAGAGCACGGGCTGCAAGTCCATCGGAAAAATCGAAAAGCGAAGCCAAGAAAATAAGAATGGTAGCCTGGGGCAATAAACCTTGAAAGCCGGCGAAAGCCGCTAGTGCGCCGCATAATACATTAAGGCTGGTTATAAAATTTGGGATATGATTTTTGATTGTCATGGGATGCTATTTTGTTTGCAGCAAATGTAAAAAGATATTGTGTAAGCACAAACAGTAAACACTATGTACAATTGCAAGCGGACGATAGCTTAAACATTTTCTGAATAGTATTTATAGTGTTTGATTAAGAGTTAATCGACAAAATGGGTGTTTGGAAATTCACTTTTTAAAGAGTGCTCATAAATGGCTTTATTTTTATAATAATTATTTGCGTACAGATAGACTTCCTTACCCAACATTGAGGCTGTTATGGCCACATGCAAGCGATTGGTACGAACCACACTGAATTTATTAATCAGGTTTACAAACTTGTAAGTAGAATAGTTTAATAAGCCTAAATTATGAGTTCCGAACATGTAAACCTGAGACAAATCGATATTATTTACTGGCAGATCTATGTCTGTTTTTTCTTCATCCTCTCTAAAACACACGAGGGTATCTGGCGTTGATTTTTTAGTGAGTTGAATCAATTGTTGTTCATGATTTATACTCTGCACGTACTTGTTATAATTGGGGAGTTCGCTGCCTTTTTTGCTAGCTATTAACTTATAAAATACCTTTAAAAGAAGGATATGAATGGGTGATTTTGTTTTAAAGGAGAGGATTTTGTTGATATCGAGATGAAAAGCCATATCGTGCGACAAATAAACATTTGCGGCCATGTTGATATCTTTTAAATAGTTATAACTGATTTGCTCTCTAACGATAATATCAACTGTACTTGGCAGGTTTTCCAACAGTTCTTTATGATCGTTTACAGTGTGTGGCAGCAGCACAAACTTGTTGGCTTTTGCAGCATGTTTTGTAATAAACTTTTTAGCATGATTATAATTCTTCACCAAATTACCTCCACCACCATAAGCCACTAATTTATTCTCGGAATTAAAACTTAATGGGTCGTTGATATATTCATATTTAATATTGTGCTTCTCGAAAAAATGAAAGGTACCCAAAGCAATGATTGCATCTCCTGCATTACCCGGATTTGGCGAGTAATACAACACTCCAAACTCTTTGTTTAACTGCTTTAGGTATTCTACTAAATTAAAATTCATATCAGTATTGGCTTATAATAAGAATTGCTAATATCATTATTAATTAGATTGCTTATGCATATTCTTTATAAATGGAGCTTTAAATTACATAAAGCACAGAAAATGTTTCTTAAAGCCTTTACCTATTAATGCTTTGGCGATTATAAACCGCAGAATGTAACGTATAATAGCTTGCCCGATAATAAATTCCTTAGATCTTCTTCCCTGCCCAACGTGTTGAAAAAGTAGTGAATACCACTACTGTTATAGAACTTACGGGCATTAAAATAGCTGCTACCACGGGCGATAAATTTCCGCTTATGGCAAATGCCAAACCAATAAAATTATAACATATTGAAATAATAAAACTTTGCTTTACAATGCGCAAACTCTTTTGTGCATAACGCACAAACTGGTGCAAACGACTAAAGTGTTTGGCTTCGAGAATGGCATCGCCAGCAGGCGAAAAATGGTAAATATCGTCGGCTAAGGATAATGCCACATCGCTACTTAAGAAGGCTCCAGAGTCGTTTAGTCCATCGCCAGTCATGAGCACTCGCCTACCCTCTTCTTTCAGTTGAAGTATAAAGTTTTGCTTGTCCTGCGGCTTTTGATTAAAACGTATTTTATCTGATTCGAAATAGCTAAGCAGGTTTTCTTTCTCACCATCGTTATCTCCCGATAGCAGGTATAAATCGTACTTTGATTTAAGAGCTGCAATTACCTCTTCAATGCCTTCGCGATACTGGTTGCTTACCTTAAAGTAACCGCGCAGTTGATTATTTATAGAGATATACACAGCCGAATTTTCTTGCTGTACCACTTCAGCTTCGCCACTAACATATTCTAAAGAACCCAATTTTATAGGCATCTGATTAATGGTAGCAAACAAACCACGTCCGGCTATTTCAGTAAAACCAATGGTTTGAAGGGCTTCTGTGGGCGAATAGTTGGCCGCAACAGCTGCACTCAAAGGATGGGTTGATTGTTTAGCAAGAGCCAACACCATATTGAGTTCGTGATCTGTTAAAGGATCGCCCACGAACTTAACGCTGCTTTCCTCGGGCTTGGTAAGCGTTCCGGTTTTATCGAAAACAATGGTATCAATAGTGGTGAGTTTTTCAATAACATCGATATTTTTAAGATACATGCCCTTTTGGCCCAATACTCGCATGGCGCTACCAAAGGTAAAAGGCAGCGATAGCGCAAGGGCGCATGGACACGCTACAATAAGCACTGAGGTTAATACCATAAGTGCTGTTTTAAAATCGGCATGAAGCATCCAATAGCTGAATCCTGCTACGGCAATAATAATTACAGCAATGGTAAATCGTCCGCTTATGCGATCGATAATAGACGTAAGGGTGCGCTTGCTTTTCGCCTGCTTTTCGCTTTGATTCCAAAGTTGGGTAAGGTGACTTTGCTCTACTTCTTTATCGATTTTAACCACAATGGCTCCGCCGGTTTGTATACCACCGGCATATAAAAAATCGTCTTTCTTTTTAATAACAGGAACTGACTCACCGGTAACAAAACTATAGTCGATCAGTGCATTTCCGCTTACGAGAACAGAATCGGCAGGTATGAGTTCCTTATTTCGGATTAAAAGTTGATTCCCTACTTCAATATCTTTTAAAAGCACACTCTCTTCAACCTCATCGGTAATTCGAGTAACTGCCACCGGAAAATACGATTTATAATCTCTATCGAAAGCCAAGGCCTGATAGGTTTTACTTTGGTACCACCGCCCCAACAATAGAAAGAAAAGGAAGCCACTTAAGCTATCGGAATAACCTGGCCCAATGCCTAAAAGTACTTCGTAGGAAGTAACGGCAAAAAGCGCCAATATACCAATGGCAATGGGTAAATCGATATTCACGATTCCTTTGCGGAGATTTTTAAATGCTGAAATAAGGTAATCGCTTCCGCTATAAAATACCAAAGGAATGGTAAGTACGTACATCAGGTAATACAGAAATACCCCAAAACTGCCATCGACAGCCTCGCCATTAAAATACTCGGGCAAACTGTAAAGCATCACATTTCCGAAAACAAAACCTGCTACTCCAATTTTATAAATGAGGCTTTTATTCTGCTTGCTTCCGTGTTCTTTTCCATCAATATCTTGCAATGAAATATCGGGGATATAATGAATAGATACCAATAGTTCCACCAATTGACGCAAACTGATTTGCTCTGTATCGAAACTTACAGTATAGGTTTTCTTTACGAAGTTTACCGCGCCATACTTAACGCCTTCGTTTAGCTTATTTAAATGCTCGAGCAACCAAATACACGATGCACAGTGAATAGTTGGTATATAGAAAGTGACTTTGGCAATGCCATTATCGAAGAAATCGTATAGCTTTTCTTTAACCTCGTCGTTATCGAGATAGGCGTATTTATTTTGATGCGGCACTTCATTTAAGCGAATACCGGGCTGTTGTTCAAACTCGTAATACTGCTGCATTTCGCTGCCATTAAGCATCTCGAATACCGTTTGGCATCCGTTACAACAAAATAGATTTCCATTTTTTTCAATGGGATGTTTGCCACAATCGGCACCGCAGTGTACGCATTTATTCATTTAATACTTTTATAAGGCGATTAGTGGTTTTGGTTAATCACAAGCAAGCTGCGAATCAGACTAATTTCTATTATCTAAATTCTAATGATCTTTTCAATTAATGACAACAAGAGTTATCAACAGCTTCCATAGTATCTACTTGGGAATGGGCTGCTGGTGATAATTTACTCTCGGGTGGACTTAAATAAGGAATGCCCAAACTTAAACCTCGCAACACAAAAATAAGTCCGATTACCACAACCATTACTGGGATCACTTTATTCATTTTATTACGGACTGAAAGACTCATCATATTACCCAATATAGAAATAGCCAACATTAAGGGCAGCGTACCTAAACCAAATAACAACATAAATAGGGCGCCTTCTGCAACTCCTCCTGCACCAATGGCGCCGGCAATCGCAACGTAAACCAAACCACATGGCAATAGACCATTCAGTAAGCCAATAAAAAATAAGCCGCCGAACGATTTCTTTGCAAATAGGCGTTGAATGCCCTTTCGAACAGCTCCTGCGAATGGTATTTTCCCTGAATTCACCTTTTTAAATAGCGAGGGCACTAATACTGATATAATCATTAAAGCACCCATTGCAACGGATACCCATTTCTGAAATCCTACCAATGAAAGTCCTTGCCCCACTAGTCCGAAAACCGCGCCCATAAGCGCATAGGTAACACTACGGCCAAGGTTATACAAAACCCCACCTGTGACTTTAACGGCATTATTGTTCCCGTTTAAAGGCAAAGCCAAGGCTATTGGCCCGCACATACCCGCACAATGGAAACTACCCATTAAACCAAGTACAAATCCTGATAATACAATATCCATAATTATCTAACGAAAAAATCTTTAGTAACCTCGTAAGGCTCTTGGTTGTATTCCCAAGATACAGTTACATTATATCTGCCGTGTTTTAGCTGACTCTTATCCACTAAAAACTGTGCATCACCTGCTGGCACATTGAGCTTTAAATCGTCTTTTTTGTCAGAAGCACGATAAAAATAGATTTGCTTCTCACCTTTTAACTCAGGGCAAACCTCTGCGAAAGCAAACAAAACATGACCCTCTTGATTCTTTATTGAGACACTATCTTTTAATGAATAAGATCTTTTTTGAATTTCCATATGATTAGAAAACTCAGCCCCTTTCTTATAGTAATCCTTAGTTACTAAATCGTTATTCTGTTTTAACGAAAACATTACAAACGACACCATCCAAGTGAAAAATAACACTAGAAAAACTATTACTCCATGTCCCCAACTAAACTTCATCTTACTATATAATTTATTTTTTCTGATTAGGCCCTACAAAAGACGCACTAGCCGAATCAATCATTTTTCCATTCTCGAAAGCACCAATTTTTACTTTAGTACTTCTTTTAACAATAGCACTCTTGGCAAGTTTTATAATAATGATACCACTAAAATTATTACTTGCTTTTAACTCTACTGGATGATCAGACAGAAAGAAACTTCCTTCTTCGGGTTCCAGTAATTTTATTTCTATATCCTTAAATTCAGGTGTTTTATTAATAATCTTTAATTGATACATATTTGATAATGTATCGGCACTTACCTCTTGATACAAAGTCCCAGGCATTCTTAACAACGAAGTATCCACTTCGGTTCGCTTAGATATTGCAATAATCAGTGTAATTAATAAGGCTGATAGAACTAATACATAACCCAAAGTTCTGTAATTCTTGATACTACTCTTACCTGTCTCTAGTTGATATTGTGAGGTAAATCTGATTAAGTTTTCGGGTTTACCAATACGCGTCATTACCGAATTACACTCATCAATACACGATGTACAATTAACACATTCGAGCTGACTACCATTTTTGATATCAATCCCCGTTGGGCAAACTTTAATACAAGCTCCACAATTGATACAGTCACCAGCTTCTTTTGATCCACGTGGCTCTCCTCTCTTATAATCGTAGGCAACAGTAATTGATTTTTTATCGAGCAGTACACCTTGCATTCTACCATAAGGGCAAAACATAGTACAGACTCCCTCGCGCAAATAAGCATAAATCCAGAAGTAAAATATACTCACCGCAAACATCGCCCCGTACACTTGCCAATATTCTTCAATAGGACTATTCCATATTTCAAGTAAGTAATCTAATCCCGTAAACCAAAGAATAAATACATTGGTAAAAAACAGCGTTACAATATAATACAATGCATATTTAAGAATTCGCATAGGAAGGGAAACTTCTCTTTCTTTGTTACGATAATTACCATGAAACAGATATTCTATTCTTCGGTATAGGCCTTCCATAAAGACAGTGTGCGGACATGCCCAACCGCACCATATGCGACCAAATACTGCAGTAAATAAAACGATGAATACAACAACACTGGCCATAACCAAGGCCATTATATTGGTATCCTGCGAATAAACAATTTGTCCGAACAAATAGAACTGCCTATTGAGCACGTCCAAACGCATAAACGGATGACCATTTATGGTTACAATTGGCGCTAGAATAAAAAAGAATAATAACAATGTAGAAACCAAAGTACGACGTCTGTACCACTTCCCTTGAGGTTGTCGCACCTTAAGCCATTTACGCACTCCTGTTTCATCAATATTATCAGGCCTGTCTCTAAATGTTTTTTCCATACTTTTCAATCTGGTTAGCTACTACTTACTAGCGGTAAATTAAAAATAAAACACCCCTTTATTAAAAGCATAAAGCTAATAATAAAGGGGTGAAATCTCTTATCTGAAATGTATATTATTTACATTCTTCGCCTTGCGGATCTTTAGGATTTGCTGGTGATGACCCTACTAACTCTTGCAATATGTAATTGGCTACATATTTGATTTCGTCTTCAGACATCATAGCTTTGTAAGGAGTCATACCTTTGGTTGGCTTTCCTTCGCTAATAACTTTCATAATATCAGCTTCAGAGCAACCATTAATCCAGAACTTATCTGTTAAATTAGGACCAATTGCATTACCTTCTCCACTTTGACCATGACAGGCCATACAAGCGTTCTTGGTATAAAGCTCTTTACCTTTTGCAACCATATCATTCATGGCCAACTCTGGTTTATTGCCCTGATTTTGTTCTTTCAACTCAGCCTGACTGGCTTCATAAGCAGCTACTGATGCAGCATATTCTCCATCCTGACCTCTTCCGTTACCTGGGTATCCAAAGTAGTGAATTGTATAAAACAACGAGAAACCAATTGTTACTAAAAATAATAAAGTAATCCATAACGGAGCAGGATTGTTTTGCTCTTTAATGCCATCATAATCATGCGACTCGATATCGTCATGAAAACCATTGGCTCCAATATTTACTTCTTGGCTCATAAATTATATATTTAGTTAATTATTAACGCATCTCGGTTCCCTTATCATCTTCAAGTATTGCATTTTTATACTCATTCATCACCTCCTTTGGAGTGCGAATGGTTTTATATGCAATAATGATAAAAAGAACAATAAAGATGAAGATACCTATTGAGTAATACCAATAGAGACCTTCAACATTTTTTAATACTTCACTTACAAATCCCATAAACTCTTTTATTCTGTAACAGATATATCGCGTCCTAGTTTATGTAAATACGCAATAATTGCAATTACTTCTTTAGTTGGCTCAACTTCTACACCCGAAGCTTTTAAATCCGCTACTATCTTTTTAGCTTCTTTCATATATTCCTCAACGGCACGTTTATCAAAATCGGCATCATACGGAACACCCATCATTTGCATCACGCGAATCTTACGAGGAATTTCATCTAGATTAACATCATTCTCGGCTAACCAGCTATATTCAGGCATTATCGTTTGAGGATTCATCTCAAACGGATTCATAAAGTGATTATAATGCCAAATCGCAGTTTTATAGGTAGTAGACCCTGCAATAGAGAAATCACCTAAATATCCTGCTCTAGATAAATCTGGCCCTGTACGACGAGATCCCCATTGGAATGGATGATCATATACGTACTCACCAATTTTATTATACTCACCATATCTATCCGTTTCCCAACGAAGCGGTCTAATTTGTTGCGAGTGACAGTTATAACAACCATTGGCAATATATACATCGCGCCCAGCTAATTCTAGAGGCGAATAAGGTTTTACTGATTCTATTTTAGGAACATTAGATTCAATTTTTAATAATGGAATAATTTCTACTGCTCCACCAATAACCACTGCCACAAAAACCAATACGGCAAAACGAACACTTCTACGCTCTAACCAACGGTGCACTGTTTCGCCTGATGCATCACGCTTGCTAGGATTAACAAGAGCTGGTGCTTCTGCTTCCTCATTGGCAGTAATTTCACCCATCGCAAATGTTTTTATCATATTAAATAAGAACATTAAGAAACCTGCGAAGAATAATACACCACCTACAATTCTAAAAGCGTATAATGGTAATATCTGTATGGTTGTTTCAAGGAAATTTGGATAGGCCAAGCCACCTGCATCCGTATATTCTTTAAGCATTAACCATTGTGTAATAGCTGCCCAATATAATGGGATTGCAAACAACAGAATACCCAATGTACCAATCCAGAAATGTGCGTTGGCTAATTTCTCAGAATATAACTTTGTTTTAAATAACTTAGGAACCAACCAATAGAACATACCGAATATTAATCCGCCATTCCAGCCCATTCCGGCAATATGTGTATGTGCAATAGTCCAATCTGTAAAGTGACTAATTGCGTTTACAGATTTTAATGACATCATTGGGCCTTCGAAAGTAGCCATACCGTAGGCAATTAATGCCACTACAATAAACTTCAGGTCGGCTCTATCTCTCACCTTATCCCATGCTCCACGCAATGTTAATAATCCATTAACCATACCACCCCACGAAGGCGCAATAAGCATTATAGAGAATGTAACCCCTAGCGCCTGTAACCAATCAGGTAAAGCACTATAAAGTAAGTGATGAGGGCCTGTCCACATATATAAGAATATCAATGTCCAGAAATGTATGATGGATAACTGATATGAATAAATAGGACGATTTGAGGCCTTTGGTAAATAGTAGTACATTAAACCAAGCCACGGCGTAGTTAAGAAAAATGCTACTGCATTATGACCATACCACCATTGTACCAATGCATCTTGTGCACCTGCAAATATTGGATAACTCTTTACTAGTGAAACTGGAATACTCAATGAATTTACAATATGAAGAATAGCTACACCTAAGAAGGTTGCCAAATACCACCATACTGCAGCATAAATGTGTTTCACCCTACGTTTTACGATGGTTCCAATCATATTCCATCCAAAAAGCACCCAAGATATTGCTATTAAGATATCAATCGGCCACTCTAACTCAGCATACTCTTTACCTGTTGTAAAGCCGGCTAATAAAGTAACTGCTGCCAAAACGATAACAAGCTGCCAACTCCAAAAATGAATTTTACTAATCCAATCGTTGAATAATCTTGCCTTTAAAACACGCTGCAAGGAATAATAAATTCCTGCAAACATCGCATTTCCGATAAATGCAAAAATTACAGCATTAGTATGTACTGGTCTTACTCTACCAAAAGTGGTATACTCAAGGCCAAAATTAAATTGTGGGTACGCCAACTGCAATGCAGCCAAAAGCCCAACAATTAAAGCAACTACTCCCCAAACAAGAGTGGCAAGAATAAAATTCTTAACCGTTGCATTGTCGTATTTAAATTTTTGTATTTCCATTATTGTTACTCAATATGGTTTGTTATTTATCTGTTTTTGTCTTTTGCTCTTCAGTACTGCTGCCCGACTCATTGTCATCATCGAATAAAACACGAACTGAAGGTGTATATGTATCTTCATACTGTCCAGATTTTACTGCCCATACAAAAAGCCCTAAAAAAAATAGGGCTGCAAATAAGCTTACTCCGACTAGTAAATAAAGAATATTCATAAATATTTTCTAATAGATTACTTGCTCTTCATCCGATACCTCATCCTTACCTAAAGCAAATATCTTTTTTAATGATAGTGCAACGTAAATAATAAAGAACCAAACGGTAATGACACCACCTAAATATGAAAACAAGATCCAAAGTGGTGCTTTTTTAACAGTATTCCACATGGCTCGTTCTGCATTCAAAGCTGGTTTATTAGTGGCAACTGCAATTTTTAAATCTTTTGCTACAGTTAAATCGCCATAATTCTCAGTATCAACAAAACTAGCTGTTAATGCAACATTACCTATTGAATCTCCTGGAAGCTCATCGTTCCAATCGATATTAGCAATACCATTGCCGTCAGTTGCTTTTGGCTCTCCGATTGGCAATTGACCAAAATATCTCTTGGCTACAATTTTAACATCTACTCCTGCTACAGGTATTTGTTCTCCTTCATTGTTAGCAATTACCTTAACAAATACTTTTTTTGCGTCAGCATCATAGGATAAATCCATAGCCAAAGTCGCACCTTCTGGGATATTCGTTTCTACCTTAGCAGCAACTTCTTGTTTATACCCTTTATGAAAACTGCGGATATAAGCAATCACATTCCAAGTATCAGTGGCACTTAGTGCACTCTTAAAAGATGGCATTGTCACTCTTCCCTCTTGTATCTTATAATACAGCTCTCCGTCAGTATTATCACTAAACTTTGAACCAGCAGGATCTCCAGGGGATGGCATAAGAGGAATAGGATTATTCTGCCCTGGCGTACCATGACAACTTACACAGTTATTTTTAAAAATATCAGCACCTAGCTTCTCCATGCTTGACGAGAAGGTTACGGTACTTAATTTTCCTTTTTTATCGGCAGGAACAATCCATTCTCCTTGAGCATAAACCCCTGTAGAAATTACAAAACCGATAATTAGTAATATATAATTCTTCATAAATTCTTTATTAGTGGGTTTCGTTCTCTTTATCTTCAACATGCTCTTCTGCCATTTCCCAAATAGGAATTACTGGGAATAATTTGGCTAACACTGAAAAAATCATCACAGCCATAAGAATAGACCCAACTGTTACAGCAGTCTCAATAACTGTTGGTTGATAAACTACCCACTCATGCGGCAAGTTTTGCACTGGCAAGAAAGGATGTTCCATTGTTGGAATCACAATGATATATCTTTTAAACCAAGCTGCAACCAAAACAAACAGAGATATCACCATTAAGTTAATTGGGCTACGCATCTTTTTCCATAACAATAAAAAGATTGGAAGTATTAATCCGGCTAGTTGAGTAAACCAAAACATTACAGCATGTTTCCCTACAAATAATTCGTGAATATGAATGGCATCAGCCCCTTTCATTTTGTAAGCTGGAACCAAAAATTCATTTAAGTTAAAATAGAAATAAACTACACATACAAGTTGTAATAACTTACCCATCTTATCAAAAACATCATCATTTAAATACTCGCGTAATCTATATGAATTTCGAATTACAAATACTGCAATAACCAATGCAGCCATACCTGTTACGAAGGCTCCAGTTAGGAAATATGGTCCAAACACTGTGCTATCCCAACCTGCACGTGGTGTTACAGCCATTAACCATGATGTAACCGTGTGAATAGCAAACGCAGTTGGTATTACCAATACTGTAAGTATTCGTATAGACTTAAATAATAGTTTATATTGTTTTGGATGATGTGTCCACTTAAATGACAATAGTTCGTATACCATACTTTGCCATTTCGGCATTTTATTATCCCTACCTCTAGCAATTGCTAAATCAGGAATTAATGGTAGTAAGTATAATAGTGAACTAATTACAAGGTAAGTTGTAACAACGGTAACATCCCAAAGAATTGGAGATTGTACCCTACCGTATAAGAAAACATTTAGCAATCGCTCTGGACGCCCCATGTCTGATACAATCACAAGCCCTGCCACAGCGGCAAAGGAAACTGCGATCATTTCTGCAATCCTTGAAACAGGCTTAATCCACTTGTAACCTAACAGACCACAAACCCCACTGATTAACATACCAACTAAGGCAGTGGCTACAAAAAATACGAAGTTGGCAATATACATACCCCAACTTACCATATCTCTCATGCCTGTAACAATAAGACCTTTATCAAACTGGATATAATAAGCATAAAGGCAAGCTACTAAAGCTACGGTTAAAAATGCCATCCAATTATGGAAACCCCTTGTAAAACCAACAGGCCTCAGAACATCGGTGGCAATTTTATCGAGCTTTGTTTTATTTAGTCTGAACTTCTCTCCCGACATAAAATTAAAGTTTAAGTTTATTAGCTATGATGATTATCTGGTTTCTCTGGAGTATCAAAAACTCTATCTTTTGGTGGTAGATAATACACTCTTGGCTTAGTTCCTAACTCTTCCATAAGTCTATAACCTGCTTTCTTCTCAAGAAGCTCACTTAATACAACAGTTTCTTTTGTTGTACCATTAGTAACCGCATCTTCGTTCTCATCACCGAAATAAAATACACCATTCGGACATGAGCTAACACAAGTTGGTAAATCACCTTCTCTGAGGCAATCGGCACTAAATACACATTTACTAACTGTACCTTTCTTCTGTGGGATATTAGCTTCAATATCATATTCCATTGGTTGCTCCTTGTACATCTCAGCATGGAAAGGCTCTTCCCAGTTGAAAATACGCACTGAATAAGGACAAGCTGCCATACAGAATCTACAACCAATACAACGTTCGTTATCAATTAGTACAATACCGTCTTGACGCTTAAATGTAGCATCAACAGGACAAACTGAAACACACGGTGCATTATCGCAATGCATACATGGCTTAGGCATATTGTATGGTGCCGACTTAGGGCTATCCTGCATTACCAAAGTATTGATATGGAATTGATATGGGTGCAGGTGGTGATGCTTTTGGCACCCTTTAATACACTCCCTAGCATTTCTACATTTGGCAAGGTCAATAACCATAACCCAACGCTTACCTTTAATACCAACACGTCCTCTTGACTGCAAAGCTTCTGTATCTAATTTAACAGCTTGCATCTGAGTTTTTGGCACTTCAACCATCACATGATCTGAAGTCATTACCTTAACGTATTCGCCTTGATTGCTATCTGAATATTTAAATCCCGAAGCAATTGCTCCAGTTGAAGCAGCACCCCCTACTAAACCAAGTTTACGTAGGAAAGCTCTACGAGAATCTTTCTGATTTTCACTCATCTCACTCTTTTGCTTATCAGAACTCATTAGTTATATTTTTATATTTTAATTTCTTATTTGAACCTTAACTAACCCTAAACTATATTTCACAACAATAGCCTAATAAAAGGCTATTAATATAGCTATCAGAAAATTAGATAATCCGATGCTGAATATAGATATTTTAACATTTTATCGCACTAGAAAGTTTTAACAACAAGGCCCTTATTTTATCATTTATAATCATTCTAAATAAGACCCCAACATCCGAATTAATCAATAGTTCTAGTTTTCTTAGAATATCAAACAATCAAAATGCAATATGGTTCTTTTATAATCTGATACTAAACAGTGCAAATATCTTTTAAATTAACTATTATTTATCATTCATTTGCTTGGATGTTTAAAAATAACACATACATTTGTATCCAAATAATAGAAACAATGACATACATCACACATCATCACGGGCATCTTTATAAACTACCATAAATGGGAGCCGTGACTGTGTATCATGATATTTAAGAGGGCTTACCGTTTGGTTAAGCCCTCTTTTTTTGTTTAAAATATTAGAATTGACCAGAAATTATTAGGTATCCAACCTATTTGATAAAAAGAACGAGAAATGGAAAAACTTAGAATTGCATTACAGAAAAAAGGAAGACTTCATGATGATTCAATGAAGTTATTAAAAGAAGCAGGTATTAAATTTAATATTGGTAGCGGAAAACTAGTAGCTCAATCACCTTCCTTTCCAATCGAAGTATTATTCTTACGCGACGATGATATCCCACAAACAATTGCTGATGGCGTTGCCGATCTTGGTGTTGTAGGAGAAAATGAAGTTGCTGAAAAAGACTTTGACATAGCTGTTGCAAAACGCCTTGGATTTAGTAAGTGTAGAATTTCATTAGCTATTCCTAAATCAGAAGAATATACAGGTAAAAAGCATTTCCAAAATAAAAAAATAGCCACATCATATCCGGTAATACTCCAAAAGTATTTCGATAAAGAAGGAATTGATGCAGATATACATGAAATTACAGGATCTGTTGAAATTGCTCCTGGAATTGGTTTAGCTGACGGTATATTTGATATTGTTAGTTCTGGTAGTACATTAGTTGCCAACAGCCTTAAGGAGGTTGAAGTTGTAATGCAATCAGAAGCTTTGCTTGTAAAAGCCGATAATTTATCAACAGAGAAGCAGGCCTTATTAGATGAATTATTATTTCGCTTAAATGCGGTAATGACAGCAAACTCTAATAAATACATATTATTAAATGCGCCAAACGATAAAGTTGACGAGATTGTTAGTATTCTACCAGGAATGAAGAGTCCTACAGTTTTGCCTTTGGCAGAAGAAGGATGGAGCTCGATTCATTCGGTAATTTCAGAAAAGAAATTTTGGGAGATTATTGGCAAATTAAAAGAAAACGGTGCAGAGGGCATTATCACTTTCCCTATTGAGAAAATGATATTATAATAAAACACATAAGTAAGGGCAAAAACAAATCAATATGTTATTGCCTTTACTTTACTCAACACAACTAAAGATTCATATGCAGGTATTTGAATATCCACAGAAAAACGAATGGTCTCAGTTACTTGAACGTCCAGAGAACGATTTAAGTAACTTGTATGAAACAGTTCAATCAATATTATCAGATATAAAACAGAATGGCGATAAAGTAGCCAAAGCCTATTCAAAGAAATTTGATGGTTATGCGGCTGATCATCTATTGGTTTCTAAAACAGAAACTGATAAAGCATGCCTAGAAGTAGGTTCTGTTTTAAAAGAAGCTATTTACAAGGCTAAATTAAATATTGAGAAGTTTCATGAGGCACAAATTTCTTCTGAAAAGATAATTGAAACTTGCCCTGGCGTAGTTTGTCGTCAGAAAAGTGTTGCAATAGAAAAAGTTGGTTTATATATTCCTGGCGGAACAGCGCCACTTTTCTCAACGGTACTTATGCTTGCAGTACCCGCAATTATAGCCGGTTGTAAAGAAATAGTTTTGTGTACACCTCCAAATGAAGAAGGCGAAATAAATCCAGCAATACTTTACACGGCTTCGCTTATCGGTATAAAAAGCATATACAAATTAGGTGGAGTTCAGGCCATTGGAGCTATGGCATACGGAACCGAATCAATTACTAAAGTTGATAAGATTTTTGGACCTGGGAATAGCTATGTAACCGCAGCAAAACAATTGGTAAGTTTAAAAGATGTTGCCATTGATATGCCAGCCGGTCCTTCTGAAGTGGAGGTCATGGCCGACGAAAGTTGCATACCTTCGTTTATTGCTTCTGATTTATTAAGCCAAGCTGAACACGGTGTAGACAGTCAGGTAATATTAATTACTGATAATAAAAAAGTAATTGCTGAGGTTCAGGAAGAACTTACAAAGCAATTGAACCAATTACCTAGAAAAGAAATTGCTGAAAAGGCCCTACTAAATAGTAGGATTATCCTATTAAAGGATAAAAATGAAATGATTGAAATAACCAATCAATATGCTCCTGAACATCTAATTATTGCGATGCGCGATGATGATGAAGTTGCCAACAAAATTACCAATGCAGGCTCTGTATTTATTGGAAACTACACCCCCGAAAGTGCTGGTGATTATGCTTCAGGAACCAACCACACTTTGCCTACGCATGGGTATGCACGAGCTTATAGCGGTGTGAATTTAGATAGTTATGTAAAGAAAATTACCTTTCAAAAAATTTCACCTGCTGGCCTAAAAAACATTGGCCCGTCCATTGAAATTATGGCTGCTGCAGAACAGCTTGATGCCCACAAAAATGCAGTTACCATTCGTTTAGAAGCATTGAAAAATAAATAACTTGCCATGAGAACACTAGAACAGTTGGTTCGACCAAATATAAAATCGCTTAAACCATATTCATCCGCACGCGATGAATACAGCGGTGCAGAGGCCATCTTTTTAGATGCCAATGAAAATCCGTTTAATGACCCTTACAATAGATATCCTGATCCCTATCAACGCAAGTTGAAAGCCAAAATAGCAGAGCTTAAAAACATCGCAAGTGATTCTCTATTTTTGGGCAATGGAAGCGATGAACCTATCGATTTATCTTTCCGTGCTTTTTGCGAACCTGGAGTTGATAATATAGTATCTATTGATCCAACATATGGCATGTATCAAGTGGCTGCCGACATCAATAATATTGCAGTAAGAAAAGTGAAACTAACTTCTGAATTTGAGTTAGATGTTGATGCATTATTAAAGGCTACAGATTCAAATACTAAATTACTTTTCATTTGCTCGCCCAACAATCCAACAGGGAATAGTTTTAAGAAAAAGGATATTGAAAGAATCCTCAATGAATTTAATGGAATCACCATTTTAGATGAAGCCTACATTGATTTTGTTCCAGAAAAAAGCTTTTTACCAGAACTGAGTAAATATCCTAATTTAATTATCCTGCAAACTTTTAGTAAAGCTTGGGGTATGGCAGGTATTCGCTTAGGAATGGCTTTCGCATCGCCAAAAATTGTGAGTGTGTTTAATCACATCAAATACCCATACAACATTAATATTCTTACGCAACAAAAGGCCTTTGATTTATTACAAAATCCTGAAGCCAAAGACGAGTGGGTGAACATTTTAAATAATGAAAAAGAAATCTTAAAAGAGAATCTTAGCCAGTTTTCTTTTGTTGAAAAGATATACCCTTCTGACGCCAATTACCTGTTAATTAAAACAGAGAAACCTTTAGCCATTTATGATTTTTTAGTTGGACAAGGAATCATTATCAGAAACAGATCAACCGTATCACTTTGCGAAGGATGTTTAAGAATAACCATCGGATCAGAAAGCGAAAATGCATCGTTACTTGATGCTTTAAAGAAATACAGCAGCTAAAAAGAAACTTATGAGTTTAAAGAGAGTACTTTTCATAGATAGAGACGGAACGATAATTAACGAACCTCCTGTTGACTTTCAGGTGGACAGCTTGGAAAAATTAGAGTTCTACCCTAAAGCAATTTCTAACTTACAAAAAATTGCTGATAAGCTCGATTTTGAATTAGTGATGGTCACCAATCAAGATGGCTTAGGAACTGATTCATTCCCTGAAGATACATTCTGGCCTGCACAAAATAAAATGCTTAAAACACTCAAAGGAGAAGGTATTATATTTGATGAAATTTTCATTGATAAATCTTTCCCTGAGGATAATGCTCCAACGCGTAAACCTGAAACCGGACTACTTACAAAGTATTTTAATAAAGAGGAATATGATCTTAAAAACTCCTTTGTAATTGGAGATAGAATTACGGATATTATCTTAGCACAAAACCTTGGCGCTAAGGGTATTTTTATTGCTCCGGAAGGTAATGCTGAAAAAATAAAAGAAGCCAACCTCAATGACAGTTGTGGGCTGATTTCTGATGATTGGGACAAAATATGTGCATTCCTCTTTGCTAAAGAACGCACTGCACAAGTAAAGCGCACTACATCTGAAACCGATATCGATATTAAACTCAACTTAGATGGAACAGGTAAATGTGATATATCAACAGGCCTGAACTTCTTTGATCATATGCTTGAACAAATAGGCAAACATGCAAGCTGTGATTTAAGTATCAAAGTAAAAGGAGATTTACACATTGATGAGCACCATACTATTGAAGATACAGCCTTGGCACTCGGTCAGGCTTTTAAGGATGCATTAGGCGATAAAAGAGGAATTGAACGTTACGGATTTTGTCTGCCAATGGATGATTGCAAAGCATTAGTAGCGTTAGATTTTGGTGGTAGACCCTGGCTCATTTGGGATGTAGAGTTCAAAAGAGAGAAGGTAGGTGACATGCCAACAGAGATGTTCCTTCATTTCTTTAAAAGCTTTTCTGATGCTTCTCTTTCTAATTTGCGCATTGAAGCCGATGGAGATAATGAACATCATAAAATAGAAGGCATCTTTAAAGCTTTAGCTAGAGCTATAAAAATGGCCATCAGAAAAGATATTTTTAACAATACACTTCCCTCAACTAAAGGGACTTTATAAGATTTAAATCAAAAGGGCGATCTTAGTAATATTGTATTACTAAGATCGCTATCTTTAACCCATAGGGAGTTTGTTAACTCAGCCATATTTTACTACCTTACACCATTAATTATCTCATAATCCTGATAAGAAATGGCAAGTTCAATTGGCAATTCAGATTTCCCACTTTTTCATACCTCTCTTCTACCACAAGAAGAAATGCTTGAGGTAAAACATACTCAGAAAAAGTTAACAATTGGGATACCTAAAGAATTATCAAAATTTGAAAATAGGCTAGCTTTAACTCCACAAGGTGTTGAGTTATTAGCTGAAAATGGACATACCATTTTATTTGAATCAGGAGCAGGTGCACCTTGCAATTACACCGATCAACAATTTGCTGAATCAGGCGCAAGCATAGTTAAATCTCATGATGAAGTTTTTGAATGTGAAATATTACTTAAAGTATCTCCACTAACACCTGATGAAGTCAGCTTGGTAAAAAAATGCCAAACTATAATTTCATTAGTTCAAGTGCAACAACAGTCGCGTGATTGTATGCTCAAACTCATGGCAAAAAAAGTAAATGCTATAGGTTTTGAGCTGATTAGAGATGAGAATAGATGCTATCCGGTTTTACGAATTATGAGTGAAATTGAAGGTTATACATCTATTATGATAGCCAGTGAATATTTAAGCAAGGCACATAATGGTAAAGGGGTATTTTTAGGAGGTATAACGGGCATTGCTCCTGCGGAGGTTGTTATCCTTGGAGCAGGCATGGCAGGCGAAAATGCTGCTAGAGCTGCAATAGGCTTAGGAGCAACCGTTAAGGTATTTGATAATTCTTTTAAAAGCCTGCGAGAATTAGAATTGAACATCGGACAAAAAGTGTTTACATCAGTTCTATCTCCAAAGGTATTAACCAAAGCCTTAAAAACGGCAGAGGTTGTTATTGGCAACCTTAGGTATTTGCAATCAGGCATAAAATATATGGTTACTGAAGAACAGGTTATGCAAATGAAACCAGGTTCTGTGCTTATAGACCTAAGCATGGGACAAGGAGGTTGTTTTGAAACCTCCATGTGTACTGATTTTTCACATCCCGTATTTAAAAAACATGGGGTTACGCACTATTGTGTACCTAATGTTGCATCACATGTTTCAAGAACAGCTACTATTGCTCTCAGTAATATATTCTCAAGAATTATACTTGATGTTGCAGAGGCTGGAAGTGTAGATAAGATTATAAAAGAAAATCCGGGAATTAGTGATGGCTTATATATTTACAAAGGCATATTAACAAATCACTATATGGGAGAATTATTCTCATTACCATCAAAAGATATAGGGTTACTTATGGCTGCGTTTTAACTCTAGGAATAGACATTTTAAACAAAGCACCATTTTCCTTACCCGATTCGGCCCATACTTGCCCATTCAGCATTTCTGCATATTTACTAACAATAGCAAGTCCAATACCTGTTCCACCAAACTCTCGTGTAGGATTTAGGTCTCCCTGCCTAAATAATTCAAATATTGATTTTTCTTTACCTTTCTCAATACCTATACCTGTGTCCTCAACAAAAAATTCAAATGAATCCTCCAGTTTAGTATAGCCTATTCTGATAGTTCCTTTATTGGTGAATTTAACGGCATTTTCAATTAAATGCTCTAAAGACTTATATATCGCCTCTTTATAAGTTACGAGTTTTTCTTCCTCTGGTATTTCATCAATATAGACTTGAATCTCTATTGACTTAGATGCACTCGCAACTTCCTCCTGAAACTGCTGTTGTAAAGTAGCCAACATCTCCTCTATCAATATTTCATCTTTATCAACAGATATCGTTTGTGCCTGAAGTTTGGAAATATCAATTAAAGCATCCATCACACGCATTAATTGATTTCCGTTATGATATACAATATTTAAATACTCTGTCTTTTCCTCATTACTAAGATTATCAGAACGCAATAATTCTGTAAACCCAATTATAGAATTCATAGGTGTTCTAATCTCATGACTTAGATTAGCAAGAAATGAAGTCTTTAATTTATTACTCTCTTCTACATTTATTGATATAGTTTTAAGGTCGTTGTTGATTTGGTCTAATTCCTTATTTTTCCGAATCAATTCTTCCTTAAAAACTAACAATTCTAGATTTCTTCTTTTTAACTCTCGCTCTTTTTCAACATGCTCTAACTCTGATCCAATACGCGAAGAGAACATATACATAAGCGATTCTATTCGCTTTGAGGTATCTTTAGGACTAATGTACAAAGAAGCTAAAACTCCAATCACTTCACGTTTTGAATTATACAAGGGAACTCCAAAATAAGCTTTAATCCCAAGCTCTAAAAACTTTGTATGATTAGGGTACGATAACTGAACGTAATCGTTAATTAAAACGCAAGAATTATTTAAAACCTCAGCACATGGGGCATTATCAAAGTTATACGAATAGTTCCCTAGGTTTTCAAACTTATTACAGAAGGCAACCTTTTCAACACGTCTATCCTCTTTATTAAAAACTCCAATAAAAGTATAATCAGCTCCTATAAACTTATTCAACATTAGTACTGAATTAGCAAAAAAAGCTTCCCCTTTTATATTAGACTCCGGACTAAAAAGTTCGTACAGGCAATCTTCCCAACTTAAAAAGTCTGTCAGGTTATTTGCTATACTACTTTGTATAATATCGTGCTTCAAAATATTACGTTTTTTAACTTATATCCGGTATACGCAATTAAGCAAAAAGGTTGGTTAAAGTCATTTCATTTTTGACGAAGCGATCTTTTTTATACTTTAATTAGCTAATTGAAGAAGATATAATTAAAACGATATCAATAATAAATTAGCAAGCAATTCACTATTGATTAGATTTTTGTAATTTTGTGCCTCATGTCATCTTTAAAATTAACATAATGCCAATTCCATTATTTATATATAATACTTTAAGTAGATCAAAAGAAGAGTTTAAACCCCTAATAGACAATCATGTTGGACTATATGTTTGTGGTCCTACTGTTTATGGGGATCCACATCTAGGTCATTCAAGGCCTGCTATCACTTTTGATCTTCTAACTCGCTTTCTGAAACATCAAGATTATAAGGTTAGATATGTAAGAAACATTACGGATGTTGGCCACTTGGAAAGCGATGGAGACGAAGGTGAAGATAAAATTGCAAAAAAGGCACAACTCGAGCAGCTTGAACCTATGGAAGTTGTGCACTACTATACCGAGCGCTATCACGATTATATGCAGATGCTTAATGTGAATAGCCCAAGTATTGAGCCACGAGCCTCGGGCCATATTATCGAACAACAAGAGGTGATTAACTCTATTATTGAGAAAGGGTATGCCTACGAAAGCCAAGGTTCTGTTTACTTTGATGTTGAAAAGTATAACAATGATCATCCATATGGCATATTATCTGGCAGAAAACTTGAAGACCTTTTAAGTAATACACGTGATTTAGATGGGCAATCGGAAAAAAGATGTCCTGCTGATTTTGCTTTATGGAAGAAAGCAGCACCTGAACACATTATGCGTTGGCCATCTAAATGGAGTGATGGATTTCCAGGATGGCACCTAGAATGTTCTGCAATGAGTAAAAAATATTTAGGCGAACAGTTTGATATTCATGGCGGTGGAATGGATTTACTATTTCCGCATCACGAATGTGAGATTGCTCAAAGCACCATTGATAATGGTAAAGCTCCTGCGAATTACTGGATGCACAATAATATGATAACCATTGATGGACAAAAGATGGGTAAATCACTAGGTAATTTCATCACTCTTGAAGAATTATTTGCAGGTTCTCATCCTAAATTAGAGCAAGCATATAGTCCTATGACTATTCGTTTCTTTATTTTGCAGGCACATTATCGCAGTACACTTGATTTTAGTAATAGTGCACTTCAGGCATCAGAAAAAGGCTTAAAACGCCTAATGGAGGCTATCCAGAATATGGGTAATATTGAGGCTTCAGAAACATCTAATGTCAATATTGATGAGTTAAAGCAAAAATGTTTTACTGCTTTGGCTGATGATTTAAATAGCCCAATCGCAATATCTTACTTATTCGATACTGTTAAAGTTATTAATAACATACTAGCTGGCAATAACACCATTTCAAACGATGACCTTAGCGAGCTTAAGCTATTTATGAACACTGTTTGTTTTGACATTTTAGGCTTAGAAAACGAATTTGGAGGAAGTGAAAACTCAGGTGACTCTAAAATAGATGATGTAATGCAACTAATCATTAAATTACGTGCCGATGCAAAATCTAATAAAGATTGGGGTACCGCTGATAAAATACGTGATGAATTAGCAAACATTGGCATCAGTATTAAAGATGGAAAAGACGGAGCCGTTTGGGAAAATAATTAATAACCACAGCTTAATTTAATTAAAATTCACAATGAGGAATATTGCCTTTATTTTTATAGTGATTGTATCACTAGCTTGTGCTAACAATAGTACAAAAGCTAAAACATCGAGTTCAGCTAAAAAAAAGAACCTCACTAAAATTGATGTTCCTCATTTTAATGCTGATTCAGCCTTTTCATTTGTTCAAACTCAGGTAGATTTTGGTCCGCGAGTACCGAACACTGCAGAACATATTGCCTGTGCAAACTACTTATCTGAGAAGTTAACTTCCTTTGGTGCCGATGTGATTGTGCAAGAAGCTGAAGTTAGAGCTTTTGATAATACATTACTAAATGCGAAAAATATCATTGGCCAGTATAAACCCGAATTAAACAACCGGATTTTACTTTTTGCACATTGGGATACTCGTCCGTTCGCCGATCATGATGAAGACAAATCGAAACAGAAACAACCCATATTAGGAGCAAACGATGGGGCTAGCGGAGTAGGAGTATTATTAGAAATTGCTCGTAATCTTCAAAATAAAGATCTTCCAATTGGAATAGATATTATCTTCTTTGATGCCGAAGATTATGGAACTCCAGACTTTGAAGGAGCACAATACAAGGCTGACACCTGGTGTTTGGGCTCTCAATATTGGGGTAAAAATCCTCATAAAGAAAATTATTACGCACAATACGGAATATTACTCGATATGGTTGGTGCGCCAAATGCAACATTTAATCGCGAATTATATTCTTTACAATTTGCACCTCGTGTGGTTAAAAAAGTATGGAAAACAGCTGAGGCATTAGGCTATGGTAATTATTTTGTATATGAAAAGGGTGGAATGATTACCGACGATCATGTATATGTGAATAAGTATTTAAACATTCCTTGTATAGATATTATCCAACACGATCCTAGTACTGATAGTAACTTTGGAAGCTATTGGCATACACACGACGACACTATGGAAAATGTGGATAGAAATACCCTAAAAGCAGTAGGACAAACTGTACTAGAGGTAATATTTAACGAAAATTAATCAATAATGAGTGGCAAACTAGCTTCGTACCTTAATAAAGATTTAATTGAAGCAGGCTGTGATGAAGCTGGAAGAGGATGTTTAGCTGGCCCTGTTGTTGCGGCCGCTGTTATTTTACCTCCAAATTTTAATCATCCGCTATTAAACGACTCAAAAAAACTAAGCGAAAAACAGCGAAACATTTTACGTCCAATTATTGAAAAGGAAGCTATCGCTTGGGCTGTATCCTTTGTTGATAATAAAGAAGTAGATAAAATAAACGTATTAAACGCATCAATAACAGGAATGAAAAGAGCAGCTGATGAATTAGCTATAACGCCTGAACATTTACTAATTGATGGCAACCGATTTAAAGCACATAAAACAATCCCCCATACTTGCATTATAAAAGGCGATGGTAAATACAGGTCAATCGCAGCTGCTAGTATATTGGCAAAAACACATAGGGATGAATTAATGCAAAAATATGCTGATGAATATCCAAATTACGGGTGGTCAAAAAATAAAGGATATCCAACAAAAGAACACAAATTGGCATTAATAAAGTTCGGAGAAACTCCATTACACCGTAAAAGCTTTAAGCTTATTGATACACAACTTTCCCTACAATTATAGTTTTTACGTGCAACAAATTGGGTTATTATCATTGTTTTAGCTCAAAATTGTACTTTATTTTGCAATTCCCTTAAGTAAATAGAGGGTTCATAACAGAAAACATTAATATCCAATACAACATGCCTTGAGTGTGACTCGTTCAAGAGCATTATAAAACAAAGATGATGAGAAAAATTACAATGTTAATTGTCGCTGCTTTAATCGCCTTTTCAGGAAGCGTTAAAGCTGACGAGGGGATGTGGCTTCTTCCTTTAATTTCGAAGTTAAACGTCAACCAAATGAATGACATGGGTCTTAAGCTTTCTGCTGAAGATATTTATAGCATTAATAACTCAAGTTTAAAGGATGCCGTAGTTATTTTTGGAGGCGGATGTACAGGTGAGTTAATTTCAGATAAAGGATTAATTCTTACCAACCACCACTGTGGATATGGAAATATCCAGGCATTGAGTTCTGTAGATCACAATTACCTAAAAGATGGTTTTTGGGCAAAGTCATTAGAGGAAGAATTACCTTCTAAAGGCCTTGCTGTTACTTTCCTTAAATACATGAATGATGTTACCGAAAAAGTATTAGAAGGTACAACTGATGCTATGGAAGAAGGCGAGCGTAACAAAATAATTGCTGAGAATAAAAAGGCACTTATTGAAGAAGCTTCTAAAGATAATAAGTTAACTATTACAGTTCAAAGTTACCTCGAAGGGAACCAATACTTCATTATTGCCTACCAAAAATATACTGATGTTCGTTTTGTGGGAGCTCCTCCATCATCAATTGGTAAATTTGGTTTTGATACCGACAACTGGATGTGGCCTCGTCATACTGGTGACTTCAGTATGTTTAGAGTTTATGCTGATAAAGATGGGAACCCTGCAGAATACTCTGAAGATAATGTACCCTTAAAACCAGTACATCACCTACCTGTTTCGCTTAAAGGAGTTGAAATGGACGATTTTGCAATGACTATTGGATTCCCTGGAAGTACAAATCGTTATTTAACATCATGGGGAATTGAGGAAAGAATGAATATTGTGAATGATTCACGTATTATTCCTCGCGGTGCAAAACAAGAATTATGGCACGAAGCCATGATGGCCGACGAAAAAACAAACATTCAATATGCCTCAAAATATAGCCGAAGTACAAACTATTGGAAAAACTCCATAGGTATGAACCGTGGCTTAAAAAAGCTTAAGGTAATTGATAGCAAAAGAGAAATTGAAGCCGAATTTGCTGCATGGATAAACGAATCTGACGAAAGAAAAGAACTTTACGGATCTGTTTTAAGTGAACTTGAAAACGCTTATTCGAAAAGAGCAACTAATCTTAAGGCTCAATATTATATGATTGAGTGTATGTTTAGAGGTACTGAGATAATTAGCTTAGGTACAAAAACATCGCGCTTAGCAGATGCATTAGAAGAAGGTAACGAAGAAAAAGTTTCTGAAATTACCAATAGCATTAAAGCAAGCTTAGAAGCTTTTTACAAAGATTACAATGTTAATCTAGATCAAAAGGTGTTTGCAACAATGTTAAAGCTTTATCATGATTATATTGATGCACAGTTTTACCCTTCGTTTTACAACGATGTAGTTGCTAAGAAATACAAAAACGACTTTACAGCTTATGCCAACGTTGTATTTAAAAAATCTGTTTTCACATCTCAGGAGAAATTTGAAACCTTTTTGGCAAAACCTTCTTTAAAAGTTCTTCAGAAAGATCCTGTTTACATTGCTGCAGTTTCTGCAATCGAGAAATATAAAGAAATTCAAGGAGGACTAACACAATATAACGAGGTTGAGGATAGAAATAATCGTCTTTTCCTTAAGGGACTAATGGCAATGAATCCTGATAAAGTTTATTATTCTGATGCTAATTTTACAATGCGTTTAAGCTACGGTAAAGTTGGAAATTACGAACCAAAAGATGCCGTTATTTATAAGCACTTTACTACACTTGAGGGTGTAATGGAAAAAGAGCAGCCAGGAAACTATGAGTTTGAAGTACCTGCAAAATTAAAAGAATTATACGAAACAAAAGATTATGGTCAGTATGCTGATAAGGATGGTTCTTTACATGTTTGCTTTACTACAAATAATGACATTACTGGAGGTAACTCTGGAAGTCCGGTTATAAATGCAAACGGTGAGTTATTCGGTTTAGCATTTGATGGTAACTGGGAAGCTATGAGTGGGGACATCGCATTTGAAACAGAATTACAGAAATGTATAAACGTTGATATCCGTTACGTATTATTTGTAATTGATAAATACGCTGGTGCAACCAACTTAATTGAAGAGATGACACTTGTTAAGTAATCTAATTATATAAGATTTCATCACAAGGCTGTCTCCTCAGAGACAGCCTTTTTTTGTGCTCAATATCCAACTAAAATCATATTTCTATTTAGTGATTCATTGTACTTAATTACTACTTTTGCAAACAACTTAAATCATAAAACAATGCAAATTAACTTTTTACAAATCGTTTCGGCCTTTATCGTACTTTTTGCAGTTATTGATATTTTAGGCTCTATTCCTTTAATTCTAGACCTAAAGAAAAAAGGCAATAAAATTAATGCCAGAGAAGCAGCTATTTATTCATATGTCATTCTTGTAGTTTTCTTCTTTGTAGGAGAACCCTTACTAGGATTGTTTGGTGTAGACATCTCTTCTTTTGCTATTGCTGGTTCATTTGTATTGTTAGTAATGGCTTTTGAAATGATATTTGGCATCCATATTTTCAAACACGATTCTCCGAGTGGTGCAAGTATTGTTCCTATTGCCTTTCCCTTAGTTGCAGGCGCAGGCTCATTTACGACAATATTATCTTTAAGATCTGAGTTTGATACAATTAACATATTAATAGCTTTAACTCTAAATATAATTGTGGTGTATTTAGTTTTAAGATCAACAGGGAAGGTTGAAAAGCTAATTGGTGAAGGGGGCGTTTATGTACTTCAAAAGTTCTTTGGAATTATTTTACTCGCTATGGCTATCCGACTTTTCTTAACTAACTTTGCCAATCTAATCACTCAGTTTTTACCTGCGCTTAAAGGTTAATTAATGGCTAAAAAGAATAAGTATTACGTTGTATGGAATGGTGATTCACCTGGCATTTATACTAGTTGGGACGAATGTCAGGTAAATATTAAAGGGGTAAGTAATGTTCGCTATAAAGGTTTTCCAACATTAAGTGAAGCAGAATATGCTTTTAACGATGATCCTGAGAAATATTGGGGTAAAAAATCTAAGTCAGAAAGCGTTTCATTTTTAGCCGACTCTTTTAATGATGATATTATTGCAAACAGCATTTCTGTTGATGCAGCATGTAGTGGAAACCCTGGTGTAATGGAGTATCAGGGTGTCTATACAGCTTCAGGAACTCAAATATTTATCAAAAAATTTCCTTTAGGAACAAATAATATTGGTGAATTTTTAGCAATAGTACATGGCTTAGCCTACCAAAAGCAGCAAAAGATGAATCTTCCCATTTATACCGATTCTAAAATTGCTATGGGATGGGTAAAAGCAAAAAAATGTAGATCGAAGTTACCGCTTGATGCTAAAACAAAAGACCTGTTTGAAGTAATTAAACGTGCTGAAGAATGGCTCAAGAAAAACACCTACAAACAGGATATTTTAAAGTGGGATACTAAGAATTGGGGCGAAATTCCTGCCGACTTTGGCAGAAAATAAATAGAATTAGCATTTAGTTTGAACTAAATGCTGGAATCGTAAACTCAACCTTTGTTCCCTGTTTGCCACTTACAGAACGGTCTTCAACCTTCAAATGTAATTTTGTTAACAGATTGGTTTTATTTATAATTTTCAATCGTTCTTTAGTTATTGATGTGGCTAATGATTTATGCCCTTTATCTGTTCCCTTACTTGAGTTGACTCCTACACCATTATCTTCAACAACTAACTTAATTTGTCCGTGACTATACTTTCTAAAACTAACTTCAATTAAACCATTTTCCATTTTATTAAGCTCTCCATGTTCGAAAGAATTCTCTATAAATGGCTGCGCCAACATTGGTGGTATTTTATAGTTTGAATTTTTTAGTTCCTCTTCAATTTCAATTGTATAATTAATCCGTTCTCCAAAACGCTTATTCTGCAATGATAAATAGTATTGCAACAAATCATACTCTTGTTTTAAGGTTATATATTCTTCCCGCGAGTACTCCAGAACCATACGCATCAAACCCGCAAAATCAGCAAGAAAATCAACGGCATCAATTGCTTTATTATCCAATATATAACATTGTATAGCCGACAGTGAGTTAAATATGAAATGTGGATTCATTTGGGTGCGTAACACTTTCTGTTCCAACTGCAGCAACCTCTCTTTATTGCGCAACCTCCTATATCTAAATCTAAAATAAACCAATATAATTCCTAGTGTTAATATTGATATTACAGCTATGAGAATTATATAATAGAATCGGTTCTTAGATTTTAGAACCTCAATTTCATTACGATTTTTATCTCTTTCATATTTTTTATCCAACTCTAAAAACTTATCTCTACTTTCTTTACTAAAAATACTATCATTTATAATGTGGTATTTTTCAGAAACACGTAAAGCATTCTCAAAATCATTCATACTTTTATATGTATCTGATAGAGCTTTAAGATTCAGAACCTGAACATGCAATAAACCAATGCCATCATTAACTTCTTCACATTTTAAATAAGTTTCAATGGCTTTCGCCTTATCACCTTCAATCACATACAAATCGCCCCTACCTTGTAAAGCATGGATTAAACCAAACTTTTCGTTGATATCTTTAAAAATAGATATCGCATCATCAAAATATACCCTACTCTTATTATACTCTTTTGTACTAATGTGCAGATATCCCAAATTTGTATAAATAGTGGCAATTCTACTTCGATTGTTTAGATTTTTGTATAAGTCAAGAGCAAATAAGTTTGAAGCTTTAGCTTCGTCATATTTCTTAAGCTCTACCTGAGTAAGTGCTAAATTAATTGAAATATCTGCCGCTCTCGTACTATCATTTAGTTCGTTAAATATAGCTAAAGCTTTATTGTAACATTCAGCTTCCATTTCTAATTTGCTATTGCAATTGAATATAACCCCCATGTTTAGGTAATCTTTTCCTTGTGATAAGGTATCACACAACTCAACATGCATTTGCAGCGCCTTTTCTGTATATTCATAAGCATCACCATATACTCCTAACCTTAACTTTATAGTACCAACATCATTATAACATTTGGCAATCATCTTCTTATTAGAAGCTTGCTCAAAATACTCCAATGCAATTAAAAAGTTTTCTTGTGAATCATGGTATCTTTCTTGATAGAATAAGGCTTCTCCTAAATCGTGATAACCCAAGCCTTTATATTTTATTGACTCTCCTGCATTCGCAATGAGCTTTTTGGATAAATCCTCTGCCAACTCAGACTGCTTAGATCTCAAACTAAATGCTAACTCATGCAGTTCTTCAAGATTTTCAGAATCAATAAGTTCTTCTGCAATTTGATAAATACTATCTGTAGTATTAATTGAATAAAGACTATTTGAAATTAAGAAAATAGCCATTGCAATAAGTAGTCTCATAAATTAGCGATTATTTAGGAGCAAAAATAACCTTTTAAACATAAAAAAGCCATCTTTATAAATAAAGATGGCTTTATAACTCACTTTAAACAAGTGATTACTTTTTCTTACAACACTCTTTTTTCTCTTTAGTGCATTCTTTTTTGCAACAATCCTTTTTACATTCTTTGTCGCACTTCTTCTCTTCTTTTTTCTCAGTCTTTACAGGCTCTTGAATCATTTCTGTAGCCATTACAGGTGCGGCTAAAGCAACCATAAACATAAATAAAAACGATACTGCTAATTTCTTTTTCATAATAAAATATTAATTGAGTGATTAAATTATTTCTTTTCTACTGACTGCAATTTATGACAATAATATTCCAACGGCTGTTAACAACTTGTTAAATGTATAAAAAAGAACCTTTAATTCTTTATTTTTGTCTCAAATAAAACATTATACAATTGAGCAATAAACAACTAAATAAACATCTGGTGTTGGGTATTTCTACCTTTATAATACTATTAACACTAATAGTTATTCAAGTACTCTTTATGGTAAAGGCGAGTAAAATTGAGGCTCGAAACTTTAACCACAGAGTAGTAATGGCACTTAAAGAATCGAGAGATGAGATAGCTCGGGCAGCAAAAACTTGCAGCAACATGAACAAATATGTTTGTGGCCATAAATGCTCATCAGAGGTACGTTCGGTTAACTTTCAAAAAGTTGATAGCATAATCAGTTCTAATTTATCACTTCATAAAATTAACTTAGACTATACTTTTGAGCTAAACAACGAAGATAACAAAGAGCGTAACTTAAACATGACCTGCTATGAGCAATCATTAAATGGATTATTAGAACAAAATGGTATTAAGCTATTAATACAATTTCCTGATTCAAGTAAGTTTGTTTATGCGCAAATGGGAACCTTGTTTTATATATCCATTGCAAGTATCATTTTATTAATGATTTCCTTTTATGTTTCATATAGGATGTACTCGAAAGAGAAATCAATGTTAGAAAGCACCTCATTTTTTATTGATAATATGATTCATGAGTTCCACACTCCCATAGCCAATATAAAATTTGCATCAAACCTAGTAAAAAAGAAAACTGAAGATGCTAAACTAAATAAATACGTTGATCTCATTAAAAATGAGGCTGAAAGAATGGAGTGTCACATTGTTGATATACAAGGCATAACTAATATTGATCCTAAAAACTCCCAGAACTTTTCTTTTAATAATGTATTATTAGATTGCACTGAAGGATTTAAGATTCCTATAAAGAATAAGGATGGAGAATTAATACTAAAGTTAACTGACAAAGCCGATACAATTATTGGTGATGTTAAACTGATTAAGTTAGTAATCTCTAACCTTATGGATAACGCATTAAAGTATAACAACAATAAGCCTAAAATCGAACTATCAACAATCTCAAACCATAGCGAGTTAACATTTTACATTAGAGACAATGGTATTGGTATACCCAACAAGGAACTAAATTCAATATTTGAAAAATACTATAGAGTCCCCACAGGCAACATTCATGATATAAAAGGATTCGGAATCGGGTTAGCTTTTGTAAAGGAAGTAGTTGAAAAACATAACGGAAGTATATCTGTTACTAATAATAATTGCGAAGGAGTTACTTTTAAACTTACATTTAAACTAGCAAACATCACAAATGAGAACTAACATCCTATTAGTTGAAGATGACGAAAGCATGGGTTTTTTGCTGGTCGATTTTTTACAATCAAATAACTTTAAAGTTGACCTATACAAAACCGGTAAAAAGGGTCTTGATGCATTTTATAAATCTGAATATGATTTTTGTTTATTAGATGTAATGCTACCAGAAATGGATGGATTTACCTTAGCTGAGAACATTCGTAAGACTAATGACTCAATTCCAATTGTATTTCTAACTGCCAAAGTACTAAAGCAAGATAAACTTAAAGGTTTCGATATCGGTATTGATGATTATATTATCAAACCATTTGATGAGGATGAATTACTCTGTCGAATTCAATCGATTTTAAAAAGATGTACTCAGAATATAGAGGAACAAACTAATGATCCGATAGAAATAGGAAGCTACACATTCGACGTAAAAAACTTACATTTACACCATGAGGAAGACCAAAAACGGTTAACTCAAAAAGAAAGTGATGTACTTTATCAGTTAGCTAAAAACATAAATAACGTTGTTAAGCGCGATAACATCCTGATAGATATTTGGGGTGATAACGATTATTTTAATGGCAGAAGTTTAGATGTTTTTATAGCTAAACTCCGAAAGTACCTAAAGAAAGACAGCAATGTTAGTATTGATAATATACCCAAAGTTGGTTTTATTTTAAATGCTCCTCAAAACAATTAATCATAAATATCATATCATTAATCTAATCTTTTTAACTCTTCATTATCTTTTGCAATAAAAGATGCTGTTAATCACAACTTTATATTAACTTAGTTCGTAAACCTCTAATATTAGGCATTTAATTACCTAATACCTTTCCCAAAAGTGAACTCATATGAAATAGAATGAATAAGTTTTTCAATAAAAATATTGTATGCTTTTTTCTTTTGCTCATAAGCACAATTACTTTTGCACAAAAGATAAAGAAGTCAACAAATAAGTTATTTGAGGAGGCCATGGAATTTGCTGAATATGCAAATTATAATGAAGCCATATACAATTTCAAACAAATACTTAGCATAGATTCAATGCACATAGATGCCCTGTACAATATGGGCTTGTGCTACCTTAACACCTCGAATGGAGCAGACACTGCAGTTATTTGTTTTAAAGATGGCCTTAGCAAATTAACCGAAAGTGAAAACAGAGGTTATGTTGGTAACGAGCTCCGTTTATCGCTAGCTGAAGCCCACCAAGTAATGCTTGAACCCAACAAGGCAATTTCTCTTTATAACGAAATTATCAACTCAAGCAGTGAGTTAGATTCGCTAACTAGATTATACATCTCAAAAGAAATTAGTGTTTGTAATAACGCCTCCTTTTTTATTCAAAATCCAATTGAGATTGAGATAATTAACCTTGGCAGTAATATTAATTCTATTTACGACGATCATAGCCCGTTAGTAGCTGTTGATGAAAAAGAACTAATATTCACCTCCCGTAGGAAATGGATTAAACTTCCGTTACTTGAAGATGGCCAGTTTGCAGAAAAAATTTATTCTGTTTCATTGGACAAGAATAATTGGGAATCGGCTAAACTATTATCCATGTTTTTTAAGCACTACGAACATGAATCCGCCGCTTCAATCTCTCCTGATGGCAGAAAGATTGTACTATTTAGAAATGATGAACATGGTAAAAGCCTATATTGGTCAAAGTACGATGGAACAGAATGGACACATCCTGAGAAGTTCCCAGAACCAATAAATAGTCACTACGAAGAAACGCATGGTTCTTTGTCTTCCGACATGAATTCATTTTATTTCACAAGCGACAGGCCAAATGGTTATGGAGGCTTAGATATATATGTTTGTAACAGACTAGAAAGTGGTGGTTGGAGCGAACCTAGAAATTTAGGACCTCAGATAAACTCGGAATATGATGAAGAAACACCGCAAATTCATTATGATGGCAAAACCTTATACTTTTCATCAGAGGGACATAATTCAATGGGTAAGTTAGATGTTTTTTATAGTGAAAAGCAAGATGATGAAGAGTGGAGCATCCCAGTTAATATGGGTTACCCTATTAATACACCAGACGATGATTTCTTTTTTACTCCAACTATAAATAAAAGCAGAGCATATTATGCATCATCACGCTTTAGCGATAATTATGGTGGCTCTGATATATATGTTGTTAAGTTTAAACACAATTCAAACACTGAATTAGCAGTTGTTGAGGGTGTTATTGATTCTAGTTTAGGAGAGGACTATAGCAAGACGCGTGTTTTAGTAACAAGAACTGAAGACAATAAACTAATTGGAGAATACCGCCCAGATGAAGAGGATGGCAAATATATGCTATTTCTAGAAGTTGGTGATCAATATTCAATTACTGAAGAGAATAATTCTGAGGAGATTACAAAATATATAAATGCCACCGAAGAATTAAGCTATATGAAAACAAAACATTCGGTTCCGTTTGTAGACATAGCAATGGCAGCTCCACTGAAAAGAGAATTAGAGCCAATGATAATCCCAACTCCTATTATAGATGAATTAGAGATTATTGATCACAAGACACTTCCACTAGCAGAATCATACTCTAAACAGCAAAACAAACCGATTATTGTAGATAACTCTAATGTATCAGAAACTGAAAAGATAAAGAGCTCAGAAGAAGTTAATGGGTATACAATACAAGTATATGCACTGAAACTTAAACGTATCAAAGACTTTAGCTTATTTGCAAGCAAAGGAATTAAAAATGTAAAAGAACACAATTGTAATGATGGATATACCCGATATACAATAGGCCACTTTACAACACTATCCGAAACAAAGGCTATGAAAAACAAGCTCCTTAAAAGTGGATATTTTACAGATTTATGGGTACGCCCAAATAAAGATGTATACTCATTAAGAGTAACAAAATAGTCTTACAAAAAACGCTTAACATATATGTACGTTAAGCGTTTTTGATAAATGTTATATAAGATATTACTTATCCATATGCACTTCCTTTGATTTACCAGGTAGTATTAAATTAAGAATAACACCCACTACAGATGCTAAACCAATACCTGCCAATGAAAAGGAACCAAAATTGATAGAAGCTCCACCAATACCTATAGTTAATATTACTGATACAATAACCATATTACGCGTTTTATGGAAATCAGCCTTTGACTCTGTTAAGGTTTTTATACCCACACTTGCGATCATCCCAAAAAGCAATAACATAATACCACCTAAAACGGCTGTTGGTATTGATTTTAAGAAACCACTAATTTTTCCTACAACTGAAAATACAATAGCAGCTATAGCAGTAATTCTAAGTACACGCGGGTTAGTAACCTTGGTTAATTCTATTGCACCTGTAACCTCAGAATAAGTAGTATTTGGCACACTACCTAAAAGTCCGGCTAAACTAGTGGCAACACCATCTCCAAGCATTGTTCTGTCTAAACCAGGGTCCTTAATAAAATCCTTTTCGGCAACTGCTCCAATTGCATAGATATCTCCAACATGCTCAATTAACGGAGCTATTGCAACAGGTATCATATAAATAATTGCTTCGATATTGAAAGTTGGCATTTGAAATGCAGGCAACTCAAACCACTGAGCATTGGTAATTGTACTAAAATCAACCGCACCCAAAGCAATTGATGTGAGATAACCAATAACTATACCTATAAAAACAGGTATTAATCGTAGTATTCCTTTAAAATAAACAACTGCAATTATTGCTGAAAGCAAAGAGATGCTCGCTATAATCCAATTACTTGAAGCCATATCAACTCCAACCGAAGCCAACGACAAACCTATAGCCATAATTACAGGACCTACAACAACTGATGGGAATATTCTTTTTATAAAGTTAACACCCCTCCACTTTATAACAAAAGACATTATTGAATAAACAACTCCAACAGCAACAATACCACCTAAGGTTCCAGTCCAGCCAAACTCTGCTGTAGCTGCAGTTATTGGGGCAATAAATGCAAAACTACTACCTAAAAATACAGGTACTTTTCCTTTAGTTATAAAATGAAAAATAAGTGTACCAACACCCGCTGAGAATAAGGCTATTGATGGATCGATTCCTACTAATAGTGGCACTAATACTGTGGCACCAAAAGCCACAAAGAGAAACTGAACACCAATAATAATTTGACGTCCGTTTGATAAATCTGTTTGTTGATTCATGTTATTTGTTTTTTTTCTGATTGAATGGCGCAAATATACACATTTTACCAGTAAGCCAACACCTGATACTTTAACACAAACACTACTAACTCTTTACATCCACAATCTTACTGAAACAAATTGATCAATCTATATTAAGATAAACATAAAACAAGAAAAGGTGAATTTCCCATTGGAAATCCACCTTTCTAACTTTATTTCAATTTTAACTTATTCTTTTTCCATAAGGAAATTATCCACGTTTATCGCAGCTTCCTTCCCTTTTTGGATGGCTGTTACAACCAAACTCGCTCCATTATGTGAGTCACCTGCAGCAAACACCTTATCAACCGAAGTTTGATAATTACCATCAATTTTAAGGTTTCCTCTTTGATCAGTATCTACACCAATTTCTTTTACTAAACCTTCATGAATTGCATGAACAAATCCCATTGAAAGAAAAACGTGGTCCACATCAACAATTTTCTCAGAACCTGCTTTTTCATTCATCTTCCATCCACCGTTTTCATCTTTTGACCACTCTACTTCAACAAGTTCTACTTGCTTAAGAGCACCACCTTGACCAATAAAACGCTTAGTACTTAAGCTCCATTGGCGATCACAACCTTCGCTGTGAGAAGATGAAGTTTTAAGCGTTGTTGGCCAATAAGGCCATGGATTTTCATCGGCACGCTTAACTGGAGGTTTTGGAAGAATCTCAATTTGAGTAACACTCTTCGCCTTCTGACGGTTTGATGTACCAACACAATCAGAACCAGTATCACCACCACCAATAACTAAGACGTTTTTACCTTTTACGTCAATTCTATCTTTTGCAGCAAACTTTTGACCACGGTTTACTCTATTTTGTTGAGTTAAGAACTCCATCGCAAAGTGAACTCCTTTTAACTCTCTTCCTTCAACCGGTAGGTCTCTTGGTTGCATTGCTCCAATTGCTAAAACAACTGCATCAAAATCCTTTAAAAGTTGTGCGCCTTTAACATCAAAACCAACATATTGGTTAGTTTTAATGATAATACCTTCCTTTTCAAAGATGTCGATTCTACGATCAATTACCTTCTTGTTAAGTTTAAAATCTGGAATACCAAATCTTAATAATCCTCCTACCGCTTCATCTTTTTCAAAAACCGTAACTGTATGCCCCATTTGATTTAAGCGATCAGCTGCTGATAAACCAGCAGGTCCACCTCCGATTATTGCAACTTTTTTTCCAGTTCTTTTTACCGGAATTCTTGGTTGTATATAACCCTCAGCAAATGCCTTCTCTACTACAGAAGCTTCGTTTTCTCTAATAGTAACTGCCTCATCATGAATTGCTAAAACACATGATTTCTCACATGGATTAGGACAGATACGTCCTGTAAATTCTGGGAAGCTATTTGTTGAATGAAGAATATCGCTGGCAAGTTTCCACTCACCTTTATATATCGCATCTTGCCACTCTGGAATTTTACTTCCTACCGGACAAGCCCAGTGACAAAAAGGAATACCACAATCCATACATCTTGATGCTTGTAATACTCTATCACCTTCGTTCAATGTTTGTTCTACCTCACCGTAATCATCTACTCGCTCACTAATTGGACGGTAGCCACTCTCTTTGCGACCAACTTCCATGAAACCTTTAGGATTACCCATAACTTTATATTTTTTGTTAAGAATGTCTAAGGGTTGGTACCTTACAGTACCAACTTACTTAGAACTTCCCTCTTTATTAAAAGACTATTTATAATTATTCGTTAACATATGGAGCATCTTCAGAAGCTTGAAGCTTACGCTCTAGCTCTTTTACTTTCTCCTCTTGAAGAACCTTCTTATATTCGAAAGGAATCACCTTAACGAACTTAGGTAAGTACTTATTCCAGTTTACAAGAATATCTTGCGCTTTCTCACTATTGGTGTGTAATAAGTGCTTGTTTAATAAGAACTGTAATTCTTGAATATCGGCAGCATCTTCAACTGGAGATAGCTCAACTAATCCTTTATTACAGAAATAATCAAAGTTACCACCTTCATCAAGTACATAGGCAATTCCACCACTCATACCTGCAGCAAAATTACGCCCGGTTTTACCGATAACAACAACTCTACCACCTGTCATATACTCACAACAGTGATCACCAACACCCTCAACTACAGCAAGAGCTCCTGAATTACGCACACAAAATCGCTCACCTGCTACACCACGTACATAAACATTACCCTCAGTTGCTCCGTATAATACAGTATTACCAATTATGATGTTCTCTTCAGGTTTAAACGTTGAACCAGTTGGTGGAACTACAACAATTTTACCACCTGATAAACCTTTACCTAGATAATCATTTGCATCACCTTCTAATTTAAATGCCACACCTTTTGCAAGGAAAGCACCAAAACTTTGTCCGGCAGATCCATCAAATTTACAATTGATTGTATTCTTTGGTAATCCTTCTTCACCGTAACGCTTACTAACCTCTCCTGAAAGAGTAGAACCTGTAGCACGATCAAGGTTTGTAATTGTTTTAGCAACCCAAACTTTTTGTTGATTCAATAATGCAGGTTGTGCATCTTCAATCAACTGCCAATCCATAATTTCATCAATTCCGTGATCTTGTGTTGATGTATTATGTAACGGATATATTTTACCTTCCTCAGGGAAATGTAATAATTTACTCATATCGATACCTGAAGTCTTCCAGTTACCAACTGTTGGATCTTGCTCTAATAAGTCAGTACGTCCTACTACCTCATCAAGAGATTTGAAACCTAGCTCTGCTAAAATTTCTCTAACCTCTTCTGCAATAAAGTTCATGTAGTTAACTGTGAACTTATATTTACCGATGAATCGTTTACGTAAATCTTCATTTTGAGTAGCAATACCTGCAGGACATGTATTTAAGTGACACTTACGCATCATAATACAACCTAAAGTAATTAAGGCAGAAGTTGCGAAACCAAATTCTTCAGCACCTAAAATGGCAGTTTTTACAACATCTAATCCAGTTTTTAACTGACCATCTGTTTGTAACATAACCCTACCACGTAGGTTGTTCATCACAAGTGTTTGTTGCGTTTCGGCTAAACCGATTTCAACTGGCATACCTGCATGTTTTACTGAACTTGTTGGAGAAGCTCCTGTACCACCTTCGGTACCTGCAATAATAATACGATCAGCATGCGCTTTTGCAACACCAGCAGCAATAGTACCTACACCTGACTCAGAAACAAGTTTTACACTAATTTGAGCCTGAGGGTTAGTACATTTTAAATCGTATATTAATTGTGCTAAATCCTCAATAGAATATATATCATGGTGAGGAGGTGGAGAAATAAGTGTAATTCCTGGCGTTGAGTTTCTCAACTTAGCAATAATCTTATCTACCTTAAATCCTGGCAACTGACCACCTTCACCTGGCTTAGCACCCTGAGCAACTTTAATTTGAAGCTCATCAGCATTTGTTAAATAGTTACTTGTAACACCAAAACGACCTGAAGCAACTTGTTTGATAGAACTACGTGCAGGAGATTTAAAACGCTCAGCATCTTCACCACCTTCACCCGTATTACTTTTACCACCAACTTCGTTCATCGCAAGCGCTAATGCTTGGTGAGCTTCTTTTGAAATAGAACCATAACTCATAGCACCAGTCACAAAACGTTTGGTGATATTTTTTATTGGCTCAACTTCGTTGATATCGATTGGCTTTCTATCTTTTAATTTCAAGAATCCTCTTAAGAATAAAGGATTCTGATTATCTGCGTTTACAGTTTTACTAAATTCTTTAAATTTAGAATAATCCCCATTACGAGTAGCCCATTGTAATAAACCTACCGTTTCAGGATTCCAACCATGCTTTTCACCATATTTACGGTAAGCATATTGTCCTGTACTATTTAATAAATCAGCATCAGTGGTTTCTTTAAATGCACTTTCGTGATACATTTGAGTTTCACGAGCAATTTCTTCGAAACCAACACCACCTATTTTTGATGATGTACCAGTAAAATATTTTTCAACTAATTTATCAGAGATACCTACTGCCTCAAAAATTTGTCCACCATGGTAACTACGTAAAGTAGAGATTCCCATTTTAGACATAATCTTCATTAATCCTTTATCAACAGCTTTGATATAGTTCTCACGAGCAACGCCGTATTCCATATCAATTTCGTCCTTCTTCACTAAATCATCAATAGCAGCAAAAGCAACATAAGGATTAATTACACTAGCACCATATCCTAATAATAAAGCAAAGTGCATTACTTCTCGAGCCTCACCGGTTTCAACGATAAGACCAATTTGCATACGCTTCTGCTTTTTAATTAAGTGATGGTGAACCGCAGCAGTAGCTAATAACGATGGTACTGGCGCTTGATCAGGACTGATATTTCTATCCGAAAGGATAATAAAATTATTCTCATCATCCACTGCTTTTTCTGCAGCTGCACACATTTCATCTATAACTTTCTCCATGCCAGCTCCACCTTCTGAAGCTTTATATAACATTGGAATAGTAACGTGAGTAAACTCTTCGCGATGATAATCTTTAATTTTACCTAAATCGGTATTCGTTACTAGTGGACTCTCGAACTTAATTAAGCGACAGTGATCAGGACTGTATTCTAAAATATTTTTTGAGGCTGAACCAATATAATTGGTCAATGCCATAACTAGTCCTTCACGGATTGGATCAATCGGAGGATTAGTAACCTGAGCAAACAATTGACGGAAATAGTTGAATAAACGCTGTGGCTTTTCAGACATTGCCGCAATTGGTGTATCATTACCCATTGAAGTGGTCGGTTCCATTCCGGCTTTAGCCATTGGACCAATCAATGATGTAACATCTTCTCTTGAATATCCGAAAGTCTTTAAATAAGACTCGTAACCTTCAATTGAAGACTTAACTCTTTGCTTTACTTCAATATCCTTTAAACGAATACGGTTTTCTTTTAACCAGTTTTCGAAAGGATGCTTGTGAGCAAGTTCTTCTTTTATTTCTTCATCAGGAATGATAATTCCCAATTTCGTATCTACTAATAATAATTTACCTGGCTTTAAACGGCCTTTTTCTTTAATCTCCTCAGCAGGGAACGTTTGAACACCAACCTCAGAACCCATCACTATCATATCATTTTTAGTAATAACATAACGTGAAGGACGTAAACCATTTCTATCTAAAGTACCACCAATATAACGACCATCAGAGAAAACAATAGAAGCCGGACCATCCCATGGCTCCATAATTGTTGAGTGATACTCGTAATAGGCTTTTAAACTTTTTGGAATTGGATTTTTATCATTCCACGACTCTGGAATAAGCATACTTAATGCTTGAGGTAAAGAGCGCCCAGTTAAAACTAAAAACTCTAATACATTATCAAGAGAAGCTGAGTCACTCATATCAGGAGCAACAACAGGGAATAATTTATCTAAATCTTCACCAAATAAATCAGACTTTAATAATGATTCACGAGCCTGCATCCACAAACGGTTACCCTTAATAGTATTAATTTCACCATTGTGAGCCATAATACGGAACGGCTGAGCAAGATCCCAGCGAGGGAATGTATTTGTACTAAAGCGAGAGTGAGCCAATGCTATAGCACTTTTAAATACAGGATTTTGTAAATCAAGGAAATATTCGCCTACCTGAGCAGGAGTTAACATTCCTTTATAAATCATCACCTTACTAGATAAACTTGGTAAGTAAAAGGCGTCTTTTGCTTTAAGATCTGAATTTCTTATTGTTCGCTCAGTTACCTTACGCGCTATAAATAATTTACGCTCTAACTTATCTTGTTCGTATTTTCCTTTTACTAATATCTGGCGAATACGTGGCTCTGTACGTTTAGCTATCTCGCCTATTACACTACTATCAACAGGTACATCTCTATAGCCAATTAACTCAAGGCCCTCATCTAATAAGTTTTTATTTAACTCATCCTGACAAAGTAAAGCTTCACGATCTTCTTCTGGTAAGAAAACTAACCCAGTACCGTATTTACCAGCCTCTGGTAGTTCGAAACCTAATGAACGACAAAACTCGTCAGGAACTTGAAGGAATATACCAGCACCATCACCCGATTTATTATCAGAGCTTTCTGCACCCCTGTGTGTCATGTTAACTAATACTTCAAGACCACGTTGCACTATATCATGCGATGCCTTACCTTTAATATTAGCAACAAACCCAATACCACAGTTCTCATGCTCGTTAGCAGGATCATACAACCCCACTGCTTTAGGATATTTATTATACATCATATTCATATATTAATAAAGAAGGAATATTTCTGATTATTACACTTCCGGTAAAGTGCTCAATCTAGCTAACTATCAGATCATTCATAACTACATATTGTAACAAACATACAATTACGCGCCTAACAATTATTATTTTTTCAACTCATTTACTTCGAAAACGGAAGCAAAAATAGCGTTTTTAATTATATTTTCCAAGAAGAAGGGATTCCTAAGCATCAAAAAATGAGCAATATTATGCTTTTTCAATGACTTATGTCATGTGTTAAAAAATGTATAACAACGGAGACGATAGATACTAGAATGATAGAAACCTTATATTACTTATATATAGATACTATATAATAATTACAGAGAAAAAGATTAAAGCCCACCTTAAAACCAATTATATTAAACTTAGTGATAACAATATATTAATATAAGATAGTACCCTTATAACAATACTCTATACTTTTTTGAATAAGTAGCAATTTATAGTTTAACCATTACATTTCATGTTATCTCAATATTCTATTACCAAACAACAATACTCCTTACATTAGATCAAATTAAAGTATATTGAATTAGCGATAAACTAAAAAATATAAACAACACCCCTCTTTTCAAGTACCTATTCATATAAAATAAGGAATTACAACATAAAACCTCTCGAAAAACAGGGTCTCAATTCGAAAAAGTAACTTTTTTTTGAAATTAACCCCTAAAAAATTTGGGGGTTGAAAAAAAAACACTCACTTTTGTAACGTGACCTAGTTAATAACACCCCTTCGAAAGGAAAAAGTTCCTTTTTTCAACTCAACACCCCAATCAAAACACCCTAGTTATTAATTAATGTCACTTATGTGTAACCTATTTTAAAATACCTATTAAAATGAAAAAGTTAATTTTATCATTAGCGATCGTATTCGCATTTGGATTTGCTACCAAAGCGCAAGATGAAAAACCAGGGTTAGAAATCACTGGGTCAGTTGACACCTATTTCAAGTATGATTTTTCTGGACAAAGTAATATCCCAACATCTTTTGCAGATGATCACAACTCGGTATCTCTTGGGATGATTGACATAGCACTATCTCAATCTGTAGGGAAAGCAAGCTTTGTTGGTGAAATATCTTTTGGACCGAGAAGTTTCAAATCAATCCCTGTATTTGAAGATCCAAGTGGCGAAACTCATGACATTAACATTCAAAACCTATATACAACATATGAGTTTTCGGATAAGTTTTCTGCTACTGCAGGTTACATGGGAACATTTGTTGGATATGAGGTAATTTCTCCAGCTGCGAACTTTAACTACTCTACTTCTTATTTATTCTCTGCTGGGCCATTTCAAAACGCAGGTTTGAAATTAGACTATGCAATTTCTGATAAATTTGGTGTAATGGTTGGAATGTTTAACGACTGGAACGTTTATCAAGACTTAGAAGGAGTATCTGATTTTGGTGCTCAAGTATATGTTTCTCCAGTAGATGGATGGGATGCTTACGTAAACTTTGTAACAGGTCCTAATTCAGGAACAATTATCGATTTAACAACAGGATGGCAAATAACAGATGCATTTTATTTAGGATTAAATGCTGCTGATTACTCATATAAAGAATCTGATTTAGGCGGATACTCTGGTGTTGCTTTTTATCCTCAATATGCTTTCTCTGAAAAAGTATCATTAGGTTATAGAGGTGAATTCTTTTCTACTAAGGAGGATAAAATTTCTGACATTGAAAGCTCAAACGTATTCTCTAATACACTAACATTGAATTACTACCACGGGCCACTTACATTTGTTACTGAATTTAGATTAGATTCAGCTAAAGATGAAATCTTTATGGATGCTGATGATATGGCAACAAAAGGAGCAACTCAGTTCTTGTTAGCTGCTATTTACGCATTCTAAAAAAAGAATACTCTAATCATTATTATAAAAAGGAAGATGAAATGGTCATTACATTTCATTTCTCAAAATTTATTGTTCTCCAAGAAACACCTTTGTAATAATTTTTCCCGATAAATACAATTTGGTGTTAATGGCTACGGTTCATCTTCCTTTTATTTCAATTCGAACAATATAGTTCTCACTATAAAAACATACATCATGAAAAAAATTGAAGCAATTATCAGATTAACTCAATACGAAAGCGTAAAAAAAGCTCTTGAGGAACAAGACATTACTTTCTTTTCATATTGGGATGTAAGAGGTGTTGGTACTGCACGTGAAGGGCACCTTTATAGAGGTACTATTTACGACACTAGTATCATTGAGCGTAGACTGATTTCTATTATTGTACGCGATGAAAATTTAGAAAAAACAGTACAAGCTTTAATGCTTGCAGCACGCACTGGAGAAATAGGTGACGGAAGAATTTTTGTTTCAGACATTGTAGAAACCTACAGAATCAGAACAGGTGAGTCTGGTCCTGAAACTCTTTATACAAAATAACAACCCAATAATCTGATTAAAAACTTTAAAACACAATAACATGGATGCAAACGGAGCTTTAGATATATTATGGGTACTTCTAGCAGGTATTTTAGTATTTTTTATGCAGGCAGGATTTGCCTTAGTAGAGGCAGGTTTTACAAGAGCTAAAAACGTAGGTAACATTTTAATGAAGAACTTTATGGATTTCTCATTCGGTTCTTTAATATTCTGGATCATAGGATACAGCATTATGTATGGAGGTGAAGGTGCTTTCTTTGGAGCATTTGATTTCTTCTATAATGATCCTGAAGATCTTCACAATTTATTTTTCCAAACAGTATTTGCAGCAACAGCAGCTACTATTGTTTCAGGAGCAATGGCTGAACGTACAAAGTTTAGCACTTACTTAATCTTCTCTGTAGTAATTACAGCAGTAATTTACCCAATCTCAGGTCACTGGGTATGGGGTGGTGGTTGGTTATCAACTATGGAAACTCCATTTCACGATTTCGCAGGTTCAACAGTTGTTCACTCTGTAGGTGGATGGGCTGCTTTAGCAGGTGCTTGGACTATCGGACCACGTTTAGGTAAATACAATGGTACTACAAATGCAATACCAGGACACAACATGGTGTTAGGTGCATTAGGTGTATTCATCCTTTGGTTAGGTTGGTTTGGTTTCAACCCAGGATCACAGTTAGCAATTAGCGGCGATAACGCTTATGCAGTAGCAAGTATTTTTATAACTACAAATCTAGCAGCAGCAGCAGGAGCAACTGTAACAATGTTTGTAACATGGTTCCGATATGGTAAACCAGATTTATCAATGACATTAAATGGCGCCTTAGCTGGTTTAGTTGGAATTACTGCTGGTTGTGATATTGTTTCTCCAATGGGTGCAATGATCATAGGTGTAATCGCAGGTGTTGTTGTAGTATTCTCTATTGAATTCTTCGATAAAAAATTAAAAGTTGATGATCCTGTAGGTGCTATTTCTGTTCACGGTGTTTGTGGTGCCGTTGGTACATTATTAGTTGGATTCTTTGCAGTTGATGGTGGTGTATTCTACGGTGGTGGATTTGCATTATTAGGATCTCAAGCAATCGGAGTTGTAGCAGTTGGTGCATGGGCATTTGTAATTGGATTAGTATTATTCCAAGTCCTTAAAGCAACAATGGGATTAAGAGTGTCTGAACAAGAAGAAAGAGAAGGTTTAGATATTCACGAACATGGTCAAAGTTCTTACAATTAAAGTAAAATATTACCATAGCTTTTAAATATTTGATGTGGAAGCAGCCAGGGAAACTTGGCTGCTTTTTTTATGCTTATTTTTCTTTAAGAAATCTTTCTATAAAACTAATTAACACACTATCCAAGCGTTATAATTTAGAATGAAAAGATACTTATTAAGCAACAAAATTTATAATTATAGAAATTACGGAACATATAGACATGAAAAAGCCGGAAAGACACCCCTGACTTTCCGGCTTCCTCAAAGATTATGTGTAATCTAAACCTATTGTTTTGAGTATCTTAAATATACAACATATGAAACTGCTTAGCAAGCTTTTAATTAAAAATGTTAATTTTTTTTAATTACTCATATCTACGAATAAGCTATAATTAGTGAACTGCGGTTAAAAAAATAGATGTATATTCTGATAATTTTCTATTTTTGAAAAAATGATTTATACATATGGCTAAATCTCTCACAAATCCGAATGCAACTTTTGGCTCAATGCCAGTATTTATGACTGCTATTTCTACTATCCTAGGAGCTATATTGTTTCTGCGATTTGGCTGGGCTGTTGGAAATGTTGGTTTTTTAGGTGTAATCACCATAATTATAGTTGGTCACCTAGTTACAATACCTACCGCTTTAGCTGTTGCCGAAATTGCAACCAATCAAAAAGTACAAGGTGGTGGAGCTTATTATATTATCTCACGATCATTTGGTTTGAATATTGGAGGAGCAATTGGCATTGCCCTATACTTATCGCAAGCCATAAGTGTCGCGTTCTATATCATTGCCTTCGGAGAAGCTCTTGATTCTTTAGCACCATACATTCCTTGGGACATTGAAATGGCTGTTTTAAAAAAGATAGCCACTTTAACAGTAATGAGTCTACTCAGCATTATTGTTTTAATTAGAGGAGCGAACATAGGAATGAAAGCACTATATGTTGTAGTTGCAATGCTATTCCTATCCATTATATTTTTCTTTTTAGGAGATGCAACTGAAAATGCAACACCTTTCAATATTTATGAGACCACTAAAAACCCAGAAGGCTTCTTCTATGTTTTTACTATTATATTTCCTGCCTTTACAGGTATTGCTGCCGGACTAGGATTATCAGGCGATTTAAAAGATCCTAAAAAATCAATCCCTAGCGGGACCCTATGGGCTACCTTAATAGGAATGCTAGTTTACATTGCCATAGCATACAAACTAACCGTAACTGCTTCTGCTGATGAACTAGCCTCTGATCAGTTAATAATGCAGCGTATTGCAATATGGGGCCCTATTATCCCAATAGGATTAGCAGCAGCAACACTATCTTCTGCAATTGGATCAATACTTGTAGCTCCGCGCACACTACAAGCCATTGGGTTTGATGATATACTGCCCTACCCTGCTTTAAATAACTGGCTAGCCAAAGGTCGACAAAAAGACAATGACCCAGTTAATGGAACAATTATTACAATCGTAATAGCTTTCTTCTTTGTTGGCATAGGCGATGTTAACTTTGTGGCACAAATCATCTCTATGTTCTTTATGGTTACCTATGGAGCAATTTGCCTGATTAGTTTCTTAGAGTACTTTGCTGCAGATCCTTCATACAGACCCACATTTAAACATAACAAATGGTATTACTCTTTAGGAGGAGCGATACTTTCATTTTGGTTAATGTTCAAAATGAATTTGACTTACGCCATGTTATCCATATTAATTATGGGTATTATGTACTTTATTATTAGCAAATACAGACCTGAACGCAGAGGACTTGAAAAACTGTTTAAAGGGGTAATTTTCCAGTTAAGTCGACAAATACAAATATTTGTGCAACAGGCAAACAAAGAAGAAACGGAATACAATTGGCGCCCTTTTGCAATTTGCGTTAGTGGCGAATCATTCGAAAGGCAATCAGCTTTTGATCTATTAGGTTGGATATCTCATAAATATGGCTTTGGCACCTATATTCATTACATCGAAGGACTTTTAAATGAGAAAACTCATCGCGATTCTCAGAATAAACTACAACGTCTTATTACTAGAGCAAAAGGTAGTAACACTAAAATATATATCGATACCATAATTAGCCCATCGTACACATCAGCAATTGCTCAGGTAATTCAACTGTCTGGTATCTCGGGAAAGGGAAGCAACTTAATATTATTTGAGTTTCCAAATTCTAATGCACAATCGTTGAAAAACGCATTAGATAATTACTCCTTATTTGATGCCAGCAAATTAGATGTTTGCTTCTTACAAACTTCACTAAAAGGATTTGGGTATAAAAAAGAAATTCATGTTTGGATTGGAAGACAAGATTTCCATAATGCAAACCTAATGGTTTTACTTGCCTACATTATCTTAGGTCATCCTGATTGGAAAAAAGGAGGAATAATTAAAATTTATTCTTTAGTGCCCAATGAAGAATCAAAGGATGAGCAGCGCAGATGGGAAGAGAAAATAATAGCTGGACGTTTACCAATATCTCCAAATAACATTCAAATTGTTCCTATTAGCGCTGGCGATAACAAAAAAGAATTAATAGAAAAACAAAGCCACGATGCTGATTTAACGATAATGGGTTTTGCATCTAAAGAAATTAATAAGGGTGCAGATCACTTTACTCAATATGAAGATATGGGGAATATTCTATTTGTGAATGCTTATCGCAAGAAAGAGATTAAATAAAAAAATCAATGAACAGCAATACTGATTTAGCTACAAAGATAGAAACCTGGCTAGCTAAGAACTCAAATTATGTCTTTTATGCGCTTCTTGCCATATTTGTATTATCTAGTTTACTTCACTTTAGCTTAAGGCTTAGCATTGCAGGAGATGACTCAACGTACATAACTAGGGCACTAAATTTTATTGAGTCGGGTAAATACCCAGATTACCAAGCCCCGTTATACCCAATATTCTTAGCGGCAATAATAGCAATCATAGGAATTAACATTCCCATTCTAAAATTAAGCTCTCTTTTACTATTGTTAATTTTCATGGTGCTTTTTTATCGCACTTTTAAAAATAAGGTCAACTTTACCATTCTAACATACAGTTTTACAATACTAAGCTTAAGCAGCTATTTTATATTTTTCAGTAGTCAGACATTCTCAGAACCACTATTTCTTGTATTTACCATACTATTTTTTCACCATTCCTTTAGGTGGATACCTAATAAAGCCCCAACTCAGTGGACTCCGCAAGGAAAAGATATTAAAGAAGTATTGCTTATTAGTCTGTTTGCACTAGGTATGTACCTAACACGAACTGTAGGCATAGGGGCCATAATAAGTCTGATAGTATTTTTATTAATTAACAAAGATTACAAAAGAGCCTCTTGGAGTATTATTACATTTGGCTTATTCGTTTTTGTTTTTAATATAATTAGAGATGCCATATGGGATATTCCAAGTTCTGACAGTGTACAAGCATTGCAGTTACTAAGTAAAAACCCCTACAATGCCGCTGAAGGAAACGAAGATATTCTAGGATTTATAAACCGATTGATTGATAACTCAAATTTATATTTATCAAAACACTTCTTAAGAATCATAGGCTTTAGAACTGAATTAAACAACACAGTTTTGCCATTTGCAACAATAGGACTTTACGCCTTATATATATGGGGACTATTTACCACATTTAAACAAAACAAATATTTACTATTCACGGCTATTTTTATAACTACTATGCTTGGGATAACCTTCATCTCATTGCAGAAACTATGGGATCAATACCGCTTAATTATCCCATTTATCCCATTCATGTTATTATTCATATGTAATGCACTTATTAATCTGTTTAAAACGAATCGAATAAAGAAATACAGTAAAATAGTATTATTAATATTTGCTGGCTCTATCATCTTAACCGGATGGAGCAGCGTTAAAAAAACGGATTTAGATAATTTATCACAAAATATTAATGGAAATATATATGCCGGTTTTACCCCAGATTGGGTAAGCTACCTAAAAATGGTAAATTACGTAAACACACAATTGCCCAATGATAGTTATGTTGCTTGCAGAAAACCCAACATTGCTCGTATTTATGCCAATGGTAAGAAGTTTTACGGCATATATCGCATTCCTTCTGACGATCCGTACGAACTTGCAAAGTTATTAAAAGACAAAGGCATTACACATGTTATTATGGGAAGCCTACGCAAAAACCCATATGCCTATACAGGTAAGAGCATTAATACCATTCAGCGCTTCTTAAGTCCTATGGGCAAACTATACCCAGAAGCTTTTTCAATTATAAAGAAGTATGGGGAACAAGAACCTACCTATCTCATTAAAATTAATTACGACATTATTCTCAATAAAGCAGTTCAATGACCACATCTACAAAATCAGTTATAAAGGAGTATTGGAACAATTTTGCACCTAAATGGAAAAAGTATAGAAAAAACAGAGCTTACTATTGGAATTCAATATCTAAATATTGCAACTATTTCATTCAAGAAGATTCTTCTGTTCTTGAAGTGGGCTGTGGCACTGGCGATCTCCTTCAAACCATAAATTGTAAGCGAAAAGTGGGGATCGATTTCTCCATTGAGATGATTAAATTAGCTAAAGAACAACACTCTGAAATTGAGTTTCATGAGATGGAGGCTGAAAATATTTCTCTAAATGAAAAATTTGATGTAATTATTTTATCCAATGTAATTGGACTATTACCCGACATAGAACATGTATTTAAACAATTACACAATGTAACTCATCCTGAAACCAGAATAATAGTAACCTATTATAACCGCTTATGGGAACCTATTATACGCTTCGCCGAACTTCTGAGATTCAAAAGAAAATCGCCTCAACAGAATTGGCTATCTACAAAAGATATTGAAAACCTATTATATCTATCAGACTTTGATGCTTACAAGAGCAATCGGAACATGCTAGTTCCATATAACATCCCGATAATATCAGGATTCTTGAATAGAATAATAAGCAGGCTTCCTCTTTTTAATAAATTAGGCTTAAACACATTTGTTTTCGCTCGTCCAATTCCGAAAATACACACTCCGGACGAACGTAATAAATTATATTCTACCTCTGTTGTAATTCCTGCGCGCAACGAAAGTGGCAATATTGAAGATGCAATCAACCGAATTCCGGATTTTGGAAAGCATATAGAAATCATTTTTGTTGAAGGAAATTCTAACGATGATACCTGGGAAACTATCCAAAGCATGAAAAATAAATATCAGCACACACATGATATTAAAATTATGCAACAAACCGGTAAAGGTAAAGGTGATGCCGTTCGTAAAGGTTACGATGCAGCAACGGGAGATATCTTAATGATTCTAGACGCTGATTTAACAGTTCCCCCAGAGGATTTGCCTAAATTTTACGATGCCATTGCTTCTGGTAAAGGAGAGTTTATAAACGGAGTAAGACTTGTATACCCAATGGAGAAAAATGCGATGCGTCCTTTGAATACAATTGGCAACCATTTCTTCAGTAAACTTTTTTCATACATCCTTGAACGACCTATAAAAGATACACTTTGCGGTACAAAAGTGATGTTTAGAAAAGACTATTTGAAATTAGCCGCCAATAGAAAGTTCTTTGGTGAGTTTGATCCCTTTGGAGATTTCGATCTGCTTTTTGGAGCCTATAAATTAAACCTAAAACTGATTGACTTACCTATTAGATACAAAGAGCGCAAATATGGAGATACAAATATTAGTAGGTTTAGGCATGGGTTAATATTACTACGCATGTCGGCATTTGCAGCTATTAAAATTAAGTTTTGGTAATAAACTTTTGCTGTATCTGTTCTTTTTATCAACTTTACGGCTTATAAAAAATACACATGGAACGAATAGCGGTATTTCCAGGGTCATTTGATCCATTCACAACTGGTCATGAGAATATTATATTAAGAGCAGTAGACCTTTTTGATAAAATAATTATTGCAATAGGATATAATGCAGAGAAGCAACACTTTTATCCTGTAGAGCAACGTATACATTGGATTGAAGAGCTATTTGCTGATGAACCAAAAATTAGCGTTGGTACTTTTACTGGGCTAACGGTCGATTTTGCAAAGAAGGTTAATGCCAACTATCTATTAAGAGGGATTAGAACATCTGCCGATTTTGAATACGAAAGAGCTATTGCCCAAGTAAATAAGAATATGACTGGTATTGAGTCTGTATTTTTATTAACAACTCCTGAACATACTCCGGTAAACTCATCAATTGTACGTGACATAATTAGACATGGAGGTGATGCTGGTAAATTTATTCCTGATAAGATTAAGGAAAAAATGAATATTTATAATCGCGAGAATAAACATTAATAATGCGAGTATATTTAATAGCTGTTATTGTTTTTTATTGCACGTTTGTTAAATCACAAAACACAGGAGTTACTCTTTATGGCACTGCAGTTGAGTACAGTAACTACAACCTTATTGTTGAGCAAACACAAAATTACATAACAAACGAGAAAACAGAATTACAACGCTTTGCGATAAATAAAAAAGGTGATTTTAAAGTTTCCTTTGATATTAATGAAACTTCAAAAATAAGCATAAAGCTTGGAGCATTACAGGGTTTTCTATTTGTTCAGCCAGGTAATTCATATAATATTTTACTACCACCATTAATTCCACTAAAAAATGAAGACCAACTAAATCCATTTTTTATTCCTGACGAAGTAAATATTGGAATACTAAACACAGATCCTGATAATCTTAATGAAAAAATACAACGTTTCGACATATACTTTAACCAACAAGTTAACTCGAATATACGCAGCATTATAATTGCAAACAACAAGAGAAAAATTGATGAAATAATTTCTCAAACTGATTCTTTATTTCCCTCTATATCTGAAACATGGTTTGATAATTATAAAGAGTATGCTTACCTATCTTTAATCGCTTTAAAGAATAAAGATAACCTTCGAAATATTAGCACAGGATATTTCTCTAATAACGATATTTTGTATAGCATACCCACTTATTGGTTTTCATTTAATCAATGCTACAAAAACTTTCTATATAAATACTTCAACTCAGATGAAGGATCTCAATTAAAAACTATATTCTCTGAGAAAGCAAATTATACAGCACTCGTGAATACTCTTTCACACGACTCTCTCTTTAATAATACTGAGTTGTCAGAACTTATTTTACTGAAAAGTATATATGATGGTTATTACAGCAAAACATTTGATAATAATTATCTCACTTCATTAGCAAAAGAGGCCACTTCCGTATCATCAAATCAATATAATAGGCAGGTTGCTGAGGATATCTATAAAAAAATCACAAAACTTACTGTAAATAGTGAAGCTCCAGAATTTGAATTACCTGATTTAAAAAACAAAACACGAAAACTTAAAAACTATAAAGGGAAGTTTGTATATCTTAATTTTGCTTCAACGGATAACTATGCCTGCAAAAAGGACTTTCAAGTACTTGAAGCAATGTCAAAAGCCTACAAAAGAGATCTACATATTATTACAATTCTTACAGACTCTGATATTGAGAATGCAAAAGCATATATTAAAAAAAATAAGTTAGAATGGACCTTCCTTCATTTTAACCAAAATGGAAAAGTATTATACGATTATAATGTTAGAGCTTATCCTACCTATTATTTATTAGATCCGGAAGGTAATATCGTAATAGCTCCAGCACCAGCTCCCGAAGAAGATTTTAAAGCAATTTTTTCAAAAACTTTCAATAATTACAGACACCAACAACTTCGTAAAAACAAGCAGAAGGAACGAACCATATATGACCTGTGATGGCTCTTTTTGTAACAAATTTACACAAAAACCCGTATACTTTACACGAATGTAATAACCTCCCCTTACTCACTTGCCATAAATTAAAGTATTTTTATGACATCACGATATATGTTTTTGGGAAACATAATATCTTATTAGCCTAAATAATATTGAGATATGAAAAATAACAAGAACCTATTCTCTCTAGCCCTCTTATTGGTTAATTGCATAGCCTTGTTTTCTCAGCCTACTGCAAAAATTATTAGTAATGATGTTCGATTATGTGAATCTGGAACAGCAGATATAATAATAGAACTAACTGGTCAACAACCATTTGACATTGATCTAAGATTTTTAACAAATAGCGGTTATGTAATACAACGTGCACATATTGATCAACAAGTTTCTGAATTTACAATCCCAATAACATTCCCTTATGCAGATGAAAAGGCTCCTTTAGAGTACACTGTTGAATTAATTAAGATTACGGATCGTAATGGTACTACAGATATTACAGATGAAAAAGTAAAAGTATTTGTTGATGATAAATCCCAAATTACAATCGGTTCTACTGCCATTGTATGCGGAAGGTCATTTACAACAAACTCACAATCTCTTTCGCCTAATGCAACATACTTATGGACATGTACAACCGGTACATTTGATGATCCTACTAAATTAAACCCAACTTTTACAGGAACAAATACAACAACCGAAGAGTCATATACTCTTGTGTTAGAATCTAAAAATGGGGCGTGTAAAGATGGAAATAGTGTTACCCAATCAATGTTACTCACATTAAAAGGTAGGCCTAAAGGAACTATCACCACAGAAGAAGATATTATTTGTGCACCTGCAGATAGAACAGTTAACTTAAACTTTGTTGGGAATGGAAGCTACTCCTACCAACTTATCAATACTGCCGGGGATACTTTTGATGGAACATCCAATTCAGATTCTAAATTGGAAACACTTACCATAATGGATAACGATAAAATCCAACTTTATTCACTAACAGATAACTCAAGCGGTTGCCAAGCGACAGCATCTGATTTAACCGGAGAAAAGTCTTTTATTAATGAAACACCAAACACTTCGGTTGGAGACTATAGCACAGTATGTGGAGAAGAAAGATCATTAATTCTGTCCGGATCTGATAATACTAATACTACCGGAGAATGGACTACCTCTACACCTGGAGTAGTTTTTGAAAATGCGTCACTGCATAATAGCTCTGTAAGTTCGGATACATATCAAGAAATTGACGCATCATGGACTGAAACAACTGAGAACCTTGGATGCGTTAATTCTGCAGATACAAAAATCCTATTCTCAGAGTCTCCAACTTTATCATTGGCAAAAAACAAAGACCAAATTTGTGAAAACTCATCAACAATATTACCACTTACACTTAAAGGTAATGGACCTTGGCAAGTAAGATATTCTGATGATAGCGGAAAACAATACTCTGAAGAAATAGATACTAATAATCATAATATAATTATAAATGGAGAAGACCTTTCTCCAGGAACATTTAATTATTCATTTACTGATATTACCGGAGCAAATGGGTGCATAACGGATTTAACAGATACGACTTTCAATTTAGTTGTTGATGAATTACCTTACCCTTTTGCTGGAGAAGATCAAACAGTTTGTGGTAGAGAAGTAGTATTAGAGGCGAGTAAACCATTTGTTGGAGTTGGCTTATGGCAAGGAAAAGGTACTTTCATTGACCAAGAAGATCCAAATACAACATTTACAGCATTAAATTTTGGAACACAAGATTTACAGTGGATAATTGTAAATGGTGCTTGCGTTGCCGAAGATTTAGTTTCTATAAATTTTCTTGAAGCACCATACCCTGTTAATGCAGGTTCGGATACTACAATTTATGTTAGCACTGCCATGACACTTAATGCACTCCCTCTTGAAACAGGAATAGGGCAATGGACTGTTGCATCAGGAAACTCCAAAATTGACGATCCAAATAATCCTAAATCTCTAATCTCAAACCTCGAGAAAGGTCAACATATTCTTACATGGACTGGTTACATTCAAAACTCTGAAGCATGTGAAAGCATTGAAGATGAAATAACCATTATATCCAAGGATATAGTTGCTCCATCAGGAATATCTCCTAATGGTGATGGATTTAATGATGTACTAAAATTATTAGGAGCAGAAAACATTACCAACAATAAGTTATCTGTTTTTAACCAACATGGGAAATTAATTTATAGCGCCACTAATTACGAAAATGATTGGAATGGCATTGACAATGGAGGATCAAAACTAAGCCCCGGAACTTACTATTATACTTTTGAGGGTGATCAACTTAAAACCCCAATAAAAAACTACTTGATAATTAAATATGATTAAGATTATTAAATCTAATTTTATCAATTATACAATAGGGTGCATACTTCTTTTAGTTTGTTCAAGTAACTGTTTTGCTCAGCGAGAAATAATTATGAGCCAATACATGTATAACAAATACAGTATTAACCCTGCTTTCGCAGGATCTCATGAATCTCTTTCCCTCTTTGCTTCATACAGAAAACAATGGTTAGGATTTGACCATAGTGCTAGCGGAGGAATAGCAACAATTCATTCTCCCCTAAAGAATGAAACAATGGCCTTAGGAGCTCAAGTATACTCCGAGAAAGTTGGCGTTACAAATAACACTGGCTTTAATATTTCATATGCATATAGAACAAACATTAGCAATACCACAAAGTTAAGTTTTGCTCTATCTGCGGGCTTCTACAATCAAAACAATAATTGGTCTGATGTTACAATTATCGATCCTGAAGACCCTTTATTTGGATATGCAGAGCAATTAAGTGCACCATGGCTTGGCTTTGGTACAGCAGTGTATAATAATAACTATTTTATAGGCTTATCTATCCCTAGCTTAGTATATTCTGATAATTATGAAACAGGCGAGAATAAATTGGATTTCGGTAAAATTGATTATTTATTTACTGGAGGGTATTTTTTCCACATAAACTCAAATTTCACTTTAAACCCTGCCACCTTAGTAAGAGTAAATCCAAACACAACCAGCTTTATTGACTTTAGCACTACCGCAATCATAAATAATGCTCTAATTTGCGGCGTTTCATACAGAACCACTAATGAGATTGTAGGAATATTAGGTTATCAAATATCACCTCAAACACGAATCACCTATAGCCTCGATTACACACTCGAGAAGCTATCTAACTATAATAATGGAACACATGAAATAGCCCTACAATTTAACTTCGGTTATAAAATAAATACTCCAAACCCTAAATTCTTTTAACTATGAGCCGAATTTTTAAAAATATTATCATTCTACTCATACTAGCACTATTTCTTAATATTGAGTTAACTGCTCAAAATGCTATTATTAATAAACTCCCATTTAATAGTTCTGCGAAGAATGATTTTGCTCCGTTTGTTGTTGATTCAACTATCTACTTTTCTTCTGACAGAAAAAATGAACTCCTAAAATCATATCTCGACCAAAATAATAATTGGCTTCACAGAATATATCAAGTTCAAATTGTAAGTAAAAACAACTTCAGTAAACCTATATTATTCTCTGCAACAGAAGACTATAAACTTAACACAGGCTCTATCTGGATAAGCCCTGGTGAAAAACGAGCATTTGTAACTCAAAATCAAGCTCCTAAAACAAATAAAAAGAAACAACAAAAAAACCTTTTAGGTATATTCTCTATCGATAAGAGTTATGGATCTAATTGGCAAACACCAACACCATTTCCATACAATTCACTTAATGAACATTCTACTGCTCACCCTACATTCAGCAGTGATGGTAAAACTATGTTCTTCGTTTCTAATCAAAACGATAGTTATGGGGAGAGCGACATATACCAATCTGATTTTGAAAACGGACAGTGGTCAGAACCTATAAATTTAGGTTCAAACATTAATACATCAGGAAAAGAAATTTTCCCATACTATCACCCATCCGGCAAACTCTACTTCTCTTCAAACGGGAGAAGTGAATCTAATGATTTTGATATATTCGTTAGTACATTCGAGAATAATGAATGGGGCAAAGCAAAAGCACTTGAAGAACCAATAAATTCAAAATACAACGATTTCTCTTGCTTTATTTTTGAGTCTGAACTTGAAGGATATTTTGCATCTAACAGAGAGGGAGTGGATAATATATATCACTTTAGAATCCCCTTTCCATCTTTTCCTAACGCACAAGAAGAGGTTGAAGACATATTCTGCTTCACACTTTTCGAAAATGGCCCTTATCAGTCTGATACTCTACCTTACAAATATAAATGGCTTTTTAATGATGGCATTACCAAAATGGGTACAGAGGTAGACCATTGTTTTCCTGGAGAAGGCGAATATTCTGTTAATTTAAGTGTTTATGACACCTTACAAAAGGTAGACCTTTTTACAGTTGCCACCTATGATTTGCCTCTTGAGAACACACAACAAATAAAAATAGAATGCTCTGATACTGTAAAAGTTAATGAACCAATGAATATTTCAGCTAAAAACTCAGAACTGAAAGGTTTTATTCCCGAGGATTATTACTGGATATTAGATCACAATAAAAAAACAAAAGGTATTACAATAAATCATATCTTTAGAAAGTCAGGAACGTATACCATTGTATGTGGTGCGCCATCAATACATAACCCACAACACAAGCTTGCAACTAAAAAAACAATAATTGTAATAGAATAATAAACGCATGTATAAACTTATCACCACAATACTTTTCTTAACCTTTTCATATATACTAATAGCCCAGCCAGTTCCAGCAATTGACGAGAATATACCCTACTTAGTTACCTTTGGAAAAGATGGAGAAACAGCATGGGGTGATAATGATTTCACACAAGTAATTTTCTATTCTGTCCCCAAAAGTCATACCGAACCAATATACATTAGGGTTTATGATCCAGATATTGGAGGGAAAATTGATGAACAAAAAGGCAAATGGAATACAAAAATGAAATATAGCATCTATGGTGGTAAAGGAACATGTTCTGATGACGATGCTCGTAAAATTAACAAAAGTGGAAACTATAAAAGTGGTACTTTATTATACACAAAGACATTTGGTATAAGTGATAAGTATGATGAAGATTGGTATACTTTTGGTCCAATTAACCCCACCGAAGGAGAATACCTACCTGATTATGGAGGTTATGTTTTTAAAGTTATTGTAGAAGGAATATCTGGCGATGATGGCAACTTATATAGTTTATATCAGAGCTCTAAACCTAAAGAAAATGTTCCCGTAGAAGGAGCTTTTGCCTTTTACTTTAAGTACAAAATTAGACTTCATGATAATGTCAATGAAGTAAGCCATATCTATCCATACATTGATGACAAAGTTTTAGCTATTAAACAATCTAATTTTGATTGGGATAACGATGGTATCATTCGAATTATATCTGTCGCAAAAAATGGTGAAATGTTGGCCGTTTCTGCAGATGATAACTGGGCAGAATCGAGACATACGATACACCCTTCTGAAAAAAATACCTCATACGATATTCAAATAATTAAAAACAAAACAGCTAATATTAAAAACAACAATGTTGTTATATACCTTGAAAACCAATTTGGGGAGTTAATGCCATTCTACAGTGTACCAATTGGTGGAATACCAAAGTATAAGTACAGTATCGGCATTAAACCTAAAATATCTAAATAATAGTTCATGCAATACATAAAAAGAATATCTACCCTATGCTGCACTATATTATTTTGGCTTTGTGCTACGGTAAGCAGCAATGCACAATCCCTCGATTTTAAGAATTTTGATTCTGACATGGGATTGCCGCAAAATTTTGTGTATTGTTTAACTCAAGATCATAAAGGGTACCTTTGGATAGGAACTGGCGAAGGACTTGTAAGGTATGATGGCTTAGATTTTACAACCTACACTGTTAATGATTCACTAAGCTCTGATTTTGTTCATTCTCTATATGTTGATAACAAGAACACTCTCTGGGTAGGTCATAAGAATGGAAAAATATCATATTATGAGAATAACAAATTCCATAAAATAAAATCGGACTTAGAGACTTCAAGCCCGATACGCGATATTTGTGAAGATGAATTAGGTAACATATGGGCTACTGTTCAAAATAATGGACTTATTAAGATCACTCCAAATAAAGAAATCACATCATATTTTAATTCCGAACTATTCGGAGATAAATTATATTACTCCTTAGAATCTATAAATGCCTTTAGTATTTTAATAGGTACATCCGATGGTTTAGAATTATTACACCTCGACTCTAATGGTTCTCCAAAGAACATTGAAACCATTGAGGATATAGCTTATACAAACATCAACTCAATTGTTAAACGCAGAGCAATTGAAGGAGAATATTGGATTGGCACTGAAGACAGTGGATTCTTTTTATTCAAATACGATAAAAAAACAGCATCGCACGTAGCAAATAACAATTTATGCATTGCTTTTAATATTGAAGAAGAAAACATTATAGATATTTTTGAAGATGATAATGGAGATCTGTTGTTGGCAACATGGGGTAACGGAGTAATTAAACTTTTTTACGACTCAGCGAAACAGTCATTTCGAGAATCTTATCAGTTTTCGAAAGCGAATGGTTTAAATCATGACTTTATCAAGCAAATACTCACCGATAGAGAAGGTAACTATTGGATTGCAACTTATGGGAGTGGGATCTCGGTATTATTAAACGATAAGTTCATTCGTTACGATCTTGAGAATATAGGATTCAAGCAACATAAAGCCGTAGCAGTATTATCCGTCAATAATAACATATGGATAGGTTTGGATAATGGCATATTAAAAGCCGATGAATTTTGCTTTACAAACCACGAATATTACGATAGTGCTCTTGGAATTCCTAATGATAGAATAACTGGTTTCAAATACGATAAAGACAGTACGCTATGGGTTTCATCTTTAAACAAAGGCTTGTATTACAGGAAAACAGGTCAATTAAATTTTAATCGTTATAACTACTCAAACAATATTATAGATAATAAAATTAACGATATTGAAATTATTGACAATAAACTTGTTTTAGCAACGGTTGGAGGGCTTTTTACAATTAATTTAACAAATGAAGCTATCGATAAGCTTACAACACAAAGGGGATTGCCACATAACTGCATTAATTTTATTTATGTAGATAGAAATAATAAAATGTGGATCGGTCCTAAATCGAGCGGTATTTGTAAAATAGATAATAACAATATTGAAATTCATAAATTAGCACAAACACCTATCAACGTCTCTGGAATGACTGAAGATCGAGAAGGTAATTATTGGTTATCAACAATTGGAAAAGGAGTATTGAAATACAATAACGATAATCTTGAATCAATCTCAATATCTGATGGATTAACCAAAAACTATTGTTATGATATAATATGTGATAAGAATGATCAATTATGGATTTGCCATTGGCCAGGTATCAGTTCTATTAATTTAAACACTAACCAAATCAGACAATTTGGCTTTGCCGATAATTTAGGAAGCGATTTCTATAAGCTTTGGGAAGACAATGATAGAAATATTTGGTTTGCCTCGAGCAAAGGAATTATTAAATATTTTCCGGATAGAGACAAGAAAAACCTTGTTCCGCCAATGCTAAACTTCACCAATGTATTAATTTCTGGTAAGTCATATATAAATCAGAAAGTCATAAAACTTCCTTACCCATATGGTAACGAGAGCTACAAACTCAAATTTGAGTTTACAGGTATTAGCTTTAAGTCTCCCTCTGATGTGACTTACAAAATAAAAATGGAAGAGAAAAGTGACACCGATTCAAATGATTGGATAGATCTTGGGTTAACAAACTTTCGAGAATATGAATACCTTCCGGATGGTGAGTATACCTTTAAAGTAATGGCTAAAAATGCTGATAATGTTGAAACCAGTAAACCAATTAGCATTAAAATAATTATAGCTACACCTTTTTGGAAAAAATTATGGTTCTACATTCTTGTAGTTATTGCCTCAATAGCTAGCATTAGATTCATTATAATGTTTAGAGAACGTAAAATTAAGGCCCAAAATGAATATCTTGCCCAAGAGGTAGCTTCAAAAACAGTTATCCTTCGTCAACAAAATGAAGAAATTAAACAAAAGAATCAAGACATTACTGACAGTATAACATATGCCAAAAAGATTCAAAGATCTATACTACCACCTCTAGGCGAATTTGAAAATATTTTCCCAGAATCGTTTATATTCTTCAAGCCGCGTGATATTGTTAGTGGCGATTTTTATTGGTTTAAGAAAACAAAAGACCTATTTATATTATGCTGTGCTGATTGTACTGGACATGGGGTTCCAGGAGCATTTATGTCAATGATTGGATCTACACTACTTAATGACATATTTAAACTACCTAATGTGAATTCTCCTGCCGAGATGTTAGAAAGGTTAGATAATGATATTAGAGTTCTGTTACAGAAGGGTGGTGATGAGCATTCTAAAGATGGAATGGATATTTCTGTTGTAGAAATAAATTTAAATACAAATAAGGTAAGATTAGCATCTGCCAAGCGCCCTGTATTTTTATATATAAACGACGAACTTACTATTTATAATGGAACAAGAAGAAGCATTGGTGATGATGAACTAACTACAGGTTCAAGGTTCGTTAATTACGAATATAATTGTGATAAAGGTGATATTATATACTTATTCTCTGATGGCTACACTGACCAATTTGGAGGCCCGAATGAGAAGAAGTTTATGAAAAGTGGAGTGAAAAAGCTACTGCACGAAATACATAATAAACCGATGCAAAACCAAGGCTCAATTGTTAAAGATAACTTCCTTAATTGGATGGGTGATTGCGATCAAATAGATGATGTTCTATTTATGGGGATAAGATTATAAAAGAATTCAATTGAATAAAATAAGAATGGGTAATATGAACTATACATATTACCCATTCTCATTTTATAATTATCTTATTTCCTTTACAGTTGAGCAATTATCGTTTGAGTACCTGTTACTTTCTCATCTAAATCAACCTTAATATCAGCATCTAAGGGCAAATAAAGATCAAGTCTTGATCCGAACTTAATAAAACCCATTTGTGCTCCTTGATCAACTGTAGTATTGTTCTCAGCATAACAAACAATCCTACGTGCCATTGCACCAGCAACTTGCCTTACAACAATTTGTTTGCCTGACTTATCTTCAATTAAAACGGTTGTTCTTTCATTCTCAGTAGATGATTTCGGCAAATAAGCTCCCATAAATCTACCTGAATGGTGCTTCACAAATTTCACGACCCCACTCATTGGAAACCAATTAACATGTACATTCAATGGAGTCATAAATATTGAAACTTGTTTACATTTAGTTTTCAAACATTCTGGTTCGTCAACCTCCTCAATTACAACTACAGTACCATCTGCTGGCGCTATTACCGTTCCATCCTGTATTTTACATACACGTAATGGGCTACGGAAAAAGTTAACTACTACAAGCCATAATATAAAACTCAATCCTAAGCTTATTAAGGTTATTATTAAACTTTGTGATGATAAGAAATACACCCCCAAATTTATTATAGCTAAAGCTATGAACGAAACTAGAATAGTAGAATATCCTTCTTTATGAATTGTCATGTTTATAGTGGGAATTAATTAACAAAATAAATTAAAAAAAAGAGAGTTATTGGAATTGCGAACAAAACCGCATCAAAACGATCTAGTACACCGCCATGGCCAGGTAATAAGTTTCCGGAATCTTTAGCATTTAGGCTCCTTTTCAACAAGGACTCAGATAGATCTCCATAAATTGCAACTACAGAAATTAAAGCAGATAAGACTAACCAATGAATCAGAGACATAGCTGGCCAAAGTATATAAATCTCACCCGCAGCAAACAAGGTAAGCATAAATCCTCCTATGGCGCCCTCCCAAGACTTCTTGGGGGAAATTCTTTCAAACAAACGATGTTTACCAAGAGATACACCAAACAGATATGCACCTGTATCATTTAGCCAAACCAAAATAAAAATTATCAAGGGTACTCTAAAATTGTAAGTTCCACTTAAATACGCAATTTTACTTAAAAGAGAAAACGGTACAGCTATTAGCAAGGCAATTAGTAAAGTACCTCCTATATTACCAATAGGGTTATTCTTTTTACGATACAGTTCAGTAATAAATATTCCCATTGAGATTGGGATCAATAAAAAGAAAAGCTTTGGGTCTGAAATTCCAGAGTTAACCAAAAATGAAGCTACATAAACAAAAACCGACAACAATACAGTTAAAAAAAACGAAGGTTCAATACCTCCACCTTTTAATAGTTTATGCAATTCCGTTGTCCCAAGTATAACTACTGCAAAAAAGACTACAAAAAAAGAAACAGGACTATAAAATATTCCTCCTGCTATAATAAGAACAAATAATATACCTGTTATGGTACGTTGCCAAAAGTTATTCATTAATTTCAGATCTTTCCGTGCAAAATTAAGCAATTAAGTAAACTATTATCTACTTTCATCGATAAAAACAAACAATTCTTTAGGTCCATGTGCTCCCATAACCAATGTTTTTTCAATATCTGCAGTTCTGCTTGCGCCCGTTATAAACGAAACTAAAGAAGGAAAGTTACGTCCAAATCGATTTTCTAACAGATTTAATGCATCCGTAGGAAAAGCAACCAATTGTGATTTTGCTGCAATTACAATATGAATTGGTGGAAAGACGTTGAGTCTTCTTCCTGACTCATGTGTTGAACTTATTACTATTGAACCAGTTCTAGATACTAAAAATTCACACCTCGTAATTGCTGCTTCCATATTATTAAAGTCAGCATCAACATCGGTAAGTGATATTTTCTTTTCTTGAGCTAACTTCTTAATTTCAGAATCTAAACAGAAAACCGTTTCTAACCCTTTTTTAGAAATTAATTGTTCAATTTCACTTATTATTATTGAACTATCATTACACAATGATACATGTCCTCCAATAGATTCCAACTCATTTTTAAAAGTTAACAACAAATCCTCAGGCATTGGAAACTCATGCTTATCAAAATCGGAAAGAGGGAAAGCATAATCCCTTCCCTCTTCCATTGATTCTTTAATGCGTGATAATATTTTCTCTCTAGACGAGTTACTCATTTATTTCGCTTTTTATTTCATCCGTTGATTCATCCTGTTTAGGCAACTCCTTCGAATCTGATTTCACTACTGCCTCTTCATCTAAATCAATAATATGTCTTTTTCCCTTAGATTTTCCAAAGATAGACTCTAAATCTTCACCAAAAATTACTTCTCTCTGCAATAGAAGCTCTGCTAATTCATTTAGTTTTTCTCTATTATCAACTAAAATCTGCTTTGCTCTTTCGTATTGGGTTTCTATAATTTTACGAGCTTCTTCATCAATAGACTGAGCTGTAGTTTCACTATATGGTTTTGTAAAACCGTATTCGTTCTGACCACTTGAATCGAAGAAACTTAAATTTCCAATTTGATCACTCATACCATAATAACTAACCATGGCATAAGCTTGCTTGGTTACTTTTTCAAGATCATTCAATGCTCCTGTACTTATTTTACCAAAAACAACCTCCTCCGCAGCTCTACCACCTAAAGTAGAACACATCTCATCCAATATTTGCTCTGTGGTTGTTAATTGGCGCTCCTCGGGTAAATACCATGCCGCTCCTAACGCTTTTCCTCTAGGAACAATTGTTACTTTAACTAAAGGGTGTGCGTGCTCAAGTAACCAGCTAATTGATGCATGACCCGATTCGTGGTAAGCAATGGCTTTTTTCTCTTCTATTGAAATAATCTTATTTTTCTTTTCTAAACCACCAACTATTCTGTCAACAGCATTCATAAAATCCTCTTTCTCAACAATCTTCTTATCTCCACGAGCAGCAATCAATGCAGCTTCGTTACAAACGTTCGCAATATCAGCTCCTGAAAAACCAGGAGTTTGTTTTGCTAAGAAATCACCTTTAACATCATCACTTAACTTTAGTGGGCGTAAATGAACTTCAAATATTTGTTTACGCTCTGTAATATCAGGCAACTCAACATGGATTTGTCTATCAAAGCGACCTGCACGCATCAAAGCTCTATCAAGAATATCTGCTCTATTGGTAGCTGCAAGAATTATTACTCCTGAATTGGTTCCAAAACCATCCATCTCTGTTAGTAATTGATTTAAGGTATTTTCCCTCTCATCATTAGCACCCATATTAGCACTTTTACCACGCGCTCTACCAATTGCATCAATCTCATCAATAAACACAATACACGGCGATTTTTCTTTTGCTTTCTTAAATAAATCTCTAACTCTAGAAGCTCCAACACCAACAAACATCTCAACAAAATCAGAACCTGACATACTGAAGAAAGGTACGTTAGCCTCACCTGCAACAGCCTTGGCTAGTAATGTTTTTCCTGTTCCCGGAGGTCCTACTAACAAAGCTCCTTTCGGGATCTTACCTCCAAGTTCTGTATATTTTTCAGGTCGGCGCAAAAATTCAACAATTTCTTCCAACTCAGTCTTTGCTTCAACTAAACCAGCAACATCTTTAAAATTCACATTGATATTTGATTCTTTATCAAACATCTTTGCTTTAGATTTACCAACATTAAAAATATTGCCGCCTCCAGCACCACCGCCCTGAGAACCCATTCTTCGGAATATGAAAATCCATACAACTAGTAACAAAATTAATGGCCACAAAAAGCCAACCATTTCATTTAAGTAGTTTGATCGCTCTTCATAAGACTCATCAATAGATATTCCTTTTTCAGTCTTAACCTGTTGAATAGCTTCTGTTAGATTATCTACACTTGGAATACTAACCCTTAACTGAGGCCCATTTGAAACTGTTTCATCAAAATTCTCACCAAGTATTTCGCTATAATTACTTAAGGCATCCTTTTTAAGCGTTACCTCAGCAACACCTTGATTCTTTATTACTGTAACTTTTTCAATATCACCTGATGGCAAAATTTTAGTCTTAAAAACCCCATAATCTACATTCTTTACACTTTCATTTTGATTCATGAAAAAGATAGAAATAAATAAGAGTAGTATCGCCCCGTATATCCAATAACCATTGAATTTGGGCAGTTTATTGTTATTACCGCCTCCTGTGTTTAACGGTTCATTAGGTTGCTTTTGTTCCTTAGCCATCCGATAAAATAATTTTAATCTTTTTTAGAATAAGTTTTCTATATCTGTTCTTTCAGCATCAGCCCATAACCCTTCTAAGTTATAAAACCCACGCACATCACGCTGGAATACATGAACAATTACATCTACAAAATCTACCAAAACCCACTCAGCGTTTTGCTTTCCTTCGATACTTAATGCTTTTTCGCCTAATTCCTTATTTACAAATTCTTGAATCGAATCTGCTATTGCACTAACATGTGTAGTACTATCTCCGTCACAGATAACATAATACTGACAGATACTTCCATCAATTTTACGCATATCCAAAATAGCAATATTTGTGCCTTTTTTCTCTTGAATGCCTTCTACAACGGTATCTACTAAATGCTTCGAAGTCAAATCCTCTCTATTTATCATCAATTATAAATGTTTTAATTTTCTTTCAACACAGGGCCTACGCAGCTTTACTGCTTCGGAAGTGTAAAGATACTACTTTTTTTATTTTCAACTTTACGTTTACTTTTGTCTAGAAATATGACAATTATTAATTTATGTCAACCTGACATTAAATAATGCAATATATGACAGATACTCCTAGATTTAAGATACAATGGCACGAAAAGCTAAATTCAACAAATATATTTTTAAAACACGAGTTATTAGAAAATAGTTTTGATGAATTTTATGTAGTTTGTACAAAAAGTCAAGTTAAAGGAAAAGGTCAAGGTGATAACAAATGGGAAAGTGAGGATTCTAAAAACCTAACATTTAGCTTACTCCTTAGACCTGACTTTATTGAAATTCAAGATCAATTTGTTATCTCGAAAGCTATATCAATAGCAATAATAAATGTTTTAAATAGATATAAAGAGGGATTCTGTATTAAATGGCCCAATGATATTTATTACCAAAATAGCAAAATAGCAGGAATACTAATAGAGAATAGCCTTATTCAAAACAGAATTGGAACTTCAATAATTGGAATTGGAATTAATATAAATCAGACTAATTTTATTAGCGATGCCCCAAATCCAATTTCGTTAAAGCAAATTATTAATTCAGAAACTGAGATTACAGAATTCTTAGCAGAAATATTGACATCAATATCAGAACAATATCAACGCTTGCGCAATAATGATCACACTGATATTAATACTGAATATTTTAACTCATTATTCCGTAATACGGGTACTTATAAATTTAAGGACGAGGGTGGCTTATTTAAAGCATCTATATTAGGAATTAGTCCGTATGGACATTTGATTTTACAATCATCTAATAACGAAGAAAAGTCATATGCCTTTAAAGAAGTTGAGTTTATTCTTTAATAACCACCATAGTTAGCTATTGCATCACCTAGCATATTTAAAAACTTTTTCACATGCTTTCCTACCATCATTTTCATCATGGGATTCAAATCTGCTTTAATAGTAAGTTTAATACGCGTATCATTTTCAGCCACTTGCTTTAACTGAATCCACAGAAAAAAATTAAATGGCACCTTACCATCGGTGCTATATTTTACTGTAGTAGATGCCTGTTTTTCAACTATTCTTAATCCAGCATCACCAATCCCATCAACAGAAAACTTACAGGTATCTTCTGTACTCTGCCAGTTTTTGATTTTATCTTGGGGTATAAGGCTTTTAAAATTATTAAAATCAGATATGAACTTAAAAATTTTTTCATCACTCTGAGACACCTTCTTTATCTCACTCTCAAATTTAGTCATCAATGAAGTATAAGAGTAACTCATTTTGTATCATCACAATACAAAATGAGTACAAAATATTTTATAAAGATTATTTACCCCAATTTGCAGGATCAGTTCTCCATGTTCCTAATGCTTTCACATCATCAGCGGAAACTGTACCAGTTTGAGCGGCTACTTCAATTAAAGTTTGATAATTACTTAAAGTAGTAAGTTCTACATTATTTTTCTCGAAATTATCACTTGCTACCTGAAATCCATAGCTAAATATTGCTAACATTCCCATAACTTCACAACCACAATTCCTAATAGCATCAACAGCTTTTAGACTGCTTCCTCCAGTAGAAATTAGATCTTCAATTACAACAACCTTTTTTCCAGGTACTAACTCACCTTCAACAAGATTTTCCAAACCATGTCCTTTCGGAGAAGACCTAACATAAACAAAAGGTTTGTTTAATATATCAGCAACCAATGCACCTTGAGCGATGGCTCCTGTGGCAACGCCAGCAATAACATCTGCATCTGCATAAAGCTCTTTAATTTGAGCTGCAAATTGCTCTTTAATATAGTCCCTAACCTCAGGATAAGAAAGTGTTTTACGGTTATCGCAGTAAATTGGCGAAATCCATCCCGAAGCCCATGTAAATGGGTTTGCTGGTTGCAATTTAATTGCTTTAATTTGCAACAATTGTTTTGCTATTATTTCTGATACTTTTTCCATAGTGCAAATGTATAAAGTTTTTTTTAAGGATAGAATTGTTTTTTTAACCGACAATATAGATCGCGATTTAAGCGACAATTTTGGTGCTATTTTTAAATACTCAAACTCAAAAGAGTTATTTGATTTTATTGATAATTTTATTCAACGTGAAGAAATTCAGAATGCATTTATCTACCACCATGACATAGAAGAACTATATACTGTTTTTTGTAATTATTTTAAATTCATAGAAGCTGCTGGGGGACTCGTTTTTAATAACGAAAATCGAATTCTGTTTATTAATAGATTAAACAAATGGGATCTCCCTAAAGGAAAAGCCGAAAAAGGAGAGAGCATCGATGAAACTGCATTAAGAGAAGTAGAGGAAGAATGTGGTATTTCTAACTTAAAGATAACCAAACCTCTGGTTTCTACATATCATACATATCCGCTAAAGAACAAAATTGTATTAAAAAAAACTTATTGGTACAGGATGGAGTATTCAGGTAATGAAGATCTAGTTCCTCAATTAGAAGAAGATATCCAAGAAGCTGTATGGTTGAATCATGACGAATTAGAAAAAGTTTATGAAAATACTTATCCAAGCATTCTTGAGATATTAAAGACAGAAATAAAATAAATCATATAGAAGCCCACTTATTAAACTAGTATATGACGTAATTTTGTTGCAATAATTTATATTTTTACATTTTGAAGCATATTTAAGACTCCCATTTATATAAAATGACACCACAGGAGATAGAACATCAAGATTGGAAAAATAAAATGCGAAAGAAAGCTCTTGAAAAAGAGTTGGTACGTCTTAGAAAAAACGAGACTAAAAACTTGAAAAAGATTAGTGATTTAAGAAAGTCAATAATTTTTATAGGTATAGCCACAATCATATTATTTTTCCTGCTCCATTTAACTGGTACCATATCATTTACCCCAAAGGATAATATTAAAAATAACAATTATAACTTTAAGATTAACTCGCTTGAAGATTCTGTCGATTTTTTAAATAAGAAAATTGATATTTTGGTGAAAACCAAGGCAAGTATAGTTGCTGAAAAAGGATATCGATTTAAAGTTCAATTTGGCGCTTATAAATCAAATGACCTCGATAAATACTCTGAGAATTTAGTCTCTCTAAATCAGAAAAAATACAATCAAATAAATCATTACACACTCGGATCATTCCAAAACCTAAATAAAGCGAACGAATTTCTTTTTAAAATGAAAGAAATTGGGTTTACTGATTCATTTATTATTGCTACTCTCAATGGCAATATAGTACCAATGGAAGAAGCTAAGAAGTATCTTTCAGAACAAAAATAGTCCTATTTTCAATTAAGATGGGTCGTATTATTATTATTCAATAATATGGTAAAACCCTGATTTAACTGAAAGACTCATCAAAATGAAACAATTTCAATATAGTTCAAGAAAGAAATACCTTGGCATCGTTTGCATAAATCCATATGTAGTATAGAGTTCTATTTATCAACCATAAAGAAAATTGCACAATTCAATAACTAGTATGCTATATAGTTATTTTTATTTGTAATTAAATTTTTCTACATTGTCATAAATAAGTGACATAAATCATAACTTAATATTCATATTAACCTTCTAATCTAATCCTATGAAAGGAGCAATAATCGGAGATATTATCGGATCTGCATTTAATACAGATAAAAGATTAACAACCGAATTCCAACTTTTTAAACCCATATCCTCTTTCACTGACGATACAGTGCTTACATTAGCTACTGCTGATGCTGTAATTAATAATTGCAGTTTTAAAGAGGCAGCGAAAATATGGATTGCAAAATATCCTAATGCCGGATATAATGCCAATTTTATCAAATGGTGTAATAATGAAGATACGGATTCAACTTATGTAAGCTACCGTGAAGGGGCTACCCGTAGAATTAGCTCTATAGGATTCATTGCTGAGTCAATTGATCAGGCTATGTTATTGGCAGAAGCTACCACGCTTTTAACGCATAATACTCCTGAGATGATTAAGGCGGCAAAAGCAGTTGCTGCATGTATATTCTTAGCAAAAACTTCTATGAAAAAGGAACAGATTAAAGAATATATATCTAATACGTTTGGCTATAACTTAAATCGAAGTATTTCTGATTTAAAAGCAGAATCAGATCAAGAAATAATTTCAGTAATTGCACCTACTGCTATCACTGTATTTCTTATCTCGTATAATTTTGAAGACGCTATTAGAAAAGCTGTTTCTCTTGGTTTTAATAGATGTAATACTGTAGCTTCTATAGTAGGTGGAATTTCAGAAGCATACTACAAACATATACCGAAAAGTATTATAAGAAAAGCACTACACAGAATAACTCCAGAAATGGAAACTTTTATTACTGACTTTGACAAGAAATATGTTTATAATTCTCACCCAGTAAATGTACTAATAGGCATGCACTAATCTATAGAGTGTAAAACAAAAAAGCCTGAATGTAATAACATTCAGGCTTAATAGAAATCTTAAATAATATATTATATTACTTTTACGTTTACCGCGTTCATTCCTTTTCTTCCTTCTTGTAGGTCGAATTCTACTTCGTCGTTCTCACGGATTTCATCAATTAATCCTGTTACGTGTACGAAATACTCGTTGCTTGATCCTTCTTCTTTAATGAATCCAAAACCTTTAGACTCGTTGAAAAATTTTACTGTTCCTTTATTCATTTTCTTATTGTAAAAAATATTAATGCGACAAAGGTAAGTTAATATATTTCTTACGCAAGTTTTGTATGTAATTATTTTACAACTAATTATATTAACAAGCAAAACTGCACTTTAAATCACGTACAGCCTTGCAGATTAATATATAAAGAAAATTTGTTAGCAGATGAAATATCTGCATTAAAGCATTATATATTTGTATCCTTTAAAACCGCATCATGGAAATAACTATTCTAATAGATAATAATAAAGAAGACTTAAAGTATAGAACAGAGCATGGTCTTTCTATCTTAATTGAAGATTCTGGTTATTCCATCTTATTTGATACAGGAAAGACTGATGCATTCATACAAAATGCGGTAAAACTTGAAAAAGATTTGAGAAATGTTGATTACGTTATCCTATCTCATGGACACTACGATCATACTGGAGGATTAGAGGCTTTTTTAAAGCTAAATAAAAAAGCCAAGGTAATACTTAAAGAAGAGGCCCTTCAAAAGAAATGGAGTAAATCTCAAACTATAGAACGTAATATTGGTATTCAAACACCAATTAAAGGCGAACGATTCATTTTTTTAGATAATCCAATTGAACTATTTAAAGACTTTTGGATTCTAACCAATATTGATCGTCCTAAAAATCAAGAATACACGGATACATATCTATTTGTTGAACACAATAACTCCATTTACCCTGATACGTTTACTGATGAATTATTCGTGATGTCAATTACAGATAATGAATTAGTTGTATTTACTGGCTGTGCTCATAATGGGGTAGAAAATATGCTAAGAACAGCTATTAAACATTCACATATTAATAGAATAAATCACATCGTAGGAGGAACACATTTAAATAGAGCGTCAACAAATCAGCTAAATGATACAATAAATGCACTTAAACAATTTGAGATAAAGAAAGCCTCTTTCAATCATTGCACAGGAATTCATAATATTCCAAAAATAAATAAACAACTAGCTGGGAATATTTCATATGCATATACCGGAAATGTAATCCGAATATAAACTTACTTCTTCTTTGAGTTCCTAACGAACTGAAGACCTCCAAAGCCGGAAATTATTGCCATATAGTAACCAAAATCATACCACCACCCGGTATTATTAACCTCATATATACTGATTGACTCATTAAAAAAACCAACAATCAAAGAAAATGGGGCGATCCAACCATGCCAAATACCTGTAAAAAAACCAGCTGGTTCTAAAACGTTATTATTCCCACCCCCAGGTAAACACGAGCTCATTAAGAAACCAATAAGAATTATAAGAACTAGATTTTTATAATTTTTCATAACAAACAGTTTAAAATTATCAATTCCAATATAAGTATAAATTACTATCTATGCCCAAAATGTCAATTCCTCTAATCATTTTAATAACCATAATTATCAATCAAATTAGCAATTACAAAACGATCAAAAAAAAATTAAATAGTTGCGTCAAACCATAATAATTTATGACTAAACCATTATCTTTTTACACCAACACATAACATTAATGCAAGTGCAAGAATCCCAAAGCAGCGTGAGAAAATTGTATTCTATGAAAGTTTGTTATTTGGTGTTAAAAATGACAAAAGACAGTTCGAACTAGTTAATCTTTTTACTATATTGGAAGTATGAAAAGAAACACATCTTAGAAGAAGTAAATCAATTAAAACAAATAATTATGTTCAGACGAAAAGAAAAAAAATTACCCGAATTAGAAGAAAGAATTTTTGATGTTGTAAGTGAAAAACAACCAATGCATATTGGAGAAATATTCAAAGTATTACGCATCTCCCCTACTAAAGGACTAAATTCAGTAATATCAATGATTAATCAAGGTAAATTAAGTTATGCGGCTAATAATCAAGTACACATCTAGTACACTGAGAAGAAAGAACCAATTACTTAGAAGAGTTAGAATTTAAACTTCCCACATAAATAATGTTGGGAAGTTTTTTTTGCTCTATTATTTAAGATTAATTTATATAACATATCCAAAAAACTTACCCAGTTAACCAAACTATTAAGAATTCTAAGTTTTAAGAGTTTTACCTCTTTTTTATTTAAAATATATTATTTTCGTGTCAGCAAGAAAATTAATATACGTATGCAAGTAAAGAAAATCTTATTCTGTTTAACTATACTTTTAGTATCAAGCAACTTATTTGCTCAAGGCAATGAAATTTTGGGGGTTTGGTTAACTCAAGATAATGACTCTAAAGTAAAGATTAGTAAATCTACTAATGGTAAATATTATGGAGAGATAATATGGCTACTAAACCCTAAAGACGACACCGGGAATATTCGTAAGGATACAAAAAATCCTGATAATAACTTAAAATCACATAATATTGAAGGTTTAAAAATATTGAATGATTTTGAGTACAATGCTGATGATAAAGAATGGCAAGATGGTACAATTTACGATCCAAAATCAGGTAGTACTTACAAATGCTATATGTGGTTTAAAACTGATAGTGATAAATTGTATGTAAAAGGTTATATTGGTTTCTCATTAATTGGTAAAACCGTTAGTTGGAAACGGGTGAAATAACACATGATTAAGTTCTTCTATTTTTTCAAATACATTAGCTATCATAAGAGTATGGAAAGCTGCTAATTTTATTATTCCGGAATTTCTCGTCTCATCCATATAATTATTAGATCCTATTTTGTAACTTTTTCAACCTCTAACAACAAAAACTTTCGTTCATCCTAACAAAATGGAAGATTCTGTATGAATTCACAGACTGGTAGTTAGAAAAAATGCAAATGAATTAATTAAAAATTGCATAATTAATCCATTTACATTTTACTTCTACTTAGAAGATATCGAAATCAACTATTCTATCATTAGCTTTTGACTCTTTATACCAAATTGTGTTCTTACACTAATAATATAAAGTCCGCTCTCAAAATTATCAGCTGAAAGCTGAATGCTTTTTGAATTAGTTGAGGCATTATAGACTAACTTACCACTAGAAGCATACACATTAATTATTACGTCGCTCAAATTATTGCTGAGTTCTATTGTAATCAATCCTCCAGCTACAGGGTTAGGATACACTGTAAAGTTAGTATTTGATAAAGTGCTAGTAGATGTAGCATTTTTTAGTCCTCGTGTTACTAAAAATTGCTGCCAACTCCCTGCACTCTCCGAGTTACATAACATACTATTACGAACATATAAGTCGTTATTTCCTTTTAGAGCATATATATCATTACCATAATCTATCATTGTAAATTTCTCCCAGTTACCAATATCATCTCGCTTACACGTCATTTCTTTTGTTCCATCTTCCGAACTTACATACAAGCCATTACTCCCTTTAAAAGATACAGTGCCATCTCCATTATCTATAATTTCAAACTTTTCGGTGGAACCAACTGATGTTTTTTCACAAGTCATTAATTCTGGATCTTCTGAACTTATATAATCCAAACTACCTTGATTCTGGAAAGATACCAAATCTCCTGAGCTTGCCCCATCAGTAATGTCAATTGTAGTTTCAGAACTTAATATAGTTTCAGAACTTGAGCCGCCTTCTGGTCTGAGATCGCACCTAAGTTTGTAATCGTTATCTGCTTCAGGCGCTGTTTCTAAATTAATTGTAACTGTAGTTGTACCCGAACCCGAAGAAACTGTTTTCCTACCAGAACCTAGCCATGAGCCAGATGGGCTATTTAATACAACTACCAAATCTCGACTTTTCGAAACTGTATATTTAATTTCAACTTTAATATTTTCGCTACTACTTATAGAGGATGGAAGATTGTTAAAACTTACTGACTCAGATACAGAAGTTCCTCCCGGTATAGTTGCTTTATACCAGCCACTTCCCCATGCCGAACAGTAAAGTACATTTTGGTCGATAGGATCAGGTTGAATTTCAACAATCTTATCAGGTTGACCTAAACCTTTATTTATTTTCATCCAACTGTTACCATCATCTTTAGATACATACAATCCTGGATTCATAAAATCGTCAACCATATCCGGAACCTGAGCAGGAACGGATACCATTATGTAATCCGAATTTGCTGGTGATGTTTCAGTTTCCCAAACATAAGGTGCTGCAAATATTTTATCCCAGCTTGATCCGTTATCCTTACTTCTCCATACACCACCTGCTTCATATTCTTCCTGACGACTACCACACGAAATAAAAATGTCTTTTGTATTTTTGTCAATAAACACATTGTTTACCGATAAAATTTCAGAAGGTAATGTAACTTTTGACCATTCTCCTGCTTTATTAGTTGTTTTATACAAACCTCCCGGATCATTTAAACCGCGTTTGTTTAATGCAGCGTATAAGGTACTTGAATTGTCAGGATCCATAGCTAATCTTCTTACACTACAATCGCTTGGTAGCCCTGAGTTTTTAAGTGTCCAATTAAAACCAGCATCAGTAGATTTATAAACACCATAAGCTCCTTTAGTAAGAGTACTTTCGTCAACAGAAGTTCCAACTTCTGAAACTGCTTTCCGAATAGTACAGAAATACATAATATCTGGATTATTCGGATCAAACATTAAAGAATATTGAAACGGAGCATTCCCAGTCGCTTCGAAAACAGTCGCAATGTTTGTCCATGTTTTTCCTCCATCGGTAGATCGACGAACTTTTCCTTGGTGATCTTGACGCCACATAAGTATATATATAATATCTGGATCATTAGGATGAACTGCTACTGTTGATATTGAATGGGCCCCATCTTCGTTAACTTGTCCCTCTATTTGTTCTACGGCAACAGCATTTTTATCTGAATAAGATCCTAAATCACTAGTTTGCCATAAACCATGCTCACCAGAACATAATAAAGTACGGCCCTCGACACCCGTTTCGTGAATCATTAACCTTCCAGGTAAATCACTGGTTCCACGACTAATCCACTTCTTACTTCCATCTTCTGTTTCATAATCATCTACTTGATGCCAACTAGCACCCTTATCTGTACTACGGAGAGTTTGTTGTCCTATCCCAATAAATACATCACCTTCAATATTTATCGCTAAATGACGAGTTCCTTTGATTTCGCTCAATTCATCCATTTCACGTTGTAAATGAGCAAATTCGACGTTAGCATTTGCTGAATTTCCCTTCTCTTCCCAATAAGACTGATTATCGCCGCTTATCCAATATTTGCCATTTCGAGCACAAGCAAACCATGTGTTACCTCCATCTTCAGTTTTCCAAAGATCACCAGGACCAAAACCTTTATCGTGTTTTTTATTATGACACAAGTAAATTTCATTTTTATCTGATGGATTAACCACTATTCTATTGTATACAGACAAAATATTGTTTGGATAAGTAGTATACATATCCTTTGATTCATCTTTACTTATGCCAAACCAATAAGCCACTGACTTATGATAATATTCCCTTGAAGTCCAATCTGTAATTGTTTGAAGATCTATACCTAAATTACCTGTAATACTAGTCCAACTAGAACCTTGGTCAGTACTTTTATACACACCCCCTGTCGAATTTACAGTACTACCATCAGCTGTGTATACCGATTGCTCAACAAGATATAGAATAAACTCATTGGTAGCCGAATTATAATAGGATGTTAAATCACGGGGTAAATTATTTGGTAAACCTGTATTACTAGCATTCCAATTTTCTCCACCATCAGTACTCCTAAAAATACCATGACTTGTTGCCATTATTATTTTATCCGGATTTTTTGGACTAATAATAATTCTTCCTACATCTAAATCATCTGAAATATTAGTAGCTACTTTTTTAAAGCTTTTACCTTTATCTGTAGTTTTTAATACATAACCATAGTCGGCCCTATCCTGCTTTATTCCATTAGGTTTTTCCTCAGTTCTATGATTTTCCTTTACATTCCAGAAATCACCTGCTCCAATAAACCAAATATTATCATTTGTTGGATCAATAGCAATATCAGCGTGAGCTCCACCTATATCATCAATTGAAGTCCAGGTTTTACCCCTATCACTTGTTGTAAAAACTTCACCTTCACGCTCAATCGCAACACCAAAATCAGCATCTTGTAACGAAAACTCGATATCATGTACACGACGCATATCTAGGCCATTTCCATCAGAATCTTTTATAGTTTGCCATGAATCACCATTATCCCATGTTCCATAGCTTACATGCATATCTGGTCCCATAAACATAGTATTAACATCGGTAGGATGACACCAGAACATTTCGTTATAACCAGACATTCCGGGGCCAAATTGAACCCATTCAACATCTTCTTCCGATGATATTTTTTGGGTTTTTATTTTATCAAAATAAGAAGTGTTTAATTGAGCAAATCCGTTCGTTACAAACGTCAAGGCCAATAAGTAGATTAGAATTGTGTGTTTTTTCATAACTTTAAATTTTAATGATGTGTAGATATTTTTATTTATTAACACTTGGTCAAATGTATGTTAATATATATTAAATAATAGGGGTGTAACAGAATGGTTAATAGGGGTATATAATGCTGCTAACTAATCATTTATAGACACGCAATTAATAACATAAGTATTACCAAATGATAAATAAATTGTTAACATGATGTATAATGAAGCGTTGTTCTGAAGTGAATACTTTTTCTATATTGCTACGCCAAGTGAGGGAAATTATATAATTAGACACCCATACATTAACTAATTATATATTAATACATTACATTGGTTTTTTCAAATATATAATACCTATAATTAGAAATCAGATAATCGTAAGTTATATTCAGATAAAAAGGATAGAATAATATTATAATTGATTGATAACCAGCAATTAATAATATCTTAAACAAGGTAAAATGTCAGTGTAATTATTATAACAGCACTTTGAAACTTTTAAGGAAATAGAAAAAAATGGGGTAAAGTTGCAGTTATTATACACTTAAATAAATAAATATCTGTGATCTGTAATTAATTTAGGTAAGAAAAAAGAGTCTATAATTTGAATATTATAAGAGTTAAAGAAATGACACTACTAAATCAGGGATTAGTGCAATTGCTTATATGATGAGTCCAATTCGCTTAATATAATTGACAAACAACAAACCCTACTCTACAATAATAAAAAAGACACTCAAAGAAGTTCTAAAAACAATAAATCATCTTAAAATCAAATATTCAACAAAAAGCTGCCATATTTGTAATGTAATATATCAGCAAACCCTAATTAAAATTCATGTTATGAATAAAATTATTCTTGTTATTACTTGTCTTGTTATAATTTCGTGTAATCCTGGCAAAAGCGATTCTCCATCATATGTACTGAAAGCCAACCATAATAGAAATGCGACTGTTAATTCTAGCTATTTCAAAGGATCCACTTACCTATCAGTTTATTCACAGGTATATCAACGTAATGAACAACGCACATATGACCTAACTGTAATGGCTAGTATGAGAAATACCTCGCTAAGCGATTCAATTTATATTATTAGTGCTGATTACTATTCTACCAACGGAAAGTTATTAACAAGCTATATAAAATCCCCAATATATATTGCTCCAATGGAGACTGTTGAAATTGTTATTGAAGAAGATGATAAACGAGGAGGAACAGGAGCTAACTTTATTTTTAATTGGGCTTGTAAAGATTCTATTCAAGAACCATTTTTTGAAGGAATAATGACATCAACAACTGGCCAGCAAGGCTTATCTTTTGTGACTAATGGAATGCGTATAAAATAAAAAAGCCATCAATTACGATGGCTCCTTGAATATAATTCGTTTATAATACCTTAGTCTCTATTTCCTAAATACATCATAACGTAATACATTAAAGTTACTAAGGCTGATAAAGCCGCAACAACATATGTATACGCTGCCCATTTTAAGGCATCTTTTGCTTGCTCTTGCAACTGCCCCGTTGCAATGCCACTAGTGTTTAACCATGAAAGAGCTCTTTGAGTTGCATTTATTTCCACTGGCAAAGTAATAAAGGCAAATGCAGTAAAAACAGTATAACAAGCAATAATAACCTTCATTGCTAAATCAAATGAAATAAACTGAGGCAATAAGAATCCCCCAAATAGCATTGCTATAAATATGAAGTTTAAAACTTTTGAGCTTATATTTTGTAATGGAACAAGCGTTGAGCGCATTTCCAGTGGTCTATAACCAACTGCATGCTGAACTGCATGACCGCATTCATGTGCAGCTACAGCTGCAGCTGAAACACTATTTCCATTATATACATCCGGACTTAAGTTAACCGTTTTATTTGCAGGATTATAATGATCTGTAAGTTGTCCTCCTACTGAAACAATCTTAACATCATGAATTCCATTATCGCGTAACATTTTCTCTGCCACATCTCTGCCTGTTAAACCATAGTTTAATCTAACCTTAGAATACTTCTTAAACTTTGATTTCAATTTTGAGCTGACAGACCAACTCAATATTAAAAACCCAATAAATATTATCATTAACATACTCGTATATTTTTTACTTGTACAATACTCAAAAACTTTGCCATATTATCTTAATATGACAATATTTCTAATCATCAATTATTCAATATTTGCTAAACTATTAGATAACATAAGGTTTCTAAAACCTAAAATAAATAAATGGCTTAACCTCTATTAAGCTAAATTGATATACAATTATTGATATAACAATAATGAATAATAATTTCAATATTACTGATGACTTAATAAATGAAACTTTTATTAACCGGTTAAGGTTATCAGGAAGCCAATGACTCATAAAACCAATAAAAATTAGAAATACAGCAAAGGAATGCTTCGCTAATATATAATTTATTGGATATATGGAGAAGGCGGACTGGATACGATAGATAAACAAGTTAAAGGACTCGATATCGGAAGATCGGAATACAATCCACGTAAGTGTTATAAAGTGAAACGTAAAAACTCTGCCTAAAATCTTAGGAAATCTAAACCCTAAATTATGAGAAATTCGCAATAAAAATTTATCTATAAGAAGTGCAAAACCATGTAATGCACCCCAAATAACAAACATCCAACCTGCCCCATGCCACAAACCACCAAGAAGCATCGTAATCATTAAATTAAGGCCTTGGCGAAACTTCCCTTTTCTATTTCCTCCTAGAGGGATATACAAATAATCTCTTAACCAGGATGATAATGAGATATGCCACCTATGCCAAAACTCAGTAACAGAAACAGACTTATACGGTGCATTAAAGTTCTGTGGTAAACGAAAGCCTAATAGAAGTGCCACACCAATTGCAATATCGGTATAGCCAGAAAAATCACAGTAAATTTGCAAAGTGTATGCATAGGCACCCAATAAAAGTTCCATCCCACTATACATCATAGGTGAATCAAACACCCTATCCACAAGGTTAACTGATAGGTAATCTGAAATTACCATTTTCTTAAACAAGCCCATCATTATTAACCAAACAGACCACCAAAACCACTTATAACTTAGTTGGTATCGTTTGTGTAATTGCGGAATGAACTCCCAGGCTCTAACAATAGGTCCGGCAACTAATTGCGGGAAAAATGATACATAAAATCCAAAATCTATGATGCTTTTAACAGCCTGCACCTTGCCCCTATATACATCCACTGAATAACTGATGGTTTGAAAGGTAAAGAACGAAATACCAACTGGCAATATAATATCAGAAACAGTAAAGTGGGTACCCAATATTGCATTAAGAGAACTTGTATAATAGTTATTGATACTAATGTGAAGATTGAAATATTCTGCAACTAAATCTGATATAAAATAGCTATATTTAAAGTAAGCCAATAAGCCGAGGTTTACAAATATACTTAGGCTTAGTAATATTTTTCGTTTTAATAAATTACTACTTCGAGAAATCCCTATACCAATTGAATAATCTATAATTGTTGAAAACACTAGTAACCCGAAATAGATACCCCCAGCTTTATAGTAGAAGAACAAACTACATGCAAAAAGAAAAGCATTACGTAATACACTCTTTTTATATAGGATAGCATTACCTAGCAATACAAAGCCAAAGAAAATCCAGAATGCCATATGTGTATACACAAAGTTAGACTCTGGATTGTAAGTTAATATGGATAGTATCTGATCAATCAACTTTATTCATTTACAATGGTTTGACTATTCATCTGACTAAAATCAGACATAATTGATTTATAAATCCATTCAGCAACTTTTTCACCACCTCTTTTATTGAAGTGGGTATAGTCTGACATGGCTAAGTGCGGAACTCCATTTGCCCATTTTATAATAGCTCCCTTTCCCCCCATAACTTCATACAAATCAAAAAAAGCGAATCCTGCTTCAACAGCTGCTTTCTTTTGTGCTTCTTTTATATCATAAACATGCGAATAAGAACTCACACTACCTTCATCTTCAAATGCTACATCTCCAACGCCCACAATAACTACAGGTACATTAGGTATCGTTTCTTTTAAAGTTAAAAGTTGCTTATAAAGCATTCGGTAATAAAAATGGTAATTTTTAGCCACAGTAGGAACCATATTAGTGCCATACTGAAGTATGATCATCCCAATATCTAAATGAGATGCCATTGCCCTGAATAGTTCTTTATTTGTTTTATCAAGCCTAGGTGTTGATTGCCCTCGCATAGCAATATTATCAACCGCAATACCACTTAAACTATCTAGTGTCATTCCCAAAAATAATGGGCTATCTGAAGTATTTAATTTTATAGTAAATCTCTTAGGAGTTTGTTTAAAAGACCAATTAATCTCTGTTATGTCAGATTCTTGTTTGAGCGAATCAGAACTAATTAAAGTATTACCCCAGTAGGCATCTACAAGCAAAGGACTCTCAATATTTTTAACAAACATACGCGAATGATAATACTCTTTGGCAGAAGGTAGGGCACTCGGCGCTGTTGACACCTTAATGGATGCCCAGCCAGGCGACTGAATAGTATTAACTTTACCAACTAAACCATATTCGTTATTCGGTATTTCACGGGGGTATTTATATACAACATGCTCTTTCCAATCACCAGTATTACTAATCCAAACAGAACTAAAGTGCTTGTGTGGGTCATATAATGGGATAAAACCAGGACCGGTTCCTCCAAAATCATTCTGAAAGGATGCTCGTAAATATCGTGTAATACGATCCCCTTCAATTTGAGAATCACCAAAATGAAGTACTCGAATTACTTTACCAGAAGAATTTGCTGTTAATATTTTTGAGTAGAAACTTTGAAGAAGCGGCTTAAACTCATCGGAATATTCTAATTGTAAATCTTCCTGGCCTTTAAATTTATGAATTAAGGAAGTATCGACTAATTCAGTACCCTCTATAGTATCTGTTAATACAATTAAAGTATCTAACTTTACACTAGAACTATTCTCAATAATAGCTTCCTCTCTATAAAATAAATTCTTCGTGTCGTTAAGAGATACCCATCTCAATTTTTGATTGCCCAATGGGATAACTCCAGAAGGAAACAATACTGAAATGCACAAAAACACAGCGCATATCAACAAAAAGGTAAAGAATATTTTAGGAGGTTTTATCATTAGTTATAAGAAGTTCAGTTATATCTGAAAATCCAAGATAACAAAATCTAAATATATTAAAGCGCTACATGGCAAATTAACTCTTAGGCCTAATTTTTAGTTTTTGACCTGGGCTTAATTTTGACGCATCTGAAATACCATTAAGCTGCATGATATCGGCATTTGAAACACCTGGATATTTTTTAGCAATGGTCCACAAATTATCACCTTTTCTAACTGTATAAACTTCGTAATCTCCAGAATGCATTACCGGTGTTTTAACAGATGACTTAGATGCAATTACAACCGTTTTACCATCTAGATTTTTCTTCTGAGCATAGCTCATTTTATTTATTTGCTGATAATAAGCGACTTTATTATTAGGAACATATACTGCTAACTTCTGACCAACCTTTATAAGATTTCTACTTATATTATTCCAATATCTTAAATCCGAAGTTCTTACATCATACCAATCTGCAATTAAACCAACAGCATCGCCTGATTTAACCGTATAGTATAACTTAGTTTTATTCTTAGGTGCCGATGGTGCGTAATGATGGTTACTTGGCTCAACAAGCTTGTTTGATGCAAAATACTTTTCTCGCTCAAAAGAGTAGATAAACTCTTCTTTATCAATAAACGAATCAATACTTTTTGTTGGTAATTTTAGCGCATATTCTTTATTTATACTTGGCACAACATCTAAACGATAATGTGGATTGAGCTCTCGTAAAGTTTCAACATTAACATCCATCATAGCCGCTACTTGATTAAAGTGCAATAAATTATTGATCATTATTGTATCAGTTTCTAATACAATATCTGATTTTTGCGGACTGATTAAGTGCTCTTCATAATAATTCATAGTATATGCTGCAGCAATAAATGCTGGCACATAACCACGTGTTTCGCGAGGTAATCTATGATAGATTTCCCAAAAATCTCTTTTACCACCTGATCTGCGAATGGCCTTATTTACATTACCCTGACCACAATTATAAGCTGCTATCACCAAATACCAGTCGTTATACATTTCATATAAATCTGATAAATAGCTTATTGCTGCCTCTGTACTTTTTATAGGATCACGTCGCTCATCAACGTAAGAGTTAACTTGTAATCCATATTGTTTTCCTGTGGGATACATAAACTGCCACAAACCCGAAGCTCCCACTCTAGAAAATGCTCTTGGATTTAAGGCCGATTCAATTATCGGCAAATATTTCAACTCTAGCGGCAAACCGGCAGCATCAAGTTGAGCTTCAAATATTGGGAAATAGTATTCTGACAAACCAAGCATTATTGACACTTGATTTCTTTTTCGTTTTGTATACAATTCAATGTAAGCTTTTACCTTACTATTGTATGGGAAATTAATGGGAGACTCAATACTCTGTAAGCGATTAATATAAATTGAATCTGGAATATTCTTCAAGGCACGTTCTGCTGCTATCCTAAGCGAATCTGCATGAATAGACTCAATCCCTTTAAAGGCTAAATCATCAAGACTCTCAGTAAAAGCACCTTCTTCAACATCAGTTCCTAAATTAAGCGTATCCTTAAGTGCTATTTCAGTTTGAGCTGAAACACATATACATGTGATTAAAATTAATATGGTAGAAAATAATGTCTTCATTACAATGATTTTACTCTGTTGATAAAATTAAACTTGGCAAAAGAGAGTAGTGCTAAAATACAAGCCGAACCTGCAATCCAACATGATTAAACTGCGATCCGATAGGAGTTACGATAGGTTCCCAATGAATGCTAAGGTCGTTGCTAACATCATAGGTTTTAAAATGAGCATCTACACTTGCATCAACAAGGTTAAGAACATATACAAGTACAATACCAACATAACTTAAATCGCGATAGCGTTTGTAGTAATTTTTTTTATTTTCAAGTTGTCCCTCAAACCACGCATCTAAACGAGCATCATTTTTGAGATCATCCTCGTCATATACAGGTGGTAAAACATCTAAATAACTCTTATTATTGGGATCTTGAATTACATAATCGCGATAAGCAGTTTTGTATTTACTGTAATAGGTACTATTAAAATCAATGGCATAAACTAAACCACCAAGTGCTGCATAAACCAAAGGAATCTTCCAATACTTCTTATTATATGCTTGTCCTAAACCAGGTAGTATAGCTGAGTATAAGGTAGCTTTATGAGGAGAGTGTAACTTAACTTCAGGCTCGGGTAAAAAAACCAAGGTGTCTGCGACTTCAAAATATGCTGTGTCACTCTGCGCCTTTGCATTAATTGCAAAAGAGTTGAGGATTGCTATCAATCCAATTACCCGCAGACTACTTTTAATATTGATCAAAATAAAGCTTTTAAATGTATCGGTTTGTTACTTGTTATTTGCTTTATCCAGAATGCCAATGATTTTTTCTAAATCTTCATCCGATGCAAAAGGAATTACAATTTTTCCTTTTCCGTTATCATCACGAGAGAATTTAATATTTGTTTTAAAAACACTTGATATCTGATTACTCAATTGCTGATATTCTTCAGGCAGTTGAGGCTTAGTTGATTTTTTAGGTTCGCTAGGATTATTATATTCACGAACCAACTCCTCCACTTTTCTAACTGAATAATCGTTTTTTACAATTTCCTTAAACAGCTTAATTTGTTCTCTAGAGTTGTCGATTCCAATAATGGCACGGGCATGTCCCATTCCCAATAATTTATCTCTAAGCCCTAACTGAACTTCGGCAGGGAGTTTTAATAATCGAAGGTAGTTTGTTACTGTCGCCCTCTTTTTACCAACACGTTCCGACATACTTTCTTGTGTAAGATTACACTCATCTATCAAACGCTGGTAACTGATGGCAACTTCAATCGGATCTAAATCCTCACGCTGAATATTCTCAACCAATGCCATTTCAAGCATTGTATCATCATCAGCAGTTCGAACATAAGTAGGTACTTTATCAAGGCCTACCATTTTAGAAGCTCTAAACCTACGTTCTCCGGCAATTAACTGATAAGTATTACCTGATTTACGAACGGTTAAAGGCTGAACAATTCCAATTTCTTTTATAGAAGCGGCTAATTCCTGAAGCTTTTCTTCGTCGAAATGAGAGCGAGGTTGCCAAGGATTGGCTACAATTTTACTCACATCAATCTCATTCATTCCTGAGAGGGGCTTATTTTTTACAACATCATCTGTTCCTTCAATAAGTGCACCTAATCCTCTTCCTAAAGCATTCTTTTTAGCCATTCTGTATATTGTATTCTATTATTTTAAGACCTTATCTTTATTATCGATTTTAGTCATATTATTTTTCTGCAATAACTCACGTGCCAAATTCAAATAATTTTGAGCACCTCTAGAAGTTGCATCGTATTCAACAACTGCTTTTCCATAACTTGGAGCTTCGCTCAGCTTGATGTTTCGAGCAATTAGCGTTTCAAAAACCATATCTTGGAAGTGACGCTGTACTTCTTCAACAACCTGATTCGATAATCGTAAGCGAGAATCGTACATTGTTAATAAAAATCCTTCTATTTCTAAATCGGTATTTAAACGACTTTGAATGATTTTTATTGTATTTAAAAGCTTTCCTAACCCCTCAAGTGCAAAGTACTCACACTGTACTGGTATAGCAACAGAATCAGCTGCTGTTAGCGCATTAACTGTAATCAACCCTAGGGATGGAGAACAATCAATAAGAACAAAATCGTAATCGGCTTGTACTTGTGCTAACACATTTTTTAATACATTCTCTCTTTCGGGCTTATTGAGCATCTCAATTTCAGCACCAACAAGATCGATATGAGAAGGTAGCAAATCTAAACCTTCAATATTTGATTTTAATATAGCCGTTTTTGGTTCAATGTCATCTACGATACATTCGTAAATACTTGCATCAATTTCTCTTAAGTCGAAGCCCAAACCAGATGTGGCATTTGCCTGAGGATCGGCATCTACTAAAAGAATTTTATACTCAAGAACCGCTAAACTTGCCGCTAAATTAATAGCAGTTGTAGTTTTCCCGACTCCCCCTTTTTGATTTGCAAGTGCAATGATCTTTCCCATATTCAGTAATTAAATCAATTAAGTATTTTAAAATTACTTAGTTAAGCCAAATCAAGTTGTCTGATTTTTAAAGCTTGTCAAAGTTAAACTTTTAATTAAAATAACGTATACGAAAAACAGTATAAAAGTTACACTGATTATTTATAACCCAACTCTTTTAAAAAGCCTTAATTAGTCAGTAATTTTAACCAAGCACTCCTCTAAAAGAAGCTTTTTATTTATCGGAACAACTCCTGATTCTTCACAAACTAAGCCCCCTGCCATATTAGAGACGCGAGCAATCTTATTCAGATCCAACTTTTGTAACAGACACAAAGTGGCAACACTAATTACAGTATCTCCTGCTCCCGAAACATCAGCAATATTTCGTATTTCTGCAGGAACAATATAATTAGCTCCCCCTTTCTTGGAGATAAACACACCATATTCCGATAAGGTTACCATTAAAATGTCGATATTCTGATCTTCCTGAAACTTACAGGCAGCCTGCACCAACTCGTCACTAGGTCCTTTTTTAAGATCTAACTTACACCCTTCTGTAAACTCCTTAAAATTAGGCTTAAAGAATGTAACATTCTGATAGTCGATATAATTACGTTTTTTGGGATCAACTAATGTTGGTATACCAAGTTCATTAGCAATTGAAACAATGCGCTTTATTACTCGGGGCGTAATTACGCCTTTATCGTAATCTTCAAATATAATTGCGTCAATAGCATTATTTTCGATGACTGTGTGAAATTGCCCAAGAATTTTGGCTTCAGTTACTTCTGGGATTGGACTTGTTATTTCCTCATCTACGCGCAACAAATGTTGCTGTTGACTAATTACTCGAGTTTTAACAGTCGTCATCCTGTTTTCGCACCTTACGATCCCTTCACTGCTCAACTTTTGATTATCAAGTAAACTAAAGAAATCATGACTTCGTAAATCATCACCTATAACTGAGCACAAAATTGGATTGGCCCCTAAGGCTTGAATATTAAGGGCCACATTAGCGGCTCCTCCTAAGCGATCTTCACGACCAATACCCGATAATATAGGCACTGGTGCTTCTGGCGAAATACGATTAACATCTCCCCATAAATAGGAATCTATCATTACATCCCCAACAATGAGAATATTTTTATTATTAAAGGATTCGAATAAATCGTTGAAGAACTCTTTTGACATTTATATTGAGTTTGACCGTTTAACTTTATTGTACTATTTATAAAGACGCAGCAAATATAAAACAAATATTAGCAGCTAAAAGCAATATTCATTTTTGAACCACTACATTGGATCCACGTCGATTTGAATTTGAGCGGCTTTAAATGCCGGATGAGAAAGCGACGCAATTATTGCTTGATTAATTAATTCCTTAACTTTTTTAAGAGATGCACCTTTCTCAATTTTTACCATCACCTTACGTAAATGCCAATTTTGAATTTTGCTGATTGGAGGTTCTTGCGGACCAATAACTCTTGAATCAAATATCGATCGTAAATAATTAGTAAAATAATCTGCGACTTGCTCAGCTAGCCTATTGTTTTTATGTCGTACAGTGAAATAGACGAGTCGATAAAAAGGAGGATATTTAAACAACTCACGCTCTGCCAATTGCTCATTATAATGATTCTTGAAATTATTATTGATCACATCCAAGATAACAGGATTATCAGGATTTGTAGTTTGTAATATCACTTTTCCCTGTTTATTCTTACGCCCTGCACGTCCGCTTACTTGCGACATTAACTGAAATGAACGCTCAAAAGCCCTAAAGTCGGGATAGTTAAGCATACTGTCTGCATTCAATATACCTACTATACTAACATTATCGAAATCTAATCCTTTCGATATCATTTGAGTACCTATTAATATATCAACCTCGCCACTCTGAAAGCTATTGATTATTTTCTCATGTGCCTTTCGAGTTCTGGCTGTATCTAAATCCATACGCAACACCGAAGCCTCTGGCAACATTAACTTTACATCCTCCTCTATTTTTTCAGTCCCAAAACCTTTAGTTTCAAGCTCATGAGATTCACAAGCCTTACAAGTGCGTGGCAAAAAATAACTATGCCCACAATAGTGGCATATCAACTGATTATTATGCTTATGATAGGTCATACTGACATCACAATAATCGCATTTGGGCACCCACGCGCACTGATTACATTCTATATAAGGTGAAAAACCTCGTCGGTTTTGAAATAAAATAACCTGTTCATTTTTAGCTAAGGCACCTCTTACTTCATCAATTAAAATTGGAGAAAAATTGGTTACCATGCGTTTTTTTCGTCGCTCTTCTCTTACATTAGAAGTAATTATCTCGGGCATCTGAATACCTTCGTAGCGATTAAACAATTCTACCAATCCGAATTTGCCTATCTGCGTATTATAATAGGTCTCAATGGATGGTGTTGCAGTTCCTAACAATACTTTTGCCTTATGCATGGCTGCTAAAACAATTGCGGTATCGCGGGCATGATATCGTGGTGCTGGGTCAAATTGCTTATAGGTATTCTCATGCTCCTCGTCAATGATAATTAATCCCAACTTATCAAAAGGAAGAAAAATTGAAGAGCGAACTCCAATGATAACCTGATAATTATTCTTCTTCAGTATATCATCCCAAACTTCAACTCGTTCTGCATCGCTATATTTAGAGTGATAAACACCCAACTTATTTCCGAACACGGCCTTAAGTCGCTGCGTTATTTGAGTGGTTAAGGCAATCTCTGGTAACAGATAAAGTACTTGATTACCTAGTTTTATTTGTTCCTCAATTAAATGTATGTATATCTCAGTTTTTCCACTTGATGTAACACCATGCAACAAAACCGCATCTTTTTCGCGATATTGAGCTTTAATCTCCACATAAGCTTTTTCCTGTTCGCTTGTAAGCGGATGTAATTCTTTAATTTGCGTATCGCTTTGATTTAGGCGAGAGATAATCTCGTCCGTCTCTTCAAGGATTCCTTTTTGCACTATCTGCCTAATTGCTGCCCCCGTAGTATCACATTTCTTTTTCAGCAAATCACGCGTAATTGTTTTTGCAAAATTCTCAGGATGCGCTCCTCCTATTAAGGTAAGCAAAGTCATTAGTACCTCAAGCTGCTTTTTTGCTCTACCCAATTGCGTAAAAGCATTCTGCAACATTTGTTCCTTTTGATACTTTGCTGAAATTCCAATAATCTTTTGTGTACGAGGCTTAAAACCATCTTTCAGTTTCTCACTCACAAATAAAGCTTCCTTATCGAGTAATCGCTTTACAGTAGGTAGTGCATTTTTAATTTCCGAAAGATTATTAAGCTCTTGTATAGAGGCTACCTTCTTCTCTTGAAGAATATCTAAAATCTGGGATTCTTTTTGAGTTAAAGCCTCTTCTTTCTCCCAATCTGCGTTATAATGAATCTTTGTTTCACTCTCTAACTTTAAACCCGCAGGTAATGCAGCTTTATAAACCTCACCTAGGGTACACATATAATAATCGGCAATCCATTGCCAAAAATTAAGTTGGGTTATTGTAACTACAGGTGTTTCGTCGAGTACTGTACCAATTTCCTTAACCTCATAATCTTGCGGCTCATTATCATGTAATTGATATACTACCCCCGAATAGAATTTCTTTTTTCCAAAGGGTACAATTACTCGCATTCCTACCTCTAGATTCTCTGCTATATCCCAAGGTACAGCATAAGTAAATAGCCGTGGAAGCGGAACTGGTAAAATTATATCAGCAAATATCTTATACATTTATGAAAAATGAAATTTTATTGAATTGACGAAAGTATTAAGAATTTGTGGTTTTCTCAGATTTACAAATAAAAAAAGCCCAACTGTTATAGTTGAGCTCGTATTACAATTAGTTTGTTTATAATGTAACCCAACTATTTATTTCCGATGATTTAAATATCGCATCAATAACTGCTGCATTATTAATTGAATCTTGAGCAGATATGGGAAGATCTTGATTCTTAATAATTGCCTCAGCAAATGCTTCAAACATCAAGCCATATTGATCGCTTACTTCAAATGTAAGCTTTCTACTGCCTTGAGCAGTGTGCACCCACACTTCACTCTCCGTATCAACATAAGTATTAAACGGAATAGGTATAGATATTCGCCCTGCTGCGCCTACAATTTCAACATTCTGGTTTGCTTCAGATAATGTTGATACATTAAAAGTTACATTAGTACCTTCAAAATCCATTAGGGCCGATGATAATGTATCTGTTTTTGTTTCCTCGTTTCTATTCAATAAAGAAACTACCCTTTTGGGTTCACTCCCTAATAAAAAACGAGGTACAGAAACGGCATAACAGCCAATATCATACATCCCTCCTCCACCGAATTCTTTAATATTTCTAATATTAGCTATACTCGGATTGTTATACGAAAATGCGACATTAATATACTGAATGGCTCCAATTTGGTTGGTATCAACAATGTTTTTAACATGTAACCATAATGGATGAAATTTATACATAAAAGCCTCCATCAACAAAACATTTTTTTGCTTTGTGTAAGTAAATACATCTAATGCTTCTTCTCTATTAAGAGAAATGGGCTTTTCACACAATATCGGCTTATTTGCATCAGCACATTTTTTAATCCATTCACAATGCAGATGATTGGGAAGTGGTATATAAATGACATCAACATATTCGTCGCTAAGTAAATCCTCATAGTTACCATAGCTGACAGGAATCCCAAATTTACTAGAAACCTTTTTTGCCTTTTCTTCAGATCTTGAGGCTATAGCGTATAACTCACAATTATTCGTGTTTTTTAGAGGTAGTATAATTCGTTTAATTAAATGGTTTGATGCCCCTAATACCCCTATTTTAAGTTTATCCATAATTGAATCTATTGAACTGTATAGTTATACAAATAATTATTTTCCCCTCCAACAATTAAATTAAAGTTAGATTTCTTTTTAGTGAGAAACCCAATACTAAAACGAGAAGAACCTTTTAAAGGGAAGTTTTTATAAAACGACCCATCCTTATTAATAAGGAAAATCTTTTTGTTTTCTTCATCATAAACACCAATTTTATAATCGGTAGACGAGAATTGATAAATATCTGCATGCAACGCTAAAGTCCCCTTAATATCAATTGATGCCATTTCTTTAAACTTATTATTATAAATCATCACTTTATTCTGTGTGACTAAAATATACGATGTTTCACTACCTTTACTAACCATAGTAAAGTAATGCGAAAGCTCTGTATTAAGAAGGTTTTTAGTTGTAACATTACCATCTTTCAAATCAATGAATCGGATATTTGCATAAGTATCTGTGGTAACTAGTTTATTGTTTACACAGAAAACTGAACTTAATTTATTACGTGAGAAATCGTCCTTGATGGTGAGCCTAGTTTCTCCTCTACGATTCAAAATATAATTCCTATTCTCATCGGCATAAATAATATAATCGTTTCCATTATTTCGAATGTGCTGTATTTCTTGACTGACAATATGCTCTGATTTGGAGGCTTTCCAACCTGTAATTATACTCCCTTTTTTATCATACACTTGAGTTTTATGATCTGCTGTCGCAATAAAAATCCGATAAATTTTGTTTTTATCATAGTCAAACAAGGCTAAGCCATTGGTAGCTTTATTTGATAGATTGATGGGGTAACGCTCAACATTATTGCCATTTCTATCTAACAAATAAATACGATCCTCTGTATTAAATAAATATTGAAGTTTATTATTCTTATAGAAATCAATTTGATAAATATCACTGAGTATTGGTTTGTTGAGTTTTTTCTCCCACAAAATTCTACCATCTGGAGTTATAAGATAAACTTTATTACTCAAATCCTGAATTAATATTTCCTTTTCCTTTGTATAATGATTTAGTACAATACTTGGCTTAAAGTGCACAGAGCTATCAAGTTTACTTTGCCATATTGTTTGCGGCTCTTGGCTACGCGAAGGGTTATGTTGTATGCAAATATTAGAATACAGCATATTATTGTTAGTTGCCAATTGAATTCCTAAGCCATAAAAGTTATTAAGAGCTTCTTTCTGCTCTGCGTTAGGATTTAATAAAGTACACTTTGGTTTAGGGTTAAAATGTTTGGCTACATTCGCTAGATTACAATAAAAATAAACATTCTGCTTTGAAGCAAAATTTTCTGAGAAGATTTTATTATAACTATTATAATGGATAGTTTTACCTAGAATATTAGCATATAGAATCTGCTTAAGCGATTCTTTAGTATTTGCGAAGAATATATGATTATTATAAAATGAGAAATATTTGCTTGGAGTATAAGGGAGTAAATGTTTGAAGATATTCGTAAAATCGTTTTCGCGATCGTTTTTATAAATAGCGATCTTTGTTTGTTTATCTAACTGGTAAAAACTTGTCTCCTTTAATGGCTTGTTAAATAGCTTAGATAGACTACTTTTTGCTCTGTTCTCACTTTTGGTTTTCAACACTAAAAAACTGCCTTCTTTAGGGCTTAAACTATTTATATTCGCATCAACTAATGCAAATTCGCTATCCATTAATTCAAAAATTAAACCTTCAGAATTGCCATTTGAAAACCCTTTTTTATAATCCGATTGAAGATTATTATTTTTAAGGTACGTATTAAGATTATTCTTAAGCTTTACTGATTTGTTATAAGTATAAGCAAGGATAAGACCGGAATTAGCCGGAATTACTTTTGAAATCTTAGAATATTGTGGACTACAATCTTTAAATATCTGATTTAATTTATTCTGATTCTCGTTAGAACTAATAAAACCATTCAATAACAACTTATCATCCTTAATATTTACATCAAACTCAGCCCAAGATCCAAAAAACTTCAACCCTTTAAGTTCAGGATAATAAGATCTATCAAACAATGGTAATAGAGCATCTGGTATTCTATTAAAGTTAACAAACAGATTTGCATCATCCGATTGCCCCATTGTTTTTAATACCAAATTAAAAGAAGTATCATCTAACAAGGAGATTGCAGATTGAACCTGTCGTATCGATTTTTCTACTAAAAGACTTGACTTACTTACTATTAAAATACCCGAGGTGAAAGAAACATAGTAATTATCTGATTGTGGTAATACTATCTCATATATATCATTAGCATTATACCTTCTCTTGTCAACATGAAGTCCATTGGGTAAAGATCCTCTAAGGTAATCTTTGATACTACTTTCTTCAGCTTTATTTTTTAAGCGATATAAGTATAAAGCATCAATTGACTTATCGCCACTCGTGTGTAAAGAAACACTTAAATTATTTGATAAAATTTGATTAAGAGGGGTCTCTACTACACTATCAATGAGTACATCTGAATGTTTGACAAAATCATTAAACCAATTAAAACTTTCAAGTTCTTTTTTGTAATTAGTTTTATTTAGAATTGTTTTATAGGTCCCCTTTAAGTTATTAATACGCATAATACAAAACGCATTATCTGGAACAGCCTTTATTATATTATTATTACTATAATTTTTTAAACTTGAGAAATAAATGTAACAAAAAACGAGGCTTAGAAATAGTACAACAGATAGTATAATTAGCGTTACCTTTTTAAGCATTATTCTCTAAATCTAAAATTAATTTATAATCATTATTTTTGTGGATACAGTTTCAGATCCATCTTTATTTGTAGCGTATACAATATACACTCCTGACTTTACTTTATCATTGTAAATATTACGCCCATTCCAAACCAAACGCCCTCCAAGTGAGATACCTTGATAAACTAATTTACCGCTGACATCTGTAATACGCACAGTTGAGTCGTCAACTAAATTTGCAATAGTAATCACACCCTCATACCCAGGCTGAACAGGATTTGGAAATGCATAGACTTCATTATACGACTCTTTACCATTTACTGCTTCATTCATATAAGAAACTATCCCATTATCTGTCCCAAAATATACCATCCCATTACTTGGGTCAATCGCAATTGTAGTTATAAAATTTGAAAGTAAAGGAGAATTATCTTTATTAAAGTGATGAATCGTTTTAATGCCATCTGGTGAAACACAGTAGACACCATCAGTTTCTGTCCCGATCCACTTTCTATTTGCACCATCAGTTTGAATCGCAGTAATCACAACATTATCCAATAAGTAATCTGCTAAATCACTACTATCCTCTCTTGAAATTTTGATTCGAGATGCAACAGGCTTTTCTTCTTCAAATATTCTTTCTGGCCGATAATATACAAGAATACCTGAATTCGTACCTATCCATATGTAACCATCCTTATCTTCACAGAGTGCATTTGGAGTTACATCAATAACTGCTCCATTTTCATCCCAGAATTTTAAATATTCACAACGATTATCTTCAGATCCTTGAATGGGACCTTTTACAGTATCATCTGAAGCATCTTCTAATGTGTTATTAAAATCAAACACATAAAGTCCTTCATTTATATATTTACATGTACTCCATAAAAAGCCTTGTGAAGATATAATCATATTTCGGTATTTTGCGGCTTGTTCATTACTTGCAAAATAATAATATTCGTTTTTACGCCAATCTCGTTTCTCATTCCCGAATTTAACTTGAATTGGAAAACTAATGGACTGATTATTTGCATAGAGATTACCATCATCATCTATAGCTAAGCCATTTATTAAGTCCCAAGAGTCTACTGGTTCAATGGTACTGTTAATGTGTGTAAAATGGTTAGATACTTTGCTATTTTCAAATTCAACTATTCCATATCTACTAGCAATATAAACTTTGTTATGATTGTTTGGATCAATAGCAATATCACAAAAATTTCTTAACCCAATTAATTTTGAGTCCGTATATTTATTAATCGCTTCCCAGCTCCCTTGCTTAAGAATTGATAATTCTGCCGGATAAGCGGTAGGAGTATATGAATTTTCATGTGGGATACCTGGTACAGCATATACAACACCCTCTGAAGCAGCAATTTTAAATGTCCTATTTGTTGAAGGTCCGTTAGGCAAATATTGAATATCGTTAAATGCTTGCTTTTCGACCAAACCTAAGACTTCATCTCCAAGCCAAGTCTTATTACCATCTTCTATTACGGAAGTAAAGTTGGGTGTAAAGTTTTTATCTTCAAGGTCATAAAATGTAATTTTACCTTGAAGTTCAAGATTTTTATTTGAGACCTGTATACTATCCTCATATATTGAATATATCACTTCCTCTGTCTGCTGATATTTTACAAAAGAAGATTCAATAGCACGCGAGCTCCAATTGTTTCCTATATTATTCTCTTCATACAATTTATTATTTGATTTTCTGACAGCTAAAATTCCTGAACCATGAGGAATAATATCGAGAAACTCATTGGCTGGATAAACATTCTTCCAAGTTTCATAAAATGCAAGCGCATTACTTGCTATAGGAGCTCCTAATAAGCCAATATCAGTCGCTGCATAGATTGAATCATTTTGTGTACAAATCTGATTTATCTTTATCTCCGCTGCATTATCCCCAATATAATAGGTATCCTCGATCTCGTGATTTTTATAATCAACCACCAATATTCCAAAATCTGTAGAACAGAAAGCTTGCTTATTTACTATAGTAATATTATTAATAACTTTCGATACTGATAATTGCTTTAACTTAAGGTCGGGAATATTAATACAATTATCACCCTCAATTATATCTATATTCCCATTTGCATAACCAATCATAACACTCTTCTGATCAGGAAGAATTATTGCTGCTGATATATCCACATCACTTAACCTGTTAAGCTTTGTGTATTTCGTCATTGTTTCTTCTTCTGAATCAACAACAAAATATCCATTACGTGCAAAAGAAAATATTTTATTCTCTGATTTCTGTACCTGAAACACATCATTCACAGCTATATGCTCTTGCCAAGCCCCAATAGGAACTTGAGAAAAAATAGCAGAATACGAAAGTGATAGTATAATTAATAATACCTTATTCATTATTTATAACTGATTTAAAAAGCCTATCAATTTATTAACCGCCAATGCTCTATGACTTATTGTATTTTTCACCTCGAAATCCATTTCAGCAAATGTCTTTGTATAACCATCAGGAATAAAGATTGGATCATACCCGAACCCCTTACTTCCAATAGGCGATTCTGAGATTACACCATTCACAATTCCTTTAAATAAAAACTCTTCGTTATTTATGATTAATGAAATTACCGTCTTAAATCTGGCCTTTCTATTCTCAACTCCTTTTAGGTTACTCAAAAGCAATTCTATATTTGCGTTAGGATCTTTAGCCTCACCAGCATACCTGGCACTGTAAACCCCTGGTTCTCCATTCAAATATTCCACTTCGAGACCAGTATCGTCAGCAAAACAGTTTATTTGATACTTATTAGCAACAAACGACGACTTCTGAGTAGCATTAACTTCGATAGTATTGCCTGTTTCTGGAATTTCGCTAAAACAACCTATCTCGTCCAATCCTTTTAACGAGATCGAGTTCTGTAGTAATTCTTTTACCTCTGATAATTTATTCGGGTTATGAGTTGCAAATACAAGATTCATATTTTATTTAATATTGTTACAAAACAAAAAACAACGGCAGGTAGACGTTGTTTTTTTATTATGCAAATTTAATTAGAAACCACCGTAACCATATTTCATTAAATCAGTTCGCGGATTTACGACCATTGCAGGTATTTTATGCTCATTAGCGATAATTTGCTGCTCTGCTGTTCCAAGCACATAATCATGAAAGGCTATATCCCTAGTTGTCATTGTCATAATTACATTAGCCTCTATTTGTTTTGCAAATGCAATTGTCTCTTGGGCTAAAGATTCTTTTCCTGTTGAAATAGACAATTCGTAATTTATATTCCTCTCTGAAAGAAAATTCTTACAAAATGCTAGATTAGCTTTCGTTCTAGAGTCAACCTCACCTCCTTTATTTGAGATTCCGAATAGATAAATTTTTGTATGATAAAATTTACTTAAAAAATCCACCCAAATTAGCTTCTCTTTGTTTTGAGTTTTGAAATTAACAGGAAAAACTATTTTACGAACCTCATTTGGAGCAGGAGGATCCTGAACCACTAAAAAAGGGATTTTAGAACCAACAATAACTTTCAGCGCCCAACTTCCAGTTAACTTTTGCATCCCCTTAATTCCATGCGTTCCCATAACAAGCATAATGGCGCCTATCTCATCGGCAACACTATTAATTGTTTTAAAAATAGTACCCTCTCTTACTATTCCTTTAAATGTAGTTTTAGGATTGATGGATTTAAGTTTTAGTATTTCATCATTTAATGTAACAGTTACTTTATCGATGTCATCATCCTTTTTTACTATATGCAGCAAGGCTATAGTAGCATTTTGCTTCAATGATAAAATTTTAGCATGCTCTATTGCATTGAATGCTACAGGCGTAAAGTCGAATGGTACAACAATGATTTTTTCAGAATTCTCCATATGTGTTCTTATTAAATAAACTTGGTTTATTTTGCGAATAAATATACTACTTTTGATATAAATACAACTACATATTCATAAAATCTAATAATCTTGAAAATTAAATATCTACATATAAATTTCTATTTGTGGTTGTTCATTTCTCTACTAATATCAGAACTATCTCTTCTATCGCAGAATAAAGAAATTCTGATCGATAACATAACGGTTAATCTAGATACAATATTGTTAGATGAAGATTCAATTATTTATATTAATAAAAATGATTTATTAACCTTTGATCTTGGATCTAAAAATTCGCAACCTATACTTAAGGTATTCTACCTAAAAGGGATGCAATCTAACAGATCCGATTCTACTTATCAAAATTCAGTTTCATACAGCAATTTAGACCCTTCAGAATATACATTCTATGTACAAACTAATAAACTATCCGAAAAGATTAGCATTAAGGTTAAAAGTAACTATTGGCTTTGGTTCTTATTAACCACAGCTATACTAATAGGTCTTATTATTATAGCTAGAGGATCTCTTAGAAAACATATAAATAACCAGATCGAGATCTTTAAAAAAGCCCTAGGTATAAACTTCTTTAAAACCGAACAATCTAGAGTTGACAATATTCTTCCGAAACAACAATCTCCAAAAAGAAAATATAATAAGGTAACCGTTTTGTTTGCCGACATACAAGGATTTACAAAAATAGTAGAGCATTTAAACCCAGAAACACTTATTGATGAACTAGATAGGTTTTTCATACGTTTTGATGAAGTTGTTGAAAAGTACCGCATAGAAAAAATTAAGACAATTGGTGATGCCTACATGTGTGCAGGAGGAATACCAATTAAAAACAGCACTAATCCGATAGAGGTTATCCTAGCAGCTTTAGAAATGCAAAAATTCATGAAGCAAGCAAATATTGATAACAAAAAAGAAGCTGGGGATTTCTGGGAGGTACGAATTGGCGTACATACGGGGCCCGTTATTTCTGGCACAATAGGCAGAAAAAAACTATCATTCGACATTTGGGGAGACAGTGTCAATATTGCTAGCCGGATGGAATCTTCGGGGATAGCTGGGAAGATTAATATTTCTGGAGTAACATATGAATTAGTAAAAGATTTCTTCGATTGCAAATATAGAGGGAAAATGCCTATTAAATATAAAGGTGAAACCGATATGTATTTCGTTAATCAAATTAAAAAGGAACTCTCAGTTGATGGCTTAGGAATTATCCCTAACAGTAAGTTTAACACTAAAATAAAATGGGTACAATATATTGATATCGAAGAGTATATTTTAGATTTATTAGAAAATAAATTATCAAAAAATCTACATTACCATAGCGTATTTCACACAATTGACGTATGCACACAAGTTGAAATTATAGGAAGATCAGAAGGTCTTTCAATGGGTGAGTTACTTATAGTTAAACTAGCTGCACTTTTTCATGATGTTGGTTTTATTAATGTGATAGATAATCACGAGGAAGAAAGTGTTAAAATCGCTCAAGAAACTCTCTCTAAATACAGATACACAGCTGACGAGATAAAAGAAATATGTAATCTGATAATGGCTACAAAACAAAATACAATACCTCTAAGTATAAGTGAAAAGGTACTAAAAGATGCGGACCTAGATTATTTAGGCAGAGCTGATTTTATTCCAATTTCTGATCGTTTATGGAAGGAGATCTGTGTTTGCCACACTAAAATGTCGCTCAGCGAATGGCATGTATACCAACTAGAATTCTTAAAAGCTCATAGATATTATACCAAAACTGCACAAGACCTTAGACAGGTTAAAAAAGAAAAACAAATTAAGAAATTAGTAGATTTAATAGCAGACAAAAATAATTAGTTCAATATTTAACTAAAAATAGCACTTTAAATACCCTGGAAATTTAAATTTTTATTTTCTTTGGTGGGCAATTATTATAGCATGTGGTTTAAAAAGAAAAAAGTAAGTAATAGTATGGCAAAATCAAATGAAACCGATAATAAACTACCCAATATGATTGGTTCTGGGACCAAAATTATTGGAAATGTTGAAACCAACGGTGATATTAGGATTGATGGAGAAGTTGAAGGGAATATCATATCTAAAGGAAAGGTAGTTATTGGTTCCAAAGGAAAAATTATTGGTGAGGTACAGTGTGTAAATGCTGAATTATCCGGGCTTATTCAAGGTGTGATTAAAGTGTCTGAATTACTATCTCTTAAAAATGCGTCTAAGCTACTAGGTGACATTTTTACGTCTAAATTGTCAATAGAGCCAGGAGCAACATTTACAGGATCGTGTAAAATGGGAGATGTAAATCAACCTAAAACTGAAATAAAAGAAAAAGGTTAATTCAAATTAACCTCAATGAAGTTATCAACCATAAGGATTATATTACTTGGTTTAATAGTATTAGGAAATTATCTATTATCGCAATTATTATTACCAAATCTAAAAATAGAAATACTATATATAAATTTATATATGGCTCTAGTTTTTGGAGGTATTTTATACATTTTTGGTCTTGCAATTAAAAAGGCAAAAGATAAAACGTTAATCATTTCAATAATACTTACTTCGGTAAGATTCACAATGGCCTTAATTTATCTTTTACCAATTATTTTAAGTAATAATCCATATAAGATTCAACTTTCTCTCGTATTTATGGTTAATTATTTATTCTACCTTGGCGTTGGCTTTACTGTCGATAACAGGTAAGGATCTTTAAAAATACAACAACAGTCATTACTAATGAAAAAAGTTTTTAGTTTACTCCTCGTAATATTGGTTTCTATACCTCTTTTTGCTTCTGAAAAAAGCTCAAAAGACGAAGAGTTTGACCCTACAGATCTCATTATGCATCATATTTCAGATGCACACTCTTGGCATGTTGTATCTTGGGGTGAGGGAGAAAACGAAAAACACATCGAAATTCCTCTTCCTATATTGCTTTATAGCGAAGGGAAAATACATACATTCTTATTTTCAAAGTTTGATAAAAAAACTCATATCGCGCAAAGCAAAGGACAGTATTTCATATACGACCACGGAACTATTTACCAAACCAATAAAGAAGGAGTTGTAACAAAAGATAGTCACGGCCATATCATCAATGAAAAACCTTTTGACTTTTCATTAACAAAAAATGTATGGTCGATGTGGTTATCATTAATAATTATTTTAGCAATTTTCATAACAATTGCTAAAATGTATTCTGATAAACCAAGTAGACCCAAAGGGATACAATCTTTTTTTGAGCCAATTATTATTTTTGTAAAAAATGACATTGCAGAAGAGCAAATAGGAAGCCATAAGGCGCATAAGTTTGTACCGTACTTACTAACAGTGTTTTTCTTTATATGGATTAATAACTTAATTGGTTTAGTACCCTTCTTTCCAGGAGGTAGCAACTTTACTGGGAATATTTCAGTTACAATGGTGTTGGCAATTATGACTTTCATAGTCACAAATATTAATGGCTCAAAAAGCTATTGGAAACATACATTAACAGCCCCAGGAGTTCCAGCTTTTGTTAAAGTATTATTAGTGCCCGTAGAAATAATAGGATTATTTACAAAGCCATTTGCATTAACTATTCGTTTATTAGCAAACATTACCGCAGGACATATTATTATACTAAGTTTAGTATGTTTAATATTTATTCTAAATACAGTAATAATATCACCTGTATCTGTATTATTATCAATGGTAATGTTTATGCTAGAGCTTTTAGTGGCTTTATTACAAGCTTATATATTTACATTACTCTCAGCCATGTTTATAGGCATGGCTGTTGCAGATGAAGAACATTAAGAATTAAAATAAATATAAAATAAAAATTGAGATTATGGATTCAGTAGTTATTACATCTTTAGGTTTAGGTTTAATCGTTATTGGTGCGGCTTTAGGTATTGGAAAATTAGCCAATGGTGCTATGGAAGCAATGGCTCGCCAACCAGAGATTAGTTCTAAAATTCAAACTGCTATGATTGTAGCTGCGGCTCTTATTGAAGGCGTTGCCTTATTTGCCGTTGTTGTTGCTTTATTAAAAGGATAATTATCCCCATTTGTATGGGTTAAATTTAAGACTATGGACTTTTTATTAACTCCAAATCCTGGTTTAGTTATTTGGACTACCATTTCGTTTGTTGGATTATTCTTAGCACTAAAAAAGTATGCTTGGGGACCAATCCTACAAGCCCTAAAAGTGCGAGAAGATACCATTGAATATTCTCTACAAGCCGCAGAAAAAGCTAAGGCTGATGTTGAAGAAATGGTAGCAACCCGTCAAAAAATGATGGATGAGGCTAAAAAGGAAAGAGATGAGCTCTTAAAAGATACTCGTGCTTTAAAAGATAGCATTCTTGCTGAGGCAAAAGAAAGTGCTCAGGAGGAAACGCAAAAATTGTTAAATGTTGCCCGTAAACAAATCGAAACCGATAAGCTAACGGCCATTAATCAATTAAAGAACCAAGTAGCTGACATGTCAATTCAAATTGCCAGTATTCTTATCGATAAAGAAATTGATACAGATGAAAAACAAAAGGAATTAATCAACAAGCACTTGGACAAAGCGAATTTCAACTAATTAAGCGAATAAAATTTCATGGATTATAGTTTAATATCTGTTCGTTACGCAAAAGCCTTATATTCATTAAGCATAGATAAAAACATCTCTGAAAAGGTGAATGAAGATATGCAATTGATAAAAGAGCAATATGGCAATAGCAACAAACTAAGCGAATTTCTCAATAGTGCTGTAATACCGAAAAATAAGAAAAAGAAATTATTTCAAGATGTTTTCGGGGAGCATGTGAATGAAGTTACCATGAAGTTTTTAACTATGCTAGTTGATAACAATCGAGAAGGAATGCTTCAATACATTACTCTGGATTTCATTGCAATGTATAAAAAGGAACAACAGATAAAAACAGTTACGCTTTATACAGCCATTCTGCTCGATAAAGAATACATTGCTAATATTCAGTCCTTTTTAGCAAAAGAGCTTAAATCTATTGTTGAATTAGAAGTTGTTGTAAGAGAACATTTAATTGGAGGATTTATGCTTATGCTTGATGGAAAACTAATTGACACTACAATTTCATCAAAGCTAAAACAAATTAAAAAACAACTATTAAGTTAGTTACTACTGGTTAAAGATTAATACCAATGGAAAAAATAAAGCCAGCCGAGATATCGGAATTATTAAAAAAACAGATAGAAGGTTTTACTTCTAATACTGATCTTGAAGAGGTTGGTACTGTGCTGCAGGTAGGTGATGGAATTGCCCGTGTTTACGGCTTGCAAAATGTACGTGCTAACGAACTTGTTGAGTTTGAAAGTTGCAATGGTATTGTTTTAAACCTTGAGCAAGATAATGTTGGGGTTGTTCTTTTAGGAACTTCAACAGGGATTAAAGAAGGAGATATCGTAAAACGAACTAATAGAATTGCCTCAGTAAAAGTTGGCGATGGAATGCTCGGACGTGTTGTTGACACTAATGGCAATCCTATCGATGGACGAGGCGCCATTGAAGGTGAAGTTTATGAATTTCCTCTTGAACGTAAAGCGCCTGGTGTTTTATATCGCCAACCGGTAAAAGAACCTCTACAAACAGGCCTAAAGGCTATTGATTCAATGATTCCAATTGGGCGTGGTCAGCGTGAGTTGATTATTGGCGACCGCCAAACTGGTAAAACAGCCATTGCCATTGATACCATCATTAATCAAAAAGAATTCTACGATCAAGGCAATCCAGTATACTGTATTTATGTTGCTGTGGGGCAAAAAGGATCAACTGTAGCCGGAATTGTAAATACATTAGAAAAGTATGGCGCAATGCCTTACACTACAGTAGTTTCTGCAACCGCAGCCGATCCTGCTGCAATGCAATTTTATGCTCCCTTTACAGGTACAGCAATTGGAGAGTATTTTAGAGACACAGGCCGTTCTGCCTTAATTATTTATGATGATTTATCGAAGCAAGCGGTTTCATATCGTGAGGTTTCGTTACTACTTCGTCGTCCTCCTGGTCGCGAAGCTTATCCTGGGGATGTATTTTATTTGCATTCACGTTTATTAGAACGCTCTGCAAAAATAATTGAGTCAGATGAGATTGCATCAAAAATGAATGATCTACCTGATTCGATTAAAGGAAAAGTAAAAGGCGGCGGTTCATTAACTGCACTTCCAATTATTGAAACACAAGCTGGTGATGTATCTGCCTATATCCCAACCAATGTAATTTCCATTACTGATGGTCAAATTTTCCTTGAAGGTAACTTATTTAATGCTGGAGTGCGACCAGCCATTAATGTAGGTATTTCCGTTTCTCGTGTAGGTGGTAGTGCCCAAACTAAAGCGATGAAGAAAGTATCTGGTACACTAAAACTTGATCAAGCTCAATATCGCGAACTTGAAGCTTTCTCAAAATTTGGTTCTGATCTTGATCCTGCTACAAAGGCGATTTTAGATAAGGGACGGAAAAATGTTGAGCTATTAAAACAACCTCAATATTCACCTGCTAAAGTAGCACATCAGGTCGCATTAATCTATTGTGGTACGCAAGGCTTAATGTCTGATGTAGCATTAGAAAAGGTTAAAGAGTTTGAAACTAACTTTATCGATGAATTAGAGATGCGTCACGCAGATGCAGTTTCAAACCTATCTAAAGGAGTGATCACAGATGCTGAAATGGAAGTAATAACAAGTGTAGCTAAAGATGTTGCCCGACGTTATAAATCAGATGAATAAAATATAGATGGCTAGTTTAAAAGACATACGAACCAGAATTGATTCGGTAAAAACAACACGTCAGGTAACCAGTGCCATGAAAATGGTATCTGCTGCCAAGCTTAAAAAAGCACAAGACGATATTGTTAAGATTAGACCTTACGCCGAAAAACTAAATGATATTATTTATGATATAATAAGTTCTTTGGAGGAAGGTCATCAATTAAAACTTACCGAAGAACGGGACTTAGAAAAGGTATTAATCGTAATGATTACATCTAATCGTGGTTTGTGTGGTGCTTTTAATTCTAATGTTAGTAAAGAAGTTAACAAACTATTAAACACTGATTTTAGCGATCTACATCAACAATCAAAAGTTGATGTTATGTCGATTGGAAAACAAGGTGAAAAGCTTTTAAAAACAGCAGGAACACTCTGTGCAATTTCAAACAATGCAGTTTATAGCGATATAGCATTCCATAATGTGGAACTAATTTCTGATCAAATCATTATCGACTTCTTAAATAAAAAATACGATAAAGTAATTCTTGTTTATAATGAGTTTGTAAATGCAGCGGTACAGAATGTAAGTGCAAAGCAATTCCTACCAATAGAACTGCCTAAGATTGATGTAAATCAAACATCTGATTATATTTACGAGCCAAGCATGAATGCCGTTCTTGAGGATATTGTTCCCAAGTCATTAAAAACAATGTTTTTCAGTTCCATACTTGAATCTATTGCTTCGGAACATGGTGCTCGAATGACATCTATGCACAAGGCAACAGATAATGCAAGTGAATTAATTAGCGATTTAGAATTAAGTTATAACAAAGCACGTCAAGGAGCAATTACCAACGAAATATTAGAAATTGTTGGTGGTGCAGAGGCTTTATCTCAATAAGGTCCCTTAAAATTTATTATATAACGAGGGTGCCCAAAACACCCTCGCTTTCACTAGAACTAGTATTGACAGAAATCATCAGAAAGCAGACTCTTATTCATTTCAAGTATGTTACTTTGTATACCTCCTGCCTGCAAAAGAGTATGGAAAATTGAGCTAGTATTTGTTCTTTTTGAAGTGTTTTGATGAGGATTTAGGCCATATCGTCTTATATACCGATCAGACATCCATATAAAGCAAGCCGCATTATATAAGCTTTCATGATTTGTAGCATGAAGCCACTTTCCATCTTCACCTAAAGATTCACCATGATCAGATACGTAAATTAAAATCGAGTTTTTACCCTCTAATTTTGAGATTATCTCATCTATGAAATAGTCTGTAAAATACACTGTATTATCGTAAGAATTTATCATTTGCTCCGAACTATTATCAACGAATGATCTTGAATTAATAATAGGATAGAATATTCTCATATCCAGAGGACACCGATAATTGTAATACCAGTGTGACCCAAGGGTATGAAGTATAAGAAACTTCTTTTTATAATTAATACCATTTATATGCTGATCAACTACATTAAGTATATTTTGATCAGTAGATAATGCATCGGAATAATCGCTGTTTTGAGCATTTAAATTAAGATATATATCACTCCCTTTTGCAAGGGCCGCGTAGGTATAATCAGGCACCTGATTTGCTAGCCAAACAGTATTATAGCCAACTCGTTTAAACAAAGATATAATGGACTCTTCATTATATGCTCTTTGCAGATTCATTGAATCTGCTCTAGTTAATATTTGTGGAATAGATGCTGCAGTATATGTATGTAAAGACCTATTTTTATTAAATGAATATATTCTTCTCTTTTCTAATAATGGACTGGTACACTTATCATATCCATTGAAGGATAAGTGATCGTTCCGAAGAGATTCCCCTAATACAAGCACTACTATTACCGAATCTTCATTAGTACAATAAGCATCTTCACCGATTACTTTTCGCTCTAACTGACTATTCTTGAGTGTTAAATAATATTCTTTTGTTGCATTTATTAATGAAAAAGGCACACGACTTATCATTGTATTATACCTTTTTTTATTAGCAGCTATAGCTGGAAAAATCAATAATAAAGATACAAAAAATAGGAGTATCTTCTGTTGAGTTTGAATACGTGCCAACCTTAACCTTAACCACATTATAAAAACCAGACCTATAAATAGGAATACAAATAAGAACACAAATGATGTACCTATAAACTCTTTAGTAACAGCCCAATGTGTTTTAAAAATAACTTCAATTATCTCACTAGTCACAGTGATATTATAAAGATATAATGAAGAGGCACTTACTGCAAACAAAAATATCACAACTGGTCCAATTATCATAAACACCCTGCGGCTAACTGACAAGATACCTAAGACGCCTATAACAGATAAAGTTAGTATAACAAAATGAACCGCATACTTTATAAAATCTGAAGCACCCCCAATTGGGATCCTAAAATAGTTAGATAAGGAGATAAATATGCTTAATAAAATAATTGCACAACAAAAGTGAAGTTGCTTGCTACTCCTTATTAAACGAGAAATTTTCAGTACCATGATTAACTTTTAGATAAATATGTTGGGTAAAGTAAAAGAATAAATCTCTTTCTAACTAAAATTGTCAGTCGTGTAATTAAAGATATAGCAAGAGTGGTAAAAATAATTGATGATATAACTGAATCTTTATGCTCAATACTAAAAATATAATACTCTATAATTTTAAAAACAGTATAAGTACGCAAATGTAATATCATTATAAACAAAGAGCTACATCCAATTACTTCGAGACACCTAATATGCAACAGCTTCAAGAAACACATTATTAAGAATGTGCCTGATATACCTGACAACACAAAAAGAAATAGGTTATTAAACTCACCTCTCTCACTATAAATATCTCCATTTAATGTACATGAAATTAGATAAAGCAAAAATAAAACAGGAATTGATAGTGCATATTGTATGTTCGTTCCTTTAATGAAATACCCTCGACTAATATTTCCAACATGATAAAAGAATAACATTATGCATGAAATATGAATATTCCAGGGCAACTTATAATTTATCTCCTGACAATAACAGTATCCAAAAAAAGTTAAAAAAATCACTACAATGTGTATTTGATCTCGCCTACGAGATATGAAATCATATAGTATTTCTGTAACAAAGAGAGTAGGAATAAACCACATCATCATACCCCAATCGAGATATTTATGATCACATATACCATAAAATATACCAATAAAACCATCAATTATAGAATAATCCCCAGAATCAGCAACTGCCCAAAATGAAAAAAGAAGAAAAGACCACAAAAAATATGGGTATAATAACTGCTTTGCCCTTTGTTTTACAAAAGAATACGTATTAGAATACTTTCTTTTATCATAGACCATCCCTGATATAATAAAGAAAAGCGGGATTAAAAAGCTATAAATATACATTCTAGTATATTCAAAGTAAATATGGCAGAAAGCAACTAGTATTATTCCAACTCCTCTAGTTGCATCAATCCAACCAAACCTTTTCTTTTCACAATTTCTCATAATATTCTTAAGTATATTTTATCAACAAACAACATTAAAAAGAACACTTCCTCTCTATATTTATAACAAAGGCAAATATATAAACACCCTTGAAAATTTCTTTATAGAAATACTCATATTACCATAAGAACATAACCTGTTATTGAGAACAATACAGCAAACAACTATATGACCTTACCTATCAGAATTCATAGAGTATGTCAGTTATAATAAATATATTTTAAAGAACTCAACTACTCAAACACATCAATTATAAGTAAACTAACAATCTTATACAAATATGGCCTTTGTGCCTAATATTTTGCTATTTTTGCACGCTAATTGTTAATGATTGATAAATGTCATGGTTTAAGGGGTTTGTTTCGCTTAATGCGTAAACCTTTTATTGTACAATTAGTTTAATTGGCAAATACTAGATTGAATGAGTAGAACAGAGCAACTATATAAGGCGATTGAAGAGCGTATTCTAATTTTAGATGGCGCAATGGGTAGTTTAATTCAAACCTATAAGCTTGAAGAAGAAGATTACCGAGGTGAACGTTTCAAGGACTTTCATAAACTGGTAAAAGGTAATAACGACTTACTATCTCTAACACAACCACATGTTATTAAAGAGATTCATGCCAAATATTTAGAGGCTGGTTCAGATATTATTGAAACCAATACTTTTAATTCGACTTCTATTTCGCAGGCTGATTACGATATGCAAGATGCGGTTCGTGACATTAATCTTGCTGCCGCTACTTTAGCTCGTGAAATTGCCGATGAGTTTACGGCTAAGAACCCTGATAAACCTCGTTTTGTTTGCGGTTCTATTGGTCCACTAAATATTGCGCTTTCGCTTTCTCCCGATGTTAATAATCCGGGTTACAGAGCTGCAACTTTCGATGAAGTTAAAGATTCATATAAGGAGCAAATTCATGCTTTAATAGATGGTGGTTCTGATCTATTGATGATTGAAACCGTTTTTGATACCTTAAACGCAAAAGCTTGTTTATTTGCCATAGATGAGGTTTTTGAAGAAAAGGGAGTGAAGTTACCTATTATGGTTTCGGGTACAATTACCGATGCCAGTGGGCGCACTTTATCCGGACAAACCTTACAAGCTTTCTTAGATTCTATTTCGCACATGGATATCTTAAGCGTTGGCTTAAACTGTTCATTAGGGGCAGCTGAATTAGAACCTTACATTACAGAATTAGCTAAAAGTTCACCATTCTATGTTAGTGCACATCCTAATGCAGGATTGCCAAATCAGTTTGGGGAATACGACCAAACGCCCGATGAAATGTCGGATTTGATTGCTACCTGGTTAGACAAACGTAGAATAAATATATTAGGTGGTTGTTGCGGAACAACACCAGAGCATATTGCTTCATTGGCAAACACAGCTACAAAATTTGAGGTACATCCGAAACAAAAGCCATCAGATATTACTCACTTAAGTGGATTGGAATCGCTACAAATGCGTGCCGATACCAACTTTGTGAATATAGGAGAGCGATGTAATGTAGCCGGTTCTCGTAAGTTCTTGCGTTTAATTAAAGAGAAAAAATACGAAGAGGCTGTATCTATTGCACGTCATCAGGTTGAAAATGGAGCACAAATCGTAGATGTAAACATGGATGATGCCATGTTAGAGGCCAAAGAAGAAATGGTGACCTTTTTAAATATGCTAATGGCTGAGCCTGATGTATCCAAGGTTCCTGTTATGGTCGATTCTTCGAAGTTCGAAGTAATCGAAGCCGGCTTAAAATGTTTACAGGGTAAATCGGTTGTAAACTCTATTTCACTTAAGGAAGGCGAAGAGAAATTTAAACACGAAGCATCTATTATTAAAAAATATGGTGCTGCTGTTGTGGTTATGGCATTTGACGAGAAAGGTCAGGCCGATACCTACGAGCGTAGAATAGAAATATGCGGAAGAGCTTATAAGATATTAACAGAAGAATTGAACTTTCCGCCACAAGATATTATTTTCGATCCCAATGTATTGGCTATTGCCACGGGTATTGAAGAGCATAATAATTATGCCGTTGATTTTATTGAAACGGTAAAATGGATTAAAGCTAATTTGCCACATGCACATATTAGTGGTGGTATCAGTAATTTATCGTTTTCGTTCCGCGGAAACAATGTGGTGCGTGAGGCAATCCATTCAGTATTCTTATATCATGCCATTAAAGAAGGTTTAGATATGGGTATTGTGAACCCAGCTATGCTTCAGGTTTATGATGATATTGATAAGGAATTATTGGGCTATGTTGATGATGTAGTATTCAACCGCAGAGCTGATGCAACGGATCGTTTGGTTGATTATGCCGATAAGATCAAGGACCAAGATCAAGGCGTTGTGGAAGCACAAGTTGCTGCTTGGCGCGAAGGAACACTTGAAGAACGCTTAACCCATTGTTTGGTTAAGGGAATTAGTGACTTTCTAGATGAAGATATCCCTGAAGCCATAGAGAAATACCCAACTGCCCTATCCGTAATTGAACAACCACTAATGGATGGTATGAATGTGGTGGGTGATTTATTCGGTGATGGAAAAATGTTTTTACCACAGGTGGTTAAAACTGCGCGTGTGATGAAAAAGGCAGTAGCCATTCTTCAGCCAATCATAGAATCTGAAAAAGTTGAAGGTGCTGCATCTTCGAACGGAAAGATATTAATGGCCACTGTAAAAGGTGATGTGCACGATATTGGTAAAAATATTGTGGGTGTTATTCTAGCCTGTAACAATTACGAAATAATTGACTTGGGTGTAATGGTTCCTACCGAAACTATTTTGAAGGAAGCTATTAAACACAATGTAGATATTATTGGCTTAAGTGGTTTAATTACGCCTTCTCTAGAAGAAATGGTGAATGTGGCCAAAGAAATGAAGGCGAAGAATTTTGAAGTGCCTTTATTAATTGGAGGTGCAACAACTTCAAAAATTCATACTGCGGTAAAAATTGAGCCCAATTATAATCATCCTGTGGTGCATGTTAAAGATGCCTCAAAAAGCGCACAGGTGGTAAGTCAGTTATTATCTAATAACAGCAGAGAATCTTTCGGCTTAGCCATACGCGAGGAATATGAAAAGTTAAGAGAGAGAAATGCCAATAAAAAGGCTACCGTTATAGCTCCTATTGCTAAGGCAAGAGCAAATAATTATAAAATCGATTGGAAGCAAGAAGATATTACAAGGCCTCAATTTACAGGAATTAAAGTTTTTGATGATTACGATTTAAGTGAGATTCGCAAGTTTATCGATTGGACATTCTTCTTCCAAGCATGGCAATTAACAGGTAATTACGATGGTATTGAATCTATTAATACTCCTGAAGAAGAAACTACATGGTTGGCACAATTTAAAACTGAATTAAGCCAAAATAAAGCAAAAGAAGCACTGAAACTTTGGAACGATTCTCAGGCTATGCTTGATAGAATGGAGAAGGAACAAATGACCAAAGCGAAGGCTGTATTTGGTTTATTCCCTGCGCAAAGTGATGGTGATGACATTGTGGTTTATACCGATGAAACCCGAACTGTAGAGCGTGGCCGTTTTAACCAAATGCGAGAGCAACAAGATAAGCCAGGTAAAAAGGCATTCCATTGTTTGTCGGATTTTGTGGCGCCAATTGACTCTGGTGTGAAGGATTATATTGGTGGATTTGCGGTTACTGCTGGTTTGGGTGTTGATAAGTGGGAAAAGGCTTTTGAAGCCGATCACGATGATTATAGCTCCATCTTATTAAAATCACTTGCCGATAGATGTGCCGAAGCTTTTGCTGAGTTATTGCACTTCAGAGTACGTCGCGAATTCTGGGGCTATGCTCCCGATGAAGAGTTCAATACAGAGAATTTTATCCGTGAAAGATATAGAGGGATTCGCCCAGCATTAGGTTATCCAGCTTGTCCTGATCATTCTGAAAAGAAATTACTTTTCGAAATAATGAATACTGAAGAAAACACGGGTATTACATTAACAGAGCATTACAGCATGTTCCCTAATGCATCTGTAAGTGGACTATATTTTGGTCACCCTGAGGCAGTTTATTTCGGAATGGGTAAAGTAGCTAAAGATCAAATACAAGATATAGCTGACCGTCGAGGGGTTGCCATCGAAGAAATTGAAAAATGGGTACCATTAAATTTGAGTTATAAATAATATAGGTTGTCAAGTTCTTTGTTTAGCAACAAAACTGGTTACCAATAAAGTTAATAAAGAGTATGTATTAGAATAGTTGAAGCAGAGTAAGGTGTTCTACACCTAAAACGACTCACTTCAGCCTTCAAACTAAATAAAATATGACTGCTGCAGAATTAGTATTAAAAAATAAAGAGACCAAATTCTCATTTGAGTTATTACCTCCATTAAAGGGAAACGATATTGAGAAGGTTTATAAAACTATTGAATCACTAAAGGAATTCGATCCTCAGTTTATTAATATTACTTCCCATCGCGAGGAGTTTTCTTTTGTCACTAACGACAAGGGATTAATTGAGAAACGTATTATTCGTAAACGTCCTGGTACGGTGGCTGTAGCAGCTTCTATCCAAAATAAATTTGGGATTAAAGTGATACCTCATATTATTGGTCGTGGTTTTACAAAAAGTGAAACTGAGTACGCATTAATCGATCTTAACTTTTTAGGTATACACGATATTCTAGTATTAAGAGGTGATGATACCCATAAGGATAAATATCCTGCTCGCACAGAAGAGTGTAACCAATATGCCATTGATTTAGCCAATCAGGTGAACGATTTTAACCGTGGTAAATATTTAGATGGAACAGCGAATGAGCCTGTAGCAACGCCTTTTGCTTACGGTGTTGCCGGATATCCTGAGCGTCATGAAGAGGCTCCAAATATGGACTCTGATTTATTACACCTCAAAGCTAAGGTTGATGCTGGTGCCGAGTATGTGATGACTCAAATGTTTTTCGACAATAAAAAGTATTTCGATTTTGTAGATAAATGTAGAGCCATTGGCATTACTGTACCAATTATTCCAGGTATTAAACCTATCACAACAGCTAATCAACTTACAATCTTACCTAAAATATTCAGTTGTGAAATTCCTGAGGCATTTGCCAAAGAAATTCGCAAGTGTAAGGATAACGATGCCGTTAAGCAAGTTGGTGTTGAATGGTGTACACAGCAATCTTTAGAATTAAAGAAACATGGTGTACCAATTATTCATTATTATACCATGATGGCCACACAAAGCGTACGTAAAGTTGCGGAAGCGGTATATTAAAATACAGTCTGCATAAAATATATAATCCGATGTTATTCAATAGCATCGGATTTTTTTTGTAATTGATTTAAGTAAAATACAAATACCTCAAATCATAGTACGCAGCACTAACAAACACTCCATCAACAATTAAACTCTATTTCAAAATCGTCTTTACATAAAATACCTTGTTTAATATCATTCTAATTAAGGACGGTGATACCGAATTACACATAAACTTAATTGCATCTTACTTCAAATTTCCCATATTTGCCGTAACTTTATTACTGCAATAAAATAGGAAAAACATGCTTCTTAAAAGTATCAATCCGGCTACAGGAGAGATTAGTAGAGAATTTCCCGAATCACAATGGGAAGATATTGAAAACATCTTACGCGATGTTTATGAGGTACAAGCCGTATGGAGAGAAAGCCAAATTGAAGAACGTATAGGATACTTACGACACCTAGCAATTCTGCTCGAAACGAAAAAAGAAGCTTATAGCTTTACCATAACACATGAAATGGGTAAGCCTATCGCTGAATCACATGCAGAAATTGATAAGTGTATAGAGTTGTGTGAATATTATGCCAATCATACTGAAGAATTCCTAAAAGACACTCATATACAAACAGAGGCTCAAAAGTCTTACATTACTTATCGCCCCTTAGGAGTTATTTTTGGAGTAATGCCATGGAACTTTCCTTTTTGGCAAGTGTTTCGCTTTGCAATTCCAGCTATCATGGCAGGTAATACAGTATTATTAAAACACGCCTCTAATGTTCCTGGATGTTCAATTGCCCTTGAAGACTTATTTCTAGAATCTAAGTTCCCAGCTGATGTATTTCGTACAGTTTTAATTTCGAACAGAAAGGTTGAGCGTATTATTGCCAATAAAAAAGTAGCTGCAATATCCTTAACTGGCAGTACTCAAGCAGGTAAAGCAGTTGCTCAAACTGCAGGAAAATACTTAAAAAAGTGCGTACTAGAATTAGGAGGAAGCGATCCATATATTATACTTGAAGATGCAGATATTAATGCTGCTGTCGATTGCTGTGTAGCAGGGAGACTTATCAATACCGGTCAAAGCTGCATTGGTGCAAAACGTTTCATTATTATGGATAAAGTGTACGATGCCTTTACAAAACTTTTTGTTGAAAAGATGAAAGCGGTAACTTACGGAGATCCTTTTAATGAAGAAAATAAATTAGGACCAATGGCTCGAGGGAATATCCGCGAAGATTTATTACGCCAAGTAAACAAATCAATTTCTAAAGGAGCTGAACTTCTATGTGGCGGCACAATTAACGACGATGAAGATGGTTTCTTCTTTCCAGCAACAGTACTCGGAAATGTGCAGAGCGGTATGCCTGCTTATGACCAAGAATTATTTGGTCCTGTTGCCGCACTTATTCGTGTTGAAACTGAAAAGGAAGCAATTAAAATAGCAAACAGTACCTCATTCGGTTTAGGTTCTGCAATTTTCAGCCGTAATATTGAAAAAGCTATTGAAATAGGAGCACATAAGATACAGGCAGGGTGTTGTTTTATTAACGAACATGTTAAATCAGATCCACGATTACCATTTGGAGGTATAAAAGAAAGTGGTTACGGTAGAGAGCTATCGCTAATGGGCATGCACGAATTTGTAAACGCAAAAACTATCTATGTTCGTTAAACATCAATAACTAACAACTGTTATATGATGTAAAATATAATATTTCCGATGATCTCAGCAAAAGATGCATTTATTAAAGTTGCGGCCATTTGTGCACGCCAAGAAAAGTGTGTTTTCGATATAGAAAAGAAGCTCTACGATTGGCAAATTAACGCGGCTGATATCGCCAAAATAATTGATCAACTTATTGAGGAGAAATTTATCGATGAAACGCGCTATATACGAGTTTATGTAAAAGATAAGTTTAATTTTAACAAGTGGGGCAAGGTGAAAATTCGTTATCAATTAAAGGCGAAGAATATATCTGGAAAAATGGTTGACTCAGCTCTTGATGAAATCAATAAAGATGAGTACTTTCAAACCTTAATGCTTTTACTAGAGCAAAAGAAATCAAAAAGTAAAGAAACAGATCCTTATAAACAAAAAGCATCCTTAGTGCGTTTTGCCTCTTCAAGAGGATTTGAACCAAATTTTATTTACAATGCTTTGGATGATTTAAAGCTCTAATTTTAAATTTAAACCAATATGGATAGTATACGAATATTAGCAATACATTTAGTAGCAATTGTTCTACTTTCATGCTCATCAACAAATCAGTTAAATGCCAAACGCAAGCCCGATTGGGTTAAACAGCGCCCTGCAGATAATTCGTACTACATGGGTAGAGCCATGACTCCTAAAATTGGTGGCGATGTTACTTATAGAACAAACGCCCGTAACAAGGCATTAAAAGAAATGAGTTCTGAGATACAAGTAACCATTTCTTCCAATTCCATTCTCCGACAGTTCGAAAACAATTACGAGGTTAAAGAAGAATTTGAGTCTAGTACATCACAATCCGTTGAAGCAACACTCGAAGGTTACGAGGTACTTACTTGGGAAGATAAAAAAGAGTATTGGGTATTAGTACGCTTATCAAAAGACAAGTACGCAATGCAAAAAGAGATGAAACTCGATTATGCAAAGAAAATGAGTGCTACGTACTACTACGATGCGCAAAAAGCAGTTTCAGGCGGTAATATTTATCAAGCATTATTATTATATGTTCAGGCAATAAAAGCCATTCAACCTCACGTTAACGAAGACCTTACCTATAAAGATATTGAAGGGACTATAAATTTAGGATCAGCAATTTTCGCAGGCGTTCAAGATGCCTTTAAAGCAGTTCATCTTCAAGCAGACCAACCAAATTACAAATTACAATTTAGTAAAGAGTTAAAGGTACCACTAAGCCTGCATGCTTCATATGTGGATGCCATGGGCGATAAAAGAGCTTTATCTAACTTACCCCTGAAATTTTACTTTTCAAAGGGAGAAGGAGAATTATCATCTCCGGAAGCAACCAATAGAGAGGGTGTTGCAGGCTGCGATATCACACGTTTAATTTCAAAAAGAAAAAGTCAAGAGATCACTGCAAAATTTAATGTAGCTCCCCTATTCGAAAAAGAAAATGCTGAAACACGTGTTTTACTGAAGGCATTTTTTCACGATGAATTTTTACCAACTACTATATTTAATATCGAGGTGCAAAAATCATCTGCATATTTAGTTATTGATGAAAAATCTTTCGGAAATAGTGCTAGTGCGAATGTATTTAGCAAGATGATCAAGTCTGAATTAGCAAGTTCATATTTCAATATTACCACAGATGAAGAGAATGCGGATTTTATCGTTAAAATAAATTCTTCATTTACCAAAGGAGACGAAAAAAAGGGAAGTGGTTATTCTTTATATATTGTTTTTGCCGATGTAAATATTTCAATAGTTGATAATAAAACACAAATGGAGATTTTTTCCGATGGCTTTTCTGGCGTAAAAGGGATACAACCCGGAAGCTTTGAATATGCATTAAAAGATGCTCGTGAAAAAGCCATTGAAAAACTAAAAGATGAAACACTGCTCGATATGGAGCAAGTAAATTTATAAAATTCGAAAGCTGTCTGGAAAGGCAGCTTTTTCTATTTTTAGGCATTTTAATATTGCTGTCCTACAAACTACCTGTCCATTAATAAATAAAATGCTCATTCAGCTTCTTTTTATATTAAAAAGAACTACCCAAAAACTCCGAATAAAATTAATTTGCGACTTGCTAACTGTCCTTATTTTCTTAATTTTGCGCTAATCAAAGTCAATTCGAAAAAATAGTGTGTCAATAAAACATGCATTTGCTTTATTTGAGGTATTATTTTTATCAAAATTGATTGTATTTCTGCTAAAATAAATAGAATAAAACTGCAATATGAGTAGCTCAAGAAAAATTAAATCAGCGCTTATTTCTGTGTTCCATAAAGATGGATTAGATGAAATTATAAAAACCTTACACCAACAAGGTGTAATTATATATTCAACAGGTGGAACTCAAGCTTTTATCGAAGGATTGGATGTGCCATGTGAGCGTGTTGAAGATTTAACTAGTTACCCTTCTATTTTAGGAGGAAGAGTAAAAACACTTCATCCAAAAGTATTTGGTGGTATTTTAGCTCGTAGAGATAACGAGGGCGACTTACAACAATTAGCAGAATATAATATTCCAGAGATTGATTTAATTATTGTTGATCTTTATCCTTTTGAAGCAACTGTTGCCTCAGGAGCTCCTTTACAAGATATTATCGAGAAAATTGATATAGGTGGTATTTCCTTAATTAGAGGTGCTGCTAAAAATTATAAAGATGTTATTATTGTTCCTTCTAAAGATCAATATGCTGATTTATTAAATGTACTAAAAGAGCAAAACGGTGAGTCTACCTTAGAAGATAGATTTAAATTTGCCGCTGCTGCTTTTGGTGTATCTTCACATTACGATTCTGCCATCTCAAACTTCTTTAATAAAGATAAAGATGATATGGAACGTATCAGCTTAAACGATGGCGAAGTACTTCGTTACGGTGAGAACCCACATCAAAAAGCAACTGTATATAAGTACAACAACATTAAAGAAGGTGCTTCTTTAGCTAATGCAAATGTATTACAAGGGAAAGCATTATCTTACAATAATATGCTTGATGCTGATGCTGCTTGGAAAGCTGCTAGTGATGCATATCATTCAGTAAACCATATTGAGGGCAAACAAGCTGTAGCAGTAGTAAAACATCTAAATCCATGTGGTTTAGCTGTAACTAATGACATTACAAAATCTTTAGAGTTGGCTTGGGCAGGAGATCCAATTAGTGCTTTCGGTGGAATTATTTGTTTCACAGGAACGGTAACTGGTGCTATTGCTGAGTGGTTCTCAAAACGTTTTGTTGAAATTATTATTGCTCCTGAGTTTACGCCTGAGGCATTAGAAGTTTTCGCTAAAAAGAAAAACTTACGCTTGTTAGAAACGCCAATTAAAAATGAAATCACTGGTGAAAAGTTGATTCGCTCAGTTAGTGGTGGTATTTTAGTTCAGGATGAAGACGAAGGTGTAGATAACGAATTTAAAAACGTTACTAAACTAGAGTTTGAAGCTACTAAAATGGAATTGGCTAAATTCGGTATTACAGCATGTAAGCATCTTAAAAGTAATGCAATTGCAATTGTAACTGAAAATGAAGATGGTTCTTTTTGGTTAACAGGAGCAGGTATGGGACAACCAAATCGTTTAGATAGTTTACGTCATTTAACAATGCCACGTTTCGATCTAAAAGAAGGAGTTAAGATTGAAAATTCAGTAGTTATTTCTGATGCATTCTTCCCATTCCGCGATAGTATTGAAGCTGCGAATGAGTACAACGTAAAATATATTGTTGAGCCAGGTGGAAGTATCAGAGATGAGGAAGTGATTGAGGCTTGCAACGAGTTTGGAATAGCTATGTTATTCACAGGGAAACGTCATTTTAAACACTAAAAAACCTAATTCATGGGATTTTTTTCTTTTTTATCACAAGATATTGCCATTGACTTGGGTACGGCGAATACAATTATTATCCACAACGATAAAATTGTAGTTGACGAACCATCTATTGTGGCTTTAGACAGAAGAACCGATAAGCTAATGGCTATTGGTGAAAAGGCTCGCCAAATGCATGGTAAGACTCACGACAATATCTATACAATTCGTCCATTACGTGATGGTGTGATTGCAGATTTTAATGCTGCTGAGCAAATGATTAGAGGTATGATTAAGATGATCAATACCAACTCTCGTTTATTCACACCTTCCTTAACAATGGTAATTTGTATCCCATCGGGTAGTACCGAGGTTGAAATTCGTGCGGTACGTGACTCTGCAGAACATGCAGGTGGTCGTGAAGTGTATATGATTTACGAACCTATGGCAGCTGCTTTAGGTATAGGCCTTGATGTTGAAGCACCGCAAGGGAATATGGTGGTAGATATAGGTGGTGGTACCACTGAAATTGCTGTAATTTCTTTAGGAGGAATTGTAACCAACAAATCAATACGTATTGCGGGTGACGATTTAACTGCAGATATTATGGAGTACATGCGTCGTCAACACAACATTAAAGTTGGGGAGCGTACTGCCGAAGAAATTAAAATTCATGTTGGATCAGCTTTACCTGAATTGGAAGAGCCTCCGGTTGATTATATTGTTCAAGGTCCTAATCAGATGACTGCATTACCAATTGAGGTACCAGTTTCTTATCAGGAAGTTTCACACTGTTTAGAAAAATCAATTTCTAAAATAGAAACAGCCGTATTAAGTGCGCTTGAGCAAACCCCTCCAGAATTATATTCTGACATTGTAAATAATGGTATTTATTTAGCTGGTGGTGGAGCCTTATTACGAGGTTTAGATAAGAGATTAACGGATAAGATTAATATCCCATTCCATATTGCCGAGAACCCATTACATGCGGTGGCAAGAGGAACAGGCATTGCTCTTAAGAACAGACATAAATTCTCTTTCTTAAAAAGATAATAAGCAATCAAAATATTAAAACCCGGTATAAATTTTGTACCGGGTTTTTATTTTAAAAGATTATAATTCCGATAATTGTAACTTTTTACACCAACATAAAGTACTTTAATATAGTAGATAAAGCACCTTAAAATTAGTACAAGTAAATGAGAAGTATTTTACACTTTATTATCAAATACCACTTGGGCTTTTTATTTATTTTTCTCGAAATAATAGCCTTCTCCTTAATTGTAACATTCAACCAAAATCAACGTGCTTTATTCTTAAGTTCTTCTTCAAAAATTTCAGGCGATCTTTTTGAAACCACAAGTAACATTGAGCAATACTTGGCATTAAAAACCATTAATGAAGAATTAGCCAACGAGAATGCCTACCTGCGCAGCCAAATGATAAAATCGTTTAAGCAGTCGAAGGATTATTTTACATTACTCGGAGATTCATCAACCACAACCCAATATAAATATAGAGCCGCAAGCGTTGTTAATAATTCAACAAAACACACATTCAACTATATCACAATCAATAAAGGAACTGATGATGGTATAAAGCCTGATATGGGCATTATTTCACCAAGAGGTATTGTTGGTATCATTATTAAATGCTCTAAAAACTATAGCACCGGACTTTCATTATTGAATCCGCGCTTAAAAATATCTGCCAAACTGCAAGAATCTGACTTCTTTGGATCTATTAGTTGGGATAACAAAACAGCCAACACAGTAATTCTTGAAGAAATACCAGAGCATGCCTCAGTTAGTTTAGGAGACAAGGTAATTACAAGTGGATATTCATCGATATTTCCTGAAGGCATTTTAATTGGTACCGTAGATGGTGTAGAACACCCAATAGGGGAAAGTTTTTACAAAATTAGCGTTAAACTAAGTGTTGATTTCTCAAAACTCAGTTTTGTAGAAGTTATTGAGAATGTGTTTCAAGAGGAGAAAATTAAATTAGAGGAGGAGTCGAGAAGATGATAACACGAATTCCAAGGTACATACTAAGCTTTTTCTTTTTTGTGCTTTTTCAAGTATTTATTTTAAACAAAATAGAATTATCAGGATACTTAAATCCATTCCTATATATTCTATTCATCGTAACTTTGCCTTTTGAAACGCCCAAATGGTTGCTATTAGTTTTAGGTGCAATACTAGGCCTGTCGGTTGACTTATTCTTGAATTCGGCAGGTATGCATATGGCAGCTTGTGTATTAATTGCATACCTACGACCGTTTATACTTAGAAGCTTTGCTCCACGCGATAGTTATGAAGTAGGAACACTCCCACTCCCTAACTATTATGGTTTTGCCTGGTTTGCAAAATATGCCATCACATTAATTATTATACACCACTTCTTTTACTTTTTCATTGAATCATTCGGAGTAGAAACTTTTGTCTCCACGATAGTTAAAACAGCATTTAGTTCAATATTTACTTTATTGATAATGCTTATCGCCCTGCTGTTTACCTATTCAAGAAAACGAAGAATTTAAATTGTAAGGCTGTGGGAAATATAAATAAAAGATCGATTGTTATTGCCTTGATATTTATTTCATTGGCATTAACATTTGTGCTTAAACTTTTCAATCTGCAAGTTTACGATCCATCTTATAAATCATATGCAGAAAACAATACTCGAAGAGAGATCGTCACCTTCCCGGCAAGGGGTTTGGTATATGATAGAAATAATAATCTCATAGTTTCCAATCAGGCAGATTATGATTTGATGGTGGTTCCACGAGAATTAAAAAGCCTCGATACTACTTCTTTTTGCAATGCCCTTGAAATAACAAAAGAAGAATTGGTTGAGCTTTTTGATAAAATGCGGACAAAACTAAAATACCGTAAAATTTCAGCCATTAAACCGTCCATATTTTACAAACAGTTATCAGCAAAGCAATATGGTTATTTGCAAGAGAAACTATATAAGTACGATGGATTCTTCGTTCAAAGAAGAACACTCAGAAACTACGAATATCCATATGCTGCACACATTCTTGGTTACATCGGCGAGGTAGGATCAAAAGATTTAAAGAGAGATAAGTATTATACAAAAGGTGACTACCACGGGATTAATGGAATAGAATCTACTTACGAAAATAACCTTCGAGGAGAGAAAGGTTATAAATATGTATTAGTGGATGTTCATGGTCGTGAAAAAGGGGCTTTTAGAGATGGGAAATTTGATATTCCTGCTGTAGCAGGAAAAGACATCAATTTAACACTTGATATTGATTTGCAAGCCTATGGTGAAGAATTGATGCAAAATAAGATTGGTGCCATTGTTGCAATTGAGCCTTCTACAGGCGAGCTCTTATCAATGGTATCTAGTCCAAACTACAATCCTAATTTATTGGTTGGTAAACAACGAGCTGGTAATTTCTCAAAACTTAGTACCGATTCTTTAAAACCACTGTATAACAGACCTATTATGGCATGGTATCCGCCAGGGTCAACATTTAAAACCGTACAAGCATTAATTGGACTGCAGGAAGGTGTAATTACTCCAAATTCAAAATTTGAGTGCTATAGCGGCTATAATGTAGGCCGTTTTCACTTGGGTTGTCACCACCATTATAGTCCGCTTAATTTACGTCAATCTATCGCCAACTCATGTAATGCATATTATTGTAATGTCTTCCGATATGTTATCGATCAACCAAAAAATGGGACAGTGCAAAATGGCTTTGAACTTTGGAAAGACTATCTAGTGAGATTTGGCTTTGGATACAAACTAGGAGTTGATTTTGCTAATGAGAATAGAGGCTTTGTTCCGAACAGTAAAACTTTCGATAAAATATATAACAAAAGCTGGTCGTCATTAACAGTTGTTTCAATGGCTATTGGACAGGGTGAGTTATTGATTACACCTATTCAAATGGCAAATATGTCTGCCACAATTGCGAATAGAGGATATTACTACACACCACATATTATTAAATCAATTGAAAATGATACTGTTCCTTCTCGATTTTTAGAAAAGCATGAAACAGGAATTGACACAACCCATTTTGCTCCTGTTATAGATGGGATGGAAATGGCAGTATGGAACGATGAGTTAGGAACTGCTAGAATGGCACGTATTCCGGGGATAAGTATTTGTGGTAAAACAGGAACTGCTCAAAACCCTCACGGAAAAGACCATTCGGTATTTATTGCTTTTGCACCTAAAGATGACCCTAAAATAGCCATTGCCGTATATGTTGAAAATGGTGGATATGGTTCTACTTGGGCTGCGCCAATTGCAGGTTTAATGGTAGAAAAATACTTAAATAAAGAAATTCAGCCATCGCGCGAGTGGATTGAAAAAAGGATGTTGGAAGGAGATTTGATTCATGGTAAAAAATAGTACTATAAAAAACATCGATTGGATAACAGTTATCCTTTATCTTATCCTCGTGGCTTTTGGATGGATTAATATTTATGCGGCGAACTACAACCCCGAGAATCCTGTTTTCTTTGATCCCAATAAAGAATATGCAAAACAGTTAATATGGTTCGGCTTATCGTTATTTATCATATGGATTCTATTCATAACCGATAGTAAGTTTTATGTGGCATTCTCCTACTTTTTGTACGGTCTATCGGTATTCTTACTATTCAGTGTTATCTTTTTAGGTAAGGAAATTAATGGAGCTAAATCGTGGTTTGAGCTAGGTCCTGTGAGGTTCCAACCCGTTGAGTTAGCCAAGGTTGCTACTGCCTTAACTGTATCAAGGATAATCAGTAATTACGGCTTCTCCTTTAAAAAGCGGAAAGACTTATTAAAAATAATAGCCGTATGGATGGCTCCTGTTGTATGCATCTTATTGCAGAATGACACGGGCTCAGCTTTAGTATTTTTTGTATTGGCCCTCCCCTTCTATCGAGAAGGATTTTCAGGCAATGTATTAATATTAGCTGTTATTGGTGCCGTGGTTTCAGTGTTTACCATAATTTATCCTAACTATTTAATATTATCATCAATCATAGTTGTTATTGCGCTAATATTGATGTACAAAACCAACCTAAAGCTTGTTGCAATAAGTTTAGCAATAGGTATTGCAACACTATTGCTTGGATTGGCCATTTATGCAGCCATTGAAAAGGAATATTTCTGGGAGTTATTAATTGTTGTTGCAACTTTAGCATCAAGCACCTATATATTGGTTGTTGGGATAAAAAAACGACAAAAAGTAGTTTACCCGATCCTAATGTTTTTATGGGGTGCCATAATTTTTACGCTATCAACCGATTACTTTATTGAAGAGATTTTATCAGAATACCAACGTACTCGTATTAACGTTCTTCTGGGGTTTAAAGATGATCCTTTGGGCGCAGGATACAATGTAAATCAATCGAAAATTGCCATTGGTTCAGGTGGTTTAACTGGTAAAGGATATTTACAGGGAACACAAACAAAATTTAACTTTGTACCAGAGCAAAGCACTGACTTTATTTATTGCACAGTTGGTGAAGAATGGGGATTTGTGGGCACTACAGCTGTAATTGCGCTATTTCTTATATTAATGCTCCGGCTTATTATTCTAGCAGAAAAACAGCACTCTACATTTAGTAGGGTATACGGATATTGCGTCGCGTCCATCTTTTTCTTTCATTTTGCAATAAATATTGGAATGACAATCGGCCTCGCTCCTGTTATCGGTATTCCCTTGCCATTCTTTAGTTACGGAGGATCCTCCTTATGGGGATTTACTACACTTTTATTTATATTTTTAAAGCTTGACACAAATAGAACCGAACTTATTAGGTAATTTGTTTTAATTTTTCATACTTTTGTGCCCGATTTAATCTCAAATCGCATAATATCCTTTTTTTTAGGCACTTATGGGATTTACGATTTATAACTAACTTCCCTATAAAATTGACAATTAGTAAGGAATTTGGCGCAAAGTTGAATTAATTACTAAAATAATAATTAGCATCACTGCAAATTTGCCATCTAAAATCATCCATATATCATGATTAAAAGGCAATGAGTGTTAGTGTTGAATTGAAGTGCAGTAATATTTAAAATAATTATTTATGAAGTATCAGACTTATACGTTACATAATTTTAAAAACATTCCCCAAATCAATCAATTGTCTGAAGAAGATCTTTTTGCTATTGAAGTAGTTGGAAATGTTTTACCATTTAAAACAAATAATTATGTAGTGGATGAGTTAATTGATTGGAGTAATTATAAAACTGATCCGATCTTTATTCTTAATTTTCCTCAAAAGGAAATGCTTCCTTCCGATGATTTTAATTCAATGGCTCATCTATTGAAGCAAAATGCGGATAAAAAAGTAATTAAAGAGGAAGCAAATAAGATTAGAGAAAAATTAAACCCACATCCTGCGGGCCAGTTGGAGTATAACGTACCCGAACTTAACGGAGTTAAACTACAAGGCGTACAGCATAAATACAGGGAAACTATGTTGTTTTTCCCTACGCAAGGTCAAACATGCCATGCTTATTGTACTTTTTGTTTCAGATGGCCACAGTTCACCAACATGAACGACATTAAGTTCTCAATGAAAGAGGCTGATTTGATTGTTGGTTACCTAAAAGAACATACTGAGATTACTGATTTATTAATTACAGGTGGTGACCCAATGATTATGAAAGCATCTGCATTGGATGTTTATATCACAAAGATATTAGATGCAAATATTGAGCACCTACAAACTATCCGAATTGGATCAAAAACCTTAGGTTTCTGGCCTTATAGATATTTAACAGATACTGATGCGGATGATATGTTAGCTATTTTTGAAAAAGTTACCAAAGCAGGTAAATCACTTTCATTTATGGCACACTTCAATCACCCAACAGAATTAAGTACAGACGCGGTACAAAGTGCCATTAAAAAGATACGAGCAACTGGAGCAACAATTAGAACTCAGTCTCCTGTATTAAATCACATTAATGCCGATGCTGATGTTTGGGCAGATATGTGGAAGAAACAAGTTAAGCTTGGTTTAATACCTTATTACATGTTTATGGCTCGTGATACTGGAGCTCAAGAATACTTTGGAATACCAGTAGTAAAAGCGTGGCAGATCTTTCAAAAAGCATACACTCAAGTGAGTGGTGTGGCGCGTACGGTACGTGGACCAAGTATGTCGTGCACGCCTGGTAAAGTAAGGGTTTCAGGAGTTACTGAAATAAAAGGAGAAAAAGTTATAGCCCTTGAGTTTATTCAAGGAAGAAATAGTGATTGGGCAGCACGACCATTTTTTGCTAAATACGATGAAAAAGCACAATGGATAGATGAGCTTAGTCCAGCCTTTGGAATGGAGAATTTCTTTTTCGAGGAAGAACTTGCTGAGGTACTTCTTAAATAAAAACTAATTACCTTGGAGGAAGAGTGACTTAACAATTAAGTCACTCTTTTTTTGTTTATAAAAGTGATTGATTGCACATAATAATTAAATTTGTGGCTGATCCTATAGTAAACGAATCATTATATTTAAATTAATTTGTTTACGATCAACAAATAGGATTCTATTAATCTTAATATCATAAGCATTGTCGTTTTTTAAGAAGTATGCCAAAGCAATTAAATTAATTGCAAAAATTACGCTCTCTGTTGGAGCTCTATATTACGTATTTTCAAAAGTAGATTTAGCTCAAACTTTAGGCGCCATCTCAGGTATAAATCCTTTTTATCTAGTAATTGCGATAATAGTATTTGCAGCATCTCAGGTTTGCTCCGCATTTCGCTTAAATGTTTTTTACAAATACATTCCGGTAAGTATCCCCCAAATAACTAACATTCGTTTATTTTGGCTAGGAATGTTCTATAACCTATTCCTGCCGGGTGGTGTAGGTGGTGATGGCTATAAGGTTTACCTCATCAATAAATATTATCGAACGCCGGTAAAACGGTTAATCGGAACCATATTCGCTGATAGACTGAGTGGACTTGTGGTTATATTGATGTACTTATGCGCTCTGGTGTTTTTTATAGAATATGATTTTACAGCTGTGGCTGGAGACTTTGAAGGAGCCAATTGGTTTAATGAGTTCTTGGTGCTTATATCACCATTCTTCAAGTGGTTCATTATATTCATCCCCTTTTTAGCAATCGGATACTACATATACCTAAGAGTAGTTAGTAGCCATTTAAAAGGAGGTACAATTCAAGTACTTGTTCTATCCATTATCATACAAGGACTACAGATGCTTTCGGCACTTATTATACTCATGTCGATGGGAACCGAAATAGCAGGACATGCTGAAGATTACTTATTCCTCTTTTTATTATCTAGCATTATGTCGGCTATACCAATATCACTAGGTGGACTAGGTTTAAGAGAAGTTACCTTCATGATAGGCTCTAAGTACCTTGGCCTAAATCAAGATCATGCAGTTGCATTAAGTATTATATTTTATTCGCTATCCCTATTTGTTTCTCTATTTGGAGGATACTTTGCCTATAATACGCAACGAATATTCAACTTCGAGGCTCCTGCTAAAGAAGAGGATGATAAATAGCTATTAATAGGATATCAACACTTAAACAACAAGTTTTCAACTATTCACGAAGTTGTTAATAACTTCATTTAGTGCTGTAAATAAACACATTACATTATTAAAGATATTCTTTTAAAGATGTAATCAACAAAAAAGCCGACTTATTAAAGCCGGCTTTCAACAATTATATGAGTTGCCTATTATTTATACATCGTAGGTAGTTGAAGCAGTGTCTCCTCCTCTACCCGTCCAGTTTGTGTGGAAAAACTCACCACGTGGCTTATCTACTCTTTCGTAGGTATGCGCTCCAAAATAATCACGTTGTGCCTGTAGCAAGTTAGCTGGTAACTTCTCAGTTCTGTAACCATCGTAATAACTTAATGCACTAGAGAATGTAGGAACAGGTATACCTGCAATAACAGCTTGTCCAACCACATTTCTCCATCCTTGCTCTGCATCTTTCACTTTATCTGTAAAGTAAGAGTCTAACAACAAGTTAGGAAGTGCTGGATTCTTATCAAATGCATCCTTAATTTTGTTTAAGAAAACAGAACGGATGATACAACCACCGCGCCACATTAATGCAATACCTCCATAGTTTAAATCCCATCCAAACTCCTTCGCAGCTTCGTTCATTAGAACGTAACCTTGCGCATACGATACAATTTTTGAAGCAAAAAGTGCATCCTTAATATTATTGATAAAAGCTTGTTTATCGCCTTCGAATTTCTTTATTGGGCTACCCAATACTTTGGCTGCTTCAACTCTTTCGGCTTTTTGTGATGATAAGCAACGTGCAAAAACCGACTCACCAATTAAAGTTAAAGGCACTCCCAAATCAAGAGCTGTAATTCCTGTCCACTTACCCGTTCCCTTTTGTCCGGCAGCATCTAATATATTTTCAACCAATGGCTCGCCATCTTCTTCGTAAGCCATAATATCGCGAGTAATTTCAGTAAGATAACTATCTAAATCACCTTTGTTCCACTCGTCAAATACATCGTGCATTTCTTTATGAGTCATACCAAGGTATTCCTTCATAATATGATAGGCTTCGCTGATAATTTGCATATCGCCGTACTCAATACCATTGTGCACCATCTTCACAAAATGACCAGCACCACCTTCGCCAACCCAATCGCAGCAAGGAACACCGTTCTCAACTTTAGCAGAAATATTTTGGAAAATATCTTTGATATGAGGCCATGCAGCAGGAGATCCACCTGGCATTAATGAAGGTCCTGTTAGTGCACCTTCTTCACCTCCTGAGACTCCACTACCCACAAAAAGTAATCCTTTACTCTCTACATATTCTGTTCTTCTAATACTATCCGGATAATGAGAATTACCACCATCAATAATAATATCTCCTTCTTCTAAATGCGGTATCACCTGATCAATTAAGGCATCAACAGCAGCACCTGCTTTTACAAGCATCATTACCTTTCTAGGCTTCTCTAATGAGTCAACCAACTCCTTTATAGAATGGGCACCAATAAAGTTTTTATTTGCTCCACGTCCGTTCACAAACTTATCAACCTTTTCAGTAGTTCTATTAAAAACGGCTACAGTATAACCTTTACTTTCCATGTTTAATACAAGGTTCTCGCCCATTACAGCTAAACCTATTAATCCTATATCGGCTTTTTTACTCATAATTAGATATTTTGAAAGAGATACTGGGTAGATTACTTCCCGATATCATATGTAATATGTTTATTTTATTCTTTGTAAATGTAAGTATTCAGATATAAAGACAAATATCATTGAATATTGTTTTTCTCTAAATTAATTGATTGCGTTATATAATGTTAAAACAGAAAGCAGAATCGCCTCTATTCTTTAATTACATTTATAAACCCAATACTCTTAAGGCAATCAATGATATCTGCATTACCATTTTTCAGGCGAATTGTATAAGCCTGAAACTCACGTCGCATCATATAATTACCACGGTGCTGTTCAAAATCTTCGGGTTTAGTTTTCAAGAGCTCATCATCAATGTTGATTGGATAGGTATGCAACACTGCCTTTATCCATAAATCATCAAAGCTATGAGCTGCTGCATCTAATTCTATTACTGGTTGCTTTGGTTGTGGCAAAGCTTCAGGATACCAATTATCGAGACCCAAATTAAAATACTTACTGATGTTATTAACAGATTGAGCTGTTCCGTTTGCTTTACCATCTACGGAGTAACCTGCAATATGCGAAGTACCAATTAAAACTTTGTTTAATAAATTAAGATTGATAGCTGGTTCCTCTTCCCAAACATCAATTACGGCATTGGAAATATGACCTGTATTAATCTGATTCAATAAATCGGCATTGTTAATCACCTCACCTCTTGAGGAGTTCATAATAACTACATCTTTCTTACAAGCAGCTAAAAAAGCATTATCGGCCAGATGATGCGTTTTGTAGACCCCTTCACGCTGAAAGGGAACATGAAAGGTAATGACATCCGCCTTTTCTTGAATCTCTTTTAAGGATACAAAAGCAGCAGCACCTTCCTTCTTAGCCCTTGGTGGGTCATTCAATAAAACTTTCATGCCGATGCCCTTGGCTAAATCGCTTACTTTAGAGCCGACGTTACCCACCCCAACTATACCAATGGTTTTTCCCTTGAGCGATTGACCTGTTGCCAAGCTTAAGGTAGCAAGAGCAGAAGCAATATATTGCTTTACTGATCCGGCATTACAACCTGGGGAATTATTCCAAGTAATATTGTGTGCTGCACAAAATTGAGTATCAATATGGTCGTAACCAATGGTAGCTGTAGCAATGGTTTTTACATTACTCCCCTTAAGTAGGTGGGCATTACATTTGGTGCGTGTACGCGTAATTAATGCATCCGCATTTTTTACTAATTCAGGCGTTGTTTCTGCACCGGTCTTATAAACGATATCGGCTTTGGATTCTAAAACTCCCTCGAGAAAAGGGATTTTATTATCGGCTATTATTTTAAGCATGAGGATTTAATTTGTGGTAAAAATACGTATTTAAGTTTAATGCGATAACTAAGCAATGGCAATTAAACACTTTAAATCATATTGTTTTTATATATAATGATAAACCAACATGAAACAACATGATAATTTCAAACCCCAAAAGGTAGATGATCTAATATAGCTCAATTAGTAAGCTATATTTAATTTAGTCTTCAATCCGATTAAAGACAGGTAAAACATATTCGTCGACAGTAATAAACCATTAAACGAAGATCTCCGATTTAATGCAATTAAACCTTTAAATTTGATGTATAATCATTAAAACAAAAGATCATGAACGAGTGGGTATTAAATATAGAAGGCAAGTGGGTTTTATAATCCAGTGTTAATAATATAAGGTAAGGGTTAGTTTTGGTTTGGTTCTTTTGGTGTTGCTCATCAACACTAGAAGAACCTTTTTTATTTATATAGATGACAATCAATATTACATATACCTACAAACACTATGATTATAACTCCCATTCCGATAAAAGACAGGTAGCGCATGTTCATCGTCAGTAATAAACCATTAAACGAACATTTCCAATTTGAAACAATTAAACCCTTAAATTTGATGTATAATCATTAAAACAAAAGGTCATGAACGAGTGGGTATTAAATATAGAAGGCAAATGGGTTTTATAATCCAGTGTTAATAATATAGATTTAGGGTTAGGGTTAGGTTTGGTTAGGTTCTTTTGGTGTTGCTCATCAACACAAGAAGAACCTTTTTCTTTTAAATAAAGACAATACTTATACCTAGAACACTATAATTATAACTAGCTATTCCGATAAAAGACAGCTAGCACATATTCATCGACAGTAATAAACCATTAAACGAACATTTCCAATTTGAAACAATTAAACCCGTAAATTTGATATATAATCATTAAAACAAAAGGTCATGAACGAGTGGGTATTAAATATAGAAGGTAAGTGGGTTTTATAATCCAATGTTAATAATATAGATTTAGGGTTAAGGTTAGTGTTTATTTAGGTTCTTTCGATGTTGCTCATCAACACTGGAAGAACCTTTTTCTTTTAAATAAAGACAATACATATACCCAGAACACTATGATTATAACTAGCTATTCTGATAAAAGACAGGTAGCGCATGTTCATCGACAGATATTAACCATTAAGCGAAGATCTCAGATGTGAAACAATTAAACCCGTAAATTTGATGCATAATCATTAAAACAAAAGGTCATGAACGAGTGGGTATTAAATATAGAAGGCAAGTGGGTTTTATAATCTAGTGTTAATAATATAAGGTTAGGGTTAGTTTTGGTTTGGTTCTTTTGGTGTTGCTCATCAACACTAGAAGAACCTTCTTCTTTTATATAGATAACAATCAGCATCACATATACCTACAAACACTATGATTATAACTAGCCATTCCGATAAAAGACAGCTAGCGCATGTTCGTCGACAGTAATAAACCATTAAACGAACATTTCCAATTTGAAACGATTAAAGCTGTAAATTTGATGTATAATCATTAAAACAAAAGGTCATGAACGAGTGGGTATTAAATATAGAAGGCAAGTGGGTTTTATAATCCAGTGTTAATAATATAGATTTAGGGTTAGGGTTAGGTTTGGTTTGGTTCTTTTGGTGTTGCTCATCAACACTAGAAGAACCTTTTTCATTTTAAATAAAGACAATACTTATACCTAGAACACTATAATTATAACTAGCTATTCCGATAAAAGACAGGTAGCGCATGTTCATCGACAGTAATAAACCATTAAACGAAGATTTCAGATTTGAAACAATTAAAGCTGTAAATTTGATGTATAATCATTAAAACAAAAGGTCATGAACGAGTGGGTATTAAATATAGAAGGCAAATGGGTTTTATAATCCAGTGTTAATAATATAGATTTAGGGTTAGGGTTAGGTTTGGTTTGGTTCTTTTGGTGTTGCTCATCAACACTGGAAGAACCTTTTTCATTTAAATAAATGACAATCAACATTACAATAACCAAAAAACACAATAACTATAACTACCATTCCGGTAAAAGACAGGTAAAGCATATTCGTCGACAGTAATAAACCATTAAACGAAGATCTCAGAATTGAATCATTTAAACCCGTAAATTTGATGTATAATCATTAAAACAAAAGATCATGAACGAGTGGGTATTAAATATAGAAGGCAAGTGGGTTTTATAATCCAGTGTTAATAATATAAAGTTACATTAGATTAGGATTATGGTAGATTTAGGTTCTTTTAGTGTTGATAAACAACATTAGGAGGACCTTTTTTATTGGACTTGATTCAACTTATAAGAGCAAGTATTAATTACCACTTTAGCTTACGCAGCCTTGATAGAAGTGATAGCCTTTTGTTAATGGGTAAAAATGATACTTTGTTGGCGGAGGCGACCCAAGAAGCCCACGCACAACTTAGTTGAATTTTACCCATTAATAAAAGCTAAAACGAATAGCGAGATCAGCTGCCCCAACAGCTATTCTTATTTTTATTCAATCTACATTAAGACTGTCACAACTAATATGTTAAGCATAATAAATTGAGTATATTACAAAGACGAATTTCTACAATACCTTAAAAATAACAGTACTAAATCTTATTTTATGATTACACAATTATTTTGGATAATACCAGTGGCATCGGTAATTGCATTGGTATTTGCGTGGCTCTTTTTTAAAGATATGATGAAGAGCTCGGAGGGAACAGACAGAATGAAAGAAATTGCACAGCATGTGCGAGATGGCGCAATGGCTTACCTAAAGCGACAGTATAAAGTGGTGGGTATTGTGTTTACAGTTCTTTTGGTAATTTTAACCGTATTGGCATACATGGGTGTTCAAAATCCGTTTGTGCCAATTGCTTTTTTAACGGGCGGCTTCTTCTCGGGCCTCTGCGGATATTTAGGAATGAAAACAGCCACTTATGCCTCGGCACGTACTGCGCAAGGGGCATCGGAATCGTTAAACAAAGGGCTGAAAGTGGCTTTCCGAAGTGGTGCTGTAATGGGCATGGTAGTGGTTGGATTTGGCCTACTTGACATTTCGTTATGGTACTTATTGCTTACTAAAGTGGTTTATACCACTGAACATATGGCGCATGGCTTAAGCTTTTTGGGTTTAGACTTTGTACACGCGGGCATGGATGAATCGCAGAAACTTTTAGAAATAACAGCCACCATGTTAACCTTTGGTATGGGGGCTTCAACACAGGCTTTATTTGCGCGTGTGGGTGGTGGTATTTATACCAAGGCTGCTGATGTGGGTGCCGATTTAGTGGGTAAGGTTGAGGCCGGTATTCCTGAGGATGATCCGCGCAACCCGGCAACCATTGCCGATAATGTGGGCGATAACGTGGGCGATGTTGCAGGTATGGGTGCCGATTTATACGAATCGTATTGTGGTTCAATACTAGCTACTGCTGCCTTAGGGGCTGCCCTAAGCGTGAATAGCGGTGGCGATATGGCGGCCAAGGTAATTGCACCAATGTTGGTGGCGGCCATTGGTATTATACTTTCTATTGTGGGGGTGTTTATGGTGCAAACCAAAGAGGATGCAACGCCTAAAAGCTTATTAAATTCCTTATTAATTGGTACAGGAGGAAGTTCGGTATTGATTTTAGCGGCTATAGCGGCAATGGCAGCAATGGGCTGGCTCGAGTGGGGCATATTTGGCTCAGTAGTTGCCGGATTAATTGCCGGTGTAGTTATTGGTCAGGGTACTGAATATTATACTTCTGATGGTTATAAACCTACCCAAGGAATTGCGGCGCAAGCACAACAAGGTCCGGCCACCACTATTATTGATGGCATTGCCATTGGTATGTATTCCACATGGATTCCGGTAGTTACCATTGTAATTGGCATTATTGCTTCCTTCGGTTTTGCCGGAGGCTTTACCAACTTTGCCGAAGGTGTATACGGTATTGGTTTTGCTGCCGTGGGTATGTTATCTACACTGGGTATTACTTTAGCCACCGATGCCTTTGGACCAATTGCAGATAATGCAGGCGGAAATGCTGAGATGGCAGAGCTACCCCACGAGGTGCGCGAAAGAACAGATGCCTTGGATATGCTAGGGAATACCACCGCTGCAACGGGTAAGGGCTTTGCCATTGGATCGGCTGCTTTAACAGCAATGGCCTTAATGGCTGCCTACATGGAAGAAATTAAAATTTGGCTGCAACGCGATTTAAAAGGCGGCGAAACCATTGTACAAAACTCCATTCAGTTTGTACTTGATAAATCAACGGCTGTGGCCGAAGGCGTTAAAGCCGTGGTAATTTCAGAGGCTAGCCTAAAGGATTTCTCCACATTCTACGACTTATCGTTATTTAACCCGCTATTACTAGCAGGTTTGTTTATTGGCGCCATGATGGCCTTTGTGTTTTGTGCCATGACCATGAAGGCAGTAGGAAGAGCTGCCGGCGCCATGGTGGATGAGGTACGTCGCCAGTTTAGAGAAATACCTGGAATATTAGAGGGCACAGCTACGCCTGAGTATGCCAAGTGCGTTGAGATATCAACAAAAGGGGCGCAGCGCGAAATGCTACTGCCTTCTTTATTGGCCATTATTGTGCCCATTGCAGTGGGTTTAATATTTGGTGTAGCCGGTGTAATTGGTCTTTTAATGGGTGGTTTAACCACAGGGTTTACCTTGGCTATTTTCTTGAACAACGCCGGTGGGGCTTGGGATAACGCAAAGAAATATATTGAGAAAGGAAACTTTGGTGGCAAAGGTTCTGATGCCCATAAGGCGGGTGTGGTTGGCGACACAGTTGGCGATCCGTTTAAAGATACTGCGGGCCCTTCGTTAAATATTTTAATTAAACTGATGACGATGGTTAGCGTTGTGATGAGCGGACTAACCGTAGCTTTTGCTTTGTTTTAAGACAATAACCCCGAAGCCCGAAAGGCTACTGATCTTTTGAACTCATTTGTTGGTTTATATTTGTTATGGCCAGTATCGAATTTATTTTGGTACTGGCTTTTTTTTGCGATGTTAATAAACATCATAACGCAAAAGAATATAGTATTCTTTAGTGTTTCAGAAGCCGTTCCTCACTATGACGAGGAGCTTATTAAATTTGTTCTTCTGCCTTCTACCTTCAGCCTTCACACTTTTTAAATGCTTTAATAGGCGCCTTGAGATGGCCGCGCTCCTTGCCATGACGAGGCGCTTATTAAATTTGTCCTTCTTTCTTCTATCTTCAGCCTTCACACTTTTTAAATGCTTTATTAGGCGCCTTGAAATGCCCGCGCTCCTTGCCATGACGACGCTTATTTAATTTGTCCTTCTGTCTTCTATCTTCTAACTTCACACTTTTTAAATGCTTTATTTAGCGCCTTGAGACGGCCGCGCTCCTTGTCATGACGAGGCGCTTATTAAATTTGTTCTTCTTTCTTCTACCTTCAGCCTTCACACTTTTTAAATACTTTAATAGGCGCCTTGAAATGGCCGCGCTCCTTGTCATGACGAGGCCCTTATTAAATTTGTTCTTCTGCCTTCTATCTTCAGCCTTCACACTTTTTTATACTAACTTTGCCCGTGGGGAATCCAATAAATTTCCCCTTTCATATTTATAAGGATACACGCATGATTATTCCAAATTTCTCAGATATTGAAGAGGCCTTTGCCCGCATAGAACAATACATACACATTACCCCCGTTTTAACCAGTCAGTCGATTAACGAAATTACAGGTGCCAACTTATTTTTTAAGTGCGAGAACCTGCAAAAAGTAGGGGCCTTTAAAATACGCGGCGCCATTAATGCCGTTTTTTCGCTGAGCGATGAAGAAGCCGCAAAAGGCGTAGCCACCCATTCATCGGGCAATCATGCAGCAGCATTGGCACTAGCAGCACAGCTTAGAGGTATTGAGGCACACATAGTAATGCCCAATAATGCACCCGAAATTAAACAGAAAGCAGTGGCGGGCTACGGAGGTAAAATTACCCTATGCGAGCCAACACTAAAAGACCGTGAAGAAACCTTGGTTAAAATTGTAGCCCAAACGGGTGCTACATTGGTACACCCCTACAATCAGGCCGAAGTAATTGCCGGACAAGGCACCTGCGCCCTTGAGTTAATGGGACAGGTAGAAGGTTTAGATGCCATACTTACCCCAGTTGGCGGAGGAGGCTTGCTAGCCGGAACGGCCCTTAGTGCCAAATATCTGAATCCGGATATCGAACTCATTGCTGCCGAGCCCGAAGGTGCCGACGATGCTTACCAATCGTTTTTACAAGAAAAGCTAGTGCCTGCCGTTAATCCGCAAAGTATTGCCGACGGCCTATTAACATCACTAGGCGAGCTCAACTACGAAATCATAAAAAACAACGTTGATGCAGTAATCACCGCTCCCGATAAGGCCATTGTTGAAGCCATGCGCATGATTTGGGAACGCATGAAAATAATAGTAGAACCTTCTGCCGCCATAACTCTCGCCATTATCCTCGAAAACAAAGAGGCTTTTAAAGATAAAAACGTAGGCATTATACTCACCGGCGGAAACCTCGATTTAGAGAAGTTACCTTTTTAGTAAGGACAGACTAATATTTTCATAAGCACAAAATATTAAATAGCCACTGGCTAATCAATATTTACCCAGTGGACATTTTAAATTAGCCAGTGGGTATTTATATTTATCCAGTGGATAACTTGCTATTAGGCAGTGGATAAATATTATTTTATACGTATATTAGTACTAACATATACTTATAAAAATATCACCCAAAGCCATGATAGAATATATTATAACAGCTCTTGAAGACCCACGAAACAGACCAAACAAGAAATACTATGCGCGCCCTGCATATAAAGCCACTCGTACTTTAAATGATGCAGAGCAACACATCACAAAAGCCAGCTCACTTACCAAGGCCGAAACCAGAGGTGTGGTAATTTCACTAGTAGATTATATAAAACAAGCTTTACTAGATGGAGAAAACGTGAAGATAGATGGTTTAGGAACTTTCTTTTTACGCACACAATCAGAGGGAAAGAACACCGAAAAAGAAGTTTCGTTTAGAGATTTTAAAAATACTACAATAGGCTTTAAAACCGATGCGGAGCTTCGTAAAGATGTTGCAAGAGGTGCCCAGTTTAGAAAAAAACCAAAGAACAAGTAAACTATATCAAGGTTAGTTTGAAGGCAAAAGACTGAAGGCAGAAGACAACAAATACAATGACTATAAATGGTTGTATACTCTTGGCTTT
>NZ_LYBV02000035.1 GCF_001660705.2 Saccharicrinis aurantiacus
GAACACGTAAGCCTGCACCAAAAGCATAAGCCCAGTTCTCTAATAATTTAACATTCGCATCGCGAGCTGATGCTGATGTTGCATTGGCGAAAACTACTCCACCAAATAAATCCGGATTTTTAGCTAAAATTGGTAATCTAAATCTATACTCGGCCTCAGCATAAAACATATCATCGCCTCTCCAACGTCCTTGCGCATATCCTCTACCAGAACGTCCCATTTGATCCCAAGCGGTAGCTGGCAAAGCCATATAGGGTAAATTACCATGTGTGGTTACGTTAGCAAATGTCCAAAAGGCAATTACATTCCGTGGTACTTCGGCATTTACTCCAATATAATCGCGGTATTCCATCCATAAAGTAGATGAGCTTTGATCACTTCCTAAAAAGTCGGCATTATATTTATACGACATGTTGGCAAAACGACCCGAATATGGATTGGCCATATTATCACGAGTATCGTACAATGCATTGGCAGACACCCCAACTATACTATAACCTGTAGGATCGAACCCATGTTTCATACTATACACATAGTGATGCGAATAATGATTCGGTTCATCAGGGTTTTTAATAAGTGCATGATCTTCGATATTTGTATATCGATCGAAATGAGCCCCAAGTCCTAGATACAAATTTGGTTTTACTTGTTTAAGCGCTGTTTGATGTACTCTATATAAATCGAAATCCATGTGCTGCTCTTCGTATAAGTCTCTATCATCAAGAGGAGATATGCCGGGTTTTAAAGTATTTGCATCGGATCCGGTTCCTAATCCAAAAGTTGGCTGAGAAGATAGCATCACACGATAATCACTTTGAAATAACCACTCATTCTGAGGGGAATATACACTACCTCGAAGAGCCAGCATTAATTGATTTTTAGTAGTATAAGTAGCCATTGCCAATACGTTAGACATCTTCGTGTCTGATGGATCTCCTAAAAAAATACTTCCTGAAGCAGCAGCTCCGTATACAAAACCATATGCAGGGTTAGAGGCCAATGCTGGTATAGGTGAGAAATATAATTTCCCTACTTGAATATCGGATTTAGTGGTTAAAGAGTCTTCGAGCGCTTTTTCCTCGTCTAATTCTTTTTTAATTTCTAGTGTTATTTCTTGATTATTTTGGATAGGAGGCTGTGCACTAACAGTCCCCATAAAGCCCAGAAATAGCACGAGTGCTGTTAATTGAATACTCTTCATATCTATATGTTTTTAATGTTTCTAACTGATTAATTTACTGGCAACAGAAATGCAGCCTTGTAATTTTCTTTCGCAGACTGGATTATGTTTAAATTTTCTTACAATGGTCTGATAGTATATTAAAAGGTAAACTACCTGTTACCAAAATGAAGAATATCGACTCCTAACAATAGGTATGATGTATTGGCTAATGGATTAACGATGGCTGCCACTTTTACCGGCATCTTAAAATCTTCGTTTATTTTTAAATTTTTAGTAAATGTGAGTCCTACATCATTAAAACCAGGCTTTGCTCCATAAAAATGCGCTTTACTTGGGTTTGCTAAACTAAAAGAACCACCCATATGTGCTTTCACCTTGCTTGTGCCCCAATACCATGCATATTCGAGCGCTAAGTATTGTGAGTAGCGTTGTTCTCCACGCCACGAAACCATTTCTCCATCTTGCTCTATTTGTTCAAGAACATTATCTCGCCCAAATATTAATGTGGATGATGTTAAATTCCAGTGTCCCTTTTTATCAAGCTGAACATTAATAATTAAGTCTAACAAGCCCCTTGTGGTTTGTTTATCAAAATTGAATATACCGCCAGGGTTGGGCACATCAGAAATCCCCTGTGTATAGTTATAGTAATACTCCAAATGAACCTTATAGCGTGGTTTATGATAACCCACAACAATATCCGTTTCGTGATAATCGCCACTGCTCGAAGCACCTGAATACATACCCAAATACCATTCGTCCATACTTACTCCACCCTGCGTGGCTATGGTTGGCGATTTGCCCGGAATTAATCCCTGAAATATATTTTGCGATTTTAAAGTTACTGTCATATCCCAATTAAATAAATTAGGATATGGGATAGTTTCTTCTGAATATTGAGCATGAGTAATGGCTGTAAAGCATAACATGCCCAATAGTATATATCTTACTTTAGTCATTTAGTACTGTTTTTTATTGGGCACAACGGTGGCTTTAGTCCATTACTGACAGTATTGCTTTTTTGCAAAAACAAGAAATAGTAAGGACTTACATACTTAGAAAATTGAGACAGCAAGCTCCCTACGTTGAAGGGAGCTTGTACCTAGAAATTGATTACAGTGTACGTTCTTGAATATCCTGTTCCTTACTCTCGTCAAGGTTGAGGTGGATAAGATTATTTCCTAGTTTTGAGAAATAAATCTTTTTTAAATCGAATTGACGAACTCTCCTATTGTGCATGGTATGGTAGTTTAAGGTCATATCGCTAATATTCCAAGCCGATGTCCATATGGTTGAAGCGCGCATTAAACCAAGTCTAACTTCTCCGCTAGCGCCTTCTGCACCATCAGGACCTAAGGGTAAGTTAAAATTATCTAGAATTCTAAAAAGCTCATAAACTGCTTCGTTTGAATTAGCCACTGAACGTGCAGTCTGGCTCCAGGCAACAGCCCTAATAAAGCGTGATGGAGGAGTGTTATCTCCCGGTAATCCAAACATACCAGACCCTGCCCCCAGTGGTTTAAATATCTCACCGTCCAACTCTATCTGAGTATGCGCTTGGTTAGATAAACCTACGTAGTTATTAACATTGGTAACATGCCAATCGTAATTAGGCGCATTGGTAATTACCCCTAAAGGTGCATCGTGAATGACTAGTTCACCTTTTGTATATTCTATCACAATAGATTCACCATTCTTATCTGTTACCATCCAATGTGAACCCACAACTATACCTATTGACTCATCAATAACACCAGCGACGTTTACTTTTGGCATTCCTTCTTTTACCTCATTAACATTAGCAAATGTGCTCAATATATAATTGGTTACTTCTTGAGCTGAGATAGTATTATTTGCTTCTGTTGGATTATAATCGGGATAAACACAAAAGCCTGGAAAGTAAAACATGCCAATTGTTAAACCAGCTTCATTCATTCCATCAGCATATAAGTCTTTTTTTAGCATATCAAGACCAACAAAGCCGTATTTTGCAGAGTAGCTCTTACCGTTTTGACCCTCTGGCGTTAATCCATTAAACGTATATCCCTCGGGTACAATTGTAATTCTAGTATTCAAATCAAATGCGCCCCATTCCATGGTTCTGCCAAAAATAACACCTCCATCTTTAGAGTTTAATCTAACCCCTGTACAAGCATCGGTTTTAACAGGCACTATAAGAAGAAACGCCATAACCAATATTGTAATCATTTTTTTAAACCTATTCATAACTATATTCTTTAGTTGTTAATTTACAGAAGCAAAGTTATCTGATGGCATACTATCGTTATGGCCTCTTCCTGTCAAGCATAGGCCCAATCTTGTCAACCCTATTATTGTAAATATTTGTACATTGTCAATAAATAGGATTATTCTAATCCTCAGGTAACACAAAACCGGCATTGCAAGGTGTTTCTACGAAATAATTAATGAATGGAAAACAAAACAGTATATTTAGACGAGAGTAGCAATAACAACTACATTGAGGCATTGGAGCAGACCTTCAATAAAAAGAGAAACGGTGATAGTATTGAGGTTAAAGAAGGAAAAAATTATATACGCATAAGCAACTTTCCTTATTTTGGCGACTTTGAGATGATGGTTATTAGCATAAATCTAAAAGATGAATGGTCTATAGAGCGAATTGCTACTGAACTTCCGGCTAAATATCACTTTTCGCTAATTGCTGAAGGTAACGTTAAGCAAAGTTTTAATAATAAAATGCATGTGGCTGAAGCTGGCTCTAGAAAGGTATTTTTGTACACAATGGACAGTTTAAATTAAAATCATACTTCCCGAAGGATATAGAATATAAGGCGGTAGTTTTTAAAATATCGAAACAAACAATATCAGAACATATTCCGGAAGCATTAGATATTATGGAATCGATGTTTGAAAACGACGAACCTAAAGGCTTTCATACACCTACGCCTAATGCTATTCAAAGAATTATTGATGATTTGTATAAATATAAAGATGAAGCTTTGATTCCGAAACTCATGGTCAGCTCTAAAGGTTTGGAGTTATTCTCTCTACTCATTAATTCACTTAAAAAACTACTGGAAGCACATGAGCTTAATGGGTTACATATTGATGACTATAACAGGGTACTCCGAATTAAAGATGAATTAATAAATAAAGTGGAGCATAAAATTAATATTGAGGATTTGGCCAAACAGTTTGCCATAAGTTCATCAAAACTGCATCGCGATTTTAAAGCCTTATACGATTGCAGCATATATAGCTTTTTTACGCAAGCTAAAATGGATGAAGCTCATCGAAGGTTACAAAGTGGCAATTTTTCTGTTACTGAGGTTGGCTAGGATTTAGGCTACAACAGTATATCTAAATTTTCTCGTATGTTTAAAAAGCTGAAAGGAATAAGTCCTAGAGATGTTATACCGGTTTAGTTTTAATAACTTAAAAAAGCAAGACTCGTTTCGGAATCTTGCTTTTTCTTTTATGTTGTTTGAAAGTTTTAAATTGGAATACCTACACTTATTGGTGTCCTTTAGCAAGTTTGTTTTTTGCTTTCTGTTTTTTCGAGATCTTCTTTTCTCCAGCATCCTTTTTTAACTTCTTAGTTGGTATTTTTACCAAAGCCTTAAAAAAGTCCGGTATATCAGTTTCAAAAGTCATTTTCTTTTTGCTGAATGGGTGTTTTATTGTAAGAGAGTAGGAGTGTAGTGCTAACCTTTTAGCTCCTTTATCATATTCTCCATACATATTATCCCCTAATACAGGTCTATCATTTTCAGATAGGTGAACTAGTATTTGGTGTTTATAATCAGTATGTAATTCTAACTCAAGTAAGCTATATCTTTTGTTTGCCTGTAGTGTTTTATAGGTTGTCTTAGATGGCTTTCCACTATCCTTGTCCTCTACAGAATAAACTCGTATCCCTTTATTAACCTGCAAAAAGGAAGTGATTGATCCGTTCTTCTCAGGCATTGTACCTGTAATTACGGCAAGATATTTTTTATTAAATGTGTTCCATTCTGTTTGTAAATACTTTTTAGCCTTCTCGCTTTTTGCAAATATTACAATACCCGAAGTTTCTTTATCAATGGGATTGACAATAAAAACTTTACTCTTAGAGCGACTATTGCCTTTTTGAACGTAGTTGTTCAGTAATGAATGTGCTGTTTTTAGATTTCCTTTACCTGTTCCAACAGTTAAAAGGCCATTTATTTTATCTACAACAATAATATCTCTATCCTCATGCAGTATAGTTAAACCATATGGCTGGTGTTTAGGTTTTGCTTTGGTTTTCTTATCTATAGTTTTCTTTTCGCTCACAATAATTTGTTTCCGTTATTCTAATAAACCACGAAAGTAGTTATTTTTTATTGGTTTAGATTGGTGATTATAGATTAGGTGCAGGCATTATATCAAAGTAATAAATCCGGAAAAGCTAATATTCTTTTCAAGAATGAACAGGCATACCTGAAGAGAATATAAATGGAATTTAGATTAAAAAGAACTCCCAAAAACAATATAAAAGGCAAAATCTTCACCATTTCCCCATGCAAAATCAGTACCCATATGAACACCTAACATACGAGCGATTTCATACCTAAACCCAGTTCCTATGGTATAGGCCCAATCAATTTCTTCAAAAGTATCAAATGATTGAAAAGCCTTACCAGCTCCTGTAAAGCCAACTAGCGACCATCGTTTATATACATTATATCTCCATTCCGTTTCAGCCACCATAACATTATCGCTTTGATATCGCATAGCAGGTATTCCGCGCATTTGTATAAAAGGATAGGCATAAAAGGGTGCATCACCAACTAAATAACTTCCCGTAAATTTCCATGTTGAATAGGTTTTATCACCAAAAGGAACAAAGCCTTTAATGTCAGTATCGATAACTCCATAATCTTCATCGGCACCAAGCCATTTAGCTGAATAATTGTAAGCAAGTATGGCATCAATTCCTTTTGTTGGAGTAAACACATTATCTCTGCTATCGTACTCAATCATTGGTTTTAATGTACTAATAACTGACTTTTTTTCTAATCGTTTAATAATTTCATTCACCAATGGTTTTCCAGGGATGGTATCTATTCTCATTTGGTTATTGAAATATAAATAAGAAGCTCCTATGTAAAACTTGCTGGTTGATAATCTATATTGTACGCTTTGATAAATAAGCCAGGCGTCCATATTTAAATTAATAGGATTCTTACTAAGAATAGGGTTGTTGTTTCCGTAATAGTTAATCCAAACATCGGGTTTAAAAACTGCAGTAATTGTGCGAACTCTATTCTCGCCAAAAATATGGGAATGAAAAGCACCTGCACCCCAAGTTTTATTCTCGGTTCCAAACCCAGCTATACCCGATACATTAGGTGGAACATAAGTTTTGTATTCCTTTTTACGCGTATGAAAATAGAGTAATGCACCACCACCGCCATAGCCTACAGCCGGTTCTGTAATTATCATAGGGACTGGAAGGAGACCTCGGTGCTCTAATAAAAAGGAGCTTAAATCGAATGAATTATCAACAGGATCTCGCATTGATATCTTTCCCTTTTTTTTCGAAGGAGATGTAATGCTATCATTCTGAGCTTGGATACCTGAAGTTATTAATATAATTATCAGGAGTGAAAGTGTTTTTATTTTATTCATTTTGAGAGTTCTAAGAAGTGTATGAGTATGGTAAATATCGTTTTAAAGCATCAATTATTCATAAATTAGCTCTACATCATCTATTATTAAGGTACTACCAATGGCTCCAGCAAAGTTAGCTCCATCGTAACTTGATGATGCTACAAAGGTTATGTGAGTAGGTAAAATATAATCTAAAGCATCCTCTGGTACATATTCACCGTCTGTAGGTTTCATGTAGTTTGGTGCATCGCTAGGAAGCTCTCCGTATGTAAACTCTATTAATTTTTCAGTTAACTCATTTTGTATTTCACCATTTCTAAACCATATGGTAGCCAAACGTCGCGCTTTATCTGTTCTAACCTCTAATAAGGCATAGATATCTAACATATCACCCTCAGGGAGTATATTGCCATTTTTATCTTTGTTTTCAGGGCCTGGAGTATATTTATATTTAAATTTTAAGCTTTTAGGGCGACTAGCAAATGGAGATCCAAAATCAATAGCGGCTTCTGGGTTAGAAGGGTCAATGGCATTCTTATCAAATTTACCTATAAATATAGAGCCTGCTGAAATGGGGGTTCCAAAAGCTCCGGCTAAACTACCATTATCAAGCGTTTCCATTTTAGCGGCATAATTTTCATCTTCAATTTCAAAGGGTGTAGTTGCAGTTAAACCTAATATTTGTGTGCCCGGATTACCCGTTCCCCAAATCGTTGTTTCTGCAGATTCGCCAGGTTCGTAATAGCCTTCTGTAGTTTGATACCAGATATTGAAATCTCCATTTGGCAGAGGAGGATTTTCTGAGGCGATAAACGGAATAATTTGCCAGTTATAAATAGTTCCATCCTCAGCGGTTATATTGATGTCTACATTATTGGAAAGGTTAATAACATCACCAATATTAATATCTGATTTCGCAAATGAAGATAGTTTTAGCGTTTTTACTTCCAAAGCTGTAGTTTCAACCCCAGGTGGAATTTCGATAGTAGCAGTAAGGCTATCTGAATTTATTACAGCCAGACTGGCTTGATTGCTAATTTCTATCACTTTAATGTTACCATATTTCGATAATCCGAAATGATCTTCTTTAATGCAAGCTGATATAACAAGCATTAATACGAGTGTAATTATATATAGCTTATTCATGTTAATGCAATTTTGGATTAAAAATAATAGGCCAAGCCTAGGTCGAGGGTTAATATGTCAATATTGAAGTTAACATTATGGCGAACATCTTTTGATTTTTCATGTCCATCAATTGTTGTGTCAGTAATTTCTACATTATAACCCAATACATTTAGTTGTATTTCAAATGCGAAATTTTCCATGGCAAAGAAGGTAATACCCGGACTAAGTCCGATACCAATGTTATGAGTTGTTGAAAATGTTGTAGTTATTTCGTCTACATTGGCAATGTCTCTATTATTCGTATTCTCAATACCGTAACCCAATCCAATAACTGTAAAAAAGCTCAGGCGTTCATTCTTTGTTAAAGGTACTGATGATCTTACATTAGGTTGTATGCTGTATCCGCGGGTAATTGAGTTGGTTTGCAATGTGTCAGGATCTCTGAATACAATGCCATTAAACTCATTTTCGTACATCTCAAAATTAAGACCAATCATACCATAGTTTCCGGTATAATAACCTCCTTTAAATTTTATGCTGTAATTCACATCATTTCCATCTATTATGTTTTGAAATAATCCCTTTGTATTTAGACTTTGCTGATCACTAAAATCAAATCCCATACCTACATACCAGCTGCCCTTTTTAAAAGGGGTAAAGTCGTTATTGTAGTAACTTGATAATAATTCGTATGGAGAGTAATCACTACTTTTTCTATCGTTCTGACTATAAATAATGGAGCAATTAAATACCAGAAATAGGATGATGGAAATACTTTTAGTTTTTCTGAGTTTCATTTTATTAGGATTTTTATAGAGTTGGGATTTTAATAAGTCTATATCTTTTTATTATGGATGTTTAGGTATACAAGTGTAATCTAACTATGGGTTATGAACATAACAAAAAGTTCAATAACTTGTTCTTAAGTTAAACTATTCTTTCTTAATCTTCAATAGTAATTTTAAAGCAGTGTATTATACTTTAAAAAGGTTGATTTGCAATTAGGCTTAGTATTCTTTTACTCCTGCTGCAAAAGAATTAATTGGTATTAAACATTAGCACTAATTATAAGTTTTGTTTAAGTACTAATACAATTATAAAAATGAAAGCAATTGGATATAAGCAAGCAGGGGCTATTAACGCCCTGGATTCATTCATTTTATTGGATGTAGAAAAACCAAAATTAAAAGAGCATGATATTTTAGTTCAGGTAAAAGGGATTTCAGTTAATCCGGTTGATGTCAAAGTAAGGGCTTCCATGAGCCCAGAATCAGGTGTTAAGATAATTGGTTACGATGCATCAGGTATTGTAGCGGAAGTAGGTAGTGCTGTGACACAATATAAAATTGGTGATGAGGTATTTTATGCAGGCGATATTACCCGTCAGGGAACCAATGCAGAGTATCATGTAGTTGATGAGAGAATTGTGGGTCGCAAGCCCAAAAGTCTTGATTTTCCAGAGGCAGCAGGTTTACCCTTAACCTCAATAACAGCTTGGGAGATTTTATTCGATTCGCTAAAAATTTCAGAAGGTGGCGGAGCCGGCGAAAGTATTCTAATAGTTGGCGGAGCTGGTGGAGTAGGATCTATTTTAATTCAGCTTGCTAAAAAGTTAACTCAGCTTACCGTAATTGCATCAGCATCCAGACCAGATAGTATTGAATGGGTTAAGAAAATGGGTGCCGATTATGTGGTAAATCACCGTAATTCTTTATCCGAACAAGTAAAAGAATTGGGTCTCCAACCAAAATATGTAGCATCACTTAATGCAACCGATCAGCATTTTAATACTATAGTTGACCTCATAAAACCAAGAGGTCATATCGCCTTAATTGATGATCCTGCCAATCTGAATATTAATATCATTAAACCAAAGGCTTTAAGCTTTAGTTGGGAGTTTATGTTTACGCGTTCTATGTTTAATACCGATGATATAAACGCTCAGTATCACTTGCTAAATCGTGTTTCAGAGTTGATTGATGATGGTACTTTGGTATCTACAGTTACTAATAATTTGGGCAATCTATCTGTCGAAAACCTTAAAGAAGCACACCGAATTCAAGAAACAGGAACCGTTATAGGTAAAAATGTTTTGGGTGGATTCGAGTGATTATCATATTGAGCGTTCCAAAATCATTTCAGGAACGCTCTTATTTTGTAGCAATATTCTAAAAAAAAAGTGTAATCTGAAGTCAGCAATTGTGCTTGATTACAAATACCTATTCAAAGTCTCTTTAAATACACTAATTGCCTGTGCTCCAATAACGGGTTCCTTATCAGCCACAATAATAGTTGGTACACTATTAACGCCTGATCGTCTCCATGCTTCTTCCTTCTCAATAATGTCCTTAAGTTTATTCTTGTCATTTAAAATTGCCAGAGCTTTATCAGCATCTAATCCAACATCTTTAATTGCCTCAAGTAAAACTGTCCTATCCGAAATATCTTTTCTGTTGGTAAAAAAATCACTAACCAAGCGAAGGTTCAATTCAGTTTGTTTCCCATTTTCTTTTGCAAAATCAAGCAGCAAATGTGCCTCTCTGGTATTCAGCATTCTCATGCCCTTAAAATAGTCAAACTCAAAATCCAGTTCGGCACCCAAGTTTGTTAAATGTTGCAACGAACCTTCAATCTGTTCAGGAGTCGAACCATACTTCTCATTAAGGTGAGCAACAATCTCCTGTCCCTCAGCAGGCATATTTGGGTTCAATTCAAACGGATGCCATTCAATCTCCACTCTATCTTCAATTTGTAACTCGGTAATCGCTCTTTGTAATCTTTTATACCCCACAATACACCAAGGACAAACTACGTCTGAAACAATATCTATTTTGATCTTTTTACTCATTTTCAAAGTTTATTAAAATTGTTATTAACTAGGGGCTTCCCTTGCAGGGCGAGCTATTCACTATATCTTTGTTTCGCCATAATGGGCTCACAAAGGATGCCGTTTCTATCCCTAAGCCGGTTGGGTTCAAGCCAAGTAAAAATAAGCCCCTTAATACAGCCTACTATACAACTCCAAATTAATAAAATGGTTTATTGCCAAATGCAATAAGCAATCAATAGCGAGAATAAGTTCCTCTTAAAATTAACATTGGCATGTTTAAGATTGGCTACAAATATTGTTTTTGAAGCTTATGAAAGCTAAGAAGGGTGTGATATTATTTCTTAATTAATAGAGTACTTTACTTATTCAAAGCATTTATTATTTTACGACCTCTACTTTTAAAACCTGCCGAGTTATTATCTATTTGCGACTCTATAACTTCAATTAATTCACCTTTTAAATCCGGGTATTCTTTGCAAACATTATAAAGTATTTGCATGCAATGAGCTTTAACTGCAACTGGTATATTTTCCGACATAAGCCAATTAAAGCAGGTATTAATAAAATCACCATTAATCATATTATTCACATCACTAAACGAAATAATTTTAGAGAAATGTCGTTTGTTACCATCTGAAACTTCATTGGGTAATCTTTCAATTATATCGGGTAAATAGTGTTGTAAGTCGTCTTTCTTTAGAAAATACAAATGCTCAAAAACCCATGCAGCACGCCATTTTACTTTGATATTAGAGTGTTTGGTTAAAGTATATATTTGGTCTATTGCTACGGTGTTATATTGTAAATCTTCAATTATTTTCAATACCGCTTTTTTGCCTGAAATATGTAACAGTTCATCTATTAAATTATCCTCAGTCATCAGTATGCTAATTCTTTAAAAATTTCTCAATTGTTTTATCAAATCTACTTTCCATACAAACGCTTATGTCGGTAGTTACAAATTTACCATTATAAAATAGGCTGAAAATAGTTGCCGGAGTAGGAGCACCTTGTGCCTCTTCTAAAGTAGAAAGTTTAATAAGTTCAAGGTTTAAATTTCTGTTTGTTGCAACTTCTTTTAAAGAGTTCATCACATGATATTCAGAAAAAGGACAGCGGTTTGTGAAATAAACTGTTATCCCATTTTTATTAGGAGTTTCTCCTAGTTCTGTACATGCTTTAAACTTGGGTTTTGGTGCTGTTTTTCGAAAGGTTTTTGTCAAGAGACTAAATCCATAAGGCAATTTTTCAACTTCCTCAAAGCCTTGTTTTAATAGCCACTTGGCATCGTTCATAAAATGAAATTTCTTTGTGCCAACTATGGTGACTAGTCCATCTTTCTGAAGTGCCTTAGCTTCGTTTTCGGCTTTCTGTAGAAGTGTTTTTCCATAACCATTCTGTTTGTATTTGCCAGAAACCCACATGCATCCTATAAATGTATAATTAGGTGCATCAATTGGAACCCAAGCTTTTTCAGCATTGCAGTATTCAATAAAAACTTTGGCGCGTTCATTAAGTCTTAGAAATTTGTATCCATGCCTAAATTCATTAGTTAGCCATTGCTTTTTTAGCTCATAACTTTCGGTACATTTTTTATCAGAAATAGCACAGCAGATGTGCTCTGATTTAATATTATCGGCATTTAACTCAATAATTTCTTTCATAGAGGAGCGTTTGTATTCTGTTCGGGTTTATTCATCAAATCTAAGATATAAAGATCGGAAATAAATGAGAATATATACAAACAAAAAAACCACCTAACGGTGGTTTTTAAATATTGTGTTTTGAATGTTTACTTTACTTCGTAAACGATTTCTTCGCCACGATTAATGGCTTTTTCGTTAAGCGGAATTAAATGATGATGTCTTTCGGGTAAAGAGCTTTTTAATCCTTTAAGTACGTTTTCCATTTTTACAATAGGTTGCACTTTAAGGTAAGCACCTAAAACAATCATGTTAAATGTTTTGGCCGATTGCATTTTGGCAGCTTCAGCCGCAGCATCAATTCTGTATATTCTAATATCTTTACGTGTAGGATGGTTTTGAATTCCATTTCCATCGTACAAAAGAATGCCACCTGGCTTTATTTCTTTTTCAAACTTATTTAAAGATTGCTGATTTAGAATAATGGCAGTATCGTACTCGTGTAATATTGGTGAGCTAATACGATCATCTGATAGAATTACGGTAACATTAGCTGTACCACCACGCATCTCTGGACCGTACGATGGCATCCATGATACTTCCATATCTTGCATTACGCCTGAGTAAGCTAAAATTTTACCCATCGAAAGTACACCTTGACCACCAAAACCAGCTATAATTATTTCTTCCTTCATTTTAATTAATTTTCATCGGTCTGAGAAATGTATCATCAAACCTTAGATAAAAAATAGGGCAGAGGAGTTTATATCTCATCTACCACATTTAATTACTCATCTTTTAAATCTCCAAGAGGATAGAATGGGAACATATTTTCAACCATCCAATCATTCGATTTAGTTGGAGATTGTTTCCATCCCGAACTACAAGTTGCAACCACCTCAACTAATGAAGTACCTTTGCCAGCTTGTTGGTTCTTAAAAGCCTTAATTAATGCTTTTTTAGTTTTACGTACCGATGCTGCTGTATGACACGATTGACGTGTTACAAACGAAGTACCAGGCAGTGTAGCTAATATTTCAGTAATTTTTAATGGGAAACCATCTTGTTGTGGTTCTCTACCAAACGGACAAGTAGAAGCTTTCATACCTTGTAAGGTTGTTGGGGCCATTTGTCCACCTGTCATACCATAAATACCATTGTTGATGAATACCATTACAATATTCTCACCTCGGTTACAAGCATGTATAGTTTCTGCAGTACCAATGGCAGCTAAATCGCCATCGCCTTGGTACGAGAACACCATTTTCTCTGGCATTAAACGTTTTACTGCTGTTGCCAATGCAGGAGCACGACCGTGAGCCGCTTCTTGCCAATCAATTTCTAAATAGTCGTAAGCAAAAACAGCACAACCTACAGGCGCAATACCAATGGTAGTATCTTGAATGCCTAACTCCTCAATAACTTCGGCAATTAACTTATGAACCACACCGTGTGTACAGCCCGGACAGTAGTGCATTTCGTTATCAGTAAGAACTGCACTCTTTTTATATATAACGTTCTCGTCTTTAATTATATCCTTAATATCCATAGTAATTACCCTTGTATAAAGTTAGACTTCAATGCATCAACCACTTCGCCTGGTGATGGAATAATACCACCAATTCTTCCGTAATGCTCAACCGGGATAGCTCCGTTTACCGATAGTTTAACATCTTCTACCATTTGTCCGGCACTCATCTCAACACTTAACATGGCTTTAGCCGATTGAGCTAACTTTTGCAATTGTTTAGTTGGGAAAGGGAATAATGTGATTGGACGTAATAATCCGGCTTTGATACCTTGCTCACGTGCAATTTCCACTGCTTTTTGACAAATACGAGCACTAGATCCGTAAGCGACTAAGATATAATCGGCATCTTCACACATGATTTCTTCGTAGCGTACTTCATCCTCCTCGCAAGCTTTGTATTTAGCTTGAAGTTTATGATTGTGCTCCTCCATATATTCAGAATCTAAAGATACCGAGGTGATTACATTGCGTTTTCTATTGCTAGTTCTTCCTGTTGTAGCCCAATCGCCATATTTGGCAACAATTTCTTCTTCGGTCATTCTTGGCTTAAATGGTTGAAGTTCTACCTTCTCCATCATCTGGCCAATAACACCATCACTAAGAATCATAGCTGGGTTACGGTATTTAAATGATAATTCAAAAGCTAAATCAACAAAGTCAGCCATTTCTTGCACAGATGCAGGAGCTAATGTAATTAGCTTATAATCGCCATGTCCACCTCCTTTTACTGATTGAAAGTAATCGGATTGAGCAGGTTGAATAGTTCCTAAACCAGGACCTCCTCGTACAACATTAACAACAACACATGGTAATTCGGCTCCTGCCATATAACTTAATCCTTCTTGCATCAAACTCACGCCGGGGCTTGATGAAGAAGTCATCACTTTTTTACCACAGCCTGCACCGCCATAAACCATGTTTATAGATGCTGTTTCGCTTTCGGCTTGTAATACAACCATGCCTGTATCTAACCACGGTTGTTCTTCCATTAAGGTTTCCATTATTTCACTTTGAGGTGTGATCGGATATCCAAAATATCCATCAACACCGCAACGTATTGCTGCGTGGGCAATGGCTTCATTACCCTTCATTAGCTTTAATTCCTTCATCTGAAAGTAATTTCTTATTTAAAGTGTGAATTACTGAAAATTCACTACTTGTTTAAACAATAATTTGAGATTGATTTGGTAATTTAATTTATGCTTTTGCTCTGTAAACAGTTATGCAACTATCTGGGCATACTACAGCACAGTTTGTGCATCCTATGCAAGCATCAGGGTTACCCGGTGTAGAATAATGATATCCTTTACCGTTAACTTCTTTTGCCATAACAATTACATTGGTCGGACAAGCAACCATACACAATTCGCAACCTTTACATTTTACTGTATCAACCACTATTGCTCCTTTAGCTTTTGCCATATCTTAGTTTATATTATATTTTGTGCAAATTTATGCAATTCTATAAGTCTTATTTATGATAGCGATCATAGCACAACCATAGCTTGGGCTATCTGGCTATTATCAAATATCTTACCATCCTTATTTAAAAAGATACTAAACAACGAAATACTATTCCGTTTTAACAATACTACTTTCTGATTATTTTGCTAGTGCAGTAACGATTGAATTGTTCTAGTCTATCCGATAAAACAGTTAATCTACTCAATTGGGTTTGAGAAACACATGCCCTGAGTCCTTGTTTACAGCTCCCGGTATTACCTAATGTAATTGCACTTACACCAAAGTGTAATAATTCTTTAAGTAATGCTCCGCCTGTAAATCCAGGGTATGCTATTGTAAAATAAAATCCATCTGCAATTTCTTCCTCAACATCGTAATCATAAACAATAGTAAATCCATTGTCTATAAATATTTGTTTCATTAAAATTGCTCTTTTGCTATACTCTTTTACCTCTTCTAAAAAGTTGTATGTTCCATTACAAGCTGCTTTATAAATAGCTGCAATGGCATACTGTGCCGAATGACTGGCGCCCGAAGATAATGAATATAATATTCTTCCAATAATTACACGGCCAAAATTTCCTATTCCAAAGCTTAATTTTAATGATTCAAAATAACGATTGTATAATGTATTAGAGATGCAAAGTGTCCCAATCCGCTGTCCTGCATAACTAAAAACCTTAGAACTGGAGATCAGTAGAAGGTAATTATTGGTGTATTTAGCAACGGTAGCTTGGTAAGGTTCTTGGTAAGGTATGGAGATGTCAATTCTGTTATCCATCCCAAAATATGCCAAGTCTTCAATAACTATTACATCGTATTTGGTAGCGAGTTTTCCTATGATTTCAAGTTCGTCATCGTGCAAACACATCCAAGTTGGATTGTTAGGATTAGAATATATAATTGAGTTTATATTTCCTTTGCTAAGGATGTTTTCAAGTTTGGCCTCAAGTTTATGGCCTCTGTACTCATAAATATCAAATGAGCAATGTTTGAAGCCTTGTACATTTAACTGTTGTTTCTGCACAGGGAATCCTGGATCGAGAAATAGGAAGGTGTCTTTTTTAGGGTTAATGTGGCCTATAGCCATAAAACATGCATAGGCTCCTTGCATTGTGCCAACGGTTGGAATGCAGCCTTCAGGATCTATATTAATGTTCATGAAGGCTTTTACAAACCGAGATGCTTGAAACTTATATTCTTCAATACCATCTAGCATGGGGTATTTTGATGCAACTCCTTTTTTAAGTGCATCAATTTCAGCTTTGATGCCAACCCGAGAAGGAGGAAGTCCAGGAACTCCCATTTCCATTCTAATAAAGCGTTGCTTGGTTTTGTTTTCAATATAATTTACTAATGTAACAATTTCCCTTATGGTGGCTTTTTCCATATCCTGAATGGGAAACTTTTGCAATGCTTCATTGATAATATTATTTGAAATAGGAGTTTGCATAATGCAATTGATTTAGTTTAAATCTTTAACCACACTTCGTCTAGTATTTATTTCATTAATGAGTTGTGTATATTATTACTATTCAGTTGCTGTTAGTATATATTTATATTGTTGGGTATACAATTAGCCTACTAACATTTAAAAAGTATGTTCTTGACTTAGTTTTTTTAACCAATTTCTAACTCTAGCTAATGTTTTTTCAGCTTCGTTGTCTTCATCTATTGGTAAGCCGGCAAAAAATAATCCTTCCAAAGCTTCGGAATCATTAAATTGATATTCTTCGGCATCGCACTTGCCAACTACTTCAACATTGTAGGGTTTTAGTTTTTCTTTTAGCCACCCTATTGCATCTACAAAATGATCGGGGTAATTGATGTGATCTCCCAAACCATAAATGGCAACCTTCTTACCTTCCCAGTTTATCTTAGAGAATTGTGTGAAGAATTGATCCCAATCGTTATCATCGTGATCCGAGTCCCAATTGGTTCTTCCCAAAGTTGATATTCCAAAAATAATATGTTCGAACTTTTCAATTTCAGCAGGGCTTGCTTCTTTTATGGGCATTAATTCACTATTACCTTCACCTAATTCTGTAGCAATAATTTTTGCTACTTTACTCACACTACCTTTTTCAGGGCCATAAAAAATACCAGTTTTCTGCATAATTGGTGTATTAAAAAGTTATAAAGCAATCTCTTGCTTAAATATCTTGTTTATCCTGAAATTAAACAATAACAAAACTCATAAGGAAGTCGCTCCTTGCTATTTTCTTTGTGATTTTGATTAGAGAATATATAATCAAATTTTTGCAGTATGTACCTTTATCTTTTTTTGTGGTGGATTTTAGGAATATGAATAGATTGCAATTAAAATAGTGTGTTAATAGATTGGTTGAATTTTTAAATAGTCAATGTGTGTAATGTAATTAATACTGATGGATTTTATATATAAAGATATCGCAACTGTTTACTCCACCTAAAAAAATAAGTTTGCATTGCATTTTCGCACTTATAATTTGTTACATTTGTTCAGAATTATGAAAGCTGAAAAAGACATATCTGCATTAAAACTATTGAGTATCACTATACTGATGACAGTATCGTGTGTATCTCCATCTGCTGATATTTCTCAAAAACAGTTAAGTAGTTTAGGTTTTGATTTGGAGTTGGCTTTAAATAATAAAGCTGATGTAGCAAAAAAATCTAACAAGAGCATTGCGAATCGTCAATCTAGAATTCAGAATCTGATTAAGTCTGGCAGAGAAAATGAGGTAGTTAAAAAGCTTCCATTTAATCATTCGCCTGTTGCTATTCAGCTTAGTGCTCAATTGTTTGAATTGCCTTTGATCAATTCAATAACATTAAGACATCAAAACTATTTAAAAGAACCACATATATTATTAGGATGTCCCTCTCGGGCTGGTCCTGTCCTTTCTTAGGTTCTTTTCATTTTGCTCGATCGCTTATGCGTGGAGTGAAATTCTTATCAATTTATCTTATAATAACATTCAGAGTAAATTATACTCTAAACCGTTTATATTAAAAGCATGGCAGTATTTGGAAATTTACTTACCAAAATGTTTGGTAGTAAGTATGATAGAGATTTAAAAGAGTTAAATCCTATTGTTGATTTAGTAAAAAAAGTAAGTCCTGAATTAGAGAATCTTACTCACGACGAATTGCGTCAAAGAACTCAGGATCTTAAAAATAAAATAAGAGACTCGTATAAAACAGAGTTCGATAGAATTACAGAGCTCAAAGCTAAAACTGAAGATATTTCAGTAGATATCTCGGAACGAGAGAAAATTTATGATGAAATAGATTCGCTTGAAAAAGTAATTGATGAAAAGCTTGAAACAGCTTTAACAGATGCTTTACCAGAAGCATTTGCAATTCTTAAAGATACGGCTCGTAGGTTTACAAATAACGAAAATATTGAGGTTACAGCTTCAGATTTCGATAGAGACCTTGCACCAAGTAACGATTTTGTTGAGATTGAGGATGATAAAGCTATTTGGTTCAACTCGTGGGATGCAGGTGGTACTGAGGTTACTTGGGAAATGATTCACTACGATGTACAGTTGTTTGGTGGTGTTGCACTCCATCAAGGTAAAATTGCTGAGATGGCAACGGGTGAAGGTAAAACTTTAGTGGCTACCTTGCCAGTATTCTTAAATGCCCTTTCAGGAAGAGGAGTGCATGTTGTAACAGTAAATGATTACTTAGCGAAACGTGATAGTGAATGGATGGGACCAATTTATCAGTTCCACGGTTTGTCAGTTGATTGTATTGATAAGCACCGTCCGAACTCTCCTGAGCGTCGTAAGGCATACCGTAGTGATATTACTTTTGGTACCAACAATGAATTTGGTTTTGATTACCTAAGAGACAATATGGCTACATCACCCGATGATTTAGTGCAGCCAAAACATAATTATGCAATTGTGGATGAGGTAGACTCTGTATTAATTGATGATGCTCGTACACCATTAATTATTTCAGGTCCTGTACCTAAAGGCGATGATCAATTATTTGAAGATTTAAAGCCGAAAATTGAAAAGTTAGTTGAAGTACAACGACAGTTGGTGTCAGGTATTTTAGTTGAGGCTAAAAAGAAAATGAAGTCATCAGATTCTAAAGTTGCAGAAGAAGGTGCTTTATTGTTATTAAGAGTATACAAAGGTTTACCGCGTACCAAGCCATTGATTAAGTTCTTAAGTGAGCCAGGGATGAAGTCGGCCATGATTAAGTCAGAGAACTTTTATATGCAAGAGAATAACAAAAATATGCACATCGTTACTGATGAGTTATTTTTTGTTATTGATGAAAAACACAACTCAATTGAGTTAACAGAAAAGGGTATTGATCTGATTACAGGATCTACAGAAGATCCAAACTTCTTTATATTACCAGATATTGGTTCTGAGATTGCAGAGCTTGAAAAGTCTTCAATTGATGAGGAGGCTAAAGTGGCTAAGAAGGATGAGATGCTTCAGAATTACTCGGTAAAATCGGAGCGTGTACATACTATTAACCAATTATTAAAGGCATACACTTTATTCGAAAAGGATACAGAGTATGTGGTGATGGACAACAAGGTAAAGATTGTTGATGAGCAAACTGGTCGTATTATGGAGGGCCGTCGTTATTCTGATGGTTTACACCAAGCTATTGAGGCTAAGGAGCGTGTTAAAGTAGAGGCCGCAACCCAAACATATGCTACAGTAACTTTACAGAACTACTTTAGAATGTACAAAAAGCTTTCGGGTATGACGGGTACTGCCCAAACCGAAGCTGGTGAGTTGTGGGATATCTATAAATTAGATGTGGTTGTTATACCTACCAATAGGCCAATTACAAGGGCTGATATGGAGGATAAGGTTTATAAAACCAATCGCGAAAAATACAATGCAGTAAGTGAAGAAATTGTACAGCTTGTAAAAAAGGGACGTCCGGTACTTGTGGGTACAACTTCTGTAGAGATTTCAGAATTGTTAAGTCGAATGCTTAAAATACAAGGTATTCAGCATAATATATTAAATGCGAAGTTACACCAACGTGAGGCCGATATTGTTGCCGAAGCTGGTGCTGGCGGTGTGGTTACTATTGCTACCAATATGGCCGGTCGTGGTACTGATATTAAATTATCCGACGAAGTTAAAGCAGCCGGAGGTTTAGCAATTGTAGGTACAGAGCGTCATGAGTCTCGTCGTGTCGATCGTCAGTTACGTGGTCGTGCAGGTCGTCAGGGAGATGTGGGTAGCTCGCAATTCTTTGTTTCGCTTGAGGATAATTTAATGCGTTTGTTTGGTTCAGAGCGTATTGTAAAATATATGGATAAATTAGGCGTTGAAGATGGTGAAGTAATTCAGCATTCAATGATTACTAAGTCTATTGAGCGTGCACAAAAGAAAGTTGAAGAGAATAACTTTGGTATTCGTAAGCGTTTGCTTGAGTATGATGATGTAATGAACTCGCAACGTGAGGTGATTTACAAAAAGCGTCGTCATGCCTTGCATGGTGAGCGTATCCAACTCGATTTATCGAATATGATTTACGATACTTGTGAGAGTTTGGTAAATGAGCATCAAGAGAATGGTGATTACGCTAATTTTGAGATGGATTTAATTCGTGTATTCTCAATGAAATCACCGTTTGCTGAAGCAGATTTCCTAAAAGGAAATCCAGCAGAAATGGTAGAGCAGTTAAATACTGAGGTTTGGGGAACTTACCAACGTAAAATTGAAGCCATTGCAAATCAGGCTTATCCTGTAATTAAGGATGTATATGAAACAAAAGCACAGCAATACAAAAACATTGTTGTACCGTTTACAGATGGTCAAAAAATAATGCAGATTACTACCAATCTTGAAAAAGCCTACAATACTGAGGGTAAAGATTTGGTGAAATCATTCGAAAAAGCCATTATTTTAATGACAATTGATAATGCTTGGAAGGAACACTTGCGTGAGTTAGATGATTTGAAAACTTCGGTTCAGAATGCATCTTACGAGCAAAAAGATCCATTGTTGATTTATAAGTTTGAATCTTTCGGTCTCTTTAAAAAGATGATGGAACAAGTAAATAAGGATGTTGTGGCTACTTTAGTAAAAGCAAATATTCCAGTGCGCGATCCTCAAGAAATTCAAGAGGAGCAAGTTCGTAAGCGTCAGGATATGAGCCAGCTTAAAACAACCAAAGATGAATACCCAGGAGCAGGAGAAGAGCGCGAGCGTCAAAAGCCAAAATCAGAGCCTATTAGAGCCGAGAAAAAGGTGGGTCGTAATGAGCCTTGTCCATGTGGAAGTGGTAAAAAATACAAACAATGTCACGGTAAGGGCATAGCGTAGTTCTTACCTGAAAATATAAAAGTGATTTTTAATTAGCCTGTAGGTAATGTAAATGATTGCCTCAGGCTAAAAAAGTATAATTATGTTGCTAAACTTTATTACTTGGACTGTAGACCCTGAAATTTTTTCTTTCGGTCCAATATCTGTTAGGTACTACGGATTGTTTTTTGCTATCTCGTTCATGTTAGGGTATAATTTGCTTGAGCGTATGTTTAAGTCAGAAAAAATTCCTTTGCCATGGTTAGAAAAGCTTTTTATGTACGTGGTAATTGCTACCATAGTAGGTGCTCGTTTAGGACATGTGTTTTTTTACGATTGGGCTTATTACTCCCAAAATATTGGGGAAATACTTATGGTTTGGCATGGTGGTTTAGCTAGTCATGGTGGAGCAATTGGTATAATATTAGCCATAATTATCTATTCTAAAAAGGTTACTAAGAAGTCGCCATTGTGGACGCTCGATCGCTTAATTGTGCCCATAGCATTGGCTTCATTTTTTATTAGAATGGGTAACCTAATGAATTCCGAAATTTATGGCCATGTAACAGAATTGCCATGGGGGATTGTTTTTGCTAACAATGGCGAAGATTTACCTAAGCATCCTACTCAGATTTATGAAGCATTAGCCTATTTAGCTTTATTTGGTCTTACATTATGGATGTATTGGAAAACCAGAGCTAAAGAAAGAACAGGTCTAATTTTTGGAACTTTCTTAATAGGATGCTTTGCCGCTCGATTCTTCATAGAGTTTGTTAAGGAAGATCAAAAAGCTTTTGAAGCTGATATGATGCTTAATATGGGACAGTGGTTGAGTATACCATTTGTTTTAGCGGGTATCTATTTAGTAGCAAAGGCACCGAAATTAATTGACAAAAAATAAAATTAAGTAAATGTTCAAGTGTAATAATTTTTGCACCTGTTTCATTTTTAAAAATATTCATAAGCCTGTTGAATTTTCAACGGGCTTTGTTGTAAATCATAAAGTAGTTCATCGAATAATTTGATACATATGTCGCAGACAATTTTTTATATCATCCTTACCCTAATAATAGTTGAATTCTTTTGGGATAGATTCTTACTCTATCTAAATACAACAAAATGGAGTTCTAAAGTTCCGAGCGAATTATCAGGTATTTATACTGACGAAGAATATGCAAAACAACAACGTTATTCAAAGGTAAATTATCAATTCGGATGGATCACAGGTACGTATTCCTTACTGCTTATTATTCTAATGATAAGCTTCGATGGTTTTGCATATGTTGATAATTGGGCTTTAAGCATCTCAGATAATCCTATTTTACGCGCGCTTATTTTCTTCGGAGTAATAGGTTTTGCATCTACATTATTAAATATTCCATTCTCTTTATACAGTACTTTTGTAATTGAAGAAAAGTTTGGCTTCAATAAAACGGATGCGAAAACCTTTGTGCTGGATATGCTTAAATCTCTTTTGATAGGAGCCATTCTTGGCGGTGGTATATTGGCTTTAATTATTTGGTTCTATACCGCTACGGGCATTTATTTTTGGTTGTATGCATGGGTATTAGTTACGGTATTCATGCTTTTTATAACAACTTTCTATACTTCATTATTGCTACCGCTTTTTAATAAGCAAACTCCTTTAGAAGATGGTGAATTGAAAAGTGCTATTCAGGCGTTCAGCGATAAAGTGGGCTTTAAATTGGATAATATCTTTATTATGGATGGATCAAAACGTAGTACAAAAGCCAATGCTTTTTTTAGTGGTTTGGGTTCGAAAAAGCGAATTGTATTATATGATACTTTAGTTAACGATTTGTCCGTTGAAGAAGTAGTTGGTGTTTTGGCTCACGAAATAGGCCATTATAAAAAGAAACATACTTTGTGGGGGATGATAATTGGCATTTTGCAAACTGGCGTAATGTTATTTATATTCTCACTGTTTGTTGGGTCGGCAGATTTGTCAGCTGCCTTAGGGGTAAACGCACCCGTATTTCATATTGCATTAATTGCCTTCGGAATTTTATACAGTCCTATATCTGGAATAAGCGGAATGTTTTCATCTATATTTAGCCGTAAAAACGAATACGAAGCAGATGCTTTTGCTGCGAAATACCATAATGCCAAATCACTTATTAGTGCGTTAAAAATAATCTCAGTTAAGGCGTTGAGCAATTTAACACCACACCCATTGTATGTGTTCTTTCATTATTCGCATCCGCCTTTATTGCAACGAATTGAAGCACTGAGAAAGTTTGAAAAATAATTCGGAATAATACTGAATGTGTATTTATAATAAAATAGATAAAGTCTATTGATTGCTTCCTGAAAATATTGGTAAATATGAAAATAGAAATTGTAACTATCGGAGATGAATTGTTAATTGGTCAGGTTATCGATACCAACTCAGCTTGGATAGGACAGCATCTAAATGAAGCTGGCTTCGAAGTTTCACGAATTAATTCAATAAGTGATTCTGAAGAAGAAATATTAAATGTGCTTGCAGAAAGTAGCAGTCGGTGTGATGTGGTATTAATAACAGGAGGTCTAGGGCCAACTAAAGATGATATTACTAAAACTACTTTATGTAAATATTTTGATACTAAATTAGTGCATAATGCGGATGTTTTTGATGATGTAAAACGTTTTTTAAAAGGTCGAGTTGCTAGTTTAAACGACTTTAATAAGCAACAGGCTTTAGTGCCCGAAAACTGTGAGGTTATTAGAAATGCAGTTGGTACCGCTCCAATAATGTGGTTTGATTATAAAAACACTATTTATGTATCGATGCCCGGTGTTCCATCAGAGATGAAGCATGTAATGAATAATTCAATTATTCCTCGTTTAAAAACTAAGTTTGGAGGAGCTGCAATTGTGCATAAAACCATTTTAGTTCATAGTATTCCTGAGGCTGTTTTAGCAGAAATGTTAGAAGATTGGGAGTGTGCTTTGCCTAGTTCTATAAGTTTGGCTTATTTACCTGCTCCCGGTCGTATTCGATTGCGACTAAGTGCAAGGGGGGAGGATGAAGGTGTTTTACAAAATAGTATACAAGAGCAAATTGATAAATTAGTCCCAATAATTGGAGATTCTATTTTGGCTTTCTCTGATGAATCAGTAGCCTCGATTCTAGCAAAATTATTTACTGATAAAGAGTTGACTTTGGCTACGGCTGAAAGTTGTACTGGGGGTAATATTGCCCATCAAATTACATCAATTCCCGGAAGTTCAGCTTTCTTTGTAGGTAGCGTTGTAGCTTATAGTAATGCTGTAAAACAAAATGTATTAGGAGTTAATTTCCTTGATATAAATAATTATGGCGCTGTTAGTGAACCTGTAGTTGAGCAAATGGTGCAAGGAGTTCGTTTAAGCTTAGGAGCCGATTATGCTGTAGCAACTTCAGGTATTGCTGGGCCTGATGGAGGTAGTGATGAAAAGCCTGTTGGAACGGTTTGGATTGCTGTATGTGACTCAAATAAAACAATAAGTAGATGCTTTAATTTTGGCACAATACGTGAAAGGAATATCGAAAGAGCGAGTGATATGGCTCTAGTAATGTTAAAAGAGTTGGTGGGTTAAGTTTTATGTTAAATTTTGTATTAATAGAATTATCACCAAAGCAAACCGTTTTTTCTATATAATTTTATGAAAATAATAAGCTGTTTGTTTGCTATTTATAATTAAAAACGCTTATTTTGCGCTCTGTTTGAAAATGTATCCGAAAAAACGGTTGAAAAAATGTCAAGAGTTTGTCAAATAACTGGAAAAAGGTTCTTAACTGGGAACAATGTTTCTCACTCTAAGAGAAGAACCAAAAGAAGATTTGATGTGAATCTATTTAAGAAGCGTTTCTTCTTAATGGAAGAGGAGCGTTGGGTTGACCTTCGTGTGTCAGCATCAGGTCTTAGAATGATTAACAAAGTTGGTTTATTAGCTGCTTTGAAATCCGCTAAGGAAAAAGGTTTTATAACTAAATTTTAAGGAGGACTAGAGAGATGGCTAAAAAATCAAAAGGAAATGCAGTTCAAGTAATTCTTGAATGCACAGAGCACAAAGAGAGTGGTATGGCTGGAACAAGCCGTTACATAACTGTTAAGAACAGAAAAAACACTCCCGATAGAATGGAACTTAAAAAGTATAACCCTATTTTGAAGCGTTATACTGTACATAGAGAAATCAAGTAAATCTTGTATTATGGCTAAGAAATCAGTAGCAACGTTACAATCAGGTGGTGGTAAAGGTCACACAAAAGTGATCAAAATGGTAAAATCACCAAAAAGTGGAGCATATTCTTTTAAAGAAGAAATAGTTACCAACGAAGAAGTAAAAGGTTATTTCAAAAAATAATTTGATATAACATTAGATATTATCAAAAAGGCTTCCTTTATTTAAAAGGAAGCTTTTTTGTTATGTGCTAACATAATATTTTTGTCTATCTTTAAACCTCAAATTATTGAAATAGGTAGCTGTGTAAAACAATTTAGTATTAATGTTTTGCACTTTTATTTGTCATCTAATAATTCCTTTAAGAATTAATATTAGAGGTAGAGATTAATTATTAAATAGAATATGGGTTTATTCGGAAGGTTTACAAAAGAAAAAAAAGAGAGCTTAGATAAGGGTTTAGCAAAAACCAAAGAAAGCGTCTTTAAAAAATTAACACGTGCTGTTGCCGGTAAGTCAAAGGTTGATGATAGTGTTCTTGATGAACTTGAAGAGGTTTTAATTACCTCTGATGTTGGTGTAGATACTACTATAAAAATTATTGAACGTATTGAGAAGCGCGTTGCAGAAGATAAGTTCTTAAGTACCTCTGAGCTAAATTCATTATTAAAAGAAGAAATTGCCAAGTTGCTTTCAGAGAATGAAGCACAATCTGTTGGAGATTTTCAATTACCAGAGAGTAAAGATCCATATGTAATTATGGTGGTAGGTGTTAATGGTGTTGGTAAAACAACAACCATTGGTAAACTCTCTCATAAGTTTAAAGCAGCAGGTAAGTCTGTTGTTTTAGGTGCTGCCGATACTTTTAGAGCAGCAGCTATTGAGCAATTACAAGTGTGGGCCGATAGGGTAGATGTACCATTAGTAAAGCAAACCATGGGTTCTGATCCTGCTTCGGTTGCTTTCGATACATTATCTTCAGCTAAATCGCAAAATGCCGATGTGGTAATTGTTGATACAGCCGGACGTTTACACAATAAGGTTAACTTAATGAATGAGTTAACTAAAGTAAAAAGTGTAATGAAAAAAGTGGTGCCTGATGCACCGCACGAAATTATTTTAGTATTAGATGGCTCAACCGGGCAAAACGCCTTTGAGCAGGCTAAAGAATTTACCAAAGCTACCGAAGTAAATGCTTTGGTAATAACCAAACTCGATGGAACCGCTAAAGGTGGTGTTGTAATCGGAGTTTCAGATCAGTTTCAAATTCCGGTGAAATACATTGGTATTGGCGAGGGAATTGATGATTTACAAGTTTTTGATAAAAATGAATTTGTAGATTCGCTTTTTAATTAGCACATCTACAAAAACAATATACTTGGCTACCTGTTTATTGGGTAGCCATTTTTTATGGAATAATATTTGAAGTTAGACATCGCGAAAAGCAATTGTCTTTTACTTATAAAAACGATATGAAGAAGATTGATGTAGTCACCCTAGGGTGTTCTAAGAACTTGGTGGATTCTGAAGCATTAATTCGCCAGTTTAAGGCTGGTGGATTTACAGTAGCTCACGATGCTGATAAGCCCGAAGGAGATATTGCCATTATTAATACCTGCGGTTTTATTGGCGATGCCAAAGAAGAATCTATCGAAACAATATTAGATTTTGCCGAAGCTAAAAAGCGCGGAAATCTAAAAAAGTTAATTGTTATGGGATGCTTATCTGAGCGTTACTCAGCACAATTAAAAGAAGAATTACCCGAGGTGGATGCCATATATGGTAAGTTCGATTGGAAACAAATAGTGGAAGACTTAGGGCAAACCTACCGAGCTGATTTAATTAACGAGCGTAGCTTAACAACGCCAGGGCATTATGCATACTTCAAAATATCAGAAGGCTGTAATCGTTCATGTTCGTATTGCGCCATCCCATTAATTACTGGTAAACATCAGTCAAAACCAATGGAACAGTTGGTCGATGAAGCCGAGAAACTTTCTGCTCAAGGTGTAAAAGAACTGCAAGTAATTGCACAAGATTTATCTTTTTACGGACTCGATATGTACAAGCAGCCTCGTTTGGCAGAGCTCACCAATCAAATTGCCGATGTAGAAGGTATTGGGTGGGTTCGATTGCATTATGCTTATCCTGCTGGCTTCCCTTATAACCTGTTAAAGGTGATGAATGCGCATCCAAATGTTTGTAATTATCTCGATTTAGCACTGCAACATATCTCCGACCCAATGCTTAAGGCCATGCGTCGACATGTTACTAAAGAAGAGACTTATAAACTTATCGAGCGCATCCGAAAAGAAGTTCCGGGTATCCATATTCGTACCACAATGATTACGGGTCATCCTGGCGAAACGGAGCAAGATTTCCAAGAGATGCTCGATTTTGTAAAAGAAATACGTTTTGAGCGTTTAGGTGTTTTCCCTTATTCACACGAGGAAGATACACACGCTTACCGTAACTACGAAGATGATGTACCGCAAGAAGTAAAGCAAGAGCGTGCTGATGCTATTATGCAGGTGCAAGAGCAAATTAGTTGGGAAATAAACCAAGAGAAAATTGGTAAAACAATGCAAGTAATTGTCGATCGCGAAGAGGAAGATTATTTCATTGGTCGTACTGAGTTTGATTCTCCTGAGGTCGATCCAGAGGTGCTTATTGAAAAAGACGCAGCTATTAAAGTGGGTACTTTCATCAAGGCCGAAATTACCGGAGCAGAGTCCTTCGATCTATTCGCAAAGCTAAGTAAGTAGCAACACAAAATAAATATTTGCCTTCAAACCTTTCTCATCGTAGTTTGGTTTGAGGGCAATTTTAGTATTAGGGCAGTTAAGCGGCTATCTGTTATAGCAAGCACTCTGCTTTACATTCTTTTATAGTCGTTGCGTGGGCTTCCTGCGGTCGCCTCCGCTCTCCATAAAAGAAAGGTAAACCAAAGCACTTACTGCCACTTCTATCCGCACTGCAGAACCGCATGTATAAACAAATTGGTTTAATTAATAATAAATCCCTCGGATGCTTTCTGTATTAGTACCCAATCTCTTAGTAAAATACAAGTGTGCTTTGTTATAGCTATAAAGTGACTGAGCTATACGAGTATTAGGTGGATCGCTATACTATTAATCAAAGCTTAATGTCAGTTGAACCATTTTCTTGGCGGGCAATTCTATTTCTTCTGATAAATTACTAACACTTAAACCCATTAAACGAACTGGTTGAGCGTAATCCACCTGACTCATTAATTCATAACTCAGAGCTGTTAAAGCAGACTTCTTACTAATGCTCGTTTCATAAGTTTTACTTCTGGTATTCTGAGTAAAGTCGTTATACTTAGTTTTTAGCGTAAGTGTTTTTCCATAGCGTTTGTTGCGTTCAATACGCTTCCATAAGCCCTCTATTAATAGGTTCATTTCAATTTCTCGTTCTTCTTCAGTAGAAATATCTTCATGAAAAGTATTTTCAATACCAATTGATTTCCTAACTCTATTGGTGATAACAGGCCTATCATCAATGCCCCTGCAAATGTTATAAAAGAAGTAACCCGATTTTCCAAAATGGTCAACTAAGCCATTCAAACTCCAAGCTTTCATGTCTTTACCTGTGTAAATTCCTAGACGTGTCATTTTTTCTCCAGTTTTAGCACCCACACCAAAAAACTTCTTAACCGGAAGGGTTTCAATAAAAGGAATAACCACTTCAGGTTTAATCAAAAATAGTCCGTTGGGTTTATCTTGGTCGGATGCAATTTTGGCCATAAACTTATTTACGCTTATACCTGCTGAAGCGTAAAGACCTGTTTCTTCAAAAATCCGTTTTTTGATTTCTTTAGCTATTAAAGTCGCCGACTTTAAGTTCTGTTTATTGGTGGTAACATCTAAAAAAGCCTCGTCTATACTCAAGGGTTCAACCAAATCAGTGTACTCGTGCATAATGGACATGATTTGTGCCGATACGCTTTTGTACACTTCAAATCGGTGCGATTGAAATATTAAATTGGGGCATTTCTTTAAAGCTTGTTTTGATGACATGGCAGAATATACACCAAATTTACGAGCTTCGTAACTTGCCGCGGCAATTACACCTCGTTTAGAGGGACTGCCAACGGCAACTGGTTTTCCTTTTAGATGCGGAAAATCGCGCTGTTCAACCGATGCAAAAAAAGCATCCATATCAATATGTATAATTTTCCGTGTCATTAATAATAATCAAGGATATTTGCAGGGCACAAAAATGGCTTTAACTTCGCACATTCGCAAGCAATTAAATTCTGATAAATCTGTATAAATAATTTGTTATATCATATATGTCTGATCAAGATGAAGTTGAGCACGTCGTTTCAAAAGATGGTTCAAGTACACTATATGTTCCGCACTTAAACGAGCATTATCACTCCACAAATGGTGCAGTTCAAGAATCGATGCACGTTTTTATTAATTCTGCTTTAAATAAGTTCGAAGGGGAGCAGGTTTCCGTCTTGGAGTTTGGTTTTGGTACTGGCCTCAATGCTTTCTTAACCCTTATAAATGCCAAGGCTGATGTTCATTATCACTCAATGGAAAAGTATCCATTGAATACTGATAAAATTGCATTATTAAATTATGGGCAAATAGAAGAGGGGAGGCATCAAGTTCACTTTAATAATTTGCATCAAGCTAATTGGGGCGAAGAAGCAGAAATAAAAGAAGGTTTTCATCTTTATAAGCAGCAGTGCGACTTTAAAACTGTTTTATTGGAACAGAAATATAATCTGATCTATTTTGATGCATTTGCACCAGATGTTCAGCCAATATTATGGACAAAAGATATTTTTAAGAAAGCCTATGAAGCTTTACTTCCCGGTGGAATACTAACAACTTATTGTGCTAAAGGCGTAGTAAGGCGAACTATGCAAGAAGTAGGATTTAGTGTGGAGCGCCTGCCTGGACCTCCCGGAAAAAGAGAGATGCTTAGAGCTACAAAGTAATTAAAGTTTTGAGCTTGTTTAAAGTAGTTAAAGACAAGTTAAAATGTTGCGAATTATGTGGTCTGCATGCTAGTGATGATGAATTTAAATATTATATTCGCACTTCGATTTTAATAAGAAAATAAAAATAAATGGATAAGTTAAGTTACGCGCTAGGTCTTAGCATCGCAGGTAACCTGAAAAGTTCAGGTGTTGACACAATTGATGTTGAATCTTTCTCAAACGGAGTAAAGCACCTAGTTGAAGGCGTTAAACCAGAAATTACTCAAGACGAAGCTACTACATTAATAAACGAGTTTTTTGCAGGTGTGCAAGCAAAACAGTTTGAAGCAAATATTAAAGCCGGTGAAGCATTTTTAGCTGAGAATGCTAAAAAAGAAGGTGTTACTGTTCTTGAAAGTGGTTTACAGTACGAGGTTATTACTGAAGGAACTGGTGAAAAACCAACTGCTACTAACCAAGTAAAATGTCATTACCACGGTACTTTAATTGATGGTACAGTATTCGATAGCTCAGTAGAGCGTGGCGAGCCTGCTACATTCCCAGTTAATGGTGTTATTGCAGGATGGGTTGAAGCTTTACAATTAATGCCTATTGGTTCAAAATGGAAATTAACTATTCCATCTAACCTAGCTTATGGTGAGCAAGGTGCAGGGCAACAAATCGGACCTCATACTACATTAGTATTCGAAGTTGAGTTATTAGAAATCGTTTAATCATTCAAACATAATAAATAATCAAATTATGCTTAAAAAGTTATTTTTAGGATTATGTGTTGTTGGAGTTCTTGCAACTTCATGTAATCAAGTTCCTGGTGCAGGAGAGGTTAAAATGAATAATGAAACGGATAGTGTTTCTTATGCATTGGGTTATATTATTGCAGCTAACATGAGACAACAATTATCAGGTCCTTTTGATACTGTTGACTTTAAAACAATGGCTAAAGCTTATGCTAATTCTCAACTTTCTGATCAAATGAAAGAGGGTTACGAGCAAAGTTTCGAAACTATCAACTACGAAGTATTTCGTTCGGCTTTCGTAAATCAATTAGGATATGATAAGTCATATTTTACTGAGGAGCAAGCAAACATGTTTTTACAAACAGCTTACCAAAAAGTACAAGATAAAAAAGCTTTAGAAGGTAACGACGAGGCTAAAGCAAACAAAGAAAAAGCTGATGCTTTTTTAGCTGAAAATGCTAAAAAAGAGGGTGTAGTTTCTTTACCTAGTGGATTACAGTATGAAGTAATGGTTCCTGCAACAGGAGCTAAGCCAACTACTGCTGACCAAGTTGAAGTTCATTACCATGGTACTTTATTAGATGGTACTGTTTTCGATAGCTCAGTAGACCGTGGTCAAACAGCTACTTTCGGTGTTACACAAGTAATTAAAGGATGGACCGAAGCATTACAATTAATGCCAGAAGGTTCTAAATACAAATTATTTATTCCTGCTGAATTAGCATACGGGTCAAGAGGTTCAGGTCAAATTGGACCAATGGAAATGTTAATTTTCGAAGTAGAGTTAGTAAGTATTGTGAAGTAATTTATATTACTCCTATATAGAATAAAGAGGAACTTTGGTTCCTCTTTTTTTGTTTATATATGCCAACTATTATCTCTCATCAAAGCATAGTAAATTCTTGTCCTATAATCTCCATTCTTGCGTAAATAATCATATCTTTGTTTCCGCAAAAATATAATCAATTATTTATTATGCTTAAAGCTGAAATACATACCGAAAAAGGGGTAATGAAGTTAGACTTATATGCTGACGAGACTCCTAAAACTGTAGAAAATTTTGTAAAACTTGCAAAAGAAGGATTTTACGATGGACTAGCATTTCACCGTGTTTTACCTGATTTCGTTATTCAAGGTGGTTGCCCTCATTCACGTGGTGGTGGTAGCTCAAGAGTAGGAACAGGTGGTCCTGGATATAGCATTGATTGTGAAACTTCAGCTGATAAGCAATATCACGATAGAGGTGTTCTTTCAATGGCACATGCCGGTAAAAATACTGGTGGTTCTCAATTTTTTGTTTGTCATAGCCGTAACAATACTGCTCACCTAGATGGTGCTCATACATGCTTTGGTAAAGTTTACGAAGGTTTTGATGTTATTGATGACATTAGAGAAGGTGACGGAATTGAAAAAGTAGTAATAATCGAAGAATAAAAATCAGTATGGATTTTAATTTAATAGGAAATATAGTAGTAGTAGAAAACGAGCAACAAATTAGTGCTTCTTTTAAAAAGCGTGAGTTTGTTATCGAAGTAGTAAACGAGAGAAATTCTGATTGGAATGATTTTATTAAATTTCAATTAACTCAAGATCGTTGCAGCCAAGTGGATGGTTTTAGCGTAGGAGAGCCAGTAAAGGTATCTTTTAATATTCGTGGTCGTAAGTGGGAGAAAGATGGTAAAGTAAACTATTTCTCAAATTTAGAGGCATGGCGTTTAGAAAAAGTGCAGCCTAATACAGCTCCTGATATGCCACCTCCAGCTTTTACTGAGTCTGAGGTTCCACCAGCTGGTCCAAATGAAGATTTACCATTTTAGTGGTTAAATAATATAAAATACAAAGGCTGTTGCATTGCAACAGCCTTTGTTATTTTATTAAAGCTTGCTTTATGCTAATCTATCTAAACCCGTTTTAATTCTAGTCATTGCTTCTACTAATGCATCGTCGCTAGTAGCATAAGAAAAACGTAAGCATTCAGGACTACCAAACGCATCACCTGATACGGTAGCAACGTACATGGTTTCTAATAAGTACAGAGCTAGGTCAGAAGCATTGTTAATAGTGTAATTTTCGTAACTCTTACCAAAGTATGAACTTACATCTGGGAATAAATAAAAGGCTCCTTGAGGCACATTCACTTTCATACCCTTAATTTCCTTAGCCATTTTCACAACCAAATTGCGGCGGCGTAAAAATACTTCTTTCATAGCTGCTGATGGCTCTTGTGTTCCTGTAAGTGCAGCAGCCGATGCCATTTGAGATATGGAACAAGCTCCAGATGTGTATTGTCCTTGTAATTTATTACAGGCATCAGCAATCCATTGCGGAGCAGCAATATATCCAATTCTCCATCCAGTCATGGCATATCCCTTAGAAACCCCATTCACAATAACTACTCTATCTTTTACATTTTCAAATTGAGCAATGCTTTCATGCTTGCCTTCAAAGGTGATTAATTCATAAATTTCATCAGAAATAATAGTTACATGTGGGTGTTTTGCAAAAACATCAGCTAAAGCTTTTAATTCATCTTTTGTATACAAATTACCCGTTGGGTTAGATGGCGAGCTGAACAAAAATATTTTTGTTTTTGGAGTAATAGCATTCTCAAGTTGTTCCGGTGTTATCTTAAAATCTTGCTCAATACCAGCCTTAATAACCACATTAGTAGCTTGTGATAAATTCACTATTTCAATATAGCTTACCCAATAAGGTGCAGGAATAATAACCTCATCACCAGGACCAACTAAACTTAAAATAATATTCGCGATGGATTGTTTGGCTCCATTACTGGCAACAATTTGAGAAGGAGAAAAAGAAAGGTTATTATCTCTTTTGAACTTTTCACAAACGGCTTCTCTCAAAACAGGTAAACCCGGAACAGGAGTGTATTTCGAGATATTATTATGGATAGCATCAATTGCTGCAGCTTTAATATGGTCGGGTGTATTAAAATCGGGCTGACCAATACTTAGGTTGATCACATCGTTGCCTAGTGCTTGTAATTCTCTACTTTTTTGAGACATGGCTAAAGTAGCCGACTCGTTTACGTTTGCCAATCTTTCAGATACTATCATTTCTATTCATTTTTATTAAAATACCGTTCTCATTTAACGGTATAAAATATGTCTATGCTTTAAGGCGCTATTTTATTTACTATAATTGGGTCTTTGTACTATAACCTATTGTTGCAAATGACCGTAATTACTATTAATTTCACCAAAATTTTAATTCCTTCGACAAAATTAATATTATAAATTTTTATGGAAACATTTTTAGACATCATTAATTGGCTTTTACCTTCATTAATAGTACTAATTGTGACTTTAGTATTGGTACGATGGTTTTTGAAAGCAGAAACTCAGCGCAGAAAGCAAGAGTTTTTATTAATGCGAAATAAAGATTTATTACCCATAAAGATGAGTGCATATGAACGTGTTACTTTGTTTCTTGAGCGTATAAGTGCTGAATCTATTGTTATGCGTGAGCAATCCAAAGCAGTAACAAGTAAAGATTTTCAAAGTGTTTTGTTAGGATCAATTAGAACTGAATACGAGCATAATATGGCTATGCAAGTTCATATTTCACCCGATACTTGGCATTTGGTAAAGAATGCAAAAGAAGAAATGATTAGAACTATTAATATTTCGGCAACTATGGTAGAGCCCGAGCATTCATCAATGGGTTTGGCAAAAACTATATTAGAGCAGTTTCCTAATACTACATCTTATCATTTTAAAAAGGCTCTAGATGGCTTAAAAGCCGATGTTCAAACTTTTTATAGTTAACAAAACAATCTAAACTCCGAAATGTGAATAATACACAATCTCAGAACTCATATACAAATCAGCCCAATAGAAATGATGGGTTGATTGATATTAAAAAAATACTGTTTTTAGCAAAAAGTAACTGGTATCTTTTTGTTATCATAGTGCCTTTAGTGTTGGTAGGAACCTATTTTTATCATCGCTATAGTAAGGTAATCTACAATTCTTCTGTAACAATAATGTTAAAAGCAGAGGATAATAGAGCTATGACTCGTACCGACTTAATTGAAGGTTTTGGGCTTTCTCCTGAAACCAATAGCCTTGAGAGTCAGTCAATTATTTTGCGTTCAAAAAAAGTAGTAAGTTCGGCCTTAAAAAAATTAGATTTTGAGATAGATATCTATAGCGATGGTTACTTAATGGATTTTGATTTGTATCATAATTCTCCTTTCAAAATTGAAATGGATTCCGGTCATGTTCAAATTTTAAACACCCCAATTCATCTTATCCCGAAAGGAAATAATAAAATTGAAATTAGAATATCGGCCGAAAATTCGTGGTTACACGACTATTCTGCTTCAGAAAATATAGGCGGAACAGGATTTGTTGAATTCTCTGAAATTGTAAGTTATGGTGATTATGTGAAGACACCTTATTGTAGGTTTAAAGTTCATAAGGTGTCAGATACAGAAATAAAGCCGAAACATGATTACTACTTTTATTTCAGATCAATTGATTGGTTAACTAATAATTATAGAAGTAAAATTAATATTACACCGATTAGTGAGGGAAGCTCTATTATAAATGTATCTATTACGGGTGAAAATAGGCGAAAATTAACTTCCTTTTTAGATGCGCTTTGTGAGGTTTATTTAGAGGATAACCTAGAGCGTAAGAACCTGATTGCTGTTAGAACTCTAAGTTTTATTGATAAACAATTAGTGCAAGTTTCAGACACTTTAGAAAGTACTTTAGAACGGTTATTGGCTTTTAGACAAAATCAAATTTTTATCAAACCTGATGAAATGTCAACTATATTGGCTGATCAGTATTTTGAATATGAGAAAGAGCTCCAGATTGTAAATCTCCAAAAAAAGTACTTTGGAGAATTAGTAGATCAACTTCGAACGAATCCACTAAGTGAAGACTATTTATTGCCTGCCTTTGCTGATAATGTAAATGGCGTTATATCTACTTTAATAATGGAGTTGCTTACCTTAACAAACGAGTATAAGTTGGTTGAGTCACAGAGTTCAGTAAATAACCCTTACTTAAAGGATTTGGATACAAAAATTAAAGTGGGTACTGATAACTTGATCACTGCACTTACTAAAGTAATTAAGAACCTTGAGATTCAAGAAGAGCGCCTGTATCAGAATATTGCTGATTTAAATAGTAAAATGAGTAAACTTCCAGAAGCGGAGAAAAAGTACTTAGATATAGAACGTCAGTATAAGTTAAACGATGCAATCTATACCTTTTTATTGCAAAAGCAATCAGAAACCAATATCACCAAGGCATCAAATGCTCCAGATAACGAAATTATAGATAAGGCAGTTGTAGATGGTATAGTGGCTCCAAATGAGGCGGCAGATAGGAAAAAAGCCCTGATGTTAGCTTTTTTGATTCCGATTGCTATAATTGCTTTGAAGGAGTATTTTAATAATACGGTTAGGGATAAAGGAGAGATTAATAGTATTGCACCTGATGTACCCATATTTGGTTTTATTCCTCAGTCGAAATCGGTGCATGAGAATATTATTAAAAGTGAGCCTATCTCAAACATATCCGAAGCTTTTAGAGGTCTACGCACCAAATTAAATTTTGTAGGTGCTAATAACTCAACTAAAGTTATTGCTCTAACTTCAACTAACACAGGCGAAGGTAAAACGTATTGTGCTTTAAATTTGGCCTCGGCCTATGCCATATCTGGAAAGAAAACAGTTTTGCTAGGTTTTGATTTAAGGAAACCCAGATTAACAGGGATATTTAACCACGATAACAGTAAGGGTATTTCAGACCACTTGATTAACGAAGCAAGTTACGATGAAATTATTCATGATGGTGGGATGAAGAACTTATCAGTAGTGCAGGCAGGTACTATACCTCCAAATCCATCGGAGTTAATTGCAGCAAAAGAAACTGAACTATTTTTTGAAAAATTAAAGCAGGATTTCGATTGTGTAATTGTGGATTCGCCTCCAATTGGTATTGTAACAGATGCCCGAATACTACTGAATCATGTTGATTGTGCACTATATGTTGTTAGATCGGATAGAACGGACAAAGAGCACTTTAAGGCTACGATGAATAACTTATTGGGTGATGAATTGCCTTGCCTAGGATTTATACTGAATGATATTAATAAGAAAACCGCTGGCTATGGTCATTATTCAGAAAAGTATTACGCCGATAATAAGTAATTTAGAATAAGGTATTGCATCTATATGATAACTAATAATATTTCGCTTAAAGAATATAATACACTTAATATTAGTGTAAAAACCACTTATTTTGCCCAACCTAAAACAAGTCAGGAAACCATTGCTGTTTTAAAATCTGATACCGCTAAAAATAACTCTATTTTTATTTTAGGCGGAGGAAGTAATGTTTTGTTTAAATCTGATTTTGATGGATTGGTTATTCACCCATGTATATCGGATATAAATATATTGGATGAGAATGAAGATACGATTAAGGTTGAGGTTGGTGCAGGTGTAGAATGGGATAGCTTTGTTGAGTGGGCCACTAATCGTAATCTATACGGAATAGAAAACTTATCCTTAATTCCGGGCAATATAGGCGCTTGTCCCGTTCAAAATATTGGTGCATACGGAGTAGAGGTGAAGGATGTGATTACAAGTGTTCAGGGAATTTATTTAGATTCCTTAGAATCATTTTCTTTATCAAATGCAGCCTGTAAATTCGACTATAGAAACAGTGTTTTTAAGCAAGAACTTAAAAATAAAACTTTGATAACCTCAGTTTGCTTTGAGCTACGAAAAAAAGGTGAGCTCAATTTAAATTACGGAAGCATCCAAAAAGATGTTGAAGCTTTGGGTGAGCGTTCGCTACTAAACGCCCGTAAAGCCATTATTGCAGTTAGAAATAGCAAGCTACCTGATCCAAAAGAGTTTGGTAATGTAGGTAGTTTCTTTAAAAATCCGATTATCGATATCGCTATAGCAAAAGATATATTTAAAAAATACCCAAGTGCGCCCTCGTATGAAGTGTCGGAAAGCTTAGTTAAAATACCTGCCGCTTGGTTAATTGAACAAGCGGGTTGGAAAGGCAAAAGCATTGGTAATGCTGCAGTTCATAAAAATCAGGCTTTGGTGTTAATCAATTCTAACGGGCAAGCAACAGGTACTGAAATTTTGGAATTAGCAGGTGCCATTGTTTCTGACGTAGAAAAGAAATTTGGAATTTCACTGGAGAAGGAAGTGAATGTATTATAGAGCCAATATTTACTTCTCTTGAATTCTATAGGTTTTTTAAGTAGATTTATAGTTCGGCAAAAAACAAAGAGCTATGAATAAGAATCCTGAGTTTTTAGAAACTATGCGTAAAGACCTTTCCTATTGGAGGGGTCCGTTTTATTTTAATAGAAACGATCCACGTATTTTTGTAAAAAAGTTAGACCCATCGTTAGGGTATACATTAAATTTTGGCAATTTCTTTTCCTATATGCTCATCCTTGCTTTTATTGCCATTGTATGGTTAACCCAGCAAATAGCTTGATGGAACTCTCCAATAGAAAATGATTGAATGAAAATAAAACGACTCAATTCGGATACTCCGATCGAAAAAAGAAGGTTTATTTATAGTTTAGTACTTCCGATAGTATTCTTATTAATAGCATTTACTGTTCATTTAATTCAACACATAGAACAAATTAAATTTACAAAACTAGGGGTTTACCCAATGCAAGCCGAAGGTTTATGGGGTATCTTGTTTACCCCTTTGATACATGGCGATTGGAAACACTTGTATTCTAATTCAGTATCAATGCTTGTTTTGGCAACAACCTTGTTTTATTTCTATAATAAAATAGCAGCTAAAATTTTTATATTTATATATCTACTCAGCGGATTGGGAACTTGGTTGGCAGCCCGAGAATCGTGGCACATAGGTGCAAGTGGTGTTATTTACGGTTTGGCAATGTTTTTGATAATAAGTGGAATTATCCGCAAACATATTCCTTTAATTGCAATTTCTTTATTGGTTATCCTTTTTTACGGAGGTTTAATTTGGGGCGCTTTTCCTCTCAAAGTAGATTTACCCTATTCGTGGGAGGGGCATTTATGGGGTGCTGTTACGGGTAGTATACTAGCATTGGTATATCGAAGGGAAGGACCTCAGAAACCCAAATCGCCTTTTGAAGAGGAAATAGATGTGGAGGATTATGATGGAGAAGAACCCTATTGGATGCAAGGAGTTGATCAGGATAAAAATGAAGATAGATAGTATGGTGCAATTTTGCCGATAAACCAAAGGCCTGCCCATTTGTTTAATAAGATGATAGTAGCAAGGAATTAAATAACTTCAATTACTCAATTGTAACTTAAACTAAAATAATATGAAAATAATGTGGAAGATTGTGCTTGCTGAAGCACTCTTAAGTGTACTTATAGTAGCCTGTTCTACTGTGCCAATTACTGGCCGAAAACAAGTAAATATGTTTCCTGAATCTCAAATGGTATCCATGAGTTTGAGTCAGTATGACGAATTTTTAAGCCAGTCGAAGCTATCAGATAATAAGGAACAAACCGAAATGGTAAAAAGAGTGGGTGATAAAATTGCGAAGGCAGTTGAAAGCTACCTTACAGCCAATGGACATAGTTCTTACATCGAGAATTTTAATTGGGAGTTTAATTTGGTGGATGATGCAACACCTAATGCATGGTGTATGCCCGGTGGAAAGGTAGTTTTTTACACAGGTATTTTACCTTATACCAGAACAGAAGCTGGTTTAGCAGTGGTTATGGGTCATGAAATTGCGCATGCGGTTGCACGTCATGGTAATGAGCGTATGAGCCATCAAATGGGTATGCAAGCCGTAGCAACGGGCCTCGATGTATATTTGGCTGAAAAACCAGATGAAACCAAACAAATTTATACCACAGCATTTGGCTTGGGTTCTCAATATGGGGTGATGTTACCCTTTTCTCGTTCGCACGAAACAGAGGCAGATAAAATGGGTTTGGTATTTATGGCTATGGCAGGATACGATCCTGGAGAAGCTGTTGATTTTTGGACACGAATGTCGCAAAGTGGAGGGCAAAAACCACCTGAGTTTATGAGTACGCACCCTGCGGATCAAACCCGCATTAAAGACATACAGGCTTATTTACCCGAAGCCAGAAAATACCTTCCCTAATAGGGATGTATTGAAATATTAGAAGAGTAAACTATATAATATTTAAATAAGAGCATATGATAGAGCTAATTGGAACTGTAAACAACTTTATGTCGGTATATTTATTAATACCAATACTGTTATTTGCAGGATTATTTTTCACTTATAAAACAGGGTTTTTACAATTCCGATATATAGGTCATATGTTCAAATTGCTTACTGAGGGATCTACACATAAAACCTCAGGAGTAACCTCATTTCAGGCATTTACCATTAGCTTGGGAAGTAGAGTAGGAACCGGAAACCTTGCAGGGGTAGCTTTGGCTATTGTAGCGGGTGGACCCGGAGCTGTTTTCTGGATGTGGTTAATTGCCCTTTTAGGCGCCGCATCTGCCTTTGTTGAGAGTACCTTAGCCCAAGCTTATAAGGTAGATGATGAAGGGGGAACCTTTAAAGGAGGACCCGCTTACTATATGCAATATGCACTTAAAAGCAGAAATTTAGGTATTGCTTTCGCAATTTTGATTACGCTTTGTTATGGTTTTGCCTTTAACTCAGTGCAGAGCGATACCATTTCAGCAGCATTTGCACAATCCTTCGATTTTGATCCTGCCATAATGGGCGGAATTCTTGTGGTGCTTACGGGCCTAATTATTTTTGGAGGCGTTAGACGTATTGCCCACTTTACCAATGCGGTGGTTCCGGTAATGGCTATTTCTTATATTTTGGTTGTACTATATGTACTGTTTAGTCATTTTAGTTTAATACCAGAAACCATAAGCCTTATTCTGGAGAGTGCTTTCGGAATGCGCGAAGCAGCAGCAGGAGCAATGGGAGCAGCTTTAGTACAGGGTATTAAGCGAGGATTATTTTCGAATGAAGCAGGTATGGGTTCAGCGCCTAATGCAGCGGCTGCAGCCGATGTTACACATCCTGTAAAGCAGGGATTTATACAAGCCTTGGGTGTATTTACCGATACCCTAATAATTTGTACCTCAACGGCGCTATTACTTCTATTATCGGGTGAATATACAGTAACAGGAGTGGATGGTATTCGTTTAACCCAAAACTCAATGGTTGCCATGGTTGGTCCATGGGGAGGAATATATCTTTCGGTATGTATCTTTTTGTTTGCCTTTAGTTCCATTATTGGTAACTATTATTATGGCGAATCAAACATCAAGTTTATCTCAACAAAGCATAAATATTTAAATATGTACCGTGGTGCCGTATTGGCAATGGTATTATTTGGGGCATTGGCTAAATCGCATGTTGTATGGGGCTTGGCCGATATTTTTATGATTTTGATGGCGCTGCTGAACTTGTATGCAATATTTAGATTAACGCCCAAGCTAAAGCTGATTTTAAAAGATTATATGAAGCAGAAAAAAGAAGGCAAAGATCCTGTTTTTAAAGCAAAATCAGTTGGTATCGAAGATGAGACAGAGTGTTGGAAATAAGCTTTAAGTAGCTTTAATATATTAATTAAAAGAGTTAAGTGTTGTGCTTAACTCTTTTTTTGGTATTACTCAAATTTTAAGGTATCACTACCCAAGGGAATACGGCCAGTTTTATCAAGTATGCCTCCAAGCTTTATATTGGCCAAACTCACTTCGCTTTTATTCACGGTAACCCACATAATATGATCAAACGATTTACCTGGTTCTGAAAATTGAAACCCTCCTGTTGTGGATAAGTTAATGTAATCTTGGCCATTACGTTCCTCGTAGTTATACATGTGCGTGTGCCCATAAAAAACGGTATAGGGCATTTGGTGCAGAGCACTTTCAATTTGGCTAAATTGCTGTTCGTTTTCTTTTTGCCAAACCGGTTTATGTATCATTATAAAAGTGTGCCGGGCATCAGTATTATTTGCAAGTACCTTTTTAAAATAGCGCACTTGTTCATCTCCAATGTTGCCCGTTACTCTTTCGGGTAAATGCGCGTAAGCACTCTTTTTAAAAGCTTCTACACCTTCTTTTTCAAATATCTCAGCCCCTTCCTTTCGTATCTCATTAATTTCGTGCATTCGTTGCGAACTATAATCTTCGGTATTAAAAATCAGAAACAATACGTCTTTGTATCTGAAATGATAATAGTGAGGCCCATAACGATTACTCCACACATCTCTGGCAATCTGCCCGGTTAAATCATGGTTGCCGCCCGCATAAAAAATGGGAGCAATGGCTCTGTTGGCCCTCTTATCAAAATTATCCCATTGCTGGTGCCAAACAGACGTATCGCTGTTAGCACCTTCAATTAGGTCGCCAACATTTACAATTAAATCGGGCTGTAGTAGGTTTAGTTGTGCCACCGCTACTTTAAATATTTCAGGTCGCTCGCCACCTGTGAGGTCGGCAAAAATGGCAAAGCTGAATTTACTATCGTGGCTATTAAAATTTAAATGCGTCCATGGTTTTTTACTTGTGCTAATATCATTGGTAAACACAGTGTGTTGGCACGATAAAAATGTAAATACAACAATTAGTGTTGAAATTACGACGAAGGCTTTTTTACGGCTTTTAAAATTAGATTTCATTGTTATGGGTTTTAAAACAGCTTTAATAAAAACGCATTGAAGCTGTAATTGTTAAGCGATAAGTTATGAATTTTTAAAATATCACTGCGTATGTAAATGAATAATACCAAATGCATTATTGAATGATTGATAAGAAATTGAGTTATTTAAAGATTCTATAATGAATAAAATAGAGATATAGCCATAGTTACATTGATATTTTATGAAGTAGTAGACGCTTTATAGAAACAATTTATGTCAATCATTTGATGATGTTTTTGGTATAAACACCGCTTTATTCAAAATGGCGTATTTCTATTTGCATAAAGCTAGTCCGGAGTTCAGTTTGTGCTTTTTCTAAATAGAAATGTGCCAAACTGGCAAAGAATGGCTCGTATGTATTTAGATATTTTACGTTTTGGATTCAGATGGTGCAATTTCTATTTAGAAATGCGTCATTTTGGCACCAAAGGCCTCGTATCTAAATAGAAACGCTCGGGGTAGGATGCATGGGCGTTTCTAAGTGCATGCTAATGGTTTGCATATTTAGGGTTTAATAAATACTTATAAAAACGGCTGCTTATATTAAACACAGTAGGGATAGTAGCGGCAGTAAGCTTTTTGAGTTGCCCTTTTATAGGGAGGGTGTAGGCGACCTTAGGAGCCCACGCACCAACCATATAAAAAGGAGCAATTTAAAGAGCTTACTATAGTGGATAGCCCGTTAAACTGCCCAAAAAATCCATAGACTATTTTTACACAATAATTAACAAGGCTAAACATTATTTCAACTTCATTGTTTTTATTAGTGATTCAGATAAATTGGTCTTTTTCTCTTACTGAACTTATTATCATAAGTATAGTGTTTTTAAGTGTGTTTGAGAATTGTAAATAAACTGTTAAATCTTGTAAAAAAATTGTATGAAAAACCTACTTGCATTATGTGTTTTTCTGTTAGCTGCAACGCTCAGCTATGCAGATGAAGTTGAGAAAATTGGCGTAACCGAGCATCTCGACGAGTTTTTACCTACGGACATTGAGGTGGTGAATATTGAGGGTGATACTGTTTTGTTTAGTTCAATAGTGAGGGATAAGCCAACGATATTGAATTTTGTGTATTTCCGTTGTCCTGGTGTTTGTACGCCTTTAATGGATGGAATTACTGAGGTGGTAAATGCCTCAGAGTTGGCTTTAGGTGAAGATTATCAGGTTGTAACGGTGAGTTTTGATTTTAATGAGGATTATACCTTGGCCAAGAAAAAACGCAATAACTACTCAATGATTGTTGAAAAGGAGGGCTTTGAAGAGGGGTGGTTGTTTTTTACTTCGGATAGTGCCAATATTAGTAAGTTAACCAAGGCTGCCGGATTTTCATACAAACGAACGGGCAACGATTTTATACATACCGCGGGCTTAATATTGGTAAGTCCTGAGGGTAAAATAACGCGCTATTTAAATGGTACCTACTTTTTACCTTTTGAGTTTAAATTGGCCGTTGTAGAGTCATCGAAGGGAATACCCGGGCCAACAGTTAATCGCATACTTCAATTCTGCTATAGTTACGATCCGGTAGGGCAAGCTTATGTTCTTAATGTTACCAAAATAGCAGGTATTTTAATTCTTGTAATAGCCGGTTTAGTACTTTTAGTATTAACCGTTAAACCTAAAAAACAGCACGTTTAAATCTTCTAATTTATGACACAAAACGAATCGAATCAGACCCATGTAAGCTTTAGAGACGTTGAAACGCGTTTTAAAGGATTGTTTGCATGGGTATTTTCAACAGATCACAAAAGAATTGGATTACTTTATTTGTACTCCATTGTAACGTTTTTCTTAACAGGAGTTGCCCTAGGTATTGCCATGAAATTAGAATTAATGGCACCGGGGCGCGATGTTATGGACCCCGAAACGTATAACGCCATATTTACTTTGCATGGTGTTATAATGATATTTTTAGTTGTGGTACCCGGCTTACCCGCTATTTTCGGAAACTTTTTTCTGCCTATTATGATAGGGGCAAAGGATGTGGCTTTTCCGAAACTAAACTTAATGTCGTGGTGGTTATATGTGCTAGGTGCATTGGTAGCATTATCGTCGTTATTTATGGCAGATGGGCCACCGGATACGGGATGGACATTCTACGCACCTTATAGTTTTAAAACCAACACCAATGTGTTGCCTGCCGTAATAGGGGCCTTTATTTTAGGATTTTCATCGATACTTACCGGCATCAACTTTATTGTTACCATACACCGTTTACGTGCGCCAGGTATGGGCTGGTTTAAAATGCCATTATTTCCGTGGACGCTATACGGCACGGGTTGGATTCAGATTTTAGCAACTCCAATTGTTGGTATTACTTTACTGATGATTGTTGGCGAAAGGCTTTTTAGCATTGGCTTTTTTGATCCTGCCTTAGGGGGCGATCCCATTTTATACCAACATCTGTTTTGGATTTACTCGCATCCTGCCGTTTATATTATGATACTGCCTGCCATGGGCGCCATTTCTGAGATTATTCCAACCTTCGCCAATAAAACCATTTTTGGCTACAAGGCTATTGTTATTTCTACCTTGGCCATTGCTTTTGTGGGCTATTTTGTATGGGGACATCACATGTTTACTTCGGGTATGAGTGGTACGGCCTTGTATACCTTCTCGTTATTAACCTTTTTAGTTGCCATACCAAGTGCTATTAAAGTATTTAACTGGGTAAGTACGCTACACAAAGCATCTATTCAATTAGAAGCACCCTTCTTTTGGGCTGTTTCGTTTGTGTTTGTATTTATGATCGGTGGTCTATCGGGCTTGGCATTAGGTGCTTTGGCAACCAATGTGCATTTGCACGATACGGCTTTTGTGGTAGCACACTTTCATTACATTGTATTTGGTGGTGTAGGTTTTGCCTTTTTAGGAGCCATACATTATTGGTTTCCGAAAATGTGGGGGCGTATGTATAATAAGAAACGAGCAATTACCGGTTGGGTATTATTTTTTATAGGTTTTAATACGCTTTACTTACCCATGTTCTTTTTGGGTATTTCGGGTATGCCGCGCCGTTATTATGATTATGTAGAACGTTTTCATGGACCAAACATTGTTTCAACCATTGGCTCGTGGGTATTATTAATAGGACTAGTGGTTATTATTTACAACTTGGTGCGTTCGGCTAAAAAAGGTGAGCCAGCAGTTAAAAACCCTTGGGGCGGTAAAACCCTTGAGTGGACTGTAGATTCGCCGCCTACACTAGAGAATTTTGAGGATATACCAGAAGTAACAAAAGGACCTTACGATTATAGATAAATTGAAAGATATGGATACAAGTACAACAATAACACACGATGAACACAGAGACGATGAAGCGTCGAAGTTGGGCATGTGGCTGTTTATATTTACCGAGTTACTCCTTTTTGCTGGTTTATTTATAGTATACGGAGTTTATAGATATGAGAATCAAGAAGCGTTTCACTCGGCAGGTAAAGAGCTGAGTGTGCCCATAGGAACTATTAATACGGTTATATTATTAATTAGTAGTGCCACCATTGCCATGGCTAGTTCGGCCATTCGATTTAAAAACAAGAAACTAACCATACGTTTATTGGTAGTTACCTTGTTGATGGCTCTTATTTTTATGGTAAATAAATATTTTGAGTGGACAGGGAAGATTGAACACGGATATTTGCCCGGAACAGATACCTTAATGAATATGGAACAGGGTAAGGTATTGTTTTATGGCCTATACTTTTTTATGACGGGTTTACATGCCTTACATATTATTGTAGGGGTTATACTTATTACCATTGTGGTGATAAGAGTTAATAAAAATACCTTGTCGGATGAAAATCCGGTGCTACTGGATAATGCGGGTTTATACTGGCACTTAGTCGATTTAATTTGGATATTCCTGTTTCCTTTATTTTACTTAATAGCCTAAATAATTATGGAAAATCATACAGATGCACATATCGTACCCTATAAAATGTATTTATACATTTTGGGCGGCTTAATAATGCTAACACTTATTTCGGTGGCTGTTACCGAAATCGAATTCGGAGAGTTTTCAGTTCTTGTGGCGCTTGTACTAGCGTCAATAAAGGCAACTTTGGTTCTCATTTACTTTATGCACCTCAAGTTTGATAATAAAATATTGCAAATAATGGTACCAGCCATATTCATACTTGTTGCCCTTGTTATAATTATTGTTTTTCTCGATTACAATTACAGATAGATATGATAGAAGAAACTACAAATAATGCCTCAAATTTCGTATCAGAAGTAGATAGTGCCTTTGTTTTTATATTTGGGATATCTCTATTTTTTCTGTTCGCAATTACTATTGTAATGGTGTATTACGTATTTCGCTACAGAAAAAGTAAAAACCCCAAAGCAACACACATTGAAGGCAATCATAAACTCGAAATTATTTGGACAGTAATACCCACAATATTGGTTGTTATAATGTTTTATTACGGCTGGGCCGGATGGAAATCGCAACGCGAGGTACCCGAGGATGCCATGACTATAAAATCGATAGCACGTATGTGGAGTTTTGGTTTTGAGTACGAAAATGGGGTAACTACAGATACTTTATATGTTCCCATTCACCAACCCATCAACTTAGATTTGGTGGCTGTTGATGTACTGCATAGTATTTACATTCCTGCTTTCAGAATAAAGCAAGATATGGTGCCTGGTAAGCCTGATTTTATTTGGTTTGAATCAGGAAAAATAGGAGAGTACGAGATATTTTGTGCCGAGTACTGTGGCCTGCGACATTCGTTTATGAAAACTGCAGTTAAAGTGCTTTCGCAAGAGGATTATGATGCTTGGTATAAGGGATCATCACAAACTGCAGAAGGAGCTGGGGCAGAGGGTAAGGCCTTGTTTCAAAAGTTTGGTTGTTTTGCTTGTCATTCAATTGATGGAAGTAAATTGGTAGGTCCATCTCTTAAAGGGATTTTTAATAACAAGCGAATGGTTATTAAAGATGGCGAAGAGATTGAGCTAGTTGCCGATGCCGAGTATATTAAGCGATCTATTTACGAGCCTAATGCCGATGTGGTTAAAGATTTTGTGCCAGGTATGATGGTATCGTATAAAGCAATGATTAAAGATGAAGAAGTTGATCAGCTAATAGAGTATTTTAAAACCTTGGAATAATGGGTTGGTTTAATATCAATTTTTGATGATGATTTACAAGGCGCCTTTATTTTAAGCTTGATGACTTTACTACCGCACGTGTCCTCACGTGTGGTAATGCACTAAACACTTAATGACTAAGACTATGATTTCGTATAAAGCAATAAAAACATTTGGGAAATTTTCTATTTCAGTGCCCATAGCCTTAACGGCCTATGCAGGTTATGTTTTATTTGCCGAACAGCTTTCGTGGTTTGGTTTATTAGCCGCCATAGGAATCTTCTTTTTATCGGCAGGGGCATCGGCCATTAATCAAATGCAAGAAATTAAATTAGATGCTCTAATGCCTCGAACAGTTGATCGCCCGTTACCCTCGGGTAATATGAGTAGAACTATAGGTTGGACTATCATTAGCAGCTTTTTAGTAGTTGGCACTTTGTGTTTATATCCCTTCGGATGGCATGCCGTATTGTGGGGTTGGATTGGCTTGGCGTGGTACAACCTTATTTATACCCCCATGAAAACCCGTAGTGCTTTTTCCGTTTTTCCGGGAGCTATTGTTGGGGCTATACCACCAGTGGCTGGTTGGGTTGCTGCTGGAGGTTCTTTACTAGATGTTCGTATTCATTTTTTAGCCTTCTTTTTCTTTTTAGGTCAGATGCCTCATTTTTGGCTTCTGGTATTAAAATATAAAGACCAATATAAAAAAGCTGGCTTCCCAATTATTACGGATGTACTTACTAAGAAGCAAGTGATTCGCATCAATCTAATATGGTTTATTGCCACTTTTATTTCAGCTTTATTTTTACCTGTATTCAATGTAATTGATCAGCAATGGATTGTTTGGTCATTAGCCTTCTCAAGTATTTTTATGATGGGATGGAGTCTTAGAGCTACTATATTGGCTAGTAAAGAAGAGCATTCGCCGCAATTGCGTAAAATGTTTATCTATTTCAATTCGTTTTACTTATGGGTTATGATATTGCTATATATTGATCAGCTTTAATTTTTACTGTATACAGATCATTAAAAAGGCTTACCGTTAAGGATAAGCCTTTTTAGTTTCTATTAATAGAGCGTATTACCCATTTAATAAATCAATTAAAGCATTAAGATTACTGCGCATTTCAATTAATTGCTCTAGGCTTAGACTGCCCTCATTAAGCTTTTCGATGAGAGAGGCAGGTATCAATTTAGCATCCTCTTTCATGGCAATGCCTTTCTCGGTAAGACTAATTATCACTTTGCGCTCATCCTGTTCAGAGCGCTTGCGCTCTAACAGCTTTTGCGTTTGCATTCGTTTAAGTAATGGCGTAAGTGTGTTGGTGTTTAATATTAGTTTTTTAGCAATATCATTCACACTTAAATTATCCTTTTCCCATAACACAAGCATCACTAGGTATTGCGGATAAGTAATGCCTAACCTATCAAGCTGTGGCTGGTACTCACGAATTATTAATCTAGAAACCGCATAAATAGGGAAACAAAGTTGATTACTTAATTTTAGTCTGTCTTCACTCATACTATAATATTTTTGCCAAGTATTTGTCTATTTTCACTGGTTTTGTAATCGGTGCAAAACGCTTAATAGGCTTGCCATTGGCATCTATTAAAAATTTGGTAAAGTTCCACTTGATTTTGCTGCCCAACAAACTACCCAGTTCAGATTTTAAGTACTTGTATATTGGATGTGTATTGTCACCATTTACATCAATTTTTGCAAACATTGGGAAGCTAACGCCATAGTTGATCATACATCCTTCAGAGATAGATTTCTCATCTCCTGGTTCTTGGTTGGCAAATTGATTACAAGGGAAACCTAAAATTACAAGGTCTTTATCCTTATACTTTTGGAATAATGTTTCTAAGCCTTCAAATTGTGGAGTTAAACCGCATTTACTAGCTGTATTTACTATAAGAATGGTTTTACCTTTAAATGTATCCATGCTTATTTCTTTGCCCTGTAGGCTTGTCGCTGAGAAGTTATAAAATATGCTATCCATTATTACTTTGTTTAAATTATATCGCACACTCATTTGTCGTGCGCGATGCAAATATAGTATAAATAATTTAAGTCGCAAGCGATACAAATAACTAAGTAAAAGTTGATAAAATTTGGTTTATCTATACTTTTTACATAAAGTATTATTAAGCAGAGTATTAGTTGGTTGATGTAGGTAAGATGATTTATTGTTAAATTTACTCCTTATTAGCTTATGATATTTGCACATTGACTTTATAACTAAATAGTAGTAAGTGGTTTATTTTATTTTTGTGCTCCAATTTGTTATTAACTTGTAGTTATAGAATATATCTGTATCAAAAAAAGAGGTTTATGGATACTTAGTATTAGTTTATATAAAAAAATTTTCTGTCTAATTTATATTGAATATATTAACGCTTTAATTGAGAAAAACTGAACTTTTAATTGTTTATACCATAAAAGAAACCCTTTGACTATATCAAACACACTAACTTTCTATAGAGTAATAATTATCTCCGTTATTCTTTTTTCGCTTTCGGATATTATGGCTCAATCTGATTATGGTGGTTTTTCATCATACGGATTAGCGGATAACATGTATCATGTTAATATTAAATCTTTGCATAAAGATTCTAAAGGATTCTTATGGGTTGGTTCAACGGATGGCCTGATGCGTTACGACGGTGCCTTCTTTGATATTTTTAGAAGAGAAAAAGGAAAAGAACATACCCTGGCGAGTAATAATATATCTGTAATAAAAGAAGACAAGTACACATATTCATTCTGGTTAGGATCAGTAACAGGTCATATTAGTAAGTTTTATATTGATGAGGATAGGTATGAAAATTATTTCTTACCACCTTCTGAAAATAATAAAGAAGGAATGGTTCCGATAACGGATTTTGAACAGATTGGCCTTGATACACTAATTGTTGCCACGAAAGTGGAAGGGTTATTCTTATTCTGTCCATCAAAAAATGAGTTTGAACCTATTAGAGTAGCTGAGTTTAAGGATAAAACGAAAGGACCTTTAGGTAATAGTGTATATCATTTATATAATGACGATAAATATATATGGGTTACAACTTCTTATGGCTTGATACAGATTTCATTAAATGGTTCTATTATAAATCAAGACGTTTTCTCAGAAGAAGCATATCCCTCATTTTATAACAATACAGGTGAGTTTTTAATTAAAAGTGTAGTAAAAGTACAAGACGATGTATTTGCTTTTTTTGTAAATGGGATTCTTTATTATTATAACTATGGCAATCAGGAATTAGCAGCAGTCTATAAGTCGACTAGTTCTATTATTTGCGAAGAAATTATCACTGATCATAAAAATAACTTTTGGCTTACAACATCAAATGACGGTGTTTTTTACCTCGATTTATTAGAAAAATTGTTATTGCATCACTTTGAGGTACCTAGCAATCAGAATTCTTTGGTAGATAATAATGTATCTTCAATATGTCATCTAGATGATCAAGAAATTACTTGGATAGGAACACTGAAAGGCTTATCGAAATACAATTATAAGGCCTCTAAGTTTAAGCAATATGATTTGGATAAACTAGGTGTACCAAATGCTAATATTTATTTATTAGCGAAAGATACTAAAGGTGGCTTTTGGATAGGGGACAATAGAGAATGTTATCATAAAAAACAATCTAGCGAGTTTTTTGAAAGGTATATTGAGCAAGGTAATAAAAGGTTTTATGCTTTCGCGGAAGATTCTATTGGTAATTTTCTTATTGCTACAGACAAAGGCTTACTGGTGCATGATTTAGATAATGGTAATACTGAATTGCAGACATTCAAATGTATCGGAATCTCTGCAAATGAGTCAAGTTATATTAATGACCTAATAGTGGCAAAAGATAGTATTAGTTGGTTGGTTAGTCACAAGGGCTTGATAAAATATAATTCAGCTTCATCAGATTATGTTTTTTTTCCTTTTACTGAAGATTTGTTTGGCAATATAACTTATTATTTTTCTTCCATTACCTTATCTAATGATAAAAAAAGTATTTGGTTTGCCTCAAGAAGAGGACGGATTTTTAAGTATGATATTGAAACCAATCTATTTTCAAATGTTATTTCCTTAGAGGAAGGACTGAATGGGTTTAATACAATTTTAGATATTCAATTTGATATAACCGGTAGACTTTGGATTGCCACTTATGGAAGTGGTATTTTGTTCTATGATTTTGCTACAAAGAAGCTCTCGGATTCTCTGGCTGTAGATATTCTTGAAAGTCATGTATATTCTGTATTAAACGATAATAAGAATCAATTATGGTTGAGTGCAAATTTAGGAATAGCCAAGATAGACCCTTTTAGTTTAGAGGCTCAGTATTTTTATACTGATGATGGAACTTTTTGTAAAGAATTTAATTCGAATGCTTTTTATAAGTTTCAAGATAATGAAATGCTGTTTGGAGGAGGCGGAAGATTTATATGTTTTAACCCAAACGAAATAGTAAGAAATACTTATAATGCGCCTGTGGAGATTAGCTCTTGGCAAGTTGATGATCAGGTGACTTCTTTTGGTGGAGGTTTATATGAAAAAGTTTGTTATAATTCAAAAGACGAAATCGAGTTTGAACAAACCAATAATGCATTAAAGATTTATGCCTGTATTCTCGATTATTCTAATCCCAATAGAAATACTATAAAATGGCGTTTAAATGGTTTTGATGATAACTGGAAGCATGGATATACAAATGAGGCAATTGTATATCATAATTTGGATGCTGGTAAATATACCTTGGAAGTAAAAGGTATTAACTCTGATGGATATGAGAGTGAAAATGTAGCTCGTTTAAACATTAAGGTAATAGCACCTTTTACGCAAACGCTGTATTTTAAAGCAATATTTGTTATTCTGTGTATATTGTTAGTGCTATTAATTATACGCTTCAGGTTTGCATGGTATCGCAAACAAGAGATTTTATTAACTGAGAAAGTAAAGGCTAAGACTAAAGAATTAACGGATGCTAATGAAGAGTTAGAGGCTTCACGAGAAAAGGTTTTTACTCAAAAGGCAGAGTTAGAAATTCATAGGAATTATCTAGAAGAGTTAGTAAAAGATAGAACTAAGGATTTAGAAGCGGCTAAACAAAAAGCAGAGGAGTCTGATAAATTGAAAACAGCTTTTTTAGCAAACTTATCTCATGAGATTAGAACCCCAATGAATGCGATAATTGGTTTTTCAAGCTTATTACAAACTGAGGATTATAAGGATAATCATGATACCAACTTCTTAAATATCATACAACAAAGTAGTGAATCACTATTGGCTTTAATTAATGATATTATTGATATTTCACGAATTGAAACCGGTAATATACAGTTGGTTAAAAGTTATGTCTCAATTAGAGATATTATTACCGATGTATCTAACGAGCTCATATTTGAAGAGAAGAGTGATGAAATTATTTATCGTCAATCGATAGATTTGTTACAGAAAGAAGAAATTATTTACACAGACCCAAATCGTATAAAACAAATTTTGTCTAACCTACTGAGAAATGCTTTTAAGTTTACGAAAAATGGCTATGTAAAATTAAAGGTTGACACTATAAGTTCAAATGAACTTAGCGCTTTAGGATTCGATTATAAGGGAGAAGGAGATAATAATAAAGCCTTATTACTAAAAGTAATTGATACAGGAATTGGTATATCAGAAGAAGAATTAGCGATTATATTTGAACCCTTTAGAAAAGGCTATAATGGTTATAAATTTTATCAAGGAATGGGCCTTGGCCTGAGTATAGTAAAGAACCTTCTCTCAATATTAAATGGCGATATTATTGTGGAATCAGAACTCAATAAGGGTACTACTTTTACAATTTATCTTGAGTATACTGAAGAGTAGGAGATTTAAAATTATTGACTTAACCACTGTTTAAACTTCGGCGATTTTTCGGTTGAAATAATGATCTCAAATGGTAGTTCGGGATTAATATTCAGCTTTAATTTACTTTTCGAATATACCACAGCATCCTTAATACTATTAATATGGATTAGGCATTTTCTATTTGCTCTAAAAAAATGTTTAGGATCTAGTTTGTGTTCTAGCTGTTCTAAGGTAAAATTAGTGTCAAAGTTCTGATTGTCAAATGTTTTTATGAAAACGTATTTGTTATCAGCATAAAAGGCGGCAATTTCAGAAGTATTAATTGATTTAATTTTATCTCTGTAGTGCACTAAGAAACGCTCCTGATACTCTTTGTTTTGTTTCGATTGGGTTAATAATTCTTTTAGTTGCTCATAATTAAAAGGGGCCGCTTTATTTGCTGAGTGGTATATCTTATTGAATTTATTTATGGCACTTCTTAATAGTTCTTTATCCAAAGGTTTAAGAAGGTAATCTACACTAATTTGTTTAAATGCATCAATGGCATATTGATTAAAAGCAGTAGTAAATATAATAGGAACTTCAACATCTGTCTTTTTAAAAATATCAAAGCTATTGCCGTCTGATAAATGAATATCCAAGAAGATGAGGTCAACAGTATTGTTTTCTAAAAAAGAAACTGTTGTACTTACAGAATCAAGTATATCAACTATTTCGAAATTTGGTTCAATTTCTAATATAAAATTCTTCAGCTTACGTGCTGATGGCATTTCATCTTCAACAATAAGTACTTTAGTCATTTGAGGATTGTATTAAATTAATAGCCACTTGATACATTTTATCATTATTGGTTACTTGAGGTTTCTTCATCCCAAGTAATTGGTATTTGTCGTTTAAGTTCTGCATTCCTGTATGAGTAGAATCCACTGCTCCTTCGCGTAGTTGCAAATTATTTTCAACTACTAAGGTATTACATTTTGTGTAGATTTTTATCTCGAGGGGATGCGAACGAGAGGCAACATTGTGCTTTATTGAGTTTTCAGCAAGTACTTGCAGTGTTAGAGGAGGTATCATCATATTACGGTATTCAGCCGGTACATTAATATTGTAATTAAAACCCACTTCAAAGCGGAATTTATACAGTTGAAGGTAGCTTTCTATAAACTTAATTTCTTCATCAACAGTAACTAAATCTTTTTTATTGATGCTAAGAACGTATCTATATACTGAAGATAAGCGCTGAATAAACACATCGGCTTTATCCACATCTTCATAGATTATAGATGATAAAACACTTAAGTTATTAAATAAAAAGTGGTGATCGAGCTGATCTTTTAGCGCCTTATATTGCGAGCTAATATGGAGTTTTTCTAGATGGCTCACCTGGTGTTTAAGGTCATTTCTTTCTTCGTATGCCAAGCTAAGTTCTATTAACGATATATAAAGTGTATGTATCATTAATGGCATAATAAAAATGCTCTCGCTTTCAAAGTGTTTCACATTTGGTGGAAAGAACCCAACTTGCTCTAGAATTTTAATTAAGCTGATGATACTAAATGCCATTAGAACAGCAGTACTGGCATCAACTGCAAATCGAGCTATCCATATCTTGTTCCAAGGTAATATCTTATTGAGTTTTTTTATCCAAAAATAATAGATGGTTATGGTTATAATGACTTGAAGTATAATAAGGGATATCTTACGTAATGGCATTATTTGCTGTACGTCGGATAAATCTTTAAAGCCAAAGAATAGCATAAACCCAAATGATGATGAAATCATTAATAGCACCATTAAGGGTATCATGAAAATTCTATAGTTCATTTTTGATTTCATACTTCAATGTATCTTTAAAAGAAAGGTTTAGAGTGGTGATTTACTCATAAACCTTTCTTAGTTAATGGAAAAGTAAAATTGTATTTAGCTAGTTTTCATCTTTAATTAAATCACCGGTAATTCTAAGTAAATAATACTCGGCCACTTTTGCATTAAAGCGAGCATCGTTATACTGATAAGCTACATTTAGTAGGTTTTGTTGTGCCGCTCTAAATTCAATAGAATTAACACGCCCTATCTGAAACATTTCTTTGGTTTGCTCAAAGTTTAATTTAGCCTGTCCCATGCTACTTTGTTGCAGTTCAACTATACGTACTTTGTAAATATAGTCGGTATACGCATTAGATGCATCGCGTTCTATTTGAGCTCTTATTTGATTGCTTCTTTCTTGCTCGCTTAACAAATTAAGTGTGGCATTTTGCTCGTTTGTATGTTGTTGGCGACCATTAAAAACATTGAATTTAAGCGTAACACCACCAGTCATACCATCAGTTTGACTAAATTTCATTAGTCCGGCATCATTATTCTGTTGGCTATAGGCGTATTGCCCATAAGCTTGTAGGGTAGGGTATTTTTGAGCTTTGGTGATTTTAACATCCAAATCTTTAATATTAACCTGTTGTTGCTGAGAAATAAGGTTGCTGTTGTTCATCATGGCCGATGAAATTACATAATCCGCATTTTTATCATAATCCAGATTAAAAGATTCGTCAACACTGTACTCTTGTTGAACGGGTAAACCCAAACTTACATTGAGGTTTTTTAGCGACATTAAGAAACTCTGTTCAACATTAAGAATGGTTGTGCTATCGTTATTTAAATCGACCTCAGCATTCAATACATCTAATTGGCTAGCCTGACCGTAGCTTTTTTGATCCAATACACGGTTATATCTGTCTCGTGAAATTTTCATGGTTTCATGAGCCAAATTTAGGTTTTCCTGTGCTCTACATACTTCATAATAGTTTTCAATAACCTCAAGCATGGTGAGTTCCATCTGTTGCTTGTAAATGGTTTGTTGCAACTCATCGCTACTACGTAACTTTTTTAAGGTATACACATTCCCTAAACCATCAAATAAAGTATAATCAACCCTAACATTGGCATTATAAGATGAAGACGTAGCATCATCAATTATTTCTCGGTTCGGATTACCTGTAAACTCTAGTTCAGTATCGTTTTTCGAATACTCAGCACCTCCATTTAATGTAACAGATGGCAATAAATTGGCATTACCAATGCTATTGCTGTTTTGTGCTTGCTTTAGCTCGTTAGAGGCAATTTTAAGATCGAAATTATTAATTAGTGCAATACTAATTGCCTTGTCTAGCGTAACTGTGCTATCTGCAGGTTCTTGCGCCTTAAGCGAAGTAACAAACAGGGTAGCAATAATTGCTATATATTTAATTTTTATCATGATATATATAATTTATGTATGAGGAAGCATTGGCCTCCTCATACTAAAAACTAACTATTCGTTTTCTTTTTCAAAGTCCAATTCCTTAATAGCACTTTCAATCTCTTCGTTTGTTACTTTTCTGCCTTTAATTAAGGAGTAGTAACTTACCTTGCTATTGTTCACTATAGTAAGCATAACCGGAAGAAGAATAAGGGTTGTAGTTGTTGCCATCATCATACCATAAGCTAGTGATATAGCTACCGGAATTAAGAAACGTGCTTGCATACTTGTTTCAAGCAACATTGGCATCATACCCACTACTGTTGTTAAGGTGGTTAATATAATAGGGCGTAAACGCGATACTCCTGCATTAATCAAGGCATCTTGATATTTCATACCATCCTTAAGGTTAATATTGAGGGCATTAATGAGTACCAGAGCATCGTTAATCATAACTCCTACCAAGGCAATAATACCCATAAACGACATTAAACTAATGCTCATTCCGTGTATCCAGTGCCCAAACACTACACCCACAAAACTTAGCGGAATCATACCATAAACCAATATACTCTGACTTACTGAACGTAGTGTAAGTAATACGATACCAAACATCAGTAATAATACAACAGGTATTGTTGTTTTTGCAGAGTTGGCCACTTTGTCCGTTTCACGTTTCTGACCATCGTAAACTGCACTTACACTTGGATGCTCAAGGAATATAGGTTCAAAAACATCCTTTTGTAGTCCGGCAATGATATCAGGTAAGGAAGCCCTTGCATTGGTCATGTTTGCTTCAATCTGAACTTCTTTATCAAAATCGAGGTGGCGGATACTTGAAATACCATTTACTGTTTTAAGTGTGGCTAGTTCTGAAAGGGGATACGCTTTACCATCGCTTAAGCGAACTTTCATATTTTCTAGCTGACCGATAGAACGACGGTTTTCGATATCGTACTTCACCCAAACTTTAACTTCATCTTTACCACGTTGTAAACGCTGCGCCTCATTACCCCAGAAAGCCTCACGTACTTGTCCGATTACATCTTGAACGCTTACACCTAATAGGTGGGCTTTCTCTTTTAAAGTAATCTCTATTTCGCGGTTACCAATAGGTGTGTTATCCGAAATATCGGTTACCTCGGGGCGACTTTTCATGGCCAATTTAATTTTTTCCTTAGCAAGTTGAAGTTCTTTATTATCATCGCCAACCAGTGAAATTACAATGGCCTTACCAAATGGATTAAAGCCTGAGTATTGTAAAGTTTCGGCACCAGGGATATCACCTACAATGTTTCTAATTCGGTTGATGACTTCATCAGTAGTTGAGGTACGTAACTCGGCATCCTGCAATTGAACTTGCACAATAGCACTATTTCCGGCTCCCATGAAGCGTTGAAATACTTGTTTAATGATAGAAATATTTTCAGTACCATCTTGTTGTAACTCATCGTTAACTTGCCAAACGGCATTAAATATTCTATCGAGCTCAGCTTGCGTAACGGCATCTTCAGTACCAGCAGGTAATCCCAAGGTAATGGTGAAATCATCACCTTCAACATCAGGGAAGAAAGTGGTTGCCACCGTTCTTGAGGTGATCATACCAACTGATAAAATCATTAGGGCTGTAAATGTAGCCAAAGTAATGGTTCGGTGTTTAATAGTCCATTTTAGGATGGCCTTAAATTGGTTGTTGGCAAAATGCACAATACCACGTTCGGCCCAACCCATGTATTTATTCCACTTGGTTTCTGAATGATTTTGCATTGCCTTTGAGTGGGCAAGGTGAGAAGGCAATATGATTAAGCCTTCGATCAGTGAAACAAATAGAATAAATATTACAATAATGGATATCTCTTTAAACATATCACCCATTCTACCATCTAAGAAGATAAAAGTAGAGAAGGCCATCATAGTTGTAATAACTCCAGAAACCACAGCAGGTGTTACCTCAAGCGTACCATCAATAGCTGCTTTTATGGGCTTTTTACCCATCTGCCAGTGTCGGAAAACATTTTCAGCAACCACAATGGCATCATCAACCAAAATACCGAGTACCAATATTAATCCGAATAGGGATAACATATTTATGGTAGCGGTGGTGGCGGGAAGCAGAATAAACATACCAAATATTGAAATAGGTATACCCAGTGCTACCCAAAATGCAATACGCGGATTTAAGAAAAGAGATAGAAAAATGACTACCAGTATGATTCCGGTGATTCCGTTTTTATTTAATAAGTCGATACGCTGATTTAGCGTAACACTCATATCGTTGTTTATAATTCCTTGGAGGTGATGTTGTGATTGATTGAACTCTTCGAGGTACTCTTTTATTTGATCTGTTGATATTATAATATCTTCTTCAAAGGTATTGCTAATCTCAAATACAACAGCTTGTTTACCATTAAACAGTACCTGCGAAGGGGTATCGGCCCATTGATCTTTAATGGTAGCCACATCTTTTAGGCGAATAATACCATTGTTGGGCGAGCTTTTTATTACAATATTTTCAATGCCATCGCTATGGTATTCTTTATTACGCACACGTATAAAAAACTCTTCTTGTCCATCTTTTACACTTCCTCCCGTCATAATAAGGTTGGCACTTGCTACTGCACGCGCAATTTCAGTGAAAGTAAGTTGGTACGATTCTAATTTTTCTTCGTTTAATAAAATGGCTACTTCTTCATCGGGATAACCGCCTATTTCAATTTTTGATACACCCTTCATTTTAAGCATATCGTGCTCAATTTGTCGCGATACATCCTTCAACTGATGCAGACTAACCGATTGACCTTCTTTTGGCGTAATTACAAACGACATGGCTCTGTTTACATCATCGTGTTTGTAAGTAACCACCGACTCAATAGCAGCTGGGAAAGAGGCAATACGATCCACCGCATTTTTCACATCAACCAAGGCTTCATCCATATCCGTACCTTTCAGCATTTCAATGGTTACGGTACCTGTGTTTTCTCGTGAAACGGACGTAATTCTATCCATTCCTTCAAGGCCTTTCACATTTTCCTCAATCTTAAGTATGGCACCTTCTTCCACCTCTTCGGGCGAAGCACCAGGAAATAAAATATCAACATATATATTTCGGGTTGGTACGTTGGGGAAAAAGTTTTTCTGAATTCCTAACAAAGCAATAATACCGAAAATGGCTATAAAGCCCATTATTAGGTTAACGGCAAGCGGGAATTTTATAAAGTATTCTATAAGTTTCTTCATCTGTTTAAATTATTATTACAACACCACTGCTAACTAACTGTGTTTGTGGGTGAGCTATTAATGGTGTTATTAATAAATTTAGTTAATACGAACTGGCATACCTTCGTAAGCACTTTTAATAACAGTTTTCATAATCTGCGCATCTGCACTTAGGCCTTTAATAATGGCTTTATCGCCCTGTTTCATGAGTACTTCAACTTGTTTGTGGCGCAACACACCATTTTCCATCACAAATATCTTATTATCATCGCTTAGCATTTTACGTTGCACACTCATGGCATTTTCAAATGGCGACATACTAATAGATGCTGTTAAAAACATACCTTCTTTTAAATGCTCGCCCGAAACGCCTATGTACACTATTACGCTTTGCGATTGCTCATCGATATCACCACCAATTCTGATTACTTTACCTTGCCAGTTTCCCTTAATCTCAGAAGAATGTATTGTGGCTACAGTGCCCACTTTTACTTCGTCCATTGAGCTAAGCGGAAGTGTAATTTCTAATTCAAATTTATTTGGATTAATGAATACCCCTAACTCAGTACCTGAGCGCACAGCTTTTCCGGCCTCGGCAGTTGATTCTGTTACTATACCACTGTACGGAGCGGTAATCGTATACTTGTTTAGCTTCTCTTGTGCTGATTGAATTGAATAGTAACTGGTTAAGATACCCTTACCAGCCAAAAAGAATTTCTCCTGCGTGGTTTCTGACTTTGGTAAATCAGCCAAGGGTTTCTGTAAATCAAGATTCAATACATACTCTTTCCAAGCATTATAACTGTTTGGATAATCCGATTTTAAATCGGGTAGGATAGAAGTTATTGAAGTAATGAAATCACTTTTTTGTGCCAAAAGCGTCATCCTAAATTCCTCAACATCAACCTGAAGCATGGTTTCTCCCTTGCGATAGGTTTTACCCGGTCGGAATAAGTTGGCTGAGTTTAACAACTGTCCTTCTACCTGCGAAAAAATTTGCAAACGTTCTGAAGCAATTAGTTTACCTGTTGCTTCAAGTTCATAAGATACATCTTCAATTGCGGGCTTAACCACCTGAATTAAGGTAGCTTTTACTTTAGCGTTATTATCACCGGCTTTTTTCTTACCCGACGAAAGTGCTTTTACTATTAATATTGCTGCTATGATAATAGCAATAGATAAACCAATAGCAATTATTCTTCTCTTCATTATAAATGAGTTTATGTAAGTGTTTTAATAATTCAATTTTATGATGCTGCAAAAGTAGCTAGCTATTATATATAAGGAAACAAAAAAAAGATGAATAGGGTTTATTAGGGAGTGAAAACAAAATAAGTAGAGTTTAATGTAAAAACAATACTTACAAAAAAATATTAAAAAGCTTAATGTGCTATAGTTACAAAATATAACCAGAAGTTTTATATAATCTTGAAGTTTGGGCTAGTCGTTTTTTTAGAGGTTTAAGCTTTGTTTAATTATAGTAAATAGCTATAAGGATCATGACTTTTGATGTTATTTAATATTGGATAAAAAATCTTATTCAGGAACTGTATTAAGTATTCTCTAAGTAAGATTGAAGAAAGAGCTCATATATAACGAGTTAGTTAGTAATAGCAGACCGTTATCTTAATACTATGTATAATTATGGACATGCTTAGTGATTAGAAATGAATATAATAACACTAAATAGAACTACTAAGTAGTGCTAATAGATTTTGACTTTTATTTTTTTTTAAGTGTATTTATTAGATATTAAAAATCCCCAGAGTTATTAATACTGGGGATTCTCAAAGTAGTGTGTATGTCCTCGTTATAAATTCCTCATTCTACAACGGAATAAATGAAGCTGCATAAACCTTTGCAAAAGATACCTGTTTTTTTAATTGAGGTATTTAATAATTACAATTATCATTAACCATAATTTGACTAATTAAAAGGGTCACTATATTTTTCATCGTTAATCATATCTTCATCTGTTAGCGTTTTTAAGAAAGCAATTAAGGCATCTTTTTCTTCTTGCGTAAAATTAAATTGACCAACTTCCCCATCAGGGTTTACTAATGGAGAAATAAGATTTTGGTGATTTTGAATTCCTGAGCTATAGTGTTCAATTACTTCCTCCAAGGTTGAAAATCGACCATCATGCATATAAGGTGGACGAATGGCTATATTTTTTAAGGACGGAAATTTAAATTTTCCAATATCATTTACATTTCCAGTAGCTTCATTAACTCCTAGATCAGTAGTAGACGTAGCATCTAATCCGTTTGATGTCGCAAAGGTTGTAAGTCGACCTGGAGTACTAGGGAGAGGGCCTATAAATGCCTCTGTTTGGTGACAGCCAACGCAGTTTCCATTAACTCCATTTGTAAGTTGTCTTGGTAAATAAAAAAGTCGTTTTCCTTCATTCTCAAGTTCTGTAAATCCTGGAAAATTGAAAATGGGCGATTCAACTTCACTTCGTGCTTCGTCGTATTTTGAAGTAATACTCACCATACTTCTTATAAATTGTGCTAAAGCTTTTGAAATTCTGTCACTTGTTATTGTTGTATCCCCAAAAGCTTCAGCAAACAATGGAGGGTAATAAGCTTGTTCACTTGCAATGCTGATTAGTTCTGTTAGAGTTAAGCCCATTTCTACTTCATCTTGAAAAGGCATTAATACTTGCTCTTCTAGAGTTTCGGCTCTTTCATCCCAAAAGAATTGTCCGCCTGCATAAAATCGAGCATTTACAATTCCCATAGAGTGTCTGCGGGTTAAGTCACCTTCAAATCCTTCGCTGAATAAATTTGGATCAGAAAAACCATGTTCTGATTTGTGGCATGAAGCACAGGCAATTGTGCCATTTGCACTTAGTTTTATATCATAAAAAAGTACTCTGCCCAATGTTGCTCCTGCATCAGTTATTGGGTTATCAGCAGGTGTGTTATCATATGTTGTAATTGCCTCAAAATTAAATTGTGAAGGGAATTGATTTGATGTATAATAACTAGGTAGTTGTATATCGGCATAATTGAAGTGTTGATCTGGCAAATTTAGTTCAGTAAAGGGATCGTCGGCTAAAGTGTCAATTGAAACAGCATTATAACTGTCGTCTTTAGAGCATGGGCCAATTAATGTTATGGCGCTAATAAAGAATCCTGCAATTAATTTCATAGGGCATTGTTTTTAGTTAAAAATCACTTGTTAGTTAAATTTAGTGAAAAATAATGCGAGTTGGAAACAGAAATTAACAATTTTAGTAATTAGTAATTTTATTAAGTGAACCTAGCTTATCGGGCTGTAAAGATAGTTTTGATAATTTAGAAACAGCTGTAAACAATTTTTTAGAGAAACAGCGCTCTAATAATTTGTATAACGATGCCCGTAAAACCGAAGAGTCGGCTTCGAGCCTTAAAAAGAACTTGATTGCCATTATTAATGGCGATTTGATTGATTGCCTAAGGTATCAGCAAAAAGCCAATACCGCCTTGTATGGTGCCATTGCTCAATTTATTCATCAGCGTTTTAGCGAGGTGAATGCAGCAGTGCAGAGCAGAAGTAAAATGAAGGATGAAGTAGTCGCTTAAGCGGTGCCCCAATAAGAAATCCTGTAGCGTGGCTGCGGGATTTTTTTGTGGGGTAATAGGGATGCGTTATAGGTTTGGGCACTGGGGGCCTATTTAATGTGTGCGGTTTTTTTAATCAATCAATCCCACTTTTTTATAAAATTCATTCAATTTTGTCTTTTCCACCTCGTTATTTTCGTGTTCAATACGATTAATTAATCCTTCATTATTGAAAGTCAATATTTGTGCACATTTATGAACATGATTTTTGTTTTTATGAGTAAGGTAATCTGTAAAATGTACAACAAATTTTTTATCATCAATAACTTGCACCTTACTTTCTCCCCATTCCAGAACATCAAGCTTTCGTCTTCCTTCGATCATATTCTGTTTGTAAGCGTTACAAATTTTCTCAGGACCAATTATTAGATCATCTTCAATATAGTATTTACAATCATCACTGATGAGTTTCTTTGTCAACTCGAATTGGTCTTTATCAAGAGTTTGTCCAAACTTGATTGCTATTTCTTCATTTATTTTCATTGGAATTTTTTTACAGTAAAAAACCAAAATAGATTATTCAATATTGCTTTTTGTTGTTTTTAATCCATTACATTCTATCATATATAAATCGAGGTAGGATTTTTAATAGTCTACTTATCAATCCCCAACGTCTTGTTACGTAAACAACTTTTCTTCTTTTTTTAATTGCCTTAAAAATCTGTCTTGCAACTTTATCAACAGGCATTACCCAAAATAAGCCTTCTCCTTTAGCCATTTTGGTATCAACTAATCCTGGCCTAATGTCCGTTACAAAAATGGGCTTCTTTGATTTTGTTGATTTTTGTCTCAGTCCTTCTAAGTAGTTTATTTGATATGATTTGGTTGCATTATATGACGGAGCCTGACGACTTCCTCTTATTCCTGCCACAGAACTTATTGCCACGAGATGTCCAAAACCTTGTTTCTCATAATTATTAAATACCCAATCAGTGATATTAGTAAATCCTGTTACATTTAAATCAATGACTTTTCTTTCAATTTCAAAGTCCAATGTTTCATTTAAATCACCAATTCCTGAACTCAAAATCAACAAATCAAGTCCACCAAGTTCTGAGATAAGCTCTTCTAATTTTTTAATAGTCACTTTTGTGTCAGTTACATCAAAAGTCCTTGTAAAAAAAAATCAGGTTTTGTTTCTTTAAGTTCTTCTAATAATTCTGTTTTTCTTCCAGTAATTCCAACTTTATAGTCATTTTCGACCAACAGTTTTGCAAGCCCTTTTCCTATTCCAGATGATGCTCCTATTATTATTGCTTTTTTCATTCAATTTCTCACTTTTATTTTTTATGTGTGATGTCTATATTCAATAATCGCGAACCAAAATGTATCCCATCCAAAATGCAAATACATCTATATCATTTTTATTTTGTGTTAGGTATTTGTAAGTTAATAGCGCTGTATTCGATTGGAATGCGTTTTAATACATATTAGCTTTCTAAAATGCATATCCAAGTGAAATTCCACCAATTATTTTAGGAACAATACCTACGAATGCAGGATTTATACTTGTTCTAAAAATTAATCCTGATTTCTTTTGCTGGTATCGATAGCCTAATCTTAGAACATAAATATTACTAACAAGGCCAAATTTTTCATTATCTATTGCTATAGGCATACCAAAACCTGTCTCTAAATGATAATTCTTTTTTCCAAATAGAAAGTTTACTTGCAATGGAATAAAAAACTGATTGTCATTGATTGATTTAGTCCCACCAACATGAATAAAACTTGAAAGCGAAAATCCTAAACTTGGAGCAAAGACAACTTTGTCATTTAATGATATATTCCTTTCATAATTCAATGAAACCTCTCCATATCCAACTCCACCCAATTCGTAATAGATTAAATTGTTTGCTTTTTCTTGTCCATTGGTATTTAATCCTAAAAATAGGTTGATTACTAATATTACAAATATTTTTTGTCTAGTCATAGTTCTTTATTGAAGTCAAGGTTTTACTGTAATTTCGTATGGGTAACTATCAAAAATCATTATTCAGTTCAACTTTAATAAAACATAAGACGAACTTTTTTAAATGTATCCCATTCAAAATACAAATACATCTATATCATTTTTATTTTGTGTTATTGGTATTCGTGAGGCAATAGTGCTGTGTACGAAAAGGACAAGCGAAGCTACCTGTTGTGAGAGGGGCTCCGCTAGGCTATTCTATTGGCGGTAGTTATTCCTTGTTCGTCAATTCGTATTTTACATTGTTGCTTTCAAATAAAGTTTTCAAATCAACATTTTTTATATTATATACATCAATTGGCAGTAAATCAATATTTTCATTAAAGGGCTTCGCTATAGTATAACCATCAGGGATTAAATCTTTAATGCTTCTATTTGATGCAATCTGTATTTCAACTGAGTCATATACAGCGAAATTAACTAACTTATAATCAAAGTCAATAGAGCTAAATTCCTTTTTTATTTTTTTCTCTATTGACTCAAGCGATTTGTATTGTTCTATATTTGGGAAGGCTTCCCTTGTTGTTTTTATTGCAGTTACCCCGTTAAATCTCGCTATTCCCATTTCATTCATTCTTTCAATATTTTCGACCACAAAACTATTCTGTTGCAGGAGCTCAATGCCTTTTTTAAAACTAGAAACAGTAAGGAATTTGATTTTATATATTTCAAAGGGAATGAATTTATTTGAATACTTTTGTAAATCTTCGTTTTTTAATGCGTAATATGAATTAGAAAACAGAATTTCCTTTTGAACGTCATACATTCCTAAAAAATAGCTTTTATCTCTACCTTCCAATATAATGGTATATGAAAATCCTGAATTTACAGAAGGGCGACTTGTCTTTTCTTTTAATAGACCTTTTATACTATTTAAAGTACTTATGTCTGAAATGTAAAAATGTCCATGCCGTTTTTGAAACTCATTATCTTCAATTCTTAAATCCTCATATTTAAATACAAGTTTATCTCCATTTTTAAAATCTACATTGTCGAAATAACTACTTCCACTGCATGAAACTATGGTTATAAGAATTAGTGTTACTAATATTAGTCGATTCATTACTGTTATGTTTTTAAATTACCGCGAACTAAAATGTATCCCATCCTAAATTGAATACATCTATATCATTTTTATTTTGTGTTATTGGTATTTGTAAGGTAATAGAGCAGTATACCAATATTGAATTTGATGGAGTGTATGGCTTTAGCCACTGCGGAGTATTTTCATAGTTTGAGGTTTGGTACATGTTTTTCTTCGTTTCGACAATAGAAAAAATACCTCGAATAGGATTCGTTTAACAATATAAATTGAGAGTTAAGCATTAATTTATATCAATACTAAATACACGTGCGTATTGTTTCTATTAGCAGATTAATAATAGGAAATGCCGTATACGAGAACCTTACGTTCAGTGTTGTAAGAGGTGCACCAGTGGGAGATTAGCTCACTAGCCATCGATTAGAGGGCGTTTTTCCATTCTTCGATTTTATTATTGGCATTTTCAATGTATTTCGTATTAGTGTTTGGTTGTTTATATTGCAGGCTCTCATTCATTGTTGCAATGGCATATTGAGTGTTTCCCATTTGCTTACAAAAGTGAGCGTAAATAAATAGGTTCTCAAAATTTTTATGTAAATTAACGCTTGCTTTTGCCAGTGTATTACCAAAATCGATTTCAGACTTACCTACATTTCCTTCATGGGTAAGAATTACCCAAGCTGCCATATAATAATTTTTATAATCGTCATAGCCATATAAATGATACTGGCGAGCTTCCTTAATCATCTTATTAAATTTATGTTTTGAATTTTTTCGCCAAATTGCTCTTTGAATGCACACATCCATATCTACTTGGTTAATCACTCTTTCAGATAAAGGGTGTTTCGTTTTCCTAAGTTTTTTCTTCATTTTATTTCTTTGAAAATCGTTTACCCTCCACTCTGTCCAATGATTGACCATAAAAACCCAGTGGCTGATTAAAAAGTCATCAACTTCTTTGTTGCCAACATTTTTTCTATATTCAATCTCATTGTTCAGAATATGGTTAAAGTAGACACTATTATATGATTGAGTATTTTCTTTTAGTAACAACCAAGTTTCAAGACTAAATAATTTGTCTTCTTCGCAGTTTTCAAGATAAATATTAATCAAAGAATCTTTTTCTGGAACATACCCAAAACTGAAATAATTACGTAATGTTTCAGCACTTAAATCTCCTGCAGTAACTATCTGTTGATAATAATTAAAGTTTTTTGAGTCATTAAAAGCCGTTGCGGCAATTTGTATAAGCTCTTTGGGAGTTTTATAACCTATATCTTTATGCTGTAGGTTCCCTTCTTTGTCAAAATATAAATATGCTGGGTAACTAGCTAACTGATATTCAGATTCAAGATAATGTCCAAGACTGTCAAGGTTAATATCTAAAGAAAGAGATATAAACATATTGTTGTAATATTCGCCAACTTCATTCGTATTGAAAACATTTTTTTCCATTCTAACACAATGGGGGCAACCCACATAATGTAAGTTGGCAAAAATGTTCTTGTTTTCGTTTTTTGCTGTAGCAATTACAGTTTTTAAGTCATCAATTTTTCTAAAATCAATTCCACTATTTTGTCCGATTATTAGAACTGGTAGAAGTAAAAATATGAAATTTGTAATGTGAAATTTCTTCATCGTGTGTTAATTTTGTGTTTTTGGTATTTGTAAGGTAATCGTGCGGTATGCCAGTGTTGAATTTGATGGAGTGTATGGCTTTAGCCACTGTGGAGTATTTTCATAGTTTGAGGTTTGGTACATGTTTTCTTCGTTTCGAAAATAGAAAAAATACCTCGAATAGGATTCGTTTAACAATATAAATTGAGAGTTAAGCATTAATTTATATCAATACTAAATACAAGTGTGTATAGTTTCTGTGAGCAAATGAATAATAAGTTGAGCTATAATGTTAATTGTTTTACAAAAGGGTCGGAGAGAGGGGAATCATAATGCGTATTATTCTCCCTCAGTTTTCTTATTAATCTTATCATTAATGTTTAAACTCTCTTCACTCTTTTCTTCAAACTTCTCGGTTGGTATAGTAATATCACTACCATCACGGATACTTTGGTAATGTGGCGACATAATTTCTACATCTGCCTTGTTAAAGGCATCAAGTATGTTTCTATAAAGTTCTGATTGAATTCCGATATACTTATCAGCTTGTGCAATGTATGCGTTTATCTCATAAGCCACATAAAAATCATCTAAGCTCTTCTGAAGTACAAAAGATTCTTTGCCCGATTGCTCAATAACGCCATTGGTATTTTTTGCAGCGCTTAATAATAATTGATGCACAATACGCCAATCCACATCATAACCGATTGTTATGGTACAATGAATAATAAGGTTAGATCGTTCGGCTGCTGTGGTATAGTTTTTACTATGACCTGAAAGTATTTTAGAGTTAGGGATAGTAATAATCACATTTTTTGGCGTTCTCACTCTGGTAATTAATAAGTTTTTCTGAACAACAATGCCTGTAATGGTATCTACTTCAATTCTATCGCCAAGTTTGAAAGGGCGCATATAGGTCATGATAATGCCGCTTAGTCCGTTTGAAATAACGGATGTTGACCCAAGAGATAATAGCAGTCCCACAAAAACGGTTACTCCTTTAAAAACTTCAGAACCTGAACCTGGTAATAACGGAAATATAATGGTGAGTAAGAATGCGTAAAGGATAAACTTAATGATATTACTTGTTGGTGTTGCCCACTCTTTGTAAAAGCCTTTTATATTGATGTTACCACCTTTTAGTTCGTTAAAAAAGAAGTTAAGGAGCTTTAAGAATGCTCTGAATATGATGAGTATAATAATAATTTTAATTAGGGTAGGGATGTAGGCAATAAATACCTGTAGAAAGTCGAAAAAAGGATCGATGATATAACCAAATACTTGTTCGCCAACTTCGCTAGTATAGTGAAATATACTTAAGAAGGCAGGAAGCATTACATAAATAAGGAAACCAACAGTAAAATAATAAACCCAGGTAATTACTTTAATAAGGCTATTAATGGCATTTTCTTTATCCTCTTCTTTTAAACGGTACATTTTAAATAAGCGGGTGAGCTTATATATGTATTTGTCATTTCGCTTAATCAGTTTTTTTGTCCAAATAAAGAGTCTTTTTAATCCTATGAAAAGTAGAATAAACAGGGCTGCAAATAGCACTGCTTTTATAATTTTCACCCTTAATAGTTTTGGTTGAGCTTTATCAAGGTAAGCACTAATCTTTTTAATATAGCCTTTCGAGATATCTGCTTTACTGGCTTTTAATTTCTCTTTTGTAATTTCGCTAAACTCCGTTAAGGTGATGTGCCCATATTTTATCAGTATGTAGTTAAGGCTATCAGCAACAGTAAGAGAATCTTTGTAAAAGATGTCGTGTTTTAATATGGTATTAAATCTATTGGCACAAAAATGGGCATGTTGAGCAATGGAGCTCGAGGAACCTTTTTCGTAGATATTAAAAACTGTATCTCCCTCAATTACCACAGGGAAGGCTTCTTTGTTTGCCTTTAGCTTATTGATACGCTCTTTAGTTGCTTGGTATTGCGCCTGAAAAGCGCTATCTGAACTTTGTGCATTGCTCGTATATTGTAGTAAAAGTAAACAAAGAAGTAGAAGGTATTTATGCATCGTGATTTAGGTAAATTAGAATTCAAATGACATACCATCAATATATCATTTATTTCCCATAATATCTAGTGGTGCAGGTTTGGGTGGATATTTGGTTTTAAAATATTAGGCATAAAAAAAGAGCGTTTAAGATATACTTAAACGCTCTTTTATAAAATATTATAGTTCAGATCTATTCTGCACTTTTTAAAGAAGTACAACCAGCTTTAATTGCTTTCGCATTTTTGTCATTAGCATAAATAGCTAATGCTTCATCACAAAAAGCAATTGCTTTGTCACACTCTTCAACTGAAGCTGCTTTTAAAGCAGGCCATTGATCAGCATTGTCAGATGTTCTAGCATTTAATTTAGCTTGAGCTTTCTCGTAATGACCTTTAGCTTTAACAACTAATGGCTTTGCTAATTCTTTTTTCATTGCACTAGCATACTTACCATTAGGGAAATTTTCAATACCAGCTTGTAATGTTTTGGTCATTTCCTCTGTATTACCATTGGCTTTATGAATTTTGTATTGGTAATAATAGCAAGCATCACCTTTATATCCTGCCTCTTGAGCCGTGGTATAATACTTAAACGCTTTGTCATTCATTTTTAACTTGTACGCACACGTTGCTGTGTTGTATACAGTTGCAGGGTCAACTTCCTCACCTTCAGCATCCCATGATGCAATTGCAGCTTCATATGAATCCAATGCTGTTTTATAATCTTTTGCTTTTAAAGCAGCATTACCTTCATTTTTCAATTCTGCAGCACTCTTCTCATCTTGAGCAACTGTAGTACCTAATACTGTAAATAATAATAATGTTAATGATAAAATGTACTTCATAACTTAAATATTAATTTTAATTGTTTTTTTACAGAGTTTAAATTTAAGTCCGTAAAAATAATAGTTTTTTTAAAAAACACTTATAATTACGCACCAAATGTAAGTTTATAAACTCATTATTTATTACACGGTAACAAATCAATAAGTGTGCCATTGTATCTGTACTACCCGCCAATTAAAATTAAGGTATTTATTATTATATACTTATATATTGATATTGAATGAATAGTGTACTTCTATCTTTTCTTAATCTCTTCCTTTTTTATAAAACCTTCAGAGATTACTGTCATTTCAATATTTTGCTTGTTCACAATCTGGGCTTGTAATAAAATAGCCGGAACCAAGCGTTTGCCATTATTTACAGTTACACTGCCATTGCTTGGAGCTATCCCTTTACTTATTTTAATAGCAGCATCCGCAGCGGCATATGATAAGGATTCAATAGGCTTATAAATAGTTATTGTCTGATTTCCGATGACAATGTTTTTAATGGCCTCAATATCTGCATCCTGACCTGCAACAAGCACTTTGCCCTCAAGGTTGTGTTCTTTTAATGCCGATATAGCACCAGATGCCAAATCATCATTGCCAGCAATAATAGCATCAATATCTTCTGATTCTTGCAAATATTTATTTGTCATCTCATACCCTTCATGGATGCTCCAATGTTTGGTGTATGAATCAAATATTATTTCTATAGACCCATTATCAATTAAAGGTTGAAGAACGTTCATTTGGCCAAGTTTTAATAAATACGCATTGTTATCAGTAGTTGCACCACCAATAATGCCATATTTACCGCTAGGCTTAATTTTTGTGAGATAATTTGCTTGTAATTCACCAATACCAATATTATCAGTTGAAATGTGGTAGTCCAGATTACAATTTTTAATAAGGCGATCGTAAGAAATTACAGGAATACTGTTTTTATGAGCCGTTTTAACAATTTCACAAGCCTTGGTTCTGTTTACTGGTACAACAACCAAAACATCAACGCCATCAGCAATCATTTTTAAGGCTTGTTCATATTGAACTTTTTCATCAGAATCTGCTACAGCAACTATAGCAATACCACCAAGATCTTCCACGTTGGCTTTAAAATTATCGATATCTTTTTGCCACCTTTCTTGTTCTAAATTGGCAACTAAAAATCCGATTGTAGGTTTCATTTCACAACTCAATAAAAATATTGAGAGACTTAGCATTAAAATTTGAGAGAGACTTTTCATGATACTAAATTTTAGAAGGTGAAGTATTAAGTCAATTATTAAGGGAGAACAGGCAAACGCCTCGGAACTACTTTAAGGTATGAAATAATTATGTCAATTGAAATATAAATTTAGTTGAGCCGTCTATTTTTTTGTAATGCCAGCTGATTAAGCTAAACGTGGGTATATTACTTGAACTACAGGGTAATATTAATGTGTTTGCACGTGTCGTGTACAGGCAGACACAATTATATTACGGATAGAATAAGCTTGTTATAGTATTTTTTAGATCATTGTAGCAGTGATTTGATAATTCTAAATAAAACTAAATAATTCATGAAGTATATAAGCTTAGTAATGACTTTGTTTTTAGGTTTTACACTGTTGGTTTCGGCCAATAATCCTAATGAAAAAAGTACGGTTTTAATAAAAACAGATGTAAAGGGAGATGCAAGTCCCCATGTATTAAAAGAGGTACTATTGGCAAAGGAAAACGGTATTACCGAAATTAAATTTGAAAAAGGGGTTTACCATTTTTATCCTGAAAAAGCTTTAGAGATGTTTTGTTACATTTCTAACCACGAAGATGTGGTTACTCGAACGGCATTTCCTTTAATCGACTTTGAAAATATTACCATTGACGGACAAGGTTCTGAATTTATCTTTCATGGTTTAATGATTCCTTTTATTATTGAAGGGGGAAAGAATATTACCGTTAAAAATTTATCGGTTGATTGGAAGAACCCTTTCCATTCTGAAGGTACAGTAGTTGCAAATGATCCAAAAGCGAAAACTGTTGATATTGAGTATTCTTCTGATTATCCTTACGAGATCAGAAATGGGCAAGTACATTTTGTGCATCCTTATTACGAACATACAATAGGACAGTGTATATTCTTTGATCCTAAGCGTGAAGCTATTTTGTATAAAAACGAGTCTTACTTACCTGTTGAGCTCAATTCAAAAACGGCTAAGCAATTTAATATTGATAAGTTATCTTATAAATATGAAAATGATCCTCGTACCCCTTTTCATTCTCGACTAGGACTTGAAAGTAAAATGAATGCAAAGGAGATTAAGCCAGGTGTTATTCGTTTTAGTAAAATGAAGAGAGAAGTGCCTCCCGTTGGTGCAGTATTAGTAAGTAAGGGTAAAAAAGGCGATAATCGTATTGCTCCTGCGTTTAGAGTTACCGGAACCTATGATTTAAACATACAATCTGTTACGGTTCATCATGCTGGTGGAATGGGATTAATTTGCGAGAATAGTGAAAATATTACACTTGATGGATTTAACACTATCCCTGCCAAAGGACGCGTTTTAAGTGCCTCGGCAGATGCAACTCACTTTGTGGGGTGTAGAGGTAAAGTTGAATTAAAGAATTGCGAATTGCGTTGCCAAATGGACGATGCTCTTAACGTGCACGGAACTTATCAAAAAGTGATGGATATTATTGATGAGCACACCATCGGAATTCACGTAGGACACTTTGAGCAGCAAATGTTTTCCATTGGTCGTCCTAACGATACAATAGGTTTGGTACGATTAAGCGATTCGTTTTTTCCATACAATAAGTTAACGCTTAAATCAATTCAAAAGTTAAACGGACGCTACCATTTGGTAACATTTAACGAAAAATTGCCAGCTAATATTAAGGCCGGTGATCTAATCGAAAACCTCGATGCGTATCCAGAAGTTACAGTAAGAGATTGCGAAATTAATGGTAACAGAGCACGTGGTTTATTAATTTCAACGCCTCGTAAAACTTTAGTTACCAATAATTTCTTCCATACGCATATGAGTGCCATTCTTGTTCCTGTTGAAAGCGGATTTTGGTACGAATCGGGTAGCGCATCTAACCTAGTTATTACAAATAACGTGTTTCAAGATTGTGTTCACGGAAGCAAAGGTAAAGCAGTTATTCAGTTAGAAACCGACGACGATAATGAGAATATTGCATTTAAAGATATTACCATTAGCAACAACACCTTTAATCAATACGATAATTTAATTTTAGAGGTTAAGAATACCGATGGTTTTACATTCGAAGGAAATACCATAACAAATTCAGGTACATTTCCGCAGCTTCATAGCGATAGACCAGCTATTATTGTTGAGTCGTCTAAAAATGTAGTATTCAAAAAGAATAGCTACAAAGGTAATGCTAAAGAAATTTTACATACCGATGGTAAAAGCGGTAAATTAAAGTTCAAATAAAAAGTACCTTAATAAAGTAAGTTAAGCGAGTTATCCACTCTGGGTAACTCGCTTTTTTATGGCTTTACTTTTCATTAAAATTCCGATCCAATGCTATCTAGTGATTAGGGTGTGCCCTTGCAGGTCGCGCTTTGCACTATATCTTTGCTTCGCCATAATGGGCTCACAAAGGATGCCGTTTCAATCGCTCACACTCCGTCTTCGGGCCAAGCACATGTTAGTATAAAATCTATAATAATACCTATTATCTTTTTTATAGATATTTTGTTATGTCCTAATTGGTATCGTTTATAACAAATCTAATATCAGTTTATTATGTATTTAAGTCCTGCCTACATCAAAAAACTAATGAAGTTGAACTTAATTAGGACCTCATATTATAGCTTGTCTTAAAAGCAAAATACTATATTTGTCGCAGTTTTAATAAACAATAATTATACTTATGAGAAAATTTTTATCAGTATTAGCAATCATGTGTATTGCAATATCTATTAATGCTCAATCTGCAAAAGATGAGGTTATTGCAGAGTTTGTAAAAGGAGTAGTAAGCTTTGAAGCTGCTGAATTAAGTAAAAATTCTCCAATTTCAAGTTTCAACAAAAAAGCAAGTGAGCAAGCCAGTAAGTCAATTGTACTCACTAAAGAAAATGTAAAAGAGTCGCTTGCTGAGGCTAAAACATATTCAAGTTGCTTTATAACAGTAGGGGTTCATACCATTGTTAAGGTAACTGATTTTGATAAAAAAATAATGTCAGGTTCTTGGGGTACTGAAATGCCGTTTGGCGAAGGTTATATTCAAAAAGGAGAGCTTGTAAACAAGCAAGATTATATCAATAATGTTATTGGTATTCCTGATACCCAAAGACGCATGATGTTTTTGTTTAAATAACATTAGTATTTTTAAGATATGTAAAGGAGGCTTAGGTCTCCTTTTTTTATTTATACAATTTTAATAGGATATATAGTACCTTTGTATGCTATATATCTAATGGTAATTTAGTTCTTTTGTAGGATAAAATATTTGAAACATGCACAACTTTGATAGGATAATAAATAGAGAGGGTACCGATTCTTATAAACTAGATTTGCGAGATGCTTATTTTGGCACAAACGACGTATTGCCCCTTTGGGTAGCTGATATGGACTTTGCTGCCCCAAAAGAAGTTCAAGAAGCTTTAGCGCAAAGAGTAGATCATGATATTTATGGGTATACAATCCGTAAAGATGATTTTTCAAACGCAATTACATCTTGGCTCAGTAGAATGCATAGTTGGCAAGTAGGAAATGAAACCATTGAGTTTACGCCCGGAGTATTACCGGCAATTGTTGTGGCCATTCATGAATTCACCAATCCTGAAGACAAAATAATTATACAAACCCCTGTATATCCACCTTTCTATTCTATAGTAACAGATAATGATAGAGTATTACTGAAGAATAATTTAGTTGAAACAGATGGGTATTATAATATAGATTTTGAAAACTTAGAAGAGTTAGCTCAAGATCCTAAAACAAAAATGTTTGTTTTCTCTAACCCGCATAATCCTGTAGGAAGGGCATGGAAGCGTGATGAGCTTGCGCGTATCGTGAAAATTTGTTCAGACAATGATGTAATGATTGTATCTGATGAAATACACAGCGATTTGTGCTTATTTGGCAATAAACACATTGTGTTGGCCAATGAATTTCCAGAGTACGCACACCAAATAATTACTTGCATGGCGCCAAGTAAAACCTTTAATATTGCGGGTTTTTCAACGGCATATGCTGTAATTACCGATAAAAAGGTAAGAACACAGTTTCATAAGAGGTTAGTGGGTTTACAAATGCACATGGGTAATCTTTTTGGTGGAGTAGCTTTAGAAGCAGCCTATAATAATGGTGATGCATGGCTTAAAGAAATGAAAGCTTACTTAGAAGAAAATATACTAATGGTAGATGCCTTTATTAAGGAGCATATGCCAGAAGTGGGCTTCGTGGTTCCTGAGGCAACTTATTTATTGTGGTTTAATTTTAAGGCCTGGGGTTTACCGCAATCTAAATTAAAAAAGGCCATGATTGAAATTGGTAAAGTGGGCTTGAATGATGGTGTTTCGTTTGGCGCTGAAGGCAAGGGTTATCAAAGAATGAATATTGCCTCGCCTAAATTCATGGTTGAAGAAGGTTTGAATAGAATACTAAAAGTACGAAACGAAGTTTATAAGAAGTAAATTATGACTTATTGCTAAATAGTACTTCTAGCTATTCGCTATAATATTTTAAAAATACAATATTGGTCAAAATGTGCATTGGTGAAGCATCATGCCTTTTGGCCAATTCTTTTTTTATACATCGGGTAACAGAAAACAGATAATAATATGATTATTGTTCCAAGGTAAAATCCGGATGACATATATTCTGAATCACCAAAGAACAGAAAGGCTAATATAATTCCGTAAACAGGCTCCATATTAATGGATAATACTACCGTGTAGGCAGATACAACCTTCATCACATCAACACTTGCAGCAAAGGCAAATGCAGTACAAACAATACCTAAAATAAGTAGGTAAACTAAGTCGTTTGTGCTCACTTCAAAAAAGTGTCTATTAAAATTTCCTTTTAGGGCAATATATAAACTGATGCCAATAAAGCCGCCAATCATTTCATAGAAACTAATAATACTCGGGGCAACTTTGTGAGTAAACGATTTATTAAGGATAGTGAATGTGGTAGCCAATACCGTTGAAATAAGCGCAACAATTATTCCGTTTACATATTGTAATTCATATCTGAATATAAGGTATAAGCCAGCAATTATTATAACACCAATCAATACCTCTAATCGTTTTATTTTAGTTCGGAAGAACAAGGGCTCTAGTATACTCGCGAACAATGTGCCTGATGACAGCGTGCCAAGAGTTACTGATACATTGCTAATTTTAATGGCATGAAAAAAGGTGATCCAATGCAGTGCTACAACTATTCCTATTCCTAAGAGCTTAATAATTTGTTTTTTGCTAATTGAAATATCTAGCTTTTTAAAGCGTAGGTATACGAAAAGTCCAACTATTGCAAACAGCATTCTATACCACACAATTTGTATAGCATCTAAGGTAATAAGCTTACCTAGTATTGCTGTGAATCCGTATATGAATACAATAAAATGTAAAAGAATTAAACTATTTCGTAATGAATTCTTCAAAGTAATGCTTTATTAAAAGGCAGAATCTAGCTAATGACCTAAACTCTACTTGTTATGAATAATTTTGCAAATATACATTTACATTGAATGTTCAACCTTGTCAAAAATCATGCTTTTATAATACCTTGATATAGTTTGTATTGGTATGAGGCCCTATTTTTTTTGAATAAAAAGAATATAAAAATTTAATAAATGTATTACCTTTAATTTTTGGAATGAGAGAAATGATAATAACATCCAAAATAGATAATTGTAATACTAATACATTCAGTACTTATGTATTTGCTATCAATTTTGGTATTATTTAATATGTAGGCCTGTAATTCAGGTCTTTTTTTTGCTCTAAATTCTGGCATTTTAAAAATATTGAAAGTATTAAATACAATATAAATGAAGGATTTAAGTTTAGTTTCTATCAACGACTTCTCGAAAGAGGAAATTTTAAAAGTCGTAGAATTAGCAGCTCGTTTTGAAAAAGAACCTAATCAGGATTTATTAAAAGGAAAGGTTGTGGCTAGTTTATTTTTTGAGCCATCAACACGTACACGTCTTAGCTTTGAAACTGCTATAAACCGCTTAGGTGGCAGGGTTATTGGTTTTAGTGATGCTTCGTCTTCATCAACTACAAAAGGAGAAACGCTTAACGATACCATAAAAATGGTAAGTAACTATGCTGATTTAATTGTTATGCGTCATCCATTAGAAGGAAGTGCGCGATATGCCTCAGAGCAATCTTCAGTGCCTATTATTAATGCAGGTGATGGAGCCAATCAGCACCCAACACAAACGCTTTTGGATTTGTATTCTATTCAAAAAACGCAAGGTACATTAGAGGATTTAAATATTTTTATGGTAGGTGATTTAAAGTATGGTCGAACCGTTCATTCCTTGCTGCAAGCCATGTCGCACTTTAATCCTAAATTTAATTTTATTGCACCCGATGAATTAAAAATGCCTGATGAGTATAAAATTTGGCTCGACTCAAAGGGAATTCCCTACTACGAACATTCTGAATTTACGGATATCATCTCCAAGGCAGATATATTATATATGACTAGAGTTCAACAAGAGCGCTTTGTTGATCCAATGGAATATGAGAAGGTGAAAAATATCTATATCCTTAGAAATTCGATGCTTGATAATACTAAAGATAACTTGCGAATTCTTCATCCACTGCCTCGTGTTAACGAGATAAATACGGATGTAGATAGTAATCCGAAAGCATATTATTTTGAGCAAGCAGAGAATGGTGTTTACGCACGTATGGCAATTATTGCTTCTATTTTAGGTTTGGTATAACAGTTAAAATTTAATGATGAGCACAAAGAAAGAATTAAGCGTAAGCGCAATACAAGAGGGAACTGTAATTGATCATATTCCTGCTGAATACCTTTTTAAAGTGATTCGCATACTAGGTTTAGATAACTGTAGTAACCTGATTACTTTTGGAACGAACCTGGGAAGTAGCAAGTTTGGAAAAAAAGCTATTATTAAGGTTGCAGATAAGTTTTTTAAGGATGATGAGATTAATAAAATTGCTCTTGTTGCAAAAGAGGCTCGGCTAAATATAATTAAGGATTATGAGGTAGTTGAAAAAAAGCTAGTTCATATCGAATCTGAGATTATTGGTATTGCACGTTGTTTTAATCCTAAATGCATCACAAATAACCAAGAGGTAACTACACGATTATTGTTGGTTGAAAAAGAACCTTTGGCTTATAAATGCCATTATTGCGAAAAAATTACCACTGAAGAACATCTGGAAATCATATAAGATCCGAACAAGAAATACATTGTAACTCCCATGATATTTATTATTGTGGGAGTTTTTGTTGATACTAAAATTTCCCTGTACTATTTTTGCAGCGCATTAAACACAAGTAAATATGGCTAAAGTTGATTGGCGACCTGGGAACATGGTTTACCCATTGCCCGCAGTAATGGTAACTGTAGGTGATAAACCCGAGAATTATAACATTATAACAATTGCTTGGACAGGGACCATCTGTTCCGATCCAGCTATGTGTTATATTTCAGTGAGAAAAGCCCGTCACTCTCATGCAATTCTAATGGAAACTAAAGAGTTTGTAATTAATTTAACCACTAAAGATTTGGCTTATGCTACGGATTGGTGCGGTGTAAAATCAGGAAGGAAGTACGATAAGTTTAAAGAAATGAAACTTACTGCAGGTAAGGCAAGCATTGTAAAAGCTCCAATTATTGAGGAATCACCCATTAGCCTTGAATGTAAAGTAACTCAAGTTATTGAATTGGGAACGCATGATATGTTTATGGCCGAGATAGTTAATGTTAAAGCCGATGATAAATATCTTGATGATGAAACAGGTGCTTTTTCATTGGATAGCGCAAACCCTATTTGCTATTCCCATGGGCACTATTTCGAGGTGGGGGATAAGTTGGGAAAATTTGGTTTCTCAGTTCAAAAAAAGAAGAAGAAAAAAACAAAGAAATAAGCTGCTATTGCTCAGTAAAATATAAATACTCTATTTATGTTGTACTACCAGTAGAATAGATCATAGCAAAGAATTGTTGCATTGAAAAGAATAATGTAGTTTTGCAAGCGAAAAGATAATAGGTAATGATTGAAAAATCTAGGGAATCCTGTGACTGTAAAAACAGAATTCAGGAACTGTACCCGCAGCCGTAATCAACCAAGTATGGCGAGCGTTAACCACTGATATATCGGGAAGGTGCTCATAAATGAAAGTCGGAAAACCTGCTATTATCAGCATTCATTCACCTTTCGGGAAATAGAAGAAATAATGAGTAAAAGTATTTTAGTATTAGTGATTTTTAGTGCCTTATTATCCTGCACTAACTCCTCAAAAAAAACAAATAGTAGCACAGTTGATGTTGAGCCAGACTCAGTATACGTGCCTACTTATGCAAAGCAGTTTGTAATAAAGTATTTTCAGGATTACAAAATTGTTGAGGTAAATGACCCATGGGACGATGCTGCTCCGAAGCATCAAATTGTTTTATCCTCCTCCTCTGAATATCTGAAGAAAAATATAGATGCCATCCAGGTACCCTTAAAGCGATGGGTTGCTGTTGCATCAACTCAAATTAGTTATGCCGATAAAATTGAGGGGGCTATGGATGCACTTGTGGGCATGGCCGAACCTCAATATGTTAGTAATCCTACAGTAGTAAACGGATTAAAGACCGGTGCAGTACGTAATATAGGCACCGCCTTTGCGCCTGATTTAGAGTTACTCATTGATATTGATCCAAATGTTATGATGATTTCTCCTTTTAAGGAGGATTTTTACGGTCCAATCCGACAGGCAGGAATTAAGCTGGCGATGAATAGCAGTTATCTCGAAAATACACCGCTTGGTAGAGTAGAGTGGTTGGTATATGTTGCTGCCTTCTTTAATAAGGAACAAGAAGCAATTGATGAGGTACATAATATTGCACAACGTTATAATAATGTAAAGTCATTAACCCAAGAATTGACCGATAAACCAACGGTTGTAAGTGGTAAAATATACCAAGGGGTTTGGTATGCAGCAGCAGCGCAAAGTTACAATGCAAATTATTATGCTGATGCAGGTGCAGATTATATTTTTAAGGATAGGCCGGGTACTGGTTCTTTAAGTTACGATTTCGAAACCGTTTATAATTCAGGGGCAGAGGCCGATTATTGGGTGTTGTTGGTAAATTACAACGGAAATTACTCTTATGAAGCCTTAACAGATGAAGATGTTCGTTATAAAGATTTTGATGCCTTCAAGAATAGGAAGGTATTTTTCTCAAATACGAGTAAATCACTTTTTTATGAAAAGGGGTTGCTAGAGCCCGATGTTGTTTTAAGTGATATGGTTAAAGTTTTTCACCCTAATTTATTACCTAATTATATGCCACGTTATTATAAAATGATGACTAAAGAGTAATATGCAAGCTATTGATACAAAAAATAAAAAGAGTGTAATTTTTGGCTTGTTACTATTTCTGTTGCTGGCTTTATTTGTAATAAATATATCCTTGGGCTCAGTTTATATACCTGCCGAAAAAGTGCTTAAATGGCTAGTCGGTATGGGCATTGAAAAAGAAAAATGGCACAATATATTATTTAATACACGTTTACCACAGTCGTTAACCGCAGCCTTTGCAGGAGCAGGTTTAGCAGTAGGTGGACTGCAAATGCAAACCTTATTCAGAAATCCTTTGGCAGGTCCTTCTATACTTGGTATTAGTGCGGGTGCGGGTTTAGGTGTTGCTGTAGTTGTACTATTGATGGGTGCCATAAACGGAACGGCTTTGAGTGCATTCGGCGTATTCGGATCAGTAACAGTAACAATGGCAGCATTTGTTGGCGCAATGGTAATTTTGTTTATGGTTTTGTTTTTAGCTCGAAAGCTAAAAAATAATGCCATGTTACTTATTGTGGGTATTATGGTTGGATATGCTTCGAATGCCTTAGTTGGTTTAATGCAATTTTTTAGTACCAAGGATGACATACAAGCATATGTAGTATGGGGATTAGGCTCATTCGGAAATGTATCATGGGAAAAACATCAGGTTTTTATACCCGTAATCACACTTAGCTTGTTGGCATCTCTGTTTCTAATTAAGCCACTAAATATATATTTACTAGGCGAGAACTATGCCGCCAATTTGGGTCTCAATGTTAAGCGCTCGCGTTTGCATATTCTCATTGTTGTAGGCATGCTTACTGCTACTATTACTGCATTTTGTGGGCCTGTTGCTTTTTTGGGTTTGGCTGTGCCGCATATGACAAAAAACTTGTTTAAAACTGCTGATCACTCTGTTTTAGTACCTGCGGTTATGATTTTTGGAGCGGCTTTAGCTTTATTATGCAATGTTATTGCTCGCCTGCCAGGTTTCGACGGAACCCTCCCAATAAATGCAGTAACCTCGTTAATTGGTGCGCCTATCGTGGTTTCTGTAATACTCCGTAGACGAAGATTAGTTGATTAATTTTAGAAAGTGATGAATAAAACTACAAAGCAGCAATTACTTTCATTAGTAAACCTATCGGTTGGGTACTCTAAAGATGATGCACTTCATTCTGATATTAATGTATCTGTAAATGCCGGAGAATTTACTTGTTTGTTAGGCCCTAATGGGGCAGGAAAATCAACATTGATTAAAACCATATCGGGTTTTTTACCTAAGGTAGAGGGGGAGGTTTGGTTTGGAAAAGAGCGTATTGAAAATTTAAATGAACAGAAGAAAGCAAAGTTGGTAAGTGTTGTTCTTACTGAGCGAATTTCAGTTCCTAACTTAACGGTTTTTGAATTGGTAGGTTTAGGGCGAACTCCTTATACAGGATTCTTTGGAAAGCTTACCGATACGGATGTACAAAAGGTTTATGATGCAATAAAAGCCGTTGGCTTAGCTAAATTTGCGCATAAGAGTATTGATAAGATGAGCGATGGCGAAAGGCAAAAGGCAATGATTGCGAAAGCCTTGGTTCAAGAAACGCCTTTTATTATTCTTGATGAGCCAACAGCTTTTCTCGATTTTCCTGCAAAAATAGAAATCATGCAATTGCTCTTACAATTATCCCGAGACCATAATAGAGGCATCTTATTGAGTACGCATGATTTGGAGATGGCTTTACAAATTGCAGATAAAATTTGGCTTATTGGCCCTGATAGGAAACTAACAGAGGGTGTACCTGAGGATTTAGTGCTTTCCAACGATTTTAATGATTTCTTTGAACGTGATGGAATTCATTTTGATAAGCATGCAGGTAATTTTAAATTTCATAAATCAGTACAAAAACCAATTCAAATTGTAGGTGAGGGCATTGAGCGATGCTGGTTAGAAAAGGCGCTCAATAGAATTGGCTACATAGATTCTAATGAATCAAATGATTTAAAAGTAGAATTACGTAAAGACGACAATGCAGAGATAGAGTATCAATTAACAAAAACTGGTTTATCCCAAAATCATCAAAGTATTCAGTCCTTAATTGAACAATTATAAAGCTCAAAAGGACTTTCATTTAATACTTTGTAATATTCCTGACCAGGTAATTATTTACTTGTTCAAAGTTGATGAATTGATCCATTCTAGATCCACTATCAAGCAATGATTAATAAAACTCAACCAATGTTACATCGAAAATAACAACCGCATAAGGCCCAATTCTTCCACCAGATCCTTTTTTACCCCAGCCTAACTCAGGCGGCACAAAAAAACGATGGCGCGAACCCACATTCATCATCATTAAACCCTCTTGGTAGCCTTCAATCACCTCGTTTAGTTTAAATTCCATTGTGGAATTTTCCTTATACGTATCATCTAACATTTTGCCACCTAGTAGCATGGCACGCTGATGAACGGTGACTATACTTTCGGCATCAGGTTTAGGTCCATCTCCCGTTTTTATTATTTCGTATTGTAAACCAGTATCGGTTTCAATTATATTTGCTTTTTTAAGATTCTGTTCTAAAAATTCTTCCGATTTTTTTCTGTTTTGTCCAGCAGAACCTCCACTTGGTTTCTTTCCTTTTCCTCCTCTTGCCATTGTTTAAATTTAGGATAACAAAAATAGCAAATATCCTTAATCCTCAATTTTATTGTATTAGAATTTAATTGTTGTAGCAGGCATATTTTAATAGAACAATACGCCAACTATACCGTTTGGCTATTATAAATAAACATTAAGGGTTAAGACTTAAAAAATAATTTAAATTTTATGTTACAAGTAAATAAAACAATACTGTTACTGCTTATTCTATTCTTATCTATTGGAGGAATTTCAGCACAAAAATCTTTTTACGATTATACTGTAAAAACCCTTGAAGGGGAAGAGTATTCGCTATCACAACTTAAAGGGAAAAAAGTGTTGGTAGTAAATACAGCCTCAAAGTGCGGCTTAACTCCACAATATGAAGGGCTGCAAGCTTTGTACGAGAAGTATGGTGGTGATGATTTTGAAATCATCGGATTTCCGGCGAATAATTTTATGAAACAAGAGCCCGGATCAGCAGAAGAAATTAGAGAGTTTTGTACACTTAACTATGGGGTTGATTTTACAATGATGTCAAAGATTTCGGTTAAAGGTGATGATATGGCCCCAGTATACAAATGGCTTACGCAAAAATCGTTAAATGGGGTAGAGGATAGCAATGTTAAATGGAATTTTCAGAAATATTTAATTGATGAAGAAGGGCATTTAGTAAAGGTGATTTCGCCAAAAACTAAACCTGATTCGGATGAGATAATTGATTGGATAAAAAGTAATTAAAAAAATATTATTGTAATGAAGCATTCTTTCTTTTGGTTTAGACGTGATTTACGCTTAGAAGATAATACTGCATTGTATTCTGCTCTTGCCGAAAAAAAGAATGTAATCACGGTTTTTATTTTCGATGACGCTATTTTGAATGAATTGCCCCGAGATGATTCGCGAGTTACTTTTATCTATAATAATTTAAAGAAGATACATCAGCAACTAAAAAAATACAATTCCTCATTATTAGTATTAAAAGGCGATGTACACAAAGTTTGGGAATCGCTGCTTAACGAATATGACGTAGATTCGATCTATTATAATAAAGATTACGAACCGTATGCCATTGATAGAGATTTAAACCTCTACTCCCTTGCCTTAAGTAAAGGAGTAGATGTTTTTCCTTTTAAAGATCATGTTATATTTGAAAAATATGAGATTGTAAAGGCTGATGGAAATCCTTATACTGTTTATACTCCCTATAAGAATAAATGGCTTTCGGAATATAACGGTGTTCGCATTTTGCCTAATATTCAGTTCGATAATTTCTGCCCAGTTTCGTTTCCTTTCCCTCTTATTGAGGATATTGGATTTAAAATATCCAGAATTTGTGTTGAAGATTATAACATTAATGCATTAGATAACTATGCAATTCATCGCGATTATCCGATTCTGAATGCCACAAGTAAGCTAGGTGTGCACCTCCGTTTTGGTACAATAAGTATTAGGCAAGTGTTAAATCAGATACCCACTGATAATGAGGTTTTTATTAGTGAGTTAATTTGGCGCGAATTCTTTATTCAAGTTCTATTTCATCATCCGAATATTGTACATCATAATTTTAGAAGAAAGTATGATGGTATAACATGGCTAAATGAGACTAATGATTTTGAACGTTGGCAATTAGGATTAACTGGTTACCCGTTAGTCGACGCAGGTATGCGAGAGCTTAATGCAACAGGTTATATGCACAATAGAGTAAGGATGGTAACTGCCGGCTTTTTGTGTAAACATCTTTTAATTGATTGGAAATGGGGAGAGGCTTATTTTGCGCAAAAACTACTAGATTATGAGTTGGCTTCAAATAATGGTAATTGGCAATGGGCTGCAGGAACCGGTTGTGATGCTGCACCTTATTTCAGGGTTTTTAACCCCGAGACTCAATTGAAGAAGTTCGATAAGGATTTAGAGTATGTTAAGAAATGGGTTCCTGAGCTAGGAACAGACAAATACCCAAAGCCTATAATAGAACATTCGTTTGCAAGAAAAAGAGCTATTGAGAAGTATAAAAAGGAGCTGTTGTGCTAGTTGCGTTTAAATACCTTACTTATCTTATTAATAATGTATTTGGTGAAACCAAAGTACAGGGTAATAAACAGTGTTATGTTCAAAAACCAAATAATAATAGTATTCATTACTAATGTATCTACTTTTAAATTACCAAACCTTTTAAATGGACTTAAGAAATGTGCTTTAATAAAGCCAGGTTCAGGCTCTTTGTAAATAGGATCAGATTTCTGAATTAATCTATTTTTATGCTCAATAATTTTATTGGTGAAAATATCATTACTGTTTGTTACAAATCGATTCAATTCAGTATTGGTATAATCTCTTTTAAGTTTATTAAAATCTTCTATTGACGAAGCCTTAATAATATCTTTCCTTTTTTGATCGAGAACAATATCTGTATTATTAAAAAGTCGTTTATAGAAACCTTTTTTCCTCTCTAAGTAATCATTAACTGAGGCTGAGACTTCGCTATTATAATCATCAGTATTAAGTAGAGAAATAAAATTTGATTCAGTCTTTGATTTTTTTTCCTCTTTTATAATTTCATCCTGTATCAAGCTTAATATAGAGCCTAATAATTGCGTGTTTTTATTTGTATATGCTTTATCAGCTGCAGTTACTTTAGCTTCTAACAAAGGAATCCAAAACTCTTTTTTAAATTGTGCTTTGCTTTTAATTTTATCGTAAACATAAAAGTTTCTTTCATACTTATTGTTAATGAATTGATCAACACTTAATGCTTCAAAAGCCCATCGAGCAGTTATAATCTCACCAAACCAAGGTACAATATCAGGATCTGATAGTTTAGGATTTAGCTTATCGTAGCTAATAAAAACTCCGGATAAAATGATTTGGGGTATTATTAAAAAAGGAATCGTAATGTAAATATTAACGGCATTTTTAAAGCTATCTGAAATGTTTAACCCAAGTAAATTGGCGAAAATAGAACAGCTAAAAAGTATAATCCAATATTCCCAGAATAGTCCTTTGAGCTCGATAATTGAATTTCCTACAACAACAAATAGTAAAGTTTGAATAGCAGAGATGATACTTAAGATGAACACCTTTGAAAGGAGATAACTTAGGCGACTTAGGTTCAGGAATTTCTCTCGTTTCAGTATTTTTTTGTCGCGAATAATTTCTTCGGCACTAACCGTAAGACCAACAAATATGGCAATAATAACAGCCATTATTATATATACTATAATATTGGGGTTGTTTTGAAATACATAGGAACTATCAGTAGTTTCATCTATGTTATAGTATTTTATTATTGTGGCTAGTATTACTGCTAGTATAGGTGTTTCTATTAGGTTAATTAGTAAATACTGTGTGTTTGAAATTTTTGATAATACATCGCGCTTAACGAATACTAGAAATTGCTTCAGTTTATTCGGAATCTTAAAAGATATAGATGGGAGTACAACAGATTTATTATCGCTCTGTTTTTGTAGTTTGGACTTAAATAAATCATACCACTCCTGGGGTTCCCGCTTTCTTTTCTGCGTAAAACTTCCATATTCATCAACAACATTAGCCGATATAATATTTAGAATCTGCTCTGGGTTTACATTACCACATTTGCTACATTCATTTTCTTCGCGGTTAGCCAGGTTTATGTTCGATTTGAAGTAATTTATACTTTCAATAGGGTCGCCTTCGTAGGCGAGATAACCACCCGTATCAACTACTAAAAGCTGATTAAACATTTTAAAAATATCGCTTGAAGGTTGGTGTATAACTACAAATACTAATTTCCCTTTTAAGCTTAACTCTTTTAATAAGTCGATAATGTTTTCCGAGTCTCTTGAGGATAGACCCGATGTTGGTTCGTCCAGAAAAAGAACTGCAGGTTCCCTTATTAGTTCAAGAGCTATGTTTAATCGTTTGCGTTGACCACCACTAATCTTTTTATTAAGAGGAGACCCAACAACCATGTCCTTGGTTTCAAACAATCCAAGGGAGTTTAATAGGTTTAATACTTTTTTCTTAATGTGAAACTCCGAATAACTATCAAAACAAAGTTTGGCGTTGTAGTATAAATTCTGATAAACAGTTAATTCCTCCATTAAAAGATCATCCTGAGAGACATATCCTATTAAACCATTTACCTTTTCTTTTTCTTTATTGATATCAATTCCGCTAATTGACACCGTTCCTGATTGAGGTGAATTAATGCCACTCAGAACATTTATCAATGTACTTTTACCGGCGCCGCTACTGCCCATTATACCAACAAGATTGCCACATTCGGCTTGAAATGACATCTTTTGTATCCCATTATTATTGTTGGGATATAGGTAGCTTATATCTTTTGCCTCAAAATTAAATGATTGATGAAGGTTATCTGTGTTAAATTTATTTACGATATCACTATAGTAAATAGGTTCAAGGTTTTTAACTCTAACAGAACTACCTGGTTTTATTACATGAATCCTATCAGAATTAGCTAATTGCCCATTAATGGTAAGTTCAGTTCCTTGCTCTGCTTTAAGTAGAAATACATTACCCGATGTAATATTAGCAACTTGAATTTCACTTTGTAGTAGGCTTATGTTTAGATGCTTGGAATGTTTGAATTTGGAGTAATCTAATTTGTTAACTAACAGTATGTTTTTATTGTCGAAGGGATTGCTAAAATCATCAATAACAAAATGTTCAATGAGTAGAAATTCCTCATTACTAATATTAAAAGATTCGGATACTGTTTTTATAAAATCCCTTTCGTAACTACTGATATCAATTCCTTTTTTAAGAAATTCAATTAGTCTTATTGTTACAATAAGTTTCTGAAAGTGAGTAAGTTCTTTATTAATAGCTTTTGCTATACGTAAAGCTTTAACCGAGTTGGCAGTTAAACTCGGTTTAAGTGGATCTTTTTTTTGGAGTCGCTCTAATTTTGCAGCATGAACTAGATAGTGTTTCTCATAAAGTCTAAGATACTCTTTAGTTGTGCTACTATTAAGTTGATTATTAAGAAATACTTTTACGATTTCGCGCCTTTGGTTATTTTCTTTATTCGGGAATGCAATTAAAGCAAATAACTGTACTAAAGCCTTTAATATTTCTTCACTCATTCAAAATTATTCTAAAACCCTTTTGATTTACCAAGTGGCAAATAATGCTGTTATTTATTCTTCATCTAATTTTTGGAAACCAATATACAATAAAGCCATTCCTGATGATTTTTGAGATTCATCAAGTCTTGCTTCAATAATACATTCCATTGAACCAGCCATTTTAAAATCCCAATACTTGGCATTTTGATAATCTGAATTTGAAAATAATAAGTTATGATTGGTATCGTAAACTGAAAATAAAATTGGCTCTTCTGAGGCCGAACATGCCGAAATGCGGTAAACACTTCCGCTTAAGAATGTAGTTTTAAATTCGGCTACTTCATCACCAGTTAAGAATGCTTGTAAGGGTTGACTATTTAAAATGAAATCTGAACTAATTTGTTCTTTACAGGCTTTAAAAGGGTCGTCTTGGCTATTGATATTCGATATGGGTAGTAAAAAAAATGCTACCGTTAATATTAATAATGAAATGGATTTTTTCATAATTATTTGATTTTAGCTTCATTTATAAAGTTGTTTTATTCTTTATAAATGAGGCATTTGATTAATCAGTATTTAGTTATTTATTAAAAGTTCGTTGGGTTATAAATCATTCATTGAAATGAAAATAATAGCCCAATAAATCAAAATCTAAATTAGAAAATATTTATGAATATGCTATGGTAAAACTCTTAACCTGACTAATTTTATCTTTTTTATTGATAAAATAACTCATATTTGCGATTTGAACTAATAAGTAAACTATAAGAACAATGAATAAAAAACTCTTAATAATACCATTATTAATACTGGCATTTCTTGTTAATGCGCAGAATAGTAAAAAGTTAGATTTAGAGGATGTTATTTCTGGCGGTAAGAATTATGCTCAATTCAGGCCAGAATATAAAAAGTATAGTTTTTTAGGAACATCTGATATTATTACACGAAATTCAGGAGATACAATTTACAAGGTTTCTAAAGGGATTGAATCAATCTTGGTTACTAAGGCCAAAATTAACGAGGCTTTATCATCTCATAATATTGAAGAAAATACCTTATGGAATATTTCGTGGTTATCCAATTCTGTACTCTGGAATAAAGTTAAAGGAGGATTGTATGCCTATAATATTGAGAGTAATAAAATAGAATTTGTAATTAAACTTGATTATGACATCAAAGTTTATGATTTTAATGAAGAGAGTAGGTTATTGGCTTATGTTTTAAATGATGATTTATATATTTCAAATAGTAAAAATGAGCATCAATTAATATTAGAGGCAGGTGCCGATAACCGAGTGATAGGTCAATCGGTTCATAGAAATGAGTTTGGTATTACTAACGGTCTTTTCTGGTCTAATAAAGGAACCAAATTGGCATTTTACGATATGGATGAATCTATGGTAACAGATTATCCTCTTGTTGATATTACAACTCGTGTCGCCAGCGAGAAAGATATTAAATATCCAATGGCAGGGATGAAAAGTCATCATGTAAAAGTTGGAGTTTATGATACTGCTACAAAAGAGATCTCTTATTTATCAACAGGAGAGCCAAAAGAAAAATATTTAACTAATGTAAGTTGGTCATTCGATGATACTAACATTCTATTAGCTGAATTAAATAGAGGACAAAATCACATGGAGCTAGTAAAGTACGATGCATCCACTGGAGATAAAATTGCTATGTTATTTGACGAGAAGAGTACTAAATGGGTTGAGCCTGAACATCCGGCTTATAGTTATTCTAAAGATCGTTTTATTTGGCAAAGTGAGCGCGATGGTTATAACCATTTGTATATTTATAATACTCAAGGAAAATTGATAAAGCAATTAACCAAAGGAGATTGGGTTGTTACAAAATTCTGTGGCTTGGATAGCAATAATAAGTATGCTTATTTTGAAGGTACAAAAGATGGTTCTTTAGATCGAAATTTGTATAAAGTATCTCTTTCATCAGAAAAGATCACTAAGCTTTCATCTGTAAGTGCATACCATAGTTTTAGTTTGAGTAATTCAAAGAACTGGGCAATTGATATGTATTCAAATCAAAATACACCACGTGTTATAGGTTTGTTAAATACTAAAAATAGCAAGTTTACAGAATTGTTTAGAGCTGAAAATCCTTATGAGGGCTATGAGATTGGACAAGTAAAGTTAACTTCGATTAAGGCCGCAGATGGAAAAACTGATTTAAATGGTAGAATTATTTTGCCTCCTAATTTTGATGCATCAAAGAAATATCCGGTAGTTGTATATGTGTATGGCGGACCACATGCGCAATTGGTAACAAATACCTGGTTGGGCGGAGCTCGTGCTTGGCAGTTGTTAATGGCTCAAAAGGGTTATATTGCATTCACCATGGATAATAGAGGAACTCCGTATAGAGGAACTGAATTTGAGCAAGCCATACACCGTAGACTGGGCGAAATAGAGGCTGCAGATCAAATGGAAGGAATTAAGTATTTAAAGTCTTTACCTTATGTAGATTCTGAGAGAATTGGAGTGCATGGTTGGAGTTTTGGTGGCTTCATGACAATCAATTTAATGGAAAAGTTTCCAGATGTGTTTAAAGTAGGTGTTTCTGGAGGTCCTGTTACTGATTGGAAATATTACGAAGTAATGTACGGAGAGCGTTATATGGATTCTCCTGAAGAAAATCCTGAAGGATATGCAAAGAGTAATTTAAATACCAGGGTTGAATCTATTGAAGGTCGCTTATTAGTAATTCATGGTGCAATTGACCCAACGGTTGTATGGCAACATAGTTTATATTTTATAGAGGAGTGTATAAAAAAACGAGTTCAAGTAGATTATTTTGTTTATCCAACACACGAGCATAATGTTCTTGGTCCGGATAGGGTTCACTTGATGGAAAAAGTAACACGATATTTTGATGATTTTTTATAGCGTAAAGTACTAAATTATCATACAAATGTTTTAATTTGCCTGCTTTGATGACTCAAGGCAGGCATTTTCATTTATTAGATTAATTAAAGAATCATGAAACTAATTACAAGCAGCACTATATTTTCACTTCTAGCCCTACTAATATTCACTTCTTGTGGTCCTAATCCAACAGAAGAAGCCATGAAAAAATACAATAAGGCTGTCTCTTTATTTCAGGATGGATCTTATAATAGTGCTAAATTGGTTATTGATACCTTGCTTGTTGATTACGAATCGGAAATTGAATATGTTGTTAAGGCAGAAAACTTACTGCGTGAAATTAAAATTGATGAACAAAAAAGGAATTTACTATTTCTTGATACCGCTTTGCAAGAGCAACAAGTTATTTTAGATAAGTTGATGAAAAATTTTACCATATCTAAGGAATACGGATCGAAAGAAGTACTAATCCATAAGCGACAAAAGCCGCAAAACTCTTACAATAGAATATATTTACGAGCCCATCTGGACTACAAGGGGAACTTTTATATTTCGAGCCGATACTCTGGTGACCATTATATAAATCACAACCAAATTAGAGTTTATAATCAAGGACAGAGTGTAATTAGTTCTGAAGTTTCTCCTGATGGCTTTAATAACCGAAAATTTGAAGATAGTGGTTCATTTTGGGAAGTGGTGAATTATAAAGATGGTAAAGACAACGGAATAATTGATTTTATTGCACAAAATACTGATAAACCTTTAAAAGCAGTTTTAATAGGGAAGGAGCATTCTTATATTGTTCTTGAGAAATTCGATAAAGAAGCCATTAGAGATGGCTATGAGATATCATTCGTTCTAAAAGAGATAGCGAGTATTAAGGAGCAAATTAGTAATGTAAATACGGAGTTAAAGAGGTTAATGTAGAATTTCGTAATTTAAAGTTATAACTTAATCAAAAAAAAAAAACTCTTAAAAAAAATGGTTATATTTTTAAACTAGAAATATGTTTTTCGCATAGTTTAAAATAAGGAACCAATGTCCTATTCTAAAATACTATTAGTTAGTCTAATTATACTGATTCAAAGTTTTAGTGTAAATGCTCAAATAAACTCCCTTGATCATTACAAAGAAATTAATCAGAATAATACTGCAGAGGTAATACATTTTAATGATACCATTAATGTATTCAATGGCTACAATGTTGAGTTTAACATCTTTGATAATGATGTTATTCCTGAAGATACAGTTTTAGTAACGGAGTTAATTAACCCAAATGATCTTTATGGAGTTATAGATGATTTAGGAGATGGCAATTTTAGATATCAATCAATTGCAGATAATAAATGCCTTGAAGAATCTATAATCTGTAGAATATGTGATCGTTCGGATAATTGTCAAGAATCGCTAATATATTTTATTGTCACGTTGATTGATTCAGACGGAGATAATATACCCGATTATATTGAACAGGAGTATTGGAATACTGATGGAGATGATTTTCCTGATTATGGGGATACAGATTCTGATGGAGATGGAATACCTGATTTGATAGAAGGTGGAATCGAAGATCCTTGTAATTTCGATCCTAATATTTATCCTTTAGATACCAATGGAGATGGGATTCACGATTATAGAAATTTAGATTCTGATGGAGATGGTATTCCAGATTCGGTAGAAGGGATTGAAGATTGCGATGGTGATGGAATACCTAATTACAGAGACTACTATGATGATTGCGCCTCGCGATTGGCGGCTGTTGAAACTTTTTCTCCCAATAGAGATGGTATAAACGATTATTTCACAATTAAAGGTCTGGCTGATTTTCCTGATAATGAATTATTTGTTTACAATCGTTGGGGCGGAAGAGTTTATTATATGCAAAACTATAATAATCAGTGGGATGGTACATCTCAAGAGTCGGGGATAGGTACATCGGATTTACCAGAGGGTACATACTTTTATGTATTAAAACTAGTTAATAACCAAGTAATAAAAGGCACAGTCTTTTTAAAGCGATAAGAAGGATGAATAAAAGAACTTTATACAGCTTAATAGTATTTGTGCTTCTAACCATACTCGTTAGTCCAAAAAGTAGAGCACAACAAGATCCCATGTACAGTCAGTATATGTTTAATACTTTGCCTATTAATCCTGCGTATGCAGGTAGTAGAGAAATGTTAAGTGCTCTATTGTTAGGGCGTCAACAATGGGTTGGCTTTGATGGAGCACCAAATACAGCCACTTTTTCTATCCACTCCCCTTTGTATAAAGGCTTGGCCGGGGGAACCTCAATAATTTATGATACTTATGGTCCTGTAAAAAACACAACTTTTAATATTGATTTTGCATACCATTTAAAAACAGGTGAGCATTCGAAGTTGTCGTTTGGAATTAATGGAACTGCAAATTTTTATACCGTTGATTATACGCATTTAACTAAGCAAACGGCAATGGATGATGCCTACTTAAATGCAGTTCAGCAAGAGTGGTTGCCCAATGTTGGTTTTGGCTTGTATTTTTATGCTCCCAATTACTATGTTGGTTTATCTTCTCCTCGAATTATTGAAAATACTTACGACTCAGACTCCGATAGTGAATCAAAAGAAGTGAGACACTATTATGCAATGGCAGGTTATGTGTATCATTTATCAGAAACCTTTGTTTTACGTCCTTCTTTATTAGTACGTGCTTCAGAAGGTGGCCCATTTAATTTTGATTTCAATTTATATGCAATATTTTACGATAAACTATGGCTTGGAGCAATGTATCGATTAGATAGTGCTTATGGTGCAGCGGTGCAATATCAGATAAGCCCCCAAGTTAAGGTTGGCTATGCATACGATATGAGTACGAATGAGCTAAGTTCATACCATAGTGGATCTCATGAATTAATGATAAGCTACGATTTCAATTTTAATAGAACCAAGATTTATAATCCGAGGTATTTCTAGTTTTTTTAAACATTAAAAATTGGTAGGGTATTGAGTAATTCTTATAGAAGTAATTAATTGACTAGAATTCTAATTCCATGAAACTATTTAATGCAATGAATAATAAATATATCCTATTACTTACTCTAGTTATAATTTATTCGATCAATAGTTTTTCTCAGTCAAAAAAACTTATTGAGGCAGATTCATATTATAATGAGTTTAATTATTCAGAGGCTTTAAAAGCCTATAAAAAAGCTTTTAAAAAGAATGAATCAGTTTACTACATTTCTACTCGAATTGCAGACTGTTATAGTAGGTTAGGAGATTCTTATCAGTCTATTGCTTGGTATGAAGAAGCCACGGCTCTTCCTTCGGCTGATGAAGATGTTTTTCTCCGACTTTCATTAGAATATCGTAAAGTTAAAGAATACGAAAAATCCGATCATATTCTCGAAAAGTATCAAAAGAGAAAAGGTCTTTCTATCGATGATCAGTCTATAGAAGAGGAAAATAGTATTGATTACTTAATGAGTGATTCAAAATCCTATGAGGTTTTCCATTTAAACATTAATACGCCCTATTCTGATTTCGGACCAATGATTTATCAAGATCAATTAATTTTCTCATCGAATATGCCAGTTGAGGATGCTATAAATAGGTCTGATGTGCGGAATAAAAAAGGGTTTTATAAACTGTATAGCGCCAAAAGAAATAGTCTAGTAGCGTTTAGTAAAGCAAAACCATTTGATAAGGCTTTCAGAACTAAATATAATGATGGGCCAATATCCTTTAATACTGGTGCTACGGTGTCATTCATCACACAAAATAGTGAAAAAGAAGATGGTGCATCACATATGCATATCTATATGAAAAGGAAGGAAGATGGAGAATGGCCTAAAAAGTCCATTCCAATTCCGATTATTCAAAAAGGGTATTCCTTTATGCATGCATCATTTTCAAGCGAAGGCGATAAAATGTACTTTGCTTCAGACATGCCTGGAGGCTACGGAGGTACAGATATTTATGTCTCTCATTATCATAACGGCTTCTTAAGCCCTCCAATCAATTTAGGACCCAATATTAATACACCGGCTAATGAATTATTCCCTTTTTGTAATTCAAATGATGTTTTGTTTTTTACTTCAGAAGGACATTATGGTTTAGGTGGTTTAGATATCTTTTATGCTTATCCTGATAGTGAAATGTTTGGAAAAGCTAAAAATATAGGTTATCCAATTAATACTTCTTCAGACGATTTTAATTTAGTTATCATAAATGGAAAAAATAGTGGGTATTTCTGTTCTAATAGGGCTGGAGGTAAAGGTGATGATGATATTTATGCATTCACCCACAACAAAGAGTTTAAGAATTATAAACTAGCAGGTAAAGTTATAGCAGCAGCAGATAGGAGACCAGTTCTTGACGCTGAAGTTGTGGTTTTTACAAATGATAAATTAGTTAAAACTATAAAAACTACTCTTGAAGGAGAGTTCTTCTTCTATGTTGATTCTATTGATGATTGTAAGGTAGTTGTAAAGCATAAAAACTATGAAGAAGAAACTTACGAGATTGACTCTTCTTACTTGCAAGATAACTTCATTATCTACCTTGTTAAATAAAGGTTATATAATAAGTATCTCACATTAGTAACTTCTCATCTAAAACTGTTTATTCTCTATTAATGTGTATCTTTGTAAAAGTTATGCCAAATCTTTAACATTACTATGAGATTAAGATACATTACTATATTAAGTGTATTCGTTGTAATATACTTTACCATTATTACTGATTTTACGGTGATAAAGAAGGAAGGTAAACATTATGGAACTTCCGTTGATGAACTGCAGGCCAATTATAGAAATAAAAAGATTCAACGAAGGCTTAATGGTTACGCAAAGCCCGATAAGCCCGATAAGTATGTTGAATATTTTAACAATATTAAGAAGAGAGAGGGTAGTATAAATTATTCAGCAAATTACAAACAAGAAGCCTTAAAATCAGCGCTTAAAAGAAATCAATTACTAAAGTCTACTACAGAAAAATTAGATTGGAAACAATTAGGACCTGCTAACGTTGGCGGTCGAACCCGAGCCATCATTATTGATCCAGAAGATCCGAGCGGAAGTACATGGTTTGCAGGCGCCGTAGCAGGTGGGGTTTGGAAAACAATTAATAAAGGAGAAACTTGGGATATAATCTCACCCAACTTACCGAATTTAGCTATTTCAAGTATGGCGATGGCTAAATCAAACCCTTCTGTAATATATGCAGGTACTGGTGAAGGGTATTTTAATATTGATGCTGTTCGAGGAGATGGAATTTTTAAAACTACAGATAAAGGTGAGACCTGGCAGCAATTGGAGTATACTGCAAATAATGAAGAATTTAATTATATAAATAGTATTGTAGTTAGTAATGACGATGAAAATTTAGTTATTTGCGCAACGAATAGTGGTATCTATAAATCAGATGATGGCGGAATAAATTGGTTAAAAGTAAGTCTCATTGATGGGCGTTATCAAAAACTAATTCAACACCCAATTGATATTAATGTCTATTGGGCTGCTTGCCATAATAATGGAGTTTATAAAAGTGATGATGGTGGTGATTCGTGGTATCAAACAGAAACATTTGGTGGTGGTGCTAATAGAATAGAACTAGCCATTTCAAACAATAATCCAGATGTTTTATTTGCCTTAACGGAAGACTCAAAAGTATATTTTTCTGAAGATGGTGGTTTAGAGTGGGGAGAAGCCATTGACGAAGATGAAACCGATTTCTTAAGTGGTCAAGGTTGGTATAATAATGTAATTGCAGCTCACCCGAATAATACCATGTCTGGTTATATCGGAGGAGTTGATCTATTTTCCTTTACGATAGGTGAAGAAATTAAGACAAGCAATAGAGCTTACACAGTAAATACAACAAGTTCTGATTATTTTGAGCCTCATAATAGTAGGGGGAGTTTTCAAAATGGAGCAGTACTAGTATATGATGAGTATAATAATGTAAGTGATGAGATTGAAATACAATTCGGAACAGGAAAATCTCAAAAGGCACATGTTTTTGTAAATAAAAACTTATCGAATGATTATTCGCAAGATATTAAAGATGATTTACAACTTCTAAAGTACGATTCGAAATATGTGACTGTTCCGTTTGAGGTAATTAATAAACGTACAAATACGAAATTAAACGCCTCTTTTATAGATTCTAATAAGAATGGGAAATTTGATTTGTATGATGGAGCTTATGAAGTAATAATTGTTCATAACAGTACATATTCAAATTCTTACAATAGCCAAATAGTATCAAAAAATGGGAACGAAAAAATATTAGGAACAGCTTCCTTAACTTCTTCTAGTTGGGATGAAACCAATGTTCCTAACTATACAATTAGCATTAATCCTTACGAGTTAAGTAATCGAACGCTAAAAAGTGAGCGGATTACCAGATGGAGCCTACCCGTGGATGATGAAAATTATTCTCATGCAGATCATCATAGTATTAATGTTATAGATAAGTCAGGAGGTGATTTCGAAATATTAGTTGGAAATGACGGTGGGTTAAGTCTATCGGAAGATGGAGGGTATAATTGGAAAACGAGAATCAACGGCTACATAAGCTCTCAATTTTATGGTATTGATCGTCATCCATCAAAGTATTTATATTTTGGAGGGATGCAAGATAATGGAAGTTATATTTCTCCGGAAAACCCAGATAAAGATTCAGAATGGAGTGCGACTTTAAGTGGTGATGGATTTGATGTAGCTTGGCATAGCCGTAAACCTGATCATTTTATTGGAAGCTATTATTATAATATTCTTGAGAAATCTAGGGATGGGGGGGAGCATTTTCAGTCTCTAGAGAATGTAGTCCCTGATGTTGGAGATGGAAACAAGGCTCCATTTGTAACTTGTTTGGCAAACTCAGATGTAGATCCCGATTTATTATTTCTTGGTGGTGTGTCTGGCATTAGTCGTTCGGATGACTTTGGCAGTTCATGGTCTATTGCTGAGATGGGATCAAATTGGGGATATAGTATAGGTTATGCACCAAAAATTGAAATCAGCCAGGCCAACCCCGAAATAGTTTGGGCTGGTGTTAAATTATCGTCAGACTCTAGACTGCAGTTATCAGTGGATGGAGGTAGAAGCTTTAAAGAAATAGCTAACCCTGTAAATAACTATATTATATCCAATATAGTAACGCATCCTCTCTATCCTCAAACCGCATATGTTTTATTTTCTCATGCCAATTTCCCAAAAATACTAAGAACAACAGATTTAGGTGAAACTTGGGAAGATATAACCGGGTTTGGGACCTCTGGTAGTAGTACAAGTAGTAATGGATTTCCTAACGTAGCTACCCTTTCTATGTTAGTAGCACCCGAAAAACCAAATGAATTATGGGCAGGTACTGAAATAGGTCTTTTTATTTCTAAAGATAATGGTACCTCATGGGAGTATTCTGATAATGGATTACCAGCAGTTTCAATTTGGGATATGAATTGTAAAGGAGATGAAATAGTACTTGCTACACATGGTTTAGGAGTTTGGACACTTAAAAGAGAAGGCGTTACAAATACGCTTAAACACCCATATATCGTAGATGCAAGCTCTAGTCCTAAGCAAGAACTGATAATTAGTTCTATCGCTGATGTTGAGTATGATTCCTTGCAAATATATATAAATGATGAAATAGTTAATATAGAGTATAACACACCTCTAGGTAGCAGAAATAATATTATTAGTATTGAATCCTTAAATGATATTAAGCTTAAATTAGTTGGTTATATAGGAGAAGTGGCTTATATATCAAACACCAAATATCTCAGTTTACTAGATATCAAAGATCCTGTAAATTCATATGTTAACAATTTCTCCTATAAATTTGAAGATTTCTATGGTGATGGTTTTAAAGTCTCGCGAGGTATTTTAGATAACAATGCTATTCAATCAAATCATCCCTATGAAAAAGATGTAGATCTAACTTATCAATTGAAGTATCCAATTATAGTTTCTGACGATGAAGATACGGCATTTATAGAATATGAAGATATTGCATTTGTTGAAGAAGGAGAGGTAGGTGCTACATTTTTAGATCAATCATTTTATGATTATGCAATAGTTGAGGCTACATTAAATGGAATCGATTGGATACCTATTATTGAAGGTTATGATTATTCATATAATGCTGAATGGAAGAGTTCTGGAAGAAATGTAGACTCATCGCCAAAACAAAGCGATTATACAAAACATCATATTAATCTTTTAGATTTCTTTAATCCTCAGGATACAATTTTGATTCGGTTTAGGTTGTTTTCAGATGAAGAGGTAACAGGCTGGGGTTGGGCTATTGATAATCTTAAAATTCAGGATTCCACATTTCTTAGAGTTGATGATATCGAATTTGAAGTCTCGATTAAACCAAATCCAATTAAAAACGGACTTCTCCATATTGATATAGAAGATGCTTATCAAGGAAATTTAGATCTAAAGATTTATGATTTATCAGGTAAAATTATTTATTCAGAACTTGTAAATAAAAACCTAGGTAGTTTTAAGCTTACTCGAAATATTAATTTTCCTACTGGGGGGGTGTTTATTGTGAACCTAATGATGAACGAAAGAAATGTGACTAAAAAGGTACTTGTTATACATTAATGATAATTCACCTTTAATTATATTAAAAGGAGATTGTCTTTTACTTCTAAAAACTATTTTGTAATTTAGAATGAACAAATAGTGCTCGCATTAGTTATCTGATCTTCTGATTTTTATATTAATCTTATTTAGATTGATTAAAAATAAAATAAAAAAAGACTTGTGTATCTTTTGTTAGTGAGATAATATCCTTTATATTTGTTTAATAATTGATCCTAGATTATAAACGAAACAAACAAAACGACGAAATAATGACTCCATCACAGTTCAACGAAAGCCTACTAGGCTTACAAGAAAAACTTAGGTATTTCGCTTTGAGTTTAACAGCAAATGAAGACGATGCTAGTGATCTCCTACAAGAGACAACGTTAAAGGCATTAACATATAGGAAGCAATTTGTTTCAAATACAAATTTTAAGGCTTGGGTATTTACTATTATGAAGAATACCTTCATAAATAACTACCGTCGTGTTCAAAAAACACGGAATACATTTGATTCTGCAGAAGATGCTTATAGAGTTGCCTTTAAAGGTAATTACGCATCAGAAACACCTGAATCAGTGCAAGCGGTTAACGAAATGAATAATAGCATCGCTAAACTAGATGATGATTTTAGAGTTCCATTTACGATGCATACATCGGGTTACAAGTATAAAGAAATTGCTGAAAAACTTGAGTTGCCGATAGGAACAGTTAAAAGTAGAATATTTTTTACACGAAAGAAACTTCAAGGTATGCTTGAAGATTAATTAAGGTTTTATTAATGATTATATACGGTGCAAATTAACTCTTTAGTTAGTTTGCACCTTTTTATTTTAAGATATTATGAGTGCTAAGTTAAAAAGATACGATAGAATTTATACCCAAGCTGCAGATCTTGTAGAACCAATAGATAATCCAATTTCCAGAATGTCAACTATTGCTTCTTTGTTGCATCATAAGATGAGTAATTTTTTTTGGACTGGCTTTTATTTAATTGATAAAGGGGAATTATTAGTAGGACCTTATCAAGGTCCCATTGCGTGTTTAAGACTCAAGAAAGATGTTGGAGTATGTTGGGCAGGCTTAAATACATCGAAGACAGTAATAGTGGATGATGTTGAAACTTTCCCTGGCCATATTGCTTGTAGCTCATTAACAAAATCTGAAATAGTAGTTCCAGTTATTGACAAAAAAGGTAATACTATTGGCGTATTAGATGTCGATAGTAAAGAGTTATCAAATTTTGATGAGGATGACAAGCAGGGCCTAGAGAAACTGGTTTCATTAATATTTTAATTATTTATAAAAAAGTATTAACCACAACTACTTGAAGAACATGAAGAGCAAGAATCGGAAGAACAGCTCGATTTTTGCTCTATCATAGCTTCTGTAAAATCTTTTAGAGTGCCCTTTTTAAAGAAATTTATATTTTCTTCAACTACATTTCCTAAGCTCTGATATACTTCAATTTCGTTTTCAAATAGAATTTTAGCGGCCATTGGACGCAAATTAGGAGTTATAATAGCTTTAATTTCAAGTTTCTTTAACTCAGACATAGATAGATAAATGGTATTAGATGTATCTAGAGTATACACTTCCGATGAATTTTCGCTAATATCAGTAATACAATAATGATTCGCTTTATAGAAATCATTCGCTAATAATTCCTTGCTTAGTCCTTTTTCTCCTAAAATTGGGATACATAATTTCATAATGATTTGCTTTAGGTTAATATCTCGTAATTTCTACATAATTGTAGCTTGTATGTTATAATTCTTACATATCAGTAATGATATCTTGATGCTTACTTGCTATAACTAGTTGTTTTATAATGAATTTCAATAATGTTATTTATTCACAACTATATATAATCCAAGTTATATGCCAAGTTTCTTTTAGTTAGAGTGGGGGATATTCGTATATACTTTGTCTTATAATAAACGATAAAGTTTAATGTAAAATCTACCATCATGAAAAATGTACCTTATACCACAGTAATAAAATCATTGATGATTGTAATTTGCTTATCAGCGATAAGTATTGAAACTTCTGCAAGATCTTATTTTGAAGATATTGGTTCTGATACAATTAATGTTGTTGAATACCGCGCTAAAATAATCGATGATGATTCAGGAGATCCACTAATGTTTGCATCGGTTGGTGTGGTAGCTTCAAATATCTCAACAGTTTCCAATTCCGAAGGCTATTTTGTTATTAAGGTGCCTGAGGAAATAAAAAATGAAGCTTCCATTAAGATTAGTTATTTAGGATATGAAGAGAAAATAATTAAACTTTCTACGCTTTCTGAAAATAGAAACAAGATACGATTAACATCTATTTCGGTTTCATTAGAAGGAATTAATGTAGCTCCAAAAGATGCTGATGAAATTATGCGAAATGTTTTGAGTAGGAAGCATCTTAATTACATGCAAACGCCACTACAAGTAACTGCATTTTACAGAGAAACCATTCAGCGACGCAGGTCTTATGTTTCCTTAACTGAGGCTATAGTAGATATTTATAAGCAGCCATATAACAATTTTAGGTACGATGGTGTAAAATTATATAAAGCACGTAAAGATGCCGATTATTCGAAAATGGATACATTAAGTTTTAAACTTCAAGGAGGTCCGTACTCAACATTAATGCTCGATGTAATGAAAGATCCGTATGCTATACTTAGTTATGAGGATTTGGATTATTATATTTTTAATGTAGATAATGTAACTAAGGTTAAGGATCGAATTATATATGTATTGTCATTTGTTCAAAAACCATATGTTATTACGCCACTTTTTTATGGTAAGCTATATATTGATGCAGAAACATTAGCAGTTTCAAGTATTGCTTATAGTATTAATATTAGTGATAAAGAGGAGGCCTCTGCAATGTTTATTAAACAGAAACCTGCAGGTGCGGTTGTCTACCCTACAGAGGCAAGCTATTTGGTTAAATACAAACAAGAGGGCGACAAGTGGATGTATAGTTACTCTAGAGGGAGTATAACATTTAAAATTAATTGGAAGAAGAAGTTATTAAGCACAAATTATACTTCAACGATAGAAATGGCGGTTACCGATTGGAAAACTGCTGAGGTAAAACCATTTAAAGCTAACGAGAAGATTAAGAGAAATGTAATTCTTCATGATCAGGTTGAAGGCTTTAGAGATGATACTTTTTGGGGACAGTATAATGTTATTGAGCCAGAGGCATCTATAGAATCAGTAATTAAAAAAATTAAGAAGCGTTTAGATAAAAGATAAAATAATTACTTTTAGGGCATGGAAAACAGAAAAGCAAGCAATATTATTGCTTGCTTTTTTATGTAAAAATATATTGATGAGTTATATAAGAGGTTTTGCGAGTGATAATAATTCTGGGGTTCATCCAGATGTATTAAAGGCAATTGAGGCAGCCAATGTTGGGCATGCAATTGGTTATGGCGATGATGTGGTTACTCATAGATGTGAAGAGTTGTTTCGTTCTATTTTTGGTTTAAAAACAGATGTGTTTTTCGCTTATAACGGAACGGGAGCTAATGTAATTGTGTTGCAAGCATTAAGTCGTACTTATAATGCTATTATTTGTCCTGAGACAGCACATATTAATGTTGATGAATGTGGTGCACCAGAAAAGCATTCAGGGGCAAAACTATTACCTGTTAAAACGGATAACGGAAAATTAACGGTTGAAGGTATTAAGCAATATATGCATGGTATTGGCTTTGAGCATCATTCACAACCAAATTTGGTGAGTATTACGCAGGCCACTGAGCTGGGCACTTTGTATTCGTTAAATGAAATAAAGGAAATTGCAGATTACGTTCATGCCAATAATATGAAATTACATATGGATGGCGCTCGTATTTCTAATGCCGCAGCTGCTTTAGGTTGTAGTTTAAAGGAAATGACTGTAGATGTTGGTGTGGATGCCTTATCTTTTGGAGGAACTAAAAATGGCTTAATGTTTGGTGAGGCTGTGCTGTTTTTTGACTTGCCCACTGATGATGTAAAGTTTATTAGAAAACAAACAGCTCAGTTACATTCAAAAATGCGATTTACAGCGGCTCAGTTTGAAGCTTTACTAACTAATGATTTATGGCTAAAGAATGCCTTGCATGCCAATAAAATGGCTCAATTATTAGCTGAAAAGGTTGGGGAAATTGAAGGAGTAGAACTAACTCAAAAGGTTGAAAGTAATGGTGTTTTTGCCATTATTCCGGAGTCTGTAATTGCAGATTTACAAAAAGAATTCTTCTTTTATGTTTGGGATGTTTCTCAGTCAGAAGTTCGCTGGATGACATCATTTGATACACAAGAAGAAGACATCTACAAATTTGCAGATTTACTTCGATCTAAATTGGCCTAAAAGAATTTCTAGCATTAAAGAATTTTTTGGTTTAATGCTAGAAATTATATTATCAATTTAAAAAGGATATAAGTAGGGAATGCGAATAGTCTTCTGACTGATTATTGATTTCAACACTAACATTAGCAGTATTACTGTAAAAGAAGCTGCACACAAGATTGGCTATAAATCAAGTTCTAAGTTTACTGCTGAGTTTAAAAAACAGTTTGGTGTTTTACCAAAGGATTTAGTAAGTATATAAATCATAGAGGATGTTATTACTCATCCATAATATCTTCATGCTCCTCGGCTTTATTAATATCATTTTTTAGTTCGTCCAAATTTTTGATGTGTTTTAGGTAAATAGGGTCGTATACAAATCGAAAACATAGATACATAAATAGCAGCGTAACCACATAAACTACGGAGCCAATAAATATAGGTGTTTTAAAAAAGGCAGTATGGTCTGGATTCTCAGAAACCGAATACCTACTAATACATGCTAATGCAGAACAACATAAAGGCATAATGAAAATTGCAATCCATTTGAACTGTATGTATATTCTTTTTAGTATTGGTACCGTACTGTTTAAGAATGATGAGGTGGTGGTTTCAGATAGCTTTTTAATATTAAATAATCCCAACAATGGTATTATATACATAGTCAATATAACAAACACAAAAATATCAAAATGGACAGCAGATTTCTCGTCAAATTTAAAATTAGCGAATAGTAGAATTGCTATTATCAATACAAATGAGATACTATTTTCAATTAAAAATTTACGTTTCAAACGATTTATTTCGTTTTGGCTTTTCTTGCGTGTAATGGATTCTATTTCTTTGAGAGTTAATTTCACTTTAAGTTGATCTCTCGTTTGTTTCTTCCAATTCTCCCTAAGTTTTTCAATACTAGTAAAGTCTTTCATCCTGCATCAATTTTTTAAGGGTTTTCTTTACTCTGCTCATTTTCACTCTCACATTAACTTTTGAAATTCCAAGTATCTCGCTAATTTCACAATACGAGGTCTCCTCTAAATAAAGAAGAACAAGTGTTTTATCTATTTCTGATAAATGGTTGATGGCTCTATAAAGGGTGCTAATCATTTCTGCTGATTCGGCCTCTAAATAAAAAGGAGATTCATCATAAATACAATCACGTTCAGGCATAGGGTCATTCTTCGAATGCTTTTTTTCTTTTCTAATCCATGATACAGCAGTGTTAATAGCTACCCGATAAATCCAAGTAGAAACTTTACTTTGGTGTTTAAAGGAAGCATAGCCTTTATAAAGCTGTATGCATATTTCCTGAAACATGTCTTTTGCTTCGTCGTCTGATTTGGCATAAACCAGCGCTACCTTGTGTATTAGCGCTTGGTTCTGTTGTATCAGTTCTTCAATAGTAAGGTTATTTTGCACGTTAGGTTATTGATTTATTTGTTCATAGAGCTTACTGTGTATCCTTTTTGTTTTAATAAATTTATGATTCCGTTGTCACCTGACAAGTGCGCTGCACCTACTGCAATAAATGAAGATTCATTTTGCATAATAGAATCTAACTTTGGAATCCAATTTTTATTTCTGTCTTCTAGTAGTTTGGCTTCAATGCTTTTATCATCATCTTTATCTAATTCTGCTTGCATAAATTGATGCAACGAATCAAGGTTCTTAGTTAAATATACTTCCTTCAGTTCTTCAAACTGTTTAATCATAAATATTTCGTCCTTATTGGGGATGTACATATCTAATCCTGAGGCTTCGATAATGTTAAATTGTTCATCAATACTCTCTAGGGAATTAATGTTGAGCTTATTCTTTTTCGCGATTTTAGTAAATACCTTCTCATAGTTTTCAATATTATCATAATACTCCATACAGGCGAGGGATACTAAATTGAATGGTTTTAGTTTAAAATAGCGATCTATTTTACTTTCTTTTATCTGTAACGTATCTGCAAAGTAACTATAAAGTATGTCGTAGTCTTCTTTGCTCATATAATCTTTTAAAGATTTCCCATCCGGAAGCATCAAACGTTGCGCCATTTTAACCTGCTCTTTTATGGATAGATCAATATCAACTTCTAACGTTAAAGAGGTGGCTGATTTTAAGGTTTGTAAAGCATCTTCGCCAAGAAAGAAGTCCTTTTCGGGCATTAGGTGGATGGTGCCGTACAAATAGGATGGTTCAGTTTGTTTATCAGAAGATATTTTCCAAAGCAAGGTACCCGAATTTGCCGTTGTACTAGTGGGGGCTTTAAAATTTACTAAGGTGAAAAATAATATAATTGCAACAATTACAACTGAAGAGCTTATTATTAGTTTTTTCATTTGTTTTGAGTTATTAGCTTATTAGAATTAAAAATAATTTGTTTGAGCTCAATTCATAAGTCGTAAACTAATGATAATTGTTACAAGAAAAACGGAAAAATATTATGAATGTATGATTTAAGGATTAATTGGAGCTTAGAATTGCGAGTAAAATTGCCATAGGCCATATAGGCCGATAATCTCGGTATATAAATGATTACTTCAAAAAAGGGGTCAAGTTTAGTGGTCTTAACCATTGTACCTTACTAATCATTAGGTAATGATTAGTTGTTAAAATGACTCCGTCATATTAAAGTATAAGAGCGTTTGATTGTTTATTGGGTCTTTACCTATGTCTAATCTAAAATTCATGCGTGGTTGTACCTCTACTCTTAATCCTATACCATAATTGGGTAGGGCATGTATTTCTCCTTCAGTTCCCAAATCAACAGTTCCAACTCCTGCCCAAGCAGCAAAGCCAAGTTTAGATAATAGCTTGCGCATTTTTGTTTCATCTCCTAGGTTGAACATATGTCGGTATTCTGCAATTGAATAAACAGAATGTTTGTCTCTGAACTGACCTTTATAATATCCTCTTAAATCGAAAGGTGATCCTACCATCGACAATTCAGTTAAGGGTACATCGCCAACAGTAAACCTCCCGTTAACTGTCCATGCTAAAATTCTTCTATCGCCAAGGAACTTTAGTTCTTTAAACTGTCGGTAATCTGCATTTATTACGGCAAACTCATTGGTGCTACCAAAAGCCTTAGAATAATACGTGGCATTTAATTCCATTAACATTCCGCTATATGCATTGGCTGGCAAATCGCGTGTATCGTAAAGTATATTTACTCCAATACCAACGTTGGTATAAGTGAGGCCTAAAGAATCACCTCCAGCAGATATATAATCGGTGTTATTTACAATACCTTCACTGGGGTCTTTCATTTTATTATGAGTAAAATCAAATGATGTCCCCCAAAAAAGATCCGAATCTTTATACCTAAATAAGAAAGTAGGATTAACCTGAATATTCATATCTCGGTATTCTGTGGTTTCAGTACCTCTCTCAATGCTAATGTTATCATCATATCCCACACCATAATAGTGATTGAGCGTGTTCATGTATGATATTTGTCCAAAAATTCGAAATCTATCCTGATTAAAGAATAGTTGAGGTTTGATCATAAAACTACCGCCACCATTTGCCATGTAAGCAAATGCGAAAGGCAAAACGGAACGTTTTAAAAGCGAATCTGCTGGGTTTGTTGAGAAGGTTAATAAAGTACTTCCTCCAATTAATAAACCATAATCAGGGGTATAACCTGGGCCTCCGAGTATGCTAAATTTTAGATTTTTACTTTTTATTGAGTCTGTTTGTGTTTGCGAAAAGGTTAATGTGCTTGCTGTGATTAGTAGAAAAACTAATATATATCTCATTTCAATTCTTACATTTTACGATTACAAACTTACGAAATAACTATTTTACTATTGCAGACATTATAAATGAAGCGGATAAAAATGTGATTGAAAAAAGGTATTTGCAGTAATGAGATACTTCGTTGTGTATTTTTCTATCCCAAATTAATTGGAATGGAAACTTTCACTTAAGCATTATTAAAGAAGTAAGAATAATGCTTAAATGAAAGTTATGGTAATTTATTGCTTATAAATATATGTGCTTAATGTATGTGTTTGATTTGGTTGAATAGTTATAATATTATTCAAACTATTGGTTGACTCAACACATAACATTTTTTTGTAATCCGTATCTCCTAGATCCGCCATCTCAATACATAATTCTTTACCTGGATTCCAAACTACAGTTGTTTCACTTCCGTCCTTATCCATTACAATTTTCTTATTCGTATCGTGTATGATACAAGCATTATTTGTATTACAATAATGTCTATCTATTCGCTCACCAAAGCTTAAGATTGTTTCGTTTTGAGTTTCATTTTCTTTGTTGACATTATTAAAATAGTCTTTTGAAGCAAGTCCTTCCAGTTTTGTTGTGTCAATATCGTTAATTAAAAAGTAGGTATGTAGAGCAGCACTTACTTCAAATGCCTTCGAATCTTTATTTGTTGTACTTAATGACACGCTTAGCTTTTTACCAACGACTACTTTAAGTTGAGCTTCGAACTGATGTGGCCAAACTTTTAAAGTGTTTTCATTCGATTTTAAACCAAGAACTAAAGTTACTTCATCATTAGCGATGGTCTCAATTACTTCCCACTCGGTTGTACGGGCAAAACCGTGCGATGGGAGAGATGGGTCATTTGTATTTGCCCCAAACCATGGCCAACAAACAGGAATGCCACCACGTATAGCTTTTCCATTTTTAAAGATACATTCGCTACTCATAAAAAGTAATTCTTCGTTATCTTCATTAATGAAGCTTAACACCTGTGCTCCGTATAACGAAATTTTTGCTTTTGAATAATCACTTTGGATATTAGCGATGGTGGTATGTTCGTATTTAGCAAAACTAAGTTTGTTACTAATGCCAAATTCCTTATTCATTGCTTCTGTTTGCATACTTTTTACTTTAATAAATGTAGATACTAATTCAGATGATCATGATTGTAAATCACACTTTGCAAACATATAATATTTTTACAGAGTCTAATGTTAATTTATTGTTAGAAAGTGAAACTTTTAAAGCGAAATGTTAAGCTAAAACAATGTGTATTTGTTAAAAATACCTTCATTTTATGCGGAGGTATTATAAAAATTATTCCAAATATTAAGGTGCTCAGATATATATGTAATCGCGTTATTGGTAACTTTCTTTAAAGTATAGTTAATATTAAGGAAATATAAGAATTGATTTGCTTCCATATTTTTGCCATCGTTAAACAACACCAACCTACCGTTCTTTATTAAACTCTCTTCATTTGATCTTATAGATAAACAACACGCATACACACACACTACCTACAACATCTATGAAATCTGTTATTACAAATAATGATTTCAATTTTATTAAATGAAGCAGTTTTTATTACTAAGTCTTTTATTTTTTTCAATTACAGTTTTAGCTGAAACACGTGAGGTAAAAGGCCTCGTGTTAGACAAAGGAAATGAGCCCCTAATAGGAGCTACAGTTCAGCTATCGGGTACTCTTAAAGGTACTGTTGTTGGCTTTGATGGTTCTTTTAAATTAGGAGGTTTAGAGCCTGGTAAACACACCATCAATATTTCTTTTATGGGATATAAGGAGCAAGTACACGTTATCAATATCCCATTTGATGAGGATATAGTTATTATACTTGATGAAGATGACCAGATGGTAGGTGAGGTTGTTGTTACCGGAACTATGGCAAAAAAAACAGCCACAAGTGCAAGGGCAACAGAACGTATGGCTAGCAAAGTAGTAAATGTGGTTTCAGCACAAACTATTGAGTTGTCGCCTGATTTAGATGTGGCTAATGTAGTAAAACGTATCTCTGGTGTAAGTTTAGAGCGTAACAACTCCGGTGATGGTCAGTATGCCATTGTTCGCGGAATGGATAAGCGTTATAACTATACTTTAGTTAATGGCGTTAAAATACCATCGCCTGATAATAAAAACCGCTATGTTCCCTTAGATATTTTCCCATCTGATTTAATGGATCGTTTGGAAGTAACCAAAGCTTTAACTCCTGATATGGAAGGTGACGCTGTTGGAGGGGCCATTAACTTGGTAATGAAAGATGCACCCGATAAATTCGAAGGGCAGTTTAATATGTCGGTTGGTGGTAACACACTATTTAATGCTGATAATCCGTTTATGTCATGGGATCAGTCGGGTATGATGCAATCTCCGCCTACTTGGAGTGGTGCCAATCGTGCTACTGATGGAGATTTTTCTGTATCTCATATGAAAAATCAATACCAGAACTATGTACCTAATATTATTGCTGGTGGTTCAATAGGAGATCGCTTTTTCGACGATAAGCTTGGTGTAATTGTAGCTGCTAGTTACCAACAAACAGCTCGTGGATCGGAGAGTACTTGGTATCAAACAGGAATGCAAACCAATAACTCTACGCGTTTGGATAATATGGAAGAACGTAATTACTCACAGTTACAAAAACGTGCAGGAGTTCATAATAAAATCGATTTACGTATCAACCCAAATCATAAACTAAACTGGTATAACGCCTTTGTTTATTTAAGAAACGATCAGGTACGTGATGTAACAAGAACAAGAACATGGGGTAGCTACGATCCAATTAATGGAAATGCCGGTGAAATGAGTTTTAATACGCGTTACCGTAGTACTATTCAGCAAATATTTAATAGTACACTTTCAGGCGAACACAGAGTTGCCGATAAAGTAGTTATAGATTGGTCGGGAGTTTACTCAAAGGCTACCAATGATATACCAGATAACCTTCGTTTTAGCCGTTCAGGAGAGATGAACAATTGGGTGGTTTCACCTGAGCGTATTGCTGAGATTAATGCATTAAGACGTAGATGGGATAAGAACGATGATCAGGATATTGCCATGTATGCAAATATTACAATGAACCCTGATGTGAGTTTTGCTACTAAATCGGAGTTTAAATTCGGAGGATTAGTTAGATATAAAGATCGTACTAACGATTATGAGAGCTTTACTTTTAGTGCAGGAAATCGTGCGCTAGTACAGGGTGTAGATTGGAATGATATTACTGATGTTGATTGGAAAATGAACGGAAATGGTAGTGGAGTTACCGCTTCACCAAATACTTATAATTCGCACGAAAACATTAAAGCAGCCTATGGTCAATTTCTATTTGATATAAACGATCGTTTAGAGATTGTTGGTGGTGTTCGTATGGAACATACAGACATCGGTTATTTTCTTCCAAATCCTACCATGGAAAATGAAGACAATAATGAGGTAGAGATGAACGAAACCTATATGGATTTTTTACCGAGTATACATTTTAAATATAAACTAGATAAAAATCAGAATATACGAGCATCTTACTTTAAATCGGTTATTCGCCCTGGATTTGCAGAGTTTGTGCCAATTAGCAATACCGATACTGAGGATGATTGGGAAGAAAGAGGAAATCCGAATGTACAACGTACCATTGGACACAACCTTGATTTGCGCTACGAGTTTTTCCCTTCAGGCTTAGATAAATTTATGATAGGTGGATTTTATAAGCAATTAATCGATCCTATTGAGTATGCCTTAAATCGCACAGCAGGTTATATTATGCCAGATAACTTTGGTACTGCTACCAATTGGGGTATTGAATTAGATGTAGTTAAATACTTCAGAAACTTTGGTATAAGCGGTAACTATACATATACAAATTCAGAAATTACTACTGATAAATCCTATTACACACGTGTTGATCCAGACGATTCAAGCTCGGATCTAATTTTAGCAACACGCGAAGAAACAAGATCATTACAAGGACAGGCAGCACATATCGGTAACTTATCATTACTATATAAGGACAGTAAACGTGGCCTAGATATACAATTAGCAAGTGTATATACAGGAGATAGAATCCATAGTCTTTCGGCTTTCTATAAAAACGATATGTGGCAACGAGGATTCTGGCAGCTCGATTTTTCAGCTGAGAAGAAAATAGGAAACGTAACTGTATATACGAAGCTATATAACTTACTGAATAATGCTTACGAAATAGAAATTCGTCAGCCAATTACATCCGATCAGGCGATGTTCCCTCAACAGGGTGAAACAGGAGATAATGTTTTAGTACGCCAGGACTTCTACGGACGTCAGTTTTTAATTGGATTGAAATATAAATTTTAACGCATACTACACTAACAAATTACACTATTAACAAATGATTAAAAGAAATTTTTTCGCAAAAGCAATGGTTGCTGCTGCTTTAATAGCTGCACCTGCAATGTTTACTTCATGTTCTGATGATGATTCTTCAAAACCAGGTGGAGGAGACGATATTGATTTAGATGAAGGTCGCCCAACAGGTTCCGTTGCAATTGGTGGTGCTTTAGATGAAGATATGACACTTATTTCAGATAGTATTTATTGGTTAGCCGAAAACTTGATTATTGGAGAAGGTGTTACTTTAAACATTGAGCCAGGAACAGAAATTCAAGTGAGCCCTTACACCAACCCTGAGATTGTTGTGGCTGGTAATATTTATGCTTGGGGTACTGAGCAAGCTCCAATTACTTTTACACTTTCTGAAAATCAACCAGAGTATTTCGAATACAATCGTTACAACTGGGGTGGTATTGTTGGTCGCGATATGGATGATCCAAACCAAGAAATTGGTATGACTTACGTTACTGTTGAGTACGCAGGTGGACCAGCAAATAGCAACTCAGAAGCAGTACGTAATGGTAAATTAGAGCCAGGTGAGTTAGGTTACTCTATTTTCTTTAACAACAACAAAGGGCAAGTTTATATGGAGAACTGTACTGTTGCTCACTCAGGTGGAGATGCCATTTACATTGAGCGTGGTAAAGTAGCACTTTTTCATAATGTTGTTGCTTATGCAGGTACAACAGAAGATGAGGCTTTTAACTTTAAGCAAGGAACTACAGGAGACTGTGCTTTTAACTTAATGTATTCAGCTGCTACAAACGGTATCAAAATTAATAACTCTAAACCTATCGATGGTGACCCTCAAACAAACGTAAACATGTACAACAATACAATGGCCTATTGTGGATGGAGACGTGATGGTGAGCGTGGTGGATCTATCAACATCGAAAAGGGAGCACGTGGTTTAATTGCCAATAACTTAATTGTTAACTCTAAGTTTGGTGCTAAGGTTGATGAAGGTGCTGACCTTCAGAATCTAACTGTAACTAACAACTATTACTATGGTCAAGTATTTCAAAGCGACCAAGGTGGTAATGGTTACTTACCGCATCATGGTATTCTTATTGGTGATGTAATTTACGAGAAAGACGAAGATGGTGAAGATACTGATGTAGTTTGGGCTACTTTTGATGATGTATTTAACTTCACTTGTAACTTCTTCGATGGGGAAGACCTTACTAATGATTTAGAAAGTCCTCAGTTTGTAAATTTCAACAATCAACCAGCAAATGAACATGCTGATCCTTCTAAAGAGTTAGATTATAAGGATATGGATTTTGCCATTTCTTCAGCTTCACCAGCTGCAACACACGGAACCGAGGAGCAATCATTATTAGCCGATCAGGTAGTTGAATCAGTAGGTGGTAAAACTATTGTTCGTCCAGGATTATCTGCTGTTGTTGGTGCCTTTGGTGCTAAATAATACGCTATATTGATTACTTAAAATATCTTACCTCGGATGGCTCCTGGCCATCCGAGCTTATTAACGTGAGTTCGATTAAAATTAATGAGCTCAGATTTTCTTAGATAATTGATTTACAATGTAAATCCCTGAAGAATAGTGATCTGAGCCAATAATTTTATGTAGAATTCACGTTAATTATTAAACTCCAGACTGAAGATTAACAAACTATTGCTACAATAATTATATAAAAATTTCATTTGATGAAAGCATTAAAAATATTTTTCAGCCTCCTAGTTATTATCTTTTCATCGTGCCAGCATTTTGCTGAGCAAGATCAATCGCTAAAACCCGATCGTATCATCCTATCCATACAGGAAGATCCTACTACACAAATGGGTATTACTTGGCGAACCATGCAAGAAACACCAAAATCTCTTGTTCAGGTAAGTATTGAAAACTCAACGCCCGATTTAAAAGAAACGGCAAAAACTTATACAGCCCAAACCTACAGTTATAATAATGGCAAGCAAGATGTAATTAGCCATAGAGTAACTATTAAAGATTTAGAACCCGCTACTGTTTATGCCTACCGTGTTGGCGATGGCAGTAACTGGAGCGAGTGGAATACTTTTGAAACAGCTGATAAAAACGAATCAAAACTATCGTTTGTATACTTTGGCGATGTGCAGTATGGGTTTAATACCGTATGGGGACGCGTTTTACGTCAATCTTTAAAGGCATGTCCTAATCCTGCATTTTTTATGTACGCAGGCGATTTAATAACCACTGCGGGCGATGATTTAGAATGGGAACAGTTTTTTGAAGCTGGCGACTGGGTTTTCCGCACATTTCCTATACTAGCAACACCTGGTAACCACGAGCATTTTAAAAACAATGGTGCGTATGGTGATTTAGCACCACATTGGCATGCTAATTTTTGCTTTACCGAAAATGGCCCGAAAGGATTAGAGAATACGGTGTATTATACCGATCAGAATGATGTTAGGATTATTTCGCTAAACACAACTAATTTATTGACTCCAGGGGTAGATATTGATGAGCAACTAAACTGGTTTAAATCAGTTTTAGAAAATAATCCGCAGCGTTGGACAGTGGTAACCATGCACCATCCTATACATAACTTAAAGGGTGGACGTAATGATAAAACCATCAGTGAAATTTTACAACCTATTTTCGAAGATTATGGGGTAGATTTAATTCTACAGGGACACGATCATGCTTACGGTAGATTGGTTGATACGCATAAAAAATCTGATAAATATGTTGGTCCTGCCTATGTGGTTTCTGCCGCAGGAGCAAAAATGTACAGCTTTAATTTTGAAGATTGGGCCGATCGTTTAGCTACCAATACACAACTATATCAGGTAATTGATATTGATGGTGATGAGCTTGTTTTTAGTGCTTATTTGGTAGATGGAGAAATGTTTGATCAGTTTAAACTAACAAAGCAAACTGAGGGCGAAAATATTTATACTACCAATTACCCTCGTCAGGCTGAAGACAGAATGGAATTGGGAAAACGCGCTAAAAAAGGAATGAGCGAAGAAGATATTGAAGCATATCAAACTAAAGTTGAAGCCTTTTTTGATAGTAATAGAAAGTAATCTCAATTGAGTTACTCTGATATAGTTTTTTTTATGGAGCCGAATGATATAGATTATCATTCGGCTTTTTATTTTTCTATTTAAGCGCCTTGCTAGGCTGGCCTCTTTACAAAAGGCTTTTGTTTTATTTGAGGCTTTAGTAAGACTGGCTAGCTGAGAGCTTTGCTCTTAGATCCGCCAGCCGCACTTAAGCATCAAATAAATAAGAAAGTTTTTTGGAAAGCAGCCTTGAATTTCTTTGCTTCTGTTTCTTGCTTCAAGGCAAGAAATGAAGTTGGGTTTGGGCAAACAGCCCAATACGTAATATTATTATTTAGGACAATATTTGTAGAATCTATAAATAATTCAATTATTCTTCCATTATTTTCACTGCTTCATATACTCTAAGTAGACTGTTTTATCTGTCTTTAATACAAGTAGGTTATTTCTAATTTTGTTAATCTAAAAATATGTACCATAATGTATAAAGTTACAATAACTACCACTGTGTTAGTGATATGTATTACGAAAGTTAATGTTAGGTTAAAGTTTTTGTGTATCATAATTCTTGCTCTATATTAGATTTATTGTTTCAAATATTTGATGCAACTAAACTTTAAAAACAGAAGAATTTATGGCAGAAGAAAAAAACAAAGTAGATGTTCAACTTTATGATTTAACGGTAACCGAAAATCCTACCGATTTTTTCGGACGTGTACGAAGCAAAGGTACTCTTGATAACTTTGCTATTGCTTCTCGTATAAAAAAAGAAGGAACCGAGTATCAGCTCGAATCTATGGTAGAGGTTTTAAACCGTGCCGACCGCATAAAATCGGAGGGCTTAGCCAGTGGTTATAACATTAACACTGGTTTTATAAATGCGCGTTTGGGTGTGCAGGGCGTATTTTATAATGCTTCTTTTGATGCAAAGCAGCACACGCTTAAAGGAACGGTTAATTTAAGTTCTGATGCACGTGCTAAAATTGCTGACACTGGCGTTACAGTGCTAGGTCAGGCACAAGTAGGTACACTTATTTACCGTGTGGTTGATAGCTTTACAGGAAATGTAAATAGCACCTTAACCCCCTCAAACGCCGCTGTAGTAATTGGCGAAAAACTTGAGATTAAAGGCGAAGAGGCTTTTGCCGATGAGGTGGGGGCTTATTTTATTAGCCTAGCAGACGAATCGCGCACAAAATGCCAAATTATAAGCAGTAAAAATAAAGAACTCATTATTTTGATTCCAGCCCTGGCTGCTGGCGATTATGAGTTTGAGGTGGTAACGCAATGGTCGGGCGGTAGCATGTTAAAAGAGCCGCGTTCAGAAAGAATGGAGACCGTTTTAACAGTTGGATAATAGCTTGTTGAAAATTCAACAGCCCCGTGTGAGTTTTTCCACAGCCTCGTGTGAATATTTCCACACGGGGCTGTGTAATTTTCAACAGGCCCCGTGTGGAAATTTACACAGACTTATTTTTTTAAGTAAAATACCGCTGTAGGATAGATAATCAATAGCCAAGAGGGGGTGTGCACAGGGTGATTCTAAAGGTACCCCAACTACTATGTTTGTGCTTTGTTTCCGATGGTGTAGAGAAACGCCGTATACGAGAACTGTACGTATGTTGGTGTGAGAGGCTCGCCGCTAGGCTAAGTGCCTAGCGGCGCTCTACTTGATTGGCGGTATGTGCTTTCTTTAATTCAGGTGGAGCTGCAATCTGCCTAATCTTCTTAATATCCTCGCAAACAGTCTTGTTTAGAACCTTGCTTCTCATTTCTTGTTGTGAGGAGAAAATTCTTGAAATGCTATTATAGATAATTGAGTAGTTATCTTCTTCTTTATTATTTACGTAATAATAAATTCTGATATTCTCACAATTGTCATGTTCAAAAATATACTTCAACATTGTCCTATCGCTTATTCCGCATGAATGTCCAACTATGCATACTTGGTAGGAGTTTTTCTTCAGAAACCTCTCTAATTTTGTGTAATTTCCAAAACTAGCATATTGTTGCATCTTGAAGTTTAAAATAACATCATCATTTCCATCTTCCAACATTTTATTAAAAATTTCATCTTCTTCATCTCCAAAACCAAAAATAATCTCTTCATCTAAGCTTCCATGTAAATTTATTACATCAATATTTTTGTATTTTGAATCTACTAAAGATTCAAGTTGTTCTCCAATAAACTTAGGTTTTGTATAATTAAAATTTACTATCAATACTTCGTCAGGCTCAACACTTAATGAATCTGGTTCAAATGCTAAATTAAATCTTGGGTGAAGTTTTGTTTTGTCGTATTTCTCTTGCTCTGCTATTAGATAAGTTTTTAATTTTCTTGCAATAAAATTCAGTTCATCATTAAGCTCCTTAATTCCTATTTTATCATTTTCTTTAAATAACGATGTCAAAAACTCAAAATATTCTTTTTCTATATCAATCCAACCAGAATTAAGTTTAGAAAATATCCTTGAGAAAAATGGGGTCATTTCAACAGTAAGATGGTCAAAGTACTCTTCCTTTTTAATAATCTTGTTAATTAATTCTATTACATTCTCTTTATTGTGATATCCTTCTGGTATATCGCCGATTCCATAATTTATAGAACCCTTTTCATTACTTAATGAAAATGTAATTAATTCTTTTTCTGTATGACTTTTAGATGTAAACTTCTGAACCACTTCGAATAAATAGCTCTTAATAAATTGTCCATAACTAGTTTCAAGGCCATTGCAAAGGTCAAACCCATTTCCTACTACTATTAATCTATTCATTTATAACTATTTTTAACGTTTGTTGTTTTTTGCATTACCGCCAACTAAGATGTATCCCATCAAATATGTAATTACACCTTTAGTAGTTACTATTTTTATACTCCACGAAAATATAAAAATTAATGGTTTATGTTTACTATGTTACCCTAATGTTTTCAGTTTTGTGCTAAGCTGTAGTGTTTTAAACGTAGCAAAGTTAAAGCTATAAGTTGCTTAAGGCGTGTTTGTGGCTGTTATCCAAAACCTGTTTTATCAATGAACATTAGCTTATCACTTGACCTAGAGTAGTAATTGACTGTATGATAAGAGCCGTATGAATTGAGAGGTTCACGTATGGAGTATCTGAGAGGAGTAGGGGTGAAACTCTCCGCCTTACTCGACTATATAGTTTTTTTCATTTTACATTGAAGGTACCCAAATTATCTCCTTGTTTCATTTCTTACCTTAAGTCAATGCAAAAGTTTGTTTCAAGGGCCACCTTTGCCTAAAATTAAAACTTCATAAAACATGATACTTTTAAAACTTCAAAATCAAGGAAAATTATATTCACGGTTAGCAGGTCTTTTATATCTAACAATTGCTCTAGTTGGAGGATTTAGTATTGGTTATATGCCAACAGAAATTGTCGCTGAAGGAAATGCACCATTAACGTTTCAGAATTTATTGGATCATCAAGAATTATTTAGATGGGGCATCGCAGGTGATATTGTTGTATTAGTATTAGAAACTCTCCTCACGGTGATGCTTTATCAACTTTTTAAATCAGCTAGCACCACCGGTATGACCATAGCTACTTATTCTAGGCTTGCTATGGCAATAATTATGGGAATGAATCTTATTAACTATATGTTTCCTGCAATAATTATGAATCAACCTGAATACCTAACTTCTTTTAGTTCTGCTGAACTAGAATCCTTAACCCTTCTTTTTTTTAAGGCACATAAATATGGCGAGTTAGCTTGGCAAATTTTCTTTTCTGTTCATCTCTTCACTTTAGGTTATGTTATCCAAAAGTCTGGTAAAACTCCAAAATGGTTGGGTTTAATTATGCTAATAGGTGGTATCGGCTATGCAGGAGATAGTTTTATTCAATTTATGTTGTCGAATTCAGTTGTGCTTTCTGTAATCTTTTCATCAATGCTTGTTCTAGCTGTAATTGCAGAATTTTGGTTCGCTTTTTGGCTTTTGATAAAAGGAATAAATAAGGATTCCGAAATTTAAATAAGTTATCATTTTTTCAGGTAAATTCGTTTTTTAATTCGACTTAACAATTCAGGAGTCACACCAAGATAACTAGCAATTTGATGTTGGGGTACTCTATTCATCAAGCTAGGGTTGTTATTCATTAAATCTGCAAATCGTTCTTCGGGAGAGGAAATCATAAAAGAGGCCATTCTTTCCTGAAGTTCTCCCGCATCTTTTTCGACTTCGTTTTTTATGAATTCTGTAAGCCGTGGTATTCGTTCACACATTTGATCAACCAATGATTGATTGCCAACAGTCAGAAGACAATCTTCTGAACATTCTAAGAAGTGTTTCGAAGGAACTTGATTTGTATAACTAGAAAAAGAATTGACAGATTGCCCTTCAGTGAAAAAAGCTGTTGTCTTTTCCAATCCGTTCTTAATATAGTATTCTCTTACACATCCTCTTATTACGGCATAACATTCTTTACAAATCATGCCTTCCTTTAATAAGATAGTCCCTTTCTTGAATTCCTTAACAACAGTGTGCTCAACAATAATTTCAACTTCATCAGTTTTTAGAAATGGGAAATTGGATATGAATGCTCTAAATTCTTCTTTCATTTATTCAATTTTATATAACGTTGATTGGATGAAGCGATAAGCGATTTGAAAAACCAAACCGACCAAAATACAAAAGAGCCAACATTTTAATTTTTGTTTAAACTTACTTCTTTCCAAAAACAAATGAAAATTTTTGGGGACTGCAATAAACCTAAAAGAATCCTTATTCACAGCTTACACTTATGCTTTATGTCAGATTATTGAGCTTAGTACTTTTTACTTTGCTGAATATTTAAAATACGCTAAACCATTCATTCCTCTTATTGACATAGGTACTTCATTAATCTTTGTGTTAACTACATCAACTAATTTAATTTTCTTGCACATGCGGAAACTTGGTAAATATTCGAGATTCTCATTATTTGTTAGGTAAATTTCTTCAAGGTTCTCACAATACATTAATACATCAACATCTCGAAGATTATTATTTCTAATTGACAAAGTCCTTAAATTTTTAAGTGATGTAAACCATCCCGGTATTTCAGTTAAGTTATTATCATCTAGAATTAACACTTCTACATCTGTGTCAATAATTGGAAGTTTTGTAAGGTTCTTATTGCTTAAGTCTGTTATATTACTTCGCGTTTGTCCGTTTCCACGATATACAATAACTGATTCAGTTGATTGTCCTGATACCAATAATGGAACAAACAGTAAAATAAAGATGATCGTTTTCATAAAGTGATTTTCTAGTTAGTAAGAGATTAATTTTTATTTAATAAAACTGATGTATTAAGTTCATGGCTCTTGGGTGAACAGATTAGAGATAAAACCTAAATCCACTACCGAAATCCTGCCGAGTCAAAGCTTGTGGTTTTATTTGTAGCTTTTCATTCCGTTTAGAATGAAAAGCTTTGGCGGAACCGTTTTCGCCTAAACAGCCCTCAGGTCAAACCGTTCCACATTGATTATTCCTATTTGTTGCCAGTAGTTATTACTTTATATCAATAGATACTCAACTCGTTTAACTTTATGATCTAAACCAAAGAAAACAACTAACTCATAATGATCTAAAAATGCATAATTATCTGGATCTGGTGCAAAATAACAATAAGTATTCTTAGTCCAACAATTCTCCTTAAATCCTATGCCTAAGTACTTCTCAACTTCTTTCTTTGTTTTTCCAATAAGCAGTTCGCTAGATATCAAGTCATTTACCATTCTGTATCTTATGCTTTTATTTTCACACCATTTTATAGGCTCAAAAGTCTTTGAACGCCATATTGGAGCAAAAACCCCAATGTATAGTAAAATAAATATTGATGTATAAAGAGATGGCATTAAGATAACTGCTAAGTAATTTAAAAGTCTAGGATATTTAAAGTTGAACTTTTTAATTATTTTTCGATAATAAAAGAAAGATGGCATCAACAAAAGAACCTGTATTACAACAAGTATTACTATACTATTAAGCATCATATTTATAATATATAATTTGTTTTCTTATTCAAAAGCTTCAAAAGCTATTACCGCACAATACAAATAATTGGTCACCTTCAACATCCACTATAAACAGCCAAATTAAATTAATTAATGCTTCAAATTAATTATACAGGAAGACTATAGCACTAATTACTGGCAACTAAGATGTATCCCATCAAATGTGTAATTACATCTTTATGGTTACTATTTTTTTACTCCACGAAAATATAAAAACTAATGGTTTATGTTTACTATGTTACCCTATTGTTTTCAGTTTTGTGCTAAGCTGTAGTGTTTTAATGTTGAATTGGTATTGTGAGTAACGAATAAATACAAGCATTTTAAACGTAGCAAAGTTAAAGCTATAAGTTGCTTAAGGCGTGTTTGTGCCTGTTATCCAAAGCTATTTTATCATTGGATATTAGCTTATCACTTGACCTAGAGTAGTAATTTGACTGATGATAAGAGCCGTATGAATTGAGAAGTTCAAGTACGTTGTTGTGAGAGGAGTAGGGGTGAAATTCCCCTGGCTTACTCGGATGGGCATTGGGCTTTTATTTCAATAGACTATCAACTTCTTCTTTTAACATAGGAAGAGATCTATTTACAATTAACCAAATAATATCCTCAGAAACACTGTCATATCCATGGATAATACGATTTCTAGTATCCACAATTTTTCTTGAATTGGTAATTGGGAAATCAGGTTCTAATTTCAAGATTCTATTCAATGCTTCACCAATTATTTCAAGATTACGCTCAATAGCTTTTCTAGTTTTCAAATCTTTCTGAAATTCAAAGAAATTTCTTTTCTCAGGTAGGAAATCATAAATTTCTTGAATAGAACGCTGTATGTCTTCTAACCACGTACAAATTTCAGGCTTCATATAATTTGAATTTTGAGCGTTCTATATTATTTCTGAGATGAGAGTTTTTAATACCCTTTTCTTCCAGTAAATCAATTGGTTTGTCAACTAGTTCTTGTAATTTAAATTTAAAGTCAAAATAATTTTCAGCATAATCAAGTGGGTCTTTCGAGTTAATGTCAATAACTAAATCAATATCGCTATCTAGCCCAAATTTATCAGTCAATACTGATCCAAAAGCATATAAAGTTTTTACATTATGCTTCTTACACAAGTATTTTATTTCTTTAATATATTGATCTAAATACATAAAAATTCTTTTTCCCAAAGATATAAAATACATTCTCAAAATTACTGATAGAATCTGTAAATCTTGGCCTTATGCCCAACTAATATGTATCCCACCAGATGTGTTATTACATCTTTATACTTACTATTGTTATGCTCCACGAAAATATAAAAATTAATAGTTTATGTTTACTATGTTACCCTAGTGTTTTCAGTTCTGTGCTAAGCTGTAGTGTTTTAATGTTGAATTGGTATTTTTGTAAACAACAAAGCCGCATTTTTTAAGTGCGGCTTTGTTATTTTATGTGTTATTGATTTTTACTCAAACTTACTAGGGTTTGCAGCAACATAATAACGCGGATCGTCAATATCTCTAACAATGCGTTTATCTAAGCCAGCATCAGCTTTTAGTAAAAGCTTAATACAGTCTTCACTCAAATGCTTTAAAGTAACGTATTTGTTGGCAGCCTTATATTTATCTATGATGTTTGTAATAGCTTCCACACCCGAAACATCAGAAACTCTTGATTCAAGAAAGTCAATTTCTATAGAACTAGGGTCAGCTTTAATATCGAATTTCTCATTAAACTCTTTTGTTGAACCAAAGAATAATGGACCCCAAATTTCGTAAATGGCCTTGTCTTCTTCATCTATTCTACGCTTGCGAGCACTAATGCGTTTAGCACTCTGCCACGAGAATACAAGAGCAGAAATAATTACCCCAACAAAAACAGCAATAGCTAAATCAAATACTACAGTAACAACCGATACTACAACTAATACAACCGCATCGCCAATTGGTATTTTATTTAAAATACGTAAACTCGACCATGCAAAGGTTTCAATTACCATAACAAACATAACACCTACTAATGCAGCAATTGGCACTTGTTCAATGTATTTATCTGCAAACAGGATGAAAAATAATAGGGTAACCGCCATGGTAACGCCCGATAAACGACCTCTACCACCCGAGTTAATATTAATAATGGTTTGGCCAATCATACCACAACCACCAGTTCCACCAAATAAACCACTAAGCATATTTCCTGCACCTTGCGCAATACATTCGCGGTTTCCGTTACCTCTGGTTTCGGTTAATTCATCAACTAAGTTCATGGTCATTAACGACTCAATTAAACCAACAGAAGCAGCCAAGAAAGAATAGGGTAGTATAAACTTTAAGGTATCCCAATTAAACGGAAGGTTTGCCCATAAGTCGGTATTTGGAGTTGGGAATTTACCTTTTAAACCTTCGCCACCACCTTCTCTGATATAAGAACCAACGGTTGAAACATCTAAATCGGCAAAAATAACGATTAAAGTAGTAATAATAATGGCAGTAAGTGCTGCAGGTAATTTCTTGGTAGCCTTAGGTAATAAGTAAATAACTGCCATAGCAAATAATACCAAGCCAATCATGGTGTACAGTTCTGGTCCGTGCATCCACACATCGGCATAGGTTTTTAATCCATCAGCAGCAACTTCTAAATGTTTGTGGGTAAACATTTTTATCTGTGCCCAAAAAATAACAATGGCCAAACCATTCACAAACCCTAACATTACAGGATGTGGTATTAGTCGGATAAACTTACCTAACTTAAATACTCCTGATACAATTTGTATAATTCCCATTAGCACAACGGCAGCCAATAGATAAAAATAACCCATGTTCTCAATAGGTACTTCCATTGCCATTCCGCGCGCGTGACCTTCGGAAATAAGGTGTACAAAAATTACGGCTACAGCTCCAGCAGCTCCTGAAATCAATCCAGGTCTACCGCCAAATAGCGCTGATATTAAACCAATAATAAATGCACCCGATAGTGCCACTAATGGATCAATCCTGGCAACAAAGGCAAATGCTACAACTTCAGGAATCATGGCTAATGAAACGGTAATTCCAGCAAGTACCTCATTTTTCACATTAGCTTTAGTAGCTAAGTTTTCTAAAAATCTCATATTATAATTTATTTTATTTCTTGATAAGGGGGTATCCAAAATTAGGGCGCAAATGTAGTTAATAATATACTATTTCTGTATTGTATCCCGTTTCTTTTTACAAATAGAGCTTATGTATAATATTTTGTACTACAATTTAATATACCGTGAAGTACATAAAAGGTGCAATTGTATACCGAAATACAATATTAGTCCCCTTTTTTTACATGCAAACACAACATATGTATAATATTACAATCACATATTTTTGTGTTTGCCTAGTTTTGCATTAGAAATAAAACACACCTAGATGGAAGAAATAAAAGTTAACCGTAAAATAGAAATCAATAAATTCTTTAAAATTAGTAGGATGAAGGAGATAATTAAGCCTACTAAACCACATAAACACGAGGGGTATTTCGAAATCATATTCTTATCAGAAGGAGCAGGAGTACATATTATAGATGAACACAACTATTCCGTTGAGCCTCCCTTATTATTTTATATGAACCCCGGCCATGTTCATTGTTGGGAGTTTTCAAAAATACCGAAGGGTTATGTTTGTATTTTTAAAGAGGAGTTTTTAAGTGCCTATCCTGATATTAAATTGATATTTTCAAAGTTAAGTACTAAATACAATCTACGCCAAAAGAATATAAGCATTGAAAGTGATTTTAAGTTGATGCGCGAAGAATATGAACGCGATTATCCTGATTTGGATATTTTACGTCATTATTTAATTATTCTTCTCTTAAAGATGAGTCACTTTCCTATACCTAAAGGCAATGTTCAAACAGAGGTAAACCCAACTCTATTCAAATATCGTCAACTCATAGAAGAGCATTATATAGAGGAAAAGAACCTAGAGTTTTATGCTGATAAACTCAGCGTTTCAAAGCGCGTATTAAATAGCACCTGTAAAAAAGAAATCGGACGATCCGCCTCGTCTTTAATTAGTGAGAGAATTATAGTTGAGAGTAAACGTTTATTGAAACATTCTAATAATTCAATATCAGAAATAGCTTATCATTTAAATTTTAACGATCCATCGCACTTTGCAAAATTCTTTAAGGGAAAAACAAATCTGACACCAGGTCAGTTTAGAGATAAACTTTAGAGAATATTTAAAGCTGAAGAACAAATGTACCCAAACTAGGTTAAATAGTACAAGAATTACGTAGGGCGTTACAATACATTTGCCTAACAGGAATAATCAAAAAAAAACGAAATGAACAAAATTTTATTACCATTAATGATGGTTTTTATCTCAATGTCAATTTTTGCCCAAAAAGGAGATATTAGAGGCCTTATTATAGATAAGCAAACAAATGAAAGTATTCCGTATGCAGGGGTTGCTTTGTATTTATCAGACGGCACTGCTCCAGAGAAAGGTGCATCATCTGATATTGATGGTAACTTTATTATCGAAAAAGTAAAAGCGGGTACCTATCGACTAGAAGTTTCTTTTATGGGATACGAAACAACAGTTGTGAAGGATATTGTTGTTAAGCAAGGTGATGTTAACGTGGGAGAAATAGCACTTGCACCTAATAATATCGAGATTGAAGGTGTTGAGGTTACTGCAATGAAAAAAACGGTGACTTCAAAAATAGACCGTAAAGTGTATAGTGCCGATGATTTTGCAACCGCAAAAGGGGGTACTGCTACTGATATTTTAGATAAGTTACCTGCAGTATCGGTTAGTCCAGATGGCGAAGTTGCTGTGCGTGGCGCTACCGATTTTATGGTATATATAAATGGTAAGCCAACACAAACCAGTGCAAGTGATATTTTAGCTCAAATGCCAGCAGAACAAATTGAGAATGTTGAAATTATAACAGTGCCAGGCGCACGTTATGATGCTCAGGGAAAAGGTGGAATAATAAATATTACTACGCAAAGAGGTGCCGCTGATGGACTTTCGGTGGTTGCCAACGGTATGGTTGGTGGTACGCCTTGGAGTAACGGTAGAGATGTTTATAGTAATCAAAAGCTTGATAACGATAGATTCAATGCCAGCCTTAACCTAATGTATAATAAAGACAAGCTATCCATCACTGGAGCCTTTTCAATGCAATCGCGCAATAATAAAGGGGTAGGTATTATCGATCCTTACATTTATCAGCATCCAGAGGAATCTGTGAGCGGATATCCGGGGAGCTATTATGTATTAGATGGTGAAGGTTCGCGCCCTAAGTGGTACACAAATATTATGGGAAGTTTTGGTATTAATTATCAGTTTAACGAGAAATCGGATATTGCTGTCAGTTATCAATATTCGCAACGTACCAGTGGTCGTACTGCAAACTATGTTTACGATGCCTATTTTGCCGATTCTCCTAATGGAGAGCCTTATCCCGAAACTTTACAGCAAATTTATAACCCTAATGATATTCATAGAGATGGTTGGTTTAGTAACCTAGGCTTAGATTATAACTATAAGTTTAGCGAGAAGTCAAAATTCAGTTCATCTTTTATTTACGAGACCTCTGAATTACAACAAACCATCGATAATAAAGAGTTTGCTTATGATGGTGATCGTTATTATTACGATGATAAACCAGATTTTCACTCTTTCCAGAGCGATGATACTCCATTAGATGCCTATCGTTTAAACTTGAATTTTGAGCATGCATTTGATAATGGAAATACTATGAATGTTGGAGTTCAGCCACAATGGGTGCGTTTAGAAGGCGTGTTTGAGTATGATACTATTGTTGGAAACGAGTATTGGGGCGAGCCTGAAAGCTACGATAACAACATTGATTTAAAGCGCGATATTTATGCCGGATATATTGATTATGCCGGAAAAGCCGGAAAGCTAAACTATGTAGTTGGCTTGCGTGCTGAGTATATGGATCAGCTGATGAATGTAGCAAGTACCGAATATTTTGAGTATGTATATGGATACTTTGAAGAGGTGGGAGATGGTCGTGACTTTGACCAAACAGATTTTGAGCAACGTAAGTTCGATTTATTCCCAACCTTACATGCAGAGTACCAAATGAATGACGCAAATAGTATTTCGTTAGCAGCCAGCCGACGTATCAATCGACCGCCAGCCAAAGATATGGCGCCATTCTTATACCGCCGTCATCAGGAGATTTATGAGATGGGAGATCCTTTATTAAAACCAGAGTATATCATTAACACTGAAGTTAATTATAACCGTAGGTTTGCTAAAAGCGATATGACAATTACTGGTTTTTACCGAGGAGTTAATGATGCCATTTACCGTGTAAACCGAGTGGCCTACGATATGGGTAACCCAGGTGGAGTTTTGTTGCGTAGTTATACCAATGCCGGTAACCAAACTGCTTTAGGTGTTGAAGCCGGTTTTAACTTCGACTTGTTTAACAAGGTGAAATTATTTGCAGGTGGAGCAGTGTACGATTTTAGGGTTATTGCTGATGACGAGTTATTAGGTGAAAGTCGCAATAGTAGAAGTACCAATTGGAATGTGAAAACCAATGCATCATGGATGATTTCAAAACCATTGAAGCTAACTGTTGATTATTCTATTAAATCGGCATCAGTTACACCACAGGGAGAAAGCATACAGTTCGAAATGTTAAATGCCGCTGTATTATACGCTCCTAAAACACTTGAGGGTTGGACCTTTTCTGCAAAAATGTTAGATGTTTTGGGGACCAATCAGGCCGGTGGTTATACTGCAGCTTACGAAGGTGATCAGATATTATTACGTCGCGACTATGTCTATGATTACGAAGGACAGATTGTTGAGTTAGGAGTTAGTTACTCGTTCAACAGTAAGAAAATGAAAAAGCAAAGAAAGCACATTGGAGATGATTATTTTTAGATAATTCAATTGTGTAGAATAATATTATTTGAACCGCGTACTAATAAACTATATTAGTTCGCGGTTTTTTTATACCCTTTTTTGTGGTTTAATAATAAAACAGTCAAGCATAACTATCAAATAGCCACAGTATACTTAATAAGCTAAAAAGATTACCTTTACCACTCCTAAATTAATAAACAACTATGCAAAAAGTAGCCATTCCCACTAAGGGAACAAACGTTGATGACCATTTTGGTCACTGTGAAAAATTTACAATCTATACGCTATCTGAAGATAGAAAAATTATTGCCGAAGAAAATTTCGGATCACCCGAAAGCTGCGGATGTAAATCAGATTTAGCCATCGATTTAGCGAAAGCCGGGGTTACTGTATTACTTGCTGGTGGCATGGGGCAAGGTGCTGTAAACAAAGTAAAGGCTGAGAATATTGAAGTTTTTATTGGTTATGCGGGCGATGCAAAACAGGCCTTAACCAAATGGATTAATGGCGACAAAGGCAATTGGTCTATTTGTCCGCCACACAGCGAAGAGTGTGCGCATTAGTTTACTTTACGATTTAAGCAATCAAAAGCGCGATTAAGATTCTGTCTTAATGGCGCTTTTGGTTTTTTATTACAAAACAATATAAACCTTAGTAGTGTTAGAATCATTATAGTACCAATTTTAATAATGCTTATTATAGCTTATTCTATAAATAAGTAGATTATTTTATTCGCAGTATTTTTGGTTTCATCCCTTACAAAAGATTTTAATAATGAAAGTACTCATATTATTTGCACATCCTGCATTTCATAAATCCAATGTAAATAAGGTAATGGTAGATGGATTATCAGCTACTGACTCTGTTACATTTCACGATTTATATCAAGCTTATCCCGATTTTGATATAGACATAGAGCGCGAGCAAGAACTGCTGTCACAACACGATTGTGTTATATTTCATTATCCATTTTTTTGGTACAGTAACCCAGCCTTGTTAAAGGAATGGCAAGATTTAGTACTTACCCACGGTTGGGCATTTGGTAGCAAAGGAAATATGCTAAAGGGTAAATTATTTTTTACAGCCATAACAGCAGGAGGTCCCAAGGCGAGCTATACCAACGATAGTTTTAATGGCTACACCATACAGCAGCTAATTGCACCCTTACTGCAATCCGCAATGCTTTGTAAAATGATTACACTACCACCGTTTATTGTGTACGGTACCCATGCCATAGAACTGCCCGAAGTAATGAAGCAAAAGCGAATATACTCTGAGTTATTACGCCAATTGGCAGAGGATGAATTTGAAGTAGAGGCAGCGCTTGAATATGAAGACTTAAACGATTACATCACCCACAAAATGAAATAATATGGAAGGCGATTTTTTTTATCAAGCATTTATATATTTAGGTGCTGCAGTTGTGGCAGTTCCGTTAGCTAAAAAGTTAGGCTTAGGTTCTGTGTTAGGCTATTTGATTGCCGGAGTTTTAATTGGTCCTTTTGTGCTCGGTTTTGTGGGAGAGGAAGGACAAGATATTATGCATTTTGCCGAGTTTGGTGTTGTAATGATGCTCTTTCTAGTGGGTTTGGAGTTACAACCTTCCTTATTATGGAAGCTTCGTAAATCTATACTAGGGCTTGGTGGTATGCAAGTGGGCATTACCGCCATTATTATAAGTGCTGTTGCCTTAATGTTTACCGATTTAGCATGGCAAACAGCTTTGGCGGTAGGTTTAACATTGGCCTTATCGTCCACCGCCATTGTAATTCAAACCCTCAACGAAAAAGGATTGATGAAAACAGAAGGAGGCCAGAATGCTTTCTCTGTATTGTTATTTCAAGATATAGCTGTAATTCCTATTTTGGCATTCTTTCCAATGCTAGCTGTTTTCGAATTACAACATATTGATAGTGGCCACCACGAAGAGTTGTGGTTAAATTCATTACCTATAATATGGAGAACACTTGTAATGCTCGGAGGTATTGCGTCTATTATATTTGGCGGTAAATATCTAATAGGTCCTGCCTTTAGATTAATAGCTCAAACACGTTTGCGCGAATTATTTACTGTAGCAGCCTTGCTCTTGGTTATTGGTATCACATTACTGATGACGCAAATGGGCTTAAGTCCTGCTTTGGGAACCTTTTTAGCCGGCGTGGTTTTGGCACAGAGTGAATACCGCCATCAGCTCGAAACGGACATTGAACCCTTTAAAGGTTTATTATTGGGTTTATTTTTCATTGCAGTGGGGGCATCCATCGATTTCAAGTTAATAGGTAGTAGTCCAGCTACTATTGCCATGTTAGTATTCGGTTTAATACTTATAAAGCTGATTGTTTTATTCGTTATCGGAAAGGTTTTTGGCATGCGCATGGATAATAATATGCTGTTTTCTTTTGGCTTGGCACAAGGGGGTGAGTTTGCTTTTGTATTGGTTTCTTTCGGACTACAGAATGGAGTTATGGATGCAGCAACAGCAGATCCTCTTATTGCAGCAGTAGCTATTTCCATGGCCTTAACACCGTTATTAATGATGGTTAACGAAAAGTTTATTCAGCCTAATTTCGGTACCAAAGAGGAAGATGATAGAGAAGCCGATGTGGTAGATGTACAGAATAACATTATTATCGCAGGCTTTGGTCGATATGGATCAATGATAGGGCGTTTTTTACAGGCAAACGGACAACAAGCTACTTACCTTGATATTGATCCTAATAACGTAGATTTATTACGAAAACTTGGTTTTAAGGTTTTTTACGGAGATGCCTCTCGCCACGATTTATTGCATGCTGCAGGAGCGGAGGATGCCAAATTATTAATTGTTACGGTTGATGTGCCTGAAAAAGCCATTGAAATTGTAAAAACAGCCAAAGAGCATTTTCCACATTTAAAGATTATATCGCGTGCCCGTTCATGGTCAAATTACTCTGATTTAATAGATGCTGGCATTACCAATATATACCGCGAGTATCTCGAGAGTTCCTTACGCATGGCTGCTGATGCATTAGCATGTTCGGGTTTTAGAGCCTATCAGGTTGAGCGTGCCGTTAAAAAGTTTAAGCGTCATGATGAACGTTTGTTAAGAGAGCTCTCATCGCAAAAGCACGAGGACGGTAGTTTCTTGAGAGGTGGTAAACGAAATATTGAAGAGTTAGAAAGAATGATGCTTGAGGATATGGAGAATGACGCCAAGGATAAAGATTTAGGTTGGGATGTAGGTTCTGTTAAGGAGGAATATGCAAAATTCTTTAAGGCACATTTTGATACCGATACTCCAAGTAATTTCAGTAAAAGATATAAAGGTGATGAGTAATAAGACTTCATAAATATTGTTGTTTTGTAGGAAGTTAAGAGATTGTAATTCCGTATGAACCCATACTTATATCAAATGTATATAGATTTACATATACCAGTACAGATCAAATTACTTTCGTTGCAGTATTAATAGTAAAATAATATTTCAATGATAAACGCATATTTTTATTCTAGGATAAGTACCCTTATTCTAGGCTTTATTTTAATCAGTAGTGTGATCGGAGCACAGCCATTCCCCGCATCCGACCCAAATAACGAAGGTGGTTGGCAGTTAAATAAGTATGTTAGTGACGAATTTAATGGCACAGAGCTTGACAAGACTAAATGGTGGATATTAGGCGAAAATGGAGATTATCGTGCCAAGTGGAAGGGGAGAGCTCCTGCTCAGTTTGCCCCGCATAATGTGAGAGTCGAAGGTGGTGAGTTGATACTAACTTCTCAATGGGAGCCTGATTTTGATTTTGCAGCAAGTTCGCATAAAAACGAGGATGGCAAGGTTGTTAAATACGAGAATATAACGCAAGCCTGTATCATGAGTGAGCGTTTCTTCAAGTATGGCTATATGGAAATTCGCTGTAAAGCTGCAGATGCACCCGTTACTTGTGCATTTTGGACCACTGGATATCAGTCGGAGATTGATATGACAGAAAATTATGGCAAGCGACCTATCGGAAATCCTAAAAACAAGCCGGAGACCTTAGAACGTAAGTATCGTACAAATTTAATTAGTTGGGATCCTGATAAAGCAAAAGACCATAAACAATGGAAAAATGAAGAACTACTTGATGTAAGGGTTGCTCAAGATTATTATGTATACGGTTTTGAATGGGATAAAGATTATTTCAATATTTACTTTAATGGCGAATTATTAAAGAGTGCTACACGAGAAGAGCTAGAGGCTAAAGATCAATGGCGCCATAATGCAGCCCAAGAGCTTTGGATTGATTCCGAAGTTTTTGAGTGGTACGGTTTACCAACAATGCAAGATTTAGCTGATAATGTAGGAGAGTATAAAATTGACTATGTAAGAGTATGGCAAAAGGAATTGAATGGTCCTTATTTTGATGCATTAGGCTTTGAAGGCCCTTTTTATTACAGTGGGCGCAGTGCCAATTGGTGGGCGCCAAGTGCAAGCTCTTGGCGTATGAAAAACGATAAGGTGGCAAGTGGTGAATTAAGTTTGCGCTATTTACAAACAAAGGAGGCTCCAAAAAATCAAACCATTTCTTCGCCAGCAGGATCTTTGAACTTGCCTGCCGGTGCTAATACCTTATCCTTTAAAATATGGATTGATGAGGATACCAATGTAGATCAGATATCTTTTATTCTTGATAAACCATGGCTGAAGCTCGACTTCGACATCAGTAAGGTAAAAAAGGGGAAATGGCTTACCCTAAAAAAGAACTTTAAAAGAAATGAGGCTTCAGATACCAATATTAAGGATGGAGATCGCTTAAGAATCCAAGTAAGTAATCAGCATGTATCAGGCATCAATAACCTCTTTTATATTGATGATATTAAGTTTGAATTTGATAATACTCCAGAAGTAAGAAAATAGTTTAAATAGAATAGCAAATGCTTTTAAATAATGCCTTGTGTCTATTGGTGATGCAAGGCATATTTTTTGCGCCAAAATGTGGGAAATAAAAAAGCCAATTGAAAAATCTTCAATTGGCTTTTATTTGAGCGAAAGACGGGGATCAAACCCGCGACCCTTAGCTTGGAAGGCTAATGCTCTATCAGCTGAGCTACTTTCGCAATTCAATATTTTCTGGAGCCAATGGAGGGACTCGAACCCACGACCTGCTGATTACAAATCAGCTGCTCTAGCCAGCTGAGCTACATTGGCAACATTATTACTTTAGTGTGGGCAGAGCAGGATTCGAACCTGCGAAGTCGAAAGACAACGGAGTTACAGTCCGTCCCAGTTGGCCGCTTTGGTATCTGCCCTAAAGCGGGTGCAAATATAGAAATTACTTTTTCAAACTGCAAGCCATTTCCACCATTTTTATTGCGGTAATTGCCCCTTCATCCCCTTTGTTTCCGTGCACTCCACCTGCTCTGTCCTTGGCTTGCTGCATGTTAAGAGTTGTGATTACACCAAAAATAAAAGGTATATTATAATCTAAATTTAATTGAGTAATACCTTGGGTAACGCCATTACATACAAAATCGAAATGAGGCGTGTCTCCTTGTATTACACAACCCAAGCAAATTACAGCATCCACATCGGTATTTTCAGCTAATAGTTTACCGCCCATTGTAAGCTCAAACGTTCCGGGAACGTACTTTTTTACAATGTTATCAGCCTTAGCTCCATTCTCAATTAAAGTATTATATGCGCCTTCATATAAGGCTTCAGTGATTTCTTCGTTCCATTCAGATACAACAATCCCAAATTTCATGTTAGCAGCCGAAGGCATTTTGCTTTTATCGTAGTCCGATAAGTTTTTTAAACTAGTTGCCATATTGCTTTTTATTTTGCTACAAAAATAAAAGAGCTTACCAATATTGGCAAGCTCTTTCTAATATCTTTTATGTAATAAATTACTTTTTGCTTAGTAAATCAGCTCTAGTAATATATTTATCAATGCTTCTTGCTTCAGCGCTAGCTTTAAAATCAGTTTTGATTCTAGTGTAGGCCTCAAGAGCTTTGTTGTATTCTTTAGCATCCTCGTAAACTAATCCTAGTTTTAACAAGTAAGCTGGAGCCACAACAGCATTTCCAATTTTTGCAGCACTGCTGTAGTTGCTAATTGCTTTAGATGTGTTTCCTTTTTCAAGATAAGCATCTGCTAAAGCACCTTTACCCATTGCGTTAATTACTTCATCTCCGCACGAGAAACCTTCTAAATAATCAATAGCCTCGTCAAAATTACCTAGGTTAAGGTAAGAAACACCAGCGTAGTATTTAGCTAGTTTTGAAGACTTAGTTAAAGAGTATCCTTCAGCTATATCTAAAAAACCTTGGTTCATTCCATCGCCATTTAAAGCTAGGTTGAAACTATCTTTCTCAAAATAGTTTTGAGCAAAAAACATTGCGTTTTGTGCTTCATTTTCTTGCGGTTGAATATATAACTTCTTTGTTGCCCAGTAACCTCCAACTACTATAATAATAGCAAACATTATTATAGTAAGGGTTTTTTGGTTGTCTTCAATAAATTGTTCCGTTGTACTTAAAGCATGTTCCACATTCTCCATGCTTGCTTCCGTAGCGTATTCTTTTTCTTTCGACATGAATTCTTTATTATTATTGATTCGCAAATGTAATTCTTTTACTAAAAAATCAAAATAAGACATCGTAATTATTTCGACTTATTTTGGCTAAAATAGAGAATTCTTTTAAATCTAGTGATTACAGATATGTGTTATAAAACGCTTTTATATCACCGAACTCTGGGATTTAAATTATTTAGCGCTCTTTAAAATTTAAACAACATTATAATGAACTGTATTTTAGTATGGTAGCAAACTATGCTCTTTTCATCCATCAAAAAGTTAAATCTATTTTATTTGGCAGCCTTAATATCATTAATGTTTAATTAATTTTGCCAACGCAAAACAGGTATAATTATGTATTTAAAGAATCTCCATCTTATCAATTTCAAAAATATCTCATTGGCTCAGCTCGATTTAGTTGAGGGGATCAATTGTTTTGTTGGACATAATGGAGCAGGTAAAACCAATTTGTTGGATGCTATATATTATATGTCGTTTTGTAAAAGTTATTTTAATCCGGCCGATAGCCAGAATATAAAGCATGAGGGGGATTTCTTCGTAGTGCAAGCTTCATATGAAATAAACCATCAGGAGGAGCATGTGTATTGTGGTATTAAAAAGGGCCAGAAGAAACAGTTTAAGCGAAATAAAAAAGAATACACCAAACTATCTAATCACATTGGCTTATTACCTTTAGTAATGATTGCTCCGCAGGATGAATCGCTGATTACTGAGGGAGGAGAGGCTCGACGAAAGTATCTGGATACTGTTATTTCTCAGTACGATAAATCGTATTTAGATTATTTAATTAACTATAATAAGCTATTGGCACAGCGTAACTCTTTTCTGAAGTCGAAAACGCACTTAAGTGATGAGGTACATTCTATGTTAGATGTTTGGGATTATCAGATGATGCACCTAGCTTATAAAATTGTAAAGGCACGCCAGGATTTCTTAAACGATTTAAACCCTATATTTCAAGAGTATTATCAATACATATCTAGCAATAAAGAGATTGTTAGCTTTAATTACAAGTCGCATTTAAAAAGTGATACTTTTGAGGAGGATTTGAAAGAGAGTAGGCAGAAGGATTTAATTTTAGGTTATACCAGCAAAGGAATACATCGCGATGATGTAGTGTTTAAAATAGATGATTACGCTATTAAGAAAGTTGGATCGCAAGGTCAACGAAAAACCTTTTTAATTGCACTTAAATTGGGACAGTTCCGTTTTTTATCCGATCATAAAAAGGTAAAGCCACTTTTGTTGTTGGATGATATTTTTGATAAGTTAGACTCAGAGCGTGGCGACCGATTAATAGAATTGGTGGGAGGAGATCATTTTAAGCAAATTTTTATTACAGATACTCAGCTAAATAGGATAGAGCCTATATTAAAACAGCTGAACAAAGAGAGTAGAGTGTTTACGGTATCAGAAGGCGAAGTAGCAGTTCATCAGCAGTAAGTCGACCATAGTCTAGTGAATTTTGTGAGCCGCAATTAGCATTTAAATAATTGAATTAAGAAGTATTGTTGAATCAATACATTATATATACCATATGAAGAAGAAAGAAGCGCAACCCATACGCGATATTATTAAGCAGTTTTTACACGAGGAACACCTTGATCAGGGATTGATTGAAAACAGAGTGGTAAATTCTTGGGAGGCAGTTATTGGTAAAACAGTAGCACGTGCTACTACGCATGTGAGTATTAATAATGGTATTCTGTATGTTAAAATTAACTCAAGTGTAATGCGCAATGAGCTAATGATGATACGCTCAAAAATAGCAGATGCCCTAAATAATCATGTAGGGCATCATATTGTAATGGATGTGGTAATTCAATAGCTCAGCAGTTTCGAGTTTTCAGTTAGTAGTCAGTATTTGATACTTTTTAAATAGAATCACTACCGACTAATAGCTAAACCTCTACTGACTATATCTACAATCGTTCTCTTTTACTAAAGAAAAAATCGCACTCGCGTTCTGCACTTTCATCACTATCAGAACCATGAATTGCATTATGTGCCTTATCAGTAGCAAACATTTTACGTATGGTACCTTCTTTGGCTTCAGAAGGGTCGGTAGCACCAATTAAAAACCTAAAGTCTTCAACGGCATTTTCCTTTTCAAGTATCGCGGCAGTTACTGGCCCTGATGACATAAAATCGGTAAGTTCATCATAAAAAGGACGATCTTTGTGTTCTATATAAAACGCTTCAGCATCCTGCTTATTCAATTGCAGTGTTTTTATGGCACAGAATCGAAAACCCGATTCTTCAATTTTAGCCAAAATAGCTCCTAAGTTTCTCTTTTTAACAGCGTAGGGTTTAATAATAGTTAATGTTTTATCAGCAGCCATATATTGTTTTTTTAGTATTTAATAAATCTCCTTTAGTAACTATTAGGTATCTGAAAAGGTTTTCGTTTGTTATTATGATTTAACTCATCAATATTTGAGTGATCGCTATTGTGAGTAGCATAAAACGAGACTACATAATAGTGATATTTTAGCTGATCTCAAACATAAGTTTTCATAAAAAATAAAAAGAATAAGCTAATTGAAGTATTCTTAAGTAGAATTTATAAAATAGAATATCTTTGCAAGTCCAAAGTTTAAAATATGGTATCGGAGAAATTGATCAGTGCTTTTAAAACTAAAATAGAAGCCGCAAATACAATTAGTATAGTTCCTCACCTAAATCCTGATGGTGATGCAATGGGATCGGCATTAGGATTAATGCATGCCTTGAAAAATTTAGGTAAGAAGCCTTCAGTTATTGTACCAACGGCCTTTCCTAAGTTTTTATCGTGGCTTAATGGTGTAGATGAAATTGTAGTATTTGAAGAAAATGAAGATCAGGCAAAGTCTACAATAACAGAATCAGATTTGCTTATTTATTTAGATTTTAACGCCTATAAAAGGGTTGGGGAAACAATGGAAGGCTTTATCGCTAATCTTCAACTACCCTCAGTTATGATTGACCATCACCCTTATCCCGATGAAATTGCTGATGTGATGATAAGTGTAACGGCCGCATCTTCCACATGCGAATTGGCCTGTAATGTGCTTAAATTATCAGGCTGGAGTCAATATATAGACTCTGATGCTGCGGAGTGCTTTTATACGGGGATAATGACGGATACTGGTTCGTTAAACTACAATTCCTCTAACCCAGACACCTATAGGACCGTTGCCGATTTGATAGAGATTGGTATTGATAAAGATAAGGTGCACCAATTATTATTTCAGAGTAATTCCTTTAACAGGATGAGATTACTGGGTTATGTATTGAGTGAAAAGGTCACCCTAATACCTGAGTGCAAAGTGGCCTATTTATGGTTAACTAAAGAAGAGTTAGAAAAATATAATTTTCGACCAGGAGATACCGAAGGATTTGTAAACTATCCATTGAGTATTGAAGGGATTAATGCTTCGGCCTTTTTTATGGAGAAGGATGAACAAATAAAATGTTCTTTCCGCTCGCAAGGCGATTTCCCGGTAAATAAGTTCTCTGAACTATTTTTTAATGGAGGAGGACATAGAAATGCAGCAGGGGGTAGGTCTGATTTTGATATGGAGGGCTCGTTAAAACGTTTTCTCTCTGAATTCCCTAAGTTTTATCAAGATTTTATAAAAGCATAGGTGCTTGTGTAGTTTAGTCAGTAGTTTTTAGTAAATAGCAGAGGTAAAACGTGTAATGCTTTATAGCTTATTTTACTTCTTAATATGCTATCTAACTAAATAGCTTGAATAAGCAGTGTCTATAATCACAAATCGAATCATCTATAGTTTAATTAAACCAAAAATATCGATATGCTAAAATCACTGATCGTTCCCTTTTTACTATTGCTTGTATTTACATCGTGTAAAACGCAGAAAAAGGAACGTGCTAAAAAACAAAGGATTACTACCGAAGATTTAATATCGGCTAATCGATATATGGTGGGGCAGGATGCTGCTGCTATTAAGAGCTATTTAGAAAGGCACGAGCTTGACTTTACTGAAACACAAACTGGTTTATGGTATAAAATTGATAATGAAGGAAATGGTGCTTTGGTGAAAAAGGGAAATGTTATACGTTTGTCGTATGATGTGTCTTTGCTCGATGGTACTCAGGTGTATGCATCTAAAGAAGATGGAAATAAAGAATTTAAAGTAGGACAAGGTGGTGTTGAATCTGGCCTAGAAGAAGGGGTTTTGTTGTTGCGTAAAGGAGCTAAAGCCCAATTTATTATGCCGCCGCACTTGGCGCATGGCTTGGTTGGAGATGATGAAGAAATACCACCGCGAGCAACGATTATATACCATGTTGAAGTGCTAGAACTCAAAGAATAGATCACTTTTTTTTGATAAAAATTAATAAAGTACTTTCTTTGCAATTATTATAAAAAACGAATATGTTCAGATATAACAATATTATTAACAAGTTACTTTTGTTTACCCTTTTAATGGGCAGCATAGCTTGTAGTACCACAACAATTGAAAGCCCGCGTCAGCTTCTTGAAAATGAATCTATCTTATTAGGGGAATTTCTTGAGTTTGTAGATGATGGAGATCATAATCCTGATTTATTAGGGAATCGCGATTACTTGGCTAAGGTAGCGGTTGATACTATTGACTTTTTAAATGTTAACGATATGACTGGTATCGCGTACTTTGAAATGGAAACAGGTACAGGCGACAGACCTGTACAAGGTCAAGAAGTGGGATATAGATTTGTAGAGTACAGAATATTAAGAGATACTTTAGAGCAGCCTGTGGCTAGTGGTTTTTCTAGTAATTGGGGATCTGCTGATCCTGCCGTTTTTACAATAGGAGAATCTACAAGTACATTAGCTCAAAGAGGTATTCCTGAAGGCGTTGCTGCAGCTGTAACCAATATGCGTTTAAATGGCAAAAGCACCGTAATTATGCCATCTACCTTAGTAGGACTAAATGATTATACCTCTCGTATGTACGAAGTTGAATTAACTTATGTAGATCCTCGTTAGACGCGATAATAAGATATTAAATGAAAAAGTCCTCAAGCTAAATTATAGCTTGAGGACTTTTTTTTGATGGTATAAGTGCTTTTTTTGTTAAATGTCACTCACTAATGGAGTTTGTGCTGCTTGAACGACTACTGCCTGCAGCCTTCAAACTACCTGCTAACTAAGGTCTACTCAACTTCTACATCTTCCATATCAATTACAAGCGAGTAGCCTATATTTGAAATATCAATATATAACTTGCGGTTTCCTTTCACTTTCTTCACAATGCCTTTTACGCCAATGAGGGGACCTGAGCTAATGGTAATTTCCTTACCTTTAGTAATTGCGTTAGATTCAACATCAAAGGCAATCTTATTATCAATGGTCTGTTGCATGGCCTTAATCTGATTATCAGGTATAGTAACTGCTTTGCCATTATGTGCAACATAGGCCACAACTCCATTTATTTCAAAAACCCAGTTGTACTGCTCCGGGGAAATATTTATAAAGATGTAAGAACTAATTGCGGGAGTCTCAACCCATTTTTTTCTGTCGCTCCATTTGCGTAATTCTTTTCTTAAAGGCAAATAGTTTCGTATTCCTTTCTTGTTAAGGTCTTCAGAAACCTTTTTTTCTGCTCTCGATTTGGTATATAGGGCATACCAGATCGAATCTGAATTGTTATTACTCACAATAATTTTAATGTTTGGTGGATTGCAAAAATAGTACTTAATATAACTATAAACAATGACAAAATTTACAGAATAGGGCTGCTGATGGTGTATTTTAAGGTGTTCGTAAAAAATATAAGTTGTAACTAGTCGAAATGTGTAAATATTATGTTCTCAATCTTGACTAATATTTATTTGTATGCAGATTAATCGGCATTCATAATTGACTTTTGTTTTAATTCCTTTGTATAAAATTCAAATAGCATTAACTTCGCACTGTATAAGAGAAGAACGTTTCTCTTCACTATTATCAACTAAAGAAATAAAATATTGAAACTGATTGCAAAAACATTTCATGGGCTAGAAGAGATTTTAGCTAATGAACTTAATGAAATTGGCGCTCTAAATATCAAGAAAGTGAATAGAGCTGTTGAATTTGAAGGAGATTTAGAAGTCATGTACAAAGCAAATTTGCACCTACGTACAGCAATCAGAATCCTCCAACCTCTTTTTGAGTTTAAAGCAAAGAATGATCAGGAACTATATGACGAGGTTCAGAAGTTTGATTGGTCAACTTTAATGACTAACAAACAAACTTTAGCCATTGACCCGGTTGTATTCTCTGATATTTTTACACACTCACAATTTGTAGCTTTAAAGATGAAAGATGCAATTGTAGATCAGTTTAGAGATAAAACAGGTATACGTCCTTCTGTTGATGTTGAGAATCCTGATATCCGTTTGGTCATTCACATGGCTAAAGATAAAGCTACTGTTTCATTAGATAGTTCGGGTGACTCGCTTCACAAACGTGGTTACCGAGTGCAAGGACACAAAGCACCATTAAACGAAGTATTGGCAGCTGGTATGGTATTACTATCAGGTTGGAATCCTAAAATACCATTGGTTGACCCAATGTGTGGTTCAGGTACTATTTTGATGGAAGCTGTTATGATTGCTAAGAAATTTGCCCCAGGATTAAACAGAAAGAACTTCGGCTTTATGACCTGGAATAGCTTTAATAAAGAGCTATGGAATAAAATTGTAGAAGAGGCAAAAGAGAAAGTAGAGCATCCACGCTTACATATTTATGGAAGTGATATAAATATGGGAGCCTTAGATATTGCCCGTGAGTCGGCATTGAGTTTCCGTTTTAATAGAGATATTAACTTCAAAGTTTCTGCTTTTGAGAAGTTAGAGCTTGAACGCCCTAAGGGTATGATCATCACAAATCCACCTTATGGTGAGCGTTTGATGAAGGATAAGGATATTAAGGATTTTTACAGAATGATCGGGAATCAATTGCAAGATGAATTCTTGGGTTATGATGCCTGGTTATTAAGTTCAGATACCAAAGCTTTGAATAACTTAGGTATTGAGGTTTCAGATAAAGTAAAATTATTTAACGGTGCCTTAGAATGTGGATTTTATCAGTATAAAATTAACTACGGCAAACTACCTAAGATTATTAAGTTTAGATAGTATAACAAAGGCTGCTCATTGAGCAGCCTTTTTAATTGTTATTTGATTTACAGGCCATTTAGCTGTTAGAACGCTTCACTTTATCTATTAGGAAAGCAATATAATAGACTGAATGGGCTAAATTCTAACAACTAATACCTAACTATTAGATACTAATAGTTTATTTCTCTATCTCTAAAGCCTAGCATATATAATATTGCATCTAAGCCAATGGTTGAAATTGAATTATCGGCCCCCGCTTTTACTTTAGGTTTAGCATGGAAAGCAATTCCTAAGCCTGCAAGTTGAAGCATTGGTAAGTCGTTTGAACCATCGCCAACAGCAATCACCTGATCCAAGTGAATATCTTCTTTAAAAGCTAACAAACGTAATAACTCAGCTTTACGCGCTCCATCAACAATGTCGCCCACATGCTTGCCCGTTAGTTTACCTTTCTTTATTTCAAGTTCATTAGAGAACACATAATCAACACCTAATTTTGCTTTCAAGTAATTCCCAAAGTAGTTGAATCCTCCTGATAGAATAGCCGTTTTATAGCCATAAGTATTTAAGGTTTTCATTAAGCGTTCAGCACCTTCAGTAATAGGTAAGTTTTCAGCAACTTCCTTCATCACTTTTTCATCCAAACCTTTTAATAGTGATACGCGTTTGATGAAACTCTCGTTAAAGTCGATCTCACCACGCATGGCTGCTTCAGTAATCTTTTTAACCTTAGCACCTACGCCAGCTCTCTCGGCCAACTCATCAATTACCTCAGTCTGTATTAGTGTAGAATCCATATCGAAGCACACCAAACGGCGGTTTCTGCGGAATATATTGTCCTCTTGAAAAGCAATATCAATACCAATTTTACGACTTAACTCCATAAAGTCGCTCTTCATTATTTCAGCGTCAATAGGTGTACCTCTAACAAAAAACTCAACAACAGCTTTGTTGCTTTCTTCTTCAGCATTTAAGTCAATTCTACCAGATAAACGAGAGATGGTATCAATATTCAATTGTTGCGAAGATATTATTCGCGTTACCTTAGCCAAGTGCTCGGCAGTGATTTTGCGCGCCAATAAGGTAATGATATAACGCTCTTTACCTTGGTGTCCAACCCATTCGCTATAACGCGCTTCGCTAATAGGCGTAAATTTAATTTTAACGCCTATTTCGTAAGATTTAAATAATAAGTCTTTCAATATAGGTGCTGACTCGTAGGCCTGTGGTACCTCAAATAAAATACCTAGTCCTAAGTCATCATGTATTACGGCCTGTCCAATATCTAATATTTGAACATTATAGTTTGATAATATTTCTGTTAATGAAGAGGTTAAGCCGGGTTTATCTTCTCCTGATATATTAACCAGGATTATTTCACGATTATTAGCCATGTGTAAATATATATTTTCATTAACAAAAATAACAAATCGTTATTACCAAGCCCTTTTAAAGCTATCAAATATCAGTATTTTTACTTTTTTTAACAGTGTGGTACTTTTTTTAGGTGGAAGAGGAGGAAAGGATTTTAGGTTTTAGCTACTATGATAATTGGCAGTATTAAAACCGTTTAGATAATTTAATAACCTGCAGTGATTTACAGCTTCCCTTGAGATTCTTTAGTTTCTCAGAATGATGGGCAGCATTTAGGCTTATAAATGATCAATTACATTATGCTACTTCCCCCTTGCCAAAGTGGGATTATATTAAGACTTATTCAAAATTAAGGTGAAAGATAGGGGGATTGATTTTTTTTGATGTAAGTATTAAGGCACTAGTGCTTTACAACTCTAAATAATCCCCTTTTACTATGGGTGATTGGTTATTTCAGGCTTAAACTTTTATCTTGATACTTGATACTTGATACTTGATACTTGATACTATTTAAAAAACTCTAACTTCCATAAGTTACTATCTCTAATCTAAAATAATATCTTTGCTGCATGACTACTAAGAAGAAAATCCTCATTTTTATAGATTGGTTTTTGCCGGCTTATAAGGCAGGAGGACCTATAAGGTCGGTAGCCAATATGGCTGAGTATTTAGATAAGGATTACCAATTTTATATATATACAGGTAATAAGGATCATGACGGCACAGAGCTAACAGTTGCCAATAACCAGTGGGTCGAACACAATGCACACACTAAGGTGTATTATAGCTCAAGTCCTTCTTTTTTTGAGGTGGGTAGTACCATCAAAAGTATTCAGCCCAATAGCATTTACATAAACAGTATGTTTTCTTTGGCATTTACGATTTATCCTTTAAAATGGAATTTGTTTTTGGGAAATAAGCAGCAACGTAGGGTAATTGTGGCACCTAGGGGTATGCTTCAGGCAGGAGCGCTACAGTTGAAGGCCACCAAAAAGAGATTGTTTTTAGGATTAATGAAAACAAGTCTTCTTAAAGCTAAAAATATATATTGGCAGGCTACAGATAAGCAGGAGCTAGAGGACATTCAACTTAATATTCCACATACCTCAAATATAATAGAGGTGGGCAATATACCGTCATTGGTTGCAGAAGAGTCGGCAAAGAAAAGTCCAAGCGATACTATTCGTTTTACCACCATTTCTTTGGTGGCCGAAAAGAAGAATCATATTTATTTTATTGATTTATTGCAGCGTGTTAAAGCGAATAAAACCATTATATACGATATCTATGGACCTATAAAGGATGCCGACTATTGGCAACAATGTAAGGAGGAGATTAAAAAAGTAGCACCTAATGTTACAGTTAATTATAAAGGCAGTATAGAGCCACATAAGGTAGCAGAGACCCTAAAACAATACCATTATTTTGTATTACCAACCTTGGGGGAGAACTTTGGTCATGCCATATTTGAGGCGCTTGCCAATGGCCTTCCTGTACTTATATCGGATAAAACGCCTTGGTTAAATTTAGAAGAGAAGCATGCAGGTTGGAGTATTCCTTTAACAGATAAGGATGAGTGGGAGAGAGTTGTGCAAAATATAATTAATGATAAAGCAGATTACCAGGACTTGAGCCAAGGAGCAAAGGCTTTGGCTGCAGAATATGTGAGTGAGCAGAATTTTAAAGTAGGGTATGGGGAGCTGTTTAGTTAGGATGCTTTTTTTATAGGTACATATTTAGGCCTATGACCAATTATACCGAAAAACTACTACTTGGCAACTTTTATCATATTTATAATAGGGGGATTAATAGTTGTAAGCTATTTGGCACACAATCCAATTATGTTTATTCAAATGCAATTGGTGGTGTCAAACTAGACGTGAGGAAAAAAGATTTAATTGCAGCTACTTTGATACTTAAAGAAGGTGGTTATATCCAGGATTCGAAAGAAGTACGCCAAAGAAAGGTTGAAATAATTGAATTAAAAGATAATACTGATATATCAACTTGCCCATTTTGTGAATCAGATAATGTTTACAAGAAAAAAGAGATTAATCCCTTAATGATATTGCTATATTTTCTGATGGGAGCATTTTTTCCAATTTTAAGCGTAATTATACTTGTTATGACTGTGAAAAAGAATGGAAATATCTGAAGAAAAAATAACGATGTTCAACAAATTGGAATAAATAATAAGGGTCGGTTTGATTTTGTAAAGCCTTATGGCGAAATAAGTTCCGTCAAACCTTTTTATTCCATTTGGGGAATAAAAAGTAACAAATACAATAAAAAGCTTTGACTCCATTGGATTTTTTAAAGGATTGGTTCATTAAATCGCTATATGCTTCATCTAGCCAACTGCTAGCGCTAAATTACTGCAATAAGAAAATGAGTAATTCATAAGCTATAAAAAGATGATTATATTTGCTCAATGGCAGATAAGTTAGATAAACAAGTGTTTAATATCCAGTTGAGTAATCTTAAAACTAAGATTCATTCGGCTAGAACTATGGTAGCATAAAGTGTTAATCTTCAACTCATCGAACTCTATTGGGAAATAGGCAAATATATTACTGAACGTCAAATCAACTTTTCTTGGGGAAGCAATCTCATTGAACAAACTACTATAGAACTAAAGTCTGAATTTCCAGATATTAAAGGCTCTTCAAGAAGAAACTTATATGCAATAAGACAATGGAATAAGTTCTATTCACTAACAGATGCAATACCTGATGATTTTAAAAATCAGTTACCTAGTATTGAAGACCTAGAAAAAAATTAACTACAAATGATTAAAAACTAGTGCCAATAAAATATATAGTTTATAGGGCAGTCACTGGCATTTGAAGTTTCATTTCGTATCTATACCTCGCCAGAACTATTGATCCGGCTATTTAAGTTTGATAATCTTGTTGGGTTAGAAATCGGCCAGTATTCTTACGGTTCTCCATTGCACCCAAGCTTAATTCAACTCACCAACTAACTACAAATCAGTATTATTTTAAAAATTGTATAAAAAAGGACTTGATTAGTAGTTATTATCTTTTTAAAGCGATTTAGCTTTGTATCAAAATACTTATTAAAATATGACTGATTTTGTACAACTTCCAGAACCTCAAAAAGAATTGGCATTTCCATTGATGAAAGCAATAGAAAAACGGCGTACAAAACGAAAGTGGAAAGAGGATTCATTATCTCTACAGGATATTTCTAATATTTTATGGGTCGCTTGTGGTAAAACCATGGAAGAAACAAAAAAAAGTAAAAGTCGGAGAACAGTACCATCCGGCAGAAATTCACAAACTATAAAAGTATATGCTGCAATGGATACAGGACTTTTCCTTTACGATGAGAATTTGCATGGATTAGTTTTGATTAAGACTGATGATGTAAGAGAGAATTTAACCAATCAGAAAATGATGAAAAATATGCCATTTGGTTTAGTATATGTTTCTGACTTTTCTCGGCTAAAGGGATATGTAGGTACAGATGATAATCGTAAATTATTTGTTGCGGGTACAGAAACTGGATTTATAAGTCAGAATGTATATTTATATTGTGCATCAGCAGGATTAAATACCGCTGTAATTGGATTAGTAAACCGAGAAAAATTGCATGAAACTATGGGGCTTGCTGATTATGAAAAGATTGTTTATACGCAAGCTATCGGAAAAGCGCTAGATGATTGATCATAGAGCTGATAATAAAGCATGAGGGTTTTGGTGTTTATTAGGAAGTATTGTTAACTTAAAGAATTAAGTTTATAACCAAATCAAATTATTGGTATGTGGTGTTTTGGAGGTTTGGTTTTTCAAATCAGCCTACATCCTTTATCCAAGCTGTTGGCAATAATTAAACTAAAACCATAACTTATATAAAATGAAAACTATGCTGAAATTTACAATTCTTTTCACGTCTATTGTATTTTGCTTCTCGTGTGGTTATAATAAGAACATTGTCTTTAAGGACTCTTTTAAGGATAATAGAAACAATTGGGATCTAAAAAACAATTACGATGACTTCTCGGTCAATATTTCAGATGGAAATTTGAATATTGAAAAACATACAAAAAATAGTGTAAATAATGGTTGTTTGTGGCTGAACAAAGAAATAGATGGCTTTTCAACAGATAAAGATTTCTCTATTGTTTTTTCTGCAAAAATTATGAATTATGACAGCATATCTAATCGTATCGACTTTCAATGGGGAACGATCAATGAACCAATGGTAAAATCAAGACTTTATCAAATTAAGTTTAGTATTTATGGAGACATTTATTTAGATTATTTAGAAAATGGATGGGAGCGTTTATCAAGGAAGCAATTAAAATCAGATATTAAATCCAATCTAAAAATAAATGGAGTGGAATATTCAGATCAACCTTATCCAGTTATTTCAAATATTTATAATAAATACGAAATCTCTCAAGTGGGGGATTCATGCCTAATCTCTATTAATGACATTATAGTTTATTCTGAAAAAATTAATGTAGTACATGGAAACTACATAGGAATTCAACAATGCCTAAAGTCTTCTTGGAAAATTGATTATATAGAAATTAAACAAGAAAACTAATTGTTGCAATAATAAATAAAGCCCCGCTCAACGAAGCAACCAAATAATCTAAATCGTTCGGCATATGGTTCTGGCTACGTCGCATAATGTATAAGGCTTTTAGCCTGTAAACAAGAAAGCCGCATTTTGAAAGTGCGGCTTTTGTTGTGTCTTAAACCTCTGCGGAGCAAAGTACTTGCTTTGTTGTTATTAGCCACTTGCCTATATATTTAATGCTTCAATCCAATGCGAGTGGTATCACAAATCCGGGGTGGGATGGAGGATTATATTTGTCGAAAACTGGATTAACGAATAAGAAGTTTTCCTGTTACAGTCGTTTGTTCCTGAGTAATTTTATAAATGTATAAGCCATGTGGTAAATGGCTAATATCAATGGGCTTGCCTGCTGTGTATTGGCTGTTTATTATAGCTTGGCCTGTGTAATTATACAAGTTTAAATGTAATGATGCACTTTTGTTAGGACAATGGATGGTGATGTAATGACTAGCCGGATTAGGAGAAACTTTAATCAACTCATCATACGCGAAAGGCACGCTAGTAGTATGTTCGATAGCGGAATAATAATAGATATCTTCTCGATATTTTACGAGGTCATCTTCATGCTTGTTATAAGCATAGAGTTGGTTGGTTGTTAATTGATGGTGAAATGCGCTCGGTACGGTGTTTCTGTTTTTATATGGTAACAGCAAGTTATTGGCAGGCACCTCGAAATTATGCGCATAGGATTGTTCCTTAACTTCATCATAACCTTTATTGTCGTGATCCTCATAAACAACTGTCATGCCCGCAAGCATCTTGTTAACATTGTAATTGTAGGAGGTCGAATTCATTTTAACCCAATTGGTATTGGATTTACTAAAACATATGATCTGTCTAAGTAAATTATCTGTTCTGTCGTATAGATAATTGTACAAGAACTGAGGATTCCAGTTTTGAGTTTGCTTGTTCCAATATGATACGCCTACACTTTCTCGTTGACCATCTTTATAGAGGTAAAATTTCTTTTGCGTACGTTCCCAGTAGATTTCGGGTGCCATCCTTATTAATCGAACTTCTTCTTTAACTTGACCTGATTCGTAATAGTCAATACGAACTCTTTGCCTTGCTTCCCAAGTGTTTGAGCTAGGTTCCCAAATCAGTATTTCTTTTAATAAAAGTTCGCTATTGTATGAGTAGGTATATTTCTTCTCGTTATTCCAACCATCAGAATCCTTCCATTTGTAGTGTGTGTCCGTTACTAAAATACCTGAGCTTGTATAGGATGATACCTTCTTATCTACATTTTTCCAATTCTGCTTGGCTTCATCCCACTCATAATTGCTTGTTTCAGTTTCATTGCCATTAGTATCGTATAAGTAGGTTTGTTTGGTGTAGGGCTTATCCCAAGCAGAAGAAGCTTCGTTAAAAACATACTGAACTACAGCATCAAGCTTAAAGCCATTGCTAATAAAGTCTTGCGTGTTTGTTGTATGCAGCAGCTCTGTAGGTTTTGAATAAATCAGTGTTTGCCCATTAGAAGGGTAAGTGAGTAATACGCCAATAGTTAGTATTAGAAGTTGTTTCATCATGACAATTAGTTTTAAATTGAAAATTCAAAACAACTTATTATCGTTAGTATAAAAGTTATCTGCAGATAATAATTGATTGAATTGACAACTTTTAACCTTGCCTTTTTAAGCGCTTACTTTTTTCTTTGCTGTATTGTTGCGGCGTCATGTTTAAATAGCTGGCAATGTATTTATCAGGTGTATTTGCTAGTAAGTAATCAGAGCGTTGGATGATCTCATGAAATAGTTGAAGCCTTTTTTCGGCACTTCGGTATTGAAGCATCAACATTCTGTTTTCACGATCCAGCAAAATGTGCTCATGTACTTTATAAAGTAGGTAGCAAATAGCTGCATCACTTTTAACCAGTTCATCAATATCTTGTTTTCTGATGGATAGCACTTCCACATCCGTAAGTGCTTCATGAACTTCCAGAGAAGGGGATGATTCTATGTAGCTCTTTAGGCTGTTGAAGCCTAATCTGGCTGGGGTGATATTGATGGTTATGATGGCATCCTCATCATACATAAATTGGTGCACAACACCTTTGGTAACGATATTGGCATAACATTCAATATCGCCTTCTTTGGTTATTACCTCACCTTTTTTGAAGATGCGTTTTATAAACGATTGGCTTATGGTATGAATTAGTTCATCACTAACGCTTGTGGAACTTGAAAAGAAATCTTTTAAAATACAAAGGTCATCTGACGTAATAAGTTTGGTCATTTTAAAACAACATTAATGTTGTACAAAAATAATTCAATAGGTGTTGAAAAACAACAAAGGTGCAGTATGAATATTCTTTACTGAACGACATTGAGTGCGAACTTTCAGCTCGTGCTTCTATAAAGCACATAAGTCTATGCAGTATCTAAAACACATGAGTTTTGTGCTATCTTAGCAAAAAAAAATACATAATAACCTAGTACCGCAGTGTAAGAAAGAAGCTAAGTAAATTAGGTTATTGAAGTTGAAAAAAACTTTATTCACGAGCTAAAAGCTCGCGCTAGCATGGGGGAATAAATCATTAAATGAGTATAAGAACAAATCTATAAATAATGAGAAGTTAATTAATCAAATATTGCTTCAATTAAAAAAAGAGAATAATTAAACTATAAAAATATGAATCATGCTTAAATATATAATAATTGCATTGACTGCAACGTGTTTAATAAGTGCCTTCTTTTTTGTTTACAAATGGTATGTTTTGTATGCAAAGTATAAGGGCATAAGTTTTGGAGATATCTTTGTAAAGGGATATTACAGACCAAAATATATAGATGCAAAGGAGTCTAACTTTAATGAATCACAAGCTAAAGCTCTGAATGTTTGGATATATCTTATTTTTACAGTTATGGGGATAGGATTTGTGTTAGCGATGATTTTTAAAGCAGTTAGTTAAAGCTTTGAATGAATATTAATAGAAGAGCCTGGCATTGTCCAGGCTTTCTTTATAAAGCTAATTGTTTAATTTTTCCTTTCGTAATAAAAGCGTCAATAAGCGTTTTAATTACACTTTTATCTTTCTCGTCCATCTTCTCAATAGCCTTAACTGGTTAAGTAGCTCTTTGTCTGTTAAGGAGTTTTCCCCCCAAGCTAGCGCGAGTTTGTAACTCGTGCTTCTATAAAGCACATAAGTCTTGCAGTATCTAAAACATATGAGTTTTGTCTATCTTAGCAAAAAATAATATACATAATAACCAAGTATAGCAGTGTAGCAAAGATGCTAAGGAGTTTAGGTTGTTAGATTTAAAAAACTGTAGTCACGAGCTAAAAGCTCGCGCTAGCCTGGGATATTTCATATGGCAATTTAGCATTTGATGATTATTCAACACTCAAAGGTATCTATATAAAAGAATCTTTTCATTCTAACAAGGTGTTAAATGGTATTGCTTTAGAGCAGGTATCAGACGAATTAAAGGGGTTAGGAATTAATACTTATTTAGAAGAGATACACGGCTATACTCATATGTTCAAAAACCAAGGGTTATATTATGGTCATAACCTCCCGCTTGACGGAGTTAAGTTTTATCAATCACAATTATCTATATTTAATGTTTCATTTCCCAGTTATCCAAATAAGTTTAACTGGATTTATAAAATTCCTCGCAGATGGTAAAAGTATTTTTTGTTTTATTATTCCTTTGGGCTAATTGTGTACAATTAGCAAAGGCACAAGAAGAATATATTATCACATATATTGAAGAAGCACCTTCCTTTTCAGGAGATTTAAAGAAGTTTATTCAAAATAGTATTGTCTACCCTCCTTCGGCAAAGCTTGATTCTACTCAGGGAAATGTTTTTGTAACATTTTGGGTTGATACTTTAGGGTATACACAAGAACATAAAATAGCTAAAGGAATCCGAACTGATTTAAATAAAGAAGCCTTAAGAGTATCCAGACTAATTAAGTTTGAGAAGCCGGCAATGCAAAGAGGTAAACCTGTAAAAATACAATACACAATACCTGTTAATTTTTATTTGAATGGAATCCCTGATAGCTTAAAAGTTAAAGAATGTAGGGAATAGAATAGAGAGCCTTGGGAAGCTTCCCCTGCTCACCGTAGCGACTAAACAATGTAAATCGTTCGGCGTATGCCTCTGGCTATGTCGCTACACATAAGGCTTCTAGCCTGTAAACAACAAAGCCGCATTTTAAAAGTGCGGCTTTTGTTTTAAACTCTCTCACAAGCCTTGTTAGTAGTAAAAAAACATAGGAGAAGCACCTCGCAACACCTGCAACATACTTTTGAATGTAGGTTTTGTACTTCGCAATACTTGCGAGGTCCATTTTGTATGTTCTTAAGTTACTCGCAACACTTGTTAAATGATTTTCTAAGGTTCAAAAGTAGCTAGCAACACCTGCAACATACTTTTGAATGTAGGTTTTGTACTTCGCAATACTTGCGAGGTCCATTTTGAACGTTCTTAAGTTACTCGCAACACTTGCGAAATGACTTCTTAACGTTAAAAAGTAGCTTGCAACACCTGCAAGGTGTCTATTAAACATTGGCTTTGGTACTTGCAAGGCTTGCGAGCTACTTAGGCAACGTTCTTACAGGTGGTTTCAAGCATTTCGAAGTGCTTGTGCTTTTAAGAACAATATACTAGCCATATAAGTTACCTACCTATGCCACAAACATTGAGTAACATTAACAAGCTGCAAACTCTCTCGTCTAGCTCGTGTTTGCGACTGTTTGGTATTTTTAATTAGAAGCACGAAGTACCAAATGCGGCCAACGGGCTTTTTGTATACCTTTTGCGCCTTTAGATTCCTTCGTTCCTTGGAATGACGAGGCACTTAAAAGTGATAAATTGTAAGTTATAAGTGATAAACGATATTGCGTCCTTGCGACGAAGGAAGCAATCTCAAGGCGTGCTGCAAATCATCTTGATACCCCTGTTGGCACCCCGCTGCCTCAAGATTACATCTTGTGGTTTGTAGTGGTGGCATGAAATAGTTTGAGTGCTTTACTTTGCGCCTTTAGATTCCTTCGTTCCTCAGAATGACGAGGCGCAAAAAGTACATCATTGCTATACGGTATTGCGTCCTTGGGACGAAGGAAGCAATCTCAAGGCGAGCTGTAAATCATTAGTAACAATAAAAGCTTTCCATTTATCCACCTCCATCAAGGTTTTTATCCACCCTATAGAGTTTCAGTTTGTCAGCTATTTAAATTACCTCCTACATCTAGCACAATATCATCTCTTCGTAGTACGGTTCTTTTTACATATTGCATCATCATAAATAAAAATAAAAAACCGGCTACAGTATGGAATTATTCAACACTGTCCGCTATAATATTTACGAAATGGTTAATAAGAATCAACTAAAGCAAAAGGCATTTTTGCTAGTGGCAATGGCGCTTTTACAACTCTCAAGCTTGAGTGCGCAGTTTCAAAAGAAACTCAATACAGAACGTGTAGAATCTGATCATATCTTAACATGGGAACAGGTGGGCCCTGGTAATGCCGGATATGCCAATTTATTGCGTTTTCATCCAACCATACCTGGTAAAATTGTTCAGGTGCCTGATATGTGGAATGCCTACCAATCGGACGATTATGGCAAAAATTGGTATAGTATTAAAGATTACGATGGAGATGGATCTTTTTACCACTTGCGCGATATTTATTATTCGCCAAAGAACCCCGATTTTGGTTTAGCCATTGGTACCTCAGAGTTGTTCCAAACCACCAACGGCGGCAAAAATTGGAGTGTAGTACCCAATTGCCCGTGGTATAAAAAGGATGTTGATGGTACTGATAAAGATGCCTGGCGTAAAAAAGTAGGTTCATTGGCTATTGATCCTAATAACCCAAATGTATGGTTTGTTGGCGGAGGTCAGAATGTGCGCGGACAAATGTGGATGTCGATATACAAACATGTAACTGCCGAAAATCCGCATGGAAGAAAAGAACTAAACGAAGGAAAACTGTGGCGTACTGCTGATGGAGGTAAAAGCTGGCAGTTGGTGAACAATGGTATCCACCAAAAAGCGCAAGTAGGCCGAATTATTGTAAATCCGAATAACTCAAAAGAAATATTTGCAGCATCAAACTTTGGTATGTATCGCTCAAGCAACGGTGGTAAAAGCTGGAAGCAGGTAGGTAAAAACCAATTTGATAATAACATTATTATGGATATGGATGCCTATTATAACAAGCAAACAGGCAAGTTCACAATATATGCTATTGATCAAACGCAATATTTTGCCGATGGTAAAACTACCAAGTGTACCGGAGGTATTTTCAAGTCAGATGATGCCGGAAAATCATGGGTAAATATAACTGGCAATTTGGGTTTAGATATCAATAGATTAACAGGAGGCGTGCCCGCTAATTATTACCAATACATTGCGCATTGGTTCGGAATTAAAAAACAAGAAGCTAAAACAAAATATCCTGAGTTACCCAAAGCTGCACTTCAAAATTTTAACATGATAAGTGCCGATCCAAGCAGAGAAGGTGCAGTATATATAGGATTCACCGATCCGCAAACCAAGCAATCTATCACTCCTGGTCGACTATGGGTAACTACCAACGATGGCGAAAAGTGGATTAGTACAGCGCGTTTGTACGAAGAAACATGGGAAAAAGACAAGGCCTATTGGGAAGAGCGTGGTAATCCTTGGCATACCAATATGAAAGTGGGTCATCAGTCTCCGCATATGCGCTTTAAAAAGGATTATCCTTTACGATCGATGCGTGCACTAGATGTGGGTGTTGATGGAGCCGTTATGATTGTATCAGATCATAGTTCGATGTTGAGTAAAGATCACGGAAAAACATGGCAGCAGATGGATGAGGTTTACACGCCTTCAGGTGCCATTGTGGGTAACGGAAATAGTAACCTACCAGGTTTAGTAATTGCTCAGGATAAAAGAAAAGAAACCACTTTATTAGGTTCAGGAGAACATTACGTTTGGATTCCGTCTGACGATAGTCCTAATGATCGAATTGCTGCGCGATATATTGAAAGCAGTCAGCCAACAGTTAGTAATATTGTTTACAACCCTTACAATGTTGATGAGGTTTATAATACTTCAAACCGCCAGGAAGACAAGCAGTATATGTTTAAAAGTAGCGATAGGGGAGAGCATTGGGCAAAGCATGGAACCGCTACACCGGCAACTAATAAATGGTTAGATGATTATTATACAAACGGCTTGGCCATCGATCCTATTAATCCAGAGTATATGTATTTTGGGATCACCAAAATTGTAAAGGAACCCAACGGCAAAAAAGGCGGATTCTTTCGTTCCGAAGATGGTGGCAAAACCTTTACGCAAAGCAATAAGGGCTTACCATCGCCAGCTCGTATTAATGATGTGCAGTTCGACCCGCGCGATAATAGCATGAAATCATTGTTTATAGCTGCCGAAAAGAATATACACAGTTATCACCTTCCATTATCCGAAGGAGGATTGTATCATTCAACAAATAGAGGCGAAAGCTGGAAGAAAGTAAAAACACCATCCGCCGTTGAGGGGGTTCAGTTTGTAAAATTTGACCATACCAACCGTATGTACATTACCACAGGATACCGAGGCGGAGGTGCTGGCGTGTGGTATTCTGACGATTTTGGTAAAAACTGGACGCAAATATTTGAGCATGCACCTACTGAGTGTATCGATATTTGCCCCTTCGATAATAATTTAATTGCCATAACAACACGGTTTATGTCGAAAAATCCAGGACTTTACATTAGTCGAGATAGAGGCCAAACTTGGGTGAAAGCCAATAAAGGTTTAGGCACACCGCATCAAATTGAAGATGTGAAATTCGATATTTTTGAACCTGGTAAAATGTGGTTGGCCACTTTAGGTTGCGGTTTTTATAGAGGAGAAATTGAAGGTGGCGATCAAATTAAGGTTGTAGATATGAGTACCGATGTTGTTGAGTTAAACAAAGGAGATCAATTGCAATTAAAAGCCTCTATTATTCAAGATAAATTTAAGGGTGAAAAGCTAGTATGGAAATCAGAAAATACTGCTGTAGCCAAGGTGAATAAAAAAGGAGAAGTAACTGCTGTGTCAAACGGATTGGTAAAAATATGGGCCACAACTAAAGATGGCAGATATGCTGATTATGCAATGGTTACCGTTAAACGAAACTAAGCCTTTATGATTAAATTACAATAGCGTTTTAAATAATTTAAATATCAAGCATAGTCTATGAAAAATTTATCTATTCTAGTTGTTCTAATGCTGTTACTTACAGTATCGTGTACAACTAAAAAAACAAGTATTACAAAGCCCAATATCATCTACATTATGTCTGATGATCATTGCGCCCAAGCCATTGGTGCTTATAAAATGCGCCTGGCAGAATTAAACCCAACACCAACCATTGATCGCATTGCAAAGGAGGGGATACTGTTTCAAAATGCCTTTTGCACAAATGCCATTTGCACGCCATCGCGGGCAAGCATTTTAACCGGGCAGTACAGTCAAACCAATGGTGTAATGGATTTGAGCGGAAGAATAGGAGCCGATAAGCAATATCTGCCTAAAGAACTAAAAAAGTTAGGCTACGAAACTGCTATGGTTGGAAAATGGCACCTTAAGGAAGCCCCCGAAGCATTTGATTATTACAACGTACTTCCGGGTCAGGGCGATTACCATAACCCTACCTTATATGCCCGCACAGGCAATTCGCTTTCTACAATTCGTTTCGAAGAAGATTTGGTGCGTGATGTATATGCTACAAAATACGAAGGGCACTCATCTGATGTAATAACCAATTTATCTATAGATTGGTTAAAGAATAAGCGTGATAAATCAAAACCGTTTTTCTTGATGCATCATTTTAAAGCGCCTCACGATTTTTTTGAATATGCCGATCGTTACAATAATTATCTAGAGGATACTTTTATTCCCGAACCCGAAAGTATGTGGGATAATAAAAATAATGGATCGCTTGCTACCAGAGGAATTAACGATTGTTGGATAGATACCATTGGTTCATCAATAGGGCATCGAAATGTGATTAGAAACATGGGTATGCACATGGAAATTGACCCAACTATTCCCGATCCCGAGTATAAACACTTAGCATATCAAGAGTATTTAAAACGTTATTTACGATGTGTAAAGGGTGTTGATGATAATGTAAGTCGCTTATTTCAGTATTTAGAGGAAAATGATTTAATGGATAATACCATTATTATTTATACCGGCGATCAAGGTTTTATGTTGGGTGAGCACGATTATATTGACAAACGATGGATGTACGAAGAATCAATGCGAATGCCATTTTTGGTGCGCTATCCCGAAAAAATTAAAGCCGGAACCAGCACCGATGCCATCATTAATAATGTTGATTTTGCACCAACTATTATCGATTTAGCCGGAGGTAAAACACCAGAGTATATGCAAGGCGATAGCTTTAAGCAGATATTGTTCTCAGGCAAAGAACCCGAAGCTTGGAAGCAGGCCACCTATTATAGATATTGGATGCACATGGCCCACAAGCACAACAACCCAGCTCACTTCGGAATTAGAACCAAGCAATACAAACTGATTTTCTTTTATGGGCGAGATTATAAAGCGCGTAATACCGCTGCACAAAAGTGGGCACATAACCCCGAATCAATGTCCGATTTTGAAACCATCCCAGCATGGGAGTTTTACGATTTAGCAAACGATCCGCATGAGATGAATAACCTTTATGGCAATGAAACCTTTAAGGATGTTATTGCCGATCTTAAAATTCAATTAAAAGATATGCGTGCATCCATAAACGAGGAAGATGGCAATTACCCCGCCATACAACAAATTATTGACGCACATTGGAATGATTAAACTCTAATTGTCCGTATAAAAACAGGCCCCAAATCCGATAACAGATTTGGGGCTTTTTTTTAGGATTACATATGCTTTTAATTAACTAGCAAGCCCAAAATTCAAGACTTATATCTTAAACCAATAAAGATAATTTTTAAAATTAGGGCGTTCCCCTGGGTTTGTTAAAACAACTCTGAAAGCATAAATTTACTCGGGTCGTGCTTTTCGTTCATACTCCTCGCTGCGCTGTGGGGTATCCACTACAATCACTAACGCACACCACAATACCAATACTATTGTTCCAGCTGACTGGTATTTTAAATCAAACACACCTTCAATTGGCTAAATAATTAGATTCCTGCAATAAAGTGTTCCAAATTATCCTCTCGGCTTAAGCCTAATTTTTTACGTATTCTATGCCTCGAAATATGTGTGCTATTGAGCGAAATATTCAGCAAGCGCGACATCTCCTTGCTCGAGAAGTTTAGTTTTATTAATGCGCAATGCTTTAATTCAGTAGGACTCAATTTGGGGAACTGAGCGGTTAAATTATCATAGAACTCGTTGTGTACTTCCACAAAACGTTTGTTAAACTCCTCCCAAAGGTCATCCTCGGTTTTTACCTGTTTTAGTAAGGTGCGTTTTTCAGCACTGTCTTTCACCTTGTCTTTTATAAAATCAATCAGTGTATTAATATGCGTTTCCTTGTCAATCAACTGAAGGGTGTATGAGGTAATTTCTTTGTCTTTAAACTCTTTTATGGCATCAGCCCTTTCTCTTTCAACAGCTGCTTTTAGTTCGCCTTGCTCTTTTTGGTGGGCATGCTTTTTCTTTTGGTAACTGCTCTTAATAATTAGTATTAAAATAAACGCCAGCAGAATAACTATTAGTAACGAAAACTGAAGCTTCGTATTAGATTGCTTCTCTTTTTCAAGCATGGTATTCTGAGTTTTCAAAGCTTCGTTCTGAACTCGTATCTTTTCATTGTATCCATTCTTGAGTTGAAATAGTTTACCCGAAGCACTGTTCTTTATATTAAATAAACTATCGGCCTCGGCTTTGCCTGCTTTTAAATATTTATAGGCCAGTTTAGCCTGGTTGGTTTGTATATAAGCCAACGATAGGTTTTCGAGAATATATATGCGGTGATCATTGTGCGTTTTAAATTTCTCAATTTTAGACAGAGCCTTTAAGTAATATTGTATGGCTTTTGTAGGTTCATTTTTTGCCAATGATAAATCGCCTAGGTATTTATTAATAATGGCTAAAAAGTTATTGTCGTTATTTTCAAAGTGGTTATATGCTTTTAACAACAGTTTTTCAGCTTCCTTTATGCGTCCCATTTTTAATAAAACAGAACCACGCTCAACCATTAAGAAATAATTGTTTCTGCTAGCTGAGGCTTGTTTGCGTATCATCTCACACGAGTCGAGATATTGCATTGCAACCTCTAGTTTATTATGGTCTCTTTTTCTTAATCCGTACGAATAATAGGTGCTAGATAGGTTTCTATAATCTTTACTTTGCTTACACAGTTCAATGGATTTTTCATAAAGTTCGTTCGACTCTTTAGGCTGGTTAAAAATGGAATACATTAAGCCTAACTCGTTGTTAACCTTAATAAGCAGACTTGTATCCTTAAACTGTTCGGCTAAATAAAGGGCCTCCCATAAAATATCAAACGATTGGTAATATTGGCTCTTGTTTTTTAGTAAATCTGCATTTAAATGCATGCACTTTAATAAGCCACTTGTATCGTTAATACTCACAAAAGCCTTTTGCGCCGTAGTTACTAATTTAAGGCTCGAATCGGGATTTTCGTTTAGCATCTCAAATGCCCCCGAGTATAATTCGTTGGCTATTTTGTTCAAGTCTTCCTTTTGGCAAAAGCTCGAAATATTAAAATAAAAAATGAGGCTAAAAATAAGTATACTTCTGTGCATGCGTAACTATAAATAAATATATAAAGCAAGTTTAATTAATTATTAAGATAATTAAAGCCTAAGTCCTAAGATTTATTTAATAACTGTTTAAAGGAGGAGGTGCGTATTTGTTTGGCCAATAGTGTGTAAAGTGTATTTGTAAAGTGTTTGAAAGAGAAAAATAATTATTGTAAAAATATTGCTAAGCTATTATGCTTGGTAAAACATGCTTGAGTAGATATTTTTGAGTAATTGAAAAAGGAGATAACACTTGAGGAGGTAGAAAAGTAAGCATGCCCATAAACCATAGATTCTCCCAAAGTAACTAGCTAGACCTATGGAGTAACGCAGTAGCTTAGTAACTAAATTTGCAATTAAGTCACCAAGTGTATTTAATTATAGGCTTGGTGACTTTTAAATGTTTTAGGGCTTACGATGCTAAATCCCATTCTCAAAAAACGCATTTTCTTTCAGACTAATTAATCTGCTGTTTACAATTTCCTTAAGTTTTAAGGTGTATAGCTCATTTCCTTTTTTTGTGTCTTCATTTAAAGAATCAGGAAGGGCAGTTAAAAACGCTTCATATAGCGCCATAGCTTTGGCTTTATCCTCAAGGTCATAATCGTAAATAGTTGCTTGTCGGTATAAATATTGAGCATTTTTAGGGGCATATTTATAAGCGTTTTGGTAATGATTAATGGCAAATGCATAGTTTTTATTATCGAGATAAATATCTGCAATTTTATTATGTGATTTTTCCATTAATGAAGGTGATGGTTTTACCAGATCCTGCGCCAAAAATAAATATTGTAGGCCTTCAAGAGCTTGATTGGTTTTTCCATAAGAGGCTCCTAAAAAGTAGGCTACTTCAGGGTCGTTATCTTTATAATCCATGGCTAAATGTAAATAATCGATAGCCTTTTCATAATTATCGGTACGATAGTAGGTAAAACCTAAATGCTTTTTAGTTAAAAATGAACTATCTCCGCGTACTTCTAATCGTTTGAACATAACAAGTACATTGTGGTACGATCCATTTTTGAAGTTTGCCAAACCAGCTAACAACAAGAAATTCTTGTTATTTTCTATTTTATCGATAAAGGGCACACAAAAATCGTGGCACTTAACATACTTTTTCTGGTTATAATAAAGCTGACCTAATTTTAGGGCAATTTTTTCGTTATCCGGATATTGCTCCATAATCATAGAATAGGTCTCCATTGCTTCCACGTGCATTTTCGATTTCTGATAAGTCTCAGCCAATAGTAAATTAACGCTATAGTTTGTAGAGTCATTGATTACAAAATCATTTAAAAGCTTAATATTAGCTTCGTAACTTTTATAATGATTATTAATCTCAGCAAGGCGAATGATATTGCTCACTTCATTAGGGTTTGCTTTGTAAATACTTTTACAAATCGGAAGTGCCTTACTATAATTACCTGTTGTTAAATAAGCTTTGCACAATAAATCTTTCTGTACTTTGTTTAAACTTGCGCTATCCCTCAACAAGCATGTAATTGCTTTATCGGGGTATCCACATTTGTGGTAAGCTATGGCCAAATGGTAGCGTTGCGTATTACTAAGCCCGTGTTCATCAGTTCCCAATTGTTTGATTACTTCCTGAAAGTTCCCTTGCGTTAATAATAGCCCGGATGAGCTTTGTCCGATTATAGAAAATTGAAAAAAAGCGAAGAGTGCAAATACTAATGTTACTTTAAGATTCATAAGAATTAGGTTTTATGACTATCAAAAATAGGATAGATAGACTTTGTTTATTATTGTCTCCTTCAAATGTAACTAAAGTTTTAGTTGAATAATAGTTAAATTAGTTTAAATCATTTCACAAGTACTTGTGTTATAGAATGTGTGCATTGTTTGTTAGAACCTTTAACATCTCAATAACATCTTTTTGTTCGTAATTTTACGAAATTGGCATAATTAATGAAATAAAAAGTTTATCTAGATTTTTAGATATGTACTGACAGAAATGTCAAATTTTACAATTAATGGATAAAGATTTAACTCAAGGACATGTAATACAAAAGATAGTACAGCTGGCTTTGCCAATAATAGGCACTTCGTTTATGCAATTAGCCTATAGTTTTACCGATATGCTTTGGGTAGGTAAATTGGGCAGCGAAGCGGTTGCTGCAGTGGGTACTTCGGGTTTTTTCCTTCATTTAGGATGGGCATTGGTCTCTATTGTATTGGTAGGTTGTGGTATATCAGTATCGCAAGCTATAGGTAAAAAAGACGAGAGCAAAGCTAAATTTCTTTCAATTAATGCATTGGTAGGGGTTATTTCAATAACAGCCATTTATGTTTTTATTATACAAATAGCACATGAGTACTTTGTAGGTTTCTTCGATTTAAATAATATCCAAACTGAGCAAATGGCATTTAGCTATTTACGTTGGTCATCAGTTGGGTTATTTTTCTTGTTTATTAGTCGTTTATTTTCAGGAATAAGTAATGCAAGGGGCGATTCAAAGTTGCCATTTAAAATTGCATCAATCGGAATAGTGGTAAACATCGTACTAGACCCAATATTTATATTTGTATTAGATTTTGGTGTTGTAGGGGCAGCCTGGGCAACTATACTAGCACAAATATTGGTAGCTACCTTATACTGGCAAAAGCGTTCGTTGGCCTTTTTAGGAAAACGCTCCACATGGAATTTATCGTTTCTTCCTATTCAAAAGATGATAAAGTTAGGCTTTCCGCCTTCTACTCAGTATATTATTTTTTCCTTAGTGGCTATTGTAATGGGGAAAATTGTATCTGGTTTTGGAAGCGACGCCATAGCAGCTCAGAAAATAGGACTTCAAATTGAATCCATGACTTTTATGACTATAGGAGGTATTAATGGTGCCATACTGTCATTTACCGGACAAAATTTCGGGGCTAAGTTGTATCATAGGGTCCGTCAGGGCTTTAATGCCGGAATAAAAGTTGCTTTTGTATTCGGAGGGGTAATGACCGCATTGTTTTTATTATTCCCCGAAAGTATGGTACGCTGGTTTGTTAACGATCCGGAAACAGTTACTATTGGTGCCAATTATTTACGTATTGTTGGTTTATCACAAATTTTTATGTGTATTGATATGATATCCACAGGAGTGATAAACGGCATTGGAAAAACTAAGCTACCCGCAAGCAGCAATATTGTAATGATATTAATTAGGATACCGTTAGCACTATGGTTATCGCAGCCTCAAAATTTTGGTGTAAATGGAATTTGGATGGCTATTTTAATAAGTAGTGTGCTCAGAGGACTTATCAATACCTCTATTTATTTGTATCTTAAGACTAAACTATTACCCATTATAAAAACGCAAAAAACAACTACCTTAATTGCAGAGGTTTAATATATATAGAATGAGTAATTCAGTAATAAACATCGACGCTATTTTAGCACAAAATAAATCCAGTCGTTTATTCGAAGGCGGCTTTGGTTTCGAAAAAGAAAATGTGAGAGTTACGCCCGAAGGTCGCTTGGCTCAAACGCCTCACCCTGCAGTTTTAGGAAATAAATTAAAGCATCCATACATCACAACTGATTTTTCCGAAAGTCAGATTGAGATGATTACTCCAGTTAGGCATAGTATAACAGAAGCACTTGGCTTTTTAGAAACCTTGCACGATGAAGTAAGCATGCATTTAAATGAAGAGCTTTTATGGCCGCAAAGTGCTCCACCTGAATTGCCTGATTCTGAATTAGAAATACCAATTGCTAAATTTGATGCTGAAGGTGCCGATTTAGAGGAGTATCGTCGCTATTTAGCCGATAATTACGGACGTAAAAAGCAAATGCTTTCAGGGGTTCACGTTAATGTTTCGTTCAACGAGGCTTTGCTCGAACATATGTATAAAAATTCTGGCGAAACATCGTTTAGCTATGATGCTTTTAGAGAACAAGTATACTTAAAAACCTTACGCAATTTTAAACGATATCGCTGGTTTTTAATTGCTCTTTTAAGCAATAGTCCTGCAGTTCATGCATCTTATGTAAGTGATTGTGTAAAGCATCTGTCGCCTATCAATACCGATGCTTATCATTTGCCTCATGCCGTTTCAATGCGCAATAGCATGTGTGGATATCGCAATAAGCAAAACCTGTTTTTAAATTACAATACCATTGCCGAATACAATAAAAGTATTAACGATGTTATTGATAGGGGTGTGGTTAAGCATGTAAAAGAAAACTATGCGAGTGTTCGTATTAAATCGGCTGATGCCGATAAAGATATCACCCATCTTGAAGTGCGTTTACTTGATCTAAATCCCTTTGAAAAGATTGGTGTTAATGCCGATCATGTTCAGGTTATACATCAGTTTTTAGTGTATTGTTTGTTAAAACCAGAGTTGAATACTTTTGATAAAGCAGTACAAGAACGTGCCTGGGCTAATCACGAGCAAGCTGCATCGTTCAGTTTGAAAAATGATGTGTCTATTATCGACGATAACGATGCATTAAAATCCATCAATGAAGCCATGTCTGAGTTGCTTAACGATGTATTAAAATATACTGCCGATATTTTACCAAAATCATACGAGAAGAGTTCTAGTATTATGGGTTCCTTGGTGTATCATCCAAGTGAGCGACCGGCGTTTAAAATGATGAAGCAGTTACAGCAAACTACTTTTATTGATTGGAATTTGAATAAGGCCAAGGAATATTTAGAGCTGAGCAAGCAGAAAACGTATAATTTTTATGGGCTTGAAGATATGGAGCTTTCAACGCAATTATTAATGCGAGAAGCTATTTTTAGAGGCGTTCAGGTGGATGTGATGGACAGAACCGAGAACTTCATAAAATTGAGCAAGGCCAATAAAACAGAGTATGTAATGCAGGCTACGCGCACTTCGCTCGATAATTATGCCAGTGTGCTGTTAATGGAGAATAAGGTAATGACAAAGAAGGTATTGCACTCGGCTAATATAACCGTTCCGCAAGGTTCAGAATACGATAGTCCATTGCAGGCACTTAACGATTTTACCTTCTATAAAAATCAGGCAATTGTTATAAAACCGAAGTCAACTAACTTTGGTTTGGGTATCACAATTATAAAGAATAACGATACCCAGGCCGTTTTTGAACGTGCCATACATATGGCTTTTGAGCATGATTCAACCGTTCTTATAGAATCATTTGTTAGTGGTAAAGAATATCGTTTTTTTGTGATTAAGGATAAAGTAGAGGGTATTTTGCATCGTGTTCCTGCCAATGTAAAAGGCGATGGGATAGCTACTATTGCTGAGTTAGTTAAAGAAAAAAATAAAAGTGCCTTGCGTGGTAAGGGATACAAAACACCGCTAGAAAAAATTGCCATGGGCGAGCCCGAGGAAATGTTTTTAGAGTCGCAGAACCTTACATTCAATTCGGTACCAGAGGCCAATGAAATTGTTTACTTACGCGAAAATTCTAATATAAGCACTGGTGGTGATAGCATTGATTTTACAGATGATATTCACCCTTCGTATAAGCAAATTGCGGTAGATGCTTCTAAAGCTTTAAACGTGCAAATAACAGGTTTAGATATGATGATTGATGATATTGCAGCGCCCGCTACTGCCGATAACTATTCTATTATTGAGATGAATTTTAATCCAGCAATTCATATTCATTGTCATCCCTTTAAAGGAGAAAATAGAAGGTTAAATGTAAAGTTATTGCAGGCTTTAGAATTGGTTTAATCAGGATATCTTATCTTTCGTGTTTGAATAAAAAAAGCTTCTGATTGTAGCTGTCATCTGATTTTAAAGAAATAATTGATTGGCTAGATAAGAGAATTATCCAAATGAGGTTATAAGATTAATGGAATTAATAGCACCACAAAATATTGCAATTAAAAACGTTTCTGAATATATCAGTAAGAGAAAGAATAAATACATTGATATGGTAGAAATGATTCTGCATCAATCCAACATTGATGTAGAAGTGTATCAGGAATATTGTAAAAATGTGAAGAAGTATTCACAAATTGCCTTACATTTTCATCCTGACCGTATATTCTCAGAGGGTTTCAATGTAATTGATGGAATGCTTAAATCAGGGAAATACAAGAATCAGTTTGAAACGAATATATCTTCGGGGAGTGTAACTGCATTTAGTGGAGGAAATCGCGATAAATGGGAAAAAGATATTTTTAGTGATGCCTATCAGTTTGCAAAACCATCAGAACGTCCAAAATACGGTTCTCTCAATCTAACAATGACGGAAGATGGGCCTTCCCCTAGGTTTGGTTCGTGCTATTTTTTAGTAAAACCAGAGGTGAAGGAAAGAGCAACTTTTACTTATGGAGATACTTATGAATCACCTCGAGAGTTAGGAACAATCGATAATTTTGAATTAATAAATGCAGCAATATTAAAGGATTTGTTTACACGAGGAACAGCCTTAGGCGAGAAAGACTCGAATGTAAATGACTTTCTGAAGTTAACGAATAGACTCCTTCCTCAAACTTTGGATTCCCGTGATTATAGAAGAGCGTCAAAAAATCTTGATTTTTACATAGAAGCACAGATTCATGGAGACATCTCATTATACAATGATACTGATAGCTTAGTAGTTGATTTTTCGTATTGGGGAACAGATATGGCGATTCAATTTGAAGCTCTGTGTACAAAATATGATATTGAGCTAATTTGGAATTCAGGCCGTGAACTAAAGGTTTCTGAATTCCCAAATAACTTTAGAGGAGCTGAAGTTCCATCTTATGCCAAGAAGCTTGGAGTTGATGGGAAGTTGAATGCATACTTAATTGGTAAAGCAGCAATGCAAATGAATAATGAGCATGATAATTTGCAAATGTTGAAATATCTGTGGCATTGTATTGTAAAGTTTGGGACTGAGATTAATATGTTAGCTCCTAATAAATAACTGTAATGTAGGGTAATGGACAATGAATAAATCTAACGATGATAATATTTAAGTTGTTACATATAAATAACAGTCTGTTATGTAACTATATTCTGTATTTTCACCATTTCTATAAATTTTAAGTAAATACCAAAAATGCCTGAAAAATTTAATATTATATCTCTCTTTAGTAGGAATTTCCAGCGCAAATTTACCCCAGAAGAAGAACAGCTGATTTTAAGTTCTTTCTCGAAAGAAACTTTTACTAGAAAAGAACGAGTATTTATGAATGGTGACGCAAATACAAAACACTTTTTTATTGAGAGTGGTTTAATGAGGTTATTTTTAATTGATAAATCAGGTCGCGAGTTTAATATCTTATTTGCCAAAGAGAACCAAGTTATTGGAGATTTAATTACACCTGAACCTACTAATTTTAACTTGGAAGCTATTGAAAAAACTACAGCCTATTCAATTAGCGAGAATAATCTATCTGTTCTCATGAACTCATTGAGCTTGTCGCAAAAAACGAATCCCAATAGCTCTATCCGAAAATCATATATTAATATCCAAAAACGTTTGGTTTCTATTTTAACGAATACTGCCGAAGAAAATTATATTCTATTTAAGGAGAGATATCCTGATCTAATTCAAAGATTACCGCAGTATCACGTAGCTTCCTATTTAGGGATTACTGCTGAATTCTTAAGTAAGATAATTGCAAAAAGCACAAAAAAATAACTTTTCTCTATTTTCTTGTACTAGTTCAATTTTTCTAAATTTTGAAGGTTCTATTTTTGAGCCATAACAAATAAAAATTGAAACTATGAAACGATTAAGTATTCTATTAAGCTTTTTGATAATAACATTTTTAATTAATGCACAATCCATTAAAAGTGATGGTTCGTTGGTGAAATTTAAGGTTAGCAATATGAAATGGAAGACTGTTGAAGGGACGTTTGCCGGAATGGATGGTAAGGTGATTTTTGATGCACAAAACCTTTCAGATGCAAATTTTGATGTATCTATTGATCCTGCCACTGTAAACACCGAAAACGAAAAAAGAGATAACCATCTAAGAAATGAAGATTTCTTTCATGTTGAAAAATATCCTAAAATCGGGTTTAAATCAACTTCTATTATCAAAACAGCAAAAGCATATAAAGCCACAGGAAACCTAACTATGCATGGGATTACCAAGCCTGTTGAAATAAACTTCACTTATTCAAACAATAGCCTTGTTGGCAAGTTGCTTGTTAATCGATTAGATTATGAAATAGGCACTGATACAGGTACATTTATGGTTGGTGATGAAATAGAATTAGAGATTTTATGTAAGCTTCTTTAACTGATTATAACTGCACTGCTATAAACTTTCAGTTTATAGTGGTGTAGTTACAATATATGTGTAGTTAACCTTTAATTAAGTAAACTTGTTCGTAATATAGCCTTGAAATATTGAGTATGAATTGAGTTTTTATTTTAGATTTATAATTATCTAAATTATTTTCAGTCCTGCATGGGTATGGTTAATTCTAAAAAAAACCTAAAAAGTAACTGGAACAATTTTTATTAAGCGTTTGTTTTCTATTGGGTGATATAGAATTGTTTACCACTTTATAAATCCTTAAACTTACAATTGGCGATTATTTGAAAGAATGAGTTGGTAATAGTCTGTTTAAAGATAGTATAACCTCAAGAAGCAAAAATCTATGAAAAATAAAAAGTTACTCGTAATCAGGATACTTTTGGCAATTGGAACTGTAGTCTCTCTTTATTTTGTTCCTTGGATATTGGTATGGACTTGGTTACAACCGCTTCCGAATACCATACAGGAGCAGGTGGAGGAAACTATAGGATATGGGTTTGGCGGTGCAATTGTGTATGTTGATAAAGCAGGTGAGGAGCCCGCTTTATATTCAGCAGGCTTTAAGGATAGTTACAATAATGTGCCAGTCGATCCTAACGCGTTGTTTAAAATTGCTAGCATCAGCAAACTATATGTGGCGGTTGCCATTACTAAGCTAGTAAATGAAAATCGTCTGAACTTAGATAAAACAATTGCTTATTATTTTCCTGAGCTAGTCGGAAGAATTGAATATGCCGATAGAATAACACTTCGTTTAATGGTTCAGCATCGAAGCGGGATTCCTAATTTCACTGATCAGCCAAGGTTTTGGGAGGATCCGCCAAGTAGTACTCAAGGTGCTCTTGAGTTGGTTTTCGATTTGCCAGGAGAGTTTGAACCAGGTGAGGCTTATGCATATTCAAATACAAATTACTTATTGTTAAAGGAGTTAATAAGTAAGACTATAGGCTATAATTATTTCCAGTACATTAAAGAGGAAATACTTACGCCTCTTAAGCTTACTAATACCTTTGGGTCGTTAAGTGAAGTCAATCTTGATGATGTGATGAGTGGTTATTATGTTGGATACGAACCGGATTTAAAAACAGAAGATCAAGGTATGCTTGCCACAGCTCAAGATGTAGGCATTTTTCTAAGGGCACTAAATGATGGTTCCGTGTTTAAAAAAGGAGAGCAAGAAATATATTCCTCTATATATGTTTATGAGCACACTGGCCTTGTCCCCGGATATCAAAGTATCGCAAAATATCATAAAGATATAGATGCTGTTGTTATTCAATTTACAAATACAACTAATTTTAGTGGATATAACTGGAATCTTTCAGAGATTGCCTATAGTCGTGTTGTTAAAATCCTTCGTAAAAATTAGAATTATATCATATTACCATATATTTGGTTTGTATTAACGCCTGAATTTTAACATTATGAAAACAGTATATAAAACGTTAAAACTAGTACTTGTATTATGCCTACTTCCAATTGTTCCTAGGGTAACAGCTCAGCAAATACATGGGATAGTAAAATCTAAAACATCAACAATTCACTTTGAAGAATTTAGCTATGGAGAAAATCAACTACAAGGTGATATTCACTCTAATTTATCAGGAACTAAGTATACTGTAAATATGCATAATGGCTCAAAGAAGTTAGAAGGTGTAATAAAAGATAAATACGCAAAGTTTAGTGTCGATCTAAGTTATAATGATAGCAAGATTGAAGGTGAAATTAAACGAAGTACGAATGGTACCAAGGATGTTTGGGATGTTAATGTTCTAAATAAAAAGCTAAGTGGCAAGGTTGTCCATAATGCTTTGAAAACAGTAGATACTTACCAGTTGACTTATGGCAATAAAAATATATCAGGCAGAACTTATAAAGAACTGAATAAGCATGTTTACGAGTTGCAATTTGGAGAAAAAACGATAATAGGGGATATGGCTTATAACGTAACTACAGTAAAACACACTTATAACCTAAAGGGAGATGGTTTAACAGATGACGAATTTATTGTATTTGTGTTTATTGAATCCATCAAATTAATAAACGAAAGAATTGCTGAAATAGAAGAATTTCAGGGAGAAGAATAATTTTGGGAATTTGTAATTGCAGGAAAGTGTAAACTAGGTTATTAATTGTATATGAGCATTGTTTTATCAGATAGTAAAGAATTAGATTCAGTTCAGGTAATTGAATTATATAAGAAAAATAACTGGTCGTCAGCAGATAAACCAAATGAGTTACTAAATGCGCTTAAAAATTCGCATGGTTTAATAAGTGCATGGGATAAGGATAAATTAGTAGGTTTAGCCAATGCTATTTCAGATGGTTTTCTGGTTGTATATTATCCTCATTTATTAATTCTTCCGGATTATCAGGGCAAAGGAATTGGCAGAATGATAATGGATAAACTTCAAGAAAAATACAAGCATTTTCATCAGCAAATATTGGTGGCGGATGGCAACTCAGTTGAGTTTTATGCTAAGTGTGGATTCGAACAGGCAGGGAAGTGTACCCCCATGTGGATATACAAAGGGGCTGAGCATGACTAAAAAAGCTTTGCCAATTCTTTTCTAATTGCTTTTCGTTCTTTTAAATCTGTTTGATTATGAATTATATTGTAGAACTGATAAAATTCACTAGCTAAATTCTGTCTAATTCTATTTTGATTATCGTATACAGTTCTTAACTCTTCCTTTGACGAATATTGTTTTTTTAGAATTTCGTTAGTCTCATAATTTATTCTTAATCCGTCTTTAACAAGTACTCCAAGAGATTGCTTAAAACTTCTAAAAGCATCAATCAATATTTTCTGTTTTTCTTCATCTTCAATTTCTTTCCGGATAGATTCTTCTGTATTATCCATTACCTTTTTTACGGCTTCCTTAGTTTTTAAATCCTGTTTAGTAGTTTTTTCTTTTATTTTATCAGAGGGAGAAACTGCATTTTCTAATATGTAAACCCATTCTTCGGGTTTAATTAATTTCTCCATTTCTAGCCGCTTTGTAATGTGGTAGTTCTGAATTTCTATTCTTTTTTGCATATTATCCTTGAAGATCTGTTTGATTTCCTCCGATTGGTTAATATCCTCCGACATTAGTTTCTTGATCTCAGAGTAGTTCTTATCTTCTATTTTATAAAAGCTTTTGGTTTCCTTTTCAGCATCTTTCAATAATATTAATAAAGAATCCTTGCGCACATCGTCTGAAACATGTGCCTTTATTTCTTTCTCTAGTTTTGGGATGGTAAAAGTTTCTTCACTACCAATCAGCTTCATCAGGGTAGTAAATAATAAGAATAATAGCATATGTTTAAATTTTAGGTACGATAGTAATTATCAAACTCGATGTAAACTACAATTAATTAAGTTAACAATAAAATTAAACTTAGGTTTATGCAAAGTGGTGAATTAGTTTTTCATCTAATAGAGTCGTGATAGTTAATTATACTTCTCTGTACCGATTAATATAATTTATTAGATCCATGTTGTTTACATCTTTATTAATATAGATGGGCTGTAGTTTAGGGTGATACGTTAAATTTCATCTATTCTTAATCATTCTAAATAATTCGAAGTCATAAAAATTTGTTAATTATTGTTTGGAAATATCATAACCACCCCTTATTTTCGCAACGTTAGAAAGTAACAACAATTATGACAGTAACACACCCAAAAGGAAATGCAGAATATATCAATCGCCTCAACAAGATTAAGGTTTTAAACCTGATCCGTGAGAGTGATAAGATATCAAGAGCTGAGATTGTGAAAACAACCGGCTTGAGTGCTCCTACGGTTACGCGTATTGTTGATAGTCTAATAAATGTTGAAAAACTGGCTGTTCAGGTTGGAGTAGGAGAGTCAAAAGGAGGTAGGCCTCCAGTAATTGTTAAGTTCAATGGAGCTGATGGTTACGTAATCGGAATTGACTGGGGTAGAACACATATTTATGGCGTACTATCAAATTTAAATGGCGAGATCTTAGTGAAAAAAGATATTGCTACCGATGCAGCTGATGATTTTGATAAAGATTTAGCTATAGTAGTTACTCTAGTAGAAGCATTAATAGCCAAATCAGGAGTTAGTCTTGATAATATATATGGTATTGGTCTTGCGGCATCGGGCTTTATTAATAGACATAGTGGTTTGGTTGAATATTCACCAAACTTTAATTGGAAAAATGTTGACATAAAGAAACCTTTGGTTGATCGTTTTAAAGTTCCGGTAATTGTTGATAATGTATCAAGAGTTATGGCTCAAGGGGAGTTATTATATGGTGCTGGTGAAAATTGTAAGGATTTTATTTTTGTTAATGTTGGATACGGAATAGGCTCAGGTGTTATTATTAATGGTCAACCATTTTACGGTTTTGATGGATTAGCGGGAGAGATTGGGCACAATAGAATTATTGGTTCGGTGGCGGCAGGAAAAGTATGTAACTGCGGTAAGTTAGATTGTTTAGAATGTTATTCATCCGGACGAGGTATAAGTGCCACAGCGCAAGAGCAGATTCAGTTTTATAGCGATTCATCCTTAGCCAAGTATGATACTATTGATACTCAGATAATAGCCGAAGAGGCAGCAAATGATGATTCCTTTTGTAAGGAGATTATGAGTCAAGCTGCAGAATACCTAGGTATTGCAATAGCTTCAATGGCCAATGTATTTAATCCAGAGGCAATCGTATTAGGTGGTAAGGTAATGCGAAAAGATGGTTTCTATACCGAAAAAGTGAAACGTGTTTTTCAGCGAGAAACCTTACAACAATCCAATAGGAAAATAAAGATTACAGAAAGTGTATTAAAAGATGAAGCTGCCGTTTTAGGTGCCGTATCATTAGTACTTCAGGAGGTTTTAAATTTTAGAGAGCCTCAATAATTTTTTTTGAATAGTTAATTTCAAACAGTTAGAAAGTAATTGTAAACTTAAAATATATAGAATTATGCTTAAAGGAATATCACCACTTATTAGTCCTGAATTATTAGAAGTACTTGCCCGCATGGGACATGGCGACGAAATAATCTTAGCAGATGCTCATTTTCCTGCAGAGTCTTTTAATGGAAGAGTATTAAGAGCCGATGGCTTACGTATTCCTGATTTATTAGCAGCAATTCTACCATTGTTTGAGTTAGACTCTTATGTTCCAGCTCCACTAACTATGATGGCTGCCGTTGAAGGTGATGAGTTAGATCCAACAGTAGAGGAGGCTTATTTAAAAAGTATTCATATCACAAACCCTAATGTTGCTCCTATTGAGCGTATCGGTCGCTTTGATTTTTACGATAAAGCGCGTGGTGCATTTGCTGTGTTAATGACAGGTGAAACTGCCAAGTATGGTAATATTTTACTTAAAAAGGGAGTTACTCCTTGCCAATAACTAAACTATAAACTGAAAAAATCTATAAAATGAGTAATGTAACAGCAAAAGTGGTAGAGAAGAAATATCTATTACCATTTATTATCATAACGAGTTTATTTGCGCTTTGGGGATTTGCCAATGATATTACAAATCCTATGGTTGCTGCCTTTCAATCAGTAATGGAATTGTCTGCCTTTAAAGCTAGCTTTGTGCAGGCTGCGTTCTACGGAGGATATGCGACAATGGCTATTCCAGCCGCCTTATTTGTACAAAAGTATAGTTATAAAAGAGGTATTTTAGTTGGATTAGGTTTATATGCAACTGGTGCATTGTTATTTTGGCCTGCTGCCAGTAATCAAAGTTTCGGGTTCTTTTGTATGTCGTTATACATCTTAACCTTTGGGCTTGCATTTCTTGAAACAACGGCAAATCCGTACATATTAGCGATGGGCGCCAAAGAAACATCAACTCGTAGATTAAATCTTGCACAAGCATTTAATCCAATGGGTTCCATGTTAGGGATGTTTGTTGCCTCTCAAATAGTATTGGCTAAATTAGATTCAGATAAAGTTGATTTTGCCTCGCTTTCTGAGACTGCCAAAGAAACAATAAGAGTTCATGACTTAGAGATTATACGTAATCCTTATGTAGCTTTAGGTTTGGTGGTTATTGCAATGTTTATCTTAATTTATTTGTTTAAGATGCCAAACTTTGTAAAGAATCACGAGTTACATCCAGGAGCATCTTTCAAAAGATTATTTGCCAATAAAATATACCGTGAGGGAGTTATCGCACAAATATTTTATGTAGCAGCTCAAATTATGTGTTGGACATTTATCATCCAATATGCAGGAAGATTAGGTGTGCCTAAAGCTACTGCTCAAATGTACAATATTGTTGCAATGGCCATTTTCTTATGTAGTCGTTTCATAAGCACATTTATTATGAAATATGTGAATTCTCGATTGCTACTAATGATTTTTGCTATCGGTGGTATTTGTACTACTTCAGGAGTAATATTAATTGATGGAATGGCAGGTTTGTATTGTTTAGTTGCCACATCGGCATTTATGTCATTAATGTTTCCAACAATTTATGGTATCGCTTTAGAAAATGTTGGTGAAGATACAACACTAGGAGCAGCCGGTCTTGTAATGGCTATTGTTGGTGGTTGTTTAATGCCGCCAATGCAAGGTGCTCTTATCGATAATGGTGCTATATTAGGTATTTCTGGAGAGAACTTCTCTTTTATCCTTCCATTCATTTGCTTTATCATAATCGCAATATTTGGCTATCGTTCATATAAATCAACAGAAGCATAAAAAAAACGGAGCAGGTAACTGCTCCACAAAATATAGAGTTTAAAAAATTAATCATTAATTATCTAAATAGTAAAACAAATGTGTAATTCATGTAGAACTTCAAAAGGTGCTTTCTTACCAGGTAACAGCACAGTAGTAATGAAAGATATTGAAATCCCAGCTCCAGGTCACGGACAAGTGGTTTTAAAAACTAAATCTTCAACTATTTGCGGATCAGATATCCGTGCTATCTACAACGAGCATTTAGGTAAAGGTCCTGAGGCTTATCAAAATAAAGTAGCTGGTCACGAGCCATGTGGTCAAATTATTGAGTGTGGTCCGGGAATGAAGCGTTTTAAAGAAGGTGATCGCGTAATTGTATACCATATCTCAGGTTGTGGTGTATGTAACGATTGTCGTCGTGGTTATATGATTTCTTGTACTTCTGAGCACCGTGCTGCTTACGGATGGCAAAGAGATGGTGGTATGGCTGAGTACATTATCGCTGATGAGAAAGATTTAGTATTGCTTCCTGATTCATTAACTTATACTGATGGTGCACAAGTTGCTTGTGGTTTCGGTACTGTTTACGAAGGATTAGAGAAAATTGGTATCTCAGGTAACGACCAAGTATTAGTTACAGGTTTAGGTCCTGTTGGTTTAGCAGCTTGTATGTTAGCTAAGGCTATGGGAGCACAAAAAATTGTTGCTACTGATATCAGCGAAGAGCGTTGTCAAATTGCTTTAGAAAAAGGTTTAGCTGACGAGGTATTCGTATCAGGTCCTGATTCATTAGAAAAAGCAATGGCTGCTTCAGATGGTTATGGTTATGAGAGAACTGTTGACTGTTCAGGTCATACAACTGCACGTCAGTTATGTATCCGTGCTAACCGCAAGTGGGGTAAAATGGTATTAATTGGTGAAGGTGGTACTTTAGAAATCAACCCTTCTCCAGATATGATTCACGACCAAAAAACTGTTTTCGGATCATGGGTAACTTCAATCTGGAAAATGGAAGAGTTAGTTGAGCGTATTGTACGTTGGAATATTCACCCAGAAGACTTAGTAACACATCGTTTCACTTTAGACCAAGCTGATAAAGCTTACGAGCTAATGGCTTCAGGTAAGTGTGGTAAAGTTGCTGTTGTATTCGACGAAGAAGTTAAATAATTAGTATCAAGATACAAGTATCAAGACGCAAGACCATTTGCATCTTGATACTTAATATTTGATACTTGATACTTTTAAAAGATGAGAGAAGTAAAAGTAGAGCAATTAACGCTTGAGGCATATAAACCATTTGGAACTTACGCGAATTTAATAAATCCAACTGATGAAAAGTTAGGAGCTGCACCAGTTGAGTTTTTTCGCGATCAGTTACAAATTGAAGTAGATGGTAATAACTCTTGGAGTTACTCATGTTGTAGAGTTCAGAAGCGCGAAAATGTTATCGATATTCTTGAATTTCATACAGGATGCGGCGAAGTAGTGTTACCTCTTGATCAAGATATCCTTTTACAGGTAGCACCAGCTACAGCAAGCGAAAACGATATTCCTCTTGATAAAATGCGTGTGTTTTATGTGCCAAAAGGTACAGCAATCACCATTAAAGCAGGAGTATGGCATTGGGGTCCATTCGCAACAGAAGACACTCCGGCTAATATTCTTATCAATCTTCCTGAAAGAACTTATGCAAACGACTGTGTTGTAAAAGAACTTGCAAAAGAAGATCATATTAAAATTATTAAGTAAGTTAAACAGGTATATTAATATAAGTAGTTTTTACTACACACTTTTTGATTTACACACTACTTATATTATTAGTCCGATAACAAAAAATACAATGTCAGATATTTCAAGTCAATATACAGCTGTTAATCCAGCTGATGTTCCTGCGAAAATTCTTCGTTCAGGAGATAAGCTTCCAACTGTAGGTTTGGGAACTTTCGGATCAGACCGTTTTACTCATGATGAGATTGCGGATGCCGTAAAAAATGCCATTCGTTTAGGATACCGTCACATTGATTGTGCTGCTGTATACGGAAACGAAAAGCAAATTGGTCAGGCTATCGCTGATGTAATTGCTGAAGGTGTTTGTACTCGCGAAGAGCTTTTCATTACTGGTAAAGTATGGAACGATCGTCACCGCGAAACTGAAAAAGCATGTCAGGAAACTTTAGATGATCTTCAATTAGATTATTTAGATCTTTACTTAATTCACTGGCCATTCCCTAACTACCATGCACCTGGTTGTGATGGCGATTCACGTAACCCTGATTCTAAACCATTCTCTGTTGAGGAGTTCATGGATACTTGGAAGCAGTGTGAGGCTTTAGTTGAAGCTGGTAAGGTACGTAACATCGGTACTTCAAACATGACTATTGCTAAATTCGATGCAGTTTGGGATAAAATGACTATTTACCCAGCAGTTAACGAAATGGAAATGCACCCATGTTTCCAACAGACTGAGTTATTTAACTACTGTATGAAGAATCAAATTCAACCTATCGGTTTTATGCCAATTGGTTCTCCAACACGTCCTGATCGTGATGTTGCCGAAGGTGATGCAGTTGATATCGAAACTCCAGAGATTCAAGCTATCGCTAAGGCTCGTGGTGTTCACCCAGCTGTTATTTGTATCAAATGGGCTATTAAAAACGGACAGGTAACTATTCCTTTCTCTGTTCACCCAGTTGAGTATTTAAGTAACTTAACTTCATCATTCCAAGATCCATTGACAGATGAAGAATTTGCTTCAATCAAAAACTGTGAGTGTGGTTCTCGTTTAGTAAAAGGTCAAGTATTCCTTTGGGAAGGTGCTAAGCACTGGAAAGATCTTTGGGACGAAGATGGCGTAATTGCTCAATAGTAAATAAGATATTTTTTAGTTTGTAAACAAGTCATCCTAATTCGTTGGGGTGGCTTGTTTTAGTATTATAATAATGGTTTAGTATTACATTAAATCCAATTCGCATGCAAGTAGATTTATTCGCCTTTTTAACTTTTGCTGTTATCACATCAACTTCACCCGGACCTAATAATATTTCGGCCATGGCTTTTAGTATGAGTATGGGTTATAAGCGAACACTTCCGTATATATTAGGTATCGTTTTGGGTACATTTACGGTAATGTTTTTATGTGCATGGATGTCGTTTGCATTGAATGAATTTGTGCCTAGTATTACCAAATACTTAAAATATATAGGTGCCGCTTACATATTGTATCTAGCTTATAAAACCTATCGTGTAAACTATAACGCTGATGCGGATGATTCTGTAAAGCCACAGTTTAAAGACGGAATGTTGTTGCAATTGGTTAACCCAAAGGCTATTTTTTATGGGATGACGGTTTACTCAACCTTTTTTGCATCTTTAGTCGATCATAAATTATGGTTAACCATTTCTGTTTTAGGACTAGCAACATTCACATTTATTACTGTATCTGTTTGGGCCGGCTTTGGTACCGTTATTAAGCATTACATGACAAATGAACGTATCAAACGTGCTTTCTCCATAGTAATGGTGCTTGGTTTAATTTATGCTGCGTATAAAATTTTGATGGTTTAATAGTTAAGCAAGTTTCTATTCATCTATGCGTAAGCTAAAAATCTCAACACTTTCAGCTTGGTAGGTATTTCTTCCAATTCGGTAGGCACAATGTCAAGCTCGGTAGACTCTTCTCCCTGTCTGGTAGAGTCTCCTTCCTATCTGGTAGACACTTCTTCGTGTTCGGTAGACATTATTTCCTCCTTGGTAGACATTTTTGCAAGCTCGGTAGGCATTTTTCCCTACTTAATAGACATTTTCTCAAAAAATTTGAACTATATAGGCTGGTAATTGTACATGTCAAGAAACATTTAGAGCGAAAAGAATATTTAGGCATCTATATTTTTGTGGATTATATAACAAGCCCTTTTCAAAAAACATTAAAAAGTATCAATCAATATTCTTATTTATTAACATTTACAGTTGATTATATATTATGTAATAATAGCTAATTGATTACTTTTGCACGCAAATTATATTGTATTTAAAATGGAATTAAATTGGGGATCATTGTTGATCCAAACAATCGGAGGTTTAGCCATTTTCCTTTACGGGATGGGCATAATGACAGAAGGGTTAAAGCTAGTCGCGGGCAATAGGTTACGAACCTTTTTAGCTAAAATGACCTCGAATAAATGGAAGGGTATGTTTGCCGGAGCAAGTATCACTGCCGTTATTCAATCATCATCAATTACTACAGTTCTCGTAGTGGGTTTTGTATCTGCCGGACTCTTATCCTTTCAAAACACCTTAGGCATTATATTAGGGGCCAATATAGGAACTACCATTACAGCACAAATTATTGCATTTAAGGTTACGAAAGCTACATTTGTATTGATTGCAGCTGGTTTTCTTATGAATGCCATGGCAACCCGTAAGGCATTAAAAGATGGTGGTTTAATTGTATTAGGTTTAGGTTTTGTGTTTTTAGGTATGAACCTAATGTCGGAAGGAACCAATCCATTAAGATCTTATGAGCCATTTATTGCGTTAATGCAAGATCTTGATAATCCGCTATGGGGAATTTTAATTGGTACTGCATTTACAGCAGCTGTACAAAGTTCTTCTGCCACAACAGGTATAGTTATAGTGATGGCTTCGCAAGGCTTAATTAATATAGAGGGAGGTATTGCGCTCATCTTAGGTGCAAATATCGGTACTTGCGTTACCGCAGTATTGTCTGCCATAGGTAAACCAAAGGTTGCGCAACAAGTGGCATTATCGCATATATTATTCAATGTATTTGGTGCCTTATTGTGGGTTTGGTTTATACCTCAATTGTCATCTTTGGTAGATGAGTTCTCTCCAGGTGATGTTCCTCGTCAAATAGCAAATGCACATACCATATTTAATGTCTCAAATGCACTTATTTTTATTGGATTTACTAGTTATCTAGCCAAGTTAGTGGAGTATCTCGTTCCTCTTGAAGAAAAGAAAAAGCAGAAAGTAGGAGATTTAGATGCCTACTTCTTAAACGATAGTTCTACAGCATTTGAAATGGCGCATAAGGAATTACATAAGCTAGGTGTTATGTTAATACGAATGATTGATACAGCACCTAATATTGTTTTAACTGGTGATATGAAAAAGTTAAAGCAGCTTCGAAAAAGAGGGCATCTTATTATTCTTGGACACTCAAAAATATTTGAATATTTAGGTGAGCTACAAAAGCTAAATTTAAATGATGATGAACTAGATGAATTGCAGCATCAATTAAATGTAGCATATGCCATTGAAGGAGCTGCAAGTACCATCTCAAGTCAGTTGGTTGAAGCTACAGAGAATAGGCTTAAAAAAGGGTTTGAGATGAATGATGAAACCAGTAAGTTATTCCTTGATTTATACGGTAATTTATCATTAATAGCGAAGGTGAAGCTAGTTGATAAAACGTTAGAGGAAAAAGCGACTATACCAACCAAAGCAGCCTTTACTAAGCAAATGAAGCAAGCGCAAAAACATTTGGTTCGTCAATTGGTAAATGAAAGTAAAGATAGGGTAGCTATTTATCGCTTTGAAACCGATTTAATTGAAACAGCGGATAGATTATATACTCTAATTAATAAGATGTAAGTAGGGTATTAATTTGGGATAAAATTGAAAGAGGATGTTCATTATTGAACATCCTCTTTTAGTTTATTTGTCCTATCCTAATTGAGATCATTACTTCTGATCAACATGTGCAATAATCTCTTTTATGTGCTCATCATTGAAGGAAACTTCATCACAGAGCTTTTTTAGGAAGTCTGCTGATGTATGCATAAATTCATCATGATTTTTCATGATAAATAATCCTCCCATTTCAAGTACACCTATCGGTATATCCCAAGCATTATTTTCGTCGTAATATTCCGAAGGTTTGTATACAGCTCGGGGTACTAATGCAATACAGAATTGATCATCCTCCATCCAAAGATACAGGTTAATAAAAGGGTGTTTGTTGTTGGCGTAATTAACCCCAATATGTTTTTCTAGCTCGTATAATTGCTCCGTTAGCTTTTCTTCATTATTACTTTTCAGAACTACAGCTCCACGTCCATAATGCTCTAGTTCTCCTATTTCAATGTCCTCTTTATTACTTATGGTTTTATAAAAATTAGGATTCGAACAACTATCCTTTAAGGGTAACTCCACCTGTTCGTTTAAAACATGGCAAGTAAAATGGAAATTTTTTATGGTAGAATTTTTACTACCTCCGTATGCAAGTGTGTGTTTTTTGTGGTTAGCCAGAAAATCAAGTAAAAAACGAACTCGACCGGTTAAGAACTCCTCAGCATGTTTTTTCGCAAATAAAAGTTGATGACCCTCAAATAGAGAATGTGTAGTATCATCTAAAACATAATTGGGGTGGTCAAGTGTACTATTTATTTTATTGTCGATATCCTTACAAAGTAAACAGTCCTTTCTTGCAAATTCTTGCTGATGATAGCCTTTGATTTGAGCTTCGTTGCTATAGTATTGTAGTATGAAATTAATACCAGATTCTGTTACAACATTTCGTGTTGTCACTTTATTATTATCCATTTTATTGTTGTTATAGGTATTTCAAAGTAAAAAAACAGATTGTATGTCTGAAAAGTTTAATTTTGACTAAATATAATAATAAAACAACAAGATGATAGTAATTGCAGACAGCGGATCGAGCAAAACGCATTGGAGCTTTTTAAATGATGCTTATGCTGATATTTTCACTAAGGGTATAAATCCTTATTATATAAATAGTAAGGAAATTTATGAGGTACTAGAGGGTGCGTTTGAAAATAAGTTTGATTCAATAACTGAAGTTTATTTTTTTTCGGCAGGTTGCAATACCCAAGTCCAAAAAAAGACTGTTGAAGATGCTATATTACAAATGTGGCCCAAAGCTATTGTACATGTTGAGTCTGATATATTAGCCGCCTGCTATGCAACCAGCATGCAAAATAAAGGTATTTCGTGTATATTAGGTACGGGTGCAAATTCTTGTTATTTCGATGGAGTAACAGTGCAGCAAAATATACCTCCGTTAGGATTCATATTAGGCGATGAAGGGAGTGGGGCATATCTTGGTAAGCAATTGGTAAATGCGATCTATAAAGGTAAATTATCCGATGAAATAAAGGCACAATTTGAAGCTGAGTACGATTGTGATATGGCAGGTATCTTAAATAAGGTATATAAACAAAGTTTCCCCAATCGGTATTTGGCGTCCTTCGTTCCTTTTATTAAAAGTAACATTAGCATCCCCGAATTTCGACTAATTGTTGAAAAAGGTTTCCGTCAGTTCTTAAAAAACAATGTGCTTCAATATCCTGAGGCAGCTTCATTACCCATACATTTTGTGGGAAGTGTTGCTTATTACTTTAAAGATATTCTGGAAGCTCAAATAGAAAAAAAAGGCTTAATAATGGGTAAAGTACTACGCTCTCCAATGGAAGGGTTAAAACTTTATTACAACTCAAAATAGCTGTATAAAAAACGCCTCAGTAATTAAACTGAAGCGTTTTAATAAATATATCTTTCTTATTAGGCAATTTCCTTTTCTAACTCAGGATACTTACTTAATAATTCATCTAATTCGGCAATAACAGCAGTATTGTTAGCCGCAAATAATTCTTTATAATAAGCTACACCATCAAAAACGTTCTTTTTAAAAGCAATGAGTTGCTTTTTCTCTTTAGCGTTTTCAAGGTCTACCTCTTCAAGGCGTTCTTTATAAATATCAAGATACATATGCATCTCTTTAAGGAACATGTGCGGACGCGGACGATCATCTAACTGATTGGCTCTACCATAAATGTGATCCACCATTTCTTCCAAGCTCATTTCTTTAGAGAAATATGCCAAGTTAGGACCAGGGCAAACAGTAACTTTATCAGTAGCACTTCCCATGATGCCCTTAGATTCTAATAAGGAAACACCTAAACCAACACACAAACATTCTTTTTCAATAATTTTCGCGTATTGTTTAGTATAAGCTTCTTCAGTAAGATCTAAAGATTTTATTTCTTCAAGCTTTTGCTTTTGGTATTGTTTTGATGCAGTACAGATTGGTTTATCAGTATACTCAGTGTTATACTGTAAGAATTTTTTAGTACAAGCTGCACCATGTTTCCCTGCCTCAGCATTTGCCAAACGAAGTTCGCTCATTGAAGCGCCGTAAACACTATTGAAAGGTACGCCAAGAGGAGATAATCCACTAAAGTATAAATCCTTTTCTTTGGCATCAGCTAAAAGCTTTAAAGTAGTGTTATCAATACTAACCGCTTCGGGTACTAGCATAAATGGAGTTCCCCAACCAACACTATCCATGTTGTAGTGATCCATTAAAAAGTTGTGTTCTTCAGTTGTTCCAACACCACCTTGAGCAGTAATTAAAATTTCGGGCTCACTAGCCAGCTTATTTAATTCTTTTTTCTCAATAGCTGCTTCGTAAGCTGCTTTACAAGTATCAACTAAACGATCTTTGCTTTGTCTGAACTCCTCTAAGATAGGACCGAATAAAACACCGTTAGTAGGGAAGGCGTGTCCTCCACAATTAACGCCGCTTTCAATTCTGTATTCAGAAACCCAAAGACCTTTTGCAGCTAACATTTTACCTTGCACAAGTGCCGAACGAAAATCACTTACTTTAAGAATAATATTCTTTTTGATGATTCCATTTTCATCAGGATAAAAATCATTGAAATTCTCAAGGTAACTATATAAGCGCGGGCTCATGCCTGCAGATAGTACCAATGAAGAATTTAATTTGCTATTTGCAAAGCCTCTTAAAGCCGCATGTGCATCGTTAAACTCAATTGGTAGTTGCTCACCATCCTTATAATTTACCTTATCTAATTTAGTCATGATGTTAACATCAATGCTTCCCACAGGTAAATGATCTTGAACCCAATTGATCAGTTCGTCTTTTAGCTGCTTGCTTTTTTGACTAAGATTAAATTTTTCTTTCAACGATGATACATCAGGTAAAAGTCTGAAATACTTTTCAAGTTCGCTTCCTTTTTCAAGAGTCGATTTTTTAAGTTCAGCAACTTTTTGGCTAACAACATCGTCAATCATATTAAGATATGATGTAACTCTTTCAGCTCTATAATCTTCAACTTTATCAGAAACAGCCTTAAATGGCATGTTGAATTTTTTGCAATAAACCTCTCTAACTTGTTCCATTAGTTTATCATCAACTAATGATATAACGGATGATATTCCGTAAGGAGCAACTTTAACAGGAGTATCTAGAGTATACCCCAAACCTAATACGGGTATGTGAAATGAATGTCTCTTTAAAATATCCATCTATTCTATTTTTTATTTTTGAGTTACCGAAGATACGTTAAAAAAGTAACAGTATACCTCGATATATTTAAATGTTCGTATTCGTTAAAATTATTTGGTTTATTGACCGAGCGAAGTTTTGATATTTTGCTCAATCTCAGCAACTAGTTCTTCAACATCTCTTCCTTTCGGATCAATAGCATCAAGTGCTGTATAGGTAATCTTTTCGCCACAGCTTAGGGGGAACATTCCATTTTTAATCACCTTGCTATGTCCATCTATGGCAAAAGGAATAATAATGGCATCAGGCGCTGCTCTTAAAAGCGTATTAATGCCTGGAACTTTAAACTTCTTTACTTTTCCATTTTTACTTCTTGTTCCTTCCGGAAATATGCAAGCAGCTTCGTTTGTTGATTGAATGAGTTTACCTAATTTGAAAATTTCTTTTATCGATTGTGCAGGGTTCTTTCTGTCAATTAAGGCAGATTTACCTTTGGTTAAATTATAAGATATACTTGGTAAGCCTTTGCCAAGCTCTATTTTTGAAATAAACTTAGGTGTGTACTTTTTGAATCCTAAAATAATGGCAGGGATATCATACAAGCTTTGGTGATTGGATACGATTATAACAGGTCTGCCTTCTGGTAAATTGTCAAAGCCTTTAAATGTAATTGAGCTTCCCATAATACGCAAGCTGTATACCAAGAACCAATTAAGAATGTTTACTACTTTTTGACGCGCATTTTCACCAAATATGTTTAACGAAATAACCTGTAGTGCGTGAAAAATAACTAATAATAAGCCAAAGGCTAGATGACATAATGGGGTTAATAGATAATTTAGTAATGTTTTCATTGTTGGATATGCTTATTTATTTCGGTGGCAAAGAAAGATAAAATACCGCAAAAATCCTTGAGAGGGAAGGGATATATATAGGTATAAAATAAAAAAAGCACCTAGATAATCTATCTAGATGCTTTCTGTTAATCGTTTGTATTATAATGAATTATTGTTCACTTAAAAAGCGCTCAGCATCCATCGCAGCTTTACATCCTGAACCTGCAGCTGTAATTGCCTGACGGTATTGATTATCCATTACATCGCCACAAGCAAAAACACCCTCTACATTAGTTTTAGAAGTGTTAGCTTCGGTTTGAATATATCCTACATCATCAGTGTTGAGGTAATCTTTAAAGATATCAGAGTTTGGAGAGTGACCAATAGCTAAGAAAAATCCATCCATCTCAACTTTTACTTCCTTTTCATCTGCTTCACCTTTGTTTTTCACAAGAGTAGCACCTTCAACCACTCCATTACCGAATAAACCTAAAGTTTGATGTTTCCATAGGATTTCAATATTTGGCGTATCAATAACGCGTTGCTGCATGACCTTAGAAGCACGTAACTCGTCTCTTCTAACAATTAAATATACTTTTTCAGCTAAACCAGCCAAGTACATTGCTTCTTCAGCAGCAGTATCACCACCTCCTACAACACCAACAGTTTTGCCTCTATAAAAGAACCCATCACATGTTGCACAGGCAGAAACTCCTGAACCAGCATATTTTTGTTCATCTTCTAACCCAAGATATTTGGCTGTTGCACCTGTAGCAATAATTACCGATTCAGCCTCAATAACTTTGTTTGCATCAACAGTAACTTTAAATGGACGCTGAGAAAAATCGGCTCCGCTGGCATATCCAAAACGAATATCTGTACCAAAACGTGCAGCTTGTTCTTTTAAGTCTGTCATCATCTCAGGTCCTGTAATTCCTTTAGGGTATCCTGGGAAGTTTTCAACTTCTGTTGTAGTTGTTAATTGTCCACCAGGTTGCATGCCTTCGTACATCACGGGGCTTAAGTTAGCTCTGGCTGCATATATTGCAGCTGTATATCCTGCAGGACCCGATCCAATAATCAGTACTTTTACTTTTTCAGTTTCCATATCTTCTTTTATATTGTCACCTGGGGTTTCCAAGTTTTCTATTTTACCAAATAATGCCATAATTTTAAGCTTACATCTATTTATTTAGACTGTTTTGAGTCAAAAATTATACCTTTTGCTTAAGAGTACAAAAAAAGCAAATTTTGTCATAATAACAACTGACAAATTATCCTGTTCATCTACTTTGTTATAATATTTTTGTCTTAATGATTATTCGTTTAATATTATTCTCATTTTTGAGACAGATAGTCCAGCAACAGCACCGATTCCACCATCTACATTAGAATAAATATTGCTTGGTTCGTAAAATATATTATTACGGTTAGCTTCTTCAGCAATGCTAGATCTGAGATACGAATAGTATTCTTTGCTAATTGAATATAAATGAAACTCTAACTCAGTATTAATTGATCCATCTTCATTTGTTAATTCACTTTTAGGAATTGACAATTTTAGCTCATAATCCATACCATCGATTAGTGCATCGTTAAAGCTTCCTTGATAATCGATACCTGCTAGCAAATCACTCTCGTTTTCTAGGTATATAAATACAGGATCGTCTTTAATGTAGTTTATAGTATAGATGCTTGGGGAAGGTATATTATTTTTAAATGCATCAACCCTAAGTTGGTAATAATTTTGTTCGTATTTAGGGTCTGAAAAATGACAGATGAATTTATAGTTAACCTCATAAATGTCATCTTGTAATACTGTTTTAGAATTACCCTGTTCTAACTTAACTATTGGTGTAGCCTTTGGAATGGTTGTGTTTGAGCTTAGGCTATCTCCATCATTAGTAACTACTATTAGTTTGTAATTACTAGCAGTTTCACCCTTAATAGATGGGATTGTGAACCATTCTCTGTTTTGCGGGTACGGACTAGTAAAAATGAGTGTGTCGTTTATATAGGCATCTAGTTGTGCGTTATTTAAATAGCTAAAAGAATTATTGTCGAGTATATCAGTTGTAAGACTAAGATGAACTTTTAATATACTATCCGGCATTGGAAATGAAAACAGAACAGGTTTAGCCGGTTGGTTATTTACCTGATAATCTAAACTTTTTTCGCAGGCACTAGATATCAGCACGAGAAGAATGAGCTTTAACCAATATATTATATACTTACTATTACACATAGTTTAAAATTTTATGGTGTATCTAATGTAAGGTAGAGGAAATGGAAAAATACTCAGTTGGTTTAGTTGCCGATCGACCAAATTACCCTCAGAATCATAATTAGAATCGAAATATAATGAGAAGGCATTTTGTCTACCATAAGCATTGTATAAACCCATACTCCAAGTTTGTTGTCCCCATCTAATTTCTTTGGTCATGTTAACACCAATGTCGAGGCGGTGGTAAACAGGCATTCTGTAGCCATGTATCTCGTCGATGTGTTCTGAGTAATCACCATTTTCAAGCGTTCCATTACTAGGTAATTGTGGTTTGTAATATTTTTGAGAAGGAAGTGTAACTGCGTTCCCCGAACTAAAGGCCCAGGTTGCAGAAATACTCATGCGAGGATTTATTTTATAGTTACTGTAAATCCCAACATCATGCCTTCTATCATTTAGCGTGGGGAAGTATTCACCTTTATTTAGTTCGCTAAATCTATTCATGGATTTAGACCAAGTATATCCGAACCAACCGGTTAGTTTATCGGTCTTTTTATGCACTAGAAACTCTATTCCGTGTGCATATCCATCACCAAAAATTGCACCTTCTTCAATAGATGAATAACTATTTTCGGGGTTAATCATTAAAAGTTGCTGATTATCTTTGTAATAAGTTTCTACAGTTAAGTCGAAACCATTTTGAATTTGCCAGGTTGAACTTAATGTATATTGATTAGAGTGCTGCGGTTTAATTTTATCTGTTACAGGGATCCAAATATCAGTTGGTAATGCAAGAGAGCCTGATGTAACCAAATGCATAAATTGCGTCATCCTTGAGAAAGAGGTTTTAAAAGCTAATTTGGGGGTGAGCAAGTAACGAGCAGAGAACCTTGGTTGTAATGAATGATAAGCTTGACTAGATGTGAAATAACTAGCAGAATGCAAGCCTACATTCATTTTTAGTTTTGGAGTTAAATGAAAATCATCTTCAACATATAAATAGAATTCATTACCATAAATATTATCGCCACCAATAGTTGAATCAATCACTGTTTCAATATTCTGCACCCGTTTAACAATGTCAATTCCAGGTTTAAAAGTGTGATAAGTATAATTGCCACCAAATTTAATATGATGGTTGTTATTTAAGAAGTAATCAAAATCTACTTTGCTCAACAAATCGGTAATGCCGCTATTATACTTTTGCTCATAATAATTCCAAGTATTGGTTTCTATTTCATTTTGCTCAAATCCTATAAAGTAGCTGTATTGACTATAGGCAACTGTGATATTTGAGAATAGTTTACTGTTGTATAGTTTGTTCCACCTTAAAGCAGCCATTTGATTAATCCATCCTGAATTACTTTCATCATTAATATTTAAGGTTTCAGTACCTTCGGGAGGTTGATTTGGATTACGAACAGTGTTGTAATTGTATTTGGTGAAGAATTTATCTTTTCCGGCATAGAAGCTTGCATAAACTTTATTTTTTGGTGAGAATTCATGACTCAACTTTAGGTTTGTATCATAAAAAAAGAAGGAGGATTTAGCTTCTGAGCCACTTTGGAATAAGGATGAGAATAAATCAAAGTAAGACCTTCGTGCAGAGAAATTAAAGGTTGTTTTTTCTGATTTAATAGGGCCATCTAAAGCTATTTTTGATGAGATAGCACCTATGCTAGCTGTACCCTTTATCTTTTCTTTATTGCCATCTTTCATTCTAATATCTAGTACCGATGATAAACGGCCTCCGTACCTAGCCGGAAAACCCGCTTTTGTAATATTAACACTGTTAATGGCATCAGCATTAAAAATAGAGAAGAAACCTAATAGGTGAGATATATTATAAATGGGTACATCATCAAGAAGAAATAGATTTTGATCAGATCCACCACCTCTAACATAGAAACCATTTAAACCTTCGCTACCACTATTAATTCCGGGTAATAGTTGCAAGGATTTGATAACATCTACTTCGCCCATGAATAAAGGCATCTCGGTTATTTGCTCAATTGGTACAGTTATAGTGCTGCTTCTTGTAGTGTTTATTTCTTCAGCACTCATGTTCTGAATAACCTTCACTTCTTCGAGGTTGGAGTTTAGTTCTAAGAAAAAGTTTATTGTAGTATCTTTATAGGCATTGATATGAATGTTTTTGGTTCTAAACCCAATAAATGAAGAGAGAATTGAAGTTTCCCCTTTGGGAATTTCAAAGCTATAATATCCAAAAGAATTACTGCTTGTACCTAAAGTTTTATTATTGTGATATACCGAGGCTCCTATTAGAGCTTCTTTGCTTTTTCTGCTTTTTACAAATCCACTTACCCTAATGTTATTACTTACTTCAGGAGGTGGTTTAGGTAGTAGAATAATTTTTCGAGATCTTATTTTATACTCTACTGGGCATTCAGCAAATATCTCCGATAAAAAATGGTCGATTGTATTGGTGCTTTCTGAGAGTATTATATTTTCACTTAAGCATATTTTATTACTGTAGCTAAAAAGAATTTCTGCTTGTAGTTCAATCTCTTGAAGTATTTCTTTTGCCGATCCTTCTGTTTTTGTTAATGTGATTTGCCGATTAAGTACATCTTGGGCATTGGTGTTTATGGATAAACACAATAGTATGATAAACAGAAAGGTAGATGTAATCGGTTTTATGTGCATTAAAGTATTGACAAATAAAAACGCTATAAGAAAGCGAATTTAATCAGAGATTGTCAAAACTTTACCATTGAAAGTGAATTTTTTTCCGAAATGAATGTGTAATTCTTCAATAACTTCCTTAAGAGTTTGTTGATTAAACGAAGTAGTTATTTTAATATCCGACTTCTTTGCATTAAATTTTATCGATTTAATTTCAGGATAAGCCTTTTGCAATGATTTGCATATTTCACTTAATGTTGCCTCTTCAAATACAAGTTTCTGGGTAAGCCAATATATGTCGTTTGTTGTATTGTTATCTGCCTCGGTTAATTTACCATTATTATAAATGGCACTTTCACCTTTAGTAAGAATAAGACTATTGTTTTTAGGATCAGACACTTTTACCTTTCCTTTGGTTACCGATACTGTTGCAATATTACGTTTGTCGTTCACATTAAACTCTGTTCCTAATACTGAAACCAAAATATTATCGGTTTTTACTGTGAAAGGCTTTTGTTTATTATGACTTACTTTAAAATAAGCTTCTCCGTTGAGTTTAATCTCACGAGAATCTGTTTGATTAAATTTTTTAAGGTATATAATTTTACTATTGCTATTTAGAATAATCTTGCTCGAATCGGGCAGCGTTATTTCTTTGGTATTTTGATCTGTGCTTGCAGTATCCCATCTTCCAAAACCGGGGGTAGTCCAATAAAGACCAACTCCTGTTAAAATAATTGCAGGTAGTAAAACGGCTGCAACTTTTGAAAAGAATCGGTAGGGGCGATTAATTTTAGGAGTTTTTTTGTTACTAAGTTTGGCTTTAACCTTGCACCAGTCCTCAGAAGCATTAATCTGCTGAAACAGCTTTAAACCGCAAGATCTTTCCCAAGTATCCACATATAACTTAAATTCCTTTTCATTCTCAGAATTCTCATTCTTCCAATGGTTAAGAATCTCAAGCTCTTTATCAGATATACTCTTTGAGAGGAAAGCTGCAATTAAATGCTCTATATTTAGTTCTGGTTTATTCAATGTGTACTCCTTATAATATTGTAATTTTTAATGAAAATGCATCATGCTAAAAAATTCTTCAGCATCTGAATTTTCAAGGCTATCGTTTACTTCTGCAGTCTTTTCTGATATTATCTCACCGTCTTCCTTATTGATAACTAATTCTGCAAATAATTGTAATAAAAACTCCATAAGATTTGATTTTTGTTTCTGTTAGACAATCCTAAAATATATAACACGTATAGAAATTGCAAAAAAATGCAATTACTTCAATTAATGGTTGAGCAATTAGCTCATAATTTAAATAAAAATATGTAACACAAGCATTAGTATTTTAAGGTATGGAAGTAATTTTACCTTTAATTTTTTTAATGCGTTGCTAATTTGCGTTTCAACTGTTCTTTTAGAAATAGATAATTCATCCGCAATTTCTTGATTAGATTTACCCTGAAATCGGCTCATCTCAAAAATACGTTGGCATTGTTTAGGTAAGGTTTGAATTATATTATTTAATTGATTTTCGAGCTCGGTTTCTTCCAACAAATCATTAAAAACTTCTTCTTGTGCCTTTTTTTCAACGAATATTGAAGAGTGGTGCGTTCTAATTATTTTTTCTCTTTTAAGATGGTTTAAGCATTTATTTTTAACCGATTGATACAAATGCGCTTTTAAAGAAGTATGAATGTTAAGTTCGTTATGCTTTTCGAAGAAGTGAACAAGAACATCTTGTACAATGTCTTTGGCTAAATCTAAATCGCCAACAAGTTTGCATGCGAAAACTGATAATGGTTGATAATAAACCATAAATACGTGTTCAAATGCATCGGAAGACCCAGAGTGGATTTTATCAATTAATAACTTATCATCCATGTGATGCAAAACTATTAAAAAATGCTGTACACTATTGTAAAAAGTAGTTAAACGTGATAATTGTTATATGAGTGGTTATTTTTGCTACATGAAATAACAGAACTTTATTTATAATCTGCTTAATGTTTATGTGTGGTGAGCAACTCCTTTTCTTAACAGATTAAACTTTTTGTATATAGATTTAAAATTAATATAAAATGCGATATTTTGTGTTGGCATAATTGTTGATATTTGAGCTGAAAAATACTATTTAAAATGAAGACTTTAAAGATTAGCCTCCTATTTGTATGTATATCCCTTTTAACACAACAGGTTAGAGCATGGGGTAGCACAGGGCACAGAGCTATAGCAAAAATTGCATATCAACAACTTAGCGAAAAAACGAAAGCTGAAATTGAAGCGTTATTGGGAAGTGATTATATTCCTATTGTTGCTAATTGGGCAGATGAAATACGTTCTGAAAAAGATAATAAACTGGGTAAACTTCCGCATTATGTAAATATGCCTTTAGATAAAGATTATCAGTCTTCGGAGAAAAATAGTAGTGGAGATATTGTTACTATTATTGAGGATATGAAGCAAACATTACAAAGCGATAACTCTTCTGTTGAGGATAAAATAATTGCTCTTAAGATGCTTGTTCATTTAGTTGGCGATGCACACCAACCGATGCACGTTGGCTTATCTGAAGATTTAGGAGGTAATAAAGTAGAAGTAAATTGGTTTGGTAAAAAGACTAACCTTCATAAACTTTGGGACGAAGAAATAATTGATTATTCTCGCCTTAGTTATACTGAACTAGCCACTTTTGCATGTCAATCTAATATCGAATCAAAATCTGATTTAAAGCTTTTAAATACGGTTGATTGGGTTAATGAAACACATGAGATAACACGCCAAATATACAACTATCCTGGTGACAAAAATTATAGCTATGCCTATGTTCATCGTTTTAACCCTGTTGTGTTAGAACAAATACAAAAGGCAGGATATAGATTAGGTAATTTATTAAATAGCTTACTAGAGTAAATCGCTTGTGATTAATATATCCATATAGGTAATTACAGAACTTACAAAAAAAGAAAGAGGGAATACGTATTCGAATTCCCTCTTTACTATTAGATTCATTTTTTAATGTAAGGTATATGTAATACCTGCTCCAAACATATTTCCTACTTGTCGAGGATAAACGGTTTGTAACTGATTAACCGATTCTACAAATGGGGAAGAGAATACATCATTTCCGAAAATAAATACATTTAATGAATTGCTCATAAATGACCTATCTATTCGGAAATTAAACACAGTTCTATTATCATTAGCTCCGGCTTCATTAACTGTTTTATTGCCTTGTTGGTATAGAGGTTCAAATCTTTCCATATCTTTTTGATATGGAGACTCGATTCCGCCAAATCGGTTTCTATATGCAGTTGCATATAATCCGGTTAAGGTAACTTTAAAGTCGTAAGGTAAGTCAATATATGCTTTTGCTCTGAATACATTTTCAGGTACTGTAGGGTATTCATTGTCATCAATTCTATCATCTTTGAAATCGTCAATTTCAAAGTCATCATTATTTTGATAATATAATTCATCAATATATAATGAGTGAGATAACTCAAACAATAATTTACTATTGGCTTGATATTTAATAATAGATTCAGCACCCCAGTTATTACCTTTCATATAGTTACCGTAGTAAAAAGGCATTATATATAAGTCGTCGTAATGGTTAGATTGTGTTAATCCAAATCCAACAGGACTATTTATTAAGCCATTCTTAATCCATGTATAATATGCATTGGTTTCAAAGTGTAAATTATCGAGTATTTGCCACCTTACACCTAGTTCGGCAGTTCTGAAGCTTGATGGATCTGTATGAGATGAAGGTATAGCAGCAACACCTAAATCAGTGCTTGTTAAAATATTATTAAAATATTGTTGACCTTCCTCTGTTTGTAAATATTCATCAGTTATTCCCTGATCTTTTAAATAAACATAAAGTAACTCTGGAGACATAGATGCTCTAAACATGTTAAGTTCAATGTTTGTTTGATTATAGCCAGGCGTAGTGTATGATAGTGAATAGCCTCCCCAAGCAGTGAATTTGTTATTTGGCATGTAAACCATCTTAGCCATTGGAGAGAAGTAATATTTACTATTTAGTAGAGAGAAGTTTTCAAATTTAGCACCAATATAAAGTGAGAGCTTATCATCCCAGAAAGTCATTTTATCTTGAGCAAAAAATGATGTAAGTGTCTCTGTATTCTCTTTGTCAGTAATACCTATTGAATGATCATGTGTAATATTATTACTATCGTAATTTACCGATCTATAATTGACTCCAACAGATAAATTATTAAAGGCTAGTTTAAAATTATCTTGTATTTCAACATCTATAATACCGTTATTGGTTGTAAAGCCACCTGCTGAAGGTTGATCAACATTTTGCTTATCTGTAGATACTCTTACAAATAAATTGTGATAATCAGAGAATTCATAATCCGCTCTTATATTTCCGATTAGGTGGCTGTTATTTCTTTCTCCAAAAAATGCTATATCTTCTGAAGATAGTTGAAATTCACCAGTTGAAGGATCAACATCAATAACTGAACTTTCTATTGGAGAATAAGAATAATAATGATTTGATTGATATCCACTATAGTGAAACGCAGCAGATAAGTTTAATTTTTCGTTTGCTTTATAGGCAAGGTTAAAACCGGCAGAATACGTTTTAGTTGTATTGTCATCTTCGGTATACTTACTACCTTCAAAATCAGAATAGGCTTGATCGTACCCTCCAAAATGTTTGTAGTTTCCGTAATAAGCAATCTTTGTTCTTCCTCCAAATTGCTTTCCTCCGTTTACAGAACCTTCAGCATAGCTTGGCGATGCCATTTTTGCTGTAGCAGATATTGGAGTTAAGTTATCTGCATTTTTAGTTACAATACTTATTACACCTGTAGCAGAGTTAGCTCCATATATAGTACCACCTGAGCCTTTTATAATTTCAATACGCTCAATCTGACTTAGCGGTAATTCAAAGTTGTCGTAGTTAAATGACGAGTACATTAAGTCGTTCATAGGTGTTCCATCTAAAAGAACAAGTACTGATCCGCTGTAATCATTTCGCATAAAAGCAGAGGTGTTCATGTATTCATTCTGTACTCCCCAATAACCAGGTACTTCTCGAAGCAATTCTGTTAAGTTAGTTGCTGGAGATCTTTCAATATCAGTTGCAGTTATTACGTAAACAGAAGAGGGTAACCCTTTAATACTTTCCGATTTCTTTGAGGCTACAGAAACCTCCATATTCATTAACTGTTCAAGGGAGAGGTCAAATAGGTCTTCGCTTTGCTCTTGAGCAAATACGCTTTGAGCAAGCGATAGTAGCATTAGTATTGCTACCATTAAATTGTTTTTTTTCATTCCGTGTGTTAATTATTCGTTTTATTCGTAAAGTTGAGATATAAAGTTAAGTGTGTACTTGTTCTCAACTTGCAGCTGTTACGACATGATTAATGACAGGTTATGTATTTAACTATCATTAACGATTTTGTTTTTTGTTTTAACAATTGAATGATTATTCATACTATATTACAGGTTATTGATGTAAAAAGTGTTTTTTATTTGCTTAGTGTGTAGGTTGATAATAACAAAAGCGAAGGAGGCTGTTTTGATAATCAAAACAGCCTCCTTCGCTTTTTATTAATGACTTCGTTTAATCGAGTTTATATTTTAGTTGCTCCATAAAATATTCCTGTTTTTTAAACTTTGGGTCTTGTACTTCCCATCCAACATGGAAACTAAATTCAGTTGGTTGTTCTAACTTTAAATGGGTACAGAAAGTATGCGTAATCCCGTTCCCTTTTTTAGGAGCAGGTTTATTTTTAATAAACACATTTTTATCTACAGTTATGGCCATTCCTAATATTTCATCTTCGTAACCTTGGTTGCCATGTGTCATGAATATATGGTTTATTTGGGTTTCATCAGCAATTAGTGGCAGATTGTGCAAATCTACAATACCTGTTACTAATTCCTCATCACCTTTCAGACCTTCAACCCATACTTTGCTTTTATAACCATACTCACCAGCATAAATACTGATTTGATGTTTTATGTTATAAACTCTATCTAATATTTGAACACCTTCATAATTTAATTCAAATATTGCTCTAACAGGGCCTTCGCAAATAAAACGATAAGATCCTTCTTTACAAGGACCTACTCGGTATATAGAGTCGTTTATAGCAATTGCAATAGCACCTGCTCCAAGAGAATTTCCTACCTTCAGAATATCCATTCCCCACCAATCTAAGGAGTGGTATTTTTGGCCTTTAATACCTACGCTATCCAATGCCATTTTAGAGGTTCTTTTACCAAAAATGTCGATTCCATTTCTTGCATCGTAATAGTTTCTGAAACCTACTATATCATTTTCCCAGGCAGGACCTTCCATCTGAAAAATTGGTTGAATTAACTTGCTCTCTGTAGAGTGCAATCTTTTAGCACTAGTAATCTCATTAAAGGGAGCCTTCTTATTCCCGAATCTAATGTTGGTTCTTTGAGGAAATAAGGCGAGTTCATCAGATGTGGCAATTTTAAAATGGATTTGCTTTGTTTCGGAAGCATTGAGGTCGATTAAGAAAGTAATTTCGTCAATGTTTCCATCGTCGTTTATATCATCGTTTTGGGTTGCTAAAAAAACGCCATCAGAGTCAATAGCAATTATTTCATCTCCATTGGGATTGTTTAAATAATTTAAAGACTTATTAAAGCTCAAGGTAACTGCTTTATCTGTGATAGGGTGGTTGTTGGTGTTTTTAACAGTTAGTGTTTGTGTTTTATCTGCGCAGCCATATAATATAACAGTGCATAATAATATTAAAAAGCTTATTATTCTCATTGGTTGTTGTTTTTAAGATTATAATTGACCGTTTAAAAAGAAAGCCAGTTACATAAATAACTGGCTTAAATCTATTATTTTAATTCATTAGGTTGGTGTGTGTCCATATCAGTATAGTCCATGTTTTCGCCTGCCATTCCCCAAATAAATATATAATTTGAGGTTCCTGCAGCACTGTGTATGCTCCAAGCAGGTGATAATACAGCTTGTTCATTTTGCATCCAAATATGGCGTGTTTCATCGGGTTGACCCATAAAGTGACAAATAGCTTGTTGGTCTGGAACTTCAAAATAGAAGTAAGCTTCCATTCTTCTGTTATGCGTGTGAGCAGGCATGGTGTTCCATACGCTACCTGGTTTTAACTCAGTCATTCCCATTTGAAGCTGACAAGTTTCGATAACTTCTTTTACTAATAGCTGGTTAATTTGTCGAGCATTAGATGTTTCTAAAGAACCTAATTGTAATACATTAGCATCCCCAAGGGTGATATGCTTTGATGGCAATTCTTTATGAGCAGGAGAGGAGTTGATGTATAAGCGAGCAGGGTTTTTAGCATCTACCGATTCAAAAACAACATCTTCGGTTCCTTTACCTAAATATAATGCTTCCTTATATTTTAAAGTATAACTTGTACCTCCTGCACTAATTTTAGCATCGCCACCAACGTTAATTACACCCAGTTCTCTTCGGTATAAGAAATAAGGAGCCTTTAACTCGTCATAAGCCTCTAGTACAATTGGTTCATCAGTAGGAACAGCACCACCAAGAATGTATCTATCGTAAAAAGAATAAACCAAGTTAATTTCTCCCGGAACCATTACCTTTTCAACTAAGAACTCTTTGCGAATACGGTTGGTATCATAACTTTTTACATCTTCTGGATGAACGGCATACCTTACTTCTAAACTCATAATAATATTTTTTTAAAAACTTGAATACTTAATTTTACACACGCTATTGCAATATAATATTTAAACTCTTAATTCTCTGTTACTAATGAATATGCTCTGTAGTATGTAAGAAAATACAAACGTTTGCACAAATATATAAAAGCGCAACATCTATCAGGCTATTGGAGTGATTTTTTTTTCAAAATAAATAAAGATTGAGACTGACATAACCAAAATTCTCAATCAGCAAACATTTACTTTTTTAGTTGATTAGTTAATGAAAACTTTAGTTGGCTGGTGTTTAGGATTATAGAATGAAAAAAGGCTGTCTCAAAATGAGACAGCCGCCATAAAAATATTTTAATTAAACTACCTAAAGTGTATAATTAATTCCAAATCCATATAATCTACCTATTTGTCTTGCATATCCTGTAACTAATTGGTTTGTAGATTCTACAAAGGGACTTGAACAAATGTCATTTCCATATAAATATAAATTTAACTTTTTATCATAAAGAAATTTATCAACTCTAAAGTTTAAAATAAACCTTTCATCTTGTTCACCAATCTTATTGGTACGAGAAACCACATCATATATTGGTTGGAATCTTTCATTATCAGTTTCATAAGCAGATTCAACACCGCTAAATCGGTTAAAGTAAGCAGTTGCATATAATCCGGTTAAATTAACTCTAAAGTTTTTAGGAAGGTCAATGTATGTTTTTGCTCTAAAAACATGTTCCGGTACAGTTGGGTACTCTTCAAAGTCTATTCTGTAGTCACTTAATTCTGAAATAGAGAAATCATCATTTTCTTGAAAATTTAGTTTGTCTTTAAAAAGTGAATGAGAGAACTCGAATAAGATTCCTTCTTTCGGTTGATATTTGACTATTGTCTCAGCACCCCAATTATTTCCTTTCATATAGTTTCCGTAATAATATGGGATTATTACTTCAGAAGGATTGGTAGGAGAGTTTATGTAGTCAAATCCATAGGGACTGTTTACTACGCCATTTTCAAGATATGTGAAATATAAATTAGATTCAAAATATAACTTTTCTGAAACTTGAGCTCTAAATCCAAATTCAATATTTTTGAAACTAGCAGGTTCGGTATTGGTTGAACCAATTGCTGAAATACCAAAGTATCCAGGGAACTGCTGTGCCAATTCTTGAAATTCAGACATCTGTGAAACTTGTGCAATGAGGGCCTGGCCTTCCTGACTTTTTAGAAAAGAATGTTCTAGACCTTGGTCAAGTAGGTAACCAAAAACTGCTCCTTCAGGAGATTTAGCCTTGAACATGCTTAATTCAATATTTGTTTGGTTATACCCAGGCGTTGTATAAGATAATGAATATCCTCCCCAAAATGTTAGTTTGTTATTTGGCATATATACCATTTTTGCCATTGGAGAGAAGTAGTAATCATTATTTATTAATGAAAAGTTTTCAAACTTGGCACCAATTATTAATGATAATTTATTGTTAAAGAATGACATCTTATCTTGAATAAAGAAAGCAGATAAACTCTCTGTATTTTGTTTATCTATATAATCTATTGAATGCTCGTAGAAGATATCTTTTATATCGTAATTAACACTTCTGTAGTTTATTCCAGTTGAAATGGTATTAAAACCTAGTGTGAAGTTATCTTGGATCTCTAAATCATAGATGCTATTGTTTGTTGTAAATCCTCCTGCAGATGGTTGATCCATTTTTTGACGATCTGTTGACAAGCGCACAAATAGGTTATGATTATCGGTAAAGGAATAATCTGCTTTAGCATTTGCTACAAGATGATTATTATTTCTCTGACTATACCTGATTTCTTCTTCAGTTTCAAACATAGGGTTATCAAGTGAGCCATGTATGTATGCGTTTTCAACAGGTACATATACATTATAATTGTTTGAGTTGTACCCGCTATAGTGCACAGATGTTCCAATGTTTAGTTTATCATTAACTCTATACTTAGCGTTAAAACCAGCAGAATATGTTGTTGTAGTATTATCATCTTCTGTAAATCGGCTCCCTTCAAATCCAGAATATTTCTGATCAAATCCATTAAAGTGCTTGTAGTTTCCGTAGTAGCTAACGGATACGTTATTGCTTAGGTATTTACCTCCTCCAATTGCGGCTTCGGCATACCCAGGGTTGGCTATTTTTCCTTGGGCGTATAAAGGAGACAATGAATTAATATCTTTAGTGGTTATGCTGATAACACCTGAGGCTGAATTTGCGCCATATACTGTACCTCCAGAACCTTTTATTATTTCGATTCTATCAATTTGCATTAGAGGTATTTCAAAATTATCGTATGCAAAACTTGAATACATAATATCCGTCATTGGCGTTCCATCTAATAGAACCAATACAGAGCCTTCGTATGCATTTCTCATATATGCATCAATATTTAAATATTCATTTTGCACGCCCCAATATCCTGGTACTTCCCTTAAAAGTTCAAATATATTTGTTGCTCCAGATCTTTCAATATCGCTTGACGATATTACGTAGATAGAGGATGCAAGTTCTTTTATATTTTCTACCTTCTTGGAGGCAACTGTTACCTCTAAATTCATTAGTTCCTCTAGGGATAAGTGGAATAGATCTTCTTGCAGGTCTTGAGCGGACACATTGTAAAAGCATAAATTGGTTAATAGGATAAATTTGAAAATTAATGTGTTAATGTTAGTATTAAATTTCATGTGTTTTTTTATGTTAATAGAATATTAATTTATTTAAATTCCTTAACGAATTTAGCGTGTGTCAGGTTGCTAATTTAACGTCCATTAACAATCTGTATGTCTTGGCAGTTAGTGACTTAGGAAGGGTACTAGCTGTTTTCTAAAATTGGTTTTGTTGGGTGTGAGTGTGCTCGTTATGAGTAATGAATACCCTTTTATAACGTAACCGTATGAGTATTTTTGCGTGAGTTTATAGAAGTGTACTAGCTTTTCCTTAGTGAATATATGTTCGGGCGTTATGATAAATATAACACTCATGTACCTTACGTTTATCTTTGAGAAGTTTCTGGTGATATTAAAAGAAATCAGTCTTAATTTTTATAGAAATAAGGCACAAAAAAAGACAGTCTGCATAAAGCAAACTGTCTTAAGTTTTTGACTAACAATAAATCTATTTGAAATAGAGTAGGTCTTATTTTATTGTGATGCTATACTCGTATTTACCAGATAATAATTGGTATGGAGTAATTGGTTCTGCTTTAGGCGACCATGTATCGCAACCACCTACACCTGTTTGTACCATATCAATATTAAGGGTGTAGAAATCTTCTACTTTAACTTCGTTAGTATGTCTGGCGTTGAATAATGATTCAGCCGTCCAAGGCCATACAGAAACACTTAAAGGCTTATCTCCACTAAAGTGGATACCTTTACCTTTGCTGTTATTTAGTTGCATCCATCTTACTTCAGTATGGTTACTACACTCTTGTGGTTGTGCATATTCAAACACAAAATCGTTAACCGAACCAGAGAATACATTAACTTCAGCAGCAGTATTTCTATCGCTATAGTTTTCCCAAGGGCCTTTACCATAGAAGCTCATTTTATTAAGCTGATTTGGTACAGTTGTAGTAAGTCCAACTCTAACTAATTTAGGTAATGATGTGTCGGCATCAAGTGCATAATCTACTTTCACTTCACCTTTACCATTAACCGTGTAGTTAATGTTTAATTTAACCTTACCATCAATAGCATGTGTTGTTTTAATAACTGTTACACCCGCTCTTGGCTCTTCAATATTAAAAGAAGTAAGTTTTAAGTTGCTAGCTGCGTCTTTCCAAAATGCTGAAACTTTTTGTGGTTTCCATCCTCTTTCATCATTATCAGTTAATGGTCTCCAAAAGTTAGGCTTTAAAGCACTATTAATAGTTTCAACATCACCTTTTGTAAGCGCAGTAATATAACCCGATTTAGAATCGATTGTTAGTTTAAAAGCTTTATTTGATAATGTAACTGTATTACCAGATTCAGCTTTAGTAATTGCTGAATACTTAGTGTTAGCATTTACTACAGCAGGTTTTCCGATAGGTAGTTTAAATTGCTCTTTAGCAATTTCGTATCCTTTAGGAGCCCAGAATTCATCTTTGGTGCTATGTGCGCTCACTCTTAACCAATACTCAGCACCTGCAACAATTTTTGGTTGCTTAAACGGAATTGTTACTTGAGCAAAATCTTCAGTACCAATATTTGGCTGAGCAATATTTCCTTTTAGTAAAAGCTTTCCATCCTGCCAAAGTTCCCATTTAAAGCTAACATCGTTTGAAGTACTAAACCATTGACGGTTATTGATTGTAATAATACCTTTTTTAAGATTAACAGCATTAAATGTATAAGGCTGATACACATATTTACACTCAATAATTTGAGGCTTAGCCGTTCTGTCTGATGCAATAATACCATTTAAACAGAAGTTACCTGCGTTTTGCTTGTCGCCAAAATCACCACCAACAGCATAGTACTCTTTACCATTTTCGTCTGTTTGCAGGATACCTTGATCAATCCAATCCCAAATAAATCCACCAAGAATATTGTCATAGCTATGAATCATATCCCAATATTCTTTCATGTTACCCAATGAGTTACCCATGGCGTGTGCATATTCACACATCATCACCGGGCGTTTAATATTTGGGTTATTAGCCATATCCTCTAATACCTCAAGCGATGGATACATTCTGCTTAAAACATCAACGTAAGCCGGATCTGTTGGATTTGCATAATGGATGGCCTCACTGGCTTTCCATTCTTTTGAAAATACCTTTAAGTATTGCTTGTGATTAGGATCGCCTTGCGCTCCCTCATAGTGCATAAAACGAGTAGCATCATAATCTTTTATCCAAGCGGCCATGGCAGCGTGGTTTGGACCAGTACCAGACTCGTTACCTAAACTCCAGCTAATGATACTAGCGTGGTTTTTATCACGTTCTACCATTCTGATGGCTCTATCAACATAAGCTCCCGACCAGGTAGGTTGGTTACTCAATAAACCACGAACAGCATGTGTTTCAAGGTTGGCTTCATCCATTACATAAATTCCGTACTTATCGCAAAGGTCATATACATAAGGATCGTTAGGGTAGTGTGAAGTACGAATGGCATTTAAATTATACTGTTTCAATAATTTAATATCTTCTTCCATTGCTTCACGAGTCATTACTTTACCACCTACTTCGTCATGATCGTGGCGGTTTACACCGTATAGCTTTACTTTTTTACCATTAATAAGCATTACATTTCCATCGATGGTAACATCTCTAAATCCAACTTTTTGAGAGCGGATATCTACAGTTTCGCCTTTTTCATCTTCTAAAGAAAGAATCATAGTATATAAATATGGCTTCTCTGCAGACCATTTATGTGGGTTAGCAACATTTTGCTCCATCAAGCCAAAATATACGTTATCGCGTTGTGGGTAGTATTCGTTAACTACTTTGTTTGCGCTTAGTTTTATCGGAGAAATAACTTCATTGCCATCAGCATCAAATAATTGAGCTACAACATTCATTTTATTACACGCTTTACCCGAAATGTTTGTAATACGAGGGCGTACTTGAAATAATGCATCTTTGTATTGCTCATCAAACTTAGTGCGAACAAAAAAGTCGTTAAGTGATACTTTTGGTTGCGCTAAAATCATTACCTCACGGTGAATACCGCTTAAACGCCAATGATCCTGATCTTCTAAAAATGCACCTGTCGTCCATCTGTAAGCTTCAACAGAAACTGTATTCTCACCTTCATTTAAGTATTCAGTGATGTCGAATTCAGCAGGTAAGCAACTATCTTCGCTATAACCTACTTTGACACCATTAACCCATACATAGAATGCAGAGGTAACACCACCGAAATGCAAAATCACTTGTTTATTTTCCCAAGAAGATTTCCAGTTAAAAGTTGTTCTGTATTGACCAACCTCATTTTCCCATGGATAGTGTGGTGGTTTTAATGATAAACCAAAATCCGAATTTACGTAAACAGGTTTTCCATAACCTTTCAGTTCCCAATTTGATGGTACTGCAATATTATCCCAAGTGCTTACATCAAAATCAGATTTATAAAAATCGGTAACTCTTTCATCTACCTTTTCAGAATAATTGAATTTCCAATCGCCGTTTAAAAACGTAATATCCGTTTTATTACGGTCTCCGTTTTTCGCATCTTCAATGTTTGAGAAAGAGTACGAGGTTGCTCTTCCATTCATTTTGTTAATGCCAAAAACAGCTTCGTTAAGCCATTCTTTCTTTTCGAATTGAGCATAGCTACTACTGATAAAAAGTAGGCATGCTAAAACAATAGTTAGTTTCTTCATTATCTATGTTTGTTTGAATTTTCAGAAAGTGAATATACTGCGATATTGCTAGTTAAAACAGTCTTTTTAAGCTAAAAATAGGGTGTTTATTGAAATTGTAAGATCCTACCAAGAGTTTCCTGAAATCTTCAGCAATTATAGTAGTGGTATATAAACTATAAAAAAGGGGTAAACTCAATATTAAGCAAATTGGCTCGATGTATCCCCAAAAGCTAAATGTATTCCTGAATAACTTACTTTTTATTTCACCCCCCATTTATCTACCTATAATCTCCTCACATACGCTTATGAGAATGATATCTTAGAGGTTCAAAATTAAGTACTATATCATGACAAGAATAACAAGTATCATTCTATTTTTTTGCATCAGTTTTGTAACAATTTCTGCTAAGCCTCCAAAACCACCTAAAGGTTACAGGTGGGTAATTAATGTGCAATTCTCCGATGAGTTTGATGGCAATGAATTAGATCAAAGCAAATGGATGAATGAATTTAATGGTGGATGGAAAGGCAGACAGCCTGCTTGGTTTAACCCTGAAGCCGTATCTGTATCTGATGGCAATTTGAAAATTAAGAGTGGGGCTTTAAGCAAAACGAAAAAGTTTGGCAAAGCAGAATATACTATGTACGGAGGTGCTGTTTCGTCAATTACAAAAGAGGCTCATTTCGGGTATTATGAGTGTAAAGCCAAGGCATCAAAAATTGCTATGTCAACCACGTTTTGGATGTCGAATGATAAAGTGCTGTTTACCGAGAATGACGATTGCGAAACAGATTCATACAGTCAAGAGCTCGATATTCAAGAAGCCGTTGGAGGAAGTACAACTTTTGAAAAATTCCGTAATGGGATGAATTCAAATACCCATTACAGATATGTAAAGTGTGGAGAGAAAAAAGAAACTTTTATTTCAAAGGGATCTGATGTAAAACTAAAAAGCAACGTATACGATGCCTATCATATTTATGCTGCTTGGTGGAAAGACGCCCACGAAGTAACCTTTTATGCAAATGATGAGGAGTCGGAAACGGTTCAGTTTAGAACTGACATTTCAAAGAAACCTTTTGATAGACCAATGCAAATAAACATGGTTACTGAAACCTACAACTGGCAGCCTGCACCAAGTGTAGCTGATTTAGAAAACCCAGAAATCAATACCGCTTATTACGATTGGGTTAGAAGTTATAGCCTAGTGCCAATTAATAAAAAAACAAAATGTAGCTACGCAGCCCAAGTTTTTGAAGCTAATGTTGAGGCTAAAACGCAATTGCAAGATGCTACTTTAAAATTAGATTATACCTACGAAGCTAATGAAGATTGTAAGCTGTATATCTCAGTGAAAAATGGAGATACTACACTTAAAAGCATAAAACTTAAAGCCTATAAAGGTTTGGGGAACGATGAACTAGAGTTAAAGCTAAAATCATCATCAGCAAAGCAAGTAGCAATTAAACTAGTATCGAATTCAGGTAAGGTATTAATAGAAAAAGACTTTAATATTTAACAATGCTGAGAGCTATAACAATTGTTTTGGTTTTATTGTTGGCACTACCTCTTAGTGCAGGCAATAAGAAGAAGCCCAATGTGGTATTCATATTAATTGACGATTTGAGTCATTTGGGCGTTAGTGCCTACGGGTGTAATAAAGTTGGCTCTCTATTGGGGCGTTTTGAAGATACTGAGACATCTACGCCCAATATAGATAAGTTGGCCAACGATGGCATGCTGTGTAATAATGCTTTTGCCTATCCGCTTTGCGAGCCCACACGTATTGCTTTAATGAGTGGTAAGTATAATCAACGGAACTTCTTACGCTGTAAGTCGCAGCATAAATCGGATGTTACTTTTGGCGATGTTTTTCAAAAGAATGGCTACAAAACGGGTATCTATGGCAAGTGGAAACAAACTCGCGGAACCAAAGAAATTCCTGCTAAGGACTATATATTTGAGTTTGGTTGGGACGACTTCTGTTGTTTTGATGTAATTACAGAAGGCAAACGATTCATTAATCCGAACTTAATTATCAATGGTGAGGTAAACGACTATCAAATGCGTACTGATTTAGATCCGGAAACGGGTAGACGATGGTACGGTCCAGATATCTGCAACCGCAAGGCATTACAGTTTATCGATGATAATAAAGAAGATCCCTTCTTTTTATATTACCCCATGTTATTGGTGCACGATGAGCATCAGCCTACGCCGGCAACCATGCCTCATAGTGTGTTTGATACCTATAACGAAGGACGTAACGCCAAAACTACCAAAAAAGGAGACGACCATAAGTACTTTCCGGATATGATTGCATATATGGATATACTGATTGGTAGGGTAGTGGATAAGCTTGATGAGCACGGTTTAAGGGAGAATACCTTAATTGTGGTTATGGGCGATAATGGCACCAAAGAATCGTTCAAGCATATTTTGCCCAACGATTCTATTTACCCGGGACGTAAAGGTGGCACTAGCGATAATGGTTTGCATGTGCCTTTGGTACTCAATTATCCGAAGCATATTAAAAAATCAGAGCGATACGATGGTATGATTGACATAACGGATATATACCCAACTATTGCTGAGGCGGCCGGTATTGCCATACCAAAAAGCGACGAGTTAGATGGCATCAGTTTTTGGCCACAGATGCTAGGAGAGAAGGAAGAGGCACGAGAAGTAATTTATACTTGGTACAATAATAATCAGCCTTATACCAGTGATGATGAGTTGCTAATTTATGCTTTTAATAAAGAGTTTAAACGTTATGCTCCATGCCCTGAGTATCCCGAAGGAAGGTTTTTTGATTTAAGGACTGATCCTTTAGAATTGGCAGGAGATAGGGTGTTTGAGCGCAGGTTTAAAATTAAATTGCACAGCGGACTTGATGTAAGTAAACTAAGCAAGGAGCAACAAGAGGCCTACGACTATTTAGGTAGTGTAATTGATTCGTATGCCGAGGTTGATGTAAAAACTTTAGAGTTGAATGGCATAAAAAAACCATTAAACGTTGGGGAAACCATTAGCCTTAATTGCGAGGTGTCGCCACATAATGCCACTCGTAAAAATATTATTTATGAGTCGAGCGATGAATCTGTGGCAAGCATCAATAAGTTTGGCGAATTAAGCGCTTTGAAGAAAGGTGTGTGTACTATATCTGTATATTCGTGGAGCGATGCTTTTCCGGTAGCAGCTAATGCAAAGGTTACATATAGCAAAACTGGCATTTCCAATAGTATTACTATTGAGGTGAAGTAAATAAACATACAATTTAACTGGTATACTATTTAGTATGCAGTAAAAATAAAACTATAATTAAATGAATCAATCATGATGAAGTTTTAAACATACAAGGCTCTGATAAAGAAGCTTTTTTTTAGGTTCTGTAAATAAGTCTTGTGTCTTGATACTTGTGTCTTGATACTAATTTTAAACACATGAAAAATTACTTGTCAATATGTGCTTTGGCTGTTTTAGCAGCATTCACATCGTGCCAACCAAAAACAGAAAAGGTGGTACTTCCTGAGAAACCAAATATTATATTTCTGTTTGCCGATGATCAGTGTCATAATACCATTAATGCACTAGGGAATAAAGAAGTAATAACACCTAATCTGGATAAAATGGTAGCCGAAGGGGTTACTTTTACCAATGCCTATAATATGGGTTCGTGGAGTGGTGCGGTTTGTTTGGCATCGCGTACCATGATGAATTCGGGTAAAAGTGTATGGCAAGCCAAAAACTATTTTAGTAAGAAAAGCGCGCCTGCTAAAACTTGGGGACAACGTATGCAAGAGCAAGGCTACGAAACCTATATGACGGGTAAATGGCACGTACATACCCCTTCAAAACAAAGCTTTAATCATGTGGTGCACGAGCGTCCGGGTATGCCCAGTGATTTTTGGGATCATGCCACTATGGTTCAAAACTTTAAAGATTTAAAAGCAGGTAAATACAAAAGTTACCTAGAGTTTATGCCACAAGGCTATAACCGTCCGCTTAGTGTGGATGATCACTCGTGGTCGCCAACAGATTCTACCATGGGTGGTTTCTGGAAAGGCGGACAGCATTGGTCTGAAGTATTACGCGACGATGCCATTCAGTTTATTGATGCAGCTTCAAAAAAGGACAATCCATTTTTTATGTACTTGGCATTTAACGCACCGCACGATCCACGTCAGGCACCACAAGAATACCAAGATATGTATAATGTGGATGATATATCAGTACCGGCTAGCTTTCAAGCTTTGTATCCCGACTGCGAGAAAATAGGAAACGGTCCTGCTTTGCGCGATGCTATGTTAGCACCATTCCCGCGTACCGAATTGGCAGCAAAAGTGCATACTAAAGAATACTATGCGAGTATCACGCATCTTGATGCTCAAATTGGTAAAATAATGGAAGCGCTTAAAAAGAGTGGTAAGGCCGATAATACCTATATTATTTATTCTGCCGATCATGGTTTAGCTGTTGGTAACCATGGTTTATTTGGCAAGCAAAATATGTACGATCATAGTATGCGTATGCCGTTTATAGTGCTAGGGCCTAAGTTGCCTAAAAACACTAAAGTAAATGCAGATATCTACCTACAGGATGCCATGGCAACAGCATTAGATTTGGCTGGCTTTAAAAACGATGGTTCAGTATTCTTTAATAGTGTTGTGCCTCTACTAACAGGCGAAACTAAAGAAAGCGTTTATCCTGCCATTTATGGATGTTATCTTGATTTACAAAGAATGATTCGTAAAGATGGATATAAACTAATTGTGTATCCCGAGGCGAACACCATCAAGTTATTCGATTTAAATAGCGATCCACTAGAAATCAATAATATTGCTGATGCAAAGCCTGAAATGGTTAAAACAATGTTTGCCGAATTAGTAGAACTGCAAAAAGAGTATCACGATCACCTTGATTTAACGCAGGTGTTTCAATTCTAGGGTAAGAAGGCAGAAGACAGAAGGCTGAAGGCAGAAGTGTGAGAAAATATAGTGTAGCTATGGTTTTTATTAAGCGCCTTGGAGAATGGCCTCTTTAAAAATGGCTTTTGTTTTATTTAAAGCTTTAGTAAGACCAAGAAGTTGAGAGTTTTGCTCGAAAATCACTTGGCCGCGCTTAAGCTTTAAATAAATAAGAAAGTTATTTGTAAAGCAGCCTTGATTTTCTTTTGCTTCTGTTTTCTTGCATCAAGGCAAGAAAATGAAGTCGGGCCTACCTGACGGCAGGCAGGTTTGGGATGAAATCCCAATACGTAATATTGTATATGACATAATAACTGTAACAAATAAATTAAGTGGATAGGCTCATTATACTCTATCCTTAAAAAAAGTAATAAAAATTACTCTTATGAATAAACTATCAATTCTATTCGCTTTTGTGGCACTAGTAGCGCTACAAGCCTGTAATAGTAAACCCAAAGAAGCTGAGAAACCAGCAAAACCAAACGTAATAGTTGTAATTACCGATGACCAAGGTTACGGCGATTTGGCCTGTAATGGCAACCCAATAATTCAAACACCACATATTGATAAATTCAATGGCGAGAGTGCCCGTTTTACCAACTTCCATGTGGGTACAACATGTGCACCAACTCGTGCCGGATTAATGACAGGGCGCAACGCCAACAGAGTAAATACATGGCACACCATTGGCGGCTGTTCTTTATTAAACGAAGAAGAGGTAACCATTGCCGATGTATTTCAGCAAAATGGTTACGAAACAGCCATGGTAGGTAAATGGCACTTGGGCGATAATTACCCATTCCGTCCGCAAGATCGCGGGTTTACGCAAGCCTTTTATCATGGTGGCGGTGGAGTAGGACAAACGCCTGATTACTGGTTGAACGATTACATTGACGATACCTATTTCAGAAACGGTGTGCCTGAGCAAACCAAAGGACATTGTACCGATGTTTGGTTTAATGAAGCACAACGTTTTGTTGAAGCCCACCAAAAAGATCCTTTCTTTTTATACCTATCGTTAAATGCGCCACACGGACCTTATAATGTGCCCGAAAAGTATTTTAATATGTACAAAGATCGTACAGACTTGGCGCCACATCAAAAGCGTTTTTATGGTATGATTACGCAAGTAGATGAGCAATTTGGTAAGCTCGATGCGAAACTGCAAGAATTGGGTATTGCTGATAATACCATTCTTATTTTTATGACTGACAACGGAAGTTCAGCCGCCTTAGCAGGAGGTAAAAAAGGGAAAAAGAATAAGGTAGCAGCAAAAACAACAGGCTATAATGCCGGATTACGTGGTATGAAAGGTAGCCAGTACGATGGCGGACACCGTGTGCCATTTATTATGCGTTGGCCTAAGGGTGGTATAAACAAAGGAACCGATATTAACGAACTAACCGCTCATGTTGATGTTCTGCCAACCTTATCAGAGCTTTGTGGATTAGAGCTACCCGCTACAAAACCATTAGATGGTATGTCGGTAGTGCCATTAATTACAGGCAAAAAATCAAATGCCGATTTTAACAAACGTATGTTGGTTACCGATACACAGCGTATTCAATGGCCAGTAAAAGGGCGTAACAGTTGTGTTATGACTAGCCAATGGCGTTTGGTTAATGGCGATGAGTTATATGATATTAATGCCGACCGCGGTCAAACCAATAATATTGCAGCCGATCATCCACAGATAGTTAAAGAAATGACTGCCTTTTACGATCAATGGTGGGCTAGTGCGGTTAAGGATATGCGTTACGCTAAAATTAAATTGGGTAGCGATGCTGAAAACCCAATGCAAATTACCTGTCACGATATGCATACCGATGCCGCTATTCCTTGGAACCAGAGCTATATACGTAAAGGTATTGAGCTAACAGATGGCTATTTATTATGCGATGTAACAAAAGCCGGTAAATACAAATTTACAGTGGCACGTTACCCTAAAGAAAGTGGTTTGGCAATTGATGCTACCGTTGAAGATATAAAAGGATCAAAATGGTTCGATTATATTCCGGCAGGTAAATCCTTAAGTTTAAGCAAGCCATCTATTACCATTAACAATAAAGAATACCCTTGTAAGTTTAATGCCGACAGAACAGAAGCTATTGTTGAGCTAGACTTACCTGCAGGCGAAATTAAATATTACGGAGAATTTACAAACGCTGAAAAACAACGCGTACGCGGATATTACTATACCGTAGAAAGATTATAATGCTCTTTTAGAGTGATAAAATAAAAGAATCCGAGCTGTCTGTATTGATGGCTCGGATTTTTTTATCCACAAAACCCCAAACAAATTCCATTACGGTATAGGGTACTTGTACGGGCCAAGCCATCTTATTTAGTTTGAATACAAATTAACTTAAGTAATTAAAGCATAATATAATTTTTGCTAGCTTCACAAGCCGAATAAACACCACTTATAAACTTATATTGACACCTTAGGTGAGTATACATAACATACGTTAGGATGATATACAGATATATGGTGAGTATATAAGTTATTTAGAAATAATTAAGAAATAAATTCGTGATCAATTGGAATTCTCTATTCCTATATATGAATAATTTAAATTAACTATATTTTAAACAATACAATGAAAAAAAATAATTTACTTTTTGCTATTGTACTTTTAATCTCTTGTGAAGGAGATCAAGGCGAGACAGGTCCTATGGGATCAATTAGTTTAATAAATATTGAAAATGAAATAGCAGGAAATAATTGCTCTTCAGGAGGATTCAAAATTGAAACAGGCGTTGATATCAACAACAATGGAGTTTTGGATGATAATGAGATTCAATCAACAGAATACATTTGTAATGGAAATAATGGTTCTGATGGAATGAAAAGCTTGGTTAACTTTACAGAAGAGTTAGCTGGCGATAATTGTTCTTCAGGTGGGTACAGAATTGATTTAGGTATTGATATCAACAATAATGGAGTTTTAGATGATAATGAGATTCAATCAACAGAATATATTTGCAATGGAAATAATGGTTCTGACGGAATGAGAAGTTTGATAAACTTTACAGAAGAGTTAGCTGGCGATATTTGTTCTTCAGGTGGGTACAGAATTGATTTAGGTATTGATATCAATAACAATGGTGTTTTGGATGATAACGAGATACAATCAACAGAATATATTTGTAATGGAAATAGTGGTTCTGATGGGAATGTAGATAGACAGACTAGAATATATTTTAATGGCAGTGTAGGTACAAGTTCAACGAATTGGGAAATTAGTCCACATGGATCTTTTCATCTATATGAATTTAATAAGTTAAATTATCCTGATGTTGATTCTATTACTTTTGTACCTTCTTTGTATACATCCGAGCCCAATGTGAAATGTGAAGTTCGCATTTTTAATGTTACTGACAATGAGGAGGTATTAGGAACAGAATTAGAATCAAATAGTACTGGTTATGATTTTATTGAATCTGGCGATATTTATAACCTACTACCCGATAAGAAAGTAACCTTAGCTATTCAAATAAGAAGTGCGAAAGAGGGAACATATGTATCAACAGGGGCGCATTCATATCTATTTATTTATAGAAGTAAATAAGAAACAATTTCTAACATTTTGTCATAAGTAATGGCAGGTGATGTGGTAAATATCAAGTTTTGTAGCCTGCTCAAACTGCATAGCGGTTGTTGAGAACTGGATTGTATGTTGGTGGAAAAAAGATTTTAAATTCTTGGAATGGTATTGAGATTGACAAAGCAGAGGTCTTGGAATATATGAAATGGTCTAGAAGTGAGGTCCCACCACCAGCCAATATTGATGAAAAAATTACGCACCCCAATAAATTGGAATAAACAATGATGGCGGTTTGATTTTGGAAGGCCTTATGGCGAAACCAGTTCCGCCAACGCTTTTCATTCTATTTGGACTAAAAACCTACAAATAAAATAACAAGCTTTGGCTCGGCAGGATTTTGAAAATGGATTTGTGTTTTATCTTCATGCAGTTCATCCAATTAGCCGTTGAAGCTTACTAGCAAGTTGTACTTTAGTGAAACTTTCATATCTTTGTTTTATGGAATCCAGAAAGAAATATAGAACAGCTATTTTTTATAAGGATTATTTTGAGGAGTTTTTCATAAAACAGAATGAAAAGATTCGAGCTAAAATAATTTGGACTCTAGAATTAATTGAAGAATTAGAAAGAGTACCCGAAAGTTATTTAAAGCACATTACTTCAACAGAAGGTTTGTATGAGATTCGGATAAAACTTGGCAATAATATTTTTAGAATATTTTGTTTTTTTGATCAAGGAAAATTAATAATTCTTGCCAATGGATTTCATAAAAAGACGCAAAAAACTCCTAAAAAGGAGATTGATAAGGCACTTAAAATTATGGAGGAATATAAAAATGAAAAATAAAATAGGAATGACTCTTAATGAGTTTAAGGATAAGCATTACGGAGCCAAAGGTACAACGAAGCGAGATGAACTGGATGATGGGTTTGAAAATTTTAAGCTTGGAACTTTAATCCATGAGGCTCGATTAGAAAAGGGAATGACACAAGCAGAGTTAGCAGAAAAAGTAGGTACCACAAAATCGTACATTTCAAAAATTGAAAATAATGTAAAAGAGGTTAGGTTGTCAACTTTACAAAAAATTGTACAAATTGGTCTGGGTGGACACCTTGATTTATCGATTAGATTATAATTGATATCAATCGCCTCCTAAACGTTTTTATATAATGTGCTGCACGACTAGTTTAGTATCGGCCTCAGCCAGTGAACCAAAAAACAGGATTGAAATGACGGTTAAAAATTGTTTTCTGTTTGAGCGCTTTGAGGCACGAAAAAGTGTGAGTTTAAAACAATTTCAGTCATGAAACCTAGTTTTTTGAGTGAAATGGGTGTAGTCGACGGTTTTTTTGTCTACTTTTTTGACTGTAGAAAAAAGTAGAAGCCTTCACGGCTTGAGTGAAAATTTAATTAGGACAACATTAAATTGATATAATATGAGTAAGGTTAGTGCGGTAAATCTCGTATTACTCATGCACGAGCCATCACCCCTCCATTTACACAATTCTATTGGTTATATCTTATTCTTATGCCGAAATAGCATTGGAAGACAAACCACAGTTGTTAGAATCATTGGGTAAGTTTGTAAAAAGCTAAAAGAAAGCCCAGTTTACAATAAAGCATTAATTAATAGCCTATCCGTAATACTTCGGGTAGGCTATTTTTGCATAAAAGCAATAGAGGGCATCCAAAACATGGATACCCTCTACAAATTAACATGATGTATTTTATATCATTATCAGAAACCTGGTTATCATCCTTATAACTATCAATTATAATTTTACAAAACGCGTTCCTACTCTAATCTCCTTATTCGATAATACTATAACATATATTCCTGCAGGTATTTCATCAACCATTATTGTTGATTTTAAACTTGCTGCTGGTAGGGTGCCATTATTAACAATAGCTCCTGAAGCATTGTATATGGTATAGTTCATATCACTCATACTCATCTCAGAAGCCTCTATAAATATTTGTGCTCCATTTACCGGGTTAGGGTATAATCTCATGCCAGCGGCATATAAATCATCCACACTTGCATTTATGGCACACCCCTTCTCATCTACTTCTACACCAGCTTCGGTATTTGGGCATTCATCCACATCATCCATAACACCATCGCTATCCGTTTCGGATGGATCAGGATTTGAAGAACAATAATCGCCCGGTAAGCCGTAACAACCAAGTCCTGCAGGCCCTAGTTCAGGGTCCCAATTAATACCAGTGGTCCATTCTGTTGCTCCATATTCGTATGCACCAGCATCAGGACTAGCTCCCACAAAACCATCGGTAAAACCATCTATTTCTCTTCCAAAATCTATGGGTTGCGTATTGGCTTTTAAAGTAAAGTCGCCAGCCTCTATATCTGTAAACGGATTTCCGCTTGAAATGGTCAGGTTATTTTGCTTATCCGATTGCTCTTCCCAATCCGATTTATCAGATAAATTATTCCACACATTCACATTGTAAAATTGCGTTCCATCTTTATGCCATGCACCCATGGTTGCTGAACCATTCCAAAGGGTGTTGTTATAGATATTTAAATCTTTTCCATCCCAATTAATTTGGATGTTTGTCCATTCGGTATTACTTACCACATTGTGGTGTACATCAAAAGCTTCAGCATCATTATCTAAATAAATACCAGCCGCTTTACCATGAGCTCCTGGCGCACCATAATTGTCGTGAAAATAGTTATGGTGGATCTCAACATATTGAGGGCCTCCGGTTGTATAATATAAAGCACAGTCATCTACAATACCGTTACCGTACGAGATATCATTATAAGCATATTCAGCATTGGTGTGGTTTGCATTAATAATATCACGTCCGGCGTGGTGTAAAGTATTGTTTTTAACAATGGTATTCGAACCACCTCGTAAACTAAGCACAGCATCGTAACATCCTAAAGTATTGAAGTGATGAACGTGGTTGTTTAGTATTTTATGCCCATTGCCCTCTGCTTTAATTCCATTACCCGCACCATAAGCAATTTCACATTGTTCAATGGTGTTGCTAGAACCAGTAATCATGATGCTTTGGCTGCCAGAGTTAAATCCTTGATCAACCACCCCTCTGGTATGATTTCCAAACGTACTGGTTACTTGGTATATCAAATTGTTCGATGCCGATCCAGTAATATCAATTCTACCGCCAGTAACAGCTAGGTTTTTAATTTCAATATAACTTTTATTGTATAGGTTAATGGTTAGTTCACGTTTTCTCATGCTTATTTGACCATCTAACGGAACCGTTCCTCCATCTACTTGCAAATAAAGCGTCTTTGTACTTTCGTTAAAATACCATTCGTTATCAATATCAATAGCCTCTTTAATACCTTCTAAAAAGAAATAACCTAAGCTAGCAGGATCATGCCAAGTACGAATCCAGTCTGGGCTTTTATTTAGTTCAAAATTAACTTGTGTTGAGGTGCTTGCCTTAATCCATGATTTCCAAGCTATCCAGCCGCCGCCACCTTTGTTACCGTAAAACCAGATAGAGCCACCATCTTCCCAATTATAAGAAGGGATGCCTTCATTATAAGTAAGGTAAGCATCGAATATTTCATCAGATCCGCTACCTCCGCTATTTCTAATTCCATTAGGGGTAGATATGTCGCCATCGATATCGTTAGGCCATCGGGCCAATGTCATTATTTGGTCATCATTGAAAACCATATTCTTTTGTCCCAAACTCCAATCTACTGTTGTTTTGTAGATGTTACCTTCGTCTAAACTCCAATCGCTAAGCGCTTGCATGGCCGAAATAATTACCTTTTCGCCTGCCGCACCCTGATACACAATTGGGTTTGTACTAGTACCTGAGTTTTGAGGCGTTAATGTTTCCTCGTAAGTTCCCTCACCAATAGTTACTACATCGCCGGCTTTTGCCAAAGAAGCAGCCTTAGTTATGGTTAAAAAAGGACTGTCTTCAGCTCCTGTATTGTTGTCATCACCCGTTTTGCTCACAAAGTAATTCTGTGGTGTTTCTGGTACCACCGCATCGTTGGTAGTTAACGAAAAATGATCGAAGTAGATAGTAGTCGCATTTCTAGCTAGGCTAAACGATAGGGCCAATTTGCTAAAATCAGGCTCTCCAGCTAAAGCTGATGGAGTAAAAACATACTCAAACCTGTGCCATGCTCCATCACCTTGGAATGTAATTGCCGGTTGGCTAAACGCAGTTCCCCATGCAGCACCATCCATGTTTGTATGCGAATAGATTGATAAATCAATGGATTCTTCGCTATCCGAATTACTTAATGCATAAAATACCAAGGTGTATTCTGAACTAGTTGATAGGTTTAGGTTTTGTTGGCGAAAAAATACTTTACCAGCATCTACGTCTGCAGTTGGTATAGTTGCTTTGGCAGCTTTGCTACCATCTTGGGCATAATCTGCAGAACTTTCGGCAATTACAGTTGGTCCGCCCCACGAACCAATCACCCAATCGCTTAGGTCAGTTTCAAAACTGGGATTATTTATTAAGTTTTGCCCCTTTGCTTGTACCAAAAAGCAGAGTAACAATATACTTAATATCGAAAATCGAGTAAAAATAGCATTCATAAATTTTATTTTAGTTTTTAGATATGTGTTCTAATAGAGGGATGAAACTTAATGAGCTATTTGATATATTCTTTTCAGTATCCCCACTCTTTATGGTATTACTTGTAACACGCTAAAAATAGGGCATACTATACATCTTTAGGTAGTAGATTTTGCAAACAATAGCGGGGGGATAATAATTGCATTAGCTGATAATAAAGTCGAAATGGAAGCTTTTTTTATGTAAAAAAAGACCAATTTTTTACGATGAATCCTTTGTGTATACTACCGTACACAGCACATTAGAATGTTGAATGATACCAATTATTTGATGGGGTTTTTGGTATTATTACCTGTATTGAATTTAAAATAGCGGTAAGCCCAAATAGGGTATAAATCATCAGTGCCAGTTTTAGTATCGAATTTTTTTTGCAAGCTTATAAACTGAAATGTCGTCTATTTTCTTCTTTTAATAGATAAAATCCGCTTATCTGTATATTAAATAGCGCATCATTCTCAGGGTTTTGTAAATTTGGGTAAATGATATAAAAATTTTGATATGGCGATTAATAACATAAGTGGATGCATTGGTTGTGGCGTATGTGTTAAAACATGCCCTACAGATGTAATTCGATTAAATAGTAAGGGAAAAGCTGAAATTAAGTATCCAGAGGATTGTCAAATATGCCATTTGTGCAGAATGTACTGCCCTGTTGATGCTATTACAATAACACCAGAAAAGTCAATACCAGTAATCGTATCATGGGGGTAATTATGGAAAAAAGAGTAAAACAATTTATTTGGATATTCGCAATAGGTATTTTTATTGTTGTCCCTGGCTTCACTTATTCATTAGGAGATTTCCCAAGAAGAAGCTTTTTAAAAGAGACGATATCATTACTAACACTGTTATCATTTTTTGTAATGATACTAATGTTTTATCTATCAAGAATTAACCGAAGTACATTAAAGCCATTTAAAATGGCAAAGGTGCTTAAATGGCACAAAGCACTGGGATATATCTTTGTAGGGATACTAATATTTCATCCTTTTTTCGTTATCGTTCCACGTTATTTTGAAGCAGGAATATCACCTGGAGATGCGTTTTCAGAGATACTCTCTAACTTAGATAAACAAGGCTTGCTCTTTGGTTTAATCGCATGGAGCACGATGATATTACTTGGTGTTACTTCTTTTTTTAGAGATAAATTACCAATGACCTACAAAACCTGGCGAATAGTACATGGTATTCTTTCACTTGTATTTCTATTTCTAGCATCCCTTCATGTTATTCAAACGGGCCGACATATGAGTGCAGCATTTATTAGTTTAATTCTTTTGCTCTCGGGTATTGGTATTGCCATGCTAATAAGAAGATACATATTGGATTCAACTTCAGAAAAGTCATAAATCATGGGGAATAATATTAATAGAAGAGAGTTTATTAGTTTATCAGGAGGCTTTGCAGGAATGGCAGCCTTAGCTTCAATGGGTATTTCTGGTTGGGGTGATAATGAGGCAGAATTAACTGTTGACGAAATTGAAAGTAAACAACACTCCTGTGATGTACTTGTAATAGGCGGTGGTATGGCTGGGTTATTTGCAGCCATCAAGGCCCATGATGCAGGAGCTAAAGTGCTGTTTGTTTCAAAAGGGCGATTAGGTTCTTCAGGGCAAACTCCCTTTGCCAAAGGAATTTTTGAGTACGATCCTAAAAATGCCAAATTAACAATAGATGAGTTTGTTGAGAAAGTGAGCTTATCGGCCATTGGTACAAATAATCGGGTATATACGCGCCAATTAGCAGAACATTCAAAAGCTCGTGTAGACGAACTACGTGAATGGGGCTTTTTTGAATCACCTTTATATAATAAGTCTTTTTCAAAACCTATTAATGAGCGGCAAATACCTCTAATGGAGCGTATCACCATTACCAATTTGATAAAAGAAAACGGAAAAATAGCTGGTGCAGCCGGATTTAGCATAGATGAAAAAGAAGTGCATTTTTTTAATGCAAAAAGTGTCATACTTTGTACAGGAGCCGGAGGTTTTAAACCCAATGGTTTCCCTATCTGTGATTTAACGCACGATGGAACAATTATGGCATATAATATTGGAGCCAAAGTAACCGGAAAAGAGTGGAACGATGGTCACCCAGCAAAAGAAAAGAATGCTGCTGCTAGTTTTGATGGATGGGGCGATATGTTTTTGCAGAAACCCAGTACAACGGATATTAATATTCGACACGATTTAGGGGTGGATATGAATTACCAAGCCTATGTAGGTGGAGGTGGCTCCATGCGCATGGGACCTCAGGGCCCGAATGGAGGCGCATCTGTAAAAGGTGGACCACAGAGACCTGCAGGCCTAGATAACCAAATGCCAGGCGGGCAAGGTTCAAAACCCGAAGGCGGTAAACGTCCACCCAAAGGTAAGGAAGGAGGAGCCCCTCCTGGAATGAGCGGGGGAGTAGTTGGTGGATCGTCGGCCGGTATGTCTATACACAAATCGGAAGGTTTAGTACCTATTAATGATAAATGTGAGTCAAATATCCCAGGTTTATATGCTGCAGGCGATGCCTTAGGATCTCATATGGCTGGTGGAATTTATACTCAAATAGGTTCATCTTTAGCTGGCTCGGCTGTTCAGGGTGCCGTGGCAGGAGAAGCAGCGGCTGAATATTCAGGTAAAACAGAAATTCAAAAACTAAGCAAGAGTAAAATAAATACGATCCAATCAGAAATTTTTGCTCCATTAAAAAGAGAATCAGGATATAGTCCTGCATGGGTAACCCAAACACTTCAAGGTATTATGATACCAAACTTTGTGCTTTATGTAAAAAAGGAAAGTATAATGCGTGCTGCTTTAGCTTATGTTGTAGAGTTACGAGAATCGCACTTACCATATTTAAGAGCAAAAGACTTGCACGAACTAAGATTAGTGCACGAAACCCGCAATATGATAATAACTGCTGAAATGAAACTTAAAGCCTCACTAATGAGGAAAGAAAGCCGATGTAGTCACTATCGAATGGATTATCCTGAAATTGATCATGAAAATTGGGATGCCTGGATTAATATTTTTAAAGGAGATAATGGGGAAATGCTTTTTGAGAAACAAGCATTTGATTCATGGAGTTAATGAGAATTACATAGTAATTGCTTAGGATCCTTATCCGAGTCGTCAGTATTGATGGCTCGGATTTTTTTTACCCCACAAAAACTCAAACAAATTCTATTAGCGAACAGCTTACTTGTAAGGGCTAAGCCATCTTATTTAGTTTGGATACAAATTAACTTAAGTAAATAAAACATAATTGAATTTTTGCTAGTTTCACAAGCCGAACAAACACTGGTTAAGAATATATTATCACTTTTGGTGAGGATATAAGTAAATTATCGGATACAAAAATAGCACTGCAGATTGAAAGTATATTAAATGAAGCAATAGCGTCCTAAAGGATTTTTAAGTTTAAGGCTAAGCTGCTAATGAATAATTTGTTATTGTAAGGTGTTTTTTCGTAGGCTTGTATTTAAGCAGCCTTGATCTTTTTTGCCCTGCCTTTGCCGGCAGGCAGGCTTGGGCAAAGAGCTCAATAGATAATATTATTTAGGACAACATTGTAAATGAAGCAATTATTAAAGCAAACCGTATAAATGAGAAACCTATTTATAATAGCATTTGTGGTATTTGTATCAAAAGCAAATGCACAATTATCAGACCCATTTGATATGATTCGTAATCCTATTAATTACGATTCTATAGTACATTTCATTAACGATAGTTCATCCTATAACAGCCCTCGATTAGAAGATGCATACCTTCAGAGCTTAGGTACATTGTATTCATTCATCGGTAATTATAATAAGGCTGAGGAGTTATTTATAATTAGGGATACCAAAAAGGGATATATACCAGAGCATAAAGAAGAACTACAATTGAAAGGTTTTGGTGTAAATCAGGATACTTTAGTAAAGCTTTACAAACAATATAACGTAGTAATGTTTAATGAAGCGCATCATATGCCACAGCATCGTGCTTTTTTATACTCACAGCTTGAGGTGTTGAAGGAATTGGGCTTTACACAATTAGCTTTAGAGGCATTAAATGATGAAGACACCGAAATTAGTACGCGAGCATATCCGGTAAACAATAATCCAGAACTTATTACAGGCGTTTATATAAGTGAACCGGTTTACGGCAATTTGCTTAGGCATGCCATCGAGTTAGGATTTACACTTATCCCTTATGAAACTTTTAAGTTAAGACGAGAGAAGGGGCAGGCAAAAAACATATTTAGCCAGTATAACAAAGAGCAGGGTAAATTATTAATTTTAGCTGGTTATGGTCACATTGAAGAGAAGTTTCCTATGATGGCGTATCATCTAAAAAAAATGTTGAACGAGGAACTTTTAAGTATTTGTCAGCATACAAAGTTCGATATTGAACCCGTATTTCCGAACTCCGATAATAAGGATTTCTATTTGCAAAAAGATCCCAATGAATGCTATGATTATTGTTTGTACCATAAGCCTCTTTTGAGTGACTCTAACATTCCTTATTGGTATACTTGGATGAATTTTAAGCATGTCGATTTTGCTAATTTATATGATGAGGCAATAAACGGTTCATTTATAGTTCAATTGTTTAACCCAAATGAAGTATATGGTATTCCTATATACCAATACTTTAGCGAAGAATCTACAGAAATAAAGATTGCCTATCCTAAAAGTGATACTTATAAGCTAAAGATACTTAGTAAAGAAAAAACAGTGGAGAAGTTAGTTAATCTATAAATAAGCAAAATGTAAAGTATCAAATTATAAAAACTAAAAATCCATAATATAGTTATCGCGGTGGCAAGTATTGTAAAATGCTTCCTATTCTGCAATTTCTATTTAAAGGGTAAACAAGAAAAGCAAAAATAGAGATAGTCAACTAAATAGCCCTTTGATTAGTTCTAGCATATATATCGGGTTTTTATATGGTTCATTCAGGTAATAGTTATACTGAAAACAACTATAACTTATAATCAATAAATACTAATCATTTTGTATGAAGCAACGATAAATATTGCTTTGCTGAAGCCTAAAGTCATTCAAATTTTTATTTATGTTCAGGAAGTATTATGTTTATACAAAAATGTTGGCTTCATAGTGTTTTATTTCATAAACTACCTACGCATTATACAGTCAACCCTAATTACTAAAAAAACAAATTGAATATAGAAGAATGGAAAATATTTTCTCAAAAAAAATGTCTGAAAAATCCGACATTGAATTGCAGCAAATTATAGACAATAAAGGTAGTTATCAGCAGGAAGCTTATTTAGCAGCGATTTATGAACTTGAAAAAAGGCAGCTAGCAACTACTGATATTTTAAAGCAGAAAGACCTAATTCTTCATGAAACTGAAAAAGTAAGTGAAGAAGAGGAGGAAACGGTTGAAAAAAGAAAATCTTTTCTAGAAATCCTAGAAGCCTTAATACCTACAAACGACTATTTTATCACCCCTATTATAATTTACTTAAATGTGCTGATTTATGTAATTATGGTCTTAAGAGATGTTCACCCTGTGCAACCAACGGTAGAGTCTTTAATAGTATGGGGAGGGAACGTGAAGGGGCTTACATTAATGGGGCAACAATGGAGATTATTATCGAATATTTTTCTTCATGGTGGTATTTTACATCTGTTATTTAATATGTATGCTTTGTTATACATTGGTAAAGAAATTGAAACCCAATTTGGAAAAAATAGATACTTATTTACTTACGTTGTAACCGGAATTTTTGCAAGTATTGCTAGTGTGTCCGTAAATGATAATATTGTTTCTGTAGGAGCATCAGGTGCCATATTTGGAATGTATGGCCTTTTAACTGTTCAGTTATTTACTAAAAATATTATAATACCAGATGAATCGCGGAAGAGTTTTATAACTAGTGTAGTATCCTTTATTGCGTATAATTTATTATATGGTTTTTCACAAGAAGGGATTGATAATGCCGCTCATTTTGGAGGATTGATAGCTGGGCTTGCCTTAGGTGGTATTTATAGTCTGTCGTCATATAAATCTCGCTTGTCTAAAGGCATTTCAATTGCTACATCAGTTGTTTTATTGATACTTATTTTTGTGCTTCCAAAGCTTATACCTAACAAGACTGGGGAATACCAAGTAGCCATGAATAAGTTTGCTTTGAACGAGGAGAAAGCCTTATGGATGCACCGTGAAGATTTATCTTACATACCAGAAAATAAGATCAAATACTATTGCGATAGACTTGATTCTGAAGGAGTAGCTTTATGGAATGAAAACATTGAAATCTTAGGTGCTTTATCGGAGTTGCCTCCTCATTTAGAAGAAAATATTTCTCTTCTAATTCAATATTGTAGAATGAGAAGTGAGGCTTGTGAAATAATGAAGCATTTGCTTCTTTATAACCGACAAGAAGACCTAGATAAAGTGGATGCTATAAATCTTAAAATTGAAGAAATTATAAATACTCTTACCGCACTTAATCAATAATGGCAATTACTAATTCGTACTGTTTGTTTTTGGTTTAAAGCAGTTAATTGTTATTCTTTTAGAGTAAGCCACAGAGTACATTATTTAAAATTAAAGAAATGAATATATTAATAACCGGGTCTACCTCAGGAATTGGCGAAGTAATTGCTCAACATTTGTTGCAAAATAAATACAATGTTATTGGTACAAGCCGAAACCCTGATGGGATAAAAGCTAAATTGACATATCCATTATTAAAACTCGATATTACTTCCCAAGCATCCATAGATAATTGTATTAACGAATTAGAAGCCAAAGGTATCTCGATAGATGTTTTAATTAATAATGCCGGAATCGGAGTTTGTGGTTCAATAGAAGAAACATCTGCTGATTTAGCACGAGAGCAATTGGAAACTAATTTTTGGGGAGCAGTAAACTTAACAAAAGCCATTTTGCCTCAAATGCGTAAAAATAAAAAGGGGAAAATTGTTTTTATAACTTCACTTGCCGGACTTATTGGAGTGCCGTATCAAGGATTTTATTCAGCATCTAAACATGCTTTAGAAGGCTTTTGTAAATCGCTTCGCCAGGAGGTAAAAGAATTCGGTATTTCCATCTCGTCCGTTGAACCGGGTTTCTTTAAAACCAATTTGCACAACTCGTTTAAGTATGCCCATCCAACTATTAACGATTATTCACAAAGCAGGGAAAAGGTATTGGGTGTATTTGCCCATTCAATTGAAAATGCACCAAAGCCAACTGCGATTGCAACAACAGTGCTGCAAATTATAAAAACTAAAAATCCAAAATATAGTTATCGCGTTGGCAAGGACGGTAAAATGCTTCCTATTCTGCAATTTCTATTTAATTCCTTGTTTGAAAAAGGAGCGCGTAATAAATTCAAACTCCCATCTTAATGGGCAAATAATAAAAGCTATAATAGAGATGCTTACTAAATATTGTAAGCTGATTTGATGCATGAATCTTATAAAAAAACAGAATCGCATAATACTCTCAAATAAACCTATATAGATGAAAACAACCCTTCTATTCTTCGCCTCATTATTTATTATTGTTTCTTGCACAAACAATAAACAGGTCACAATTAGTGTAAAAGCAGAATATACTGAAAGTGATACCTTAACCATAAGAGACTTAACATCCGATAAGGTATTGGCTAAATTTGCAAGCGACAATACAGGACTAACACATACCTTCAATATTGACTATCCGATAGCAGGGGCACTAAGCTCAAAAGTTTTAGATCAGGGATATCTTTTGTATTTACATCCAAATAAAAACATTGAAATTACCATTACTAATAACAAACAAATAAGTTCTAATAATGTCTGTGATTCTCTTCTGAATTATCTACATTTTAGTCAAAACGAATTTTTAGCCACGAATGGAGGTTTCGTATTTACGACAAATAATAATGATTCAATAGCTGCACTTTTCGATCAATTCAGATTAAAAAGAGAAAAAGAAATTTATAGGTTTAAAAATAAGCTAACTAAAGATGAGATAGGCTTTTTAGAATATCAGAATTCTGCAAGAATCTACTCTTTTTTATTCTACTTTGGGAGAGTTGCAAAGCAGCTCGATTTAAAATCTAGTTATTATAATTTTTGTAATAATATTCAGGGAGATAATAATTGGTGTAAAACGCTGCCTGATATTCTTATTTATAAATATGAAGTTGATTTTGTACGAGAGTATGACTCGATAACTGATTTAAGTGCTTTTATTAAATACATAAAACTACATTGTAACAACAACGATTATTCAGACTTCTTTATTGCAACATATTTAGAAGGTTTAATTTCACATCCATCCTATTGGCCCCAACATGATAAGTGCTTGAATGCAGAGGTCTTGAATGCATTAGTTGAATCGGAAAAGGATAATAAATACTTTTCAATTATAAAGAAAACATCTGACTCTTATTTTCAATCACAGAAAGGGGAATACGCTTACAATTTTACAGCAATTGATAAACAGGGAAACAAAGTAGAACTATCGGATTTTAAAGGAAAAGTTGTTTTAATTGATGCGTGGGCAACATGGTGTGGCCCCTGTTTAAATCATAGACCAGCAATAAAAGATTTTGCCAAGAAATATCAAGACAATTCAAACGTGGCTATTCTAATGGTTTCAGTTGATGAAAAAAGAGAACGATGGTTAGATTTTGTAGAAAAAGACAACCCTAGCGGTAATGGGATAGACCTTTATATAAAGAATGGCAGAGAAACTAAATTTGGAGATTCATTTAATGTAAAATCAATTCCAAGATATATATTGATTGATAAACAAGGCATCATCCATAATGCAAACATAGCTGAACCATCAATAATTTTGGAGGAAATGATTGAAAAATTACTGAAATAAAGAATAATGAGCTAACGCAGAATAGGTGAGATAATAGCTGATGAAGTTATAAAATCGAACCTCGTTTTTCTAGCAATCTTTATAAAACCTAATAGAAAAGAATGATAAAAACAAACTTTGTATTATTATGTCTAATATTTGTTCAAACAGCTTTTGCGCAAGACAAAATTGATTATCTAACTAAAAATAGGATTGATTTAAGAAAAGAAAGTGCAGCTATAACAGAAACTGATTTTAATATCATAGGTTTTGGAGCGTTACACGGAAGTGCAAAAACCTATGATGCAGAGCTTAGTTTAATAAGTTCTCTGTTAGAGAAAAACCTTCTGGATTATTATATTATTGAAACCAATTATAGTCAGGCATACTATTTTCAAAAGTATATTGAAACAGGCGATGAGGAATTATTAAAAGAGCTGATCCTTGCCTTTCAAACTATAGTGTCTCAAGAAGGAACAGTAGAAACGTTTAATCATTGGAAAAACATCCGCAAATTGAATTTAAAGTATCCGAATAAATTCAAGGTTATTGGCTGTGATGTGGTTAACGAATATCGCTTTCCGATAAAACACATTTTATATCTCACAAAAGATTCTGATACTTGGAGCGAACGCGAAAAACTAAAGAAATTAAGCACTACAGTTGGTGTAGATTTCTCTATAAGCAATGAAGAGGTCAATCTTACTGTAGAATCATTTGTTCAAGATTATCTTGATAACAAGACGAAATACATTGAATTAATAACAGAGATTGACATTTTTGACCACGTTATAGGAAATATCAATTGCAATTTTGAGGCAGAAAGAGAAAGGGAGAAAATAATTTTTGAGAACTATATGTTTATCAATAAAAGATTCAACTTATCTCATAAAAAGCAATTTGCGAAGTATGGTTATTTCCATATTCAAAAAGCACGTGAAGGAAATTATCCATCATTTTTTACTCGATTAATAGAAAACAATGTTTACCAACGGGATAAGGTAATTACCATAATGGGATATTTAACCAAAAGCAAAGTGTTATGGGATAAAAAGAATGATAAAAGTGGAAACTATAAAACTTACACAACAAAAGCCGGTTTTGGTATTTCCGACTATTGGAAGGAATATTTTACAGGCATCAAAAACCTCAAAAAAACAAAACTTTCCGATTTAACTATGTACAAATTAAATGAGCAGAGTTCGCCGTATGCTTTAGGGGTAGATTTAGTTGAAATAAAAATGTTTCTTAAAGATTACAACTCAACTCAGCTAAAAGGAAAAAACACGATAGAATTTATAGACTACGCCATATTAATTAGTAAATCAAAAGAACAAGTACCAATTGAAGAAATAAGATAGTATCAAACTAATAGCGACCTAGAATAAATTAATAATTTTCAGCATTTATGTAACTAGGAGGATTGCAGCCAATTCTTACACGGATTATATCGGGCCATTTTTACCAGAATAGGCAATTTGTGGTATTGATAGCATAAGAATGATTCTTCCATTAAGTTAACTGAATAGTGCATAGCCTTACTTTAGCATCGCCGAAGCAAATAATATACTTGATGGGGTAAAGTAAGTATTAGATGATGCATTATTGCATCCAGATTACCGGTAATTCGCACCAGCTTGTATGTAATTTATATGGGATGGCTTGTAATGATAATTTGCTTACGCATAAATCACACGCGCTGGTGTGTACTTGGTATTAGTTGTTGCTCAGTTTGCATTGGATGGAGCTCAGTTTACATTAGATCATGCGTGTTTTGTATTGGCGCTCGCCTTATAAACACTGGGTTTTAATAAAAAATGAGTGTTTGCTTCTTTTATTGAATATTGCTCGATATCTATGATGTACCTAGTCAGTTTTCTGTTGCGTGCTTTTGGCAATACAGTAGAAAAAAGCTTTGCTGCACATCATTAATTCCTCACTCGTGCAATTCGCTTGCAAGCTGAAATAAGTACAATATATAATTGCGTTGGAGGTATGTTTCTTTATAAAAAATTGTAAGACCATTTAATTGGCTTATTTTTGTGGACAACTATCAGCATATCTCTTATTAAATTGTAGTGATAAATGTATAAGGTACTTATTATTGATGATGACATTACACTTTGTACAATGTTAAACGCTTTGCTCACAAAGAACGGTTATGAGGTACATTTTACCTACGAAGCTAAGGGTGTTTTAAAGTTGGTAGAGCAGCAGTTTTTTGATATAATATTAAGTGATATTCGCTTGCCCGATGCCGACGGCATGGATCTTTTAAAGGCATTTAATAAAATAACGCCGCAATCTCAGGTAATTATGCTTACCAGTTATGCCAATTACAATACTGCAGTGCGTTCTATCAAAGAAGGGGCGTTTAGTTACATACCCAAACCATTTTCGCCATCGGAGGTATTAAGCTTAATAAAAGAAGCTATTGCCGATAAAAAAGTAATTGAACCAGTTGAAAATAAACTAAAACAAAATCCGAATTATATTGAAGGAACCAGTGCTGCCGCCCTGCAATTGGCAAAACACATTCAATTGGTTTCACCCACTCAGATGTCTGTTTTAATTATCGGAAAAAGTGGAACAGGGAAGGAGTATATAGCCAAAAGTATTCATAAGCAAAGCACTAGAAGTGAGGAAGCTTTTATTGCTGTTGATTGCGGATCAATACCGAAGGAATTACTGGCATCGGAATTTTTTGGCCATGTTAAAGGGTCGTTTACAGGTGCCTACGAAGATAAAAAAGGCTATTTTGAGCTGGCCAATAAGGGAACTTTATTTTTAGATGAGGTGGGTAATTTGCCTTATGATAGTCAAATTCAATTGCTACGAGTGCTGCAAGAACGACAAATAAAACCAGTAGGGGCCAGTAAGTGGATTAATGTTGATGTTCGTTTGGTAGCTGCTACCAATAACGATTTAAAGCAATCGATCAAAGAGGGCACTTTTCGCGAAGATTTATACCACCGCTTAAACGAATTTGATTTTGAAGTGCCTGCCTTATCGCAGCGTAGGGAAGATATTATGCAGTTTGCAAACTATTTTTTGTACCGATCTAATAATTATTTAAACAAGGATATTAAGGGTTTTACCCCTGAAGTAGTTCAAGCCTTTGAGCAATACGAATGGCCCGGTAACCTGCGCGAATTAAAAAATGTGATTAAACGCGCCACCTTATTGGCTACAGATTCAGAAATTACCATGAATTTATTGCCAGCAGATTTTAGGCATCTAAAACCCGTTGACGACTTTGTATTGAGTAATCCGGATACTGAAAAGGAAACAATAATAAAGGCGCTTAAGGCTTCTAATAACAATAAAAGTAAAGCAGCTCGTTTGCTAAATGTTGATAGAAAAACCTTATATAATAAGCTAAAGCGCTTTGGTATTGATTTATAGAAACCTTTGCAAAAGCCTCTTTATCTTGTAGCGTACTCAAGTTTTAGTGTGTCAATATATTCTTGCACCAATTTTAGTGTGTGTGTAGCTTTGGCATAGTAAGTTTTTTTATCGCTGTTTAGTAGCGACGAATCTTCTAGTTCTTCCAACAAAATAGTAATATTACCCTGCTGTATTTGTCGGTAAATATTAAGCATTTTATGTGCTAAATTCACAATGGCTGCGCCATCATTGGTTGCAATGTATTTCTCAAGCATCTTTATATTCGCATCTTCACTCTCAAAAAACGATGTTATAATCATTGATTCGAGTTCCTGATTTCCTTCGGCAAAAGCCAATAGGCTTTTTAAACTACCATTATCCGATTCGCTCATTTGCGACTGTTGCTCCGTAAATATTTTTAAGGCTTTGCTGATTGTATTTTTCAGTTCATTTGGTAAAAAGGGTTTGCGTATAACCGCAAAAAACTGATCGGGATCAAATAACGTACTATTCGTTTTAAGTCCTGTTGTTGCAATGGCAAGTATAGATGGATTACCCCTCGATTTTAATTTCAGTAATAACTCATTTCCATTTAGTCCGGGCATTTGAATATCGGTAACCAAAACATCAAAACATTGAGGCGTATAATTATGAAGCGCTTCAATGGGGTTACTAAAGGCCTTTATAATCGCCCCTGTTTGGTTTAATGTTGCCGTCATCATCTCCAAAAGGGTTTGATCGTCGTCAACCAACCAAATAGTTTTGCCCTTTAAATCGTTAGAAATAGCTATGTTTTCATCTATTTTTGGCGCCTTTTTAAGATTAAAAGTAATGGTAAATTGGCTCCCTTTATTGGCTTCGCTTTCTACCTTAATATCACCATCGAGTAGTTTAAGCAAATGTTTTGTTGTACTTAAACCAAGGCCCATTCCTTTTATGTTTGTATTGGCGGCCTTTCCGCGGTTAAAGGAGCTGAAAAGCGATTGCATATCTTCTTTGTTTATACCAAGGCCAGTATCAGAAACAACTACTTTAATGCCATCTGTTTTTTCTCCAACAGCATCAATTTTGGCGGTAATAGAAACACTTCCTTTGGGAGTATATTTTAGGGCATTTGATATAATGTTGTTTAATATTTGCTTTAATCTAATGGTATCGGCAAAATAATTCTCCTCCTTTATGCCTTCAATATTGTAAGTGTAATCAAGGCCTTTCTTTTTAGCCTTGTGATGGTGTGTATTAAAAACCTCAGTAAGTAATGATTTTAAATTTGTGTTGGTATTGTTTAGCTCTAGTTTGCCCTGTTCAAGTTTAGATAGGGTATGCAAATCTTCAATAAGCTGATGGATGTAAACCGATTCGTCGTTAATTTTTTGTAAATATTTTTTATCCTTTTCGGAGTGCGTTTTTTCGCTTAAGATGTGTGCAAATCCCATAATGGAGCTTAAGGGCGATTTAATATCATGACTTAAGCTGTGCATCATCATTTCCTTGTTTTTAAGCACTTCTTCAATGGTTGATTTGGCTTGCTCTAAGTCATTTTTATAGCGTTGGCTTTTGGTTATATCGCGGAATATGTTGATGATAAAAAACAAGATGATAAGGATGGCTATGGCAGCAAGTATGTAAATATTAATGAACGATTCATTTAGCTTCTCGCGTTGTTCTTCTATTTGTTGACTCGAAGAATCTAATTGCTCTTGTTTTATTTGATGAATCAGAGTGCTGATATCCGCTGAAATATCCTTATAGTTGTTGTAAATAATATCTTTTTGAGCTTTTTGTTTTTCTTCAATGCTAACTATTTCACTTCTAAACTCCGAAATAATATCAATTAATAAATTGCCAATTGAGTCTTTAACATCTACTTTATTTACCAAACTATCTAAAACCATCTGTTTCCTTATGGTTACCTGAAGTGTGGAGTCGTAAACGGTTTCAAGTGGTTTAGAACGTTTCCAAAAATTCCTTTTTGATACGGGAGTATAAGCGGTTTTTAGGTATACCGAATCGTATTGAACAGATGAGTTTTCGGTAATATTTATATTATAAGCCAGCGAGTCTTGTTCGGTATCTAAGCGCTCAATGGTTTTAAAGTATAAAGAATCTATACTGTTGGGCGATTGGTATAACGAAAGCTGTTTCAGCTGACTTTGTTTAATTATTAAGAGCATTTTTACGCTATCTAAATGTTGTGTTAATAGCGTATCTACAAATGTGCTTTGAAGCGAATCAATAGCATAAACTATGCTATCGGTTAACTTTTGTTGCTTTAATTCCTGACTTTTATTGAGCTTGTTATGCGGTGTTTTATTAATTGCTTCAGACTTGTAAAGTTGGTTTAAAATATCATTAACCTGACCAATTACTTGTGTGGTAGAATTGTCCTTATCAAAGCTTTCGCGATAGGATAATATTTCTTGACGCACAAAGTATCCTGCCGAAATAATAAGAATTAGAAAGGTGAAATAGGTAAAAAATATTTTAAATTTTAATTTAACCATTGATTGTGTTTGTTGCTTATAGAGCTTTGGCTATGCTATTTGTAAAAATAGGCTTGTGTTTTGAGGCTTCAAGAGCTGCAAATTACAAGCATATGCGGCACAATTTAAACTGCTTCAGGAGAATAGCAAAAATGTAGCCATTTATTTTATTTAAATGGCTACGAATATACTTGTTTTCAATTTTAATAGAACTCCGCCTATTAGTAACCTGGATTTTGAGCAATAGGATTCGTATTTAACTCTGCTCTAGGAATGGGTAAAATGGCTTTGTTGTGATTGAAATCAATTTCCGATATTTCGCCAAAAAAGTTATCGTGGTCTCTTACTAGTGTTTCGCCATCGCGCAGGGCATCAAAGTAATTATGTCCTTCGCCCACTAATTCTTTACGGCGCTCATTCATAATCTGTACCAATGAATAATCATCCAAAGCATAATAATCTACTAGTTCTGTTCTTTTCTCCACTAGTGTGTTCAGATACTCAAGCGATATTTGTTTTTTATTTGTTTTAAACGCTGCCTCGGCTGCTATTAAATGAACTTCGCTTAAACGAGCAATAATATGATTGTTAACAGCCACATAATTGCTTCCATCTTTACCCGGATATTTTCCGAGATAAGCATCTTTAATGGCATCTGTTCTGCCAGAAAGAACAAAATCAGTATTTATTTGCGCTCTTATGTCGGTATCAATCTCCTTAATTAGCGATAGGTAAGATGAGGATAAATGAAAGGCTCCATATCCATCACTTGGCGACATAACATAACCCATCGATTCGCCACCTGCATTATTTTCAGATGTACTTACCAACTCAAAAATAGATTCTGAGGATAAACCAACCTTCCACGAATTTTCATAATCAGTGTAAGCAATTAGTTGGGCCTCGGTACTATCAATGATAGATTTAGCGATGTTGTATGCAAGTTCATCTTCACCCATATACAAGTATACACGTGCTAAAAGTGTGTTGGCAGCTTCTTGGGTAATGCGTCCGTTATGTTTTTCGTTTGCCAATAGCGAAATGGCTTCTTTAAAATCGCTAATGATTTGCTGATAACACTCCGCCACGCTGCTTCTACCTGGTTTTTCTGCAGGGTTTAATAATTCGGTAACAATCGGAACGCCTAATGAAGTTCCATTATCAGCCTTGTAAGCTTTACCAAATAAGCGTGTTAAATCAAATAATGCCAATGCTCTTAAGGCATAGGCCTCACCAATATAGGAGTTGAGTGTTTCTTGCTCGCTTTCTGTTTTTATTTCAATGTTCTCTTTCTGATATAAAATACTGTTGGCTGCCTTAATAACCACGTAGGGTTGAGACCATAGGTCTGCAGATATATTATCGGCAGTGGACTGAAAACGGTATTCGTTTGATGTGCGAACACCAATTGAAGTACTCATCATATCATTTGCTCTAACATCGCCAATCCAAAGCATTGTACCACCATAATAGTAATGATGTAACATGGCATTGTAGGCACCGTTAAGTGCATAATCAACATCCTTAACGGTTTGTAAAGCCCCTTCTGCTGGTAAGGAATCGGAGGGTTGCATATTGAGCCAATCGTGACTGCACGAACTACATATTAGTGCTATTATAATTAGTGATTTTAGTTTTATTGATATGATATGATTTAATAATGTCATCTTAATCTGTTTTAAAGCAATTAACTTTCTGTTTTATGAACTCTTAGCGTAGGTGTTGTTTAAACTTAAAAGTCTACTTGAATACCAAACGTATAGGTTTTCATTGGCGGCAAAGTCCAATCGTTAAGTCCATTAACTTTTACCTCCGGATCATAAATGTCATTGGCAGCCCAAGTCCATAAATTCATTCCGCTAAAGTATATTCTCACCCGATCCATATTGATGCTTCGCGTAAGTTGTTGCGGTAAAGTATAACCAAAGGTTAAGCTTTTTAAGCGTATAAAATCCGCTTTATGCATAAAGCGGGTAGAGGCTTCGCCCGATAAACTGGTGTTGCCATATACATAACGTGGTACATCAGTTATGTCACCAGGTTTTTGCCATCTGTCGGCGCCGCTTTCGCGGATGGGAACATACCAGTGTGCGCCATCATTTTCCGACTGATTTACACCACCTCTTGAGGGATCGGCCGCAGTTCTGTCGTAAGTATATCCGCCAATTCGGTAATTAAACATGGCTGATAAATCGAAGCCTTTAAGATGGAAGGTGTTGGTAATATTACCCTCTAATATAGGATCAGTTGAACCTACTATAACGGCATTGGCTTCGTTATAATTCTCTGTTAGTTCGCGACTAATTATATTGCCATGCTCATCTTGCGTATTTGTGTACCACTGAGCGTTTCCATTTTGAGGATTAACACCTACGTATTCGCGCAAGAATATTGAGTTAATAGAATATCCTTCGCGATAAATTTGAAAGTTAGGCCAAGGAATAACATCATCGTATAACTTAGTAATGGTGTTTTTTACTTGCCCCATTACTACGGAAGTAGTCCATTGAAAATTCTTATTGGTGATATTATCTGTACTAATGCCCAATTCCCAACCTTTGTTATTCATGCCTCCATAATTAACCAAGGTGTTTTTAAAACCTGTGGTGTGCGAAATGGGTACCGATAAAATTAAATCTTTGGTTTCTTTATTGAAGATATCGAACTCGATAGACATAAAATCCAGAATTCGGATATTGGTTCCAATATTTGCCGCATAGTTTTGTTCCCAACGTAAATTAGGATTGTTAATGCTACTATACATGCCACCAATATTGCCATTGTAATTATTGCCAAATGAGTATAAACCCTGACTTGCATACCAGTTGTTAGGCAAGGTGCCATTTGTTCCGTATGACCCTCTGATGCGCCAATCGGTTAGCCACGTGGCTGAACTTAGAAAGTTTTCTTTTGATAAGTGCCACGATCCAGAAACCGACCAGAAATTACCAAAACGATTGTTCTCGCTTAGGATGGAACTACCATCGCTACGATAACTTGCGGATAAGTAATACTTATCGTCAAATACATAATTTACACGCGATAAATAAGAAATTAAGCCTCTTTCGTTTTCCGAACTACTGGCAGCAGTTACCTGTCCTGCATTTTTAATATGGTATAGCTCACTGTTGGGGAAATCTATCCCAGTCATGGAGCTTACTCTATCCGTAGTGTGCTCCACTTCATACCCTGCTAAAACATTAATAGAATGCCTATCGTTAATGGTTTTATTGTAGGTTAAAATATTGGATGAGGTAATGGTTTGCCAATATTTACTATTCATTTGAGTTTTACCATTGGTTGCTCTACCATCGCGAGATTCGCTAGGATTGAATTGAGTAAAATCAGTAAATATTAAATCGATACCCAATGTACTTTTAAAGTTAAGGTTGGGCAGTAAATCGTAACTGGCATTTAAGCTAGATAAACTTCTTTTGGTAAGCGTTCGGTTAATATTATTTAATGATTGTTCGTAGGCAATATTAGGGTAACCATTGGGTAAATTTTCGTTGTAAGTACCATCAGTGTTATAAATGGGTAAAGTAGGACTTAAGAAAATATTCATGCCGTACACTGGGTTGGTAAAATAGCTAGTGCCATCGAGTATTCCGTTTTGCTCAGAGGCCGATAATGTGGTGTTTACTCCAAACGAAAGTTTATCGCTCACCTTATGGTTAATATTTACTCTACCAGATAGTCTATCAAAATCAGAACGCTCAACAACACCCTCTTGTTTTAGGTAAGATATAGAGGTGAAGAATCGGGTTTTCTCATTTCCGCCACTTGCCGAAAAATCGATGTTTTGATTCACACCAACTCTAAAAAGTTCCGATTCCCAATCAGAATATCCTCCATTTGGGATAGGGGCAATGCCATCCAATGTTGGGCCGCTTATGCCAGAATTACCATTACCATCAACGTGGCTTGCTGCTTCTTCGTATGAATAGCCATTGTCGGTATAATAGTTAATTAATCCTTCACGTTTTATTTCTCTTTCAGTATCTCCATCTACTTGGCGTACCAAAGGCATTGCAAAATCAGAAAAACCATATTCTGTTTTCAGTTTAAACTGGGTTTTATTGTTTTGTCCTGTTTTGGTGGTAATTAATATAACGCCATTGGCAGCTCTCGATCCGTAAAGTGATGCTGCAGCCGCATCTTTTAGTACGGTTATGTTTTCAATATCATCAGGATTAATAGAGCTCATAACATTGCTCGACATAGTGCTTGATCCCGATAAATCGCCACTTACCACAGGCACTCCATCAATTACATATAATGGTTCTTTCGAACTTGATATTGATCCGGTTCCTCTAATTCTCATGCTCATACCTGAACCAGGTTGCCCACTTGTATTGCCAACACTTAAACCTGCTACACGTCCTTGTAAGGCTTGAGAAACATCGGCCACAGGTAATTCAGTGAGTTCTTTCGAACTTAAACTAGCGGCACTACCCGTAAACGATCGTTTTGAAGTGGAGCCGTAGGCCACCACCATTATTTGTTCTAGTTCTGTCGTCTCCGACTTTAAGAATACCTTAAGGGGTTTATTGATGTTTTTCGCATCAATTTTAAACGATTGCGGAACATGTCCGATGTACGATACATCAATTAGAACAGGTAAATTGGATAACTCTAACTCAAAATTACCATCAAAATCGGTTTGTATTCCATCGTGTGTGCCATTTATAACAACCGCGGCACCAACAATTTCTTCACCGGTATCATCCTTAACATTTCCTCTTAACTTTTGCCCCTGAGCTTGTGCTGAAATATTTACGGTAAGGCAGAGTATAATTAAAAGCATTAGTAAGATGCTTTTGTGTTGCTTTAATTTAATAGTGCTGCGAACGACGCTCAAATTCATGTTTTATTTTTTTTAGTTATCTACTACTTGTTTAGCCTAAATAGTGCCATACTTCTTGCTTTAGGCCTAACTGATTGTAGTTTAGTTTTATGAAGTGTTTTTATTTGATTGACACTATGTGGATGTTGTGGAATTTATTGTGCAATGTGTGGAATATTTCTACAGTTTTGTGGGGTGTTAGTGCTTTGTTATGAAATTAAATATTGTGCTATGTTCATATTGCATTGCTTATGGAGATACATTACTATACATTTGCAAACTCATTTTCATTAATCTTTTATGCTTCAAATTATATATCAAGATGAACATTTGGTGGTAATAAATAAGCCGCATGGTTTATTAGTGCATCGCAGTCCCATTGCTGCCGATGCGGAGGAGTTTGCGGTACAGATGTTGCGCGATCAGATACAGCAGAAGGTATTTCCGGTTCATCGAATTGATAGAAAAACATCAGGTATTTTGGTTTTTGGTTTGAATGGAGAAATTGCCCGTCTGATTCAGGAGCAGCTCGAAGACCATGCTACCAAGAAAACCTATTTAGCCATTGTAAGAGGGTATTTTCCTGATTCGCTTGAATTGGATTATCCCTTAACTAACGATACGGGTAAAGTACAAGAAGCACTAACTCATTTTAAATGTTTAAAACATACCGAGGTGGATGTGCCTTTCGGTAAGCATGCTACCTCGCGTTATTCCTTAATTGAGGCTTATCCCAAAACAGGACGTATGCATCAAATCAGAAAGCACTTAAAACACCTGCGTCATCCTATTATTGGCGACAGACCGCATGGATGTAACAAGCAAAATCGTTTGTTTAAGGCGCAGTGGAATATGACTACCATGATGCTTCATGCTCAAAAGCTAAACTTAAGCCATCCCATAACAAATGAACCTTTGCACTTGGAGGCGCCTTTGTTTAGTACCTTTAAGGAAATGATTGATACATTAAAATTTGATTGAATAGATATAATATCCCCAAAATGACAACGATAAATACTCCTTTTGAAGAAATAGTGCGATCACGACGATCAATGCGTCGTTACGACCAAACAATATCTTACGATAAATCCATTGTAAAGAAGAGTCTAGAACTAGCTATGCTTTCGCCCAACAGCAGTAATATGCAATTGTGGGAGTTTTACCGAGTGACTTCTGATGAGGCCAAAAAGAACATTGCACATTTCTGTTTAGATCAGAATACAGCTAAAACAGCTAGCGAGTTGGTGGTTTTCGTGGCTCGCCCTGACCACGTTAAACGATCAATACAACACAATCTCGACTTAGTAAACGATGAAAATAGCTTTGAAAAAAAGAGTCATCGCGAGCGCAGAAGAACTTATTATAGTAAAACCATGCCTATGTTTTACTCAAACGATTTCATGTTTATATTCAGCCTGCTGAAAAAGTTATTTGTTACCCTTATCGGGATGAAGAAACCAATGGTTCGTGAGGTTACTGCCATCAATAAAAAAGTAACCATCCACAAGAGTGTAGCTTTGGCAGCACAAACATTTATGTTGGCAGTAAAGTCTTATGGTTACGATACTTGTCCGCTTGAGGGCTTTGATTCCAAGCGTATAAAAAAGTATTTAGGCTTACCCAAAGCTGCAGAAATAAATATGGTTATTACAGTGGGTAAAGGTACCGAAGAGGGCATTTGGTATCCGCAAAAGCGCTATGATTATGATATGGTTGTAAAAGAGGTTTAGTATAATTTACGCATGGTGCAATTATCCTTTAGATTGCACCATGCGTAAATATAATTGTTCTACTTTTTCACGTGCCCAGGGAGTTCTTCTCAGAAACTTGAGGCTCGATTTTATTGAGGGGTCAAAGTTGAAACATCTAATATTGATTACCGCACCAAGTTGATCCCAATCATATTCCTCAACCAATTGTTCTAGCATATCTGCTAATTTTACACCATGTAAAGGGTCCTTATTTGTATTTTTGCTCATAGTTGGCAATATAATAGATTTTATACAAGAGACAAGTACATACCGTAATCGGAGCTATGTTATTTGTCAATTATTCAAGCTTTCACGTTTAATTTAAATGCTAATTATTTAACATTAATAGGGTTTTTGTAATATCACCACTAAGTCTTAAAAGCTCATTTTCATTAAGCTTTACTGTATATAAGGCATCTAAATATCTGTTCGATGCTTCAGCATAGTTTGTTTGCATTTGTCTGAACTCTATAAAATCAGATCGCCCAACTTTATACCTATCCAAGGCAATGGTGGCATTTTGCTCTGCAATTTTTCTATTGTCACTTTCAAGATCTACTAATATTAGGTTGTTTTGGTAGTTCTGGTAAGCCAAAATAATTTCGTTCTTAAGCTGTAATTCTCTTTCTTGCATTGCCAATAGGCTGTTTTCGTGTTCTATTTGTGCCACCTTTTTTCTGCGTTTTACATTGCTTCCATCATAAATATTCCATGATAGTGTAAAGGCATAAGACAGACCAAATTCTTTACTTAATGAGAGGTTGCCATAGGAGGCATCGGAGTACATATATCCATAATCAGCAGCAAAGTTAAGAGCCGGAAACTGTTCTGCTTGCACCTTTTTTATGCCTAAATAGGCGATGTTTTGTTCGCGTTGTGCTACTAATAAAGATGGATTATTGAGGCTTGAACGCATAATCACATCTTGAAGGTTTATCAGCTCAAGCACCTTAAGTGAATCATTAGTATTGTACGATACATTTAAATCGGCTTCAACAGCTAGCATGTTCAGCAAAGTGATCTTTTGTTGTTTTACCAAATTCTCTTGTCTGATTAAAAGTGATTTATCTGCATTGTAATCCACTTGCGCAGCTAAGTGCTCTTGATACGAAGCTCTTCCGGCATCATATTTATCTTTCACAATCTTTTTTCGTTGATCCGATACTTCAAGCACTTCCTCTAATACTTTAAGTTTGGATTCTTCCACTACAATTGAATAATGCAAATCACTCACTGATGCCACAATATTATCAATGGCAATTTTAGCAGTAAATTCACCCATTTGCTCAAACTCATTTAATTGTTGTTTACTCACAAACATTCCCATGCCATCAAACAAAGTCCAGTTTAAACCGCCTCTTAGGTCAAAAACATCTCGCTTACCATCTTCAATAGTTCTGATCTCATCGCTATTAAAGAATTTTTGCTCCACATCTTTATGTGCTGAAGAGTATGAAGATTGAACACCAATGGTGGGTAAAAATCCGGCATTACCAAGGGTATTATTGGTTTTGTTAATCTCCATATTATTGTTGTTAATTCTGATGGAGAAGTTATTTTCTAGTGCTGTTGCAAGTACTACTTTTAAGTTTAAACTGTCATTTAAATCTTGTGCTAAAATAGGTGCACCAATAATAAATGATACTATTATTGTGCTTATTGTTTTATAAAGTTGCATAGTTTAATTTTTATCAGATTCTAGCTCTTCAACAAGCGCTGTTTTACTTGATAAATAAGTGTAAATAGACGGTACAATGTAAAGGGTTAAAAGAGATGCGAAAAACATACCTCCAATAACTGCAATTCCCATAGCCTGGCGACTTGCAGCTCCTTCACCAGTTGCCATAGCTAAAGGTAGAGTACCAAATATTGTGGATAGAGCAGTCATTAATATTGGACGAAATCGTGATGAAGCTGCTTCCATAATCGCCTGATTGCGGTGCATGCCCGATTGCTTTTTTTGGTTGGCAAATTCAACAATAAGAATACCATTTTTAGTTACCAAGCCAATTAGCATGATGGCCCCAATTTGGCTAAATATATTCAGACTCTCATTAAATAACCACATAGACATTAAGGCACCAAAAATAGCTAAAGGAACAGTTAATAGGATGATAAATGGATCTTTAAAACTCTCAAATTGTGCTGCCAAAACAAGGTAAATAAGGGCAATGGCAAATAAAAACGCAAATAGTAAACTATTTGAACTTTCCTTTAATTCTTGCGCATTACCACGTAGCTTGCTGCTAAACCTATCATTTAATACTTTATCCTTAACACGATCTAATGCATTAATACCATCACCAAGCATATAACCATCGTTTAGGTTGGCTTTAACAACGGCCGATATAAAACGATCGTCGCGGAAGCGTTTGGGTATATCTGATGATTCTTCGAGGTTAATAAAGTTATCTAATGAAATCAGGCGCCCTGTGGTTTGACTGCGAACATTAACGGCCTGTAAATCGTTGGGCGATGATCGTTTTTCTCTTTCAAGCTGACCAATTACTTCGTATTGGCGTCCTTCCATCAAAAAGTAATCGTAGCGCTGACCGCTTAAGCCCAATTGTAAGGTTTCGGAAATATCCATTACTGAAACCCCTAAGGTTTTGGCTTTGTCTCTATCAATTGTAAGAAGCAACTCTGGTTTAGAGAAGCTTAAATCGGTATCCACATAGGAGAACTCTGGTTGTAAACGAGCCTCTTCTATAAAGTCAGGTGCTTTCTCCATTAAGTCATCTAGAGTAGGGGCTAATAGGATATACATGATATCTGCCCCTCCACGCATTGAACCAATTGTTGGAGGCTGTACTACGGATGTTTTAGATCCTATTACGTTAGATAATCCCTTTTTTATTTTAGTTGCATATTCCGCTTGTGATACATCGCGTTTGGTAATATCAGCAAAGCGGATAGTTGTTCTCACTTGGTTGGTACCAGTTGAACCTGAACCAGGAGCTGTAGTCATAGTTACTGCATCGCGATCTTCTTCAGGAATTTGCTCTTGTACCATATTCCATAAGTCAAGGGCATACCTATCTGTCGACTCAAAGGTGGTTCCTTCTGCTCCCGTTGAGTTAACTCTTAATTCACTTCTATCTTCTAGAGGAGCCAATTCTTCGGGTATTAAATTGTACAATTTTCCGATAAGAACCGTACAAATTATAATGATTGGAATGGCCAGCCATTTGGCTTTCATAAAGGTTGTAAGCGATTTTGAATAGGCATTTGTGAGGGCTATAAAAAAGGGCTCAGTCCAACTATAAAACTTTGTTGGTGTTTCGCGTTTTCGTAATAGTTTAGTCGATAGCATAGGAGCTATTGATAAGGCAACAAAGGAGGAGATAATAACTGCACTTGTTAAAACAATAGAAAACTCGCGGAATAAACGTCCTGCCATTCCATCCAAGAAAATGATTGGAAGAAAAACAGCTACCAAAGCAATGGTGGTTGCGATAACTGCAAAATAAATTTCTTTACTACCCTTTAGCCCAGCTTGCATTGGGTCTATTCCTTCTTCTATCTTTCCATAGATGTTTTCGAGTACAACAATGGCATCATCAACAACTAAACCAATAGCTAATACAATGGCCAGTAGGCTAAGCACATTAATGGAAAAGCCAAATAAGTACATGACAAAGAATGTTCCGATTAAGGAAATAGGAATGGTTATTAATGGGATGATACTACTTCGCCAATCGCGAAGAAATAAGAAAATAATAGCGGCCACTAATAAGAAAGCAATGAAAATACTATTTTTCACTTCCAATATTGATTTGCGAATATAGGTGGTGGCATCAAAGTCAATGTCTAATTTAATATCATCAGGAAGGTTGTTTCGTAATTCTGCTAAACGAAGGTAGAACTCATCTGCAACTTCAATACTATTAGAGTTTGGCAAAGGAATTATATCAAGGCCTGTTGCCGGAATTCCATTTCTTCGAAGAATGGTGCGTTCGTTTTTTGCGCCGTAATCCACATGCGCTACATCTTCAAGTCGGATAAATTTATTGCCACTTTCTTTAAGAATTAAACGCTTAAAATCTTCGGGTGTATTTAACCTCCCTAAGGTTTTAATGGTAATTTCTATGGCTTCACCTTCAATTGCCCCTGAAGGTAGCTCTACATTTTCGCGTTTAATGGCATCTCGTATATCTTTGGGCGTAAGTTTGTGACCGATTAATTTATACGGATCTATCCTGATACGCATCGCATAAAGTTGCTCACCAACGTTTTGCACCTCACTAACATCCTTTATGGTTTGTAGTTTTTCCTTAATTACATTATTGGCATAATGACTAAGGTCGAGCAAAGATCTTTCGGATGAGGAGATAGAAAGCGATAAAATAGCTACTGCTTCGTCATCAGCTTTTGCAACAGTAGGAGGGTCGCAATCAGAAGGCAACAAACGCACAGCTCCTGAAACCTTATCACGCACATCGTTGGTTGCTGTTTCTAAATCTACGTCAATATCAAACTCAATTTTCACATAACTCATCCCTTCTTTGGTGAATGAAATTAAGTTTTTTACCCCTGATATTCCATTAACAGCTTCCTCAATGGGTTCGGTAATTTGCGATTCAACCACTTGGGCATTCGCTCCATTGTAGTTGGTGCGAACGGTAACAACCGGTGAGTCTGTACTCGGATATTCTCTAACACCAAGAGATAAATAACCAACTACTCCAAATAGAATAATGGCAATTGAAAACACCGATGCTAAAACAGGGCGTTTTATACTTACTTCTGATAAACTCATGTTTATAATTCGCTAAAGGTTAGTTTTTTGTATTGGCAATAAGGTTAGTGGGCTTTACTTTTATGCCTGATCTCAAAGCATCTATTCCTTTTACGATGAGTTGATCACCTTTTTCTAAACCACTTAAAACTTGCACTTCGTTGGCGGTTCTAATCCCAATAGTTATGGTACGTTCAACAGCTTTCGAATCTTCTACTACAAAAACCTTGTGTCTGTTTAGTTCAGGAATAACGGCACCTGTTGGAATCATAATAGCATCGGTATGACTAACGGTAACCATATCTATGATGGCAAATAATCCGGCAACTAGTTTTTGTTGTTTATTATCGGCTTTGGCCCTAGCTATTAAAGTTCCGGTTTCTTCGTCTAACTTTTTATCAACCGCATATATCTTAGCTTCAAAAGTTTCAGGTAAGGCATCTACGTTAAAATAGATTTTTGATCCTACTCCGAATTGCGATATATATTTAGAAGATACCCCAAACTCAAGTTTAATGGGAGAGTTATCGTACAGTGTAGCAATGCTTTTTGTACTTGCCGAATTTAGGAAGTCGCCAACACTAGCATTTCGTAATCCAATATGACCCGAAAAAGGGGCATAGATTTTTAGTTGCTCAATTTCGGCCTTTATCTGTTCAATTTCAGCTTGTATATATTGAAGTTCAGCATCCGCAATATCATACTCTTCTTGACTAATAGCTCTTTTTTCAAGCAATATTTTTTGACGGTTCTCTGTTTCCAGATTCAATTTTAGTCGAGATTGACTTTTCTTAAGGTTGGCCTCAAGCAAGCTGGTATTCAACTTAGCCAATAGCTGACCTTTCTCAACATAGTCCCCTTCTTCAAAGTAGATATCCGTTAATATTCCTGAACCTTCAGGCTTCAAACTCACTTCTTCGTTCGAAAGCAGTGTTCCCGACATTTTAATTTTCTCTTCTAAAAACTGGTAGTGCACTTCTTTAACTTCAACAGTTATAGGTTTTTTCGAGTCGGGTTTAACAATTTGTGCAATGGTTTCGGCCTCATTATTAAAGAATTTAAGCAAGTAAGGAAAGGCAATTATTAGTGCAGTAAGAAGAACTAAACTACCCAATAGGATTCGTTTTGTTTTTTTGTTCATGGTATTTCTATAATCGGTCTATTAACGGAAATGGATATTAATATTTGTGTTTTGCTTGCAAAAATAATGCCCTTTAGTTGCTGTATCCATTGTAAAATGTAAAAAAATCAGAAGTAGTATAGAATAAAAAGAGGATGTATGCCTAAATTAAAACTTGAGATCATAAAAACGGTACTTGGTCGGATATGAGTACCTATTTATACTAAAAATATAAGGTTTGGTAGATACTTTCTAGGTTTTCTATTGAATAGTATATTTATTTGCGCTGTAATTATTGAAAAACGACACATGAACTCTATACTTAAACTAAAACTATTACTATTTATTAGCCTGATTTCCTGCGCTTCAATAGCCCAGCAGGTTACCTTTAGCGGAACAATACGTGATGCCAACACTGGCGAGGAACTTATTGGTGCCACTGTTTTTGTTCAAGAAACTAGTGAAGGAGCTTCATCAAATACCTATGGATTCTATTCTTTATCGGTTAAACCGGGAGAATATACTATAAAAGCAGATTATTTAGGATATGCCGCTCAACAGATAAAGGTTAGTTTATTGAAAGATAAATTATTAAATATTGAGCTAAAGCCTGAGACCACTAGTATTGATGAAATTAATATAGTTGGTACTAAAAGCGATAGAGATGTATCCTCAACAGATGTTGGTATGGAACGGATGCAAATGGCAGAGGTAAATAAGTTGCCTGTACTATTTGGTGAGCGCGATGTATTTAAAAGTATGCAATTATTGCCTGGTATTTCTTCGGCGGGAGAAGGAGGGAGTGGAATTAACGTGAGAGGAGGAGCAACGGATCAAAACCTTATTTTACTTGATGAGGCACCCGTTTATAGTGCATCCCATCTTTTAGGATTCTTTTCTGTTTTTAATTCTGATGCACTTAAGGATATGACTGTTTACAAAGGAGGGATTCCTGCCCAATATGGTGGTAGGGCTTCCTCTGTGTTTGATATACAAATGAAAAACGGTAATACGAAAGAGATTAAGGGTTCAGGTGGAATTGGCTTAATATCGTCGCGTTTAACATTAGAAGGGCCAATTGCAGAAGATAAAGTATCGTTTATTGTGAGTGGTCGAAGAACTTATGCTGATATTTTTGCCCCGCTGGCAACAGATGCCGAAGATACTAAACTATATTTTTACGATTTAAATGCAAAGCTCCGCTTTAAATTTTCAGATAAAGATCAGTTGTTCTTATCGGGTTATTTTGGTTCGGATAAATTTGGCTTTGAAGATATGGGTATGGATTGGGGCAATGCTACAGGTACTGCTCGTTGGAATCATATCTATAATCCAAAGTTGTTTTCTAATACCTCTTTTATCTATAGTAATTATGCCTATAATTTTAAGGTAAATTCCGAGAGTTTTAATGATTTAAGAATGACTTCAGGTATTGTTGATTATAACCTGAAGCAAGATTTTACATGGTATCCTAATCCAAATAATACCTTAAAATTCGGTTTTAATGCAATACACCATAGTTTTGCACCAGGGGAATTGATAAGCGATGGTGAGTCAACCAACAATATAAAAGTTGATAGTAGGAAAGGGATAGAAACCGGATTTTACATATCCAACAAACAGAATATTAATGCAAGGTTAAATGCCAGTTATGGATTGCGCTTTAGCTCTTTTTCTACAATAGGTGAATTTACTGATCGCGACTATGATGATGAGGGTAATATAATTGATGAGCGGGTTTACGAAAAGGGAGATGTGGCTAGTACTTATTGGAATGTTGAGCCTCGTTTGGCATTAACTTATCTGCTAACGTCTAACACTTCGCTTAAGGCATCTTATAACTACAATACTCAATATATGCATCTGTTGGCCAATAGCACCACAGAGCAGCCAACAGATTATTGGGTTCCGGTAACACCCAATGTAAAACCATTAAAAGTACATCAATATAGTGGTGGGTTATTTCATAATACCGAAAATGGCGTATGGGAAATGTCAACCGAAGTATACTATAAAAGCTTAAATGATTTAGTCGATTTTAAAAATGGAGCCGAAGTTATTTTAAACGAAAATTATGAAGCTGAATTGGTAAATGGTAAAGGCTATTCAAAAGGTGTTGAGTTTTTAGTAAGAAAAAATAAAGGTTTGTTTACAGGATGGTTTAGTTATACCTTATCACAAACTATGAATCAGTTCGATGAAATAAATAACGGAGAGTGGTTCTCGGCACGTCACGATAAAACACACGATTTTTCTATAGTTGGCGCCTACCAACTGAGTAAACGAACTTCGTTATCGGCCACTTTTGTTTATAATACCGGAATTGCAGTAACCTTACCATATGGTGTTTATGAGGTGGATGGTAAAGTATTGCCTTTGTATTCAGATAGAAATGGCGGACGCATGCCCGATTATCATAGAATGGATGTTTCACTTAATGTGGATGGTAAAAAGCGAAAGCGTTTTCAATCGAGTTGGAACTTCAGCATCTATAATTTGTATGGAAGAGAAAATGCGTATTCCATTAGCTACCGCGAGAGCGAAAGCAAACCAGGCTCACTTGAAGCAGTTCAGTATGCCCTATTTAAATTTGTACCATCAGTAACCTATAATTTCACCTTTTAGTAGTTAATAATATGAAACGAGTATATAATTTTCAGAACTATATTATTGGGCTTCTTTTTATTTGCCTTTTTTCGGCATGTGAAAAAGTGATTCAATTGGATGTGCCTGATGGAGAGGCCAAAATAGTAATTGAAGGAATTATTGTAAACGAGAGTGCTGCTCAAGTAAAGGTTAGTCGCTCATTGCCTTATGATGAAGTCTTAGGAGATCACTTGATTGATGATGCAGTAGTTGTATTATCCACAAGTTATGGTGCTACTGAGCAGTTGAAATTAAAAAGCCCAGGTGTTTATCAAAGCCGCTCTATTCTTGGTTTAGTGGGTGCTAGTTATACCTTATCAGTTACAGTTGACGAGGAAGAGTTTGTTGCCGAAAGTACCATGCCTAGAGTCACTCCAATTGATACCATTTACGCTACTTATGATCCATTTCCTGAAGTATTTGACCGACCTGGAGATTACAAAGTAGACATTGATTTTAGCGATGATGGAGAAATAGAAAACTATTACCGCTTAAAGGGGTATGTAAATAGAGAATTGCTTAATGATGCAGATGCATTTTTGGTGTTTGATGATCAACTATTTAATGGCTTCACGTTTACTATAGGTATGGTGGCCAACAGGTTTAATTTAACAGATACTGTAAATTATCAATTGTTATCAATAGATAAAGATACCTATTCTTATTATACGCAGTTGGGCGATATCATCGGCGGAGGAAGTAGCAGCATCCCTTATAATCCTCAAGGCAACTTTAGTAATGATGCTGTTGGGTATTTCTCAGCTCAGAGTAGTGCCATTTCTTCAATAATTCTAGAAGCAGAAGAGGATTAGATTATTGGCGTAATGATTTTGGGGAGTACCCAAATTGTTTTTTAAAGGCACTGCTTAGGTGATGGATGTGACTAAACCCCAGGTCTATGCTAATTTCTGTAATAGTGCGACTAGAGTATTTGATTTGTCGGTGTGCTTCATCTAATCTATTCTGATTAAAGAATTGTAGTATGGGCATATGAAAAACTTCCTTGAAAGCTCTCTGAAGGCTTGTCTCGCTCATGGCCATACTTTCGCAGAGTTCCTTAATGTTAGGAGATACAGAATAGTTGGATAATAATCGGTTTTTCAAATTAATTATTTTTTCTATTTCACCTTGCTTCTTATTTGAGGATACTCCATATTTTACGTCATCTAATTTAACCCTTAGAATACCCAATATCTCAATTACTCGGGATAAGAATATGCTTCGCCGGAGTGTTTTATTATCCGAAACATCAAAAATAGTTCTTAAAGCATTTTCAATATCTGGGGTTATATTGAAATGCGTAAACCAAGGTTCTGGATTATTAAAGAGTTTCTTTAGTTCAAAATCTTTTTCACTTGCCATTAAATCAAAGCTACTGGCCGGTATGCTTAAGGTAAGCCATCTAACTTTGGTGTTTTTATTTATTGTGAATTCCAGATTTTGTTGATTGTTGTATAATAAAATCTCATTTTGGCTTGTTTGATCATAACCATCCACTTTAGTAGAAACACCCTCCTGAAAAATTCTTAATAAAACCCTGTTTTCAGAGTCGTTATTATTCACCTTAAAAAATACACCATCTTTGGAGTTAATCTCAGCAACAGTCAAATAACAATTTTTAAAATAGCTGTATGAAATTAAGTTAAACTTACCATTCGCATTATCAGCAAGGAGCTCTTCACCATCCCACGAGCCATTTATCTGTTTGCTAAAAATGCTTAATACCCCTGTTAATATGCTTTCTTCGCCTCTAAATAGAATCATGCTACTTCATCATTTTAAACCACAGCCAATATATAATTTTAGCTGTTAAAAGTATTGTTTTGTGTAAGTTTTTAAAGGTTTCTTGTAAGTTTTCCTTTCGTTCAAAATGTAGTTTTGTATAAACAATAACGTAGTGTTAGGCAATAAAATTATTGCGAACAATTAATTTAAATATTTGAATGATGAAGAAAGGAATAATAATATTGAGCATTTTAGTGAGTAGCTTTATGGGTGCAAGAGCTCAATCAACAGATGCTTATTTTGATTTAATTTATAGTGTGCTTAAAACTGAAAAGCGAGCTACAGTAACACAAGTAATGGAGCTAACTGACGAAGAAAAACAGCCGTTTTGGGAGTTGTACGATAAATATGAATTAGAACTCAGTAAATTGCAAAGTGCAAAAATAGAGGCGATTAAACTGTATGATACCAAACACAACGAATTAGATTTAGAAACAGCAGAAGAGATTTGGACTTCAATAATGAATGCGCAAATAAAGATTGCTAAAGTTGAGAAGAAATACTATAAGCAGTTTAAAAAGATACTCCCAACAGAAAAGGCTATTCGCTTTCTCCAAACCGAGAATAAAATTAAAGCCATGTTATCAGCAAAGTTAGCTAACCAAGTCCCATTATTAGAGACTAATTAAGCACTGATATCGTTTATTATCTATTGTTAATTTGTGTAGAGGACTTCTCTTTTGAGAGGTCCTTTTTGCATTTTACTACTTCTGTATATTAATAAAGTGTAATTAAATGTTAAAAATCATGAAAATATTTAACTATCTATAAGTGTTTATTATTCAGGTGGTAAAGTTTGTATCTGTTTATAACTAACGCTGGTGTACATGTGTACAATTACGTATTTACTTGCTTAATAAGAAATCAATTTATATATTAGAAACAGAAATTAACAAATAATAACACATCATTAATGTCAAAATTATACCGTATGCTTATTATTTCTTCATCACATTTCATATTTAAACGGCGCTTTAATATTATCCATTTTATTTTAAATCACATCTTTTTGTGGTAGTTAGGATTACCCTACAAAGTTTTTTTTGTTGACATGTGCAAACGTTTGATTTTATAGAGCATTTGCATTTTTCAATAACTAAATATCTATTAATCTAAAAACAATCTACATGAAAAAATCAAATTTCAAATGGAGGTCACGATCTCTGTTAATGCTATTAGGGCTGTGCTTTTTTGGTATAGCAATGTCTCAAAGCACTACTGTTACAGGAGTGGTTACTGATGCAAACGATGGTTCTATGTTGCCAGGTGTTGCCATTGTAGAGAAAGGAACAACCAATGGAACCATAACTAATATTGATGGAGCTTATTCTATTAAAGTTAGTCAGGGTGCTACTTTAGTATTCAATTTTATCGGCTATACTGATCAAGAAGTTGTGGTAGGATCGTCTACTACTATCAATGCACAGTTAGTTACTGATGCTGTAGATTTGGATGAAATTATTGCTGTTGGTTATGGTAGTGTAAAGAAGAAAGATATTACAGGATCTGTAGGATCTGTTTCATCTGATAAATTACTAGCAGCTCCTATTACATCTTTAGATGCAGGTTTGCAAGGTAAAATTGCAGGGGTTCAGGTTCAACAAACTACAGGTGCTCCCGGTCAAAAAATGAAAATCAGAATTAGAGGGGGCTCATCTATTAATTTTAGTAATGAACCTTTGTATGTAATTGATGGATTTATTGGTGCTGATATTACAACAATTAATCCTAATGACATTGCCTCTATTGATGTATTAAAAGATGCATCAGCTACTGCTATTTACGGTTCTCGTGGAGCTAATGGAGTTGTATTAATTACTACAACTGCCCCTGTTGAAGGTAAAATGGTAGTTAGTTTTGAAGGTAATTTAGGTGTAAGTACTATGGTAAATGAGTATGATTTATTAGCAGCCGGAGAAATGGCTGAATTAATGAATCTTCAAGTAGCACAAAAAGATGCTATTGATGGTACTACTACGTCACCTCAGTTTACAGATGATGAAATTAGTTATTTTAAAAAAAATGGAGGTACTGATTGGGTTGATTTAGTAACACGTAATGGGGTTAAACAAAACTATACCCTGAATATGAATGGTGGTAATGAAAACCTTCGTTATTTCTTTTCTGCCAACTACGTCGATGATCAAGGTGTAATTGACCACTCTTTTTATAAAAGGGGCTCAATTAGATCTAATATATCAGGTAAAGTTTCTAAGTGGATTGATTTTTCATTTAATACTTTCGGTACTTCTACAAGTTCTCAAAATAACGGCCGTCAGCAAAATGGTTTGCAAAATACTATTGGTAGCGCAGTATCTTACCCTCAAGTTTGGGAGCCTTATGATGACAATGGTGAGTTCGTTGATCCAACTACCTATAATTCTCATGGTAGTAGATACCAGCCAGGTAATGATTCTAATCCAATTATTAGGAATATGCAAAACCAGGAAACATCTAATCAAAATATTACTTCAAACTTAGATTTAACATTTAAGTTTACGGATTATTTAAAGTTGATTGTTGGGAACTCAGGAAGTTTTGGAACTGGTTTTCTTGGGGAACGAGATATTATTGATGATATAACTTTTAATAGAGAAACAGCAAGTGCACGTCAAAGATATAATCGTAATACCACATATTTAACAAATCTAAATCTAACGTACGCAAAAGATTTTGGTAAACATAGTGTTAAAGCTTCTGCTATATATGAATTTCAAAAAAGAGTTTGGCGTAATTTAAATGTGAAAACAGCGAATTTAAGTACGTTAACTAATGAGTGGAATTTAATGCAAAATGGTGAACCAACATTGACTGAGTCTGATTATAATATCCGAAAGATTAGATCTTATATGGGGCGTGTTAATTATAGTTATGCTGATAAATATTTATTGACTGCATCTGTGAGAGCTGATGGAATTTCATTATTTCAAGAAGATTACAGGTGGGGTTATTTCCCTTCAGCAGCAGCAGCATGGCGTATTTCTGAAGAAGCTTTTACTGAGGATTTAGATTGGCTACATAATTTAAAACTAAGAGTTGGAGCTGGTGTAACAGGTAATGCAAGTACAGAGCCGTATTATACACAACCTCAATTGATTAACGATGATGTGAGTTATATTTATTGGGTACAAGATGGTATGAATTCTAAAACTGCCGCTATTCCAGGACCACTTGTTGACCCATCATTAGAGTGGGAAAAAAATACTCAGTTAAATGTAGGTCTAGACTTTGGAGTTCTGAATGGTAAGTTATCCGCAGTATTTGATTTGTATACAAAAAACTCTACCGATGTTATATTTCAACAGTCAGTAGCTTCATATCAGGGTTTTTATACTAATGCATATACAAGTAATTTAGGAGAGATAAAAAACCAAGGTTTTGAATTAGGAATCAATTGGGAAATTATGAATAAAAGTGATTTCTCTTGGGATATGAATTTTAATATAGCTCGAAATAAGAATACTGTAGAATCTCTTGATGGGATTCAAGATTTTATATTCTTAGCCGATGAAGATGCAAATGGTATATGGATGGGGCCAGTAAACAATAAATTTATTGTTCAAGAAGGTGAATCAATGGGTACTTTCTATGGCTTAAAATTTGATGGAATTTGGCAGGCTGATGAGGCTGATGAAGCAGCACAATATGGTGCTCATCCAGGAGACCCAAAATATGAGGACATATTAACTGTAGATACTAACGGTGATGGTGTGCCAGATGAAGCAGATGGAGAAATAAATACAGCTGATAGACAAATAATAGGTAACGCAGCTCCTGATTTTACTTATGGTTTTGGTACAACATTAGCATATAAGGGTTTTGATTTAGCTATTCAATGTGTAGGTTCTCAAGGAAATGATATTTTGAACTATTCTCGTAATATTATGGATAGAGAGCTTATTAATCCAGATTATACAAATAGATGGACTACTGAAAATACTGGTTCAACGCAACAATCGATGCCATTGGGTACAGAGTATTCTCGCTCATTTATTACAAGTCAATACATAGAAGATGGCTCATTCTTTAAAATTGCTAATATGACTTTAGGTTATACAGTACCTAGTAACTTTGCTAATAAATTGAAATTGAGTAGCCTAAGATTTTATGTAGGTGCAACAAATTTATTAACTATAACTGGTTATTCAGGTTTAGATCCTGAAGGTTCAAGTTCTGCAGTTGATAGTGATTCTCAAGCAGGAATTGACAATTTCTCATATCCTTTAGTGAGAACTTTTACTGGTGGACTAAAAGTAACTTTTTAAGAGAATTATAGCAGATAATGTTTTACATAAACAGGATTAAAACTGTTGTTTGATAGTTTCTATTCTGAAAAAATATTCAATATGAAGAAAATAAGATTCACAAAATATAGCCTAATATTATTTTTAGGTGCGGTGGTAATGTTTACTGCCTGCGAAGATTTGGATGAAGGAACAAAGGGCTCCATTTCTTCAACTTCCTTTTATGCAGATGAGCAGAGTATGAATACAGGAATTTTAGGTATTTATAGTATTTTACATAGACGAGGATGGGGAGTTGATGTATTAGCAGCATATACCGGAGCTGACGATTTAACTACTCATAGTGGAGGTAATAAATGGGTTTTCTTAGAAGGAGACCAATTCAATCTGTCTGATGGTAACCAACGAACAAATGGTATTTGGGAAGGCTATTATCACGTAATTAATTCATGTAATTCTTTTATTGAGAATGCTAATCCAGTAGATATGGATGAGGCTATAATTAATAAATACAAGGCTAATGCGCATTTTGTAAGGGGGTTGATGTATTTCAGGTTAACTACAATATTTGGTGATATTCCGATGCCTCTTATCGTAGAGCTTGATCCTGATATGAAAAAAACACCTACTGCTGATATAATGACTCAAGTGGTTTCTGATTTTCGATTTGCTGTTCAATGGGCAGAAAATGGAAGAGATGAAGATCCTTCTGTTGCAGACGGTATGGTATCGAAAACCGCAGCAAATGCATTTTTAGCAAAAGCTTTAATGCAGCTTACAGGTTACCCATATAATCAAACAGAGCATTGGGCTGAAGTGAAAACAATTACAGGTAAAATTATGACTGATGGAGTTTATACTTTAATGAACGACTATTCGGCTAATTTTGAGTATAACAGACAGAATAATAGTGAGATTATATGGGCGCATCAATTTTATCGTAACTCTTGGCCTATTAAAACAGAAAGTAGGTGGTATGGTGCCTTTTGGAGAGAATGGATGGATATGTTCCTAGAGTGGAATTATTATAATAATTATCCAGAGGGTTTCCGTAAGAATTATTGTACAACTTCTGAAGGTGATTTATCTGCAGAATATAATCATCCGCTCTTAACCAAACTATTATATGGAACAGAAACGGAAAAGGAAGATGAGTTTGTACATACTTGGCAATCGCACAATGATATGCCAGGAATGCGTTATGCTGAGGTACTTTTAATGTATGCAGAAGCTTGTGCTAATACTGGTGCAGCGTCAGATGGTTATGAGGCGCTGAATATGGTACGTCGTCGTGCTTATGCTCAAAATTCAGCAACACAGGAAGATGTAGCGCTTTTACCTGCTGACTTCTGGAAAACAGCGGATCCTATGGTAGATTACACAACAGCTGAAGGTGACTTTGTTGAGGCTATATTAACGGAGCGTTTATACGAGTTTACTGCTGAGGTAGGTGGTAATAGATGGTTAGATTTGGTTCGCCATGAGAAGGTAGCTGAAGCAAATGCTAATAGAGATTCGAGAGAATTACCTTTAATCGGAGATCCTGCAGACAAAGCTCTTTGGTATGCTAAGATACCGGGTAATGAGGTTATGCTAAATCCTAATTTAGCAGACTAATCAAGAATATTAATCATATTAATGGGAACTCTAATACAGGGTTCCCATTTTTTGTATTGATAAAGTCTATTGAGGTTTATCTTCCAAACGATTCACCAATTCTGAAATACAGACCCCAATCATCCTTTCCTGCAGCAACATCAAATCCCACATTAATTCTTTCGGAAGGAATCATCATATATCTTAGTCCAACACCTGCACCAGGCAGCAAGCTAGTTGAAAATAAATCAGAAGCAGATTCAACGGCACTTGCAAGTCCTGCAAAACCTACCATGCCCCATTTTTTATAGAAGCGCCATCTGTATTCAGCCTGAAGCGCATAAATTTGATTGTTTCTGTACTTACCAGCAGTGTATCCTCTAATGTCATCTTGCCCAACTACACTTTGGCCTTGAAAAGGCACATCACCCGAAGCTATTGAGGTTTTAAATCGGCTTACTATAATATTGCGTTCGTTTTTAATTTGATAGTAATGGTTGTACACCAATTCTATTTTATTAAAATCATTGCCACTATTCAACCATGTTTTATAAATTAAGTTTTTAAACGATACATTAAAGCCACTATACGGATTCATTTGATGATCGCGCAAATCGTAATTTAAAAGGATGCCAATGTTATTCATATTTCTACTATCATACCTAATGCTATCGGGCACAAAATCGGGCAAATCAAAACCTGTTTCAGCCTTTGATAGCGTTCCTTCTACACCAAAGTACAGTTGTTTAAACACCTTTCGCTCAATGCGGGCTAACGCAAATGTTGCATCTGTACTAAAATCAACAAAAGCACCATCGTTAATGGGGAGCTGTTGCCAATATTGAAAATTCATTTGACCAAAACCCGCAGCAACTTTAGCCCTCCACTTATCCTCGTTCCAATATAGATTTTGAAATAAAGCCGTGAAAAAGGTACTATTGGTGGTATAAATACCAAATAGGCCTGTTGATGAGGATGGTGAAATAGTATCCTGTGCATTTAATTTATAAAAAGCCTGTCCTAAGGCCCCAATTAGTGCACCTTGCGAGGCGTTGTAGTTAATAATTGGTATAGCAGCAATTTTTACTTTTTTAGTACTATCATTTTCTGTTTTTGCATAGGTCTCGGGTACCGAAAATAATAATAGTAATATGATTAGGACATATTTAAAGATAATGTTGAGTAGAGCATTAGAGTTATTTACCATATAATTAGCGTTTCAGATTATAATGTTGGGTATTACTGCAATAAAATAAGTTTGTTTAGTACTCATGGGTTTAACGCATAAGCTTATAAGAATGTTTTCTGTAGCAAGTTCTGTAGTTACGACCGCACAAAATGCCAAATTATAAGCAGTAAAAATAAAGAACTCATTATTTTGATTCCAGCCTTGCCTGCTGGCGATTGTGAGTTTGAGCTGGTAACGCAATATTCTAAGGGTAAGATGTTAAAAGAGCCTCGTTCTGAACGTTTTGAAACTGTTTTAAGCGTAGGGTAATATACGTTTTTTGCTTGGCGCAAATTTGCGCCTATACTGTCTACATATTGTCTCCTACTCGTATCAACAATTGTACCACGACTATGCGCAATAATGCAGACAGTATAGAACCACCATATATGTTTAGGAAGAAAGCTCTGGTAGAGCTCTATACGAAAAGTACAAGCGAAGCGCAAGTCCGGATATGTAAGAGGGTCACCGCAAGGCTAGGTGCCTAGCGGCGCTCTACGATTGTAAGCAGTTTTTTCATATGCCTGTTTCGTTTAGAATCTTCCACTTACCTATTCCTTTTTCGACAAATATTAACCTAGGTCGATGTCCGTGTCCTCCTGGGTCAATCTTTGTATAAAGAAAACATCCTTTCTTATAATCTTCTGAAAATGCTACTTTCGAAATTGCAATAAAACCCACATCTCTATATTTATCCTTATTGTCTTTAATAATGGTTCGTAAACCTAAATCGCGATCTTGCGGATATAATTCATACCTTCCAACCACAGACATCTTTTTAAAGTCCATTACCTCCTTCTTTTTAGTTGGGGTAACAAGTGTTGATATTAAAATACTATCGCATAACGAAACTTCTCCATACAAATCTTTCAAGTCAGAAATATCCAAAGGGTGAACATCTAGCGATCTACTTACTTCTAAAAACAAACGTCTCGTTTCAACAGGTCTATTTTTTGAATCAACATATTCTCCCCACAGTTTTCGTTGTGTTATAGAATCGTATTGAAAGATACTATTAAACGGAATGTGATAACTATCTGTTCCTATAACTTCTAGCAAAACATCATCATAAACACTGTATGAATCCTCCTGTTGTTTACAAGCTTGAAATCCTAATACAATTAGGAGAATGATAAATACTTCTTTGTTCATTAAGTTTCCTATAAAAATTATTTAATGCGACTTGACAAATTGCTTACAACGGCCACTTGGATGAACGTGTGGAGATAAAACGATAATCCACTTCCGAAATAAAACCGAGCCAAAGCTTGTTATTTTATTGGTCTCATAGAAGTTAAAACTATGCACTTTAGTGTATCCGTTTTAGCTTCTAAGAATTCTATTGTTGGAGTTGAGTTTTTAAATATGTTTTATCATGCTTAAGAATTTTAGGATGATTTATGCAAAATTCCAAAAATGCTCTGAAGCATAACTTTCAGTTATTCTGTTTCTTAAACCTATGGACTTTCAGTCCATAGTGGTTTAGTTAAAAATTAACTGGTATCGTATAATTTATTTCGCCTAACATAAACCCTTGAAAAGCAGGCTGCATTCTTGGTAAATTTCTAATAATACGTATTGCTTCCTTTTCTAACAAACCATTCTCATTAGGTGTTGTATTTTTTACTTTTGATGCCTTAGGATTAATAATAAATCCACTAGAATCCACTACAAAACTCACATAAACTCGACCTTTACAATTTTCAACATTATCATATTCAAATATTTTACGTATGCTTTTTTGTACTCCTGTTTCTCCTCCATAATGACTTGGCAGAATAAAGGTATAACTTCTTAACCAATCTTTGATTTCCTTACTAAACTCATTTCCTTCATTATCTAAATAAGCTATTTTTTTCATACCACTTATACCTTTTCCTTCAAGTGCTACGATCAACCCTTCAATACTTTTTGATCCTTTCTGTGCACTAAAACTAGCTGCATTCGAATTTGGTTGTGGTCTAATTTCGATAATTGTTTTCTTTCCTTTTCTTATATATATATTGCCGTCTAATTCATCATCTACAAACTCACATTCAACATAGGATCTACTTATCGGTGCTCGATTGTCATTTAATGAATAAATTTTCCATATCCCTTGCTTTAATCCACTATCGTCTATGTAGTTAATTATCTCTCCTTGAAAGTTTATTGGATTTTGAGAAAATGATTCAGGTGAGACAAAGATTAGAATACTCACTATTAACATTAATACTCTTGTTTTCATAACATTACTGATTATTGTTTCCTTGGATTTATATTAGCCACAACTAAGATGTATCTCATCAAATGTGTAATTACATCTTTATGGTTACTATTTTTATACTCCACGAAAATATAAAAATTAATGGTTTATGTTTATTATGTTATCCTAGTATTTACAGTTTTGTACCTAATCTGAAGTATTTTATCATTGTACATTAGCTTATCACTTAACCTAGAGTAGTAATTGACGGCATAATAATAGCCGTATGAATTGAGAGGCTCATGTATGGGTTCTGTGAGAGGGGTAGGGGGAAAATTCCCCTGGCTTACTTGATTGTGTGTACGTGCATTAATCTAACATGGCTTTAATTCCCCGAGGCTTACCTTGTTCTTCAAACCATCATATTAGATGTATGAAGGTTTGAAATAAGTTTACAATTGGATCAAAAGCTTTTATCTCTATATTGCTGTGCTGTGAATGAAGCCTCTGGGCTTGCCCAGAGGTGGTTCGCTTATAATATCCTTCTAAAAGTAAGGTTCACACAGGGTGTTACTTTCTTTTTCGATTTGGCTACTTGGTGTACCCAAAAGTGCTGTAATTCGCCACGGGTTATTAATATGCTTCCGTGTGTTAGGTTAATATCAAAGCTGCCTTTTTTATCTCTGTGGCGGAACTGAAATTTACGTGTGGCACCCAAATTCACATATACATTAGTGGGGTTTTCACCCAGCTCGTTAGCGGCATCGGTTTGCCAGTAGGTTGAATCGGCTTCGTTACGAAACTGATTTAACAATACGCTATTAAAATCGATATCAATCACTGAAGCGATGCGCTCTTTTATCGATAAAATACTATCGCTTAAGGCTTGTGGATGGCGCGTTTCACCATTATAGGAGTAGCTTTTATTTACATCGCCACATCGGGCCGATAGCTTAGGGGCAATGGTTTCTTTGCCATACATGGTTTTCGATTCTTGCTTCCACTCAATTTCCTCAAGCAGATTTTTCAATAATTCGTTGCCCTCAATTTTTGTAAAAAACTTTGGTATATAAAGGTATTCTCCGTTATTGATGCTTACCCACTTTTCTGATTTTTCAGCTTCCATTAGTTGTTGCTTTATTATGCAATGAGCCGCAAAGGTACAAAAGCAATTTGTTTTGCCACTATAATTATTTGCGCCTGGGTAAGGCTTTTTATACCAAAAACACCATAAAATGATTGATATAAATTATTTCTATTGAATTTCAACTTCGTTATAAAATATCAATGTAGCTATGGCTATACTTCTATTTTGCTGATGGCTAATTTAATATTGGATCTTTTATTTTTAGGGGGTTGTTTTTAAGCGTCACGTTATATGGCCTCTTTACAAAAAGCTTTTGTTTTATTTAAAGCTTTAGTAAGATTGGCTAGCTAAGAGCTGTGCTCTTAGATCCGCCAACCGCACTTAAGCTTTAAATAAATAAGAAAGTTATTTGTAAAGTAGCCTTGAATTTCTTTGCTTCCGTTTCTTGCTTCAAGGTATCGGGACGATTAAGAATTGAGTATTCTTAATTGTTTCAGGATGAAGTCGGGCCTACCTGCCGATAGGCAGGTTTGGGTTGAAAACCCAATACGTAATATTATTTAGGACAATATTGATACAATTTAATTATCAATCAAATAATAATGCCTTTGGTATTAGAGTTTAAAAAAGTGCGTAATCTCTTCTAACTCTTTGGCCTCAAATGCCATTTGCTCGGCACTACCTGCTATCTCTTCTGCTGAAGCCGCTGTTTGTTGGGTAATCATACTAAGTTGTTGAATTGCCGAGTTCACCTGATCTACACCCGTAGTTTGTTCCTGACTAGAAGTAGAAATCTCTTCAACTAAGTTTGAGGTTTCTAACACATTAGGGATAATAGAAACCAATTGATCGTTCGATTCGATGCTTAAAGCACTTCCTTCGTTGGCAATTTCAATAATTTCTTTAGCCGTTTGTTGACTGCGTTCTGCTAATTTGCGCACTTCTGCTGCCACTACTGAGAAACCGCGACCTTGCTCACCAGCACGTGCCGCTTCAACAGAAGCATTTAGCGCTAATATGTTGGTTTGTTCGGCTATACCTGATATAGCTACTATTTTTTGATTGATATTTTCTACCGCACTTAGGCTTTTTTCAGATGCCGATTTTACCGCAGTAATTGATTGTGACGATTGCCTCGCGAATTCTTGTGTTTTTAGGGCATTCATATTATTCTGCGATATGTTTGAACCCATTTCTTCCATCGATGAAGATACCTCCTCGGTGGATGCAGCTTGCTGATTGGCTCCTTGCGAAATTTGTTGAATTCCGCTATTAACTGCCTGACTTGCTTTGGAAATATTATCGGCACCACTTCTAATATTGCCAATGATGCGTTTAAGCTCAATGGTCATTTGTGCAAGAGAATTCATTGCACCAACTCTATTTTCAGGTAATTGAAAGTCTAGCTCACCTTTTGCAATTTTAGTGGCAATATACTCCACCTCAGTTGGCTCTCCACCTAGTTGTTTGGTAATGGAACGAATAATGATGCGAGAAACCACAATGGATACAATAAATGCGATAACAACTAAAATAACCGAGCTGTATTTGGTTTCGTTAAATACAATATCAGACTCCTTTCTGATGGTATCCGCCTTATTTAATTGCATGCTAATTAAATCGCCAATTATTGCGGTATAAGGGTCAATGGTTTGGTATAAATCTTCTTTTATCAGTAAATCTAGGTCCTTAATATTGGCTTCAGATTCTCCCTTTTTGAGTATATCTAGAAGCTTAAAGTAAGTGCGCTTTGATATTTTACGTTGCGCAATAGCTTTATCGCACAATTCTTTTTCAACACCATATTTAGGTATCTCCATATAGGCGTTCCAATTGTCAGTAACCACAATTGTAGCCTTGTCCATTTCTTTTACAGCCACTTCCCAAGTCATTAAGCCATGCAATACCTTATGCGAAATATCTACCACATTAATGGCGTAGGTGTCTGATACTTTTTTTAAGTTTTGTAGCGGCTCAATGCGTTGAAAGTACATATTGTTAACGCCTTCATTAACCTTGCCGAGGTCGAAAATTCCTTTAGCACCTAGTATTAAGGTAATTAATAATATACCGGCAATTAAACCATTTAGTTTGGTGTTTATTTTTACTGTATTCATAAATAGATTGAAGATTGCATGAGGTCATAATGAAGCCCCAATAATAATATATTAATATTGTTTAGGCTATGTGGAGTTTTCTATTTAACCTTCCTTAACTTATTGTTTGTGGGGTATGCATGCCTATTAAGGGGTGTGCTTTAATAGAATAGGTGTAATTAATGTGGGTTGATTTTATTTAGAGGGGGTATGCTGGAGAAATAGTATTGATCGGGGGTGTTTGGGTTAATTCTGATTGAGGACTTATGGCTAGACTGCTTCACCCCAATGTATGTTTACTTGATTGTTCTCTTTAATAAGGTATAGAGGCTTTTACCATTAAAAGCTTGCTTCCATTTACCAATTTCAATTTTCTGATCCCCAACTTCAAATAAAATAAGCTCTTTTTGATAATAATAGTTTCTACTATTTCACTCTCCTAAATCATCGATTTAGTGTTTCCATAAATATAATAATCCTTATAAAAAGCTTCGTTTTTTACCTTTTCAAACTAGTTTGCCTACATCGCTAAACTCACTAATTTATTTTTATAATACAGCATCTTATAATAGGTTAGCATGGCTTTAATGTATAGAAGTTGTTTAAAGTCGTGCTGCAAAACTGCGAGTAACATCTTGATTTCATTGACTTCTGCTAATTTTTATTCCGTAGCTAAGGCTATGCAATAAAAATTGAGCCTTGCCACTGAAAACCAATATGTCT
>NZ_LYBV02000036.1 GCF_001660705.2 Saccharicrinis aurantiacus
ATGTCGAGCTGTATTTTTGTTTTGTAATCTAAGTGATTCAGCTGGGGTTCGAACCCAGGACCCCATCCTTAAAAGGGATGTGCTCTACCAGCTGAGCTACTGAATCTCCTTAATGCATCACGACTCTTTTTCGTTAATGCGGATGCAAAAGTAGTGTATTTTTATAAAGTTGCAAATTTTGAAAGCAATAAAATATGCAATTTATTTCGTGGTATAACATATCTATAGAAAGGTCAGAATTTTAGAGTTATTTATTTCTACTATATTTTTGAAGTCTATTAAATCTTAAGCCATGTTTTTAGTTGTTGAATTGGATAAAATATATTGTTCATTGGCCTTTTTGAAGGAGTTTATTATATAGAAGTCTCATAAACTCTATTAACTGAGTTGAGTTTTTTCAATATGACATTAATATTGTATTACCGTATGCAGCAATGGGTATCTAAATACTCCGTTTATATTTTGTATGTGTGTTGAAAGTCATTTTAGATTTAATTTCGGGCTTGTTGCTGTTTGTTAATTTCTACAGTGAATTATATTTACTTAATATAATTGAATAATAACGAAACCTTTTTAATATATCTCGTAAAACGATTCATAATTTAAGCTATTCTACTTTTTTAAGGTGCATAATTTTGTGCCAATTAAGAACTAATTATGAAAATAAAACACTTACTATTTGTACAAGTACTTCTAGTATTAATTACTAGTACGCTAAGTGCCCAAGTAACCTTATGGTCTGATGATTTTGAAACTGATAAAGGTTGGTCTCTAACTGGAGAGTTTGAAATTGGCATCCCCTTAGGAGGTGGTGACGATGATACAGATCATGCCGAAGGGTTTCCAAACCCCACATCTGCATATAGTGGTATTAATGTATTATCAACCGATTTAGATGGTGGTTATGCAAATAATTTAAGTGACAAGGAGTATAAAGCATCATCACCTATTATTGATTGTTCTGGTTATGTTAATATAACTTTAGATTTTCAAAGATGGCTCAATCTTGAGCAGTCATCTTATGATGAAGGGTATATTGAATATTACAACGGAATTGTATGGGGCGAAATATGGGACAATAGTTCAAGTGGAACAATAGAAGAGAATAGTTGGTCTAATCAAATAATTACTTTGCCTGCTGATGCAGACGATAATTCTAATGTAAGAGTTCGGTTCTCGTTAGGTAGTACAGACGGTTCTTGGTATTATTCAGGTTGGAATATTGATGATGTGAAAATTACAGGTTCTTTACCTCCTGCATCAGGAGATTACCAATCTCGTGACACAAAAAATTGGACAGCGAGAAATACCTGGCAGGTATATGATGGATCGGGTTGGAATAATACAAATGATGATCCTGGAAAAAATGGAAATGCAGGTGTTGTTAGTATTCTAAATGGAAATGATATTACACTTAATAATGATAGAGGGGACTCCTATGCTATAGAAAACTTAAGTTTAGTGGGGAATCTATATATAGGCAACAATAATAATGTTAGATCTTTAGTAATCACAAATTCTATAACAGGTTCTGGGATGGTAGATATGACCAAAAATAGCAAGGCTCACAACCTTACTGTGGGCGGCGATTTTATCCCAGGAGCTTTTAATGCTGGTAGTGGTAATGTTTATTTTAATGGAGGTTCATCTCAAAAAATAGGAGCCTTTACTTATAACAACCTTGAGTTATCAGGAGGTGGAGATAAGGTTATAGAAGGAGACGTTACAATTAATGGCGTATTAAACTTAAATGGTGCTAAGTTAATTCTTGGAGAGCATGATTTAATTATTGAAGATGGTGCTAGTATAAGTGGTACGTTTTCTTCTTCAAATATGATTGTTAGTGATGGTTCTGGTCGCTTAATTAAAAAAGGAAGTTCTTCTGCAGATTTCCAGATGGTTTATCCATTAGGTACTGGCTCAGTATACTCGCCATTTGAAATTTCAAATATTAATGCAAGTGGTACGGGATCAATATCAGTTGGAGCTGTAAGCGGAATTGCACCAGGTCCACCAGCCCGTGATTCAAAAGATTTAAATAAATATTGGCTAATAGACGAATCGGGCTTAACGATTACATCTGCTGATATTTTATTCAGTTACGATAATAGTGAAGTAGGAACAGGAGGTAACCAAGCAAGTTATATCGCCCAATGGTATTCAGGAGGTGTTTGGCAAGATTTAGCAGGAGCTAGTGTAGCAGGCTCTAACCCTATGAGTGTTTCAGATGTTACAGATTTAAATGGTACTTGGACTGCAGTTGAAACAGTATCAGTAAAAACATATTATTCGTATAGATCAGGCGATTGGAATACAATATCCACATGGACACATGATCCCGGTGGTACAACCCAAACGGCAACAGATGTTCCTGGGGATGATGCTAAGGTAGTGATAGTAGATGGTAGAAACGTTACACTTACGAGTGATGTTAACGATGCTAATTTAAAAGTAGTTATTCTTGCCGGCGGGTTTTTAAATGCAGGTGCGTATAGTTTTACAAACCAATTGACTGAATTGAGTGGGGAGGGTACTTACCAACTTTCTACAGATAAATTCCCTATTGTTACAAATAATTATTTTGTTAGTGAAGTAGGAGGTATCGTCGAGTATCAAAATGCCACAGATTTTGACCTGCCAATTACACAAGCAGAATATAACAAGCTAATTATAAATACATCTGCAACGGCTACTCAGTTATCCGATTTACACATAAATGGAGATTTACATATAAAAGGAGGAATATATCAAATAAATGATAATAGTTCGGCACTCAGAAGTCTAGAGGTGATTGGCAACCTGCAGGTTGACGCAGGAGCTAGTATGACTGTGGGTACAGGGAATACTATTAGTTCGGATGTTGTTGGGGGTACAGCTCCTTTTATTGATTACTATGATAAAAACACACATCGTATTGTATTAAATGGTGATTTAATCAATAATGGAACAATTAGGTTTACAAACCAATCGTATCCAGAATACAATGCGTTTACTAGCACAGGGGCAGCTACAGTTTATTTTATGGGTACATCCGATAATGTTTTAACCTGTAATAGCACCACCGATTTTTATAATATTGTTCTTGATAAAGGTAGTGATCAGACTTATAAGTTAAGCGTATATTCATCGTCATACAGTAACTTCAGGCTGTACGGAAGAAATGACCATGGCGGTGAAACAGGGGGAGATAATCCTAATCTGCGAAAAGCTCTTTGGTTACGCTCAGGGACTATGGTTTTACAAGGGTTAACGGTCATTCCTTCGTTAACAGAAGGTGGAGGACCTACCGAATCTGGAGCTCCTAATAGTGATTTTTATATTCCTGTAAATGCAGCATTGGTGCTCGATGGCCCCGATGTAGTTGTATTAACTACTGCAGATGATTATGCTGAGGTAAATGCAGCATATGCTATCGCTGCAGGTTCAGGAACCGTGAATGGAGTTAGTAAGGGAAGTAACGCTGAGTCATTTTCGATATATGGTAAACTTCAAATTAATGATGGATACTTATCTGCTAGAGAATCAGGAGGTATAATAACCTGGGATATTGCTTCTGCAGAGTTTATTATTAATGGCGGTACAGTTGATATCAAACAATTTCGTTCAGGTAGTGCTTCAGCAGGATTAGCATCTTATACTCAGAATGGCGGTGAAGTAAATTTTAGAGGGCGTTTTCAACGTCAATCTTCTTCTGTTTCGGCCGTTATCGATTTAGTAACAGCTTCAATAATAACAAGCTATTCTACTCAAGGCTTAGATTCTGATAAAGCTATCTTAAGTGTTGATAATCCTTTAAACGTATATAATGTATCCGGTGGTACAATGAAGGTTTATGATGGGGGTAGCAATGGTTATGCGATTGATGTATTTTCCGAAGAGAAAAATATAAATGTCACAGGAGGAGAACTTCAAATTCTTGCAAAATCAAATAGTAGTAATTTTAGAATTAGAACGGCGGCACAATTAGGAAGTCTATTAATAAATAGGGATTCAGGAAGCACATCAGAGGTTACTTTATCTTCTAGTACTCCTGAGGTTAGTGGGCATATTAGTGTAATAAATGATATCAATATTCTTTCCGGTGTATTGAATGCTAATAATTATGACGTAGCTCTTGGGGGTGATTTTTCTATAGCATCGGGTACTACATATACTACAGGAAGTAATAGAACTATTTTTGATGGAGACGCTAGTCAAACTTTTACAGTAGATTTAGCAAATGAATTTCAATTAAATAAATTAGTTATTGATAAGTCTGCAGATGAGTTATTATTACAAGGTACTCAAGGTGTTTTTAACGTTAATGATTCGTTAATTATTAAAAGTGGAGATTTAAATTGTGATACGAAAAATGTTAAAGCTCAATCCAATGTATATATAGGTGGAAATCAATTAGGAAATGGGAGTGGCGGAATTAGTATTGTCGGAAGCTCTCCTCAGGTAATAGACGGAAATGGTTTAGGTGAGGTATATTACTTAAAATTAAATACAGCAAATACTACCACATTAAAGTCCGATTTAACAGTTACAGGAACACTTCAATTTGTGCAAGGAGAGTTATTTGATATAGGTGTTAATAATCTAACTTTTTCAGATGTAGCCCAAGTGACAGGAGAAAGCACAGATGGATATATTAAAACATCTGGTAATGTCGGCGATGGTGGTGTTACTTTTACTTATAGCTCAAATACAGCAAAATTATTTCCAATCGGAGTTGATAGTTATACACCAGCTAGTATTGGTTTTTCTTCAACGCCAACTTCGTACGGATCAGTAACGATAATTCCAGTAAACTATCAACACTCAACAGTAGATTTAAGCAACTCTTCTTTAGATTATTTTTGGAGAGTTAAATCTAGTGGATTTTCAGATATTTCAGGCAAGGTAGAACATCAGTTTGTTTACGATCAAAATGATGTTCAAGGAACAGAAAATAATTATGTTTCAGCTAGGTACGATGTAGCTTCGTACGATTGGAGTATCGGGAGTACAGCTGACGTTGATAATAGCTCTAACACCATTAATGATTGGACAGGTTCCGCTGATTTTATAGATGGAGATTATACGGCAGGTTTAAGCTCTGCATTTGCAACTCCTCAAAAATATTACAGTAAACAATCAGGAGATTGGAATCAATCTAATACATGGTCAAATAGTAGTCATACAGGAGCCTCTGCTAGTTCAATTCCTTCTTCTGGGGATGTTGTAATTATTGGAAATGGGCATACGGTAAGTTTAGAAAGATATAGTACATCAGCAAATAGAGACGCTCAAAGTTGCGCTAGTTTGCAAATTGAAGCTGGTGGAGTTCTTGACGCTACCTATAACCCAGGTAGTGATTTTGGTATGGTAATGTCTCATTCATCAGGAAATGGAAAGATAAGAATCTCAGTAAGCGATAGTGATGAAAGTATATTTGAGTTCCCCAATGGCGATTTTTCTGATTTTAATGCTAACCTTGGTACTACTGAATTATATACAAATAATTCCACATCAGGTACTACTTACTGGTTGCCAGATGGCGTGATGGAGTATGGTAACCTAATGATTTCTCCTTTGGGAGGTTCAAATATTATATTTCCGAATAATGATGTGGTTATAATAGGAGATTTAATAGCTAAAGGTCAAAGTTCAGAATCATGGTATTGTCCTACTTGGAATAGTGATTACCCTTCTGGTTTTGATAATAGAAGTAGGCAAGCAAAGGATATTACAATAAAGGGTAACTTCGATTTACAAGGGGGCGCTTTAATTTATTATGGAAATAATGATTTAGCACAAAATTTTATAATAGAAGGCGATTTAGTAATTGCCGAGGATGCAGGAATTTCGGTATACAGTAATGCAACAAACCAGAGTATTACTATTGGGGGAGACTTAATTAACGATGCCCGTTCTTCAGGTAGTGGAAGTGATTCATATAGGGGAAGTGATTTTGATAAATTACCATTAATTTTTAATGGTGATGGCAATTCTAAAATAACACAATCTTCAGGTACTAGTTATACTACTTATATAAATATTGAATCAATAAAAGTAGACAAGGGTGATTCTAATGCAACTACTCTTACTATGGATATCGATGGGACTGTAGATTATGAGTCGGATGAATGGTTGCAGTTAGTGAATGGTACATTTATATATGAGCGAAATGCCAATGTATCGATAAATACTAATACTAGCTTTTCTATTCCTTCTACATCTGGTTTAACGGTTAATTCTAATGATGTTGTAAGTATTTGTACTGGTAGTAGTGATGATTATGATGTTTATCTAGATGGTAAGCTTACACTTATGGCAGGAACTCTTAATATTGGTAATTCTAATAACAACAACAATAATGATGTTGAGTATTCAGGAAGTGGCTTATCTGAGATAGAGATTCAATCCGGATCTTTATTTGTAAATGGTCAAGTGCGACGTAACTCTGCATCAACATCTGGAATATTAAATTACAAACAAACAGGTGGTAGTTTAACTGTTAATGGTAGAAATGCCTTGGCAACTAATGCTAAATTTGAAATATTAAATGCCGGGAGTTCTTTTGAAATGTCAGCCGGAACAATTGAAATTGTAAGGGGTGCAGGAACTACTTATGGTGACGTATATTTACGACCTGAAAACTCAACAGTTACTGGTGGCGAGATAGTATTCAATAATAATGGTAATGGAGCTCAGGATTACTTATTAGATGCTGATATTGCTTTATATAATCTTACCGTAGAAGGTACTGGAAATGTTGCAACAACTCAGTTGTTAATAAGTCCATTGGTTTTAAATGGAGACCTAAAACTTAGTAATACCAATAGTGTATTTGATGCAAACTCATCTTTGAACATACCTGTTACTATAAACGGAGATTTTATAAATTCAGGTTCATATCTATTTCATGAAAATACAACAAGCTTTAATGGTTCTAGTCAAATAATAAGTGGAAGTGCTTCTATAGGTTTTTATAATTTAATAGTAAATCCTGTAACATCTTTGAGTATGGATGATGATATAAACGTAAGTAAGGATCTTACTATAGAATCAGGAACTCTTGCTGTTAATGGTAATACAATAAATGTTCAGGGTAATGTGGTTAATAAGTCTACATATACTTCTTCCGGAAATGGTCTTGTATTAAATGGCAGCTCAGTTCAATCTTTATCAGGAACAGGAACCTTTGATAAGTTAGAACTAGATAATGCTTCAGGAGCTACGCTGTTGAATGACTTATCTATTCAAGGAGACTTAGTTCTAACTAGAGGGGTTTTGGATATTAAAGACCATTTACTATCGCTTGGTTTATCCAGCTCAGTAAGCGGAACCTTCGATGCCAATACTATGATTACCACTAATGGGGTATATAGCAATAAAGGAGTTGAGAAAATTATCCCTAGTGGAGCTTCTGTATTTACATTTCCAATTGGAACCTCTGGGAAATATACGCCAACAGTTCTTACAACAACAACAAATGGTAATAGTGCTTCAATAAAGGTGCATCCTATAAATACCGAACATCCAGCAAATATTGATCCAACAAACCTATTGAACTATTATTGGGCAGTAGAGAGTACTGGATTAACATCGTATAATGGAAAATTAGAATTTTATTATGATGAATTAGATGTGAATGGGGCAGAGACTAGTTATTATGCGGCTCGTTTACTAGTGCCAGGTACTAGTTGGTCCAAGACTAACTCAGTTGATGATATTAATAATGTAGTTTCTTTTACATTAATGGAGGATAACATTTCTGGCGAGTATACAGCAGGGTTAGATAGTGCATTCCCTAATAATGTCCCAGAATATACTAGTCAGAAAGATGGTAGTTGGTCTGATCCAAGCGTATGGGTGCAAACTAGTGGAGATTCTTATGTGCTGTCAGGCGCACCTAACGGGTTTTTGATTAAAGTTGAAAATGAGGTTGAGTTAAATGAAAATTACGCGCAAGCCTATAAAATTAATATTAGTTCAGTAGGTAAGCTTAAAATCTTAAATACAAATTACGGACATAATTTGGGAGAAGTATCGGGTGAAGGTATCCTATATCTCGAGGATGGTCAAATTCCAGAAGGGGCCTATGATGGATTCTTAGGTTGTGGTAATAGTTCAACTCTTGAATATGGAGGTACAGGAGATTATACAATTGTTGCAGACTTATATTCAAATGCAACTAATTTAATCTTTTCAGGTTCTGGTACACGAGTGCTTCCAAACAAGGATTTAACTATATGTGATCAGTTTTTAATTGATGGACCTATTGTAGATAATAGTGTTTACAATAAGACATTATATATCAAGGGAAGTTTTGAGAAAAATAGTGGTAGTTTTAATAGTGGTACAGGAAGTAACGCTACTATTTCATTTATAGGATCAGTTGAACAATCTATTAGCGGTTTTTCAGGATCAAGTAATTCTTTAAATAATTTAGAAATAAATAATAGTGCAGGTTTAACGCTTGGTAGTGATATAGAAATATTAGGAAACCTGCTATTAACAAATGGAAATATTAATACAAGCTCAGCTAATGCTCTTGTTATTAATAATACATCACCTAATTGCATTCTTCCAACAGGAGGGTCGGTTTCATCGTTTGTTAATGGACCATTAACAAAGATGTTAAATCAAAGTGATGGTTTTGTATTTCCTGTAGGAGACGAAGGAATGTTGGGAGATAAACTAAAGATATCCTCTACTAGAACAGGAACAAGATATTGGACTGTAACTTATCATCGCCCTAATTCTAATTATAGTAATTTTTCTTTTCCACTTACGGCAGTAAATTCGCATGAATATTGGACAGTTAGCACACCTGGAGGTGGCGAAGCTAAAGTTGAATTATCATGGGATGCAAGTAGTGATATTACTCCTATAATGACAGAGCATGGCTTAGATGATTTGCGTGTAGTAAATTACGATGGATCCAATTGGCAAGAAGTTGCTTCTGGTGCTTCAGGAAGTGATACCTCAGGAACTGTTGTTAGTGATGATAGGCAGAGTGTTTCAGATGCAGGAACAAGTTTTACAACAGCAACTGTAAATACAAATAAGCCAAAAGCTCGATTGAATCCAAGTGGAGCAGTGTGCGGAAATGCTGGTATTCCAATAGAGATTACAACAACAGTCCCAGCACCATTTGATTATCTAATTTCCTATACTATTGATGGGGTTTCTCAGGCTGCAGTAACAATTAGTAGTTTGCCATATTCATTGCCTACGCCAGTTGCAGGAGAGTATGAACTTACAGCTTACACCTATGATGGAGGAAGTAGTGTTGGAGTTGTTGATGCAACTCCGGTGAGTGTTTATGATTCACCTACTGTTTCAAATGCAGGTCCAGATCAGTCGCTACAAGGTTTGTCTGCAGCAACGATGGCTGCGAATGATCCAACAGTTGGTACTGGAGCTTGGGTTATAGTTAGTGGTACTGGAGGATCTTTTGATGATCCAACTATTAATAATACAGTATTTAATGGAACTAATGGTTCTAGCTATGTGCTACGATGGACGATTTCAAACGGAGATTGTGAATCGGTATCCGAAGTAAATATAGCCTTCCCATTATTACCTCCTCATACATGGCAAGGAGATGTAGATAATGACTGGTTCAATGCTGATAACTGGACGGATGGTATTGTACCTAATTCTACAACTGATGTAACCATTAATGCAGGAAGCTCTTATGATGCGGTTATTGATGGAGGGTTAGCCTTATCTAATGATGTTACTATTGTATCCGGAACCTTAACAGTTAAGCCAGGGGCGCAGTTTAGTGTATCAGGAGATATGGTAACAAATAATAGTTTTATAATTGAAAATACAGATGTTAAACCTGCATCGGTAATTACAATGGGTACAATATCTGGTAACTCTACAGTTAAATGGGGACTAGAAGATCGACAATATTGGTATATAGCGCACTCTATTAGTGATGTTGAAATGTCAGATTATAATTCTACTTTGTATGTCGGATCAAATGATTATTTCTTATACAGATATTCTGATGCATGGGTTGATATTTCAAAAACTAGCTATTCGTTTACAGATGTTTTGGAAGGGCTAAGTTTAATAATTAAAGATCCAAACTCAGTGCTAGAATACTCTGGTCAATTAAACAATTCATCATCATATAATAAGACCTTGAGTGAAGATAGTTATCATTTGATAGCTAATCCTTATCCATCCTATATAGATGTTTCTGTACTTGGAGCAGTTGATTTTGGAGATGCTTCACCAACTATTTATGTTAGAACAGATATCGGTACAGACGTTAGAGGGTTTGCCACCTATCATACAGTAACGGGGGCTTCCTTAAATGGTGGAAGTAATATCATAGCACCAGGACAAAGTGTATGGGTGAAATCAGGTATTTCATCCGATTTTGTAATAAACTCTAGTGCACGTATACATAGTACTTATTCTCTTAAGGGAGGAAGCGAACCAAATTATATTAAAGTTGGTCTAGAGTCAGAGTATGCTAAGGATGAAATGGCTATTGCAATTCACTCAATGGGTACAAGTTTTTATACTAATATTGATGCGCCTAAAAAGTTCGGTACTGATAATGCGATAAACTTATATTCTTTAAAGGGTACAAGTAAAACAGTGGTCTCTGTTTATGATAAATTTGAGGATCAACAACGAATTCCATTGGCTTATTCAGTAGAAAATGAGGGTATGAGTGAATTTGAATTTTCATTTACAAGTGTTTCTCAAGTAGCTGAAGGATTCGATGTTATTTTAATTGACAAAGAGCTAGGGGAAGAAATTGATTTGTCAACTAATAATAAATATAAATTTACTCCTACAGTAAATGCCTCAGAAGATCGCTTTGAGTTGTATTTTAAACAGTCAATTAGTACAGATATTAAAATAGACGAGAATAATGATTTGTTGCCTAATATATATACAGCTAATGAGAAATGTTATTTTTCAATACCTAGTGAGCTTGTGGCTAAAGCAAATGGTAATATTTATTTTGAAATATTTGATATGAAAGGTTCTCTTGTGGTAGCTGATGATATTCAGAATACTAAACATAATTGTTTAATACCTAGTGGTCAAGGAGTATATGTTGTTCGTTTAAATATTGGGGGTGATATTTTTAGCGAAAAGGTTATTATTCGATAAGGAAATAGATAAAATAAAAATGGCTCACGAGATTTATCTCATGAGCCATTTTTTATTTTTTTAAGAATATAATTATTGTAATAAACTTATTCTTACCTTTTTCTTTTTAACTCTCGAGTTGTTTAAGTCAGCAATCAGTTGATGTGTTTTTTTGCGGGGGACAGCAACAAAGGAATAATCTTGTTTAACTTCTATTGTGCCTAATTCATTTTTCTCCAGATTTCCTTGTTTGAAAAACAATCCTGCAATATCTCCCTTTGATATTTTATCTTTTCTGCCACCACTAATATATAAGGTGCGCCAATAACTGCCATTAATTTTAAACTGTGGTTTAATGCTAATAGCTTCAGCATCTTTTACAAAAGAGGGTAATTCTTCTGTTGCTGTTTTTAATATATAAGCAGTTCCGTCACTATTCATCCTTGCAGTACGGCCATTTCTATGAATAAATTCATCAGGTCTTCCTGGCAATTGAAAGTGGATTATAAAATCAAGGTTAGGTACATCAATACCTCTGGCAGCTAAATCACTTGCTAGTAATATATTATTTGTGCCATTTCTGAATTTAACCAACGAACGCTCTCTGTCAACTTGCTCTTGTCCTCCATAAAAAACTGCATGGTCAACGTTTTTAACCTCTAAAAAGTCACGAACTACATGTATGGTATCCTTAAAATTACAGAATATAATTCCAGTTTTTTCATTTAAAGTGGATAGTAAATGACCCAACGATTCTAATTTATCATTAGAGGATGCGGTAACTACCTTAATAACTAATTTATTGGCGCTTGCTTTAAGTAGGTTTAGTGTTTTGGGCTTAGTAAGACCTACAAACTCTGGGATTTTAACTTTCTGCGTTGCAGAGGTCAGAACTTTTCTTTTTAATGAAGGAAGAGCTCCTAAAATCTCACTCATTTCTTTTTCGAATCCAACCTCTAAACATTTGTCAAATTCATCTAAAACAAGGAAGTTAATAGTTTCAGCATCTACTACACCGCTTCTGATGTGGTCTGCAACTCTACCTGGCGTTCCTATTAATATACTAGGAGCATGTTTTAGTTCAGCCCTATCTTTATTTCCTGCTCTACCTCCGTATACAGCATTAGTTTTATATCCACTACCAATTTCACGTGTTACTTGTTCAATTTGTATTGCTAACTCTCTTGAATGAACAAGAACTAAAACTTGAATGTCCTTATTTTCTGGGTCAAGCTGTTCAATGATAGGAAGCAAAAATGCAAGAGTTTTACCAGTTCCTGTTGGCGATAATAAAACAACTTCTTCACTCGATTGTATTGCCTTACTTGCATCGTTTTGCATATCGTTTAAGGCTTCAATTCCTAGCTTATTAAGTATAGCTTCTTTGTTTTTATATATTGATGTCATGCTGCAAAGATACTTTAATAAAACTAGTTCTGCAGATTAAATAATATACATCTGTCTATTTAAGTAATTGATTACGCAATCCCTATTTGTGGGGATTTTATAAGGAATTTCTCTAAATAATTACCCAATAATGGGGATTGGGGCTAGTGCGCATTAAGCGTAATTTTGTATCAAACTATAAACATAAATCACGTAATGAAAAAAACAGTATTATTTCTCCTATTAGGAATAGCATGCAATTTAATCCAAGCTCAAGTTTCCGATAGTATTTCAAGCTTCTATACTAATTCAGCTGACAATCTGCTTTTAAAAGATAATAAATTAGTTGTAGGTGGATATGGTGAAGTCCACTATAACCAACCTTTACAATCGGGTGTTCACTCTAATGGTTTATTAGATGTGCATAGGGTAGTAATGTTACTAGGATATAATTTTAGTAAGAAAACACAATTTGTAAGTGAGCTTGAGTTTGAACACGTAAAAGAAGTGTATGTAGAGCAAGCTTTCTTGCAGCATAAATTAAATAGTTTTATTAATTTAAGAGGTGGATTAATGTTGATACCGATGGGTATTATTAATGAGTATCATGAGCCAACTACCTTTAATGGAGTTGAACGTCCTTTGGTTGATAAGTATATTGCGCCAACAACTTGGCGCGAAATTGGTGCAGGTATTACAGGTAACATCCTTCCAGCATCTTTAAAGTATCAATTATATATAGTTAATGGCTTCAATGGTTATGATGGAGAAGCAAAAGTTAGCGGTAAAAATGGATTAAGAAAAGGCAGACAAAAGGGAGCGGAAGCTTATGTTAGTTCACCTAACTTTTCGGGTAAAGTTGAGTATTACGGTATACGCGGACTGAATGTTGGTTTATCTGCTTATTTCGGAAAAACACAAAGTACGCTTTATGATGGGATTCAAAAAGATGATGAGAATGCTGTAGCAATGGCAGACTCATCTGTGGTGGGTATCTCAATGTTAGGTGCTGATGCTAGATATAAATTCGGTGGCCTACAGTTAAGAGGTCAGTTGTATTATTCATCGTTATCAAATACAAAAGAATATAATGCCTTTACAGGAGTTGATGGCGAACTGAATGATGTAGGTAGTTCTATGATCGGATATTATGCCGAGATCGGATACGACGTATTAAGATCAGCAAAAACAAGTAAGCAGTTAGTGCCTTTTGTTAGATATGAATTTTTCGATACACAAAATTCAGTTGATGGTACCTTAGAAAAGAATTTAGCTTATGAGAAAAATGCTATCACAACTGGTTTAACACTTACATTAACAAAAGGAGCAGTAGCTAAAGCTGATGTTCAGTTTGTTAAATCAGGAGTAGATGATGAATATTCAAAAACCTTAAACTTAGGTGTAGGTGTAATGTTTTAATTATACAATTTAAATGAATCTGAAGAAACTATTTATTCTATTAGTAATTCTAAATTTAGGAATTTCGGCATACTGTCAGAGTGATATAAATTACCGACATAAAAGCTTAATTAAAACACTTCAAAAATCAGGGGTGAACAATATTGATAATGTTAAGGAGTTAAGTGTAGCTGATTCAATATTAAAAGATAATACTGTCTCTGGTAAATTTTATAGCATTTCACAAGAGTTAAATTCACCTTATAAATTTATTTATATAGGGCGTGTAAATAGTTGTAGAGCTGGTGGATGTTCAATATCATCTGGTAATTTATCCGATGAAAGTTCGGAGTATTTCGACTATTTTATTTTGTTTGATCAAGATATAAGCGTTAAGCAAGTGAAGGTGTTTAATTATGCCGCAACTCATGGACAAGAGGTGACTGCGAAGGGATGGCTTAAACAATTTGTAGGATATAATGGAGAAGTTGACCTAAAGGTAGATAAAAATATAGATGCCATATCAGGGGCCACCATCTCAGTATATGCTATAACAGAAGATGTAGTTAATAAAACAGCTTTGCTTCAGAAGGTTTTTTAAATAATATAGCCTTACCTGATTTTCAGGTAAGGCTTATTAGTATTATATATTGGCTTCAATTTCACCTTTAAAAACAAAGGTAGCTGCACCTGTTAACCAAATCTCCGAAAAGTTTTTGTCATTCTCTGTGGTAAAACTTACGTTTAGTCTACCTCCTTTAACATCAATATTAAAATCCATACATTCTTTGTTTTTCATGTAAGTAGCAATTGCGGAAGCAACCACACCGGTGCCACAAGATAAAGTTTCATCTTCAACACCCCTTTCGTAGGTTCTTACCCTAATGTGATCAGCTGCAATTTCTTGCACAATGTTTACATTAGTGCCACCGGGTTTAAAAGCTTCTGAGTATCGTATCTCCCTACCATAATTTACAATATCAGTTTCATCAACCTTGTTTTGATGGCTTATATAGTGAGGAGAGCCTGTGTCTAAAAAGTAATGATTCTCAGCCTCTGTTATGTGATCAACATTGGTCATTTTTAAACTTACAATTCCATTATTATAGCTAGCTTCATGTAAGCCATCAACAGCATCAAAGTAGAATTTATCTTTGTTACCTACTGCATCCTGATGAACAGCAAATGCTGCAATACATCTCCCTCCATTACCGCACATTGAAGCTTCGTTTCCATCACTATTATAATAGCGCATAGTAAAGTCAATGTTGGCATCAGCATTACTTTCAAGAAGCATTAAGCCGTCAGCACCAATTCCAAACCTTCGATCGCATAAAAAGTTAACGAGTTTAACATTTTTACTGTCAAAATGACCATCTCTATTGTCTATAATTACAAAGTCGTTACCGGTACCCTGATATTTGTAAAAAGATATATTCATGTGCTTATTATCCTATTCTGTTATTACTGTTTTGTACTATATGATATTGTTAATTAGGGAAATAGTTTGAATCAATTCTATTGACAAGACTTATTTAATTTCGGAGTTTTAATCATAGAATTATTGAACAAAGTTAGATAAAAATCAGTTAAAATTAAGTTAAGGTTATTCTATACTTATTATAAAGGCATATATTTTGCCAATTTTGGTGTCAGAGAAAAGTATTGACATTAAAAGAATATTTAATAATTAGCTTGCTAATAGCACACTAAAACAATAAGTTATGAATGTAAAAAAGTTTTTTTTCGTATTTCTAGCTGCAGTAATGGGCGGTATAATAGGGGTTTATACATTTGTATCATTTTATAAGCCTGAGAAACATATTGTAGAAGTACAGCAACAAGTAATGCCAGCAGCTCGTTTTGCAGGTATTAATATGTCGGGGCCACAAGCTGGCGGAGGTTTAGATTTTACCTTAGCTGCAGAAAAGTCAGTAGAGGCTGTTGTTCATGTTATGACAAAGCAGAATTCAAATTCTTCAGATTCTAACTATGGAAATCCTTTTTATGATTTCTTTTTCGGACCCAGAGGCGGAATGCCCAATAGGGGACCTGTTATGGGTTCTGGTTCAGGAGTAATTTTAAGTGAGGATGGTTACATAGTTACGAATAACCATGTAATTGATGGTGCTGATGAGATTGAAGTTATTTTAAATGATAGAAAATCTTTCATCGCAAAATTAGTTGGCACCGATCCTACTACAGATATTGCCGTTTTAAAAATTGAGCAAACGGGATTAACTTATTTAAATTTTGGAAATTCCGATGATATCAAAGTAGGAGAGTGGGTACTAGCTGTAGGTAATCCTTTTAATTTAACATCAACAGTTACAGCTGGTATTGTTAGTGCAAAATCACGTAGTATTAATATCCTTGCTAATAGAAACCAACCGATGGGCATTGAGTCATTCATTCAAACTGATGCCGCGGTTAATCCAGGTAATAGTGGGGGCGCTTTAGTAAATACTAGCGGAGAGTTAATCGGAATTAATACAGCGATTGCTTCTCAGACTGGATCTTTCACAGGATATTCGTTTGCAGTGCCATCTGTTATTGTGCAAAAGGTAGTTAATGACATAAAAGAATTTGGAGAGGTGCAGCGTGCATTTATTGGAGTTCAAATTGTTGGGGTTACTTCTGATATTGCGAAAGAGTTTGGGCTTAACGAAGTTGAGGGCGTATATGTAGATGCTGTCACTGTAAATGGTGGTGCTGACGCAGCTGGCATTAAAAAAGGCGATGTTATTATTAGCGTTGATGGAGCAGTTGTTAACACGAATTCGCAACTAATTGAGAAGGTTAGTCAACACCGTCCTGGAGATAAAATAAAATTAATTGTAAAAAGGGATGGAAAAAGAAAACATTTTGATGTAATTTTACGTAATAGTTATGGTTCCACAGAAATAGTCAAAGAAAACAAAGGTGTTTCTGACCTACTAGGAGGTGAATTTGTAGCTCTTACAGAAAAAGAAAAAGCTCGACTCGGAGTTAATTATGGTATGAAGATTGCAAGCCTAGGAGAAGGAAAGCTTAAGATGAGTGGAATAGAAGATGGGTTTATAATATTAAAAGCCAATCGAATTCCAATAAAAAGTATATCAGATATTAAACGTGCAATAGCAACTACGGATGAAGGTTTGTTTATAACAGGTATTTACCCTAGTGGTCAGGTTGCTTACTATGCCATTAATTTGGAAGAAGAGTAGTCCTTTAATGTTTGCGGTACTTATTATTGCTTTATTGTAATAAAAAGTTTAATTTTGCGCCACAATTTGGAGAACGAATATGAGACAGTTAAAAATAACAAAATCAATTACTAATCGCGAAAGCGCCTCTTTAGATAAATATCTGCAAGAAATTGGTAGAGAAGATCTAATCACAGTTGAAGAAGAGGTTGAGTTAGCGCAACGAATTAAGAAAGGTGATCAAATTGCCTTAGAAAAATTAACTCGTGCTAACTTACGTTTTGTGGTTTCAGTAGCGAAACAGTACCAAAATCAAGGATTAAGCCTGCCCGATTTGATTAATGAGGGTAACTTAGGATTGATTAAAGCTGCAGAGAAGTTTGATGAAACTCGTGGTTTTAAATTTATCTCATATGCTGTGTGGTGGATTCGTCAATCAATTCTTCAAGCTTTAGCAGAGCAGTCAAGAATTGTGCGTTTACCCTTGAATCAGGTTGGATCTCTTAATAAGATCAATAAGGCATACTCTAAATTTGAGCAAGAGAATGAGCGTAAGCCATCTCCTGAAGAATTAGCAGATAAGCTAGAGTTGCCTGTAGATAAGGTATCAGATACTTTAAGAGTTTCTGGACGTCATATTTCTGTTGATGCACCGTTTGTTGAAGGAGAAGATAATAGTTTATTAGATGTATTGGTAAATGGAGATTCTCCAAATGCTGATAAAGCATTAATAAATGAATCTTTAGCAAGAGAAATCGAACGTGCTTTAGCAACATTGACTGAAAGAGAGAGTGATATTGTTAAGTTATTCTTTGGAATACAAACACAAGAAATGACTCTTGAAGAAATTGGTGAGCGTTTTGGATTAACACGTGAGCGTGTTCGTCAGATTAAAGAAAAAGCAATCCGCCGTTTAAGACATACGTCTAGAAGTAAATTACTAAAATCATATTTAGGATAATAACCCTAAATAAACAATATAAGAAAGGCTATTCATTTTTTGAGTAGCCTTTTTTTTGTGCTCTTTTTTTTAATTAAAGAAAAAAATGCGTAATTCAAGTTACACCTTATCCTTATTTTTACTAAGTATAAATTACATGTTTTTAGGTAAATTGTAATGTCGAGATTGCAATTTATATATTTTCAGTTTTATATTTGTTGCGTAAACTAGCGAATTATTTAGGTGAATTCATTTATAGAGACACACAATTATTTATTAGAGAATCTTCATGTTCCCATGAGGAGAAAGTTGATGGATGAAGTTGATTGGACCCATCGACTTATTGGAATTAAGGGAACTAGAGGAATTGGTAAAACCAACTTCATTCTCGATTTTGCTAAATCGCATTATGGATTTAGTAAATCATGTTTATATGTGAATCTGAATAATCTATATTTTACAGAGCATACAATAATTGAGTTTGCTGATGAGTTCAGAAAAACTGGAGGCAAAACTTTAATCTTAGACCAAGTCTATAAATATCCGGGTTGGTCGGAGGAACTTCGTTATTGTTACGATCATTTTGAGGATCTTCAAATTATTTTCTCTGGGTCAACTGTAATGCGTTTAAGAGAGGAGAATCCTCATTTACGTGGTATTGTGCATTCTTATAAATTAGAGGGTTTCTCATTTCGTGAGTTTCTAGAACTTAAAACAGGGCAGTCATTTCAATCGTATACATTGGATGAATTGTTAGAAAACCATGAAGAAATCACTAAAAAGATTGTTGCAAAAGTTCGCCCGCTAGCATATTTTAATGATTACCTAAAGTTTGGTTATTATCCTTTTTATCTTGATAATTCAAACTATAGTGAGAGCTTGATGAAGAGTATCAATTTTATTCTTGAAATTGATATCAGTTTTCTCCGTCAGATTGAGTTGAAGTATTTACCGCGCTTACGTAAGTTATTATTTACGGTGGCACAATCGGCACCATTCCAACCTAATGTGAGTAAACTAAGTAGTGATGTTGGTACATCGAGAGCTACTGTAATGAATTACTTGTATTACCTCAGACAAGCTCGTTTAATTAAGTTATTGTATGATGGTAAGGAGGATATGCAAAAGAAACCTGCAAAGGTATATTTGCATAATCCAAACCTAATGTATGCTTTGATGCGTGGGAATATTGAAAAAAATGTATTGCATAAAACATTTTTCTATAATCAGTTAGGATGTTGTACTGATATTGTTTCTTCTGATTTTGCTGATTTTTTAGTGAATAATGAGAAGCACTTTTTTGTCTGTGAGAAGCAACAAACTAACCTAAGTGAGAATAAGAATTTTATTATAGCTAAAGATATGATCGAAACAGGTTCAAGGGGAGTTATTCCTTTGTGGCTCTTTGGGTTTTTATATTAATAGAGTAGACATTATCAGTATTAATGTGTAAATTTAAATGCTGATATTCAATTATTTAGAACAATTATTAATAGTAGTAAAACTAAAATATTAAACAAAATGGCTAAAGAAAAGAAGTTCATTACCTGTGATGGTAATTACGCCGCTTCACACATCGCTTACATGTTCAGCGAAGTTGCTGCAGTTTATCCTATTACGCCTTCATCAACAATGGCAGAGTACATTGATGAGTGGGCAGCTGCTGGTAGAAAAAATATTTTTGGAGAAACTGTTAAAGTAGAAGAAATGCAATCAGAAGCTGGTGCTGCTGGTGCAATGCATGGTTCACTTCAGGCAGGTGCATTAACTTCAACATTTACGGCATCACAGGGACTTTTATTAATGATCCCTAACATGTATAAAATGTCTGGTGAACTTTTACCAGGTGTATTTCACGTTAGTGCACGTTCATTAGCCGCTCAAGCATTATCTATTTTTGGCGATCATAGTGATGTAATGTCAGCTCGTCAAACTGGTTTTGCTATGTTAGCAACAGGTAGTGTACAAGAGGTTATGGATTTAGCGGGTATTGCTCACTTAGCATCTCTTGAGTCTCGTATTCCATTTATGCACTATTTTGATGGATTCCGTACTTCTCACGAAATTCAGAAAATTGAGTTAATGGAGCAAGATGAGATCAAAGGTTTATTAAACCAAGAAGCCTTAACTGCTTTCAGAAACAACTCATTAAATCCAGAGCGTCCTGTAACTAGAGGTACAGCTCAAAACCCAGATATTTACTTCCAGTCGCGTGAGGCTGCTAACTCATTCTACGATGCTATTCCTGATATGGTAGCTAAGTACATGGATGAGATTTCAAAAATCACAGGTCGTAAGTATGCTCCATTTACTTATTATGGTGCTGAGGATGCAACTGATGTTGTTATCGCAATGGGATCTATTACCGATACAATTAAAGAGTCTGTTGACTATTTAAATGCTCAAGGTAAAAAAGTAGGTTTAATTTCAGTTCACTTATATCGTCCTTTCTCTGCAGAGTATTTCATGAAAGCACTTCCTGCTTCATGCAAAAACCTTTGTGTTCTTGATAGAACTAAAGAGCCAGGAGCTAATGGTGATCCATTATACTTAGATATTGTTGAAGTATTTAACGGTAAAGCTAACGCTCCAAAAATTATTGGTGGTCGTTATGGTTTATCTTCAAAAGATACTACTCCAACTCATATTATTACAGTATTCGAAAACTTAATGTCAGCTGAGCCAAAAAATCAGTTTACTTTAGGTATAGTTGATGATGTAACATTCAAATCTCTTCCATTAAAAGAAGAAATTTCTTTCGCTCAAGAAGGAACTTTCGAAGGTAAATTTTATGGTTTAGGTTCTGATGGTACTGTTGGTGCCAACAAAAACTCAATTAAAATTATTGGTGATAATACCGATCAATATGCACAAGCTTACTTTGCATACGATTCTAAAAAATCGGGTGGTATTACTATTTCTCACCTTCGTTTTGGTGAAACGCCAATTCGCGCACCTTACTTGGTAAACACTCCTGACTTTGTTGCTTGTCACGTTCCTGCTTATTTAACGCAGTACGATATGCTTAAAGGTCTTAAAAAGGGTGGTACTTTCCTTTTAAACTCTACTTGGAGTGCTGAGGAAACACAAAACCGTTTACCAAACAACGTTAAGCAATATTTAGCTGCTAACGATATCAAATTCTACATTATCAACGCAACTAACATTGCAGAGCAAATTGGTTTAGGTAACCGTACCAATACTATTATGCAATCTGCATTCTTTAAAATTGCTGAGGTTATTCCTTACGATTTTGCTGTTGAGAAAATGAAAGAAGCGATTGTAAAATCTTTTGGTAAAAAAGGTGAAGATATCGTTAATATGAACTTTAAAGCTGTTGAGCAAGGTGGTGCCGTAACGCAAGTTGAGGTTCCTGCTGAATGGGCTAAACTTGATGCTGCTGTTGTTGCAGAAGAGAAAGAAGTTCCTGCTTTTATTAAAGATATCGTATTCCCAATCAACGCTCAAAAAGGTGACGATCTTCCTGTATCGGCATTTAAAGGTGTTGAAGATGGTACTTTCCCTGCAGGTACAACTGCTTACGAGAAACGTGGTATCGCAGTAAACGTACCAGAGTGGCAAGTAGATAACTGTATTCAGTGTAACCAATGTTCTTATGTGTGTCCTCACGCTGCTATTCGTCCTTTCTTATTAGACGAGTCTGAATTAGCTGGAGCACCAGAAGGTACTGCTACTAAAAAAGCAAACGGTAAAGGTTTCGACGGTTTACAATACAGAATTCAAGTTTCTGCACTAGATTGTACTGGTTGTGGTAACTGTGCTGATGTTTGTCCATCTAAAGTTAAATCTTTAGAGATGAAACCTCTTGATACGCAACGCGAAGAAATTACTCGTTGGGATTATATGGCTGAAAAAGTAGCTGTGAAGGATTCAATCATGAAAAAAGACATGAATGTGAAAGCTTCTCAGTTTGCTCAACCATTATTCGAGTTCTCTGGAGCTTGTGCTGGTTGTGGAGAAACTCCATATATCAAATTAATTACTCAATTGTACGGTGATAGAATGATGATTGCGAATGCAACAGGTTGTTCTTCTATCTATGGTGGATCTGCTCCGGCAACTCCATACTGTAAAAACTCTGAAGGTAAAGGTCCAGCTTGGGCTAACTCTTTATTCGAAGATAATGCAGAGTACGGTTTAGGTATGGCAACAGGTGTTAACAAATTACGCGAACGTATTGAGCGCTTAATGAACGAAAACCTTGATGCTGTTAATGCTGACACTAAAGTAGCATTCGAAAACTGGATTGCTAACAAAGAAAATGGTGCTGAAACTACTGCTGTTTCTAAAGCTGTAATGGCTGCACTTGAGTCTGAAACTGCTCCAGTTGCTAAAGATATTATCGCACTTAAAGATTACTTAGTTAAGAAATCAACTTGGATCTTTGGTGGTGACGGATGGGCTTACGATATCGGTTTTGGTGGTGTTGACCACGTATTGGCTTCAGGTCAAGATGTGAACATCCTAGTAATGGATACCGAGGTTTATTCTAACACAGGTGGTCAGGCTTCAAAAGCTACTCCACTAGGAGCAATTGCTAAGTTTGCCGCTTCAGGTAAGAGAATTCGTAAGAAAGATCTTGGTTTAATGGCTACAACTTATGGTTATGTTTATGTTGCTCAAGTAGCAATGGGAGCAAACCAAGCGCAATACTTCAAGGCTCTTAAAGAGGCTGAGGCTTATCCAGGACCATCATTAATTATTGCTTACTCACCATGTATTAACCACGGATTAAAAGGTGGTATGGGTGGTACTCAAGCAGAAAGTAAAAAAGCTGTTGAGTGTGGATACTGGCACTTATTCCGTTACAACCCAATGTTAGAGGATGAAGGAAAGAATCCATTTGTATACGACTCAAAAGAGCCACAATGGGATAAATTCCAAGCATTCCTTAAAGGTGAAGTACGTTATACAGCCTTATTAAAAGCGTATCCTGATGAAGCTGAAGAGTTATTTGCAGCTGCCGAAGGAAATGCAAAATGGCGTTATAGCACGTACAAGCGTTTATCTGACGTAAGCTACGAAGTAGTTAAGTAATTAAACTTCATATTTATAATATAAAGGCGTCCAATTTGGGCGCCTTTTTTTGTTTGTTAATATTTGGGCGCCAATTTCCAGCTATTCGTTCTAGTCCTTAATTTATAGGCTACTAATGCTAAGTAATACGTGTGCTCCTATTGTCGCATCCGTTTACTAAGCATCATTACGCCTCTAAAATAAGGGCTGCCACTTCTATCTGGGGCGCTCAGTATAGTTTTGTTCTATGTTAATTATTTTGAATCTATTTCAATATCTAATAACGATCTATCACCATTTTTAAGCAATAGTTTTCCATCAAAAAACTAAACAAAAATACACCCCTACTGTTAATTAGATAGTTACATTATAAACTTATAAATCGCAGTCTACTATGAATTTAAAAACAACGTACATGGGGGTTGAACTCAAAAATCCCATTATTGTAGGAGCAAGTAATTTAATTAAGGATGCCGAAATGGCTAAGAAATTAGAAGCTGCTGGTGCTGCTGCTTTAGTATATAAATCGCTTTTCGAAGAGCAAATTCATTTAGAAGCGGCCGAGCTCGAAGAGGATTTGCATGAGTATGATGAGCGTAATGCCGAAATGACTTCTTTATTTCCTAATATTCAACATAGCGGACCTAAAGCGCATTTAGCTAAACTAAAAAGTATAAAAGAAGCGGTAAGTATTCCTGTTTTTGCAAGTTTAAATTGTACCTATGATGTTAGTTGGGTTGAATACGCTAAATACATCGAACAAACAGGCGTTGACGGAATAGAACTTAATTTCTACAATACAATATCTGATTCGGATAAATCCTCTGAAGAAATTGAAAATGAGAAGTTGGCTATTTTAAAGAAAGTAAAAGCAGCTTTGTCAATTCCTGTAAGTGTTAAGTTAAGTCCATATTATTCAAACGTATTAAACTTCATTAAAAAAATAGATGCTGAAAAAATAGATGGATTGGTTTTATTTAATCGCTTATTTCAGCCTGATATTGATATCGATAAAGAAGAGTTGAAAATGCCTTATAATTTAAGTTCAGCTAACGATAATAGGTTAGCGTTGCGTTATATTGGTTTACTCTCGGGCGAAGTTAATAGTTCTTTGGCCGCCAATAATGGTATTCATAGTGCTGATGATTTAATAACAATGCTTTTGGCTGGTGCCGATGTGGCACAAGTAGTAAGTACAGTTTATAAAAACGGATTAGTGCAAATTGGAACTATGCTCGACGATTTGCAAATTTGGATGAAAAGTAAAGGCTATGAGTCTATCGAAGATTTTAAAGGGAAATTATCTAAAGGGAAATTAAAAGAACCTTTTGCCTACAAACGCGCTCAATATGTTGACTACTTAATGAAGACAAAAGAGCTAGTCAAACAATTCCCACTATAATATACAAATAAAAATTATATACTATGCCGATTGGATTATTCCAGTCGGCTTTTTTTATTTTTATTAAGTATAAATATAAATTATCAGTATACTGAGTTTTTTATGACATTGCTCATATTTGTATGGTAATCAGTTGTTATAGCTGTTTTATTTTTCCTAAAAAATAGCTTACTTTATTAGCATAAGTATTCTTGTTAGGCATTCAAAACGATTCCCTATAGGGTACTTTAGTTAAGCGAGAAGTAATTCCCAATATTCATTTTTCTAACATTTTAAATCCCTTGATTATGGCAGTAAAAAGAGTCTACACATTCGGAAATGGAGAAGCAGAAGGAAAAGCAGATATGAAAAACCTCTTGGGAGGTAAAGGTGCTAATCTTGCTGAAATGAATTTAATAGGTGTTCCGGTTCCTCCTGGGTTTACAATAACAACTGATGTTTGTTCTGAATACAATGACCTGGGCAGAGATAAAGTCCTAGAGTTATTAAAGTCTGAGATTGAAGAATCAATTACAAAAATAGAAAAGCTGACGCAAACTAATTTTGGCGATAAAAACAATCCACTTTTGGTTTCAGTACGTTCAGGAGCAAGGGCATCTATGCCAGGGATGATGGATACTGTACTAAACCTTGGTTTAAATGAAGATTCAGTTGCCGGAATTGCAAAGAAATCGGGTAACGAACGGTTTGCTTGGGATTCGTATCGCAGGTTTGTGCAGATGTATGGAGATGTGGTGTTGGGAATGAAACCAGTTTCGAAGGAAGAAATAGATCCATTTGAAAAAATAATGGAAGACGTTAAATTAGAAAAGGGTGTAGATTTAGATACAGATTTAGATGTTAACGATTTAAAAGAATTGGTAGTTCTCTTTAAGGAAGCCGTTAAAGAACAAACAGGACAAGGTTTCCCAGAGAGTGCATGGGAGCAATTGTGGGGAGCAATATTAGCAGTTTTTGATAGTTGGAATAATGACAGAGCAATTCTATATAGGCGCATGGAAGGGATACCTGATGAATGGGGTACTGCTGTAAATGTGCAAGCCATGGTTTATGGTAATATGGGCGATGACTCTGCTACAGGGGTGGCCTTTACCAGAGATGCAGGAACAGGGGAGAATATGTTTAATGGTGAGTATTTAATCAATGCTCAAGGCGAAGATGTTGTTGCGGGTATACGAACGCCGCAGCAAATTACTAAAGAAGGTTCTATTAGGTGGGCTAGGTTGCAAGATATTTTAGAAGAGGATAGAGTAATGATGTATCCATCTTTGGAAGAGGCAATGCCCGAAGTTTTTGAAGAATTGAATGCCGTTCAGAAAAAGCTAGAAATGCATTATAAAGATATGCAAGATCTAGAATTTACTGTTCAGGATAAAAAGCTTTGGTTACTTCAAACCAGAAACGGCAAACGTACAGGTGCTGCAATGGTGAAAATAGCCATGGACTTATACAGAGAAGGAATTATTGATGATAAGTTAGCATTGATGCGTGTTGAAGCCAATAAATTAGATGAGCTATTACATCCGGTATTTGATATGAAAGCAATTGGTAGCGCCAACGAATTAGCTAAAGGTTTGCCAGCTTCGCCAGGTGCAGCATCCGGACAAATTATATTTTTCGCTGATGAAGCCAATAAATATGAGAATACAATATTAGTGCGTATTGAGACTTCTCCGGAGGATTTAGAAGGGATGCTTATTGCCAAAGGAATTCTTACCGCTCGAGGCGGGATGACCTCACACGCCGCAGTTGTTGCTCGAGGGATGGGTAAGTGTTGTGTATCTGGTGCAGGAGCATTAAAAATTGATTATAAAGAGCGAACATTACGAATTGGTTCTGATATTTATAGGGAAGGAGACTGGATTTCTCTAAACGGATCATCAGGGAAAGTATATGCCGGACAAGTAAAAACACGAATGCCTGATTTAGATGGTGATTTTGCTTCAATTATGGATTTCGCCTCTAAATATACGCGTATGTCTGTACGAACTAACGCAGATACACCTAAGGATGCTAAAGTGGCTCGAGGTTTTGGAGCCGAGGGTATTGGTTTATGTAGAACGGAACATATGTTTTTTGAAGGAGAACGCATTAAAACTGTTCGTGAGATGATTCTTTCGTCGGATGAAGAAGGGCGGAGAAACGCTTTGGCTAAGTTATTACCATACCAAAAATCTGATTTTGAAGGAATATTAGAAGCAATGCAAGGTTTTGGAGTTACTATTCGTCTGCTAGATCCGCCATTGCATGAGTTTGTACCTCATACCGAAGCTGCACAACAAGAAATGGCTAAAGAAATGGGGATTAGCTTAGCAGAAGTTAAAACTAAAGTGTCAGATTTATCGGAGTTCAACCCTATGTTAGGTCATAGGGGCTGTAGATTGGGTAATACTTATCCTGAAATTACAGAAATGCAAGCCCGCGCAATTGTAGAAGCAGCAATAGCTCTGAAGAAGCGAGGTGTAATTACGAAGCCAGAAATAATGGTGCCATTAATCGGAACGGTTGAAGAGTTTAAAATGCAATCTGATATTATCAATAAAACAGCTAAAACCGTTTTTGAAGAAACTGGGGATACCATTGAGTATATGGTGGGCACTATGATTGAGATTCCTAGAGCTGCATTAACGGCTGATAAAGTTGCTGAATTTGCTGAGTTTTTCTCATTTGGAACAAACGATTTAACTCAAATGACTTTTGGTTATTCACGTGATGATGCCAATAAATTTCTCCCTATTTATATCGAAAAAGGAATTCTTAAAAATGATCCATTCCAAGTACTCGATCAAACAGGCGTAGGTCAGTTGGTTGAAATGGGTACAAAAAAAGGAAGATCAGCTAAGCCAGGCTTAAAAGTGGGTATCTGCGGGGAACACGGAGGAGAGCCATCTTCAGTAGGTTTTTGTAATTCTGTAGGTATGGATTATGTTTCATGTTCGCCATACAGAGTGCCAATTGCTAGGGTTGCTGCAGCGCAAGCCCATATCTTAAGTGAGGATTAATTCGCTTTAAATATTTAAAAAGAGGTTATTTTTGTTAAATGACCTCTTTTTTCATGTAAACCTTTGTAAATTTGGCTTGTTACCTAAATTAAAAATCCAGTCATAAATTCAAAAAAATAAATTTAAGTATGAGCACTACCTCAAAACCGACATCGGCCAAAGATAGAGTTGTCTTTTTAGATGTATTAAGGGGCTTTGCCCTAACGGGTATTTTATTTGCCAATATTCTTAGTTGGAGTGGCATTAAGTTTCTACCATTTGAAAGTATAATTGAACTTGGCAATGTCCAAGTAGATTCAATTCTATATAAAATACTTACATTCTTGGTTGACACTAAGTTTTACACCATATTTTCTATTCTTTTTGGGGTAGGATTTTATATGCAATTAAGCCGAAATTTAGACAATCCCTCATTTGCAGGCTTTTATTTTAAACGCCAATTGCTACTCTTGTTAATTGGTTCTATTCATACATTCTTCTGGTCAGGTGATATATTAATGCTCTATGCACTTATGGGAATGATATTAATTGGCTTAAGAAGAATTCCTGTTCAAAAGTTTTTAGCAGTAGGAGCCGGCTTATATTTCTTTCCAATAGTATTGGATATTATTTATATGTATTCATTTGCACAAGATCTTCCTGTAATTGAAAAAGCTGCGTTAAAAACCTATTCAGATATGTCGCCAGAAGCCGTGGTAGCAGGTTTCCAATCAGGAGAGTTCTTCAAAACGTTTAGTACAAACTGGCATAATGTTTTTTGGCGTTGGTACGATTTTATTCCATCTGGGCGACCATTTAAAGTTTTAGGATTATTCTTTTTTGGTTCATACTTATATCATAAAGAATTCTTTACAAAAGGAGCGCTTAAAACCAAGAACCTTCTTACGTTTTTAATAATAGGTATTGTATTTACAACTATTACTATCAATATGAAAGGAAGTGTGGCTAGTTTTTCTAGAGACTGGAATAATGTTCTTTATAGGGTATTACACGAGTTTGGTCAGATAGGCTTAAGTTTATCATACATATGTATATTAGCCAAATTTGTTGAGCGATTTACAAATAGTAAAGTAGTGGAGTGGTTGAAAAATTACGGACGTATGTCGTTAACCTCATATGTAGGGCATACTGTAATGGGAATATTAGTATTTTATCCAGTAATTGCCTTTGGGTATTTTGGAAAGCTTACTCTAGAAACTATCTATTATGTAGCATGGATTATTTTAGTTATTCAAATTGCATTTAGTACAATTTGGTTTAAGTATTTTAAATTTGGACCCGTGGAGTGGTTATGGCGTTGTGCGTCTTATGGCAAGTGGTTTCCTATATTAAAAGATAAGTAAAACTTATTTTATTGAATCTAAGTACATAGAATACCTTTAAAACTATTACTTTTGCGCTCTTAAAATTATATATGTGGGAAGAATATTAGCTTTAGATTACGGGAAGAAGAAAACTGGAGTAGCAGTTACAGATCCAATGCAAATAATTGCCAATGGGTTAGATACTGTTCCATCCCATACATTAGTTGAATTTCTTGAAAAGTATATGGCCACTGAACAAGTTGATAAGATTGTTTTAGGGTATGCGAGGCAAAATGATGGGACCGATTCTGAATCGATGAAGTACATTAAGCCTTTTTATAATAGACTAAAAAACAAATTTCCGACTTTAGATGTTGAATGGGTAGACGAGTGGGGAACTTCAAAGATGGCATTTCAAGCAATGATTGATGGAGGATTAAAGAAGAAAGCCCGTAGAGATAAGGCGATGGTAGATAAAATAAGTGCCACAATAATTTTGCAATCTTATTTAGAACAAAAAGGAAATTTTAGAATATGATTTATCCAATTTATGTATATGGTCATCCTGTGTTACGCAAGGTAGCCGAAGAAATAGATGAAGACTACGAAGGTTTAAGTGATTTAATTGATAATATGTGGCAAACAATGTACCATACGGATGGTATAGGTTTAGCTGCCCCTCAGATAGGTAAGCCTATCCGATTAATGGTGATTGATGCAGACCCAATGGGAGAGGAGTTTCCTGAATTGGCTGGTTTCAAAAGAACTTATATTAATCCAATTATAACGGACTTTTATGAGGATGAAATTGTTTCAGAATCAGAAGGTTGCTTGAGTCTTCCGGGTATTAGGGAAGAAGTAAAACGACCATCGAAAGTAAAAATTGAATACGAGGATATCAATTTCGAATTAAAGGAAGAGGTTCTCGAAGGTTTTGCAGCAAGAGTGGTTCAACATGAGTATGATCACCTTGAGGGTAAATTATTTGTTGATCATCTATCTCCATTGAAGAAACGATTATTGAAAGGTAAGTTAACATCCATAAGCAAAGGAAAAGCCGATGTTAATTATCGAATTAAAACAAAATAGTTATTTACAAAAGCACCTTTTAGAGGTGCTTTTTTTTATGTCGTTTTTTGATTATAACTTACTTGGTGCTAAATATGTTTTTATTATTATTTTTGGCAGAAATAATATGTGTTGATACACATATGTGAGTACAGCTAAAAACTAACTATGCACACAAATAAAAACCTCACTAAAGAGCAGAGTAAGCAATTTAACCTTTGGCAATACAAAAGTAACTTACCCTACATAAGGCTTTATTTCCTTATGTTCATGCTTGGGTATCCCTTATTTGGTTTAATGGATTACTTTGGTACTGGAAATTCATATGAAACAGTATTAAGAATTAGGTTGTTATTTGGGTTTCCTTTATTGGTATTTGCATTCATTTCAACCTTCTATAGCAGTTTTAACGCTTATAATAAAATAATAAGCGGAATAGCTCTGTTTGTGATGAATATATCTATTCCGTTAATGTATTCTTTTTTACCTTCAGATAGCCCAGATGCTGCAACTTATTATGGTGGATTTTTAATTACATTAGTATCAATGGGCGTTTCATTAGGCGACAAGCGTTTTATTACAGTTTCATTAATTGTAAATAGTGTTGCTTTTTGTATGGTTGCGTTTTGGGTGCACGATCTGCACATAACGGATGCTAATTTATTTGCCAAAACAGTTTTTTATTTGGCAACTGCCGTTTTATTCTTTTGTATAACGGCACATGTATTAGAGAATAGATCTGTAAAGTTGTTTCTAGCTCTGCAAGAACTCGAAAATGAGAAAGGGAAAGTTGATCTTCAAAACGATAGATTAAGAGCTGTTAATTCTGTTAAAGACCGTTTCTTTGCTATTATATCTCACGATTTAAGAACACCGTTTAATAGTATGTTAGGTTATTTTGAGGTGAAGTTACGAGAAGCTGAGGAAAAAAAGATTGAGATAGATTCAAATGTTTTGCAGCTTTTTTATCAAGAAACTAGGAATACCTACGATTTCTTGGATAACTTATTGCAGTGGAGCAAAACCCAAATGAACAACACTGAAATAAGTAAATCTCCAGAATTGTTGATTGATATTTATGAAAAAAGTATCGATTTATTTAAAACTCAAGCCGCACAAAAGTCAATTACATTAGAATCTAATATTGATAAGGATTTATTAGTTTCTTGCAATAAAGAGCTCATTATTGCTGTATTGCGTAATCTAATAAGTAATGCCATTAAATACAGCCATAAAGGAGGAGTAGTTACTTTAGATGCAGTAATATTGAATGATAAAGTAGTTATTAAGGTTTGTGATTCAGGTGTTGGTATAGAACTGAGCCAGATTAAAGATTTGCAATATTCTATTTATGGTAGTACTCAAAAAGGAACAAATGGTGAAATAGGTTCCGGTACAGGTCTTTTAATCTGTCACGATTTCTTAAAACAGCATAATACGGCATTGGGTATAACTAGTGAGATAAACAAAGGAAGTGAGTTTTCCTTTATTCTTACAAGGGGATAATGTGTAAAATAGATTTATAGAAAATTGAGTTTCCTAAAACCTTTTTGTCGTATGTTTGTTTATTAATCGAAACTAAACATTAAACAAATGAAACTAAACATTAAACAAGCTAAATTAACTATTAGTATAATACTTTTATTTGCTATAAGCACTCTTGGCTTTTCGCAATCAGGAAAAATAAGTGGTATTATTAAAGATGCATACTCGAATAAACCAGTTGAGTTTGCAAATATGATTATAAGAAATACTACAATAGGTACTTCAACAGACTCTTTAGGAAGGTTTACCTTAGAAGGCATAGAGGATGAATTTATTCAAATTCAGATTTCATCTTTAGGATATAAACCAAAAATAACAGAGAGTTTTAGGATATCCAAGGTGCGTTCAAATTTTGTTGAAATAGATCTTGAACCAAGTTCAGAATCCTTAGAAGAAGTAACTGTACGAGCATCCCCTTTTGCCGATAAAATTGAAAGTCCGGTTAGTTTGCGTCGTATCGGAATTGATCAGATAGAAAAAAGTGCAGGTGCAAATAGAGATATCTCTAAAGTAATACAAAGTTTCCCAGGTGTAGCAAGTTCAGCTTCTTTTCGTAATGATATAATTGTACGTGGTGGTGGACCTTCAGAAAATAAATTTTTCATCGACGGGATTGAAATTCCTACTATAAATCACTTTTCTACTCAAGGTGCATCTGGTGGACCGGTTGGAATCTTGAATGTTGATTTTATCCGAGAAGTAGATTTTTATTCCAGTGCTTTCCCTTCGGCCAGAGGTAATGCATTAAGTTCTGTAATGGAATTTAAGCAAATGGATGGTAGTAAAGAAGGAACTGACTTTAAGGCTGTGTTAGGTGCTAGTGAAGTTGCTTTATCAGCATCGGCTCCTGTTTCTGAAAAAACTTCAATGTTTGTATCTGCGCGTCGCTCCTATTTACAATTCTTATTTTCTGCATTAGATTTACCATTTTTACCAACGTTTACTGATTTTCAGTTTAAAACAAAAACAAAGATCAATCAGAAAAATGAAATTACGTTTTTGGGCTTTGGAGCAATTGATCAGTTTAGGTTAAATAAAAATGCAGGTGATACTCCTGAAAATCAATATACCTTAGCTTATTTGCCAGTTAATGAGCAGTGGAATTATACTTTCGGAGTGAACTATAAGCACTATTTTGGTAAGAGTTATTTAACTGTGGTGGCAAGTCGAAATCATTTAGATAATTCATCCTATAAATATCAGGATAATATTGAAGTGCCTGAGAACTTAACTTACGATTATGCATCTTCTGAAATTGAAAATAAATTCAGAACAGAAATTAATACAGCCATAAATAAATTAACCATAAATGCTGGTGTTGGCTTAGAATCGGCTAACTATACTAATGACACTTATCGTTTACTTTACGAAAATGAAGCACCTGTTCAAGATTACTATTCTTCAGAATTATCTTTTTTTAAATACGCGATGTTTGGTTCGGTTGGTTTGCCAGTTTGGAACGATAGAGTTAAGTTATCATTAGGTTTACGTATGGATGCTAATAATTATTCATCAGATATGAATAATTTGCTTGACCAAATTAGTCCTCGTTTTAGTGCATCTGTTAAACTTTCACAACCTTTATACTTTAACTTTAATGTAGGGCGTTATTACCAATTGCCAGCATATACAACAATGGGTTACAGAAATGAGCAGGGTGACTTGCTGAATAAACAAAATGGCTTAAAATATATTAATGCCGATCATATTGTAGCAGGTTTCGCTTATCAACCTAATAATTTTACAAAAATCACTCTTGAAGGTTTTTATAAAGATTATGGTAACTATCCGTTTAGCGTTAATGATTCGGTTTCTATTGCTAGTAAAGGTGGAGATTTTGGAGTTATAGGTGATGAAGAAGTTACACCAACTAGCGATGGCCGTGCTTATGGTTTTGAGATAATGGCGCGTCAAACATCTGCTAAGGGCTATAGCTTTATTGCAGCATATACTTTTGTGCGTAGTGAGTTTACAAATATAAATGGTGAGTTTGTGCCAAGTTCTTGGGATAGCAAGCATTTATTTACGGCAACAGTTAATAAATCATTAAAACGTAATTGGGATATAGGATTAAAGTGGCGTTACCTTGGTGGCTTGCCTTATACGCCTGTTGATGTTGAGAAGTCTTCGCTTAAAGAGGCATGGGATGTTCAGGGAAGAGAATATCTCGATTATGGTCAATTTAACGAAGAGCGTTTGGAAGCTTTTCACCAATTAGATTTACGTATTGATAAAACCTACACGTTTTCAAAATGGTCTCTAGGTTTTTATCTTGATATTCAAAATCTCTATAATTTTAAGGCAAAAGAACCTACTAAATATATCAGAGAATTAGATGGTGGTGGTAATCCAATTATCGTAAATCCTGAGGCACCTGCTAATGAACAACAATATAGTTTGGTTCCTTTAAATACAGAATCAGGTACAGTATTGCCTACTATCGGTATTATTGCTGAGTTTTAACGGAATATTTATCCACTTTTTGTGAGGACTTATAACTTGTACAATGTTAGTAAACAAAATCATTAACTAAAGTCAAATAATTGTATTACCTTTGTGCCGATCAAAAGAAACGCAATAGAGCGAGTTGTGTCAATTGTGTTTTTTTCTCCTGACATGATGTATTTGCTTTTGTAGTTCTATTCTTTACCATAGCAAATATAGATGCCAACAGACAACAGAATTGTATTAAATATTAACTATAAATAGTAGATGAGTAAATCACAAGAGACATTTAACAAAAAAGAGCGCGAAAAAAAGAGGTTAAAAAAGAAGCAAGATAAGCTTAAAAGAAAAGAAGAACGTAAAGAAAATGCAACTAAAGGTGCTACTTTGGATGATATGATTGCTTACGTTGATGAAAACGGAAACCTTACAGATACTCCTCCGGATCCAGCAGCAAAAACAAAAATTGATGCATCAACAATCGAAATTTCTATACCTAAAGGTGGTAAAGAAGTTATGCCTTCGGTTAGAAATGGTAAAGTTGATTTCTATAACGATGCAAAAGGATTTGGTTTTATTCGCGAAAGTGGAACTCAGGAAAAGTACTTCTTTCATGTTAATGGTCTTATTGATGAAGTTAGAGAGAACGATAAAGTAACTTTTGAACTAGAGCAAGGTTTAAAAGGTCTTAATGCCGTTCAAGTAACTAAGATGAAATAATATTACATCAAAGATATAATGAAAAGCTACCCAAGGGTGGCTTTTTTTTGGTTTAATATATAGCGGATTCCTTTTCTTATTTGTATTAATTATAAATTAATAAGGGTATCTTTGCTAGCTTTCAAATTTGGATAAAAGAATAAATCATGAGTAATAAAATAACAGAACTATTTAATATTAAGTATCCAATTATTCAAGGTGGAATGGTTTGGGTTAGTGGCTGGAAATTAGCATCTGCTGTTAGTAATAATGGTGGATTAGGTTTGTTAGGTGCTGGATCAATGTATCCAGAAGTGTTGAAAGAGCATATTTCTAAAATGAAAACTGCAACTGATAAGCCTTGGGGTGTTAATGTTCCTCTTTTATATCCAAATGTTGAAGAGCTTATTGATATTATTATTGAAGAAGGGGTTAAAATTGTATTTACTAGTGCCGGAAATCCTGCAAAGTTTACATCAAAATTAAAAGCAGCTGGTATTACAGTTGTTCATGTTATTGCCAATAGCCGTTTTGCAAAAAAATGCGAAGATAGCGGAGTTGATGCTATCGTTGCTGAAGGTTTTGAAGCGGGAGGTCATAACAGTAGAGAAGAAACAACCACAATGGTTCTAATTCCTCAAATTAGAAAAGTAACAAATTTGCCATTGATAGCTGCCGGAGGTATTGGAACCGGAAGAGGAATGGCAGCTGCTACAGCCTTGGGTGCAGATGGAATTCAAATAGGTTCTCGCTTTGCGGTTAGTAAAGAGTCTTCAGCACATCCAAACTTTTTAAACAAAGTTCTTGAAGCTAACGAAGGAGGAACTGTATTAACCCTGAAGCAATTGGCACCAGTTCGATTAATTCATAATAAATTTTCAGATGAGGTAGATGCTGCTCAAAAACGTGGAGCTACTCCTGAAGAATTAAAAGAAATGTTAGGAAGAGGACGTGCTAAAAAAGGTATGTTTGAGGGAGATCTTGACGAAGGAGAATTAGAAATCGGACAGGTATCTTCGCTAATTAATGATATTCCATCAGTATCAGAAATTATCACTGATGTGATTAAAGAATACAATGAGGTAGTTACTTGTTTAAGTAATAAGGGAACCTATTAACAGATATTGCTTTATAGCCAAGTCGGCGCATAAATATAGATAAGTAGAATGATAGAAATTAAGAAATATACGCTCGATAATGGTTTAAGAATAATCGTTCATCCTGATAAAACAACACCTTTAGCTGCGGTTAATGTGTTGTACAATGTTGGAGCTAAAGATGAGAGTGAACTTAAAACAGGTTTCGCGCATTTGTTTGAGCATTTAATGTTTGGAGGTAGTAAAAATATTCCATCGTATGATGAACCATTACAAAATGTAGGGGGTGACAATAATGCTTGGACAAGTAATGATATGACGAATTACTATCTTACTTTACCAGCTTCTAATATTGAAACAGGGTTTTGGTTAGAATCTGATAGAATGTTAGAGTTAGATTTCTCTCAAGATTCACTAGATGTTCAAAAAAAGGTTGTTATTGAAGAGTACAAACAGCGTTATTTAAATCAGCCTTATGGTGATGTTCCTTTATTGATGCGTCCTTTGATGTACAAAACGCATCCTTATAAATGGCCGACTATTGGTGCCGATATAAAACATATTGAAGAGGCAACTTTAGAAGATGTAAAGAGTTTCTTTTATAAGCATTATGCACCAAATAATGCCATTCTATCTGTTTCTGGAAATGTAGATCCTGATGAAGTATATGAATTAGCAAAAAAGTGGTTTGGCGATATTCCTTCTCGTGATGTTGCCACACGCTCTTTACCTGAAGAACCTATTCAAACAGAATTAAGATCTATTAAGGTTGAAAGAGATGTGCCAACAGATATGCTTCAAATGTCATTTCACATGTGCGCACGTCGTGATGATGATTATTATGCTATGGATCTGTTATCCGATGTATTATCTAACGGAACTAGCTCTCGTTTAAATCAACATCTTATAAAAGAGCAAAAGCTTTTTACCGATGTACACGCTTATATTTCTGGCGATGTTGAACCTGGCATATTTACTTTCTCAGGCCATGTATCAGATGATGTTAATATCGATGATGCAGAAAAGGCTATTTGGAAAGAAATTGAAATGATAAAAGAAGAGTTGGTTTCAGATTATGAGTTGGACAAAGTTAAAAATAAGGTAGAGTCTACCATCACATTTTCTGAAATTAATTTCTTGAACAAAGCTATGAATTTAGCACAGTTCGAATTATTAGGAGAAGCAGAAGATGCCAATGCTGAGGTTGATAAATACAGAAAAGTTACTGCACAACAAATACAGGATTGTTGTAAAAAGGTTTTGGTTGAGAGCAATTGCTCAAAATTACATTATCTATCAAAATCAAAGAAAAATAGTTAGTAATTATCATCAAACCTGTAAGTAATATTTTTTATTTATGATTAATAGAGCAGAAGCACCAACATATAAGCAGCCAGAGAAACTAAATATTTTGGCAGCAAAAGAATTTAAATTACAAAATGGTATTCCAGTCCAGTATATCGAAGGAGGAACTCAGGAAGTTTGTAAAATTGATTTAATCTTTCCAGCAGGCGTTGTACAATCTCATAAACCATTATTAGCTTCATTTACAAGTAACTTAATGCTTGAAGGTACTGAGAATATGACTTCCTTTGAAATTGCAGAGAAAGTAGATTATTACGGTGCTTTTCTTGCGCAGTCAACAAATTACCACCATTCTCAAGTAACTTTATATACCTTAACCAAACACTTAGATAAACTATTGCCTGTTCTAGAAGAGGTTGTAAAACGACCTGTATTTAGTCAGCATGAATTTGATATATATTTAGCAAAGAAGAAGCAAGATTTTCTTGTTGATTCTGAGAAAGTAAAAACTCTAGCGCACCGTAAATCTCAAGAAATCTTATTTACAAATGCCCACCCTTATGGAAGAGTTGCCAAAGTTCATCATTTTGATGAGATAGGAGTAGAGGATTTAAAGGATTTTTATAAAAAGCAGTATGCTTCAAACTTATGCGAAGTAATTGTATCAGGTAGAGGTGGCGATAAATTGGAGTCATTCTTAAATCAATATTTTGGGGGTGATGATTGGAGTGTTGCAGCTCCCGAAGAGCCAAAATTGCCCGAGGTAAAGGGAGAAGCAAGGCGTTTTTTCTTAGTTGAGAAAGCTGACGCAAAGCAAAGTGCCATAAAAATAGTGAGAAACTCGGTTACTAAAGATCATGAAGATTATTTGCCACTTCAGGTTTTAAATACCGTTTTTGGAGGATATTTCGGGTCTCGATTAATGACAAACCTCCGCGAAGAGAAAGGTTTAACTTACGGTATCTCTTCTTATACAATTTCATTTATTGAAGCTGGTATTTTTGGTGTTTCTACAGAAGTTGTTGCCGAGAAACGTGATTTAGCTGTTTCTGAAATATTTGCCGAAATGGGCAAGATGCAGAATAATTTAGTTTCTGATGAGGAGTTATCTCGTGTAAAGAACTATATGTTAGGCGAATTACAACGTAACCTTGATGGGCCATTTGCAGTTTCAGATGCTTATCGTGGTTTAATGGGATTTAAATCAGATATTAGTTTTTATCATAAGTTTACCGAATTGGTTAAAAACATCACAGCTAAAGAAATACAAACTTTGGCTCAAAAATATCTAAATCCACAAGACTTTTATACCGTTATAGCAGGTAAGTAGTTATTTTTGTTTATAATTGCTATTCGTTACAAGCCTTTATTTAATAGGCTATAAAGGATATTCATTATCTTTTGTTAAATTTTAAGAGCATATTATTTGATGAGTGAAAGTATATCTGAAAAAGATGAAAAAGAGCTAATTCGTAAAGAATTTGAATCCTTAATAGAAAACTGTCCTAAGTGTCAAACTAAGGATGGGTATAAAATGGTGAAAAAGGCTTTCGATTTGGCGAATGAAGCTCATGGTGGAGTTCGACGTAAGTCTGGTGAGCCGTATATTCTTCATCCAATTGAAGTTGCTCGAATTGCCTCTGAGGAGATTGGCCTTGGAGCAACTGGAGTTTCAGCAGCTTTATTGCACGATGTAATTGAAGATACAGATTATACCTATGAGGACTTAAGCCATATTTTTGGCGAAAAAGTAGCTTCTATTGTTGATGGCCTTACCAAATTAGATGGTGTTTTCGATAAAAATAAATCAGCTCAAGCTGAGAATTTTCGAAAGTTGCTTCTAACTATGATTGAAGATATCCGAGTTATATTAATTAAACTCGCAGATAGACTTCATAACATGCGAACTCTTGGGTCAATGCCCGAGCATAAGCGACTTAAAATTGCGGGTGAAACATTATTTATGTTTGCCCCATTAGCACATCGTTTGGGTTTACATGCCATCAAAACTGAGCTTGAAGATTTAAGTCTCAAGTACGAGCACCCTTCTATTTATAATGATATAACTAGCAAAATTGAATCGAAGGAACTTCAGAATAAAGATATTCTTGAAAAATTTATTGATCCAATTAAAAGTATTCTCGATGATGCGGGAATTAATTATGAAATAAAATCTCGACCAAAATCAGTATTTTCCATATGGACAAAGATGCAGAAGCAGAATGTTACTATTGATGAGATATACGATTTATTGGCCATTCGGATTGTTTTCAGAAGTAATGAACTGTTGCCAGAAAAGGCACAATGCTGGAATATATATTCTCTTATAACGGATATTTATAAACCAAAACCTGATCGATTAAGGGATTGGGTTAGTACGCCAAAAGCAAATGGCTACGAAGCTTTGCATGCTACGGTTATGGGTCCTCGCGGAAAGTGGGTTGAAATTCAGGTTAGAAGTGAGCGAATGCACGATATTGCTGAACGTGGTTTTGCAGCTCATTATAAATATAAAGGTTTAAGTGAGAAAGAGTCTGAACTTGAAAATTGGTTGCAGAGAATCAGAGACTTGCTTGAAAATCCATCTCAAGATTCGCTTGAGTTTATGGATGATTTTAAGTTGAACCTGTTTTCTTCTGAAATTTCAATATTCACACCTAAAGGTGATGTGAAAGTATTACCTAAAGGAGCAACCGTTTTAGATTTTGCTTTTGATATTCACACGCATTTAGGACACAAATGTATTGGTGCTAAGGTTAATTACAAATTAGTACCTGTCAGTCACGTTTTGAAAAGTGGCGATCAGGTTGAGATTATCACTTCAGAAAAGCAAACGCCTAAGTATGAATGGTTATCTACCGTGACTACTGCCAAAGCAAAAACCAGTATTAAATCGGTTTTTAAGAAAGAACGTAAGGAGCTTGTTAGTAAAGGAGAGCAGTTGCTTCAAAGCGAACTATCAAAAAAGAAACTTACCATACACAAACGTATTTTAGATAAGATTCTGCACTATTATAAAATTGAGAAAAAAGACGAGCTTTATTTTAAAATTGCATCAGATAAAATTTCTTTAAAAGATTTAGATAAAGTTCTTCGTAAAAAAACCACGAATAAGTGGATAAAATATTGGACTTTATCTTTTGGAGCCGGAAAAAAGAAGGAAACTCCGAAACCTAAAATAGACAAGCGCAAATCTGTAATATTAACTGATGATACAGATAAGAATGATTATATAATCGCCTCATGCTGTAATCCAATTCCGGGTGATGATGTTGTTGGGTATGTAGATGAGGACCAAAAAGTAATACTGCATAATAGAAAATGTCCGGTTGCCTTAAAGTTAATGTCTAGCCAAGGAAATAAATTGGTTTCAGCGGAATGGTCAACCCATAAGCTACTATCATTTCTCGCCATTATTAAATTAACAGGTATTGATCAGATGGGTATTGTAAGTAAGATTACAAAGGTAATTTCCGATGATCAGAACGTAAATATGCGATCCATTAATTTTGAAAGTCACGATGGTATATTTGAAGGGAATATTTTTTTGTACATCCATAATGTTGAGGATTTGAATAATTTGATATACAATATTATGAGGATAAAAGGGGTGCATACTGTTGAGCGGCAAGAGCGAATGCAACAGCAATAATATATATGAAGGAGAAACGGTAGTTTCTCCTTTTTCTTTTTGGACTACTTCAATTTTCTTTTTATCTTATACATATTATATTTTATTTATTTAGGACAAGTATTATGATGATTTGACCTAACGTTTGTAGTTTAACCATTTAAATGATTTAGTTATGGATAATGTGTTTTTAAAATATATGAAAGAAAGAGAAGGGAAAACTAAACCTACTTCATCTGTTGATTTTTCACAAGGTCCAGTCATTACTATTTCAAGAGAATATGGCTGCCCTGGTAAAAGGATTGGTGAACAGCTTTATCGCGTTATCAATGATAAATTAACTCGTGAAAATCGCACTGCTAATTGGAAATGGCTTAGTAAAGAAATCATAGAGCAATCGGCAAAAGAATTAAAACTATCGAGTGAATTAACAAAGCACTTGTCTGATTATAAAAAACAAGGTTTCTTCGACAATTTGGCTCTATTCTTTTCTGAAGATTATTACCCGGGCGAAACCAAAATAAAGAATACAATTGCTAATTTTATTCATAATGCTGCAGAAGAAGGAAATGTTGTAATAGTAGGAAGAGCAGCCGAAGCCATCACTAAAAACTTTAAGCAATCGATACATATTAAATTGGTTGCACCACTGCAGTGGAGAGCTGAAATTTTGAGTCATACTTTAGGGATATCTCTTGGGGAGGCCGAAAGAGAAGCTTTGGCAATGGATGAGCGCCGCATGAAGTTCAGAGAATATTTTGAGAGAGGTGTGCCAGATGTTCAGTTTTATGATGCTTCGTTTAATTGTAAAGAAATGACGGATGATGAAATTATTGAGCTAATTATTATACTGGCAGAAACAAGAGGGATAATTTAATAATATTAAGGGTAGTTTAACTACCCTTTTTTTTATGTTCTTCTAGCTGAGAAATAAGGCCTTCACATGCATCCTCTAATAAATCAAGTACCAATTCAAACCCTTGCGAACCTCCATAATATGGATCAGGTACATTTGTCTCTGAAAATTTAATACTGTAATCCGTCATTTTACTTAATTTCGAGATATCAGCATCTGTTTGTGCGAGATTAAATAAATCAGTCATATTACTATCATCCATTCCAATAATAAAATCGAAATTAGCAAAATCATCTTTTGCTTTTACTGGTCGGCTAATGCTAGTTAATTGGTATGCCCTCTTTTTTGCATGCTGCATCATTCGTGAATCGGCAGAATCACCTTCGTGATACCCTGTAATTCCTGCTGAATCAATATAATACTTATCTGATAATTTATGTTCCGCTAGTTTAGCTTTCATCACGGCTTCAGCGCTTGGCGAACGGCAGATATTGCCTAGGCATACAAATAATATTTTTGTTTTATCCATTGTTAATTGTATTTGGTTGTTGTGAGTTAAAGCTTTCTTCTTAATTGTTTTAGCTCAGAGAATGCTCTATCTACATCTTCATCATTTACTAAAATAGTAAATTCGTTTGAAGTAGAAATTACCTCAATAATATTGATGCCCTCCCAGGCAACTGCTTTTAATATATTATAATAGAATCCAGGGACCTGACTGTTACTCTCGTGTAACTTTAATGTTATTGCGGACAGATTTACCTTCTTTTCTTTAAGTTCTTCCCCTTTAAAATGTTCTTCAACTAAATTGGAGTATAAACTACTGATTACTAGATTTGATTCATGCACTCCCCGAACCATTGTATAGAATATATCAGAATGTGAAGCTACAGTTTCAAATACTTTCATATGCCCTTTAACAAGTGTATTTGAGTTGGTATAAGTGTAATCAGTAAGGTCGGAACGGACAATAATGTCGCCCAACATATTTATCATTTTTTTTAAGTCAGATGAAAATGAATTTGCCAAATTGGGAGATAATCTGTTTAATGCCATCACTATAGCACCTTGATTGCACTCTTTGTGGATAACTTTTTCTATATCAGGCTTTATTTTTCGGGCAAGGGCTGATACATTTATTAAACCTTCGGATAATGCTTCAGCAATAAAAGGCTTTACTTTTATGATTGATTCAACAGCTTGCGATATAGTAATCATCTAACTTGTTTTGTTTTCAGTTATACTTCTAAAGACTTCAAATTTACGAATTGTTTAAAATTTAACAAAGTGTTATAAACTAGTTTTATTTAACTACATATTTTTAGTATTGATCGAGGAAATACTATATTTGCAAACAAGATTTGAATAACTGCAGATTATATAAAGTTTCGAGAATATGAATTTTAGTTTAAAAGGCTCAATTGTTGCGATTGTAACCCCGTTTTTAGCGGATGGAAGTATTGATTGGGATGCATATGATAAATTAGTTGAGTTTCATTTAAAAAATGGAACCGACGGTATTGTGGTGTGTGGAACAACTAGTGAAACTCCTACCTTAACAGATGCAGAAGATGAAGCATTGATAAAGCGAGCTGTTGAATTAATAAATGGTCGTATTCCTATTATAGCGGGTACAGGCAGTAACTCAACAGATACTGCTGTTGAAAAAACGCAAAAAGCTAAAGATTTAGGTGCTGATGCTGCTTTAGTTGTAGTGCCTTATTATAATAAGCCAACTCAAAAAGGAATTTATAATCACTTCCAAGCGGTTGCAACTAATGTTGATCTACCTATTGTACTTTATAATGTGCCGTCAAGAACTGGAGCTGGCTTATCGCCCGATACAGTGGCTAAATTAGCGAACGATTTTGATAACATTGTAGGAATTAAAGAGGCTGCTGGCGACTTAAGTTACTTTACTCAGATAATTGCAAATACAGCTGAAGATTTTATTGTTTATAGCGGTGATGATTTTTTATCAACCTCAGCTAATTATGCTGGTGCAGATGGTTGTATTTCTGTAGTTGCTAATATTATTCCAAATGAGTTTGCACAATTGATGCAATTATCAATGGAAGGAAATGTAAAAGAAGCCAATAAGATATTCTATAAATATCAAAACTTAATGGATTTATTGTTTATCGAGTCGAATCCAATTCCTGTAAAAGCAGCACTCGCAGAAATGGGATTATTGAAAGAAACGTACAGACAACCACTTTGTGAAATGGATGCTAATAATAAAGAATTATTAGTAGCGGAAATGAAAAAAGTAGGTTTGTTATAAGAATTTATATTTTGTTGATGATGATTGAAGAAGGTCTTTCTATTTATTTAGAAAGGCCTTTTTTGTTCTTATATTTGTTTTAAAATAAAGGATTATGTTAGAAACAATACTAAATCATAAAAGTATTCGAAAATATAAGGATAAGGCAGTTGAGGCTGAGGTTCTTGATGCGATTTTAAATGCAGGAATAAGAGCATCTACAACCGGAAATATGCAAGTATATAGTATCATTGTAAGTCAAGATACTGAAATGCGCAAGGCAATTGCTCCATTACATTTTAATCAGCCAGCAGTAAAGAATGCTCCTGTTTTATTAACTTTTTGTGCCGACTATAATCGATTCAATAAATGGTGCAAATTAAATAATGCAGAACCGGGTTACAATAATTTTCTATCATTTGTAACTGGTGCGATTGACGCTTTGTTGGTTGCACAGAATGTTTGTATTGCAGCAGAAAGTAAAGGGCTGGGAATATGTTACTTTGGTACAACAATATATACAGCTGATAAAATTATTGATACTTTAGATTTACCTAAAGGAGTTGTTCCTATCACCACAATTACTCTCGGTTACCCGGATGAGGATCCGAAGTTAACGGATCGTCTGCCACTTGAATCGCTTGTTCATTATGAAAAATATAAGGATTATACTGATGAACAGATTGCTGCTTATTATAAAGAAAAAGAGGAGTTGCCCGAGAATAAGCAATTTGTATTAGAAAATAGTAAAGAACACTTGGCTCAGGTATTTACAGATATAAGGTATAAAAAATCAGATAATGAGGCCTTTAGTAAAGTTTTGTTATCAGTACTTGAAAAACAAGGTTTCATGAATCAATAAGTGAAGTTTTGTCGGTTCATTTTTATGGTGAATCACAGAAATAAGTGGTTTTCTCAATGAATAAGTGTCGTTAGTCAATTAACATAAGGAATATCAAAAGTGATGCATATATTTGTTTATCAAATTTAGAATTCTATTTGTTTATAAAGTGTTGTGTCTTTATAAATAATGTGTGTGTTAGTTGATAGTATAAAGGCTAGTGTCGGTGGGCATTAGCCTTTGCTTTTTTATAAAGCTGTGTGATTTTTGTAATGCAAACAGTTTTACAGTATCATTATTCACATTTTTTTTTCATAAACTATTTATAAATCTTCCTCTGCAATATTTAATGTATTATTGGTATAATTGCGTTTCATAAGTAAATTCAGTACAATCAATAAAATATATGATTACACAAATTGTTGCCATAATAGCAAACGAATTAAAGCTACAAGAGAAGCATGTTTCACAGGTTGTTAATCTTTTAGGAGAAGGTGCCACAGTTCCGTTTATTAGTCGTTATCGTAAGGAGATGACAGGTAGTATGGATGAAATGAAGGTGGCAGATGTAAAGGAGCGATTTGAGAAGTTACAAGAACTACAGAAACGTAAAGAAACCATTTTAAAAACCATTGAAGAGCAAGGGAATTTAAGTGCAGATTTAAAAGCTCAAATCGAAAATACATTCTCATCTACAGAGCTTGAAGATATTTATCTACCCTATAAACCGAAGCGAAAAACACGTGCTGTAAAAGCCAAAGAAAAAGGTTTAGAACCCTTGGCTAAAATATTGATGAAACAATATGAGCGCGATGTGGAATCTAAGGCCGCGCAATTTGTAAAAGGTGATGTTTCTGATATTGATGAAGCATTACAAGGTGCACGTGATATTATTGCTGAATGGATCAGTGAAAATGGAACGGTTCGTCATATAGTTCGATCGGGTTATGGACGAGATGCGGTTGTAAGTTCAAAATTGGTTAAGGGAAAAGATGTTGAAGGTGCAAAGTATAGTGATTACTTTGAATTTAGTGAAGCCTTAAAAAAGTGTCCGTCGCATCGCTTATTGGCTATTAGACGCGGAGAGAAGGAGGGTATATTAAAAGTTAATATCACCCCAGATGCAGAAAGAATTCAAGAGCGTTTGGATCGTTTTTATGTGAAAGGAAACACCGAAGCTTCTAATCAAGTTCAATTAGCAATAACTGATGCTTGTAAGCGATTGTTATTTCCTTCAATAGAAACAGAGTTTTCTAATTTGTCAAAGCAAAAAGCAGATGAAGAGGCCATTGATGTGTTTGCGAAAAACTTGCGTCAATTATTATTGTCGTCACCTTTGGGGCAAAAACGAGTGTTGGCTATCGACCCAGGTTTTAAATCAGGCTGTAAGGTAGTTTGTCTTGATGCGCAAGGAAATTTACAGCATAACGAAAATATTTATCCACATCCGCCACAGCGCGATACTAAAGTAGCAGCCAAAAAAATATCTTCAATGGTGGATGCCTATAAAATTGAGGCAGTAGCCATTGGAAATGGAACCGCTTCGCGCGAAACGGAAAGCTTTATTCGTAATTTGAAATACAATAGGGATATACAAGTATTTGTGGTAAGTGAAGATGGCGCCTCAGTCTATTCAGCAAGTAAAGTGGCTAGAGATGAGTTTCCGCAGTACGATGTAACAGTTCGCGGTGCTGTATCAATAGGACGCAGGTTAATGGATCCATTGGCCGAGTTGGTGAAGATAGATCCAAAATCGATTGGTGTAGGCCAGTATCAACACGATGTGGATCAGAATGCTTTAAAATCATCATTAGATGGTGTGGTTGAATCGTGCGTTAATAAAGTTGGGGTAGATTTAAATACATCAAGTATGCATTTGCTTACCTATGTATCGGGATTAGGTCCTCAATTGGCTAAAAATATTGTGGAATTCAGAAAAGAAAATGGAGCTTTTACATCTCGTGCTCAACTTAAAAAAGTGCCTCGTTTGGGTGCAAAAGCCTTTGAGCAGGCTGCAGGTTTTTTGAGAATTACAGATGCTAAAAATCCATTGGATAATTCGGCTGTTCACCCAGAATCATATGCAACAGTGCAACAAATGGCCAAGGATAACAATTGTGCTGTGACTGAATTAATAAGTGATACAGAAAAACGAAAGAGCATTAAATTAAATGATTATATAAGTGATACAATAGGATTGCCAACCCTGAAGGATATTATTGATGAGCTAGAAAAACCAGGGCGTGATCCGCGTCAGATTATTAAGGTTTTTGAGTTTGAAAAAGGTATTTTCTCAATTGACGATTTATATGAAGGGATGACCTTGCCTGGTATTGTCACTAATATTACAAAGTTTGGTGCTTTTGTTGATATCGGTGTAAAACAGGATGGACTGGTTCATATTTCGCAAATGGCTGATCGTTTTATCAGTGACCCTAATGATGTAGTTCATCTGCATCAGCATGTGAAGGTTAAAGTGACAGAAGTAGATAAATCGCGCAAGCGAATTCAATTATCAATGAAAGAAGCTGACGTTTAAATTTTTTCATCACTCGGGGATTAATTCCCCGAGACTTGTTTCGAAATAGCTATCTCTAAATTCAAATAAAATCTGCCCCACTTTTAATGTACTATTTATAAATATTCAAAGAATATTTAGTTACTCCCTTTTTGTCTTTATCCGGCAAGATCCTATGAATTCAAGATGTTATCATTTATTAGTTTTATTCTATTAACAACAAAAAACTTTATTTATAATATTTGTACTCAATGCTAAAATTGCAATTAACTAGAAATAAATAAATATGCGTTATATTGTTTTGCTGCTTGTTTCAGTACAAATTATGTTGAGTTCGTGTACTCAAAATATTGAAAATACAAATTTTGTTACCGTAAAAGGTGATCAGTTTTATTTAAATGGTAAGCCCTATGTTTATGCAGGAGCCAACTACTGGCAGGGTATGCATCTAGGTTCAGAGAAGTATGGGAACCGTGAGCAGTTAAAGCGAGAATTAGATCAACTTAAAAGTTATGGTATTACCAATTTACGTGTAATGGCAGGTTGTGAAGCCGATGCGACTTCTAAATTTTGTATGCAGCCGGCTTTACAGACTAGTCCTGGGGTTTATGATGAGGCTTTGTTCGAAGGCTTGGATTTCTTACTAAGCGAAATGGCCAAGCGAGATATGAAGGCTGTTATGGTTTTAAGTAATTTCTGGACTTGGAGTGGGGGTTTCTCTCAATATCTGAAGTGGGATGGTGCAGGTGAAATTCCTTATCCACAAATGGATGAGTTTGGTTGGTGGGATTATGGAGAATATACTAAGGAGTTCTTTAATTCTGAGAATTCGCTTAAATGGTATAATAATCACGTCGATAAAGTACTAGGCAGAACTAATACGATTAATGGTAAATCTTACAATGAAGATGTTACTATTATGGCTTGGCAGTTAGCTAATGAGCCGCGAGGATACGATAATGAGGAGCCATTTCAGCGTTGGATTAAATCTACAGCTGCAAAGTTAAAGTTTTTAGCTCCTGACCATTTGGTATCATTAGGTTCAGAGGGTAATACACCATCGGTAAAAGAAGGTCTGATAGCGGAGCGTGATAATGCTTACGCTGATATTGATTATATAACTATGCACATTTGGGTTCAGAACTGGAATTGGTTTACTCCAGGTGAAGGGGAAGGTGCTTATGCTAAGATGATAAATCAATTTGATGATTATTGGAATGATCATGTCTCAGTTTCGGCAAAGTTAAATAAGCCTATTGTGCTAGAAGAGTATGGTTTAGCTCGAGATGAGTTTTCTTATGATATAGATGCCCCAGTTACTGATAGAGATAAGTATTATAGCTATGTTTTTAATAATATGGTTTCAAATATCAATAAAAAAGGTTCGATAAAAGGGATAAACTTTTGGGGATATTCAGGTGAGGCACGTCCGCCAAGACCAGGTGAGTACTGGAACGAAGGGGATGCTTTTGTAGCTGATCCTCCTCATGAGCTACAGGGTTGGTATGGTGTTTATAATACCGATTTATCCACACTCCAGTTAATAAAAGATCAGATGAGTAAATTATAATACTCATCTAAAAATAAGAAAGGGAGAAATTACTCATATTGTAATTTCTCCCTTTCTTATTTTATAGGTTTTCTATCTCTTAATAAATAGAAACTAATTTCTGTTGAGCTCTAAATTCACTCGGTGTACAACCTTTTTGAGTTTTAAAAGCGCGGTTAAAGTTCGAAACATTACTAAATCCGCAATCGTAGCAAATCTCCGAAATATTTTTTTCCGAATCTATTAATAAACGCGCAGCCATTCCAATTCTCATTTCAGTTAAAAAGTCGGTAAAAGAACGTTGCGTTCGCTTTTTAAAGAAGTGACTAAAGGCTGAAGGAGACATGTTTACTAGATCTGCAACATCGCCTATTTTTATAGAGTTGTGAATGTTTTCGTGCAAGTACTTAGTAACTAATTTTATTCTTCTACTTTTTGAAGTATCAAATTGTCTTATATAAGAAGGACTTGATAAATTCGTTTTATTACGAGATATGGCTAAGTCATATAACAATGAAAGCATTTCTAATACAGAGTCAAAACCTTGTTGGTTCGATAGTTTTAATATCCTTTCTGTAGCCTCCTTTGTAGTTTGTTCCGAGAACAAAACACCCATCTTCGAATTTTCTAATAACTCCTTTATGGGTAGCGCTAACTTTCTTGATAAAAAATGTTCGCTCGGGAATTCAGCATTAAATTGTATCGTAATAACTTGTGCATTCTTATCCTCACTTGTCCAAGCATGTGGAGTATTAGGACCAATAAGAACTAGGTCGGCCGATGAAAAGTCCATTATGGAATCTCCAATAATTCTTTTACCATTAGCATTAAGCACTAAGTTTAGTTCATACTCGGGATGAAAGTGAACTGGAAAATCAAATTTTGCAGTTGGATGATTCATTATTACAAAAAAATCATCTGTTGATAAAGGTGCAATTTCTCTAATTATACGTTGGTACATCAGCATTAAGTATTAGTTATGCTACAAATGTAATAAAATTATTCATAAAACCATTGTTGTTAAAAAGTGTACTTACTGCTGATTGGTAGATGTTTATAGCTTACTGGTGTCGGTATTTTTAATTCTATACGACTTACTATTCATCAAAATACCATAAAATAGCTTAATTTGTGTATAAAAGCCTCATTAGCTTGGATACATTTGTAATGTCTTAAAAAAGATTAAAAAAACTAAAGCTCAGCTATTAAAAGCGGTATTTATGAAAAGAATGTTTAAAAAAGTTAAGGTGATTGTATTGTCACTTGCTCTTTGTTCGTTCTCCTTGTTGGCTTCAGCCCAGCAACGAACAATAAAAGGAGTAGTGAGTGATGCAAGTGGTTTTGCACTTCCTGGTGCAAATGTTTACGAGAAAGGTTCAACCAATGGAACTATTACTGACATTGATGGTAATTACTTATTAAATGTTAGTTCTGTTGAATCTACAGTTGTGTTCTCAATTATTGGAATGCAACAACAGGAAGTTGTAGTAGGTAATCAATCAACAATTGATATTGTATTACAAGATGAAATGTTGGGTTTGGATGAGGTAGTAGTTGTTGGTTATGGCTCTGTAAAGAAGAGTGATTTAACAGGTTCAGTTGCTTCTGTGAAGATGGATAATCTTCCTGCAAAGCCGGCCAACTCTATTGATGGACTATTGCAAGGGCAAAGTGCAGGTGTGCAGGTGAATATGTCTTCTGATGATCCAGGCGCTGGTGCTTCTATTCGAATTCGTGGGGGTAGTTCATTAAATGGAGGTAACGATCCTTTAGTTGTTGTAGATGGCTTTCCAATAGGTTATGCAGGGGATATTAAGCAAATATCACCTCAGGATATTGAGTCTATGGAGATATTAAAGGATGCATCAGCATCAGCTATTTATGGTTCTAGAGGTGCTAATGGTGTAATAATGATCACTACTAAGAAAGGCTCTAAGAACACAACGGAGGTTTCAGTGTCTCAACAAAACACTATTTCTGATTTTACATCAGAGTTAAATCTATGGAGGGATCCTGTATTGATGGCAGGCCTTAGTAATGAGGCTAGGCTAAATGGAGGTTTAGTGCCTTTTTATATTGGTGCGAATGATGCAAATGGTATTTATTATCCATCAGTAAAAGAATTAAGCGATGGCTCTTGGCAGTATAATACGCGCTGGGATGATGTGGTATTTCGTAATCCTGTCTCTAACAACACAAATGTGGCTATTCGTACACAGACTGATAAAACGCAGTTTAGCTTTAGTACTACTTACTTTACAGATGAAGGAGTTTATGTTGAGGATGACTATAGTAAGTTGAATTTGAACTTAAATGTTGTTCAGAAACTATATGAGAATATTACTGTAGGTACTAACGTTATTTTTTCAAATGGTAGCCGTAATAATAATGGTGGTTTGGCCTATTGGCGAAATCCAATTTTCCCGGTTTATAATAACGATGATCCTGAACAAGGTTATTTTATGATTGGTGCTCAGGATTTTGATCATCCGGTTGCTTTAACCGAAAATAGAATCAATACAAATGACTTTCTCGATTTAATTAGTTCTGCTTTTGTTGATGCTCAAATCTTACCATCGTTAAAGTTTAAATCTCAAATAAATTATAAATTCGGACGTAGTATCAGCGATGTTTATAATCCTAAAATTTATACTTCTGATGGTACTAATAATAACGGTGCTGCAGAAATTAAAAATTGGGAGAATAGTGAAATTGTATCAGAAACCTTTTTAACTTATAATAAAACCTTTAATGAGGTTCATAGCTTAAGTGCAATGGGTGGTTTTTCGTATCAATATACCGAAACTCGATTTTCAAACCTTTATGCAAAAGGTTTTTTAAATGAGTCTTTAGGAACGGGCAACATCGGAGTTGGTACTCCTGAACAGCAGAGAGTTGAGAATGGAATTTCAGAAACTGTAATGCATTCGTGGTTGGGCAGATTAAACTACGTATATAATAATAAGTATTTGGCTACTTTCACTATGCGTGCCGATGGTTCATCTAAATTTGGTGCCAATAATCGTTGGGCTATGTTCCCATCAGGTGCTTTGGGTTGGAAAATGCATAATGAGGATTTTATCAAAAACCTCGGTGTATTTGATGAGCTTAAATTAAGAGGTAGTTATGGTATCTCGGGTAATCAAGGGGTTGATCCTTACTTAATCAATAGTCGTTACGGACAAGATCAGTATCATGTAAACGGCAGCTGGCAATCTGCAATTGGTCCTGGTTATGTTGTAGATTGGGATGATCAGACAGGTAAAAAGACTTGGGGAGGTATCCCTAATGCCGACCTTAAATGGGAAACTACACAACAGGTTAATGTGGGTGCTGATTTAGCCTTTTTTAATCGTCGCTTGCGCATAACGGCCGACTATTACTATAAGTATACAACAGACTTGCTTCGTGAGCGTTGGTTATCACCATCATCATCATATGATAAGATGTGGATTAACGATGGCGAAATTAAAAACCAAGGAGTTGAGTTAACTATTGATGGTGATATCATGAATAGAAACGACTGGAGAATATCTGGAGGACTTATGTTATCTCATAATAAAAATGAGGTTATGAGTTTAGGAAATGCTTCTACTTCGGGCTTAAGCACGGATCCAAATACGGGTATGGAATATGAGTTCTATGGAAATACAATAGAAGCTTATAGAGCAATTCCAAGTATTTTAGGAATTGGTGAGGCTGTTGGAGTATTTTACGGACATAAAGTTGATGGCATTGTACAGAGTGAAGCCGATGGTTTAGCTGCAGGCTTAGATGGTAAGTTGGCTCAGGCCGGGGAGTTTAAATATGTTGATATTAATGAAGATGGTGTAATCGACGAAAATGATCGTACAGTAATTGGTGATCCAAATCCTGATTTAATTGCCAGTTTAAATTTACAGGTGAGTTATAAAAACTTCGACCTGTCAATGTTCTTCAATAGTAGCTTTGGTCAGGATGTATTAAATACAAAAGCATTTAGCGAGCCTAATAATATGCCACTGCGCTGGACTCAAGATAACCAGACGAATGATTACCCTAGTTTAAGAGAAGGTAGAAATATATATATGTCTGATTGGTATATCCAAAATGCAAATTTCCTTCGTCTTCAAAACCTTTCTTTAGGATACAATATCAAAGAGTTTGGAGTATCATGGATAAAGAGGGGACGTGTTTTTATGAATGCTACTAACTTATTTACCATTACAAATTTCGAAGGTTACGATCCTGAAGTAGGAAGTGATGGGATCTATTGGGGAGGATATCCAAGGTTGAGAAAGTGGACAATGGGTGTTGAGTTTACATTCTAATATTAAAACAGATAATTATGAAAACAATAAATAAAATAGTATTAGGATTTGCTGTTGTATTGGGCTTAAGTTCTTGCGAGGGCTTAGATGTAGAGCCTAAATCATTTTACTCCGCAGATAACTTTTATAAATCGATAGATGATGCAAGGTCATCTTTATATTATGCCTACGATGCTTTAACATTAACAAGTTATGCTCCCTTAAATTATTATTTTGGTGAGTTGCCAACTGATAATTGTAATGTAAAACCTGATGAGGGTGCTGATGCTCAGGCTTTGGTAAATTGGGAGGTTACTTCACAAAATACTTTGTTATTAGAATATTATCGTAGTGCCTATATCGGTATTAATAGAGCAAATGCAGTAATAGCCAATGTAGTTGATCGCGGTTTTGAGCAATCAGAAGTAGATGATATTGTTGGACAGGCGTACTTTTTACGTGCGTGGAATCACTTTAATATAGTGCGAACTTTTGGTTTGGCTCCATTACAGAAAAATTTTATAAATACATTAGAGCAAACTACTACAGGTTTGCCGCAGGATATGCAAGAAGTCTATACTTTCTTGATAGATGACCTAACAAAGTCCATTGAATTACTGAATGTAAATAGGGTTGTAGGTTTAGCTGACAAGGTGGCGGCTCAAGCATTATTGGCAAAAGTTTATTTGTATGCCGCATCAGCCAAAAGCAGTGGTGTGCCAAAGTATGATGTTCTTCAAGCTAGCGCCGATGAACTGTATGCAAAAGCAGCTGAATATTCAGCATTGGTTCTAACCGGACAAAATGTTTACGGACACGATACTGTTCCGAGAAATATTTATAGCATAAATAGTCCAGATGGACCAGAGCATATATTTATTTTGTCAATGGATCGTACGGGTACTAACGAGGGAGATTTCTCAAAAATATCACGCTATTTTATTCCGAGTTTAGGAGGTGCAAAATTTTTCGTAAAGCATAGTGATAATACATTTGAAAAAACCTTAGATGGATGGAGTGTTTTTCAAACGACTTCTAATTTATTAAATAGTTACGGTTCTGATGATAGACGTAGGGTTGACTTAATGACCACAGAAGCTTACGACGAGAAGGATACAACGTTGGTTGGTAATGTAAGTGACGGAACGGTGGCTTATGAGTTTACTTTAAAATATCTAGATGCTGATTTCGAAGGAGAAAAAACAAGTGTTAAGCCTTATTTGATTCGTTATTCTGATGTGCAGTTGATTTACGCTGAGGCTGTTGCTAGTGGAGGTGAAGCGTTGAAACAATATAACCAGATACGCAAAAGAGCAGGTGTAGATGAGTTAGATGCTATGCCATCAAAAGAGGAATTCCGTAAGTTAGTTATTGAAGAGCGTCGCAGAGAGCTTGCTTTTGAAGGAGATCGTTTGTGGGATTTAAGAAGAAATAATATGGTACAAGAAAAAGTGGTTGAGGCTGCTGGTCTAACACCTGAAGCATTGTCTTTTTATCCTATTCCGCAGCGCGAAATCGATTTAAATCCTAACATCAATTAATTATTGAGTCATGAAAAAAACAATTTATATATGTATGCTCGTATTTGCAGTCTTGATGTCTGCATGTACAGTAGATCCCTTGAAAGAGATTAAGGAAGGAGATTGGAATAAAGAACGTAATGTTATTTCTCTCTTGGTAGATGGGCAAATTGGTACTGCGGTTATTAATAGAAATGGAGATGATGCGGACTTAATTTTATATGCAAAGTTTGAGAATATCGAAGATTTATCAAAGGTAGAGATAAAAGATATTGAATTATCGTATGGTGCTTCAACACCTAACGAAGTTGGTTCAATATTAAATTTTGCCAATACAGATACAACATCAATGCTTACTGTAGTTTCGGGTTCAGGAACTGAGCTTGAGTGGAATATTTCAATGAAACCATTTGTATCTGATTTAGAAGGCGACTGGTATATTGGCGAAATAGGGATGTACTGCGATATGTGGAGTTCTGAAGATTGGGGGTGGGAAAAAACAGTAATGATTGCTGATTACTTACCTGCAGTATCTCCTGAGTTGGATAATAAAATAAGTTTTGTTGTTGAAGGAGCCGATGAAAAAGGGAATCCTTTTGGGAGTTATGAAAATAACGCTGGTAACGATAACTTATATGGCGACTTTTCTGACGAAAGTAAAGAATGGGATTTCAATGAAAGGTTTAGAAGAGTTCCGATGGGTAAAGGAACTTGGTTACGCGATTTTGCTCGTAATAAAGTTGTAATTACCGATGATAAGGATAAGGAATATGAGTTAGACTTAGAGTTGTTTAAAGAGACTGGCGAACTAGCATTAAAAGGTGCTTTAGATTATTTGCCAGAGCTTGTAGATTGGGACGATACGGATTGGGTATATGAAGAATTAGCTCACATGTCTAACCCAATGTGGTACAAACTTACTAAGGATTATGAGCCCCAAACGGGTAACTCTATACTTAACTTAATGGTGAAGGATCAGCTAGGTGAATCTAGTGTAGATGAAGAAAATAAGCAGCTTGTAGTGGTTATCCCAGATAATGGTTCAGATATCTCTGCAATAGAAATTACAGCGCTTGAAGTATCGTATGGTGCTTCTGCGGATGTTGTTGTGGGTAGCACACTCGATTTTTCATCAGAAAATACAAGCAGTGTTACCGTTACTTCAGAAGCGGGTGAAGAGTCGGTTTGGACTATCAAATTAATGGTAGCTCCTGATTTAGCAGGCACTTGGTCGCTTCCTTCTCAGATTATTTATGTTGAACAAGAATGGGGTGATAAATATACTAAGGATATTAGCGTGGACTTTGTTAATGCTTCTAAGGAATATGACAACGAGGTGGTGATTGTTGAAGAGGGCTTAAGTGATGGCAAGCCTTTTGGTAAAATTACAAATAATGCGGGTGCTGATGGCCAATATGCTGATTATGATATGCCTGATGATGACACGGTAGATATGAACTATAAACTTAGGCATTTACTTCCTACTGGGGAGTCTTACTGGGAGTTAGATTTAAATACCCTTACAATGTCTATTGGTGTTTCAAAGGATGAAATAACATCTACTGCAAAGTTAGTACCAACAGATACAGGTGTTACACTTCAGTTTGAAATTCCATATAAAGATAATGAGCCTACATGGAATTATAATAACTATGACAATTATATGTGTTGGTCTTATCAATTCGATATTAATCTCGATAAGTAATAAGTATAGATAACAAATATTCCACTTGCAAATATGCTTTGCAAGTGGAGTTATAAAATATAAAACAATGAGAGCAGGACTTTTAATAAGCGGGATATTTTCTTTGTTACTGTCGGTTTCGGCTTGTCAGAATGACGAAGGGACACCAGATAGTATTGTAAAAAATAGAGATATAACCATTACCAGTAAAGTGATTTCAACTGACTTTGTAGGTAATGGAGCACAATGGGGTGGGTACGATAACGTACGAGATTGGTTTGATGGCCAAACTACATTAAGTGATGCCGATTGGAATAAATTATTTACGCGTATTGATTATATGCGACCTCCTTTCTTGCGTATTTTAACTGGAGCAAGTTGGTCGTATGATAATAATGGTGAGTACGACGAAACCACAAAGACAGAGTCTTTGATTAAAATGCTTGATTACTCGCAAAGCAGAAGCATTGAAGTTGCTTACGGAGAATGGGGACATGAGTCTGATGGTGATATTACAAATATCGATACGGATTGGATTGCCAATTCTGTTAAGTTTCTAAATCACTTGGTTAACGAAAAAGGATTTACATGTATTAAAACAGTTAATATCATTAATGAACCAAATGGTTATTGGTCTTCAACAGAAGGTAGTTACGATATATGGAAAAATGTACAAGATTTGTACCTAGCAGAGATGAAAAATTATGAGCTTTCTTCCGTTAAATTAATGGGGCCAGATGTGGCTATTTTCGATAGTTCAAGCGAAGCAACTTGGATAACAAAAGCAGCTCAGGATTTAGGAGAGGATATTGGTTTGTACGATATCCATGTTTATCCAAAACAATTAATTGTTCGTAATGGCGATTATACAACAATGTTACAAGCCTATCGCGATGCTACTCCTGCTGATAAACAAATAGTACTAGGCGAGATTGGGTTTAAGTACACTGAGGTGGATGCCGATTTAAAAGCAGAAAATGAAGCTGCTATTGCTGCTGATCCATATGCTGGCGAAGATTCAAACATGATGATTTATAAAGCCTTTTATGGTATTGATATGGCTGATGGAATCATTCAGTCTATGCGTGCCGGTTTCTCAGGAGCATTGGTTTGGGGCATGGATGATGCTATGTACAACAGCCCAAGTGGTGATAATCCGGATTGGCAAACAAAGGAGTTAAAGCGCTGGGGATTTTGGAATATCTTAGGTGAGGAGCTTTGTGGTACTCCTGAAGACGAAGAGATTCGTCCGTACTTTTATACTTCATCTTTATTGTGTAGATATTTCCCTGCAGGATCAACTATTTACGATATTGAATTGCCGAATAAAAAAGGCGTTCGCGCTATTATGGGTGAGAAGGATGGTAAATATACTGTTGCCATAGTGAACTCTCATTATGTAACTTATCCAATCAATTTAAAATCAGATTTTCTTTCGTCTCTGACTATGGATAAATACACTTATAAATCTAATGCTGACGGCACTTTTGTGGGTGTGGTTGATGAAAATGGCTTTGCTGCACCAGCAGAAAAGGCGATGAGTGTTGATTTTAAAAGTGGTGTTGAGATGACACTTGAGGGTGAGTCATTCATCTTGTACACAAATATGGAGTAGGAATAATTGTAATTCCTTTAGGTAAAATAAATAATACGAGTAAGACAAAATAATAGGATAATTGAAATCACCTGTAGTGGTTTCAATTATCTCCTAATCAAAATAATTATGAAACTAACAAAACATCAAAACAACCCAATTTTAAAACCTCACGCAACAAATCCATGGGAAAACCTTGTGGTATGTAACCCAGGCGTGTGGTACGAAAACGGAAAATTTACTATGCTTTATCGCGCCGCAGGCGATGATGAAGAACATTATATTCGCATGGGTACTGCCGTAAGTACTGATGGTGTAAACTTCGAAAGAGTTTCTGACGAGCCTACTTTTGGACCTTCAGTTGATGGTCCTGATCAAGGTGGAGTTGAAGATCCTCGCATCGTTAAGTTTGGCGACGATTTTTACGTAACATATGCATATCGTCCGCATCACCCTGGGCAATATTGGAAATTTGCTCACGATGTAATTTTATTGCCAGAAACCAATGAGTATTCTCCTGCGGTAATGAAAGATAATATTGCCAACTCAGCCTTGGCGGTAACTAAAGATTTTAAAAAATGGCGTCGTTTGGGTAGAGTTACAGATAGTAACTTAGATGATAGAGATGTAATTATCTTCCCAGAAAAAATAAACGGAAAGTTTGCTATGTTACACCGCCCAAAACAATGGGTAGGTGAAGGGTATGGTGTTGATAAACCAGCGATCTGGATTCGTTTTTCAGAAGATTTAATGGTTTGGAATGAGCCTAGTACAATGCTAATTGGTGGCATTGATGGTACTTGGGAAGAGAAAGTTGGTGGTTCAACCCCTCCGTTAAAAACCGACGATGGTTGGTTAGTAATCTATCATGGTGTAGAAAATGGTGGACAGGGTTATTACAGAGTTGGGGTTGCTTTATTGGATTTAGAAGATCCTACCAAAGTAATTGCACGTGCCTCGGATTGGATTATGGAGCCGGAGCACGATTACGAAAAAGAAGGATTCTATAAAGGATGTGTTTTTCCAACAGGTAATGTAATTGTTGATGATACATTATATGTGTATTATGGTGGAGCTGATAAATATGTAGGATTAGCTACTTGTAAGGTTTCTGAAATATTAGACTTTGTTAAAAAAGGATAGTTGAAATATTGAGTTTATTTAGTAAGAGTATTCTAATTGAATTTGCACAATATTTTTATCAAATAGTGTATACGTGATTAGCATTAAAAGAGGTTGTTTTATGCGCCTCGTTTAACGGCCTCTTTTTCGAATGGGTTTCGTTTTGATGAAAGCTTTAGAAAGAACGGGAAGTTGAGAGCTGTGCTCGAAAATCACCCGTTCGCACTTAAGCTTGAGTTAAATAAGAAAACTATTTGAAAAGCAGCCTTGATCTTTTTTGCTTCTGTTTTTTGTATCAAGATAAAAAATGAAGTCGGGTTTGGGATGAAATCCCAATACGATATTGTTATTTAGGGCTCTATTATTTAATTAGCTTAATATTGTAAAAAAATAAACACAAAGTTTACCTCGTTTGCATTTACCTTGCATGAGGTAAGCTTTGTTTTAATTAAAGTATCAGTTTATTATGAAATCAAGATTAATCACATTTGTTTTATTTCTTATAATTGCGGTAAATATGCAATCTCAAAATCCTAATTTCCATATTTATTTATGTTTCGGACAATCTAATATGGAGGGCTCTGCCGATATTGAGGAGCAGGATAAGCTTCCGGTTGAAGGGTTTAAAGTAATGGCTTCTACTGATTGTGATAAAAACGGACGAGAAATAGGGAATTGGTACGATGCTGTACCCCCTTTAAGTCAGTGTTGGGCAAGGTTGTCACCTTCTGATTATTTCGGACGAACCATGGCTGCTTGTACACCAGATAGTATTGAGGTAGGTGTAATTAGTGTTGCTGTTGGTGGTTCTGATATTCGTTTATTCGACAAAGCAATTTATCAAGATTATACAGATTCTTATCCGGCACAATGGTTTATTGATCAGGTGAATGCTTACGGAGGTAATCCTTATGAGCGATTGATAAGCTTAGCAAAGCAAGCTCAAAAGGATGGTGTAATTAAGGGCATATTATTGCATCAGGGCGAAACCAACGAAAGAGATCAGAACTGGCCTAAGTATGTAAAGGTAGTATACGATAATATGTTGCGTGATTTGTCGCTTAATGCAGAAGATGTTCCTTTGTTAGCTGGCGAAGTTGTGCATGCTGATATGGGAGGACAGTGTTCAAGTATGAATACAATCATTAATACATTACCATATACTATTCCTACGGCCCATGTTATTTCTTCAAGTAAATGTAGCGTTAGTGAAGATAATGTGCATTTTGACTCTGCGGGTGTGCGAAAGTTAGGTAGAAGATATGCTACTGAGATGCTTTCAATCTTAGGATATTAATAATCAATTGTAATAGAAAAGAATTTAAGATGAGATATTTTATTTCAATGCTACTTGTGGTAATGTTGTTTGCTGCCTGTAGTCATGAAAATGCAGATGTGATTAAAATAAAAACCAGTGAAGTAATTAGTACCAATTTTATTGGTAATGGAGTTCAGTGGTCGGCTTATCCGCATGCAGATACAGAGAATGCTGTTTGGGGGAAGTTAATGACTGACGAAAAGTGGGATATGAATTTCACTAGACTAAACTACATGAAACCGAAGCTTTTTAGAGTTTGCGATCAGGCCAACTGGCGTTATATGGTTGGGTTTGATAAGCAAGGCAATCCAATTCTCGATTTCGATACTCCGGAGGTAAAAGCAGTTGAAAAAATATTTGATTACGCCCAAGAAAACAATATTACGGTTTTAATAGGCGAATGGGGAACGCCCTATAAAATGCACGATAAAGATGCAGGTCATTCCGATAAGTTTTTTGGTGCCAACGATCCTAAATGGATCAATAGCATTGTGGCTTATCTCGATTATTTAATCAATACCAAAGGATATACCTGTATTAAGTATTATAATTTGGTTAACGAACCAAACGGCGATTGGGCTAGTGTAAAAGGCGATTTTGTTGAGTGGAGCGAGGGTGTTAAAATGTTAGTGTCAGCTTTAAAAGAAAAAGGTTTAGATAAACAAATATCAGTAGCTGGACCCGATGCTGTAACTCGTTACGATAATCCACGATCAACATACACAGGTGCTGGTTGGGTTGAAGAATCAGCTAAGCAATTAGGTGACGAAATTGGTATTTTCGAAGTGCATGATTATACCGACCATGAATTGGTTCGATCAGGTGGTTTTAAAAAATACCATGGCGATATCGCTAAGTATGCTAAAGACGCCGGTAAGCAAATTATATTTGGCGAATTAGGTTTTAGTCGCAATAGTGAAGAAAATCAAGCGCGCGCTAAAGCAGACCCTTTTGCGTGTGAAGATAGCCAAATGGAGGTGTATGATTATAGTTATGGAGTGGATATGGCCGATGCTTTAATTCAAAGTATGAATGCGGGTTATTCAGGGGCGGCAGCTTGGGCGCTAGATGATGCGATGCATACCTTAGATGATTTAGGGTTTAAGCACCAAATTAAGCGTTGGGGCATGTGGAATAGCTTAGGCACAGAGTTAGCTAATAATCCAGAGGACGAAAATATCCGCCCTTGGTTCTATTCTTGGTCTTTAATGTGTCGTTACTTCCCAACGGGGAGTGCAATTGTAAATACGGATGCTTCTGGTAAAGATGGTGTTCGTATCACAGCCGGAGTTTTAAATGAAGATATCACAGTTGCTTTGGTTAATAATTCAAGCGTTCAAGATACTCTTGCTCTTGATTTATCAATGGCTACTCACCTTCAAAAGTTTGTTTACCAAGAGGGTAATTCAAAGGTGGATGACAATGGTTTTCCCATGGCTGTGGCGTCAAATATCAAAGCAAGTAATAATTTCGAAGTTATTCTTCCTGCCAAGAGTTTTGTTCTTCTTACCTCTTTAAAATATTAATAATGATAAATATAAGTTCAATAGATATAGCCATCATTGCGGCCTTTTTAATAGGTATAATATGGTGGGCATTACGCAATGGTAAAAGCGACGATTCGGATTCGTACTTCCTAGCAGGGCGTAATATGAAATGGCCTGTTATTGGTCTTTCGCTTTTTGCAGCCAGTGTCTCTAGTTCTACTCTTATGGGGCACTCCGGTGAGGGTTTTATTACGGGTATTGCTGTTTTTAACTATAACTGGATTTCGGTTTTGGTAATGGTGTTCTTTGCCTTGTTCTTTTTACCGTTCTATATAAAGTCAGGGATTTTTACGATGCCTGAATTTCTAGAGAAGCGATTTGATAAAACATCAAGATACTATTTCTCATTCATTACAATTTTTGGTAATGTATTTTTAGATGCTGCAGCTACTTTATATACGGGGGCGTTAATAATTAAACTAATTTTCCCCGAGGTAGATTTATTTGTGATAATTGTAATTATGGCAATTGTTGCGGGTAGTTATACAATTGTAGGAGGTTTGTCATCGGCTATTAATGCAGATATGATTCAGGCCATTATCTTAATTATAGGTTCTGGTATTCTTTATTTCTTTGCCTTACACGAAATTGGTGGATGGGAAGAGTTGTATAATCGATTTGGCGACGGTGTTTGGTTAAAACTTACGCGTCCGCTCGATGATCCAACAGTTCCTTGGCTAGGTATGTGGGTAGGTATTCCTATTTTAGGATTTTATTTCTGGGCCAATAACCAAGTTATGGTACAGCGTGTGCTTTCAGCAAAAAATATCGATCACGGTAGAAAAGGGGTTTTGTTTGTAGGATTCCTATATCTATTTACATTATTTATTTTTATCCTACCGGGATTAATTAGTAGAGGTATTAATTTGTTTGGAGTTGAAAATTTACCAATGGATATTATTCCAGGTGGTGAACTTAAATCTCAATTCGGAATTAATACTGATCAGGTTTATCCTCGAATGATTGTGAAATTATTGCCAGTGGGACTGATCGGTGTTATTTTAGCAGCTATGATTTCTGCTTTAACATCCACATTAAGTGCTACTTTAAGTTCGGTTTCTACCTTATTTACAATGGACTTTTATCAACGTTTTGATAAAAATGCAGATAGCAAAAAGTTGGTTAAAGTAGGGCGAATCACTTCAATGGTAGTATTGGTGATTGCAATATTCTGGGCGCCTTTTATTCAGCGTTTCGATTCTTTGGTGTCTTATTATCAAGAGGTAGTTTCGTATTTAGCGCCGCCAATTGTAGGAACCTTTTTCTTGGGTTTATTTTGGCAGCGTTCAAATGCCAAAGGTGCACTTTGGGGCTTAATATCAGGTTTATTTATAGCCGCATCCATAATGATTGCTAAATATGTATTTGACATGCCAATTGGGCTACATTTCTTATTGTTAGCTCCAATTGTATTGGTTATTAGTGTACTTGTAAATGTGGTAGTAAGTTTGATGACGCCTCCTCCAAACCCAGTACAAGTAGCTGCAAATACATGGACTAAACAAGTTTGGATTGACGAAACCAAAGAACTAAAAGGTGTAGTTTGGTATAAAAATTTCCGTATTATTTCATTAGGGCTTGTAATCGCTTGTTTTGTGATGTACGCTATCTTCTTTTAAAAAAAACTAACAATTTATATATTGTTGTGTAGGGCTGCCTCAATAGAGGCAGCCTTTTTTTGTTTATACCAGTAATAACTTCTTTATGAAGGTTTGTTTTGTGAGTTAAATTACTCCTTAAATGAAAAAAACCTTTTTATGATTATTTGTTATTTATGTTAATAAATGTTCATAAACTTGTTAAGTAATAATCAATTATACCCATCGTCGTTATTGTCAATATCTCAATTTAGTCCTGTAAGTATTGCTGTGTGTTAAAATAGTTGTGGTTAATTGTTCTTTATAGTATAACTTGGCATAGTAATTGCAAAGTCAAGTATATCAAGCATTGAGTGTGTTTGTGTTCCTAAATACCTAAGTGAAAAATTCATTATATCATTATAAATTAGTCTTATTTGTAGTGTTTGTTATTTTAAAAAGTTGGAGTTAATTTTTTCTTAAATAGATGTTAATGTCTGTGAAGGCATTTCATAATTTTTATAATAATATGAATAAAAAAAATTGGGTATTGAATGTTGCTTTTCTCGCAATGTTATTTTGCGGCTTCTCTTCCGTAGGGGTGGCGCAGAGTGTGCGAGTAACAGGAACCGTGAGGGATTTTTCTGGGGAATTACTACCTGGAGTTAATATTGTGGAGAAAGGTACTTTTGGAGGTACTATTACCGATTTTGATGGTAATTATTCGATAGAGGTTTCTTCTCAGGAAGCTGTTTTGATGTTTTCTTCAATTGGACTTCTTGATTCGGAAGTTCTAGTAGGAGGGCAAACAACCATTGATGTTATCTTAAAGGATGAAGTGTTAGATATTGATGAGGTTGTGGTTGTTGGTTATGGTTCTATGAAAAAAAGTGATGTTACAGGATCTGTAACTTCAGTAAAAACAGAACAATTGTCTTCTATACCTGCCAATTCGGTTGAGGGTACTTTACAAGGACGTGTAACTGGTTTGCAGGTAATTAATTCATCACAAGAGCCTGGTGGTGGATCTGATGTACGTATTCGTGGAGGTAGCTCAATTAATGGTAGTAATGCTCCTTTGGTTGTTGTTGATGGTTTTCCATTGGGCGAGGCTGGTAATTTATCGCAAATTAACCCTAACGACATTGAGTCGATGGAGGTATTAAAAGATGCATCGGCATCTGCTATTTACGGTTCTCGTGGAGCTAATGGGGTAATCATGATTACTACTAAAAAAGCAAAAGAGGGTGTTATGAAGGTTGAAGTGCACCAACAAACAACCATTAACCAGTTTAGCTCTACTCTTTTAACTTGGGAAGATCCAGCTTTAATGGCACGCTTAAGTAATGAAGAAATGACAAATGCAGGTTTGGCACCTTTATATATAGGAGCGCCAAATGCAAATGGTGTATATTACCCGTCTATTTCTGAAATTGAGTCAGGGGCATGGAATCATAATACGGATTGGGCTGATTTAGTATTTAGAAATGCACCTGTGTCAAATAACACATCGGTTTCTTTACGTAGTGCTAACGAAACTACATCGTTTAGTTTATCAACAAACTATGTGAAAGAAACAGGTATGCAAGTTGGCGACGATTACGAAAAAGTAAATATAGCGGCAAACATACAGCATAAGTTTAGCGATAGGTTAACGGTTTCTACCTCTCAAATCTTTTCAAAGGATGCCAGAGACAGAAATGAAGGTTTGGCCTATTGGAGAAATCCACTTTGGCCAGTCTATGGACCTGATGGCGATTATTTTAAAAGTTTCGAGCAGGATTTTGAGCATCCATTGGCTCGTTTAAACTTAGTAGATAATAAAACAGAAGGCGTTGATTATATCTCTAATTACGGTTTAAATTATAATATTACTTCTGATATTACTATAAGTAGCCAGTTAAATTACAGATATCAATCTTCAATCAATAATGCATATAATCACAGTCAGCATACCGAAGATGGATTCTTTAATAATGGTGCAGGTTATGTAAATAATAGTGAGCGCCACGAGTTACTTTCAGAAACCTATATTACTTACGATAAATGGTTCGATGATAAAAACCATTTTACTGCAATGGCGGGTCATTCGTATCGCGATGTTACACGCAATACTTCCGATTTAAGTGCTTTTGATTTTGTAAACGAATCATTAGGAAACGGAAATATGGGAACAGGTAATCCTTCAATGAATAGGATTGGTAATTATTACGAGAATGAAAGAATGTTATCTTTTTATGGTAGAGTAAATTATATTTACGACGATCGTTTCTTAGTAACCGGTACAATTCGTTCAGATGCATCATCTAAATTTGGTGCTAATAATAGAACAGGTTATTTCCCATCTGGAGCTGCAAGTTGGAAAATGCATAATGAAGAGTGGATTCAAGACTTAAATGTTTTTGATGAATTAAAGCCACGCGTGAGTTATGGTGTTTCTGGTAACCAAGATATTAATCCATATAGTGGAATTGGTAGATACGGAAGTGAAAGATATTATTCAAACGGATCGTGGAACACAGGAATTGGTCCTGGATATGAAGGTGGACGTTACGGTGATTATTGGCAGTATGTGGAGTGGCATGGTTTGTCAAATCCTGACTTAAAGTGGGAAACTACAAAGCAATTAGATATTGGTCTTGATTTTGCCTTCTTCAACAGACGTTTACGTGGTCACTTCGATTACTATCATAAAAAAACAGAGGATTTATTAGATCTAGTAAACCTTCCACTTTCATCAGGTTACGATAAAGTGTTGATGAATAATGGTGTTATTCAAAATCAAGGTATTGAGTTAGGTTTAGATGCTAACGTAGTAAATACTAAAGATTTCTCGTTAAACGCTAATTTTGTTTTCTCGCGCAACCGTACAGAGGTTCTTGATTTTGGATCAGCTGAAGAGTCAGGTTTACAAACCGATCCGAATACCGGAATGTTATTCAGATTTAGAGGAGATGGTTATATCGATCAATTTCGTCAAGGTGCAACATTGTTAGCTATTGGTCAGCCACTAAATGTTTTTTATGGTTATAAAACGGATGGTATTATACAATCTGTTGAAGAGGGACATGCAGCAGGTCTTACTGGTCAGCAAGCGCAACCTGGTGAGTTTAAATATGTAGATTTAAACGGAGACGGAATGCTTAGTCCTGATGACAGAACAATCATCGGAGATCCTAATCCTGATTTTATGGCAAGTTTAACACTTGATTTAAATTATAAGAATTGGGATTTATCTATGTTCTTTAATGGTGTGTTTGGTAACGATGTAATATATGTTGATCGTTTCAATCAGCCAGATGCTAAACCACTACGTTGGACTCCTGATAATCAAACCAATTTATACCCTAGTTTAAATGCAACACGTCAGTACTTATTTAGTGATGCATTTATCCAAGATGGTTCGTTTGTTCGTCTGCAAAACATCGTGTTAGGATATACTTTTGATGTTAATAAGGTTGATTTTATTTCATCGGCAAGAGTGTATGTAAATGCATCCAATTTATTTACATGGAGTAAGTTCGAAGGTTACGACCCTGAAGTAGGCTTAAATGGTATCTACAATGGTGGCTATCCACTCTTAAGAGGATTCACTTTCGGACTAAATGTATCATTCTAATAAACAGTTATCATGAATAAATTATATATACAAATAGTACTAGCCCTAACGGTATTGTTTTCGTCATGTAATCTTGACGAGAACCCAAGGGGAATTTATCACGACGATAATTTTTACAAATCGGTATCAGATGCTGAAGCAGCTATTTATTATGCTTACAATACCTTCAATTTTATTGAGTATCACCGTGGTATTTTCAGTATTGGAGAATTACCGGCTGATCTTGTAGATCTTAAAAATGACGAGTCAGTAGATTGGCATAATTTAAATAATTGGAATACAGAGTCGCATGGTATTAACCTTGACCTCGAAAACTTTTATAAATATTGCTACATCGGTATAAACAGAGCCAATGCAATCATCTCAAAGGTGCCTAATAGTGATTTTTCTGATGAATATAAGGAAGCTTTTATTGCCGAAGCAAAGGTAATTAGAGCATGGAGTTATTTTAGCTTAGTGCGAGTTTTTGGTTTAACTCCTCTATCTAAGTCAATAGTTGAGTCAATTGACCAGGCTATACTACCAATGCCAGAGGATTTTGATGAGTTATACGATTTTATTATCGAGGATTTAACGGCTGCCACGGAGGTTCTTAAGGAAAATAAAATTGAAGGTCGTTTTGATTTAGTTGGTACTCAAGCTATACTAGCAAAGGTTTACATAACCATAGCATCAGGTAAAGCAAATAATGCTGCAGGATACCGCACAATGGCTAAGGATGCTAACGATATGTATGCTCAGGCAGCTACGTGGGCAGGTAAAGTAATGTCATCAGGCTCTTATGGTTTTGAAGAGGATTTAGGAACTATTTACGATGTGAATAAGAAAAATGGTCAGGAGCATATTTGGCTATTAAGCATGGATAAATCTGGTGTTGATGAAGGTGAGTACTCTAAAATACCAATGTTATTTTTACCCAATGGAGCTGGTAGTGCGTATCATTTAAAAGTTCCTAATTCAGAGGAGTTTATAAAAACGGCAAATGGTTTTGGTTCTTTTGAGATAGAGGAATCGTTTTACAATTCTTTTGAAGAGGGTGATTTGAGAAAATCATTTATTCAAGGCGATATATACGATGAGAATGGTGTTATTACAGGAAGTGTAACTCCAGAGAGTGATACAATCACTACTATTTTAAGCCGTTTCTCAGTGAAGTATGTTGATCACACTTCTGATAATCAAAAAACAAGTGTAACACCTTTTATGATCCGTTTCACAGATATCGCATTGGTATATGCAGAGGCTGTGGGGCCAGGTGAAGGTTTATCGTGGTTAAACAGAGTAAGGGGTAGAGCTGGACTTAACCCACTTTCAGGAATGAGTTTAGAACAATTCAGACAAGCGGTTATTGAAGAGCGTAAGTATGAATTCGCATTTGAAGCGCAACGTTTATATGATCTTCGTCGTACGGCATCGGTTACAGCCAATGTTCCTAATGCTACACTAAGCGAAGATGATGCTGCCTTTTTTGAGATTCCACAAAAAGAGAAGGATCTAAATCCAAATATTCCTAATTAATCAATCTTCTTATTAAAACAGATATGAATAAAATACTTAGCATATTAGCTCTAGCACTACTTGTAGTGCTAGGAGCTTGTAAACAAGATCTCCTTAAAGATATCAATGATGGAGGTTGGAGTAAAGAGTGTAACATTGAGGTACTACAATTAGAAGGTCAATTAGGTACAGCAGTGATAACACGCGATTTTGACGACGCTAAAATTAAGGTGTACACTATTAAAGAGGATATTGAAGATATATCAAATGTTGAAATTAAAAATATCCAGTTAGCCTATAAAGCAACTTCGTCCGCCACAATCGGAAGTGGGCTCGATTTTACAACAGGTTCTACTACAATAACAGTGGTATCTGATGAAGGAAAAGACCTAGAGTGGATTGTTGAAATGCACGATTTTTCATCTGATATTGAAGGTACTTGGTATATTGGAGAAATAGGAATGTACTGTGATTTATTTACCTGGGAAGACTGGGGATGGGATAAAACAGTACCAATTGCTGATTATTTACCAGCTGTATCGCCTGAATTTGATAACACCATAACCTTTGTTTTAATGGGTTCTGACGAAGATGGAAATACCTTAGGTACTTATATTCACGATGCTGGTCCGAATGGTGAGTTTGGTGATTTTGCTGACGCTTCAAAAGGATGGGATTTTAACGAACGTTTCAGAAAAATTCCGGCAGGTGAAGGTACTTGGTTACGCGATTTTACTCGCAATCAAATCATCATTACAAGTGAAGATGGAGCAGAGTATACAATCGATCTTGAAATTTTAGAAGAGACAGAAGAGCTTAAATTTAATGCAGCCATCCCTTATACACCTGAATATTTTGATTGGGATAACACAGATTATACTTACGAAGAGTTGGCACATATGTCAAACCCAATGTGGTATGTTTTAACTAAAAACTATGAGCCTCAAACGGGTAATAGCATTAGTTACATTTTATTAGAAGAGCAAGAGGGAGATCAGTATATCAACGAAGAGGAAAAATATGTAAGTCTTACAGTTGATATGAATGAAATTAGCGATTTATCAAGTGTTGAGGTATTAGATTATAGAATTTCTTACGCAGCTACTTCAAATATTGAGATAGGTTCAAAACTTGATTTTTCTAATGATTTTAAGGCTAAAGTAAACGTTACTTCTGAAAGTGGTGAAACTGCTGAATGGACTATTGAAATAACACCATCGTATATTTCTTTAGAGGGAACTTGGAATATCTCAGGAATTGAAACTTCATACGATTTCTTCTCATGGGACGATTGGGGATATTGGGGTTCGCTTAATTTATTAGGTGAAAATGCCTTACCTGGTTTACAAGCTGAGATGGATAACCAGTTTGTATTTGCAGTAACTAACAAAAACAACAATGGTTTTGCCGAAGGTACTTTTGAACATCAGGCAGGTAATGATGGCGCTTTTGGTGAGTTTACAAATACTGCACAAGGTTGGGATTTTAACGAGCGTATGCGCCAATTCCCAACAGGTTCTGGTACTTGGAAACAAGATAGAGAAACCAATCAATTAATTCTTACAGTTGGTGGAGAGTCTGTTACTATGGATTTAGATTATAGCAATAGTGGAGTTACTATAAAAGCTGCGTTGGAAGATGAGTTTGATGGCTTCAGTTGGGACGAATGGAATTCGGAAGATGAAATCCGTCAGAATTACCAAATAATTGCGCACTTAAGTAAATACATAAACTATAGCATAGTAAAAGCAAACTAATAATTATCCAGATAAACCATTTGCAATACGTATTGCAAATGGTTTTAAATCACGAATAAAAAAACGAGAGTAATATGAGGAAGTTATTAATATTAGTTAGTATTTGCATTGCTGTAGGCACCCTGTGGGCATGTAAAGATGACGCTTCAAGCGGTATGCCCGATAATAATGCTGCGGCTTTCGTTATCAAAAATACCACTCCAATTTCTACCAATTTTATTGGTAATGGAGCACAATGGGGCGGTTACGATATTATCGAAGAGTGGACCGGCTCAAATGACTTTAACGATGCAGATTGGGCAAAAATGAAGAAGCGCATTGATTTTATGCGTCCTCCTTTTATCCGAATCATGATTGATGCCAATTGGAATTATACTACCAATGGTGAGTATACACCAGAAAAGTCTACTGCAGCCTTCCATAATATGCTGCAATATTGTACCGATAATAACATAACAGTGATGTTTGGCGAGTGGGGCCACCAGTTTATCGATGGAGATAGAAATAACATTGATGAGCAATGGTTAGATCGTTCTATTCAGTTTTTAGACATGCTTATTAATGAGCGTGGTTATACTTGTATCAAGCACTACAATATGGTTAATGAGCCAAACGGAGATTGGTCATCAACCAATTCTGATTATAACTTGTGGAAAACGGTAGCGCAGAAATATCATGCAAAGCTAGTAGAAAGCGGACTGATAAATAAAGTGCAGTTAGCAGGGCCTGATATTGCTGTGTTTAGCGATGCCAATGCTACAAATTGGATTACCAGAACAGCAGCCGATTTTGGCGATGATATGGGCATGTACGAAATTCATACTTATCCAACCAAAAGTGTGGTTAATGGAAGCGGGTATATGAGTGTTCTTGAAGCATACCGAAAAGCAGCACCGGCCGAAAAGCAAATTGTAATGGGCGAAATTGGCCTAAAGTACTACGATGCTGATGCAGATTTACAAGATGAGAATCAAAGCAGAATTGATGCAGATAAATACGCTTCAGATGATAGTAATATGTTTATCTACGATGGTTTTTATGGAGTAGATGTATCGGATGCAATTATTCAAACCATGATGGCTGGTTTTTCAGGCGCATTGGTGTGGGATATGGATGATGCCATGTACAATCAGCCAGAAGGAAATAATTCAAAGAAATTAAAAAGATGGGGATTCTGGAATATTCTTGGCGAAGAGGCCTTTGAAAGTGCTGAAGACGAAGAGTTACGTCCTTTCTATTTCCCAGTTTCTTTATTGTGTCGTTATTTCCCTGCTGAATCAAATATCTACGAAGTTGAATTACCAAACCGTAAAGGGGTACGTGCCGTAGTTGCCGAAAAAGGTGGTGAATATACCATGGCCATTGTTAATTCGCACGTGGTATCTTATCCAGATATTAATATTGAAGCTGAAGTAAGTTTCGATTTCTCAGGCGTAAACAAATTCGAATATATATCTAAAAGTGATGGCTCATTCGAAGGCGAGACTGATGCTGAAGGATTTCCAATTCCTTGTGAAGAGAATATAAATATCGATTTCAGCAACTACAATATCAACGTAGCAGCACAATCAGTTATAATCTTAACAAATATGCAGTAGCATATAAAATACAATTGCTCCTTAGTTTTTACATTAAAAAACAAAGGAGCTCTTAAATATCAAACTAAGAAATATTAAAATTAATAATACGAAAAGATGAAATTAACGAAACATCAAAACAACCCAATCTTAAAACCTCACGCAACAAATCCATGGGAAAACCTTGTGGTATGTAACCCAGGTGTGTGGTACGAAAACGGAAAATTTACTATGCTTTATCGCGCCGCAGGTGACGATGAAGAACATTATATTCGCATGGGTACTGCTGTAAGTACTGATGGTGTAAACTTCGAAAGAGTTTCTGATGAGCCTACTTTTGGTCCTTCTGTTGACGGTCCTGATCAAGGTGGCGTTGAAGATCCTCGTATTGTTAAATTTGGCGATGACTTTTATGTAACTTATGCATATCGTCCACATCACCCAGGTCAGTATTGGAAATTTGCTCACGATGTTATTCTTTTACCAGAAACTAACGAGCACTCACCTGCAGTGATGAAAGACAATATTGCTAACTCAGCTTTAGCAGTAACTAAAGATTTTAAAAACTGGCGTCGTTTGGGTCGTGTAACCGATACTAATTTAGATGACCGTGATGTAATTCTTTTCCCAGAGAAAATTAACGGCAAATACGCCATGCTTCACCGCCCTAAACAATGGATTGGCGAAGGTTATGGCGTGGAGAAACCAGCTATTTGGATTCGTTTTTCTGATGACTTAATGGTGTGGAACGAGCCTTCTACAATGCTTATTGGTGGTATCAATGGTACCTGGGAAGAAAAAGTGGGTGGATCAACTCCTCCGTTAAGAACTGAAGAAGGATGGTTAGTAATCTATCATGGTGTTGAAAACGGCGGAGAAGGTTATTATCGTGTTGGAGTTGCTTTATTAGATCTTGAAGATCCTACAAAAGTAATTGCACGTGCTGAGGACTGGATTATGGAGCCGGAGCACGATTACGAAAAAGAAGGTTTCTATAAAGGATGTGTTTTCCCAACAGGAAATGTAATTATCGACGATACACTTTACGTGTACTATGGTGGTGCTGATAAATATATTGGTTTAGCAACATGTAGCGTAAAAGAAATTTTAGCATTCGTTAAGTCGAATTCTAAAAAATAATTTTTTTAGCCACCACTTATACTTGATTTATTTATTGGTATAGGGGTGGCTTTTTGTTTTATAATTAAAATTTGTCACATGAGATTATTTTCGGCAATATTAATTGCATTAACCATCATGTCTTGTACGCCTAAAAATCAGGTTACTGTAAATATAAATACTACAGATATAGTAACAGAAAATTTTATTGGAAACGGTGTGCAGCTCGATCCTTATCCGCATGCAGACACTAAAGATGCTGATTGGGGTTTGTTAATGACACCTGAAAAATGGGCCCGTGTGTATCACCGTTTAGATTATATGCAGCCGCATTTTATGCGTATTGTTGATCAGGCAAACTGGCGATATCTAAAAGGGTTTGATAAAAACAATAATCCAATAATTGATTTTGATACTGATGAGGAAAAAGTGTTAGAGCAATTATTAGATTACTGTGAAAAAAACAATATTACCGTTCTTCTTGGCGAGTGGGGAGTACCTTATGAGGTGCATGATGTGGATGCTGGCTTTTCAGGAATATTAAAGGGAGCGAACGATCCTGTATGGATTTCGATGATTGTGGATCATTTAGATTATTTAATTAATACTAAAGGGTATACTTGCATCCGTTATTTCAACCTAGTAAACGAGCCTAATGGCGATTGGTCTACCGTTGATGGCGATTACGATCAATGGAGAGAAGGAGCGAGCATGTTGGCCCAAGCTTTACGCGATAAAGGTTTAGATAAAACCGTTACCATTGCCGGACCAGATGCCGTTGCGCATTGCGATAATCATAAATCAGATTATACGGGTATGGAGTGGATTCACCAAGCCGCTGATGATTTAAAAGACGATATGGGCGCACTCGAAATTCATGCGTATCTCGAGGCTCATATTATTAGAGAAGGAAGAATTGAGATTGACTATGCGAATTTAGCAGAGAAAGCACGTGAAGTAAATTTACCTATCCTTTTTGGTGAGTTAGGTACAGATAGAAATAGTGCCGAAAACCAAGCTCGTGTAGCGAAAGATCCATATGCTTGTGAAGATTCGCAAATGGATGTTTACGATTTTTCTTACGGAATTGATATGGCAAATGCTACCATTCAGGTTATGAACACTGGTTTTCATGGTTCTGCTGCCTGGGCTGCTGATGATGCCATGCATACCTTAAACGACCTTGGTAATAAAAATGAGATTAAGCGATGGGGCTTTTGGAATTCATTAGGAACGGAGCTATGTAACAACCCTGCCGATGAAGCTATTCGTCCGTGGTTCTATACATGGTCTTTAACTTGTAGATATATACAGCCGGGTAGTTCAATTGTTAAAACCGAGGTGCTTAATTGCGAAGGTTTGCGCGTTGTAACAGCAGTTAATGGTAAGCAAGTAACAATTGGTATTGTAAACACAACAGAGGCTGATCATAACCTGACTTTAAATGCTGATGTTGCATCAAATGCCTTATTTCAGGAATTTGTTTACGAAGAAAATGCCTATAAAGTTGATGCTGAAGAATTCCCTGTTGCTGAGCAAAACAAGCTTAGCTTTAAGCAAAATCAATTAGATATTTCGGTTGCCGCTAATAGTTTTAGGTTATTAACAACCTATAGCTTTTAGTTCTATTTTAATCTGTAAAATAATATAAATGAGTATTAGTACAATTGATATCACAATCTTAGTAGTGTTCTTGGTGGGCATCATTTGGTGGGCACTCCGCAATGGACAAAGCGAAGATTCTGATTCATATTTTTTAGCAGGGCGAAGTATGAAATGGCCAATAATTGGTCTTTCTTTATTTGCCGCTAGTGTATCCAGTTCAACCCTTATGGGGCACTCAGGCGAAGGGTTTATTTCTGGTATAGCTGTTTTTAATTACAATTGGATTTCGGTATTGGTAATGGTGTTTTTCGCACTTTTCTTTTTACCATTCTATATTAAATCGGGTATTTTCACAATGCCTGAGTTTTTAGAGCGCAGATTCGATAAAAAGTCGAGATACTACTTTTCATTCATCACCATTTTTGGTAATGTATTCTTAGATGCTGCAGCTACCTTATACACGGGTTCATTAATTATTAAACTAATTTTTCCTGAGGTTGATTTATTCCTGATAATTGTAATAATGGCAATTATTGCAGGTAGTTACACCATTGTTGGTGGATTATCATCGGCCATTAATGCCGATGTTATTCAAGCTACCATCCTCATTATAGGATCAGGTATTTTATACTTTTTTGCCATTCATGAGATTGGCGGTTGGGAAGAATTGGCAATGCGTTTTAACGATGGCGTTTGGCTTAAGTTAACACGTCCGCTCGATGATCCTACTGTGCCATGGTTAGGCATGTGGTTGGGTATTCCAATTTTAGGCTTTTACTTTTGGGCCAATAACCAAGTTATGGTGCAGCGTGTTTTATCGGCAAAATCGATAGATCACGGTCGTAAAGGTGTTTTATTTGTAGGCTTCCTTTACTTATTCACATTGTTTATTTTTATCCTTCCAGGATTAATCGGAAGAGGCATCAACTTATTCGATGTTGAGGGCCTACCACAACATATGGTTGATGGGAGTACTTTAAAATCGGCATTCGGTATCAATACCGATCAAGTATACCCTCGTATGATTGTGAAGTTGTTACCAGTAGGGCTTATCGGGATTATTTTGGCAGCTATGATTTCGGCCTTAACTTCGACCTTAAGTGCTACCTTAAGTTCAGTATCTACCCTATTTACAATGGATTTTTATCAACGATTTGATAAAAATGCCGATAGTAAAAAGTTGGTTCGTGTAGGTCGTATCACATCAATAGTAGTATTGGTATTTGCTATTTTTTGGGCGCCTGTAATACAGCAGTTCGATTCGTTGGTATCGTATTATCAAGAGGTAATGTCGTATTTAGCACCTCCAATTGTAGGAACCTTCTTTTTAGGTTTATTTTGGCAACGATCAAATGCAAAAGGCGCCATGTCTGGTTTGTTATCAGGTTTATTTGTTGCCGCAGCCATAATGATTGCAAAATATGTGTTAGGCGTAGAAATAACACTTCACTTTTTATTGTTAGCGCCAATTGTGTTAATATTTAGTGTGGCAGTTAATGTGGTAGTTAGTTTATTAACTCCTGCGCCAAATCCGGTACAAGTGGCGCAAAACACTTGGACGAGAAAAATATGGCACGAAGAAAGCAAAGAACTAGAAGGTGTAGTTTGGTATAAAAACTTTAGAGTTTTAGCCTTAGCCTTGGTTATTGCTTGTTTTACCATGTACGCTATTTTCTTTTAAGCAGAAAGAATAATGTAATATTATTAGGGCTATCTCGGCAGAGATAGCCCTATTTTTATTTCTATTTATAGCATCATATTTTCCTATATCTAATGCTTTTTTTATAAATAGGGTTTATTTCTGATTATCAATTTTAAAGGAATAGCCATCTTCTGCATTTCCATTTAAGGATATATTAACCTCAGTTACGCCTTCTAAATCTTGCTCAAAGAAATGATCGGTATTTAATACTGCAGAGTTAAGTAATGCTCCCTCTTGAATCTCTGAAGCAATTCCCCAGTACAATTTGGGCTTAAGAACAAAAGTGGCTTTTTGGCCATAACCAACAATGTTTTTGGTCATCATCAATTTACCATCTTTGTATAAAGATGCACTTACACCATCAGGTATGTTTGCATCATTATTAATATCGATTGATTTAGTATCAGAAGCATTTCCGTTTTGAGCAAGCACAATACCAGTATCGTTTTTGCTCACTGTATATCGTTTTCCAATATCCGATGATAAAACCTGAGTCTTATTCATTCCGCCTTTCCATGTGGCTCCTACTTCTGTAATAATAGGAAATACAAAACTACTAGAAGAACCTCGTCCTATATCAGGAATAGTTCGCCATGCCACGCCTTCCTTTAGTACATCGAAGGTTGGGATTTCGTTTTTTGTAAATACAAAAACCGTAGGTAAGTCCTTATTCATGGACTTATTAGTGTAGGTAATTTTAATTTCTGTTGACATAATAATATTAATTTAGAGTTTATTTTTGACTATCAATTTTAAAGGAATAACCATCTTCTGCATTTCCATTTAAGGATATGTTAACTTCGCTTACGCCTTCTAAATCTTGCTCAAAAAAATGATCGGTATTTAACACTGCTGAGTTGATTAATTCACCCTCTTGAATCTCCGATGCAATACCCCAATACAATTTGGGTTTAAGAACAAACGTGGCTTTTTGACCATAACCAACAATTTTTTTTGTCATCATTAATTTGTTGTCTTTGTATAATGAGGCACTCACACCATCAGGTATATTAGCATCATTATTTACTTCTATCGATTTAGTGTCAGAAGCATTTCCATTTTGAGCAAGTACAATACCAGTATCGTTTTTGCTCACTGTATATCGTTTTCCAATATCCGAAAGCAAAATTTGGGTTTTATTTACTCCTTCTTGCCAAGTAGCACCGACTTCGGTACTTATTGGGAATACAAAACTACTAGAAGAGCCTCGTCCTATATCAGGAATAATTCGCCACGCCACGCCTTCTTTTAATGCATCGAAGGTAGGAATCTCGTTTTTTGTAAATACAAAAACCGTTGGTAAGTCTTTATTCATAGACTTATTAGTGTAGGTAATTTTAATTTCTGTTGACATGTTTTTATTTATTAGTGTTTATTAAAAATAATTATTCTTTAGGCTTAAAAGTTTCAACTGAAGTTGTTAACCCTTTAAGAAATGTTCTTCCTGCAGAAAATTCTGTTAGTGCATGTATTATATCCTGTGAAGAAAATTTATTACCAGAAACTGGATAACTCTTTGAAGACAGGCATTTAACATCAGCAATAGTTGTTTCTATCGATATTTTTAAGCTTCCAGAAACGTAGTCTTCATCTTTAATAGTAATTTTTGTATCTCCTATTTCAGGATTGCAGGTAGGTAGAGTAATTGTTGCCCCTGTAATATTTCCTGACTTTAAATTACTTTTTATTTGTTCTAACTTTGATTTTATTCTTGTCCGAATTTCATCGTTCATTTTACTTCCCAGAAAGCTCATCAAATCTTTTTGGAAACCACTAGAGGGTGTAGGGATTTTATTATTTGATGTTAGAACAATTGATACATAAGTATTTTCAACTTGTTGTTCACTACCCTCTTCTAAATAACTTTCAATTCCTTTTTCAATATCAATCAACTCTTCGGTTGGTGTATTTGCTGTTTCACTCATTTTTATTTGTTTTATGTTTGTGATACCATTGTTACATTCTAATTTGCCTCCGTTTTCTATTATTTTTCTATTATATTCTTCGTGTGAAAAAATATCAGTATCAGAAGGACTTCCATGAATTAAGATGTTTCCGTTATCTAAAAAACGGTAGTTCCAATTACCATTGTTCGGTAAGATTTTATTAACATTCAGAATACCAGATATTTTAAATGCATAATCTTTCATTTTACATATGTTTTAGCTTCCTCTTTCTATTTGAAACTGATAGCCTTTTTGCGCATTCCCATTTAAAGAAATCTCTACATAAGTAAATCCTGTAAGATCTAATTCGAAAAATTTAGTACTACTAAGCACAGCCGATTTTAAACTACTACCTCTAGTTATGTCAGATGCTAATCCAAAATAAATTTTATTGGTAGGCTTAAATATTGCAGATTGTCCATATCCTACCTGATTCTTTGCTAATAGTATTTTACCACTATTGCAAAATTGAGCTGATATTCCATCAATAACTTCTATAGTATTTTCTATTTCAATGGTCTTTTCATCCGAAGCTTCACCATCAGGCTTTAATACAATACCAGTTGTATCTTGCATAACCTGATATTTACTTCCTATTTTAGCAGTAATTTGTGCTGTTTTATTAGAAAAGTTATCCCAATAAGCTTGCACACTAAATTGATCATTGTAATAAAAGGTAGAACGGGATCCCCTGCCTATATTTTTAATTACACTCCACGCAACACCTTCTTCCAAACAATCAAAATTAGGCGTTTCATTTTGAGCAAAAACAAACACTTGGGGCAAGGATTTATTCACCGAGTTATTAATGTAGCAAATCTTGGTTCCTCTTTTTAAATTATCCATTATTCTTGATGATCTATTTTAAAGTGATAACCAATTTCTGCATTCCCATTTAAAGAAACTGTTGCAGCACTAACATTTGCTAAATCCTGTTCAAAAAATTGAACACTATCTAACACAGCAGAAGAAATAGATTGGGAAACCTTAATTTCAGAGGCAATACCCCAATAAATTTTAGGTGCTAATTGAAAGGAAGCTTTTTGCTCATAAGCTACAATGTTTTTTTTCACAATCACATTGCCACCTTTAAGGAGTTGTGCGCTTATACCTTTCTTTACTTGGATATTATTCATTAATTCAATATCCTTGGGGCTAATCGCATTTCCATCTTCCATCAATAAAATTCCAGTAGCATTTTTCTTTACTGTATACCGCTTGCCAATTTCACATGTCAATTGATTGGTTTCATTCGCTCCTGCTTCCCACGTTGCTAGGATGCTAGTTTTTGAGGGAAATAAAAAAGTACTACGCGAACCTCTTCCAATATTCTTAATTACTTTCCATGCTACACCATCGCGTATAGCATCAAAAGATGGCAACTCATTTTGGGTGAAAACAAATATGCTAGGCCTATCCTCATTTAAGGAATTATTGACATAGGTTATCTTTACGTCGCTATGGTGCATAACAAGCTCCTTTCATTTTTTCTTTTTCCATGGTTGTATTTTATTATTAATACTCGCTTCCGTTGTTTAACGATCGCTCTGGGTTTAAATTATGGATAGTTTAATACGCATACTTAAGCAATAAAACTGTGCTTGTCTTTCTGTTTAAGATAAATATCTTATGCACACTGTTGGGTAACTTAGCGTATTTAAACTATTCATAGTAAGCGCATGTTCTGATCTGCAGTACCAGCTCATGGGTTTCATAAATTCTATTTGTACAGTTATTGAATTTCAGTATGTTAAAGTTACTGCACTGTCACGTGGTATCTTTGTACTTACCATGCAACTTTTTAGCAATTTGACTCATTATAAGCGTTTAGTCATTCTGCATATGAAGCGAATGTTTAACTATTACTAAGGCATGTTAATTGAGCAGTAAAAAGTAAGTATGAGAGAGCGTGAAAATCTTATACTTTTCAAATAACAAAACAATTTGTACATTACTAATATCATCAATTAGTTTTTGGTAGTTTAAACTACTGTTGCTACCATTAATTAAAGAAAATAAAAAACGATCTCACAAAACTATTAATTCAGGTCAGCATAGTTACCTGATACCTGATTAACACAAGCAGACCAGTATAATTTAAGTTTTTCTCCATCCCCTAATTTTCTTAATGCATCTTGGATTTTGCTATCTGTTTTTATTAAATCAGATAGCAAAGTAGGATTATCAACCGTAACAACATTCTCTTTTTCTCCTATAACAACCTCACCCCAGCTACTAAGATCTCCTAAGTTATATAGTGTAAAATCAGGTGAATATGACCCACCTGTATAAATCACAAAGGGAGGCTCTATAATTGTATTTCCACTACCATTATCATGATGCAATGTTAGCGTCTTAATTTCAATTTGATCAATTAAGGTTTCTGCTACCGAGGTTGTTAAAGCATATCCAACAGGTGACAAAATATAAAGATCAATATTTTTTGGAAGCAGCATATTAAACTGTCCGCCTGGATAACTACCATGTCCTAAAAGGACTAAATCATTGTTATTAACAAGTACACTCATAATTTTATTTATTTATTTATTTATTTCGCTACTAGTGCTTCTAGTAGTCGTTATTTACACTTTATCTATTAAAACTAAATAGAGTAAATATTCCATTAAGTATCAGAAAATCAATGCAATATACGGATAGGTCTTTTTTGAGACTGTAATGGTTTATTTCAGTTATTACTTTTATTTGCGCTTGATTTAAGGTTTTTTATACGTCTATTTTTACCATTTAGCACACCTATAAGTAAGTTTTGTTAATGAATCTCAAATAGGATTTGCTACAACCATAGTGTATGCTTATAAAACTTGGCATATTGTATGCCTGGTACATTTGTTGGATCATTTCCTGTTTAAATTTCATTTTTTATCAGCTCCAAACCTGCAGTGTAAGTTTCTGATTTTCATTTATTCTAATTGTACAATTACTGAATTATTATAAATCTAAGTTATCGTAATGTTTTTTATTCAAATTGTATAAAACGGACAATTATTTAGCAATTTGACTCAGCAACTCATGTTTTAATTCTGATACATAGCAATAGATTTCATCATTGAACTCACCGGCTGTGCAGTCAAAGGCTTTGGTAAAGTGCCTTGAAAGATGTGAAGCGTCAAAAAATCCAGAGAGAAATGCTGCATCTGAAATTGATTTGTTCTGTATCGCAATTAATTCGGCTGCATATTGTAATCGTAAATTTCGGACTAACGTCATGGTTGTAATACCAAGTGATGTCACTAACTTTCTATTTAGCTTTGAAGAGCTCATAAAAATATTTTGAGCCAAGTATTCTGCGTAAAGAGATTCACTGCCTAGTTTCTCAACTACGATAGTTAGCAGTTTGGTTAGCCATAAATTTTTATTAGCAAGTTGAATTAATTGCTTAAAATGAACTTCATTCAAGGGGAATTCCCAATTCAGTAATTTAGGATTACTTCTTAATGCTTTTTTGCGATATGCAAACGGACTAATACCAAGCTCTACTTTGAACTTCCGGCTAAACACAGTTAAACTACTGAAGCCAGATTTAAGAGCTATTTCCTCTATCGATAATGTGTTTATTCTTAATATTTGTTGTGCATATTCCATCCTATACTTCAAAATTAGTTTCCCAGCAGAATTACCGGTTTGATTTTTTAGGTCTCTATTAAGTCGTGTTTTGCTAATTTTTAATAATTCGGATAATTGTTGTACTCCGAATGTTGAGTCCGTTTTTTTTCCTGTATAATAAGATGGATTTTATCCATTAATTTGGAACAGTGGGTGTTGGCTTCTTTCATTATTTTTTGTTTAATTAAATGTATTTTTCTTTTAGAGTAGCAGGAATCCTTAAAGAGTCTTAATCTTGGTAGATTCTAGTTTTACAATTATTGAATTATTATAAATCTAAGTTATTGTGAGATGTCTTAATTAAATTGTATAAAACGAGCAACTTTTTGGCAATTTGACTCATCAACTCATATTTAATTACCAGCTGTGTATTTATAGGATTGTTGAAGAGACTTGAAAGGTGTGAAGTTTAGACAAAGCCTGAAAATGATGCTATATCTATTGAACGCATGAACTCTACATTAATTTTAGGCTTGTAGTACCAAATAATTCTGCTAATCATCAATTTTTATTAGCGAGTAGAATTATAATGGACTTTATTTAACCGTAATTGCCAATTCAGTATTAAATTAACCTGTGTTCTAGTATTTAAAGTACTTAAGATAATTTTAGCGGCTTAAATGTTGTGTTAGAATTTTTTCTTGTATAATAATGTGAATTATTATAGATAAGCTTAAAGTTGGTGTTATTAGGTTCAATCATTATTTAATATTTAATTAAATGTATTTTTTGTTTAACTATCGAATGTAAATAAAATTGAAATGCTTAACAAATTATATATTTGATAAATTGGTCTGTATATGAAAGGATTAAGCCATGCTTTGTGTAGGATATAAAAATGTTGATGCGCTACTGATACTTCAGTTTGTAACTAATTAATTCGGGTAGGATGAATCAGGTAATTGTTTTGTCTTGCAACATTCTTGGATGATCGATTGATATCAAGTTTGCAATATGCTCTATTAACGGAAAGGGCTCCTTATGATAAGGAGCTTGGAGAGTTGTAAAATGTAATTGAATCAAAGGATACGGAATTGTATTAGCTTACAGAAAGCGGTGCTTTAATTGAAATATGTAGCGTAACAGGAGCGGTAATAAAAACTCAAATTTCAAGCTCGGAGCTACAATATATTTCAATTTCTGATTTAGATAGAGGAATGTATATAATTAAGGTTAAGGGGGATGATTCGTCATTTACAAGTAAGTTATTGGTAAAATAGCATACTATTTAATACAATATCATGGGCCAGCTAATTTAATTAGTTGGCCTTTTTTATGCCCGCAATTTTCTCCTCTTAGTGAGTAATTTATGGCAATACTTCATTGTAATCTTGGTTAACATTTATAGAGGTGTAAGAAATGTTTTTATATTTGACGTAATGGCGTATGTGAAATATATGCTTAGATAAAGATGTTAGGGCCATATTCGTAAGAATCTTATAGAATTTGTATAATTAATCCCAATATATTAGTTATTGTGATTCTAAGTTATAATTTTACATTTCTTTAAAAAATATTTAACTAAATAATGAAGATATGTCCTAAGGGGACAAACGGAAGTTACAACTCCTGATTGAAATGTTAGGAACAGGTTCAGGTTAGTTTTTCAAATAAACTTGATAAATGAAAACTTATTTTTATTTGTAGTTTCCGTGTGAATCTCCTCCTCTCTAAAAGAGGTGGAGATTTTTGTTTTTAAGTTTGAGATATGAAAAAAACAATCTTACATGAGATAAAAAAAGAAGCTGAGGAAAAGGCAATCGCTCACCAAACTTATCACAATTATTTACATCTCAATTATCTTAGAAACTGTAGAAGAGTTAAGGATGCTCCTCCAAAAGAAATAAAAGTACCTGAGGAATGGTCTGTTGATAAGAAATTTAACCCTTTTTATGTGTTAAAGCATAAAGATAAAATTGCAAAATCAATTGCTTTAAAGTTGCTCAATAAAACATATGAACCTAACAAACCATTTGTAAAAGAGATTCCTAAAAAGGGGGGTGGTAAAAGAACAATAAATATTTATCAAATTCCAGACTCTGCAGTGTCTGATAGATTTTATTATAATTTATTAAGTAAAAATAAACACCGTTTTAGTTCTTTATCATATGCATATCGTAACGATAGAAATATCCATTTTGGGATACAAGATATAGCGCACGAATTGACAAGTACTCCTCGCATATATGTTGCGGAGTTTGATTTTAGTGATTTTTTTGGTTCAATTAATCATGAATATTTATTTAAACAATTAGAGCAAAATTCCTTTTTGGTAAGTGATCTGGAGATGCATGTTATTCAATCTTTTTTAAAACCATTTGACAAAGGAATTCCGTTAGGTACTTCAATCTCCTTATTTCTAGCAAATGTAGCATGTTGGAATTTAGATAGAAAATTCGAAGACGCAGGAATTCGATTTGCTAGGTATGCAGATGATACTATTATTTGGTCTCGTCATTATTCAAAAATATCAGCAGCATTTGATATAATAGTGGACTTCTCGAAACAAACGGGTATTAAAGTGAACTATAATAAGTCTGATGGGATAAGTTTATTGCAACAGTCTGGTTTAAGATCTGAATTGCATAATTCTAAGAGCTTTGTTGAATTTCTTGGTTATAGGATTTCGTGCGAAAATGTTGGAATTAAAGAAGATGCTGTACATAAGATTAAAAAGCAGGTCTCTTATCTATTATACAGGAATTTAATTCAACCAATACAGGCACGTCCATTCAAAGCAATGAATATACCAGCTAATGGATTAGATAAAGATTTTATTACAGCTTTAATGCAAGTAAGAAGATATTTGTATGGAAATATGACTGAAATAACTTTAAAAAAGTATCTTAATGGAACATATAAGAGACTTTCCTTTAAAGGAATAATGAGTTTTTACCCTCTCATTACGGATGAAAAACAGATGGTTGAATTAGACAAATGGTTTTTAAGCACTGTACTGAATACTTTGAATAAGCGTAAGAAGATACTGATTACTCACAACTCGAATTTTAACGTTAATCAATTTCCTTTTGACTGCGATAAGAATGACTTGATAGAAAAGTGTAGAACTACACCAATATATGGTAAAAAAGGTCTCATCGAATTACCTTCCTTTATGAGAATTTATAAAGCATTAAAAATGGGAGTTACAAATGAAGGTATTGAAAAAGTTATGCATCCTAAATCAAGTATTTATTATGACGAATAAAGCATGATACCTTAATAAAACTAAAGGATATTGGCTGTTGGTACAAACTTCTTAGTTTAACTCCTAAAATAAACTCGCCAAACAATAAATTATAGTCTAAACTGAATTCGGTTCATAGTATTATCCACATGTCATACTACTTTATCGCTAACTGATCATTGAATTTTACCCTATCCCAAATGGGCGAAAGCCCAAATTGTTGCCGGAAGGCATAATCTAAATAGATTATTGGCCAAAAACCCGCCGGAAGCGCTTTGCGTATATAGATTATTGCCTAAATTCTTTCCGGAAGTGCTTTGCGTATATACGATAATGCTAAAATTCTTGTCGGTAGGCAATATCCCATATGGGCGAAGGCTGTTTGCTTCGCCGGTTGCTAAAATCTATATGGGATAAGCCTCAAAATTTAAAAGTCTCTTGCGTATTTAGGAGTTGGTTGATTATTAATGAGTTATCGTATGGGCTTGTTTTTTGCAAAGTCACTCTTTCTCAAAAAGAGGCATTTGCTAAGTGATATTACTCTTAAAACTATAAAATACTAACCGACTTTTCATCGTTCACGCAATCCCATTCATAATAAAGCAAATACCCCGTATTATACCTAGCACAAAGTAGGTGCAAAGCAAGCGGTAAAAGTATGAGAAGATGTAATTATTTCGTTCATTTTGATGATAGAATATCCTAATATCTTAGTGGAAAATAAAAATATTTATAATTGTAAGGTGTAGTTATTCAGGGGTTTGTGTTTGTTTGTATTTGTATGTATAAATGTTAATACGGTTTGGACTTATGTGTATATGCATAGGCCGAAGTGTGTATAGTTTTACAGTAATGTTAAATCAAAAAAATCATATTATGAAAAAACAGTTACTTAAAATTAGCTTATTATTAATGTGTTTAGTTGGTGGTATTGCCAATGCACAAACATGCGACGAAATTAAATTATTCTACAAAAACAGCGATGGCTCAAAAGGTGCTGAAATAGCAGATGATGGTGATGTTCAGTTAGGGTCTACAATAAAAGTTGAGTTGACCACAAGTTCTGATGTGGAAGGTAAAATTATATTTATGCAATTGGCAGGAACTGCCACATGGGTAAAAACGTACTCTCAGAATAGTGAGCCTACTATACCTCAAGGAAACAGTCAGCAAACAGCCTTTGATTTTGATGTTAAAGCAGATGGGAATGCCGAGGTAGGAGCTAGTTTTTTTAAAGTAGTTTTTAAAGATGTAAATAATGATAATATTGGAACAGGAGGACAAAAGCCTGTTACCTTTACTGAGGCTGCACCAACTCCAGATGGTCCAACTATCACCTCAGGATCTTATGTTGGGCAACCCTATGTGCAGTTTGGTACACCACTTAGTTATACTGTTGAATTTTCTTATCCAGATGATGGGAACGAGTATAAACTAGGTATACTGCAAACTAATTGGCTAGAAGGTGAAGCAAGTGCCAAGTGGGTTCAAACCAATAAAGTTGTATTAACAGGAGAAACAAGCCCATATTCAGGAACTTATAATGTTGTTACGCAAAATAATAGTGGAGTTAATTGTGTTGATGGTGTAGGTAATATAAGTTTTGTACTTTTTGTTAACGATGGAAATGGTGGTAATGATGCTATTTTAAATGATACAAAAATACAGATTCAGACTACATTCTCAACTACCCCAACTTCAATAGGCAGACCAGAAACATCAGCATTCAAAGTATATCCAAATCCTGCATCAAGCCATGTTTTTGTTGAGGCAGCAGAGGGCAGTTTGGTTGAAATATGCAATGTAGCAGGTTCTGTTGTTAAGTCTTTAACTACTACATCAAGTAAACAAAATATCTCAGTAGTTGATTTAGCAAAAGGAATGTATGTGCTTAAAGTTACAACAGATGGTAAAGCACAAACCACAAAATTATTAGTAAAGTAATCCAGGTTTAAAAGTAGTTGAGTTCTAAATGTTCCTAGAAATTGATTGCATGTTATTAGTAATACAAATTCTATTGGGTTTTGTGATGTTAAGCGGTATGATAAGTGGCCTCTTTACAAAAAGCTTTTGTTTTAAATTAAGCTATAGTAAGACCAGGAAGTTGAGAGCTTCGCTCGAAAATCACCTGGCCGCACTTAAGCTTAATTTAAATAAGAAAGGTGTTTGGAAAGCAGACTTGAACTTCTTTGCTTCTGTTTCTTGCTTCAAGGCAAGAAATGAAGTCGGGTTTGGGTTGACAACCCAATACGTATTATTATTCAGACAACATAGAATTTAAAAGTAAATATAGTTTGTAAGCTAAAGAGGCTAGCTATTCCTTATAATAGATAGTCTCTTTTTATAAAAATAGTTCGTCGGTTTTGAAATATTTTGCTGTTCTAAAAAGTGTAAGTATTTAGTTATTAAATCAACTACTTACATCAGCCATCAAACTAACGAACTATAATCTAAAGCATCGTTAAATTATTATTGTAATATTATGAGACTTTCATCCATTTTCCAGATCAGTTTATTTTCTGCCTTCACATTAGCATTAATGTCGTGCAGCAATACCAAATCAAATGATAAAAACACAACAGAGCAAGCACCCAAGCCCAATATTCTTGTTGTGTTATGCGACGATTTAGGCTATTCTGATGTGGGTTTTAATGGCTCAAAAGATATTACAACTCCTGCCTTAGATGCACTTGCGAATGAAGGAACCGTATTTTCATCAGCCTATGTGGTGCATCCTTTTTGCGGCCCAAGTAGAGCTGGTTTAATGACAGGGCGTTACCCGCACAAATTAGGAGCACAATTTAATTTACCACCCAATAGCGAAACCATTGGTAAAGGCATTCCTACCTCCGAAACTTTCATAAGTAAGGTGCTTCAAGATGCTGGGTATTATACCGGAGCAATTGGTAAATGGCATTTAGGCTCAGTGGCTCAATATCATCCTAACGTACGCGGATACGATGATTTTTATGGTTTTCTAGGAGGAGGACATAACTACTTTCCTGAGCAATATCAAAAAGCTTATCAGAAACAAAAGGCCGCTGGTAAAGAAGTCATTTTCGAGTATTTACATCCGCTCGAACACAATGGTGAAGAAGTAAAAGAAACAGAATATATTACCGATGCGCTTTCGCGCGAAGCCGTTCGTTTTGTAAACGATGCATCTAAAAAAGAAGATCCATTCTTTTTGTATTTGGCATACAATGCACCGCATACGCCCTTAGAGGCGAAAGATGAAGATTTAGCCATGTTCCCGAACATAGAAGATAAATCTCGTAAAACATACGCAGCAATGGTTTATGCTGTTGATAGAGGCGTTCAAAAAATAGTGAATGCCTTAAAAGAAACCAATCAGTTAGATAATACTTTAATTGTTTTTTTTAGCGATAATGGCGGTAAAACAAGTAAAGGAGCCACTAATTTCCCGCTAAGAGAAGGAAAAGGAAGCACCTGCGAGGGAGGCTATAGAGTGCCTATGTTTTGGTATTGGCCAAACCAAATTAAGGGCGGTCAGAAATACGATTTCAATATCTCAGCACTCGATTTTTATCCAACCTTTGCCCGTTTAGCTGGGGCCGATATTCCCGAAAACAAAAAGTTAGATGGTAAAGATGTTTGGGATGATGTGCTTGCAGGTAAAGATGCGCGCAAAGGCGAATATATTTATGCCTTAAGGCACAGAGAGCATTGGAGTGATGTGGGCCTTAGACGCGATAACTGGAAGGCGTTAAAAGTTTATAATCAACCTTGGGCTTTATATAATGTGAGCGAAGATTTAGGGGAAACTAAGAATCTAAGTAACGAACATCCTGAAGTTTTAAAGCAGATGGTATTAGAAGCGCAAAGATGGAGCCAAACACATCAGCAACCGCAGTGGTGGCACGATGAAGCAACTGGTATTGCATGGTACGAAGAAAAGATGCCGCATTGGGATGAGACATTTAATTTTAATTAGAATTTAATTTTTAAAGCAAAGATAATGGGAAGATATTTGGTAGGATTATTATGTACACTATGTTTTTCAGGTAGCTTATTCGCTCAGGAATTACCACTTTCGCATCCTGATATGAAATGGGAGTTTTTATCGCATTTTTCAGATGAGTTTGATGGCGCTACTTTGGATCAAAAGTGGACTACCGATGTGAGAGATTGGGGTACTTGGGCTTGGGAAAGTGAAAATACGTATGTGAATAATGGATCTTTGGCCATACGCATGCGTCAAAAAGAAAAGAGAAGCGATATTGGTAAAGATGTTTACTTTACTTCGGGCATTGCGCAAATTGATGAAACCATTACCTATGGATATTTTGAGGCGCGAATGAAAGGCTCATCAAAGGGGCAAGGTACCTGTCCGGCTTTTTGGTTGTATAGTCGTAGCATCCCTGAAGTTGAGGAAGAGGGCTACGTTCAATATTCAGAGATTGATGTGATTGAAATATTTCAGATTCCAAATAAAGAGCAGACTCTTGAAATGAATTTGCATACTCGCATATACGAGGATGGTGCCTTTGTTTGGAAACGCCCCGGTCAGGGTAATACCGAATTGTGTCACAATAGTTGGGATGCACCTTGGCACCCTAGCGATGAATACCACACTTATGGAGTAATGAATAGGGTAGATTCTATCTTTTGGTATGTTGATGGCGTGCAACGCGGCGCTAAGAAAAATCATTATTGGCATTTACCAATGCGTATAACGGTTTCAATGGGCTTGCGAACGCCTTACGAGAAGTATATTGATGGCGTAAGAACCATAATGCCTTATCCTGAGGAAACACCAGAACCGGGTTTTCCAACAGAAATGTATTGCGATTATGTTAGGGTTTGGGAAGCGCAACCTCAAATAATAGTGGATTACGAAAAATACGAAAATGATGAATTTCCTATTAATTTACCATTGGTATTTCAGTGTTATTTTGATGCCGGAAGTGGACATGAAGTAATTGCCGATAGCTATAATGGTATAGAGGCCATATTGCTTGAGAAGAATGCCCAAGGAGATATTATAAGTGAAGATAAAATAGAGAACCCATCGGTTATTGGCCAACAGGGTGGCAATGTTACTTTTAGTTTTGATATTAGTTCTTACGATCTTACTGAGGATTTGCCCGAAGGTAATTATTATGAGATCATACCTAAGTTTACATCATCGATAAACGAAGGAACTGATATTGTTTTAGACAAGCCCCTTAAGGGAATTAAGTTGGTTGAAGAATATGTGGGTATTAAAGAGGATGTTTTATCTGAACTATCTGTATTTCCCAATCCGGCTTCCAATAGGATAACAGTAAAAGGATTGCCTAATCAAGAAACAGAATTATCGCTTTATAATATTTTTGGAGGACATGTGTTAACAAAAACTACGGTCGGAGAGGTGAGTCAAACTTTATCTATTGGCTCATTAAATGATGGGGTTTACTTGTTAAAGGTGGCGACTTCAAATGTTAATAAGGTGATTAAATTTACCAAGGGGAATTAAAAGATTAATCTAAAAAATATGAATAACAGACTAATTATTTTGGCAATAGCATTAGTTACTTTTGTGAGTTGTGCTACCAAAGAAGAACCAAAGAAGAAACCAAACATTCTTTTTATTGCATTTGATGATTTACGTCCTGAACTCGGATGCTATGGCGTTAATGAGGTGCAAAGTCCTAATCTTGATGCTATCGGAAACGATGGTTTAATATTTGACAATGCCTATTGTCAGCAGGCCATTTGTAGTCCATCAAGAGCAAGTTTAATGACGGGTGCTCGCCCCGAAACCATTGGCGTAGTTGAAAACTATACATATTTCCGCGATAAAAATCCAGATATCATAACCCTTCCGCAGTTCTTTAAACAAAATGGTTATGAAACCACTTACGCTGGAAAAATTTATCATGGTAAGTATAACGACCCTGACTTATCCTGGTCGCGTAAGGCGGTGCACCCTAAGCTAGATCGCATACAAACCAAAGGAGGATTTGCACTCAAAGAAAATCAAGAGTTCTGGGAAGAAGATCGTGCTAAGATGGAAGCCAAATATGGTAAAAATGCATTGAGAAACGGATTGGCTCAAGGTCCTGTTTGCGAATCGGCTGATGTGCCTGATTATACTTACGAAGATGGCTATAACACAGAATGTGCCATAGCAACTTTAAAAGAGATGGTAAGTACAAACCCGGATAAGCCCTTCTTTTTGGGTTTAGGATTTAAAAAGCCGCACCTGAATTTTATTGCGCCTAAAAAATATTGGGATTTGTATAACGAAGACGAAATTCCGTTGGCAAAGTTTAAGGATGCACCCGTAAATGGAGCAGCAATGGGTTTACATCCATCCTTTGAGATGCGTGCCAGAGCGGGTGTTCCAAAGCAGGGTGATTTTGATGATGATTTGGCAAGATATTTATTACACGGTTACTTAGCTTGCGTGAGCTATGTTGATGCGCAATTGGGCAAAATGGTTGATGCATTAGACGAGGCCGGTGTAAGAGACAATACCATAATAATTGTTTGGGGCGATCATGGGTGGCATCTTGGTGATATGGGCATTTGGGGTAAAGCAACCAATTACGAAATATCAACGCGTGTGCCACTAATGATTTGGACTCCCGATATGAAAGCAGACTTAAGAGGTTCGCATAGTAAAGCATTAGTTGAGTTGGTAGATATGTATCCAACCTTAGCTGATTTGGCTGGTCTCGAAGCTCCTTCTCACCTTGAAGGGCATAGCTTTTCTGCATTAATTGATAATCCTAATCAAGAATGGAAGAAGGCAGTTTTTAGTCAGTTTCCTAATCCTGCCCTAAGAGAGTGGGCAGCAAATCCCCTGTCAAAGGGAATGCGCGAAACATATTTTGGCCCTCTCATTGAAGAGGTTGAAGAGAAAATAAAAGAACAAATGGGCGACAAATGGGATAGAGACCTATTTGAAAACCGATTGATGGGTTACGGTATGCGCACCGAGCAATATCGTTTTGTGGTTTGGAAAGATTACACCATACCAAGCGCCGAACCTATATTCTATGAGTTGTATGATCATACTAATGACCCATATGAAACCGTAAATGTTGCTGATGATAATCCTGAAAAAGTGAAAGCATTATATGCGCAGTTTAAAAAAGGTTGGAAAGGTAATTTGCCTAATTAATAGGGCAATAAAATAAGGTTAAAAGGGGTGCTTTATTGAGTACCCCTTTCTGCGTTTAACCCGTAGAGGGTTTAATGAAATTCATGAGTTCTTATAACAAGCGTTTAGGTCTTATTTAGTAGATTTAAACTTTCGTATGTTTTTTTAATTATTAGCTATTAAAATTATGCCAATCAGAAATTACTTTTTAATTATAGCTATTCTGATATCCGGTCAGATACTTTCACAAAATCAATCGCTTAGATATTCAAATCACTTTACCATTGATGATGGATTGTCGCATACCGGTATCTCATGTATTCTTGAAGATTCACATGGTTATGTTTGGGTAGGTACTTTTGATGGCTTAAATCGTTACGATGGCTACGAATTTGTTGCTTATAAAAACACGCGCGATAAACATTTATTTATCAGTAACAGAATATATGCATTATTCGAAGATTCAAACGGAAATATATGGATAAGTACTGAAGGAGGAATATCTATTTATGATTATAAAACCCAACGCTTTATTGAGGTATATTCTCACTCAAAAATATTAAGAGGCGCAACCGGACCAAGAGTATTTAGCATTACCGAGGATAAGGAAAGTAATACCATTATTTGTGCATCAGAACAATCGGGTTTATTACAGTTCAGTCACAATTTTGAGTTGCTAAATAAGTTCTACCCCAATGCTATAATTCCGCGTAATACAACCAAGATTAGTATTTACGATATTAAGGTATTACCCAAATCGAACTATATTCTTTCTACTTCTTTCGGAATTTTAAACTTCAACTTAAAGAATACCCATTTTAGCATTGTTAAAGAAACACCTCGTAAATATAGTGGCTACGTTACTGTAGTAGGAAATTCAATATTAACCGACACCGATGAGGGGATTTTGGTTTTTGATTACCATCAAAGTGCAGATTCTATAACTTACTCAAAAGGGCTTAATAAGTTAACTGATTATAGAGTTACCAATGCTATTTTAGGTACAAAGGGAAGTCTTTGGGTAGCTACTAGAAATAACGGAGTACAAAAAATAAGTAGTGCCAATCAGTTCTTATCAGGAGGTAATTATACCATTAAAAGTTTTAATAATAGCGGTGGTAATTTAAATATCAACTGCATGGCATCCACTGTTCGTAGTGGGTTTTGGCTAGGTACTATATTTAATAATGGATTGTATCAGTTTAAGGAGCAAGAGGTGCATTTTAACCATTATAGTATCAAGCAAAATTTGCCCTACGATATGGGGTCTGATAATATAATGAGTGTTGCAGAACTCGATAGTAATAGAGTGTTTATATGCACGCTCAATAAAGGAATATCTTTATTCAACACAAAAACCAAAGCGTTTGAACCAATACCAATTGAGTTTGGGCGCAGAGACAAAGAAAAAGTGAAGTCTGTTTATGTTGATAGAGATAAAAATATATGGCTTCAGGTTGGGTTTCAGGGTTTATTCATAGTAAAAAACGGAAAAAAACGGCTTGAGAAAGTACTGTCAAATGGTACCTATAAGTTCTTAGATTATATTGTTCGTTCTTATTCTGAAGATAATGAAGGGAACCTTTGGATTGGCGGTAAGCTAGGGGTTTTCAGGTTAACAATGAGCGACAATGCTACCCTAATTAAAATGCAAGACTTAAGTGAAAATCCATTTTTTAAGGATAAATCATTGGTTGATATTCGCAGTGTTTATGCCGATCCATACCACTCTTTGTTATGGATAGCCTCAGAAACTCGTGGCTTGTACAGAGTTCGAATTTATAACAATACGCGTGTTGACCAATTTGATGTTACGCAGTATTTAAAAGATGATACCAATCCAAAATCTATTTCAAGTAATTTTATCTCAGGTATCACACGCCTGCCTAATAAGGAGTTGTGGTTAAGTACCAACCATGGTGGTGTTTGTCAGCTTATTAATGCCAATACCGATGCTGAGTTTATTACTTATTCAGAGAAGGATGGCTTATCCAATCACGTGGTTACCGGTTTGTCTTTCGATTCTGAGAGTAACCTGTGGTTGAGTACCAATCACGGTATCAATAAATTTGTTTCTGCCGACAGACGATTTCGAATTTTCAGTAAGGATGATGGAGTGCCCTTTGAAACCTATAAGTACGGATCAGCTCAGCTAAAGAACGGGACCATTGTTTTTTATGGCTACGAAGGAATTTGTTATTTCAAGCCCAAACACATTAGAGATACTGAGAAATTACCCAATCTTGAGTTTGGGAGTTTACGCATTTATAATAAAGAAGTTCTTCCCTTAGATACCGTAAACAATAGGGTAATATTAGCTCAAAATATCAACAACACCGAAGAAGTTACCTTGGAGCATTTCGAAAACTCCATTGCCATTGAGCTGAAATCCATTCACTATTCTAATCCACGTAATCATTTTATCGAATATAAAATGTTACCCGTTAATACAGAGTGGATCAAGGTTCCATCCAATCAAAATGTGGTTCAATATAGTGGTTTGCGTTCGGGTAATTACACCTTTAAAGTGCGTGCTTCAAACTCAATAAATAATTGGACTCCAGTAAAAGAGCTTAAAATTAATGTGAAACCGCCTTTCTGGCGAACGCCAGCAGCATTTATACTATACTTAGCCTTGCTGAGCATTATTGTGTATATTATTATAGCATTTCGCTTGCGTATTCAAGGCCTGAATCATAGTCTAGAAATTGAGCAACTCGAGATTGATAATGTAAAAGAAGTGAATGCCGCCAAACTGCGCTTCTTTTCAAATATTTCTCACGAAATTAAAACACCATTAACCTTAATTGCCGGACCAGTAGAAACCTTGGTTGAGAAGTATAAAAAACATGGTGAAATAAGTGAGAAGTTAGCCATTGTGCAGCGCCAATCAAAAAAGATTACGCAGCTCATTGATCAGGTTCATGATTTTCAACGTTCCGATGCCAATCAGCTAAAAATGAATAACAGTACTTTTTCATTTAATAATTTTATTGATGATTTGTGTGCCGATTTTGAGCACTTGGCACAAAGTACCAATAAGCTATTTCAGGTAAATAAGCCCGATGAGGAAATATATGTTTTGGCAGATAAGGATAAGTTGGAAAAGATATATAACAACCTTCTGAATAATGCCTTTAAATACACCAAAGAGAACGACACAATTACCGTAGGGTATAAACAAGATGCGCGTTCTTTACAACTGTGGGTTGAGGATACAGGAAAGGGAATTGATAGCGAAGATTTACCATTTATTTTTGAGCGTTTTTATCAATCTAAAAAGGCGCATAGTGCCTATACCGGTGGTTCAGGAATTGGCTTGGCATTTTCAAAACGTTTGGCCGAATTGCATTTAGGTAAAATAGTTGCGCAAAGTACTTTTGGTGAGGGAACCATTCTTACGGTTGATTTACCAATTATAGTGGAGCAACCAAGTGAATTAATCCTTAAAAAAGAAAAGGAAGTTTTAGAAGCTGGTAAACTTGAATTAGCGGAGATTAAAATGGAGCAAAAAGTAGAATTAAAGCTGAATCACGATTATTCTAAAACCATAGTTTATTTAGTGGAGGATAATAATGATATGCGCATGTTTGTTTCAAAAGCCCTGTCGGAATTCTTTAATGTTAAAACCTTTGCCAACGGACAAGAGTGCATTGATGAAATGCAAGAAGCATGGCCCGACCTTATTGTTAGTGATGTGTTAATGCCCGAGGTAAATGGCTTTGAATTGTGCCGAAGGGTAAAAACGGATATTAAAACAAGTCATATTCCGGTAGTATTATTAACCGCGTGTACTTCAATTGATGAACAAATACAAGGGATTAACGAAGGAGCTGATGCGTATATCAAAAAACCATTTAATATGCAGCATTTGGTAAGTAGTATCGAGTCCTTATTGCAAAGCAGACAGCAGCTTCGTGAGCGCTTTCAGATGAGTATGCCACTTAGGTTAGAGCGCGAACAAGAACAAAGTCAAAGTGATCATATTTTCTTAGAAAAGCTTTATGAAGTGATAAACGAGAATTTGGATAACCAAGATTTAGATGTGGACCAATTGGCCCGAGCTTTATATTTTAATAGAACCAATTTTTATCAGAAAGTTAAAGCCATCACAAACTGTACGCCATTTGAATTTTTAAAGGAATATAGATTAACCAAAGCTGCTGAAATGCTAGTTCAGAATAAAGCTTCTGTTGGTGATGTAATTATAATGACAGGCTTTAAAAGCCGAACCCATTTTAATAAGGTGTTTAAAGAGCGTTATCAGGTTACACCAAGTAAATATGCAGCCGATCAAATACAAAAACTCAATGATACAAATATATAATTGGTGTTGCTTGGTTTAATAATAGAACATTCTTAATCATCAATGTAAATTAAAGAAAGGTTATATTTTAACAGTTTTATAACTCATTATGCATTTTCGATAACTTACTTTTGTAATCCGACAAAATAAGTAAGTGATATAATGCGTAAAACAACTTTATCTAAAAAGATACTTCAAAGCATAACAATTGTATTGATACTATTGGCTATTGCTTTGCGCTTAGGAGGAGCGCGTGAATGGTTTGCTCCTAGCAAAGAGCGGCAGCTCGAAATTACAGATATTCAAAATGTATTTCCAAATGCATCTAGTTATCGATTAAAATCGGATAAAAGTATTGAGGTTCGCTCCGATAAATCAGAGCGGATAGGTACAATACTTTCATCTGTGATTTATGAAACTTCCCAACTTGGGTACAACGATGTATTGCCCATTTTAATTGGGCTTGATCTTGATCACAAAGTAAAAGCCATTGCGGTTCTGGATAATAGTGAGACCGGAGAATTTATGTCGCATGTATATGATAGCAATTTACTATCAAAATGGGATGGGAAGCAGGTTGATACTACATTAATTCAACGCAAAGTGGATGCCATAAGTGGGGCAACCTATAGTAGCGAAGCTATTATAAAAGGCGTAAATGCTACTTTATCAACTTATTTATCCATTGAACAAAGTCATCAATTAAATTGGCTTAGAATAACACAATTGGTGCTTGTATTCATATTAATGCTGTGCTCATTGATAATGGTTTTTACCAAGCGTTTTAAGAACTATTATTTCTACTATTTACTGGCAGTTCTACTGGTATTTGGGTTTTTTACAAACAAAATGTTATCCCTAAGCATCTTTGAAACTTGGCTACAAAACGGCTTACCATGGTACACCAATGTTGAGTTAATACTTATTCTTGTAGCCTCAATTATAATGACTTTTATAGGGAAGCATAAATATTATTGTAACTACCTATGTCCAATGGGAGCATTACAAATGATCGTATCTAAACTATCTCCTTTTAAGAAACGAAAGTTTGTGAAGAAGGTATTCAATATTGATCTGCGTCTCATTTATTTATGTTTTATATGGGCTTCCATTTTAATGGGAATAAGCTTGCCCTTATCATCAATGGAACCATTTTTAGCCTTTGCCTATTCTGTTTCCGGATGGCTTATGATTGGGGCAGGTATGCTAATTATAATAGTATCCTTATTTTTTAACCGTCCTTGGTGTGCGCTTTGTCCAACAGGATGTGCCTTAGATTCGATCCCATCTTTTAAACAAAAAAAATAGAAATACATCATGAAGAATAAATCCAATATATTAAACGTATTATTCATAATTATAATAGTTGTGCTTGTTTATCAATTAACAAAACAAAGCGATGAAGAACAGCCATCAGTCAAGCAAGAAGAAAGCCCGGTTAATCAATCAATTGCTTCTAATTTAGGTGAACAAACTAAAATATCGGTGGGCGTTAAAGGACACGTTATGCCTAAGCCAGCTTTGGTTATTGGTTCGTATGGTGCTGATGGAAATCCGAATATTATGACTGCAGCTTGGGCAGGTATTTGCAATTCAAATCCATTGAGCATAGCAGTGTCTATTCGCGAATCGCGCTTGAGTTATGAAAATATTATGGCAACTAAATCATTTACTGTAAATGTGCCATCAACAGCTCTAGTTGCGGAAATGGATTACGTAGGAAATATCTCGGGACACGATGTTGATAAGTTTAAAGAATTAGGCTTAACGCCGATGAAGGGAGAGTATGTAAATGCACCATATATTAAAGAGTTTCCTATTGCCATAGAGTGTGAAGTTACTCAGGTAATAAACCTAGGTTCGCACACTCAATTTATAGGTAAGGTTATAGATACAAAGGTAGATGCACATCTTATTAAAGAAAATGGAGCTGTTGATATTGAAGCCTTGCAGCCTGTTTTTTACGAAGATGAGTATTATTATTCGTACGGAATACCAGTTGCCAAACCTTGGGATGCGTATAAACTATTTGTAGAAGGGGAGAACCCAAGCTTTAAACCAAAGCAATATACAAATGCTACTATTGCAACCATTCATGAGCGAAAAAGCGTGCGCCACTTTACCAATCAGAAAGTAACTAACACTCAACTAGAAGTATTACTTAAGGCAGGAATGGCCGCACCAACTGCGGTTAATAAACAACCTTGGGCATTTGTTGCAATCACCGATAAAGCTGTTTTAAATGAGCTTGAACAAGATTTACCTTATGCTAAAATGTTATCTCAAGCTTCGGCAGCTATTGTGGTTTGTGGCGATTTAAACAAGGCCATTAAGGTGGATGACTATTGGATTCAGGATTGTTCTGCAGCAACCCAAAACATACTATTAGCGGCTGAATCTATTGGTTTAGGTGCAGTATGGACTGGGGTTTTTCCTCGGCAGGAACGTATTGAAACTGTAAAAACAGTCTTAGGACTTCCTGAGCATATGGTACCGCTTAATGTTATTCCAATTGGTTATCCAACAGGAGAGGATCAGCCAAAAGATAAATGGAAGCCAGAGAATGTTTATTGGCAAAATATGAAATAACCAATCTAAAAGTTAGACATTTAAATTATGTTAAATATAAAATTTTAAATTGAAATTCTTATTCATTAAACCTTAACTCATGATTAATAAACATAATGCTCTTTTGCTCCTTCTTATAACAATTGCAGGTACGCTTGTAGCACAAGAAAATAGTGGTACTAAAACCGATTCGTTAAATATAGATTCAGAAATAGAAACAGAAAACACAGGAGTTAGTAGAAATTATCAAAATATAATGTTGAACAGTGTTAATTCTGAAGAAATAGAATTAAACACAGTTGAAGTGGATGCTGAGGTAGATCCTAATATTGCGAATACAATTAGTGGAGTACGAGGCGATTTTTATGATATAGACGGAACTTACAAGCTACACAATGACCTTTATGTTTATAATCGAAATAAAAAAGATCAGGTTTTAGGAATAGGAGAGTATTACTTTTTGACGCTAGGAATTAGATGGATTTCTAACGATAAACTAACCTTTTTTGCAAATGGTTTATTTATTACGGAGGTTGATGCTTTGGATGGTAAAGTTTATTATCGTTTTGGGGGGCATGCTGGTTTTGATTATTCTATCACAGAGCGATTAACATTTAAAGCCGAAGGTCAGTATTTGGCAGGACCTAAGGGTAATCCATTTGTGGGTAATCATCTTTTTGAACAATCAAATGTAGGAGCTTCGTTAATGTATAAAGTGAGCCCCAAGGTTAAAGTGGGTGTGAATAGTAGGCATGTTTTTGATAATCCAGGGGCTAAAAATATCACAGGAGGTTCTGTAAAAGTAGGCTTCTAAATTAGATAGCTTCTAAAAAGAAGAGCTTGCCTTTAACAGACAAGCTCTACAATTATTGTTATTTAAATCGGAATGAATTAGGCTTTTTGTTTGCGGGCTTTTATTTTAAATATGATGTAGCAAACTATGGCAAAAAACAATGTTATATATAGCAAGCCTTTTAGTTCGGGCAACACATCGTTAAAGTTGGCATCGTAAAGCATTACCTTTCTTAATCCTTCAAGAAAGTGCGTAAGCGGAATGGTTTTGGCTAGCATCACAATGCTTTCGGGCATTTGCGATAGAGGCCAAGTAAATCCACTTAATATAAAGCTAGGCGTGGCTACTACCATAAGTATTTCCGTAGCTTTTAGCTGACTTGGAATGGCCAAACTAACTGCTATTCCCATAAAACTCACTGATACTATTAAAGCCAATAATAGACTAACTAGTGCTAATGGACTAGCATGCAGTGGCACTTTAAATAGTGGGAACATGCTCCATAGTAATAGGATGATGACTGCTCCCATAATCCAGAACAGTACAGATTTGATGAACATAGCCATCCATGGGTTTTGTACCTTGCTATAAAATTCGCTGAAGAATGTTTTTTCTTCAAACTCACGAGCAAAACTCAAGGCCAAAGCCAACATAAACACCTGTTGAATAATTACACCCAAAACACCCGGCCAAAGGAACATCATGTAATTGGCCGATTTATTAAAGAAGCGTGCGTAGTTTACACCAAAGGCTTCGTATTGCTCTTTGGCAGTTACAGCAGGCACTCCTTTTTTAGTAAGACTAGAAATTTCGATACCCGCATTTAAGGTACCCAAAGCCACTTGAATACCTTTGGCGGCATAGTTGGCAGGTAGTATATTGGCGGTATTTACCTCTACTTGTATTTCTGGATGACGCTTTTGAATGATATCTGCCTCGAAACGATTTGGGATCGTAATAATAGCATCGTATCCATTGCTGATCACCAAATTTTTAACATCAGCCGTATTAAAGGCCACATCTACGGTGAGTACTTCAGTATCATCAAGCATCTCAATGGCTTTGTGGCTCATGGGTGTATCGTCCATATCAACCACAAGAACCGGCAAATTATCTACTTTACCTTTGCTGTATACTGCACCCAGTAATAAACCATACAAGAGCGGAGCACCCAAAAATATGGCTACAACAACGGAGTTGCTGGTAAAGAGCTTCCACTCTCTTTTAATTAACGAAAAGAAATTATTCATGCTAAGGCTTTATTATTTCAGTAAAACAGTAATGTTGGTAATCATGTTATTTACGTTTGTGCCTGCAGCAGGTACTGCTTTCACTTCGTAAATAGACTCGCCTAACTCGTACTCAGGGAAGGCTGAAGTAATATTGGCATAGCGTGTTAATTGCTTTACAGATACAATTTTTGCTTTATAGCTTTCGTTGGTGAACGGCGATTCTATATCTACCTTATCCCCAACTTTATATTTAGCAATATTGTGTTCTGTAACTGTAAAACGGAAGTATGCTTTTGATAGTTCGTAACCATTGGCCACACCATAACCTGGTAACACCAACTCGCCTGGGTGTAAGGCAATGGTTTCGATAGTCATGGCTTGTGGAGCCACTAAAAAACGCTCGCTATAGGCCACGTTAGCTTCTTCTAAAGCACCTTTGGCACGTTCAAGAGTTCCTAATGCCATTTGTATTTTCTCATCGCGCACGCCATTTTTCACTTCTTCGTATTTGGCTTTTACACCTACATATTGTGCTTTTGCACCTTGGTATTTCATGTAAACCTCGTCGTGCTTTTGCACAGATACCATGCTATCCTTAAACATATTGTTGATACGGTTGTACGATTTCTCGGCAAACTTATATTGCTCAGTAACCGCATCTAACTTGGCCATAATTTGCTCTAACTGCTCGTTAGTAGCCCCTTTTAGTGCCATTTTATACTGACCCTCGGCAGCGTTAACTGCACCTTGTGCTTGGTTCATTTTGGCTTCAACCTCAGGCATATCTAATAAAAATAAAGTATCCCCTTTGTTTACTTTGTCACCCTCGTTGGCATATATCTCAATAATGCGACCTGGGTATTTAGAAACTACCATTAAGGCATCGCGTTTAATTTTTCCTTGTTCGCCTTCGATGGTTTTTGGTGCACAAGAGCTTAATAGGGCTAGTACACTTAATATTTGAATTTTTATTATTGTTTTCATAGCTATATTGTATTGATAAAATCTGTTCTAGTTTTGTAATGAAGTACTGTTTAATTCGCCCGTTGCATTTAATAACTGAATAGTGCTTTGGCGTTGATCATAAATGGTTTGGTAATAATTTAGTACCATTTTTTCGTAATCGGCCTGAGCCTCAAGGAACTCACTGATCTTAATTAAACCGTTTTGGTATTCTTTGTACGAAATCTCTAAACTCTTTTTAGCAGACTCTTGCTGTAACTTTTGCAAGTTTAATTTGGCATTGTTAACCTGCAACTGATTTAAGCTATTGTTATAATTCAACATTAATAATTCAGCAGCTTCCTCTTTCTTATTTTGAGTTTGCAGCAATTCTATTTTTGCTTTCTGACGTTGCTCGTGCGTATGTAAACCATCAAACAATTCCCACTTAAAACCAACACCAACGGCATTAATAGGGTAGGCACTAATTTCATTAAATCCTAGTGGACCTAGTGCACCATTTTTTACGCCCGCATACGAGTGAGTTGCAAAAGCTTGCACCTTTGGTAAGTAACCACTAGTTTCACTTTTTAGCTTGTATTCTGATGCAATTATAGCTTCGTCTAAGGCTATTAGCTCAGCTCGGTTAAGGTAGCTACCGTTGCCTACTTTTGGGTTAAACGGATCTAAGTTCACATCCAAAGCTTCTACAATTGATAGGGATAAACCAGTTAATTGCTGTAGTTTTAAATGTAAGAGGCTTTTGCTACCAGCGTATTCAATTTGCTTTGAAGCCAGTTCAAGTTTGGCAATGGCAATTTTCTGAAAATCGTGTTGTGTAATTAGGCCTTCTTGTAAGGCTCTTTTGGCAACTTCCTCTTCGCGAACCAATCTTTTCTCACTTTCCGATAAAATAGTATTGGCCTGTGTTAAAAGGGCAATTTTATCGTAGTAGCTTGATACTTCAGCAATAATTTCGGCTTCGCTTTGCGCAAGCATGGCTTCTTCCGCAGCAATTTTATGTTTCATGGCCTTGCTTAAATAAGGCACTTTTAGGCCCGTAAATAAAGTCCACTTGGCAGTTAAACCACCCATCCATAAACTTCCGTTATAATCTAGCGACTCGTTAATGCCCGGAATGGCTGAATTAATGGGCGGAGTAGTTACCGGTAAAGTTCCAATTGGAGGAGGTAGGGGCACCGGTAAAGTCATGCTAGGGATGCTAAATGGAATAGGATCGGTATCCATATTCACTTCGCCGCTCGAATAAGCATACGTTCCGCTTGCTTCAATAGTTGGGATGTAAGTATGTCTTATTTGTTTTCTAATAATGTCAGACTTCTCAACGTTGAGGCGTTGATTTTTAAGCTGCTTATTGTGATCTAATGCCGCCTGAATAAAATATTGCAGGTTTAATACACTGTCTGGAACCTCAGTTTGCGCCTTACTCCCAAAAGTAAAGAAGCCGTAAAGGCATACCAGCAATAGAGTTTTTTTCTTCATTATATTATTCGTTTAAAATATACGTACTTACTTATTTTTTAATGCCATCCCAGCAGGCTTCTGCATAGGTTTCAATGTCTATGTCTTCAATCTCAAGGTTGGTTCTGCGCACCATTCTTATGAGCGAAGTAATGGGACCATGAGCCAATGCCAATAAAGCAGGTATTGGAATTTCTTTTACAATCCCCTCGTGTTGTGCACGTTCTAGTAACTTATAAATAGGAGCCAAAAGTTGTATGGTGTCTGATTCTGCATTATTGGCCGAGAAAGAGTACTGTGTTACAAAATCAGGAATACGTTGGTCTGTGATATACACATCCAAAATAATGGACCATAAGGTTTTAAAGTTCTCCTTAAAAGTGAGTGCCTCATTAAAGTTGTTTTCAACAATATCATTGATCTTCTGTGTTAAAATATTGTTGAGAGAAGCCAACATTTCTTCCTTATTCTTAAAATGCACGTAAATAGTACCAGCGGCAACCTTGGCCTCGGTAGCTATCATTTTCATGCTTACTGCATGTAAACCAAATTTGGTAATTAGCGTAAGTGCAGCATCAAGTATGGCTTCTTTTTTGTCAATCTTTTTATTCTCAATCATTTCTATCTCCTAAACTTGTCGTTTAACGTGGGCAAATATACGCTTTTATTCAAAGAAATGAACGTTCATTCATTTGTGTTATGCTCATAATGAATGAACGTTCATTGTTTAATGAGATATTGGAAAGACAATGAGTAAGTTATCTAAAGTGTTAAAAAATGCTAAAGTGGTTTGTAATGATACTAGCAATTTAGTAAGCAGAATTCGATTTAAATTGAGTAATTAATTTTTTTAATGATTGCATATTAACAACTAATTAACAGGTGTATAGATAGGAATAATGTAATTAAGTTAAGATATTGGAGTGTCGAATTACCCTATTGTAATAAATTCTAATAAAGAAAATATGTCCATGTATACCTTATTGGTTAATAATAACCATTACGAAGTAGATGTTGAACCAGATACGCCTCTGTTATGGGTTTTGCGCGATCATATTAAATTAAAAGGCACCAAATATGGTTGTGGTATTGCCATGTGCGGTGCGTGTACGGTTCATATTGATGGTGAAGCAGCTCGCAGTTGTAGTTTGCCTGTTTCTAGTTTGGCACGTAAGCGAATAACAACAATAGAGGGGCTTTCGCCCGATGGAGATCATCCCGTTCAGCAGGCTTGGGTTGAAGAAGATGTGGCGCAATGCGGTTATTGTCAGGGCGGACAGATTATGAGTGCGGCATCGTTTCTTAAAACTAATCCCATGCCATCGGTAGACGAAATAAGAATGGCCATGAGTGGTAACATCTGTCGTTGTGCTTCTTATAATAGAATTGAAAAGGCAGTTGTTTTGGCAGCTCAAAAATTAAAACAACAATAAGTGCTCCTCTCAAAACTAAATAATCATGAAAAAGAAGATAGATAGAAGAGGCTTTTTAAAGGTATCAGCCTTATCAGCTGGAGGAATGCTCATTGGATTTAACCTTTTCTCAAGTTGCAAGAATTCAGCCAAGTTGCCCGATGATATTTCAAAACTCAATTATAAAGACTTTAATGCTTATATACAGATTGCACCAAGTGGAGCTGTGACCATTTACGCGCCCAATCCGGAAATAGGGCAAGGTGTAAAAACATCCTTACCCATGCTAATTGCCGAAGAACTTTGTGTTTCTTGGGATTCGGTTTTAGTGAAGCAAGCCAACTTAGATGAGGCATACTATCGTCAAATGTCGGTGGGGAGTACCTCCATATTAATGGGATGGTTGCCTTTGCGCGAGGTGGGTGCTACTGCCCGTCAGATGTTAGTGAATGCCGCAGCTCAGCAGGCAGGTGTTGCGCCTAGTAAATGCACCATAAAAGAAGGGATAATTACCTGCGATGGTAATATAAGCATTGGCATAGGCGAAGTGGTAGAAGAAGCGGCCAAGCTTGAAATACCTACTGACGTAAAGCTTAAGGATGCTAAGGATTTTACAATTATCGGACGAAATATTAAGAATGTTGATGCTAATAATATAGTCACAGGTAAGCCGCTGTTTGGTTTAGATTATGAGTACGATGGCAAAAAGATTGCTTGCATGATGCGTGCTCCCTTCGGTTATAAACTTAAATCGTTTGATGCTACAGAGGCGCTTGCTCTGCAAGGTGTAGTGGATGCGTTTAGTTTTATGCAAAATAGTATTGCTGTTGTGGCAGAAGACACATTCACTGCAATGAAAGCCATAAAACTGATAAAGCCCGTTTGGGAAGCCACCAAAAGAGCAGCCGATTCAGAAAAGGAAAATGTGAAAATAAAAAGCTTGTTACAGGATTCTAAATACGATTTAATTCAGAGTACCGGTAATGTAGATAAAGCATTTGCTAGTGCTGAGGCCACAATAGAGCAGGTGTACGAAACGCCTTATTTGCCGCACAGCTGTATGGAGCCAATGAACTTTTTTGCCCATGTTACCGACGATTGGATTAAGTTAGCAGGTCCCATTCAAACCCCACAGAATGCTTTAAACAGAGTAGCCAATGCGCTAAAGCGCGATAAAAAAGATATTACGCTAGAACTTACGAGAATTGGGGGAGGTTTCGGTCGTCGATTATTTGGTAATTATGCACCGGAGGCTGCTATTATTTCTCACAAATCTAAGTATCCCATTCAATTGGTATACTCGCGTGAGGAGGATATGATGGGGGGGATCTATCGTCCTGCTATTTCTTACAAAGTTAGTGGAGCCATTAAAAGTAACCAGGTCAGTGCTTATAAGTTAAGGCAAGTTGGAAGTACTTCTTTAAAAGGAAGGTTTGCCAATCGCTTTCCAACTGGGGCAATACCGAATGTGCGCTTAGAGAGTATTAGAAATAAATCTTCAATCACAACCGGAGCTTGGCGCGCACCCATTTCTAATGTTTATGCTTTTGCAGAACAATGCTTCTTGGATGAGGTGGCTTTTAAGCTTAAAAAAGATCCCATTGCCTTTCATTTAGAATTGATTGAAAAGGCAAAGAAATCCGATAATGAGCACCTGGTATATGAGCCAGAAAGAATGGAAGGCGTAATAAAACTGCTGGCTAAAAAAGCCAATTGGGGCAATCAGTCCGAAGGAGTGTATCAAGGCTTTTCTCAATATTTTAGTCATGAAACCTATGCGGCCGAAGTGGCTGAAGTGGAACTAAGAAATGGCATACCTGTGATTACCCGTGTTATTTGTGCCATTGATTGTGGCTTAGTGGTGAATCCCTTGGGTGCTAAAAACCAAGTGGTCGGTGGGATTATTGATGGTATTGGACATGCCATGTATAGTGATTTTTGCATAAAGGATGGCCGACCAACAGTTACAAACTTTGATAGGTATAGACTGATACGGATGAATGAAACCCCGCAGGTTGAATGCCACTTTGTACAAAGCAATTTGGCACCGAGTGGTTTGGGAGAACCTTCTCTTCCTCCTGCCGGAGCAGCAGTTGCCAATGCCATATTTGCCGCCACAGGAGTGAGAATTACCAAGCAACCATTTATTAAAAATAAAGAAGTGTTTGGGTAAATCATTTTTTAATAGGCTTATTTGATATAAGCGCCACGGAGAAAGGCCTCTTTACATAACGCTTTTGTTTTAGCTAAAGCTTTAGTAAGACCAAGAAGTTGAGAGCTTTGCTCGAAAATCACTTGGCCGCACTTAAGATTTAGATAAATAAGAAAGTGATTTGTAAAGCAGCCTTGACTTTCTTTTGCTTCTGTTTTCTTGTGTCAAGACAAGAAAATGAAGTCAGGGTTTGGGATGAAATCCCAAGACAATATTTATCATCAAGAATAAAGAAATCTACAACAGGAAAAATAAATGACTCACGAGTTTCAAAAAATACTAAAAGCCTATCAGCTGTTTAAATCTCAAAACATAAAATGTGTTTTAGCCACCGTGGTTGCCCTCGACGGCTCATCGTACCGCAAACCAGGGGTGAGTATGCTTATTGCACAAAATGATTGCATGGTAGGTGCAGTAAGTGGAGGTTGTGTTGAGAAAGAGGTTTTAAGAGAAGCACAAGAGGTGTTCAAAACTTCAGAACCTAAAATGATGACCTACGATGGGCGTTACCGCTTGGGCTGCGAAGGAACTTTATATCTATTGATTGAGCCTTTTACTATTCAGGATGAGGTGTTGCTCTCCATTGAAGCTCTTATCGTAAATCGAAAACCCTTTGTTATAAAACACTTTTATCAGCGCGAGCTGGCTTCAGTAAATGGATTGAGATCTTTTATTCAAATAGAAGATAGCCTGCATTGTTTTGATGCAAACTACAATTTTGAGCTTGATGAATATGGCAGTAGTTTGGTGTTAGAGCAAGTTAAAAGTGCCAAGTTTCAGCTCATTATTTTTGGTTCAGAATATGATGCTGTGGTATTATCAGAGATGGCCAGTAAGTTAGGTTGGGATGTGCTGATAGTGAGCACGCCATTTGATGCCTACTCCCGCAATAATTTTCCCGAAGCTACGGATGTGATTCAGGCAACGGGCGAGCAATTTAATGCCGAAATAATAGATGCCAATACCGCGCTTATTCTGATGACGCATAACTACGCAAAAGATTTAAGTTACCTGATGGCCATTCAGCACACCAAAGCCTGTTATATTGGTTTATTGGGCTCTGTAGGCCGAAGAGAAAAACTCATCAACGATTTTCTGATTCAAACCAATTCCTTGGATGAGGCATTTTTAGATTTATTACATGGCCCTGCCGGATTAAATATTGGTGCAGAAACTCCCGAAGAAATTGCCTTATCCATCTGTTCAGAAATAGTAGCTGTACAACGAAATAAAAATGCCCATCCCTTAAAAGAATTGATGGGCAATATACATTCAGTTTAGCGATGATAAAGCCCACACAAAATATAGCTTTGATAATATTAGCAGCAGGAAAAGCCCAGAGGATGGGCGAAGCCAAGCAATTGATGCGCTATAAAAACAAAGCACTCATTAACCATCAGGTGGATAAAGCCCTTGAGCTAGGGGCTAAGGACGTGTACCTTGTTGTGGGTGCGCATAAAGAGCGTATTGAAAATGCCCTGACAGAACCATCGGTTCATATGATTTATAACGAGAATTGGGAGAAGGGAATTGGTGCGTCAATAGCTAAGGCAACGCAGGTAATTTCAGAAATGGATACCTATGATGCTGTGCTCATTAGCTTGGCCGATCAACCCCTTATTCCCTTGGCACATTATCGAAAGCTATTAATGCAGTTCCAGAGTAATGTTACATCAATAATAGCCACCAAAGCCGAAGAAAGCATTGGTGTACCTGCTGTGTTTGGTAAAAGGTATTTTTCAGCCTTAATGGATTTACAAGATAATAAAGGGGCAAAAAGCATTATTAGCTCCAACAAGGATGCTGTTACGCTGGTATATTTAGATAAGGGGTATTTAGATATTGATACTCCTGAGGATTATCGGAACTTATTGCAAAATCAATAGCTTGTGCAGGTTGCATCATATAAGTACTCATAATTTTAAAATGCTATAACTAATTAATCAGTGTCTTTGTCTATCGGAAACATTGAGTATAATTAACGGGCATGCTTATGTTGAAGAGCACCGAAAAGAAATGCGTGATAAGGCATTTACCTTACTTAAAGAAGTGGTTGATGAGGTTTATGAATATGGTCGATTTGTTTTCAGAAACGATGCTGATCATGTGAAAGTTTATGGCAGTAAATACAAAAGAGATAGAGCTGCTGCTTATCAACGTTCAAAAAAAGAAAAACAGGAATAAATGAGTACTTGTTTTTATAAAGGCATAAAGGGTTTCGCACTAGCGGAACCCTTTTTTTGTGATTTGTATTTTTACCTTAGAATTTACATCATTATAAAAATGCAGAATTTTAATCTCAATCTCTATATTTTTTAAGGTATAAGTTAAGCGTGTAAGAAGTATGCTTGTTACCTCAGAATAGTCAGACATTGGCTTTAGTTCGTTTTTTACTCGTTTAATAATTTCTGACCAACTGCGCCAACAATAAAGAAAGTAAAACAGCTAGTAAAGAATAGAATTATTTGAGTAATATGCAATCCTAAAGAAGTGGAGTCACTTGTTAAGTTAAGAACCAGTACAATTGAAGATGGTACAAGTCCAAAAATAATAATTATTGAGATTGTTAATGCAACTAACTGCCATCTTGTTTTTGAATTTGAATTTGATATCCCAGATGAGAATTTTACTACAGATTGTCCAAAAAGGATAAGTGAAATTATAGACCACTCGGTGTTAAAAAAGAGAGATTTAAAGTTGCCTTCATAGCTCCTGACGATGAGTAATATAATAATCGGCAAGAGTGTGAATAAAAATTCAGAAGTAAGAATATATTTTACTGTTTTATCAAGTTTCATAATTTACTATTGTGAATGACATCCAACACTTCCAAAATTTCTAGTTTTTCCGAAATTAAATAACGGTTTCTGTTATACTTTGAGGTTTGCCGAACTAATACTTTTAATGAATCACCAGGCACTACAACAATTTGTCCTGCATGAAATTTTTTTATCCATTTTTCATCAAGTATTTTAACGGATATTGCTTTTTTTCCAAGTTTAAATCCCCATGCCGAGTCCCCAAGAAAATCAGGCTTTTTTATTAAGTAAAATAAGGTAGAGTCATTAATGATTTTATCCTCAGTTAAGGAGTCTTCAACGGCTTCAATATCAATTTTTGGTGTGCCTGTTTTTATTCCCTTAACTTCGTTTCTGTTGCTTTTAAGTTCATATGATTCATGTTGACTTAGCTTTTCGGTTGAGTCATTTATGTTGTTTATTACTTTTGCTAGTTTTAAAATATCAGGCTTTGAATAATTAAATGTTTTTGCTATTTCTGTTTCTTCAGCTATTTCTTCAATTCTAGTTTTAAGGATATCTAAATCTTCAACACTAGATTTTTCATCTGCAAGAAATTTTAATGATTCAGCACGAGAATTTTCAACAAATTCTTCTATTTTTTCTTCATTATGAGCATCATCAATAGCACCCTCTTCACTAACTATTAGTCTATCATAGAATTTACCTATTAAAGACCCTTTTTCTATATCATCTAGTATAATATTAGATTTTATTTTCGAATTTACACTCTCAGAAATTAGATGATCTAAACCCTTAAGACCTTCTATAATCTCTGCAAATGAAATAAATAACCGGCTTGGGTCGACTGTTTCTCTTTTGAAGTCCAACCTTATTTCGAACTTACTCTCAATTGTTTTTTTCATTGGTAGATTTTTAGGTTTTGTGAAAAATGAGCAAACAAATATAAATCTTTTCAGGACTATGTACTCATTTTTAATGAGTCTAGTCTTTTTAGTACATGATTTTCTGATATGAAAATGTTTTACTCATCGATAAAAATCACGAAAACCATCATCTTATTATGAATCTCGCTAGCGAGATTGGGTATCCTTGATGCGAGATTCACCTTCGGAGGTGCGAGATCGCCTTACCTGCATGCGAGATTCATGAAGTACCCATGCGAGATTGGCTTCCCCCTATGCGAGATTCACTTCCCTTAGTGCGAGATTGACTTTTTGGGCGTGAGATCGCCAGCCCATAAGGGCTGTAGCACACCTACAATTTAATCGAAAACTTCTTCAAGCGTTCATCTAACATGTGGTGCGGTATAATATCTTTAACGCTATCGGCCACAGCATTAATTAATCGTTCTTTAATAAAGTCTTTTTTAATTACGATGGAAACTTCGCGTATGGCCGGAGGATTTGATATTTCGCGCACGTTTTCCCATTGTTTTTCGTTTAACGAATCGAGGTGTAGCTCGGGTATTACCGTATATCCGCCATTATTATCAACAATGCGGATGAGAGTATCTATGCTTCCGGCCTCAAAGGTTTGGTTATAGGGCATGGTTTTTAGGCAGAAATTAAAAATTTGATCGCGCAGGCAATGCCCTTCGCCCAATACCCAAAGGTTTTCTTGGGGCATATTATCTGCCGTTAAAGTTTGATTTCGCAATGGATGATCCTTGGCAAAATAAGCCACAAATGGCTCGTAATATAAAGGTATCTCAAAAAAATCGGATTCATCTAATGGGGTGGCGGCAATAAAAAAATCAATCTCATCGCGCTTTAACGCAGCAATAGAACTGGCCGTGGTAAGTTCTGATATGGATAATTGCACATCCTTGTAATTGGTATTAAACTCGCCAATAAGGTGTGGCACAAGGTAAGGCGCAAGCGTTGGTATTACACCAATATGCAAGGGGCCCGATAATAATTGCGTTTCGTCGCTCACAATATTTTTCACTTTTCGCATCTCACGCAAAGTGTTTTCGGCCTGCAGAATTATGCGTTCGCCCATTTTGGTGGGCTCCACCGGATGTTTCGATCGGTCGAAGATGGCCACATCCAATTCTTCCTCCAATTTCTTTATCATCATGCTTAAAGTAGGCTGCGTAACGCCACATTCTTTAGAGGCAGTTACAAAATGACGAAATTTATTTACGGCTACAATGTATTCTAATTGCTGTATAGTCATGATAATGTGGAGTTATAAATTATATCTATGCAAATATAGATAATATCTGTTTGATTGATACTTGAAAGAGCAATATGTTTGTATCAGAAATTTAGAAACAGCTTAAGATTTGTTTTTAGGAATTATTGAAGTCTATTTCTTAATCAAATTAAGGCATTTTTGAGGTGCATAGCCTTAGCTACGTACCGATAAAATAACAATAATTTGATAAGAAAGAGGACCAATAAAACTGAAAGATAAATATTAAGAAGTTTCTCAAACAAGAACAAATAATATAAATACTTAAAACATAAAATTATGTCACAAATTGGTAATCAAGTAGTAGATTTTGAAGTACAAGCATTCGTAAACAATCAATTCGAAACAGTAAAAAAAGAAGACGTATTAGGAAAATGGTCAGTGTTTTTCTTTTACCCAGCCGATTTTACTTTTGTTTGTCCAACTGAGTTAGAAGATTTAGCGAACTCATACGATGAGTTTAAAGCAACAGGTGCTGAAATTTACTCTGTATCAACCGATACACATTTTGTACACAAGGCATGGCACGATACTTCGGAGACTATCAAAAAAATTAATTACCCAATGCTTGCCGATCCAACAGGCGTTTTATCACGAGGATTTGATGTGATGATTGAAGAAGCTGGTTTAGCTGAGCGTGGTACTTTTATTGTGAACCCTGAGGGCGAAATAGTATCGTACGAAGTAGTAGCTGGTAACGTGGGTCGTAATGCCGATGAGTTATTACGTAAGCTAAAAGCTTTACAATTTGTAGCGGCTAACCCAGCTGAGGTTTGTCCTGCTAAATGGAAAGAAGGAAACGAAACCTTAAAGCCAAGTATTGATTTAGTTGGTGTGATTTAATCAACTAGAGAGAAGATTTTAGCTAAGCGCCTTGAGATCGCCGCGTTCTTCTCGATGACGCAATGCCGTAAGCGACACGTCATTCCGAGGAACGAAGGAATCTCAAGTAGAGCTGTAAAGCACATTATTAATTGATAATTATAAATTGCTCAAGCCGCAGGGCTTCTACTTTTTGCTACAGCCCAAAAAGTAGACAAAAAGCCCGTCGGCTGCTTTTTAAAAAGTCTGCTTAATTTAAAACGCTTTAAGTGCGGCTGGGTGATCTTCGGGTCAAGCCCTCAGCTTCCCAGTCTTACTAAAAGGCGTATTAAAATAAGCATCCATTTAAAAAGAGGCCACTCAACCATGGCGAAAAAGGTAGATGCAAAAAGATAACAGTACCTGAATTGTAAATTGTCGGTTTTGAGCAGACAGCCCAATACAAAATGAATAAAGAATACAGATAATAGGCTAACAAAAGGTGCCTTGAGATGGCCACGTCCCTCGCCATGACGAGGCGCACAATGAGAAATCTTAAGAATAAGCGCCTCGGATAGGCGGCCTCTTTACAAAGAGCTTTTGTTTTATTGAAAGCTTTAGTAAGACCAGGAAGTTGAGAGCTTTGCTCGAAAATCACCTGGCCGCACTTAAGCTTTCCATAAATAAGAAAGTTTTTTGGAAAGCAGCCTTGATGTTTTTTGCTTCCGTTTTTTATATCAAGATAAAAAATGAAGTCAGGCCTACCTGCCGGTAGGCAGGTTTGGGCAGACAGCCCAATACAAAACGAATAAAGAATCCAGATAATAGGCCAATAAAGGCGCCTTGAGATCGCCACGTGCCTCGCGATGACGCAATATTCTAAGAAATATAGCGTGAAAATATACGAGATAGTGACTATGCTAATCAGTCTAAGATCTATTATCTAACATCTAATAATAAAAAAATAAAAGATCATGTTGGAACAAGCAATGAAAGACCAAGTTATAAGCGTATTCTCTAATTTAGAACAACACTATACGCTTAAGGTAGAAGTATCAGAATCGCATAAAAGTAAAACTGAATTGCTGCAGTTATTAGAAGATGTAGCATCGTGTTCTGATAAAATTACACTTGAAGTAGAAGCCGGTTCTGCCTTAGAATTTACCATTCTTAAAAATAACGAGGACACAAACATTGCTTTTAGAGCCGTTCCAACAGGTCATGAGTTTACCACATTATTGCTGGCTATTTTAAATTTAGATGGCAAGGGAAAAAATATTCCGGATACCGCTATTATTGATAAAATAAAGCAGATTAATGTTCCCGTTCAGCTTAAAAGTTATATTTCGCTTACCTGTACCAATTGTCCTGAGGTAGTGCAAGCCTTAAATTTAATTACGCTTTTTAACCCCAATGTACAACATCAAATTATTGATGGCGCCATTAATAAGGATGAGGTTGATGCCTTAAATATTCAGGCGGTACCTAGTGTTTATGCCAATGGCGAGGCGCTTCATGTGGGGCGTGCTTCTTTGGGCGAATTGTTATCAAAACTTGAAAAACAGTTGGGTGTAAGTGGTAATGTAACAGCTCAGGGAGCTACTAAAAACTACGATGTAGTGGTGGTTGGCGGAGGTCCTGCCGGAGTTTCTTCGGCGGTTTACTCGGCGCGTAAGGGCTTTAAAGTGGCTATTGTTGCTGAGAAAGTGGGCGGACAAGTAACTGAAACTGTTTCTATTGAGAATATGATTTCGGTGCCCAAAACAACGGGAGCAGAGTTATCGGCCAATTTAATGAAGCATTTACAAGATTATCCCATCGATGTACTAGAAAACAGAATGGTGGAATCAGTAAAGCTAGAGAATGGTATTAAGAAATTAAGCACTTCGTTGGGCGAAAAAATTGAAACGCCGGCATTAATTATTGCCACTGGTGCGAGCTGGAGAAAGTTAGGCGTTCCGGGCGAATCGGAATACATTGGCGCTGGAGTAGCCTTTTGTACCCATTGCGATGGTCCTTTTTATAAGGATAAAAAAGTAGTGGTTGTGGGTGGAGGCAACTCAGGATTGGAGGCCGCCATTGATTTATCGGCCATAGCCAAAGAAGTTACCGTGCTCGAATTTATGGATACCCTAAAGGGCGATCAGGTGCTACAAGATAAATTAAGCACCCTGCCGAATGTAAAAATTATTACCAATGCCCAAACACTTGCCGTTGATGGCGATGGCGCTAAGGTAACGGGTATTAAATATAAAGATAGAGTGAGCGAGCAAGAGCACGAAATAATTACCGATGGTATTTTTGTGCAAATAGGTTTAAAAGCCAATAGTGGCGCCTTTGCCGATGTGGTGGAGACCAACAGAATGGGCGAAATATTGATTGATGCCACTTGTCGAACTAATGTTGCAGGGGTATATGCTGCTGGCGATGTTTCGGTGGTGCCTTACAAACAAATTGTAATTGCCATGGGCGAGGGCTCAAAGGCGGCATTATCGGCCTTCGAAGATCAGATAAAAGGTTTGCAGTTGGCAGGCTAAATTATTATAAGATAAATAACAGAAGTCAGTATTATTCGGTAGTACTGACTTTTTTGGTTTTGAACATATTGTAGTACTTTCGCATCTTAATACAAAGGAATTATAGATGTTAGAAGGCTTAGAGGGATTAGATGCATTAAAACTAAATTTTAACCAGGGCGGTTTACACGCCTTAAATTTCACCTTATTTTTTGTGATGTTTGGTGTGGCGCTCGATATAAAACCAGCGCAGTTAAAGTTAGTTTTCACCAAGCCCAAAGCTACCTTAGTAGGATTAACAGCTCAGTTTTTAGTGTTGCCAGCAATTACTTTTTTACTGGTATGGTTATTCAATGCCTATTTATCAACAGGGATTGCGTTGGGCATGATATTGGTTTCGGCCTGCCCTGGCGGAAATATCTCTAATTTTGTATCGAGCTTAGCCAAAGGAAATGCTGCCTTATCAGTTAGCCTAACTGCCATTGCTACCATATTAGCTACTTTTTTAACGCCCCTAAATTTTGAGATTTGGGGCAGCATGTATAGCAATGCCAACCCATTGCTTGTGCCCATCGAGATTGATTCTTTTGATATGTTTAAAACCTTATTACTACTATCGGGATTACCCATTATTTTAGGCATACTGTTCAATCACAGATTCAAAAACATTACTGAAAAAATCAAGAAACCCATAAAGATCATCTCCATTGTAATATTTGCATTTTATGTGATTATTGCCTTTTCTGCCAATTTTGAACATTTCATTAAGGCCATTAAATATGTCTTTATTTTGGTTTTAATTCACAATATTATTGCCTTATCTATAGGGTATTATATGGCTTCTCTATTTAAAGTAGGCCGAAAAAACAGAAGAACCATCACCATTGAAACGGGCATACAAAATAGTGGGTTGGCCTTGGTATTGATTTTTAACCCGAAGATATTTTCGCCCGAACTAGGCACTGGTGGTATGGCTATTATTGCCGGATGGTGGGGGATATGGCATATCTTGTCGGGTCTGTTATTAGCCAATAGATGGTCGAAAAGAATATTACCAGAAGATAACTAAGTTATGGAGCCTATATTAACCCAACGTTTGTGTATCAGAGAAGCTTGTGATGCCGACTATCCGCAATTACTACAGATTTACAATAAGCAGATAAATATGCGCTATGTGTCCGATGGAAAATGTAATTGGACTCTTGATGAATTAAAGCAAAAGTACCATCGCTTTAATGCCGATAAATCTTTTGGTATTGGTTTGTGGCTTGTTGTTTTATTAGATACAGATGAGATTATAGGCGAGGTGGGTTTATTCAATTCTTTTGATACCTATAAAAAGCTTGAGCTAGGTTATATAGTGGATGAAGCCTTTTGGCGAAGGGGTTATGCCTATGAAATATGCGAAGCTCTCATTCACTATTCTTTTAGCAAGCTAAATATTGAAAGCCTAGCTGCACGAATGTATGCCGATAATGTGGCCTCAGTAAAACTAGCCGAAAAATGCGGCATGAAGAGGGTAGATGCCGGCTTAGCGCCCAATGGTAAGGCGTTTTTGCATTATGAACTGACAGGATTAGCTTATTAGTTGAACGGTGTTTAGTATTTGTTTTTATTTCTTTAAAAGTGTTTTAGTTAGTTGGTGATATTTTTTGAAGCTTAAATCAATATTGTCCTAGTTAAATTTTCACTCAAGCCGTGAAGGCTTCTACTTTTTTCTACAGTCAAAAAAGTAGACAAAAAAACCGTCGACTGCACCCATTTCACTCAAAAAACTAGGTTTCATGACTGAAATTGTTTTAAACTCGCACTTTTTCGTGCCTCAAAGTGCTCAAACAGAAAACAATTTTTAACCGTCATTTCAATCCTGTTTTTTGGTTCACTGGCTGAGGCCGATACTAAACAAGGTGTGCAGCACATTATATAAATACTTCTAGTACGCGATTGAGCTCAAATAAATACATTTTAACTTCGATCGCTTTTTTATGGAATAGAATTTGTAATAATCGAAACCACTTTTAAAAATGAACATTCATTCATATTAATGAGTGTCTGTATTCGAAAAAACTATAATTTTATTCTAATGTTAAGTCAACAAATTCAAGAAATTATCATTGTCCAATTATTACAACTTTTAATATCAATTCCCATTTGCTACTACTTATTACGTGTTTTTTTAAAGAATTCTATCCTGCGTAAACTGGGTATAACTTTCATTATTTCAGCTATGGTAATGACCATAGAAACTACATGGAAATCGCATGGTTATATTAACCCAATTGTGTCTTTCGTAATTTTATTATTAGTAGCTGCAGTAAATATATGGTTAATGAGTGTTTGGGTTAAACAGCCTCTAGAGAAAGTAAATGAGAACGTTAAACTACTAGCTGAAGGTAATTTGAATATTGAATTTAATCTTGGTGCGAACTCAAATGAAATTGAAAGGTTAAATAGTTCAACACATACTTTATCTCAGAATCTTAAGGGTGTTATTAGTAAAATAAAGAATCATGCCAACCATTTGGCTATGGCTAGCAAGGAATTTAGTGTTACATCTGAATCGATATCAGAAAGAGCTGCTGAACAAGCTTCATCAATAGAGGAGATTTCGTCAACAATGGAGGAAATTACTAGTAACATCGATCAAACAAATACCAATTCGTTGGAGACTTCAAAAATAGCCTTGGCTCTATATGATGGCATAAAAGAGGTGGAAGATTCAACTAAGAATAGTTTTATGTCTGTGAATACTATTATCGAAAAAATCAAGGTAATTAATGATATAGCTAATCAAACTAATATTTTATCATTGAATGCAGCCGTAGAAGCTGCCAGGGCCGGTGAGTATGGCCGTGGTTTTGCTGTTGTAGCAGGCGAAGTAAGAAAGTTAGCTGAAACAAGTAAAATAGCAGCTAATGAAATTAAGGCTTCATCTAACAATACACAAAATGAGTTTCATAAATCTAGATTGCTGATGGACGAGATTTCTCCCAAGATTACTAAAACCAATCATTTGATGAAAGAAATTACAGCAGCAGGTTCAGAGCAGACGTCAGGTGTATCACAGGTGAACTTTGCAATTCAGGAAATGAATACAGTTACACAACAAAATGTGTCATTCGCCGAAGAATTAACAGCCAGTGCCAGTGAGTTGGATAGCCAAGCTCAAGATTTAAAAGAAATGATTGATTACTTTAGTTTAGAGAGGTAGTCGTCAATTACTTTTATGAATAATTACTATTAAAAGGGATTAAATAATAAATAAAAAAACAGCGAAGTATAAAATATACTTCACTGTTTTCATATCAAAGATTCTTAAATTATTCAATACTAATTTCGTTAAAACCTAGGTAATACATTACAACCCTTACCACCACTATAACTGCTAGCTTTTCTTTGGAGAATTCAATCCCTAATAAATGAGCAGGCTCACCGGTTGAGCAATCTACATATTTATTAAAAACTTCTTCAACATAGTTACGATCAACTTTTGTTTTGCCCGCTTCTTTTAATAATTCTTTTAAAATAGGGTTTTCACACTTTAACGTTTCGTTGTTATTCATTAAAGTTTTGTCGGCTGTTAGCTCGTATTCTATGTAGTTTAAGGCTTTGGTAATATCTTTTTCGGTAGGGTATTCATCCATAAAATAGGTGCTTAAAATATACTCTTTACCACCTTTAATAGATTTTGTGTCCTGCAACATTCCGTTGCTTATATACTCAAAGTCGAGTGAGTCAGTTGCAACTTTGAGGGTTCTAATTTGTCCTTGATTTGGATTGCTAGCATTTTCCATAATTGATGAATATTTAAGTTAATCTTTAGATTATGTATGATGGCTTTGTGTGCCAAACACTTAAATATAAGAAATAGTTTACACAATTGCAGAACTAAAAAACGCAAGTCTTTATGGAAAGTAGACTTGCGTTTTAAATTGGTTTATTTTAAATGGTATTTATCCATCCGGTTTATGTCATTAACCTCAAACTCTCGTCGTAATAACCATTTGGGTTGTGGCATTTGTTGTTCCCATTCCCAAATCTTCTTATACATGCGTTTTACCTTATCAGGATATTGGCTCGCTAAATCATTGGTTTCTGAAATATCATCTTTAATATTATAAAGTTGTGCGGGTCTATCTGGGAAGCGTAGTAATTTCCAATCACCCTCTCTAAAAGTAGCTCTACACGATTTTTTCCAATATAGTTCATCGTGCGGATCATGTGAAGGCATTGAATGATTAGTGTTTAAATAAGGAATTAGATCAACGCCCTCAAGTTCAGGATGCTTTTTTATATCGATACCAGCTGCCTTCATAAAGGTTGAGGCAAAATCCATTGTGGATACCGCCGAGGTATAGGTAGTATTGGCCGGAATTGAAGCTGGCCAACGCATGATAAACGGAATGCGAATACCTCCTTCAAGTTGGTTTGATTTGGTACCGCTTAAGGGTAGATTGCTTGAAGCGTTTTTATCTGTAGGGCCGCCGTTATCACTTACAAATGCAATAATAGTATTGTTAGATAATCCGAGTTCTTCCAGCTTATTGAAAATGGTTCCGCAAGCTCTGTCGAGTGCCAATGTCATTCCGGCCAAAACTTTTCGTTTTCCTATTAAATCAGGGAATTGAGCAGTATCCTGTGGAAGAAATTCTAAAGGAGTATGCACCGCATTAAAGCCTACCACCTGAAAGAAAGGTTCTTTTTGATGCTTCTCAATAAACTTAGCCGCTTCATCACCTAACAAATCGGTTAAATAATAATCAGGTTCTTTATAATTATCGAAGCCCCATTCTAATCTCTTTCTGTGTAAACTAGGATTGTTCTTCAACGCTTTTTCAGGGTAAGCAAAATAGCTTCTTGATCCATCTCTGAAACCAATAAACTCATCAAATCCTCTTTTCGTGGGATGGAATTGATCGCCATCGCCCAAATGCCATTTCCCAAAATACCCCGTTGCATAGCCTTGTTTTTTTAGGTGATCAGCAACAGTTACCTCTTCAATAGGTAAGCCCATGGCATCGCCGTCTAGGGCCGAGTTTTCAGACATAAACCCAACCACGTTAATGTGTTCGTAGCCAAATCGCTGTTGGTATCTTCCGGTCATTATACCAGCTCTTGATGGAGCACAGACTGATGAGGTTACATAGCCTTCGGTAAAACGTGCACCTTCACGTGCTACCTTATCTAAATGAGGTGTTTTCATTTCAGTGCTGCCCTGGAAACCAAAATCAGCATAACCCGCATCGTCACATATGATTAAAACAATGTTGGGTTTCTTTTTTGCATAGCTTGGTACAGAAAGTAATAAGCAGAATAGTATAAGTTTTATTGAACGCATAGTGTTGTGTAATATTGATGATTAAAAATGCTAATTTCAGAATTATCTAAGGATTTGTATTCATCAATTTTACCTTATAATAAGACTATTTTACCCAATAGTGATTGTTTATCTGAAACCAAAAAGCCACCATTATATTGATACAATGGTGGCTTGATATTAAAATAACGAAGGGATTATTTTATAACTAGTTTTTTATTAAAAAGAGAACCGCATTTTACGTAATACATACCAGAGCTTAGATCGCTAATGTTAATTTGGAAACTACTGTTTGTTTTGAATACTTGTTTTTTACATAGCTTTCCGCTTATTGAGTAAATTGATAAGGGTAATTCATCTTCTTCAATACCATTGGTTTCAATGGTAAAATAATTATTAGCCGGATTTGGGTAAATCTTGATTTCAGCTTGTTTATCTTCATTTATGGCAGAAGTTGTTATTGATGCAGATTTAAGCCCCCATGTGAATAAAAACTGATCAGAATTGGAACCCCCATTGCTATTACACCACATATTAGAAGATATATATTTTCCGTTATTACCCTTAAGTTCATAAACCTGATCTCCCTTATGTTCAAGTGTAAACTGCTCCCATGCACCAATATCCGTTCTTGTACAGGTCATGGCTTTATCACCATTTTCTGAACTTACATATAAGCCATTATTGCCTTTGAGGGCAAATACACTATTGCCTAAGTCAATAAATTCAAATTTTTCCCAATCGCCCACAGAGCTTCTGTTGCATGTCATCTCCTGTAAACCGTTTTCTGAACATACATATAAATTGTTGTTTTGGTTTTTTAGAGAAACTTTTTGAGTTGTACTTGTTGCATCCTCAACCAGTTCATAAGTTCTCACATAATCATAGAAAGCAGTACTCTTAGTCCAATTTTCAAGATCTTCATTAGATGGTAAGCCAGGGCCCCATGTAAAGGTTTCCATATCGAAGAACATATACATATCCTCTTCAAAAGCACCTCCTGGAGTTGCAGTACCAACATAACTACCATCTCTGTAAAAATTAATGGTCCAAGCATCTTCCCACCAAACACCAAATACATGGTAGTTTTCAGAATTCATTGAATTATCAGGGTTAGTAAAGTGTTTAGGAGTAGTTATGTCATTATCCCACCCATCTTTATAGTAATGTGTATTACTCATCATAGTATAATCTAAATACCAATTTGATTCTTTAACCTCTCCCCAGTTCTCAATTACATCAATTTCGCTATAGCTACCTTGCATCCAAAACGAAGATACAATTGCTAAATCTGCGGCTTTCATTCTAACTTCGGCATACATGCCCTTTTTAAAGGCTTTGGTTTGAGAGGTTAAACATCCTGTCCATACCCAGTCATCTGTTCTATCAGCATTTTTTAGTGTGGCAGTAATACACATATTGCCCGATCCGAAACTTATGTTATCGTCGTTAAATTGGCTTGGGCTCCTTCCTGACCAATAAGGATGTCCTTTTTGCCATTTACTACTATCAAACGAATCAAATTCGTCTGATAAAATATTTACTTTTTGCCACTTCTTACCAGAAGGAGCAGTGGGTTGTGCTACAGCGCCTAAGCAGATCGCAAATAGGAACAGAGCAAGTAGGTTTCTTTTTTTCATAATAAATTAAATTTTAAGTTAACTAGTTAAAGTTATAATATAAGGTAGACAATAAATTTTAATATTGAAATAAATTACGGGGGTATACTACATGGTTCAATTATAGCATTTAGCCATGAAATAGAGTCATTTTATTTTCCAAAGACTAATAAGAATAAGGCTTTTGTTATAGGTTAAACGAAGGTTAAATTGAATATTCAAAGAACATTAATCGTCATCTGTTGTTTATACAATTCAATCAGATGTTTAGGATTAACAGATTGTTAAGTCTTTTTTTTAATCCAAGTGTCACAAAATAAACAAATTAATGCTTACAGACGAATTGATACAAGAGGACACCCTGACTCCTTTAAATACCCGTTTTTCAGAACTATTATCTGGATTAAAGCAGAAACTTAAAAGCGTATATCACGAACGCGGCGATATTAATAAACTTGCAATTACCCGAGGTATGCCTCCATTTGTAATGCGTGAGATCATGTCAGTAAATCCATTTTCCGCAGTAATTCCTAAAGAATATGGTGGATTAGGTGGCGATGTAACTCAGAGTATTGCTTTAATGAGTGCTGCTTCATATGAATCTTTAGCGCTATCCTTAACTTTTGGAATAAATATGGCCTTATTTCTTCAGCCCGTTTTAAAAGCAGGCCAAGAAGATACTAAGCGAGAGGTAACCAATCGTTTTATCACACAACAAAATATGGGCGGATTAATGATTACAGAGCCCGATTTTGGTAGTGATGCATTAAATATGCAAACCTCATATTCTGATCATGGTTCATATAATCATTTAAAAGGAACAAAGCATTGGGCTGGTTTAACAGGTTGGGCTGATTTTTGGTTGCTAACAGCTCGTAAAGATACCGGTGAAGGTCGTTTAGCGAGAGATTTAGATTTCTTTGTTTGTGATGTTACTAAACCCAATCAAGGAATTGAAGTGGAGGAGTTTTTTGAGAACTTAGGTTTATATCAAATTCCTTATGGTAGAAATAAAATTGATGTTCAGATCCCATCAGTCCATAAATTAGTACCTGAAAAGTCAGGTGTTAAATTAATGCTCGATTTACTACACAGAAGCCGAATGTCTTTCCCTGGAATGGCAATGGGTTTTATACAGCGTATGCTTGACGAAGCCATAACGCATTGTCAGCAGCGTTTTGTTGGAGGAAAGAGCTTATTAGGTTACGATCAAGTTCAACAGCGATTGGCACAATTACAGGCGTATTATACAACAGTATCTGCATTTTGTGTGAATAGTAGTAAAAAAGCAGGTTTGAAATATGATTTATCGGGAATTGGCATTGAAGCTAATGCGGTAAAAAGTATTGCTACTGATATGATGCAGTCAGCTTCGCAAACTTTGTTACAATTGGTAGGAGCAAAAGGATATCGATTAAATCATATTGCGGGTAGATCAACAACAGATAGTAGACCATTTCAGATTTTTGAAGGATCGAATGATATGCTTTATTCTCAAATATCAGAGAGTGTTGTTAAGTTAATGCGTAAGCAAAAGGAAACGAATTTATTTGATTTTATTAAAAACTTTGATCTTACAAGTAAGGCTAGTTCAATGTTAAAAGAGCAGTTTAACTTTAATATTGATTTAGGAATGCCACAACGTAAGTTGGTTGATTTAGGTCAGGTTATAGCCAGAGTAATTTCAATTAATCAAGTTCTTGATTTAAGTAACGAAGGTTTTGCACCTAAACTAATTGATGGAGCAACTGCATGTTTACGACAAGAGATTGATCAATTAATGGCATCTTTTAACGGTTCTAATAAAACGAATGTAATAGAAGATTATAGAGAAAACTCAAATTGGTTAAACTTTGTAGTTTAAAGAATAATCATTTTCGATAGTATAAAAATAAAATGGGCACTTGATTTTTCAAGTGCCCATTTCTTATTTTGTATGTATTATAATTAATACTTGTTCGGATCTTTATAAAAGGAATATCCAATAGTCCACTCAAAGAAATCTGCAGCCCCACCGTGTGCTTTAATAGTGACTCCGGCATTTAAATGATCCGTAATTCGGTATCTTAAACCTACACGTTCATAATAAGGAGCTTTCTCTCCATTAGCTTCGTTTCTGTTTAGGTAAACAGCTAAGCCAATAGGAACGTATAAACGACGGGTAAGTGCCCATTCCCATGAACCTACAATTGCTGTGGATACAGAATTACCTTCTGCTCCTCTTTCTTCCATGTGTGGAGAATAGAAAACATCAACCCCTAAACCAATACGATACTTGTAATTAATTTGGCGTAAATAGTTAATACCAATACCGGTTTTGTAATAGTTTTGTTCTTCGCCTTGCGTATAGTTCTTACTTCCGTTATACCATGCAACATTTATTAAATCGTGTTGCATATATTTTGCTATAGTACCTGGCGATAATTGCATTTCAGGTTCTTTATTCATTTTATAGCTAACACCCAAAGTAAAAGGAAGTAAGTTTAAACCTAAGTTAGGTAGTTTTGAAGAACCATTGCTAAAATGTTTAAATCCAATTGTTGCATTAGCCGACCATCTTTCACTGAAATTATAGTTAGCTAAAAATCCTAGATGCACATAGCAATTGTTTCGCGATCCAAGGAAAATATTCTCAGGATTTGTTTCTTCATCGAAGGCATTAAAGTTATAAGATAAACCAAATGCGGCCGTATATGAAAAGGTAAGACGCTTGTCAAACTCAAATGCAAATGGTATTGTTAAAAAGAAGTATAATGCATTCGGATTTCCGATACTCTCGTTGTGGAAGGTTGATGCATACCAACCTACACCTAAATAGGGACGACGGTATACATTGCTATAAACATTATCTTTATCCGACTTTCTAAAACCTAACCTAACATCCATACCGTTGTAGTATGAACTCTCAATTAACTGGTCACCAATTGTATTTCCATTACCCATCATAGCACCATTTTCAAACCTAAGATCTAAATACTTTATATAGGTTTTTGTAGGTTTTACATAAGTGCTATCCTCATTTATTTGGGCATTTAAAGAGATACCTGCAAAAATAAGAAGCGTAATGATATATATATGTTTAATTCTCATATTGATTTGTTTTGAAGGATTGATTCAGCTTATATTCCGAGGATTTTAAAACCAACCGTGAAAGTAAATACATCTGTTTTTTGGCCGATATCAAAATCTGGAATATCAGAAATATCTTTTAATCCCCATTCATATCTAAAATCTGCTGTCAAGCGCCAAAATTCTACTCCAGCACCAGCCTGAAATGTCCAGTTTGTATTCTCGTAACTATCTTCAGTAATAAATTCAAGTTCTTTGAAATCTGCTTTCGAAATAAAGGAGGCAACAGGTCCAGCAATTCCATATATTTTAAGAACCTTTAAATCTACTAATTGTAGGTTCACTAATAAAGGTATATCCCAGGTTTTAAAAGAACCTTCGCTAGAAATATCTCCATCATATAAAGTAGTGTTCTTTTTTGCATAATATAATTCGGGTTGTACAGATAAGGCTCCAATTAAACGAAGTTTAGCATAGGCACCGAAAAGTCCACCGGTTTTTGCTTCGTTTTTAATTTGCTTTGTACTAGGAATCTCTGATAGTTTTAGTTTTGTACTATTTATTCCAGCTTTTAGTCCAATAGCAATTCTATCTTGAGCATTTATTTGTGTAAAAGACACAAGTATAATTGACAGTATTAAAAGTTTTTTCATGATTAGTTTAATAAATGTTTAGAATTTATAACCATTAATCTGATTAATAGTTCTTTATTTTTAGAGAATAAGCCCCAAAAATAGCAAATATTTTTGGGGCCTATTAATTATTCTTCTATTAACTCTTCGGGTATTTTCCACCCTCCACCTAATGATTTATAAAGAAGTACATAAGCACTTAATCGCTGCATGCTAACTTCAGAGGCTGTAATTTCAGAATTAAAATAAGATCTTTCAGAATCTAACACCTCAAGAAAGCTAGTAACACCACCATCATAACGTTTGTTAGAAAGGTTTGCTGCACTTTTTGCGGCTTCCACTTGATCTGTAATGGCTTTATATTCTTCTTTTAAGGTATTTACACTTATTAAGGCATTTTCAACTTCTTGGAAGGCTACCAATACAGTTTGTTCGTATTGTAATCTAAGTTGGTTAGTTTTTTCACGCTCCATTTCAACTCTTCGTTTATTTTTTCCGAACTGAAATATTGGTCCTAATAAACCACCACTCACCTGATATATACCTCCGTTATCAAACAAGGTACTTAAATCATTACTAACAATTCCAAGAACACCAGTTAAGCTGATTGAAGGAAAACGCATTGCCTGTGCAACTCCAATACGTGCATTCTGAGCTTTTAGTTGTTGCATGGCTTCTTGTACATCGGCACGACGCAGTAATAATTCAGATGGCAAACCAACGGGTATGTTGACACTATCAATTGTAAGATTAGTATTTCGCTCTCTAATTATTGGCCCTGGGTTCTGTCCCAAAAGAATTGATAAGCGATTTTCTGTAATAGCAACCTGACGTTTATAAAGAGGAACAGCTTGTGCTGCCATCGCTTGTTGTATTTGCGATTGGTTATAGTCAAGCTCTGGTGATACGCCTCGATAGAACTTTTTTCCTATAATTTCTAATGACTCAGTTCTAGAATCTAATGTACGTTGTGAAATCTCTACCCTTCTATCATAATCTAACAATTGAAAGTAAGCTTCAACAACATCAGAAATTAAAGTCAGTTTTATCCACTCTTTGGCAAATTCATCAGCTACTAAATCAGCTCTTGCAGCTTGATTTGATCTTCTAAATTTGCCCCAGAAATCAATTTCCCAGTTTACACTAGCTCCTCCCATGTGCATATTAAAATCACTTTTGGCTCCTGTGTTAGGATTAAAGTTTGCACCTTGACTCTCAAAAGTGTAGCCGAATGAAGGATACATGTCTGCTTTGGTAAAGCCTAAGTACGCACGAGATTGTTCGATGCGAGAGGCTGCCATAAGTAAGTTTTTATTATTACTTAAAGCTGAATCAATGAGGTTTATTAGTATTGAATCTCCCAATACTTCAAACCATTCTAAACTGACTGTTGAATCACCCTCGATATTATCATTAGCAAACACTTCTGGGTTATCCGTTTCAGGGGCACTAAATTTAGGACCTACCATACATGATGATAAGTTTAGTAGCAAGCCCGCAAAAATAAAATATATTAATCTAGTCTTCATGTTTTGTCGGATTTTGAACTGTTGAACTTGACACTTCTAATGTTCGTTTTTCTTCATACTTAGCTAGTTTACCAATTAATACAAAGAACATAGGGTAGAAGAATACACCTAGCAAAGTAGCTATGGTCATACCTCCTAATAAAGCCATTCCCATTACTTTACGCGCTTCGGCACCAGCTCCAGAAGCTAATACCAATGGAAATACTCCTAAAATAAAAGAGAAAGCTGTCATTAAAATTGGTCTAAATCTTAACTTGGCAGATTCCATTGCGGCATCATATAAGCTAAGTCCTTCATCAAATTTAATTTTGGCAAACTCCACAATCAGGATCGCATTTTTAGCAGCCATTGCAATAAGCATTACAAGAGAGATTTGCATAAACACATTATTTTCAAAACTGGTACTGAAGAAACGCGCTATAAATACAAATAGCATTGCACCCAAAATAGCAAACGGTGTACCCAATAATATACTAAATGGCAGCGACCAACTCTCATATTGAGCTGCTAGAATAAGAAATACGAATACTAAGGCGAATACAAATACTATGTTACCAGATCCAGATGCCTTACGTTCTTGGTAACTCATGCCGCTCCATTCGTAGCCCATTCCTGGAGGTAAAATCTCAAGTGCCACCTCTTCGAGAGCATCTAATGCTTGAGCTGAAGTATAACCAGGAGCTGCAGCACCCGTTAATTCAACAGAACGGTATAGATTATACCTATTTGTGTATTCAGGTCCAGAACTTGGAGTAACATTAACTAGTGAGGATAAAGGAACACTTGCACCATCTGTAGTTTTAACATAAAACATGTTTAAGTGTGATTCATTTATTCTATACTCAGGTTCTGCTTGAATATAAGCTTTGTATAAGCGTCCGAACTTATTAAAGTCGTTTACATATGCACCACCTAAAAAGGCACTAATGGTAGTATATAAATCACCTAACGGAACACCAGATTTTAAAGCCTTGTCGCGGTTTACTTCTAGCCTTCTTTGAGGAGTGGCCTCACGGAATGTGGTAAATACATTTGCGATCTCAGGTCTTTCACTCGCCTTGGCAATAAACTTGTTCGTATTTTTTGCCAAATACTCCACCGATTGTCCAGATTTATCCTGTAGCATTAAGGAGAACCCTGATCCACTTCCTAATCCAGGAATAGCAGGAGGACCAAATGCAAAAACTTGCGCCTCTTTAATATTCATGTAGAAGAGACCATTTAACTTTCTGGCTAATTCGTTTGCTGTGATATCCCGTTCTTCCCAGTTTTTTAAAGGAATAAACATTAATCCAGAATTAGAACTACTACTACCTGATAATATATTAAAACCAGAAGCACTTGCTATAGCACTAATTTCTGGTAAATTTTCGATAAGTTTTGTTGCCTTAGCAATCACTGCATCAGTACGTTGAATAGAAGCTGCATTAGGTAGTTGTAGGTTTACAATTAAATATCCCTGATCCTCTTCAGGAACAAAGCCACCTGGAATAAACTGCCCTACTGCAACAATAGCCACAACAGATAGGCCAAGATAAATCATACTTCGTTTAATTTTAGAGGCAAAAAGATTTGCTCCCTTCATATAACTAACCGATGATCGATCAAATGTTTTATTAAACCCATTAAAGAACTTACCTAACAAACCTTTAGGTTCTGTTGGTTTACGCAATAATAATGCACATAAGGCAGGACTCAAGGTAAGTGCATTTACAGAAGAAAAACAAACAGAAACAGCTACAGTTATAGCAAATTGTTGGTATAAACGCCCTGTAATTCCGCCCATCGCAGCAACCGGAATAAATACAGCCACTAAAACTAATGTTGTTGCAATTACTGGTGCAGTTACTTCCCGCATGGCATGTATGGTAGCTGTTTTGCTGTCCATACCATTTGCGATATTAACTTGCACCGCTTCTACCACTACAATGGCATCATCCACAACAATACCAATAGCTAGTACAAGTCCTAACAAGGAGAGTACGTTTATGGTAAATCCGAGCATTGGAAATACAATAAAAGCTCCAATTAAGGATACTGGAATTGCAATTGTTGGGATTAAAGTAGCTCTCCAATCTTGTATAAATAAGTATACTACTAAAATCACCAATAAAAGTGCAATAAGCAAGGTGATGGCGATTTCTTGAATACCTGCGGTAATAGGTAGAGTTGCATCCAGAGCCATATCATATTCAACACCTTCAGGGAAGGATTCGGATAACTCATCCATGGTTTCAAGAATCTTCTTTTGAAGGTCAACGGCGTTAGTACCTGGAGCTTGATAGATGGTGATAAGGGCACAAGGCTTAGTATCGTACTTAGCACTTGTATTATAACTTTCAACACCGAGTTCGATACGTGCAACGTCTTTTAAAAGAACTTGTCGGCCTTTACTATCTGTTCGGATAACAATGTTTTCAAACTCTTCTTCAGTTTGTAATCTATCCGGTAAAGTTACTGTATAAGTAAATTCAGTTCCTTCAGGAGCTGGTTCTGCACCAAACTTACCACCAGGAACAATAACATTCTGCTCTTTTATGGCTCCCATTATTTCAGGTACGGTGATCCCTGTCTGAGATAATCTATCTGGGCGTACCCAAATACGCATTGAATAGTCACTGGCACCCAAAACATTTACACGTCCAACACCCTTAATACGAGCTAGAATGTCTTGTATGTTAATTAAAGCGTAGTTTCCTAAAAATTCTTGGTCGTATCGACCATCAGAATATAAACCTAAAGCAAGAATAATACTACTCATACTTTTTTGAGTTGTAACACCTAAACGTTTTACCTCTTCAGGTAATTTCGCTGTTGCTGCCGATACTCTGTTTTGAGCCAGTACCGTATTCATATCCGGATCTGTACCTACATCAAATGATATTTGAATGGCCATTGTTCCATCATTTGCATTGATGGATTTCATGTATAACATATTATCAACACCATTGATTTGTTGTTCAAGTGGTGTGGCAACCGATTGTTCTACATTTAAAGCATTGGCTCCTGTGTAGTTAGCTCTCACTTCTACCATTGGAGGAGTAATATCAGGATATTGCTCCATTGGTAAATCTAATATTGAAATAACACCTACAATAACAGTAACAATGGCAATTACCATAGCCACTATAGGTCGGCGTACAAAAAACTCTCCCATCTTACTCCTTGTTTAATGTTACCGAATTAAAAACCTCTAATCTTGGAACGATTTTCATTCCCGACTTTACTTGTGTAAATCCTTCCAGCATAATTTTATCTCCAACTTCTAATCCGCTTTCAATAACTTGCAAATCACCGTACGATGGACCTTTTTCTACTTCTCTGTATTGTAAAGTGTTTTCGCTATCCACAATTAATACACTGAATTTCCCTTGAAGTTCTTGTATACACCTTTGAGGAATAATAATGCGCTCTGACTCATCATCAACTATTAGCCTAATTTTAGCAAATAGTCCAGGGCGTACGGTAAAATCTGGGTTTGGAAACGAAGCTTGAAGCAAGATAGTTCCTGTAGTTGGATCAATATTACGATCAACAAAATCTAGTTTACCATCATAGGGGTGTTTAGAGTTGTCAGCAAACAGTAATTCAATTGCTTTATCACTATCTTTTCCTTTATATATATCTGCATTCTTTTTTGCATATTTCAAAAACTGAAGATATTTCATCTCTGAAATAGTAAACTGAACAAGGATTGTATCAATACGTGAAACTGCATTTAGAACTACAGGATTCGGTTCACGACCAACAAATTCACTTGTTTTGGCTTGAGTAATTCCAATGATTCCGCTAATGGGAGATTTTATATTACAGTAGCTTAGTTCAATTTGTGCAAAGTTTATTTGTGCCTTTGCTGCAGTAACTGAAGCTTTGGCAGCACCAAGAGTTGCCGTGGCAGCATCATATTCACTCTGACTAACTGCTTTTTCTTCCGCTAAGGGTTTTATACGATTATAATCGCCTTGCGCTTGCACTAAGCGAGTTTGCGCCTCCGCTAATTTACTTTTTGCTTCGGCTAGTTTTGCATCAAATGGTGCAGAATCAATAGTATATAATAGCTGACCTTTCTTAACTCTACCTCCTTCTTTAAAATGAAGTCCTTCAAGGAAACCTTCCACACGAGCTCTGATACTAATATCAAAGTAACCATAGGTTTGTCCAACAAACTCATCAGTGATAGGGATTTTCTTTTGTATTACCTCAACAACAGGAATTTCTAACGGAGGTCGTTGATTACTTTTATTACCTGAGCATCCAAATAATATCAGCGTAAATACTAATAATGGGATACTTTTGAATTTCATTGAGTTATTGATATTCATTGTAAATAGTGTTATTTATTTTATTTTGGATTCATTAGTAAAAATAAAACATAAGAAATTAGAAAATTGTTTATCTCTTATCTTAGTCAATTTCAGAAATTAAGGAGAAATCCTCATAGGAGCATCACTAGCGTTCTAAATAAGTACTTTTTTCTCGCTCTATTATATTAAACATTGTTAATTTAAAACTGTATTTCTCGCGCGTTTTTCGCTGGGTAATAATGCCTGATAAATAAAGTAATTCACAGGTACTTCAATCTTATTTTTTTCTGCTAGCATTACAACCGTACCATTCTGGTATTCTAATTCAGATGGTTTTCCGTTCCATATGTCTCTTGCCATTGAAGAATTGGCATCTGGTGAAAAATTGTCCATTATGGACATGGTGTTATCTATGATTGATTTTTTCAGTTCAATTCCTTCACTGATGGCAACAGCATACATCTCATTTAGCATCTCGAAGAGCATGCTCCTGAGTTCTGGTGTTTGTAATAATTCTCCATAGTTTGAGCGTGTTAGAGCTCCTAATCCGCCAAGGCAAATGAGAACAAACTTTTTCCAAGTATCACCCTGAATATAATTTGAGTGTTTGTTTGTGATATGGGAAGTGTCGAAAGTTTTTTTGATTTGTAAGGATCTCTCAGAAATAGAATTATCAAGTTCGCCAAAAACAATGGTAGGCTCTGCGCTCATATGACTAATCACCCCTGGGGATTCTATTTTAGAAAATATACTGCATAAGCCGCCCATTACATTTTCTGTAGGAAGGAATTCGCATAGTTCTTTAGCAGCGAGTACTCCATTTTGTAAGGGAATTACGATGGTGTTACTATTTACTATGTTACAAAGTTCTTTTGCAACATCTTTAACTTGCCAAGCTTTTACGCCGAGTATTATTAACTCACAGCCCATAAGTTCTGCTATTGTTTTTACCACAAGAATGTTGGTAATTATAGCATCCCCTTTTGGACTTTTTATATGTAATCCGCTTTTTTTAATTTGTTCACCATGCGCTCCACGGGCAACTATGGTAACGCTATTTCCTCCTTGTGCTAATCTACCTCCAAAATATCCTCCAACTCCACCAGCACCAATTATTGCTATTCGCATATTGATATACATTTACATATTGGATACTGTAAATGTACAAAAAGATTATTGTCGGAAAGCAGGTTTTGTAAGAGTTTGTGATTGAATGATGTTTTTAGGCAGTAGATTTACGGAATTACTACGTACAGGACAAATGTCAATGCCGCCACGTCTGGTGTACAAACAGGCTACCATTAAATTGTTGGGCTCAAATTTATCCAATAATCGTTTGTATATCATTTCACAAATTTCTTCATGAAAATGATTTTCATCTCTTATTGATACAATATATTGGAGTACACCATCTAAATCTATTGTGTACTTAGATTTGATGTGTATAAATACACTTCCCCAATCTGGTTGATGCGTTATTTTACAATTGCTTCTAAGAAGGTTTGACGCTATCTTATAAGTATGTTCGCTTTCAGATACCTCTCCACCTAGTAAAGATGGTGTTTCTGTATAGTCTGTAAATAGGATGTTATCTGCTTCAAGCTGTCCTTCAAGTAATTTGTAATCGTCAAAGTCATATTCGGTATTGTAGTTCTGATGAAATGAAACTTTGATAATTGTATTCAATAAATCACTAAGGTCCTTAGTAACGGTTTCTAGTACTAGCTTTATTCCGTTTTTAGCATTATTACCATATTTACCCATGTTAAATGAGTTCAAGTAAAGTTTTAATGATTTGCTTTCTACTAAAGCTTCACTATCGCACGGATAAACTAATTTTAAGATTCCTGTAACAGGTAGTCCATTCTCAGTTAAGAATGATAATTCGTAGGCATGCCAAGCGTCGTAACCTATAAAAGGTAGGTTATCATCTTTAATATTATAGCTTTCTCTATTGAGGTGTCGGGGCACTGCCACTAGTATTTCAGGGGCATATTGCTTTGGGTGATTGATTTGTTTTCCTAATACCTTACCTTCTATTTGCTCTTGAGTTGACATGGAATAATTAAAATAAAGTTGCTATATAATATTTATACACCTTGTTTAGAACCAAAAATATCAATGTGAATACGCGGTGTATATTTCCAACCATTTTGTATACACATATTTAATACCAATGGGATAGATTGCTCAAGTTCTTCATGCGTAGCACCCAGTGGCATTAGTAGAATGTCGTCTTTTTTGTAACCGTCTAATATATTTAGGTAATCGCTAATAATTTCATCAGCGGCTTGCTGTTTTCCTACCACAAATTTAAGCTGTAAATCAATATCTCCTTTTTGCGAATGATTTACATAGGCCTGAAGCGCCTTAATGTTTCGTCTAACTTCGTGATGGAATTTAGAGGCACCAGACTCTTTTTGATTATAGAATTTCAATTTTTCAGCAGTAGGGTTTGAGTTACTTAATTTAGGTGAGATGCTAAACAAATCAACATACTTTGTTAAGTCTTCATCAAACAAGGTACCATTCGATTCAATGGTAATATGTACATCAAGTTCTTCTTTTAAAGCTTTACTGAGTGCTAGAACTCCATTTTTTTGTAATAATGGCTCTCCACCTGTAATTACAACATGATGCATGTTGCCTATGTTGTTTTTAACGATGGCAACAATTTCGTTGATGTTATAAGTCTTTTTTACATCAGGATTAAATGAGGCGTATGAGGTATCACACTTGCAAAAGCTACCATCATTCATTTGCCATATGCAGCGCAGGTTGCAGCTTGCTAGCCGAATAAATAAAGAGGGCGTGCCAGCTAATTTTCCTTCTCCTTGTATGGTACCCGCAACAGCTAAACCTGTTTGCAAAGTATCACCAATCAACTTCCCATCAGCATCCTTAACAATAGGAAATACACCTTCACCAACCAACACTACTTTTTCCATTTCTTCTATTCTTGCAGCCACTATTATTTCAATAATCCATCTTCAAACCCAGCTTCAGCAAATGCTTTCGCTCTAAGTAGGCAGCTATCACAAGTGCCACAAGGTTTTTCTCCACCGCGGTAGCAACTCCATGTTAAGCTAAAATCTACCCCTAATTCCATGCCGAGTTTAATTTCTTCAGCTTTGGTTTTGTTAACAAAAGGAGCATGTATTTTAATGGGTTTATTGTCCTCGGCACCCATTACCGTACCTTTATTAATAGCTGCTTCCATGGCATCTATAAAGTCCTGACGGCAATCAACGTAACCAGAGTAGTCAACCTCGCTTACGCCGATAAATATATTTTGGGCTTCAATACTTTCAGCATAAGATGCTGCAATGGATAAAAACACCATATTACGTGCAGGTACATAGGTAACCGGTATATCATTACGGCTTACATCACCATCTTCAACCTCAATGTTTTTATCGGTTAACGAAGATCCACCAAAATCACCTAAATTAAGGGTTACTATTTTATGAGCAGCAACACCTGCTTTTTTAGCATTTTTTTTAGCGTAATTTAGTTCTGTTTCGTGTCGCTGACCGTAATCAAACGATACAGCATGCACCTCGTATCCTTGACTTTTAGCCAAATATAAAGCTACTGCGGAATCTAAACCGCCCGATAATAATACAACAGCCTTTTGCATAACTTAATTTTTCAAGTATGAATAAGCTCAATTGCCACCAATGTTATAAACACACGAAAGTATGGCGCAGAAATGCGCAAAGAAATTCTTCTTATCATACCCTAGTTTTGTTTATAGACAGGATGGTGTAAATGAACTGTCTTTTGTTTAACGCCGCAAAGATAGGTAAAAAACTTAATTGTAGCTCTTCTTCAATATTTAAAACCATATTTTTTCTTACAGAGTTGATAATAATCAGCTTGTCTGGTTTTTCTGATGAGGGATTGATGTAAGTACGATTAAAATTATTTGTGTAGTTTAGGCGCGACTTAAGAACCTTACATGAATAACTATTATCAAATATTAGGAGTCACATCTAATGCAACTTCAGCTCAAATAAAAAAAGCATTCAGAGCTAAAGCAAAATTATTGCATCCTGATGTTAATAAGGCTGAGAATGCGCACGAAGCGTTTGTATTATTAACCGAGGCTTATGAGTTTCTGATAAATACAGCAGGGACTTATACAAATACAGCTAAGCAAAAACAGCAACAAGCCCAACGCCGAGCGGCCTATAAAAAAGAGTGGGAACAAAAAGAGAGGGAAAAAGCACGTGCCAAAGCGCAAGAGTATGCGCGAATGAAATACGAAGCCTATATTAAATCAGATGTTTATAAAACTACAGAAGCTATAAATGTGGTGGTCGATTTTATTGGTTTAATTTTTATAGTGTTCCTTATAATAGGTCTGCCAGTGTTTACATATATTGAACATGGCAATATAGCTTTAATAATATCAGGTATTGTTTTACTACCTACTTCTCCTTTGTGGTTTCGCTTTATTGTTAGGACTTTAAGTACGGGTAAGCTACGAAGTTTTTATATTAAGAAAGAGGCAACTCTAAAATCAAAGACAATAACATTTGTGGTATTATTTATACTTAATTGGGTTCTGTTTTTTAATGTAGTACTGAATACCTTAGTAAATATATATGTGATTTTAGGGCTCTATTTATTGACGTTTACCATTGCTTTATTTTTAAGTAAAAGATATAAAAGTCATTTTACCAGAGTTTATTATAAATTTTTATTAGCCCCTGGAATTGTTAATTTGTTTTTTTGTATTAATTATTGGGTTTCTTTCAATCAACACGAACAGCAGCATTGGTATACCTACAAGATGGGGTCGCCAGTTTTTAAAGAAATCGTTATAGATAATAACAAATTTGATCAGTATATTGGCATGCGTTTTTTCTTAATTGATGAGGAGCTAAAAGATGGTTCTCAAATTAATTTTACCTTAGCCGATGGTTTATTCGGCCTGAAAACAGTACACAATGTTGAGTTTAATAGTACTCACTAATTTAATATGAATTGATATGAAATATTTATTTTTTGTTTTAATGGCACTTACATTTTATAAGTGTACACCACCTGCCGCAAGTTCACGCATAGATAGTATTCAAAATTTTAGTTCAGAGTATGTGCAAGATAGAAATATCTCTGTTTGGTTACCTGAAGGTTATACTAGCGATAAACAATATGACGTTTTGTACATGCACGATGGACAAATGCTTTTTGATAGTACCAAAACGTGGAATGGACAAGAGTGGGAGGTAGACAAAACCATGCAGCAGCTAATAAGCGATGAAATTATCAAACCAACCATTGTTGTAGGCATTTGGAATATAAGTGAACTTAGAACCATAGAGTACTTCCCTCGCAAAGCATACGATTTATTAAGCGATTCAGTAAAAAATGTGCTAAGCGAAGAAAGATTAGCACAAGCCCCATTATCGGATAATTACTTAAAGTTTATTATTGAAGAGTTAAAGCCATATATTGATAAAACATACAGCACAAATTCGGGCAAGGAGAGCACTTTTATCGCCGGCAGTAGTATGGGTGGTTTAATATCAATGTATGCACTCTGCGAGTATCCAGATGTATTTGATGCCGCAGCATGTTTATCAACCCATTGGCCAGGTACTTATTTTGCAAATGAAGAAATACCTATGGCATTTGCTGCATATATGAGCAATAACTTGCCAAGTGCAGAAACGCATAAGTTTTATTTTGATTATGGTACAGAAACGCTTGATAGTTTATATGAACCTTATCAGTTAATGATTGATAGTGTTTTAATTAAAAAGGGGTACAGCTCAGAGAATTGGATAACAAAGAAGTTTGAGGGCGAAGCACATAAGGAAACCGATTGGGCAAAGCGTTTTAATATCCCGATTGAATTTATCATGAAAAAATAATTGTTATACATAACAATATTTTATTTCTTGCGTACATAAAAAATATTGAATCCGTTTTATTGCGGGGTGGAACCGAAAAACCTTAAGAGTAGGAGAACAAACTAATTTATATTTTTATGGAAACAATGGATTACGGAGATTCAGCAGGATTATTAGCAGGTATGGGTGCTGCATTTGTATTTGTGTATTTATTGCTAATTGCATTTAGCATTATCGTTGCATGGAAAATTAATACAAAGGCTGATAAGCCAGGTTGGGCATGTTTGATACCTATTTATAGTTTAATTGTGCAACTTGAGATTATTGGAAAACCAGCATGGTGGATTATCATGTTAATTATTCCGGGTGTAAATATTGTATTTGCTATTATGATGGTTAACTTATTATCAAAGAGTTTTGGTAAAGATGTTGGTTATACATTAGGTTTAATCTTTTTACCAATTATATTCTATCCAATGTTAGCGTTTGGAAGTGCAGAATACCAAGGTCCTGCCGGTGCTCCAGCACCAATAGCAGCATAAGAACTTATTCGATTAAATTTTTAGGAGCAGCTTTACATAAAAGCTGCTTTTTTTGTGCCCAAAAGTAGGTGTAAATATTAAATGCGTTACATAATTATGCATATATTCGCACTGTAGTATATTTACCAATCATCAATTCCCTAAATACTAAATCATGATTTTATTAGATGTTTCAAGCTGGTGGCTCGATCTCACTACATTAGGCAAAACCCTTTGGGTAATCACAATCCCATTTTCAGTATTATTTTTATTTCAAAGCATTCTTACATTTTTTGGAGGTGATGCTGACGATGGTGATTTAGATAGTGATATAGAGTTTCAATTCTTAACCATTAAAAATCTCATCTCATTTTTCACCATGTTTGGGTGGACTGGAATTATGGGCTTAAATTCAGGTTGGTCCACCACCGTTACCATATTGGTAGCTCTAGCTGCTGGGTTATCTATAATGTTTGTTATGGCCTATATCGCTTATAGTATGAGTAAACTAGTTGAAAAAGGAAATTTCAACATATCAAGCACCATAAATAAAACAGCAACAGTTTATTTAAGCATACCAAGCAATAGAAGCGCATTGGGTAAAATACAGGTTAAAGCGCAAGGGTATCAAACCTTAGATGCGCTAACCGATGATGCAAGCGAATTATCAACAGGCAGTATCGTAAAAATTGTTGATGTTATTGACGATGATATTTTATTAGTAACCAAATTATAGTTTTTTATTATGGAAGAAATGGGACAATACTTAGGTATTTTGGCCGCAGTAGTTGGTATTAGTGTTTTTGCACTAATTTATAGTTTTTTAAAACGTTATAAACGATGCCCTTCAGATAAGGTGCTTGTTGTTTATGGTAAAGTAGGTAAAGGTGGCGGACACGAATCAAGAACAGCCAAGTGTATACATGGTGGAGCCTCTTTTATTTGGCCAATTATTCAAGATTATTCTTTTTTAGATCTTACACCAATTTCAATTGAAATTAACTTAACCAATGCTTTAAGTAAGCAGAATATTCGTGTAGATGTACCGTCTATTTTTACTATTGCAGTTTCAACGGAGTCGGGCGTAATGAATAACGCTGCCGAAAGGTTATTGGGCTTAGGTCAAGAAGCCATTAGTAATCTAGCAAAGGATATCATTTTTGGTCAGCTGCGTTTGGTTGTGGCTACCATGGATATTGAAGAAATTAACAATAACCGCGATAAATTCCTTGCAGCAGTATCAACCAATGTTGAAGCTGAACTTAAGAAAGTTGGTTTAAAGTTGATTAACGTTAATGTTACCGATATTAACGACGAATCAGGTTATATCGAGTCGTTAGGTAAAGAAGCTGCTGCCAAAGCAATTAATGATGCCAAGAAAACAGTAGCTGAGAAAAACCGTGAGGGTGCCATTGGTGAGGCTAATGCAATGCAAGATCAACGTGTACAAGTGGCCAAAGCTGAAGCAACAGCTGTTGAAGGGGAAAACCTTTCTAAAGTAGCAGTTGCAAATTCTGATGCAAGCAGAAGAGAGAACGAAGCAGAAGCTGAAAGAAAAGCATCGGCAGCAGAGAAAGTTTCTATTGCAAAAGCCCTTGAAGAAGCTTATTTAGCAGAGCGACAAGCAGAGATTAACCGTGCCGAACGTGAGTCAGCTACACAGAAAGCAGATATTATTATTCCTGCACAAATTGACAAAGAACGTGTAGAAATTGAAGCTGAAGCTGAGGCTGAGAAAATTCGTCGTCATGCAAAAGGTCAAGCTGATGCGATTTATGCAAAAATGGAAGCAGAAGCAAAAGGTAACTTTGAGCTATTATCTAAACAAGCAGAAGGTTTTAAAAAGCTTGTTGATGCTGCCGGTTCTGAGGCTGATAAAGCTGTAATGCTTATGATTGCCGATAAATTGCCTGAGCTTGTTGCTACTCAGGTTGAAGCTATCAAAAACATTAAGATTGATAAAGTTACGGTTTGGGATTCTGGTAATGGTGGAAAAGATGGTGAAAAAACATCAACAGCTAACTTTTTATCTGGTATGATGGGATCTATTCCTCCAATGCAAGAGATGTTTAATATGGCAGGTATGCAATTACCTGATTATTTAAAAGGGAAAGATCTTGAAACTAAAGAAGAGGATGCTGAAATTATAGAGTAAAGCATTAATTAATATTGAAAGGCAGGTTCAGTTTTTGAGCCTGCCTTTTTTTATTGTGTTAAAATGTCTAGTTAATTCACTCACAAAAAGATGATTTTTATCTGATTCATAGTAGATAGCAGTTAAGCGCTGTTTTCTAATAGAGGAATGTTGTAAAAATAATAGAATGCTTATTTCCCCTCTTTTTATACAAATACCTCTCCCTATTAAAGTGTTAAAGTTGTTTACATTAGCAAGTGTAGTCGCCAAGTAAAAAGTACGTAAAAAATAAGCTGACCATTTATAGTATAAGGTTTGTTTGAACTAGAATTGGACTAGAGTTAACATTGATAGAACAATAAGCTTTAAAATATCTCAATTATGAAAAACATTCTAGTAACATTATGCTTTTTAGCAATTACCACCTTCTTGTTTGCCGATCCTCCAGAGCCCCCATTAGGTAAGCGTTGGGTTATGAATCCCGATTTCTCTGATGAATTTAATGGTTCAGAACTGGATGCCACCAAATGGTTCGATCACCATCCTACATGGAAAGGGCGCGAACCCGGTTTATTTATGCCTTCGCAAGTTTCAGTTGCCGATGGTTATCTGCAAATTAGAGGGGAGAAGATGGAAAAAGATACCATAATCCACGCCTATGGTCGCGATCTTACATTTAACATTAAGGGTGGAGCTGTAGTTTCAAAGAAATCTGTATTCTTAGGTTATTACGAGTGCCGTGCCAAGGCTGCAGCAACTACCATGTCTACAACCTTCTGGTTCTCAGGTAAAGGTGGCGAGGGGCCTAATGCATGCGATAGCTATGGACAAGAATGGGATATTCAAGAATGTATTGGCCGCGAAGGAGATTTTAATGGTAAATATTTTGCTAAGGGAATGCACTCAAATGCACACTATTGGTATACCGATTGCGATAAAGAGAAGCACGATTACAGAGCAGAGCAAGTAAAATTCGAAGATAAAGAATTAGCATCAGCCAACTTTCACACCTATGGCGGATGGTGGCACGATGAAACCATGGCTAGCCTGTATTATGATAATGGCGAACCAAAATATCAAAAGTTCTACAATAAAGTAAGCGATAAACCCTTCGATAAGCCAATGTATATGCGTTTGGTTTCCGAAACTTACCCCTTCCCATGGATTGAGTTACCCAACGATGAAGAGCTAGCTGATCCAAATAAAAATGTCGTTTATTACGATTGGGTTCGCGCCTATAAATTAGTTGATGCCAACGTAGCCAATGAAACCGAAGTTACATTAGAGCAAGAAATAAACCTCTATTACGAAGACATAATGTTTAAGGCAGTAGAGCTCAATGTAAAGAGTAGTAAAAATATTAGTATCCCACTGAGCTATAAGGCCAATGAAAAACGAAATATTCACTTTTTATTGAAAGATGCCGATGGCAAGAAGGTTGCTGATGCAACCTATGAAGCACATGCCGGATACGCAAATCTCGAGTTTAATTTCAACACCATTACCAAATTAGAGCCCGGGAAACCCTACACTTTAATTGCCCACATTCGTCCCTTAAACTCCACAAAAAAAGAAGCATTAAATACAAGTGCTATTGTGCTAAACGTACAATAAACGAATAAATAAAATACCCTTAAGCCAGACACGTCAACCATTTTAGTTGATGCTGTTTGGCTTTTTTTATAGGCCATAATATCACTTAAGTAATTTGTGAATCTAGCAACGCAGATACATTCTATCTATAACTAGGGCACCTTAAGCCGCCATCCACTATAGCCTTTATTATTTTGTATAAGTGTTGCTAGGCAATGCGTGTGCTCCCCTGTCGCATCCACTTACCAAGCGCCACTAATACCCAATAACAAAGGGCTGTCGTTCCTGTCAGCGGTGCAGGTCAGTAGAGGTCATTAAAGTTATATAGTTACATTTTTTTTATCTCGAAAAAGTAAAAAGAATATCAGTGTAAAGTCCTGTATGTTAGTTATTAATGGTGATTACATGTGGACTTTTATAAAAAAAACAATAAAAAAAAAGTAGGGTAGATGTGCCTTGTCTCGGTATTCATATAAACATTCATATTTTAAATTCATTTAAATAATAATTACAATGAAAAGTTATTTTAAAGTATTCGGAGTTGCGGTTGTGTTATTCTCAGCAGCACTTGTTGTTAATGCCCAAGAAGAAGTTAAAGCCCCAATTTTAACAGAGGAACAAAAGGAGTTGGCAGTCGCAAATAAAGAGGAGAGCAAAGCTAACCGCGAAGCTTTTAAAGCTACATTATCGGATGAGCAATTGGCTATTTTAGAAAACAAAGAAATGACCAAGCATGAGAAAATGAAAGCTTTTGCTGAGTCGTTAAGTGAAGAACAGCAAACGATGCGATTAGCCAATAAAGAAAGCATGGAAGCCAATCGAGATGCTTTAAGAGCTACCTTAACCGACGAGCAGAAAGAAGCTATTAAAGCGCATAAACAAGAAGAGCGTAAAGAATTTAAAGAATCTTTAAGTGAAGAACAAAAAGAGTTAATAGCTTCATCAAAAGCTGATAAAGATGCCAACCATGAAGCTTTTAAAGCTACATTATCAGATGAGCAGTTAGCAATTATGAAAGATGAAGAGTTAGGTAGAAAAGAAAAGCAAGCTGCTTTACGAGCTACTTTAACAGAAGAGCAACAGGAGCTTAGAAAAGCTAACGCACAATCAATGAAAGAAAATCGCCAAATGGTAAAAGAAACTTTAACCGAAGAACAAAAAGAAGCAGTTAAGAAACAAGCTAAAGAACGAGCGAGAAAAAAAGGAGATCGTAAAAACGGATAATTTGTTATAAATAGAGTTGAATTATAAAATTTAATTCAATGTGTTACACTACCCAAAATAATAAGTACAGGTACCCCCGCCTGTACTTTTTTCCGCTAAAAGAAATGTATGAAGAGCTTATTAACTGTAATTCTAAGTGTGTATTTGTTATCTCCCCTTATAGCACAAGAAAGTTATATTGATTCTGTATTAAATGAGGTAATGTACTATGATGATAATGAGTTGATAAATGTGAATATTGAGGTGGATAAGGCTTATCATTTTCTGTACGTTAATACAAGCTATAGCAATAAAACCTATTATGCAGGTCGCGAGATTGGAGATCCTCAGTATTTTTTAGCTGCGCAGATTTCTTATTTTAACTCTCATGGTTTTTTTGCAGGTTTGGGTACAAGTTCAGGTACTTTATTTAGCACTAGTGGAAATGCTAATTATAATAATGCCATTATGGTAGGTTACGGAAAAGCCCTGAAAAAAAACAAGTGGTTCCGATATAATATGTCATATAGCCGATATATTGCCATTAGTAATGATATTGATTATTCTTCTACGTATAATAATAATTTACATATGGGTGCAACTACCCGATTTAAGTGGTTTGGTGCGCGGGCAAGTTTAAATTATTTATTTGGTGGTGCATCAAAAGCCACTTTAAATTGGGATGTGTATGCATCTATTCGCATAGCTGATTTTGGCTCATTTAACAATCTTCAGTTTGTACCTGAAATATCGTTTTTTTATGATTCAGAAGATGTAGTTTATGCTACAGAATCAGAAGAGTTTACATACAATTCAGAGTTCGGTTGGATGAATACAGAAATAACTTTTCCTTTAATGCTGAATATAAATAATTTTGATTTAGAAATAGCATATACTTATAATCTACCTCGTTCCTTGGATCCTATTTATGAATACAATAATACTTCTTTGTTTTCATTTTCTATAGGCTATATTTTTGATATGTAAATTATAGTACTATTATTCTTAATATATTTGTTAAAAATATTAAGATATGAAAAATCGAAATAAAGTGTTTATTGCCACTAGTCTTGATGGTTATATTGCTGATAAAAATGGCGGTTTAGATTGGTTGCATAGCATCCCAAATCCTGATCAGGAAGATATGGGATATTTGCCATTTATAGATGAGGTGGATGCACTCATCATGGGGCGAACAACCTTTGAAACAGTACTCGGTTTTGATTGTGAATGGCCATATACCAAACCGGTATTTGTATTGAGCACACAACTTACCGAAATTCCCGAATCACATAAGGGAAAGGCTTTTTTAATGAAAGGTTCCTTAACAGAGGTATTGCAGCAAGTGCATGCAAAAGGGTATCATCATTTGTATATTGATGGTGGAAGCACTATTCAGGGCTTCTTAAAGGAAGATTTAATTGATGATTTAATTATTACTACTATACCCGTGTTGTTAGGTGGAGGCTCTTCTTTATTTGGTGATTTAAAAGCACCTTTAAATTTTGAGTATGTTTCAACAAAAGTATTTTTGGGTAAAGTACCTCAAATTAGATATAAGAGAGTGAGAGAATAAAAAAATGATTCAAAGTACAAAGTCAATATATTGACTTTGTACTTTGAATCATTTCTAGTGACAAGCAAATATTATATTAGGGTGTTAATTTAAATTTTTAATTACTCGCTTAAGTTTCGCCTCAATTTCTATAGCTAAACCAGCCAATTCTTTATTATCTACACTGCTCATCATAGCAATAGGGTTTACGGCAGAAACCTCCACAGCATTTTCTACATCTTGTTGTACAATAATATTGCAAGGTAAAAAGGCCCCAATTTTATCTTCGGCCTCAATGGCTTTATGTGCAAATTGTGGATTACAGGCTCCAAGTATTCTATACTTTTTAAAATCGATATCTAATTTTGCTTTAAAAGTTTTCTGAATATCAATTTCAGTTAAAACGCCAAAACCTTCTTTTTTAAGTTCTGCAGTTACTTTTTCAATGGCTTCATCAAAGTTAACTTTGCTCAATACAGTGTTAAAATAATAGTTCATCTTTTATAGTTTTAAATTCATTCTGGGCATTGCTTAAAAAAAGTACTGAAGGTTAGTCTAATACAAGCATAATCTCATACCAATATGATTGGTTTGTAGTTCTTCTAATTTACGATAAAATACACAAGAATTCATTATCTAATTCTATTTATAGTTACATCATATTTGATGTGCTAGCTTTAAATAAAGACCATAGCTTATTAGCTTTAATATTATTTCTTTCGATTCATTTAGAGGATGATGCTCTAGACTCAATCATTATTACAGATATTTATTTCAAAGCGATCTTGATGGTGTTAACATGCGTATCAGCCAAAGAAGTAACTCCTCCTTTATCACCTTCGAATATGATAAAAATCCTGTTTTTTTTAAATAAAACATCACTCAATTTTGGAGCTAATCATAAATAATCTATTTTTGCCGCATTACTAAATCAGAGAAAAAACAAGCAACAGGGAGAGAGGTCACTTTTATGAAGACAGGAAATGAGTTTGCCGCGATGAAAATGATGAATGGTAATGAAGCGGTTGCCAGAGGTGCCTTCGAGGCAGGTGTCAAAATTGCTTCCGGATTTCCCGGAACACCATCCACAGAAGTAATGGATTATACTAATCTTAAATATCCAGATATTTATTGTGAATGGTCTACTAATGAGAAGGTAGCTTTAGAAGTAGCTATTGGCGCCTCATTTGCGGGTTACCGCAGCATGGCTATAATGAAAACCGTAGGTTTACACGTGGCAGCTGATGCTTTAGGTGGAGCTGCCGGAAGTCAAATCAATGGCGGACTGGTATTGGTAGTTGGCGATGATGTTGGTCGTATTGCTGGTGATGATTATAACGATTGTCGTCATTACGGAAACATGTTTAATATCCCTGTATTAGAACCAAGTGATAGTCAGGAAGCCAAGGATCTTATGGTTAAGGCTTTTGAGATTAGTGAAGAATATAGCACACCCGTTATTCTTAAAATAACATCAGTAACATGTAAAACTACCAGTAGAGTTGTTATTGATGAGGAATACAATTTCCAGGTCAGACATAGAGAAAAATATCCAGTAAGTTTCAGTAAAGTTATAATGACAACCATTATGACTAAGGCAAAAGGTTCTGAGCATCCTAAATTGACCAAATGCTTTAATAATTTTACAGCACACATGAAGCGTTTAGCTGACGATAGCAACAATTTTGCTATTAATAAGCTGGAGTTGAATGGTACAAAGATTGGAATTATCACAGCAGGTACTCCCTATTATTATGTGAAAGAGGTATTACCAGAGGCTTCAGTTTTAAAACTAGGCTTGGTTATGCCCTTGCCCGAAAAACAAATCAGAGAGCTGGCTGAACATGTAGATAAACTCTATGTGATTGAAGATGGACATGATATTATAGAAAAGAATATTAAGGATTTAGGAGTGTCAGTAATAGGAAAAGAGTTATTTCCAAGATTTCCAGATATGATGCGTTTTACTCCTGATATCATTGAGGAAAAATTGGTTCCTGGCGCTGTTAAAAGAACTCCAATGAAGGATGTTCCTTTTAGGTTGCCAGTGAGCTGTGCCGGTTGTTCGCATCTTTTTGTATCGCGCATATTAAAGAAACATAAAATAAAAGCAGCTGCAGATGTTACCTGCGGTCTTATTGGTTGCTTTCCGCATATGGAATCCTATTCTTTACAAAAATGTATGGGTTCAAGTATTGCATTGGCACACGGTTATAATAAGGCCAAAGGACAAGATGAAAACTTTGTAGCCATGATTGGCGATGGAGGTTTTTGGGCTACCGGTATTAATGGCTTAATGAACTTGATATTCAATAATGGTCAATCAACTGTGATTATTGTAGATAATAGCTGTCTTGCCATGACAGGAGGACAACATGTGGCTTCTAGTGAGTTTGGTTTTAATTATAAGCCAGAAAATAAGTTAGATATTGCCAAAGTATGCGAAGCTATTGGGGTTAGCGATATTGTAAGTGTAGACGCCTACGAATTTGATAATCTTGAAGAATCAATACTTAATTCGGTAAATGCAAAAACAAATTCAGTTGTAATTGTTAAAAAGCCGTGTGTTACCAAATTCAAACTACCTAAAGCAACTCCAAGTTATATCGATCAGGATAAGTGTACGAAGTGTAGAAAATGTGTAGGTATCGGATGTTTAGCCATTGAGAGTAAAACAAACGATGGATTAGTTGATATTGTTATTAACCAAGATATTTGCACAGGTTGCGGATTGTGTTCTACCACATGTAAGTTTGAAGCCATAAAATCATAATAATGCAAGACACAGGAAAAAATATAATAATAGCGGGTGTAGGAGGACAAGGGATACTCCTTTTTAGTAATCTTCTGGGTAAGTTTTATATGAAACTTGGGTACGAGTTAAAAACTTCTGACGTGATTGGTCTTGGTCAGCGTGGTGGCGGAGTTGAAAGTCATTTTCGTTATTCAAACAAACCCGTACTTTCGCCATTTATCAAAGCAGGCGATGTGGATTATGTGATTTCATTTGAGCAAACAGAAACACTGCGTCATTTACATTGTCTTAAAAAAGAAGGCGTAGTTTTTTCAAGTACCTACGAATTAACTTCGAGTAGTGTAAATACACGATTGCAAAAAGATCTACCTGAATCGAAAACAGATATCATCAAGCGATCAGAAAATAAAACATTTATTATTGATCCTGAAGAGAATAAAAGTTCAGAGTTTAATATCAACAAAATGATGAATATTTTCATGCTTGGTTACTATGCCGAGTTTAGAGGTTATTCTCATGATGAAATGATTCAAATTGTTAAGGAAAGTGTTCCGGCTAAGTTTGTTGAGGGAAATATAAAAGCTTACGAAAAAGGTTCTGCTATTGCTCGAGCTGAATTGGTAGTTTCATAGTAATCGTAATATTTAACCGTAACTGTTTAGTAGTAAGACAAAAGTATAAAGATATAAGACCTAATAATTTAAGTAAATGTAAATTTCTTAATATCTATAGAAATCTATACGAATTGCATTATCATTGCAAAATAATTAATTAACCATAACTTCACATAATGCTAAATGATTAGAAATCTTTATACTTATGTCTTAATACTTTATACTGTATAGTTACATTTAACTTAATAACATGGATTTACCTAAGGGTATTGTGCTTTTGGATAGTTTAGGCGATTTGCAAGTCGGTAATAGCTATCCAATTCTTGTTTGTGGATCACACTGTGGTGGGAATAGAGACCTTGCCGCTCACATAAATAAATGTGGTGTAAAGGCTGTTTTTCTCAATAGTGCAGGGGTAGGAAAAAACCAGGCTGGGATAAGAGGTCTTCAGCACTATGAATCAGAGAATGTTCTAGCTTGTGCTGTGGATAATTTTAGTGCTGAAATTGGTATTGCTCAAGATACTTGGCAGAATGGGGTTATAAGTCACATTAGCCCGCAAGCAGAAGTAGCCGGGATTCAAATTGGTGACTCGGTAAAAGAGGCCGTTTCAAAAATAAGTGATAATATAATTCAAACCTCTTCAGTTCAGGTTAGTGAAGATTCAATATCTCATATTGATAATAAAGAGGAGGATAGTAGCAAGGGCGAGTTAAAAAAGCAAGCGCAAACACAAATTGCAGGAGTTGATGTTACAGTAACAGATAGTATCACTTTTTTAAACGAGAATAATTCAGGCGATATTGTTGTGTGCGGATCACACGGCGGATTGAGTGCTGGCGATTATGCAAAAAAGCGTGGTGTTAAAGCCGTATTTTTTAACGATGCCGGAATTGGAAAAAATAATGCAGGTGTAAAAAGTCTAGGTTCACTAAGTGAAGCCGGAATTTTAGCTTGTACTGTGGATTGCATGAGTGCAGAGATTTTTAATGGTGCCGATATACTTGCTAATGGAATTATCACGGTTTGTAATCAGCTCGCAAGCTCTAAAAACATCAAAGTAAAGATGAGTGTTAAAGAGGCTATAAGTTTAATTTAATTGAGCCATGAAGAAGAATCATTTGCCTAATAGTGAGAATAGTTATCTGAAGGAGTATGTTAGTCATATTACAAGTAGCTTGAAGAAACTCGCGGATATTGAGATTGTTGATTTTTCTTTAAATTTGGAAGAACAGGCAAAGCAAGCTTTTAATTCCGATTATGTGTTGTTAGCTCATAATGCAACTGATGATCCTATATTTAACTATGCAAATCAAACGGCTCTCAACCTTTTTGAAATGACTTGGGAAGAAATGACTAATCTGCATTCTAGATATTCTGCAGAAAGTGACGAGCGAAGTAAAAGAGAAAAGTTTCTGGCAGAAGTTGCCGAAAAAGGATATTCGAAGGATTACTCAGGTATTAGAATTTCAAAAACTGGAAGAAGGTTTGAAATTAAAGATGTTATGCTTTGGAATGTTTATGATTCTGAAAACAATAGAATAGGGCAAGCAGCTTTATTTAAAGAATACAGTTACCTATAGGCATATTTGCTTTAAGCATCTAAGTAATGATGTATTAATAGGGTTAAATGATTAATGATTGTCCGCATTTATGCATAAAAGGTAAACACAGAGGCGCAAAGACACAGAGTTTTTTATGAACCATATTATAAACCTCTGTGACCCTGTGTCTCAGTGTTAGGTTTTTTATCTTAATATGTCGAGGTTTTGCTTTATGCACTATTACAAATATTCAAAAATGATTAGTTTTGGATAAACGTACCAAAAGTATTAACTCTAATTCTCCAAAAAATACAATCATGAAAAACCTATTTACGCTAATCACTATCTTATCTTTATGCATTGCCCTTAATGCTCAGGAAATTGTTGGGAGTTGGCATGGAACCTTAAAGATACAAGGTGTAGATTTACCTTTGGTATTTAATATTTCACAAACTGATGCTGTTTATGCCGCAACATTGGATAGCCCAGCTCAGGGCGCTATGGGAATTCCTGTAAGTACAATTACATATACTGATTCAGAGTTGAATATAAAAGTACAAAACTTAGGTATTCATTATAACGCACACTTAAATGCTGAAGGTATTTTTGAAGGTACCTTTAAACAAGGGACATTTACTTTGCCCTTGGAGTTGACAAAAAAGAGTACGGAAACCAAGGCTGTCCTTCGTCCACAAGAACCTAGCAAACCTTATACATACTATAGCGAGGATATTACCTTTAGAAATTCAAAGGATAACATTCAATTGGCTGGTACTTTAACTATGCCAGCTAAAACGGGTCACTTTCCTGCAGTAGTGCTTATTTCAGGGAGTGGACCTCAGAATAGAGATGAAGCCTTATTTGGGCATAAACCCTTTTTAGTTTTATCAGACTATCTTACTAAAAATGGTATTGCCGTGCTCCGTTTTGATGATAGAGGAACGGCAGAGTCAGAGGGTAGTTTTGTTGGATCGAGTACTTATGATTTTGCTAAGGATGTAGAAAGTGCCATTGAATACTTAAAGTCGCGACCAGAAATAAATAAGGATAAGCTAGGATTAATTGGGCATAGTGAAGGTGGCATTATCGCTTCCATTGTTGCTGCGCAAAATAACGATGTGAATTATGCTGTTTTAATGGCGGGCACAGTTTTACGCGGCGATAAGTTATTGTTGTTGCAAGCGGAGAAAATTTCAGCGCAAATGGGAATGGATCCTACCGTGATAAAACAAAATCAGGAAATGGCATTAGGAGCTCATCAGATTATTTTAAACGAGGAATTCAGTAATCATAAACTCAAAGATAGTTTGATGAATTATTATACGCTTAAGTATGATGCTGTTATAACGCCGCAACAAAAAATGGGTATGGTAAATCAATTAACAAGTACTTGGATGGTAGAGTTTATTCGTTTGGATCCTATGGATTACTTAAGTCAGATTAGATGCCCATTATTGGCCATTAATGGCAGTAAAGATTTACAAGTTCCCGCAGAAGAGAACCTAAGTTTAATTGAAAAAGCTGCCACGCAATCAGGAAACACTAAAATGATAGTTAAAGAATTGGATGGCTTGAATCATCTGTTTCAGGAATGTGAAACTGGAGCTATTGCTGAATATGGTATTATTGAGCAAACCATATCGCCCATTGCTTTAGAGGAAATGTTAGCTTGGATTAAGCTTCAGGTAAACTGAGGATTAAATTAGTTATGAGAACCAAATAAGCATCACTTGGCAAGTACCCGGCTGCGTGAGGGATTGAAGTGGAAACCCCACAGCTGCGGAAGGCAGCGAGGAGTTGAAACGAAAAGCCCGACCCTTTAGGGGCACGCCCAAAAAAAATAGTTATTGGTTTACCACATAATCAATCATACGTGCGGCCAATCCTGCAGTCACATTATCTTGGTCTAAGGATGGATTTAACTCCGCGATATCCAAGGCGATTACCTTTTGGCTGCTTAATAACTCAGTGAGCACTTTTAAGGCAAACTTTGGCGTAATGCCCAAAGCAGATGGCGCACTCACTCCGGGTGCAAACGCCGATGAGAAAGCATCTAAATCGATGGTGATATAAAGATGATCTACCTTACTTGCAAATTGATTTAATTCTGCCTTGATTTTCTCAAATCCATCACCATATTCTTCGCAGTTTTCCCAAGGGATAAAGCTTAGTTTTTTGCTTTCGGCATAGTTAAATAAAGCGCGAGTGTTGCCTTGTTGCTGTATGCCAATGGCTAAATATTCTACGTTTCGTGGATGTTCTTCTATAATCTGATAAAAGGGTGTGCCCGAGTTTCCAGCTGCAGTTTTTACTCTAAAATCGAAGTGCGCATCAAAGTTGATAATGCCAATTTTTGGTTTGTTGTCTGCCTCAAAGCTATTCCATATACCTTTAAAAGTAGCATAGGCAATATCGTGACCACCACCAATACCAATGGGAAAACACTGTGCATTTAAGGCTTGGGTAATCACCGTTGCATAGTCATCCTGACAAGCTTCCATGTTATTGTCAATGCAAGGAATATTACCCACATCTGCAATTTTGATATCATTGAAATGAACGGGAACTTTAGCCAGTTTATTACGGATGGCATCAGGACCTTTGGCTGCTCCTAAACGTCCTTGGTTTCGTTTTACACCCTCGTGGCAGGTATAACCCACAATAGCATAATTGTAGTTGCTAAGAGAATCCGTTGGTTGCAAACAATCAATAATTTGATACCAATATTCGTTATCAACGCTAGTCGCTCGTCCTTGCCAAAGCTCTTTGGATGCTGGTATGTGGTTTTTTGTTGTCATTTCTTTTTAATTTTTGATTAACCAGCCTGCTCGTCATTCCGAGGCACGAAGGAATCTCAAGGCGTAATTAGAGATATTTATAAATTTCGCCTTGAGATCGCTTCTTTCATCGCGATGACGCAATATCGTGTCTCTGTGTTAATACAGTATATGCCTCTTATCTAATGTCTAAAATCTTTAATCTAGCTATGCTCTTCACCGCTAATAAAAACTTTATCAATTAAATTGCTGCCAAAGTTATATGGTAAACTGTGGTACGAATTTACTTTATCCGTCAACAATAAATTGGCTTTTTTACCTACAGTGATTGAACCCACCTCAGCTTCTACCCCCATGGCGTACGCTCCGTTAATGGTTGCTGCATTGATGGCCTCTTCCGGGGTCATTTTCATTTTGATGCAAGCCGCTGCCACAGCAAAATTCATATTACCCGATGGCGCTGAACCCGGATTGTAATCGCTAGCCAAAGCTATAGGTAAATCTGCATCAATCATTTTACGCGCTGGTGTGTAAGGGATATTTAAAAAGAAAGAACATCCTGGCAAAGCCACAGGCATGGTTTTAGAATCCTTAATAGCTACAATATCTTCGTCGTTGATTACCTCTAAATGATCGAGCGACAAGGCATTGTTTTTTACACCTGCTGCTACACCACCAATGGCGTTAAACTGATTTACATGAATTTTTGCTTTTATGCCCAAAGCGGCTCCTGCTTGCATCAATCGTTCTGTATCCTCAACCGAGAAATAGCCTTTTTCGCAAAACACATCAATGTAGTCGGCAAGGTTTTCTTTTTTGATCTCAGGTAAAAGTACATCTGTTAATAACAAAAGGTAGCCTTCCTTATTGTTTTTGTAGGCTTCGGGAATGGCGTGAGCTCCTAAAAATGTAGCTTTTATAGGGAGATTAAATTCCGCTTTTAAGCGTTGAATAACACGAAGCATTTTTAACTCCGAATCTACCGTTAGTCCATAGCCCGATTTAATTTCGATGGCACCCGTACCTTCGCGCATAACACCAAGTAAGCGCTCTTTGCTTTGCTCGTACAGCTCATCCTCAGAGGTGTTGGCTAATACTTTGGTTGAGTTCAGAATACCACCACCTTTTTGGGCAATATCCTCGTAGGACAAACCTTTTATTTTATCCACAAACTCACCTTCGCGGTTGCCGGCATATACAATATGCGTATGCGAGTCGCACCAAGCTGGAAGTACTAATCTTCCGGTGGCATCAATGGTTTCCACATCAGTTAGCGCAGGACAAGCATCCATGCTGCCGTACTCTTTTATAAGACCATCCTTAATCCATAAAAAAGCATTTGCAATAATCGGAAGTTCGTTCATTTGGGCACCCGCAACAAATTGCGGTGCCTCTGAACGAACTTGTACCAATTCTTTAATATTGATAAATAGCTTTTCCATTAAAATAAGGTTTCAAGTAATTTATCATCAACTATATTAGGAAGCGTTACGCGCAGTGTTTTCGAACGTTCCATTTCGCGTTTTATGGCAAACATGGCTTCCTTATTGCGTGCCCAACTTCGGCGGGCAATACCGTTGTTTACATCAAAAAACAACATACGCTTCACTTTCTCTTGTGCTTGTTCGCTGCCATCGAGTAGGAGACCAAAACCGCCGTTCATTACTTCGCCCCAGCCTACGCCGCCACCGTTATGGATAGAAACCCATGTGGCGCCTCTAAAGCTATCGCCAATTACGTTGTGTATGGCCATGTCGGCAGTAAATTTACTACCATCGTATATGTTCGAAGTCTCGCGATATGGCGAATCGGTTCCACTCACATCGTGGTGGTCGCGACCCAATACCACAGGACCAATAATACCTTTTTCAATGGCTTCGTTAAAGGCACAGGCTATTTTTGCACGTCCTTCGGCATCGGCATATAAAATTCGGGCCTGCGAACCTACCACCATTTTATTGGCACCAGCTTGCTGAATCCAAGTAATATTATCTTGCATCTGCAATGCAATTTCTGGTGGCGACTGCTGCATAATTTCTTCTAAAACCTGCGCTGCAATGGCATCTGTTTTGGCCAAGTCTTCGGCTTTACCACTGGCACAAACCCAGCGGAAAGGACCAAAGCCATAATCGAAACACATTGGACCTAAAATATCTTGCACATAAGATGGATAGCGGAAATCAATATTGTTTTCGGCCATTACATCGGCGCCAGCTCTTGATGATTCAAGTAGGAAGGCATTTCCATAATCGAAAAAGTAAGTACCCTTGGCTGTATGTTGGTTAATAGCTGCCACATGTCTGCGCAGTGATTCCTGAACCTTCTCTTTAAATAAAGCAGGATTTTCTTTTATCATGGTGTTGGCCTCTTCGTACGAGATGCCCGCAGGGTAGTAACCGCCTGTCCATGGAATATGTAACGACGTTTGATCGGAACCCACATGGATGAAAATACCTTTGTTATAGAACTGCTCCCAGATATCCACCACATTACCAATAAAAGCAATGGAAACGGTTTCTCCATTTTCTTGGGCTTGTTTTACTCTTTCCACCAAGGTATCCATGGTTTCAATCAACTCATCAACCCATCCTTGCTCGTGTCTTTTACGTGCTGCTTTTTCGTTTACCTCGGCAGCCACAGAAATACATCCGGTGATGTTACCTGCTTTGGGTTGCGCACCACTCATACCACCCAATCCTGCTGTAACAAACACTTTACCTTGTGGCTTTTCGTCTGCTTTCAGAATTTTACGGAAGGCATTCATTAACGTGATGGTAGTTCCGTGTACAATACCTTGTGGGCCAATGTACATATACGATCCCGCTGTCATTTGTCCGTATTGGGTAACGCCAAGGGCATTGTATTTTTCCCAATCATCGGGTTTAGAATGATTCGGAATCATCATACCATTACTCACAATTACACGTGGTGCATCGGCCGATGAAGGGAACAATCCCATTGGGTGACCCGAGTACATGTGTAAGGTTTGTGCATTGGTCATGTTGGTCAAATACTGCATGGTAAGCAAGTATTGCGCCCAGTTTTGAAAAACAGCACCGTTACCACCGTAGGTAATCAACTCCTCGGGATGTTGTGCCACTGCGGGATCCAAGTTGTTTTGAATCATCAACATAATGGCTGCTGCTTGTTCCGTTTTTGCCGGATACTCTGAAATGGCGCGGGCGTGCATTTTATATTCAGGCTTAAAGCGATACATATAAATACGACCATATTCCATTAATTCGGTGGCAAATTCTTGTGCCAATTCAGCGTGCCACTCGGCAGGAAAATAGCGCAAGGCATTTCTGATGGCCAACTTTTTTTCGTCGGCCGATAATATATCTTTTCTTTTTGGAGCGCGGTTGGCACCTATAGGATATTCCCTTTTTTCAGGAAGTTGAGAAGGGATTCCTTGTAATATCTGTTGTTTAAAATCCATAATTAATTTACCCTAAACGATTTTGTTTTTACCAATTCAATCATGTTGTTAATGTCGTCCTTTAAAATGCGGTCGTCCATTAATTTATCCACCTTGCTGCGGATTAATGCGTAAGCCTCTTCAATAATATCAGAGAAAGTATTTGGTCTTCTGAACTCTACTGCTTGCGCACCATACATTAATTCAATGGCCAATATTTTATCTAAGTTACCTAGAATTTGATTAAACTTTCTACCAGAGATGCTTCCCATAGAAACATGATCTTCCTGACCCAATGAGGTTGGAACACTATCAGCCGAAGGCGGGAAACATAATGATTTGTTCTCAGTAACCAATGCGGCTGTTGTGTATTGCGGAATCATAAAACCAGAGTTTAAGCCGCCTTTTTCGGTTAATAAACGCGGTAAACCATATTTACCTTCTATAATTAAGAAACATCTTCTGTCGGAAATATTACCCAACTCGGCAGCAGCAATAGAGGCATAATCCAAGGCCATTGCCAAAGGCTGTCCGTGGAAATTACCACCCGAAATGGCTACTGTTTCGCTCAATACAATTGGGTTATCAGTAACGGAGTTCATCTCTACCTCGGCCAATTCCTTAAGGTGATACCAGGCGTTACGCGAGGCTCCGTGTACTTGTGGAATACAGCGCATAGAGTAGGGGTCTTGCACGCGTTCGCAATCTTTGTGCGAGGCAATGTTCTGTGATTTCTCGAATAAACGACGCATATGGCGAGCCACTTCTAAGCTTCCTTTGAAAGGACGGATGGTGTGCAGTTCTTCCATAAATGGCGATTCACTACCTTTGTAACCCTCTAAGGTAAATGCACCAGCCACATCGGCAAGCTCTAATAGGTAGGCCATTTTTTCGATGCCCATAATCGTGTGCGCCAATATAAATTGGGTACCATTAATTAGGGCTAAACCTTCTTTGGCTTGCAGTGTAATTGGCTCTAAATTGTGTTGTTTTAAAACTTCAGCAGCAGGAATAATTTCATCCTTAACCCAAAATTCGCCTTCGCCTAAAAGTGGCAAAAATAAGTGAGAAAGTGGTGCTAAATCGCCCGATGCGCCTACAGAACCTTGCTCAGGAACAACAGGTAGTATATTGTTTTCGATGAAATAGATGATGCGTTCCACTACTTCTAAACGGATGCCCGAGAAACCCTGACATAAAGCGTGTACCTTACAAATCATCATGATTTTAGATAGCTTTTTATCGATGGGATTACCTACGCCAACGGCATGCGAAATCAGTAAGTTTTCTTGTAATTGACTGGTTTCTTCGGCTGTAATTTGCACATCGCACAAGGGGCCAAAACCAGTATTGATACCGTAAACAGCTTGGTCTGAGTTGGCCATAATTTCTACTTTGGCTCTACAGGCGTTTACTTTTTCTATGGCTTCGTCAGTAATTGCGCCTTTAAGTTCGCCAGTGGCTAAGGCCATTACTTTTTCGGTGGTAAGGGAATCTATTCCGTATTTAAACATCGTATTTATTTTTTGTATTATTCTATAATTAAATAGATGGTAGGGTTTGAGTTAAGCTTATGATTCTAGCTACAAGCCTATTGTCACTCATCTAATATCTAATCAACTCAACTAGATATATTGCAAAATTATCTCTAATTTTGATGCCTAACAAGACTATATTAATCACCAATTAATAACTATGAGTTATCAAATAGAGTACCGTCACTTCAAATATTTCTTATCTGTTGCTCAGGAATTGCATTTTCGTAAGGCGGCAGAGAAATTGTACATATCGCAGCCTGGTTTAAGCAGGCAGATTAAGCAATTGGAAGATGATATGGGGGTGAAGCTGTTTGAACGTCACAATAGAAAGGTGGAGTTAACGCCAGCAGGTACTTATTTTGCATCTGCCCTAGAGAAGCATTTTAAAATGCTTGATGAAGTGATTGAGCACACCAAATTACTGAACGATGGCATGGCCGGAAAGCTTACCATTGGCTATGTGGGATCGGCCATGCAGCGTGAGATTCCGGATTTGTTATTAAAGTTTCAGGAAGTAAATAATAAGGTGCTGATTACCCTTAAGGAGATGGATAATAGTACCCAAGTTGAAGCCATACTGAACAATGGCATTGATGTTGGTTTTGTGCGCCAAAGTTGGTTGCCCAAGCACATTGGCGTAAAGGAAACCAAGGAAGAAACCTTTGCGGTGGTATTGCCTAAATCGCACCCCATCACTCAAGATACCTTTACGGGGCTTTCGCAGTTTAAGGATGAGCATTTTATTTTGTTCGACTCGCAGTACAGCGAATCGTATTACGAAACAGTAATGCAAATATTCGACGATAGTGGGTTTACACCCATTATTTCGCACTCTACGGTAAATGCCAGTTCTATATTTCGCTTGGTAGAAAATAAGTTGGGCGTGTCTATTGTGCCCACTTCCCTGGTGCAAGGTTACGATATGGCCATTAAGGTAATTGAGTTGGATAAAATACCGCAGCGTACTTCGCTAAAAATTATATGGAACGAGAATAACCCAAATCCAGTATTGGGTACTTTTTTGGAGTTGATCTAAATATTTAAGTAATCAACAATAATTAAGGGAGTAATTTATTATTTTCGCACAAAATCTAACATAACTTTAATATTCCTAACTATGAAGAAACTCCTATTGTTGATTTGTGTTTTGTTTTGTATAAATGCAGCAAGTCAAGAATCTAAGAAATTATATTACCAATTAAATATAGGGACAAGTCTTTCTATTCCGTCTCAATCTTCTGTAGCTGCTTCAGCTAATAGTGAAGGCTTAGGAAGTAAGTATTATTCTGATTTTGGTTACTTTATTAATTCAGTTGTTTCATTACGTTCAGGTGAACGTTCAGGGTTTACTTCAGGATTAAATTTAATAATGATTAATACTGAGATTGATGAAGAGTTAGGAGTCGTAACTTTTAAAGGGAGTCGACATGTAAGCTACTTACAAGTCCCATTACTGTTTGATTTTTATTTAAGTAAGCGTATTAGTTTATCTGCAGGAGTTTATGGTGGAGTACTTCTTTCAGTGAAGGAAAAAGGAATATTTTATTTCTACAAAGCTTTTTATGACAAAGAGTCACTTTTTGCCGCCATACCTAAACTTTGTACCGCCATACCTTGCCTTTTTATGATCATACCTCGCCTTTTACTGACAAAGAGTCGCTTTTTGCTACCATACCCCAACTTTACAGCCCCATACCTTACCTTTTCAGCTTTAGGAGACCCTAATATGTGATAAAGGCCTATTTATTTTAGTTCTAAATTAACATATGTAGATGTACATAATTAAAGTTTTGCTATTTTCATAGCCAAATTGTGTATCCCCCACTGGCATATATATTGCCATTTAAGGTGAGTATACAGATATACTCTATGGTAATATATGCATAGTGTGAGGATATATTCAAGTTGCCAACAATTGAACTCAAGAGAGATATGAAACTTTTAACAATATTTAGACTCATTCTATCCCTATTTATTATTCTAATTCCTACGACTAACTTTGGTCAAGTAATTCAAGTTGATACTTTTCATAGCTCTAAAAATTTAAAAATTTACGACATAATAAAATACAAAGGAAGTTGTACAGTACAAATAGCAGAGTCTGATACGTCAATTATGTACAATAATTGGCTTTATTATGATTTTAAATTAGATAGTTTAAAGAAAACCGAAACATATTTGACTAGGGATACAATATCTTTTAATCCTGATTTTTTTTTTATCGAACTATATTATTGCTTAGAACATAGTTGGGCAGGGAATTATCATAACTTGTTCTTTTTATATAATGAAGAATTTAAAGGGAGTAATAAAGGTGTTGTACTTTTAAACAAAGTTAATGAAAAGAGTAGGTTTTGTGGTTATTTTGGGAAATCAACGCTTGTTCAACTAATAAGAATTCTCAATGATAATATGGTTCTTAATCACAAGAAGGATTTTTCATATTTTGATGAAGACTATCTGGTTACCTTGTCATCTTTTAGTAGAAAGATGAAGGTTCTAGTAGTTGATAAAGGGCGAAAGCAAGAGAATGAATATTCTGTCTATGATTATCAATTTGGCTTAGGCAAAAAGGCATATGAGGAAATTTATAAATTGGGTACTAATTATACATATGATAATTCATCCGAACTGTTTGAATCATTTATATCTATAAATAAGAAGCACTTGGAAGAAAGTTATTTATTGTCAGAAATGATTAACAGATATTTGAATGAAAACGAATATTATTTTAAATATAAATAACTGTTGGCAACAAATTGGAATAAACAATGTGGGGGCGCAGATTATTTGGAAAGTATTATGGAGAAACAAGTTCCGCCAAATCTTTTCATTACATTTGGGAATGAAAAGTAACAAATAAAATAAAAAGCTTTGGCTCGGTTGGATTTCGGAAGTGGATTTAGGTTTACTCTCCACACTGTTCATCCAAGTAGCCGTTGTGGCTAGTTTTATACAGCATTATGAAAAACTATTTTTTAATATTGACCATTATCTCCTTATTGAGTTGTCAGAATGTTCAAACTAAGGCTATTCAGCAAGAGAAAACAGTTGTGAAAAGTGATTCTATCCCACATAGAATAGAATTAGAAACAGAACTGACTCCTGTAAACTATACATCAAAAGACAGTTGTGAAAATGTTCAGTATATTTTTAATGTCATTAATACTGTATTGAATAGTAATAATGTTGATTCCATTAATATTAGTCAGTTTGAAAATGCATTCAAAGTTAATAGTAACAATGAAGAAGGATGCTATTTCCCTAACGGCAACAGTGAAGGAATAATACTTTACAAGTTTACGAATGCTCTCGAAGAAATAGCATTAAAAGACACAGGTGCTATAAGAATGTTGGCTATACTTTATCGGCATAACAATAGGAATGCTGAATACTCAGAATACTTTTATAGAGTTTTTCCTAAGGTAGCAGTTGAAAACACCAAAGGTTTTATTCAAGCTTTACATTCTGTGGATTTTCAGACTCGGAAAATAACAATTGGAAAACTTGAAATGATTAAAACGAAGAAGGACCTAGATAAGATTGTGGAAAACTTGAAAGTAACTAATGCGGAAGATATGAGTGAAACTATTAATCAATTAAAAGAGTTCCTTTCAAAAGAGTTTTTAGTTGAATTTGAATGAAGTGGTAAAAACGAACTAGCCACAACAAATTGGAATAAACAATGTGGGGCGGTGGTGATTTGGAAGTGAATTATGGCGAAACAAGTTCCGCCAACGCTTTTCATTCCGTTTAGAATGAAATCTATAACCAAAACAAAAGCTTCGGCTTGGTGGGATTTCTGAAGAGAATTTGGGTTCTATCTCCGCACAGTTCATCCAAGTAGCCGTTATAGCCTATAATACAAACCCAAAACAGATGCACCTATGAGCAGTTTTAATATTTATTCAACAGACAAAAAAGTAGTCGATTTTGTAATCCGGAATATTAGAAAATTCAACGGATTTTTCATAATAGCTTATTTAGCGATATACACGAATATCTTTTTTATGAAGGATATTATGTCCTATTCATCGTCAATCTATCTGTTATTTTTCTTACCAGGAGTCGTTATTGCTATTATCGGTTATTTATTGGTAAAAAAGTTTAAGAAAGACTTACGAGCAGTCGGAAAATTGAAATTCGAAAACAATAATATTGTGTTGAATAGTTATGGGAAAGATATAATATTGACGTCTAATGATATTAGAAAGATTAATGTTGTTAGAAGGATTAAGCATCCTTTTAGTCATGAAGACTACCATTTTGTTTTGGCGGACATTCTGATAAACGATGCTGACTACGATAACTTGATAATAGGTAAATATTCAGACGTAAACAATTTTGAGATATTAAAAACTCTTGAATCATACTCTAAAATGAATGGCATAAAATATGGAATATGAGACAGTTTTTAATTTCTCATATTAAATAGAAACCAAAAAATTACGGGCTACAACAAAGAACTAAAGTTCATAGGCTGTGAGTATATATTTGGGCGTTAAGTTTATTTAATAAAATCGCCAAAACTTTTGTTTCGGCTAGTGAAAGCAATAAATTTATAACCAAACAAAAGTTACGGCTAAGTGGTGTTTGAAGGTTTTGTTTTTCAAATCAGCTTACAGCCTCGTATCCGTAACGTCAACGATAAAGATCACCAATGAACAAGAATATTCTCATAGCCATAATATTGACTTTAATACTTTCAATTAGTTGTAAACGAAAGTCAATTGAAAATCAAACGGAAACAAACCGTATAGAATCAATTTATTCGTTGGTGAATAAAAGTGACACATTGACTTTTGTTTTTAATTTATCAGGTAGTATTTCCAGACGATTGGATTTTGTCCGTTTCTTTAAGGTTGAAGATGAACTTTTTTTGACAACAGAAATTAAAAATGAGCTATTTGAAAATGAAGGTTTTAAAACTCCAATCAAATATGAATTATCACCAAGTGACTCAGTTAGCTTTGAATATCTATTAAACAAAGCGGAATCAATAAAGGTGAATTCCAGGGATTCAATAAAATCTCGCAGAATTATCATATCTGTAGGAAAATTAAATCAATGGAGTAATTTCTATGCAATTGACAAATCAAACGATTCGATAAACTCAGAATATATCAGATTGTATATTTCAATAATGCATAGGTTATATCCAGATTTGGAAATTTATGAACCTTACTGGCCAATCGAGATTATTGAAGATACCATTGAAAATATTGAATTTTAAAATACGTAAAATTAAAGTAGCTAATATTTTGTTTATGCAATGCGGGGCAGTTCGATTTTGGTAGTCTATTATGGCGAAACCAGTTCCGCTAACGCTTTTCATTCCATTTGGAATTAAAACCTACAAATAAAATAACAAGCTTTGGCTCAGTAGGATCTCGGAAGTGGATTTAGGTTTTATCTCCACACAGTTCATACAAGTAGCCGTAGCCAATTTGAGAAAATGACAATCCGAGAAATATTAAATACGACTGAACACAGGCCTTGGAAAATGCCGACTGAAAAATGGAAATTTTATCAAGAATGGAATAACGTAATATTTCTTCATTGGCAAGTGGAGTTATCTGAATTGAAAAAGTTTGTTCCAAAAGAACTTGAAATTGACCTTTTTGGGGGAAAACCTTGGGTTTCTGTTGTGGCTTTTACAATGGAAAAGATAAGACCGAAAAATCTACCTTCTTTTGCACCAATTTCAGATTTTGATGAAGTAAATATTAGAACATATGTGAAATCAAATAATAAAACGGGTGTTTACTTTTTGAGTATTGAAGGTGGAAAAAAATTGTCTTGCAAAGTTGCAAAAGGAATATCAGAACTTCCATATAGATTCTCAAAAATAGAACGAGGTGAAAATCAATACAAATCCAACAATTCGGAATTTAAAGACCAACTAAATGTTCAGTTCACGGTTGGAAAGAAAATTACGGAGAAAACGGAATTGGACAAATGGCTCACTGAAAGATATGTTCTTTTCCAAGACACAGAAAAATCAATTAACGAATTTGAGATTCATCATTTAGAATGGCCAATTAAAGAAATTGAAGTAAAAAATTTAGAATTTAACTATGCAAGATTTAACAAACTAATTAAAAGCGAGCCTAATAAAATTCAATATTCAAATGGAGTAAAAGTAATCGCTTGGGGAAAGTGTAGAAAAGAAAAAACTAGCTATAATAAATAGGATATGAACAGTCTGTAATGCCTAGCAAATACCATAAAGTAGTTTTCAGCACCATAACACGAATGATGAAAATTAAAATAAAACTGAAATTTTAGAAAAAACAACACATAATACTGTTAAATTAAGCCTCATATACTAACTGTCACTCTTTAATTGTAAACCCACAAATTATATACTTATGAAAACAATACAGCCTTTAATCCTCATCATCTTAACAAGCTTATTTTTCAGTTGTAATAACAAGTCAAATAGCGAAAATATAAACCAATTCGCTGGGTTATGGTCCTTATATCAAATGCAATTTTATAACCCTCAAACCAAAGAATGGAGCGAATTTAAAAATGCTGAAATTGGTTTCTCTGATGGCCTGAAAGGAAGCATACTTTACGACAATGCCAATCACATGTCGGTACATTTGGTGCCGAAAGCTTATGAAAAAACGGATCTAAAATTTCCAATTATTATTGACTCTCTATCCATTGAGGCCCTTAAACATCACGCAACTTCCTATAGCTATTTTGCTAATTATACAATCGATAAGGAAAAGAAAATAATAGCGCATAAAAGAATCTCACATTCAAACCCACACATGTGGAGCGAGACTGTATTGCGGAAATATTCTTTCTTAGGTGATACCCTAATACTTCAACCTATTGAAAAGGAACTTGCAGGAACAAGGCTTCTATGGATAAAGGTTACTAATGCAAATGAATAATTAATGGGCAATTTACAGTTCTGTAAATATGTTCGTTCGCTCTTATAAGAAGTTTTAACTACCAACTTAATTAGATTAATGAAATTTGAACTAGACCAACAAACCATAAAAGATCTTGAAATATTTGGAGGAGGAAAATCCTCAAAATCCATTTTCGATTTTTACAATTGCACAAGAACAAGAGGTGGCCAAGAATATTTGATGAGAATAATGCGCAACCCCACAAGCGATTTAGAGAAACTTAATAGTAGAAAAAGTGCATTTCAATTTTTTGCAAATAATAGAATTGACTTAGTTTTTAACGATAATCAAATAGATTTTATAAAGACCTATTGTGATTTAAACGTTGCTACATTAAAGGATAACATAGTAGATGCTTATATTCAAAAGTTATCGTACAGAATAAAACCAAGCAACGAATATTACCTTATTCAAGCTGGAATTTTGTATCTCAAAAAATTATTCAATTATTTGAAAGAATGCGTAAATGATATTAAACAATTTAACATCCCCGAAATTTTAAACGATGATATTACCTTTATTTCAAGGTTTATTAATAAATCTGATTTTAAGGTATTTAATACAGTTAAGGACAAGATAAAAACCAGATCTTTAAACCGACTTGACAATTTATTCCGAGATAAATACAAGGGAGAATTACAAAAACTGATGTCTATTCTTGATAAATTTGACGCCTATAATTCTGTAGGTAAAGTTGCGAGCATTAAGAATCTTAGCTTCCCTGAGTATATTCATTCTTCGGTTCCGAGCTTAGCAATCAAAAACCTTTATCATCCCTTACTTGATAATGCAGTTCCGTATAATTTTAACTTTAGCGATAATAAAAACCTTTGTTTTTTAACCGGACCAAATATGGCTGGAAAATCAACTTTTCAGAAATCGATAGGTTTATCAATTTATATTTCACACCTCGGGTTTCCTGTGCCAGCCTCAAGCATGACTACTTCAGTTTATAATGGTTTAATTACAACCATTAATCTATCAGATAATATGAATAAAGGGTATAGCCATTTTTATAGCGAAGTAAAGCGAGTTAAGGATACGGCTATAAAAATAAAAGAACAAGAAAGACTTTTTATAATTTTTGATGAGCTATTCAGGGGCACTAATGTTAAAGATGCATTTGAAGCTTCATTAATCATCATAAAGGCATTTGCAAAAATTAAAAACTGTAATTTTTGTGTATCAACTCATATTACTGAAGTTGCTGAAGAAATTAAAGATATTGATTCTGTAACTTTTAATTATTTCGATTCTAAAATTATTGATAATGTTCCGCACTATAAGTTTCTGCTCGAAGAAGGGGTTTCTCATGAGCGATTAGGAATGCACATTTTAAAAAACGAACAAATATTGGAAATATTGGAGTCAATTAATGAAAACTAAGTTTTTCATCTCGCATGTGATGCGTCATATTTTTTTAACCGAAATTCTTATTTGAGGATATAAACCGAACTAAAATGAAAACACAATTTTATTGCATAGTCATCTCCATTATTTTATTAATGGGATGTATTAGAGAATCAAGAAGAATAGAAAATCAAATCATATTCTCAAAAGTATACGGATACGTAAAATACTTTCACCCTAGCGATGAATCGGCTGAACTCGATTGGAAAAGCTTTGCAATATATGGTGCTGCTCAAATGGATAAATGCCGCTCAACAAATGATGTTATTCAGGTACTAGAAAAACTATTTGAGCCAATAGCGCCTACTATTAAATTTTCAACCAATATTTCAGATTTTGATTCAACCTTAACCAAGCCTGCTAGTACAGAAGGGTTCAGATACACATTTTGGCAGCATAGAGGGGTGGGAATCGGAATGAATAATGAGAAAAGTATTTACGAAAGTAAAAGGATAAATAGAAACAACGATGAGGAGAATGCCCAACTTTTCGACTATTGCCCGGATATTAATGAATACACTATTAAACAAATTGGCGAAGGTATATATTGCCAAATTCCCATTGCATTATATTGTAATGGAGTTTATACTTTTCCGCAAGCTAATCAAAATAACTTAGCAAGTTTAAAAGGTAAAATAGAGTCTATTAAGGATTCAAAGGACTTTGACTTGCATACCCGGTTGGGTAATGTGGTAAATGTGTATAATGTTTTTCAGCACTTTTACCCGTATTTTGATGTTGTTGATGTTCACTGGGAAGCTGAACTTAGAAACGCACTTAAACAAAGTTATACTGACGAAACTAAATTAGACCACTTAATTACACTGCAAAAACTTACAGCATCGCTTAAGGATGGTCATATTGGGGTTTATAATAATTCAATTAGAAATAATTCTGCGCCTCCTATCGTTTGGGAATGGCTCGAAAATAAGTTAGTCATTACCTATGTTGAACAAGAAAATGATTCCATTAAAGTAGGAGATATAGTTACGCATATAAATGGTAAGAATTCCACCCAGTATTTCGAAGAAGTGTATTCTCGGATTTCTGCAGCTACCGCTGGATATTTAAACCATAAAGCCAATAAAAAAAGCTTGCTAGGCGATTATTGTAGCTATATAAAAATAGAAATTGAAGGCAAAGAGTATCAACTTAAAAGAACCGTTAATCAGTACGATTGGTTGCAGAGTATAGATAAAAAACCTACACATAACGAAATAGATACAGGTGTCTGGTATCTTAATTTGGATAAAATTGATATGGATACAATAAATAGCTTATTGCCTAAATTAGCTGATAGTAAATCTATAATTTGTGACCTAAGAGGATACCCAAATAAAAGTGGAGGCTTTATCACTAACCTTATGGCAATAGACGACACAACATCAGCTTGGATGCAAGTGCCGCAAATTATTTATCCAGATCAGGATAGCATCACTCAATATAAAAAGTATAATTGGCTTGGTTATGTAGTGCCTAGAAATCCTTATCTAGGTGGTAAAAAAATAATATTCATTATTGATGGTCGGGCTATTAGCTATGCCGAAAGTTTTATGGGCTATATTGAAGGATATAATTTGGCTACAATAATTGGCCAACCCACTGCAGGTACAAACGGAAATGTTAATTGGTTTAGTTTGCCTGGAGGATACAATATTAGTTGGACCGGAATGAAGGTGATTAAACATGATGGCTCGCAACTTCATGGTGTTGGTATATTGCCCGATTTTTATTTGGAGAAAACAATACAAGGACTTAAGGATGGTAGAAATGAGTTTTTAGAAAAAGCATTGGAGTTGGCAAAAAAATAAGATCATATTTTTATCAATTTCGTGCTTATAGTCGTATCTCTGTTAGTGGATCTTCATTAACTCATGAAATAGAATGATGCTCCATTAACAAGCCCATAAACATTAATTACATAGGATATATTAAAGAAAAAATCTATTTTTGCAGCTGTGAAGGCAATACAAAAGATAGGACTCATAGCAGCTGTAGTAATTATAATGATGCACAATTTTGTGGGTCATAATGATCACGAAGGCCATTTTCATGAGAAGCCAGCACACGAAGAAGGTATTTTAGAATTTCTGAAGGATGTTTTCGCTTTTGCAGGTGGTGATGAAACCATCGAAAACATTACAAAACATCAGCAAGATGAATATAGCAATGTTGCTGTATGCACTAACATCTTACCTTTTATAAACTGCCAGTTTGTTTTAGAAGAAATCAATACCTTACCGGTAGGTGATACTTATAAATATTGTAGATCTTTTACAAAGCTCGGTAAATATTTAAAAACGAGTAATCATTTCCGAGGCTCCCCATACTTTCAATCATAACTTATACAATTTCAACATTTAGCATATATCACTTATTATAGTATTAATAAGTCGTGTTATGCTTTGCCGTGTTGAAATTACTTCTAGTAACACCTTTTGTACCATAAAGGTGTCTATCGTATCATACATATTGCGCTTTGCGCACTAAACAATCTTATAATGATCAACAGAATAATAGCATTCTCCATCGAGAATAAATTTATTGTGCTGCTTTTTACTATGGCTTTATGCATATGGGGTATATTTGCCATGAAAAATCTTTCGATTGATGCAGTACCAGATATCACCAATAACCAAGTACAAGTAGTAACCGTTTCACCATCATTAGCTCCCGAAGAGGTAGAGCAATTCATTACTTTTCCGGTGGAAATGGCCATGGCCAACATTCAGGGAGTTGATAATATTAGATCCATATCTCGTTATGGATTATCGGTGGTAACCATCGTTTTTGATGAGACTTTTCCTCTTTTGGATGCACGTCAGTTGGTTAGCGAAATGCTTATAACAGCTTCTGACGAGATACCTGCCGAATATGGAACACCCGAGCTAATGCCAATCACAACAGGCTTGGGCGAAATCTATCAGTATACACTTGAGGTAGAGGAAGAATTTAAAGACCAATATACTATCACAGAATTACGTACTATTCACGATTGGATAGTGAAACGACAATTATCCGGTATTAAAGGAATTGTTGAAATAAGCGGTTTTGGAGGCTATTTAAAACAGTATCAGGTGGCCATAGATCCATCGCGATTAAACCAATTTAATATTACCATTGAGGATATTATAAAGGCTCTCGAAAATAACAACCAAAACACAGGTAGTGGTTATGTCGAAAAGGGGGATCGTGCTTCCTACATTAGAGCAGAAGGTTTGTTAAGAAGCCTTGAAGATATTGAAGGTATTGTGGTAAGTACCCCTAATAATATTCCGATTTTAATGCGTGATGTAGCTAAAGTTAACTTCGGAAGCCCAGTGCGTTATGGAGCAATGACAAAGGATGGTAAAGGAGAAACAGTAGGAGGGATCACCCTAATGTTAAAAGGAGCCAATGCCAATAAGGTTATCGATAATGTAAAACAGCGTATCGTAAAAGTAAACAATTCCTTACCCGAGGGAGTAGTTATAAAACCCTACTTAGATAGATCAGATTTAGTG
>NZ_LYBV02000037.1 GCF_001660705.2 Saccharicrinis aurantiacus
GCAATAATTAAAACAGACAGAAACACAATAACAATGAAGAAACACTTAGTATTATCATTTTTAATATTAATATCAAGCTTGTCTTTTGGACAAACAGGGTTATCAAAAGACGATAAAATAGAGGATTTTGAATATCTATTTCAAATCTTAAAACAAAATTATCCTTTTTTTGAAGCAGAAAAGAGAATGAATGGTTTTAGCTGGTTAGACAAGAAGAAGGAATATAAAGAAAGGTTGACTAAAACAGAAAATGATAGCCTCTATTATTTGGAATTTAAAAGTATAATGGAAGAAATGGAAAGTGGGCATACAGATTTTCTTCCAACCGCTTATAAAGATTACTTTTTGAAAGGGTATAAAAAAATGGATTCCGTTCGGTACAAAGCATGGATTTCTGAACTAGAAAAAGCAGGAGATAAACCAATTTATTGGACAAAATTAATTGAGAATAAAGTCGGAAAGAAAAAGTCTTCTAATAAGGAAATTGGGAGTAAAATAAACTACACGGATTCAATAATTGATAATCAAATAGCTTTAATGAATATCAAGTTGTTTGATTTTAATGCTATAGATACTGATTCCTTAAAAATAGATTCGCTTTTAAATGAAATAATGGATAAGAATATTTCTAAGTTAATCATTAATATTCAAGGGAATGGCGGAGGTTCTATGAAATATTGGCAGAAGAACATTGTTTCAAGACTAACACAAGACACAATAATAAATTACACATATCCTACAATAAGAAAAGGTAAATTGAATCAGTCTTTTTACCCAGACTTTTTTGAAAGTGCAGAAATATTAACCAAGGATTATGATGAGCGTTTTGTAAAAATTCCAGCTGAGGCATTAGCAAATGAATACTACATAAAAACATGGAAACATAAGATTTTACCAATTAATCCTGTGGGATTTTCAGGTGAAATTTATCTATTGGTTGATGAAGATGTGTTTTCATCCTCTGAAGCATTTGCGCAATTCTGTAAAACAAGTGGTTGGGCAAAAGTGGTTGGAGAAAGAACAGGAGGAGATGGTATTGGAGCAGACCCAGGTATTGTAATGTTACCGAAAAGTGGACTTTTATTAAGGTATCCTGTGATTGGAGGTTTAAATTATGATGGTAGCTATAATTATGAAGAAAAGACTGTTCCTGATTTGGTTATTGAAGCTGAAACGACAAAAGAAAGACTAGAAAAACTAATAATACTAATAAGAGATAATCAATAACTATTGCCAACAATAAATATACGTAATGCGGGGCGATTTGGTAAATTTGAACTTTAACACATTTAATAAACAGCGTAGCGGTTTGATAGTGAAGTGTCTTGAAATCCCGCACTACGCATATTCGAGCCGTTATGCGCAAGTCAAGCCGACAACCCCATAAAAAATAGACAATCCCATAATGATATTATATTCACAAAGAACAGTAATAAAACCAATTGAAGAATCAGACATATCAGATATTATAAAAATGTATTCAGAGCCTGATGCATTCAAATATGTGAAGCCCTTTCAATATAAATCAGTTGAATTCTTCAGGGACTTCTTGCACCAAAAAATTACAGCGAATAAAAAAGAAGTTCAATTTTGGACTGTAAAAACATTAACCGAGAATGTATTTATTGGGACAGCAAACCTTAATAAACTTGCTGACTCTGATATAATCCAAATTGGGTGTCACTTAAGCAGAAAATTCTGGAATCAAGGTTTTGCGAGCGAATTATTAGAAAAAGTACTTAATTACGGTACTAATATCTTGAAGTTAAATGAAATTTATGGGGTGTTTGAAAACGAAAATATTGCATCTAAGAAGTTACTTGAAAAGCTTGATTTTGTAGATTTCGAAGAAAAGGAAATCTTACAGACAAAGGTTAATGTTTTTAGATACAAGACAGAACAAACGAACTAATTAAAAGAAAATGAATAAAACCAGCGCATAACAAAAAATAAAGGGCATAGGCTGTCAGATTAGAAATTTGTGAGGTTTGCTCATTAAATAAGTTCGCCGAAACTTTTGTTTCGGTTCGTAAAATGATAAATTTATAACCAAAACAAAAGCTTCGGCTTGGTAGGATTTTGGAAGTTTGGTTTTTCTAAATCAGCCTACGACCCCTTATTCGAGCCGTTGTTGTTTTTAAATAATGATTGCACAATCTAATATGTAATTAATTACGAAGCTTTGGTGTTGGGTTATGGACATACAAATTACTATACAAAAAGCTAAAGAAAACCCCTATAATATACTAGAAAAAGTGTTAACAACTTTTATTGGTTTCTATTGAATACAATCAAATTTTGGCTGATTTTAAAACTGTAAGACAAGAAATTAGTTTGTGACTATCAGTATGAAATAGAAATCTATCATTCTTATCTTGTTTTCCTAAGAAAAATATGTACCCATTAACAGAGGCCTTATTTTTCATAGCTTCCAGCTTTGTTGTTTTCAATTCTCGTAAAACTAATGCTCTCTGTCGGCTGCTTAAGGAGTTAATGTTTATTCGAAGCTTACAAGGTTTTGTTTGTTTACCATCTTCCCATTCACCAGCAGTAAGTCTTATACTTATATGCTCTTCTGTTATTTCCGGAGAAGTCCAATATATTTTGCTAAAAAATATATGATTGGTAGAGTATAAAACACCACCCCAAATATTTTTAAAAATACTATTGTAAGTAGTTTGTTCTGAACTTACATAAGGAACTGTTAATCCAACATGTCTGTCATTTGGAAAACAAACATAATGCCTGACGATATTTTTAATGGTTGATACTGTTCGGTGGTGATTTGTTTTTCCGGAACCGTATTCATTCGATTTTTTTTTGGAGCGATTAGCTCTAGGTACATCTGTATCGTTATTAATTGCTTCTTGATTGTTTTTATTTTCAAAAATCAACTTGCTAGGATATGGAAAAGGAAAACCATCTTTATTTGAAATAGATTTTGATTGAGCCGTTTTAATCAACGATGAATTTTCACTATAAGCACAATCAATTTTATGGGGTTTAAGGTATCTAAAATATGGTCGCTTTTTATTTGTTCTAAGGTATGATGCAGGTGCAAGTGGAACGTAACAATCTGGGCAGGAGTAAATATCCTTTTCAACCACTTCTAATTCCCATAATTCTTCACTGGCTACTAGCCTTTTTATTACTGTATTATATGCAATATCCATAACGGTTTAGTTAGATTGTTTCTTCATAAAATCCATAAAGATGGAAATATCATTCATTAGAACATCCTTGTCAATTTTTCGGAAGTCCTTATAGCATTTATAATGTTGAGAATTGTTGCACTTTTTCAGCGATAATCCACTTCCGCAATAACACCTGTTGTGCAACCGCAGCTTTGTTCCTTCAATTCTTCCAGCCATTAATTTGGCAATAAGGTAATCGTTATTTGATTGAAGTATATCCCTATAACCTTCAATAACTCCACTCTTATCATGAGCATACTCATCAGTTTTGTATTTACCATTAATTTCAAAATATGAGTTATTCTGAAAATATGGTATAACTATTTCTTTTATGAATAGATGTAGTGAGGTTATTTTAGTTTTAAGTAAAATTTGAGCCTTTGCCTGAGTGGAAAGGCAACAAGATTTAGTATCTGAATAAATATGCCTCGATACCTTTGGAGGTATACGCTCACCTGTTTCAAATACTCTCGGAAAATGTTTCGGGTAAGGTTTAATATGTATTGAAACATCATAAGAATCATCTTCTGTAATAAATAGTTCTCCATCAATCGTGTTGTTATTAATACAATAGGATAATCCTGAATAATGTCTCAATACTTCTTCAATTTGCTTTCTAATATCCATAAGGCTTTGGTGTAATGGCTGCTGCCCCAAGGCTTTTTCCAAGGTTGTTACTTTTCTCTTCTTCGTCCTTATCTGCACCTAACGGAAATCTTTCTCCAAATTGATTGTTCCTTAGAATCTCAGAAGCCTTTTTAAAGTTCTTCTCATCTTTAGCTCTATCCAAATCATTCAGCAAACTTTTTAGTGTAGAAAGGAAGTTATCTTTTCTTGTTGTTGAATAACTTGAAAATACATCTTCATTCTTTGGTGTTGTAGGACGTAGGCACTTAAAACCATTAGCTTTATTGAGCTCTATATCTATGTTACGAATAGTTTCTCTAAGTGCCTTGTCGTCACTATCATCTTCAACATAGTTGTTGGCTGCTAAGATGGTCAATTCAAAACCACTAGGTAATTTTAAATTTGTATTTTTTAGCTCTCTGAAGTTCTTCCAGCTCTTTAAATACCTTACCAGTCTTTCAAGTTGTCCGTTTTTAAGGTCGTTAAACCACTCATAAAATTCCTTTGGGTCACTTTCAATCCAACTCTTAGCCTTGTGAGCCAATTCAATAACCTCATTCAGTTTATAATAAATAGGTAAATCTAAGTGATGCCCATCACTATAAATAACTCGGATGCAAGTTGTTTTCTTAATTGGTTTTTGAGCTGTATGGTCTTCTACTGATTTGTATACCCAATTATGCCATGTTTCAATGGTTTGCTTATTATCTTCATCATCATTTTCAATGAAATAAACACCAAAATCTAAGTCGTATTTTAACAATGTATTATTGTTATCTTTCTCAGGAATGGGATTTACTCCAGTATTCATTTCAAATGAACCTTGTCCATGAAATTTTGGCTGTAGCTCATCTGGTTTGTTTTCCTTAAACCATTTTCTGATTTTCTTTTTAATGTCTTCCCTACTTTTTTTAAGTGACTCTTTGCGAGAGGAAGTAAGCTTTATCTCCTTATTATATTTTGTAAATTCTTTGTGCAAAACTGTCATAACTAATTCTTATTAAAATTCGTGATTTAGGTCATTACTAACCCATGTTAATTTTTGATAATCACCTCTGGTTTGCGGGTTTCTGTTGGTATAGTAATACCCTGATAACTCCTTAGAATTACCTTTTCTGATAAACTTCAAGACATCTGTTCCAAAATGTGAATGAAATCCAATTTGTGCATTCCCCTCGTTTAAATAGCTATATGATAATTGAAAATGATGTCCATCCTCAGTAGGTTCAACAAACAATCCTTTGTTATAAGAGGGAGATGACTTAGTTCCATCTTCGCAAAAAGTAAATGAAGCAATCGAGATTCTGCTTCCATTCTGGCTTATAACCTTTACATGTTTTCTTTCGCCATATTGAGACTTACCTTGTTCATTAATGTACTGGAACCGTAGTATCCCCTCATATCTTCCTGAGAAATCATCAACCCAAAACAACCATTTGAAAGGCTTTATTTTCCATAGGTATTTTGAAATCAATACAAGTAACATAGAAACAGTTCCTGAGATTGCTATTGATAGCTCCCAGTGATTTTTAGCTAAATACAAGGAAATAACTAATGCCCCAATTACTGTAATCAAAATGCTTGGCTTGAAATAATTAAAAAAATTGTTCTTCATAAATTTACTTTTTCTCCTTTCTAACTCCTTTAAATGGTTTATCACTTGATGTTTTTACATCCATAAACTTTCCTGACTCAGCATCTCGCTTTGTCCATAGACCTGTTTTAGGGTTTTTTACTTGTGAGCGTTGTTTAACCGCTCCCTTTCGACTTCCGTCTTTCGGTGGATTTGTTGCCATATGTTTACTTTTATTGCTATTTTTAACTATTCTTTACCCTTATACCAAAAGCGTGACTCACGCTTTTGGTAGTTATTAAACAAGAGACTATTTTGGAAGTTATTGAGGAAATAAAAACAGCAAGTAGCTTGGATTTACTTGAATATATTGGTTGGAAAGATGAATACCCTAAAGAAGCAGAGGCTGCTTTTGGTGTTTTCTGTCTTAGATATGACCAAGCTGCATTTAAATCTGCGGAGATATATTGTTATAAGAGAAATCTTTCCGAAACCGTGGCGTTAGATATTGTTAATTGTGCATTTGCTCGTGTATGGAAATACCCGACATATAACCATGAAAAATCAAAATCAAAAACAATTGATAATGGAATTAAGAGGTGGTTAAGTAGAATTGTATTTACACAACTGGCCAATTATACGAATAAAGGGACATGTCATGAACCCAATAAAGAAACCGACTTATCTCTAATTTACACTCTTGATGACTTTGTTGAAAAGTCAACCGATGATGATATAACCAGAAAAGAACTTAAAGAGCAATTAAGTGTTCTAAATGATATTCTTGATAGGTTGGGCGAGAAACATAGAATAATTTATTTGACTTATAAATTGTACACTCACGAAGGAAACAATATTCCAAGACCTGTAAGTAAAAAGCTACAAGAAGAATTGAGCCTAACTACTGGTTCTATTAGAAAATATAAAGAACAAGCAAACATGCAAGTCGATAATTTTTTAAATCAAAACTATGGCAACTAAGAAAAATAACAAAAACATTAAGGCTGATAGGTTTGATGAATTATTAGCTATTGCTGGGTATACTTACCCAAGAAATGATGAAGAGTTAGAACAGTTTGAAGCATTATATGAAGATTATAATTTCAAATTAAAAGGAGTTAGGATTAACTCTGATGAAATTATTAGGGGTTCGTTTGAGAAAAAAGGTAAGGTGATTAATATTCAAAGTGTAGAAGAGAAGCAGGATATTAGTGAAATACAGATAGCCGCAAGAAAAGGAAACGAGGGGATTTCTCAATCAATTCTTGTTAAAATGAAGAGCAAGCATAAAAATGGAGATAAATAATCGTAAACGAAAACAAATTAAAGATTTGGCTGAATTTCTTGCTCTTGAGCATAAAGAAGATATTACCCCATTAAATTTAATTGCAGAATTGGAAGAGCTTCCTATCTTTTATGATGATTATGAAAATGCATTTGATGGAACATTAGTATATGATAAAGGGTTTTACATTCATCTTAATACTACACTTGGTAATGCGCCAGACAAAGTAAGAGGTCGCTTTACTTTAGCTCATGAACTAGGCCATTACTTTATAGATAGTCATAGGGTTGCGTTGAAAGCGGGACTAATTAAACCTCACCCATCAAGGTATAATAAGAACAAGTATCAAATAATTGAGCGTGAAGCAGATTATTTTGCTTCGTGTATTTTAATGCCAGAAAAACGATTTAGAAAAGATTGTGAACGATATCGAAAATTCGACTATCAAATCATTGAGTATTTGTCAAAGCAATATTTTGTGAGTATTACTGCATGTGCAATTCGTTTTGCTGACATTGGAACACACCCTATTATGGTTGTTTATATGGAAGATAACCGTATTGAATGGAAATGGCAAAGTAAAGATTTTCGTTTTTGGAAATTAGCCGATGGTAAGGATAAAGTTCCAAAGGATAGCCTTGCGGGTAAGTATTTTAACTTTGGTACAGGTGTGAAAAGAACTGAAGAGTTGTGGGGTGTTGATTGGTTTGATGGCATTAATGGTGAGAATTTGAATTTCAAAGTCTTTGAACATGTAATTCCGTTTAAAAATAAAGCTTTAAGCATAGTTTGGTATTAAGAATAGTTGGGAGGGATTATTTTTAAACACCAAACTTAATTGCCCCAATCCGTCTCAGCCACCCCTTTAAGAACTTATGATTTTGTCCTCTCTGAGCAATTGTATTATAGTAATGAATACGAGCAGATTTAATTGCATTAAACAGTGATTCTGAACAACAAGTATTAATTGCTTTAACAGTATTCTTACCAATTATTCCATCTAATTTAAGTTCACAATCGAAGAAGCGGTTCAATACCTTTTGAACACCACAGCTTCCCCAATAGCCACTGTTCACACACCAATCAAATATAATCTCCTGTAAAGAGCCTTGTAATATCGCATCAATACTGTATTTCTTATAAAATGTATGGTAATAAAAATCCTTTACCATACATTCCAATTCAGGGATATCAATGTGCTTATTCCAAGGTATTTTGCCATAGGTCTCTTTATAAGTATCAATAAATTCCCAACCTTTCCAATCTGGGTGTAAATTTCGTGCAACACCCATATAGGTTTCACCACCACGGTCGCCTTCTACATTTGCATAATATCCTTCGTGTTTGATAACTCCATCAAAGAGCTCCTTAAATGTTTTTATATGTTTCATGGTCGTTTAGATTTCAGTTTTACATCATTTACTCCACTTATCGATCCTCCAAAAAGGAAGTCGATTATCGTGCTTAGTTTGGTGGATATTCCACCGTTGATACTGCTTATAAAAGCTATTTGCCAGTCTTGTAATTCAATGGTTTGAAAAACAAAATAGTTAAGCATAACGAACGTCAGACTACACCATGCAACCAAGAAGAAGATTGCAAAGGTCTTTTGTAACCAGTTGTCTTTGGC
>NZ_LYBV02000038.1 GCF_001660705.2 Saccharicrinis aurantiacus
AGCTATCCCTTAAATCGGATATGCGTTTGTGCAATACGGCAAACTTCCCTTCGCATAAATTCAGTTCTTTTGCCAAGTGTTTAATGTCCTTTTCGAGTAGGTCAGTTTTGGCTTCCACCGTTTCTTTGGTCGCATTCTTTGCCAGTGCATTTCTTATGATGTAAGACAAAACACCCACTATTAATGAGCTAAAGGCTGCTATGACTACCCAATAGAATTTTATGGTCATTTCTTCCATGATTAGAATATTTTAATGGTTTCGTTACTGCCGTTTGGAAAACGGTTTTTCTCCATGGTGGCTGATTGATTTTCGATGTGCATAATGGCATCGCAATCATGCTCCCAGTCGCTTCCCCCTTTTGATGTACCATCACGATTGGCTTTAAAAACAAGCACAAATGATGTATTGGGGAATTGCCTCTTCAATGCTTTAAAATCATCAGGTTTAATACCTATGGTTTGGGTACTATCAAAGAATACCACATCGTATGCTCTAAATTGCTTCGGATTATAATCCTCCACAAAATCGATGGGCTGCGTGATATTCAAACGCAATAACTTCTCTTGAAGCGAGGCTTTTACACCTTCTTCGTTGGAGATATAAAGTACTTTAAGTTTGCTCTTCACCAGAACATTGGCCAGCAACATGGCTACGGAACTTTTGCCATTGAATCTCTTCCCATAAATCATCAGATAAAACGGACTATAAGGTTGCCCGAGCAGTTTACCAAACTTACCGCCAATGCGTAAAGTAGAAAACTTCATTTGAGCCAATTCACTTGCTGATACCACTTGATCTGGCGAAACTGAGATAGACTTATGCTGATTAGTTGCCCTTACAATTGTACCACTACTTTTGGGCGATGGAGTAGTGGTGTTTACTTTCCCAATCCGGCTATTCCTTTTAGGCCATTTAGCTGGACACTTGTAACAAGTAATTTATCACTCTCCAGGTAATCGTTTAAATGCTTCTGCACCTTCTTAATCTGATCATATTCCTTTTCTGATTGCTTCACTTTCCCATTTTTCAGTGAATTGGTAATGGTAGTGAGTAGTCGTTGTGCTTTTTCCTTTGTGATGTTGCCATACAGATTTATAAAACGTTTAATAAGTCCAACAGCCGGGGTAACGCCATAGTCATCCACAATATTTTTCAGCTTCGTGTAAATTGAAGTAGGAACTTCAAACTTACATGTGGCATTCATCTCCTTATAAGTCTTAATCAAATCATTGCTGATGCTTTTTATCTCAGAAGCGTACTTACTCGTTTTTCGGATGGTTTTCTCAGTAGCTGCCTTCTGAATAACTTTATATAAAAGTGACACCTGACGTTCGGTAACGATCTTGTTATGAAAATTCAGGTAGCGCCTAATTACCTTTATTTCCATGGGGATTAAATCCACTTCAATGGCTTTTCGTTTGGCTTGTTTGAGCTGCCGAGTCGTTTTACCTGCTGTTGTCTTTTTCTTTGGTGCTTTAGATTTTGTGCTAACCTTTTTTGCAGGAGCTTTCTTTGGGGATGTACTCTTCTTAGGGGTATCTTTTAGATAAGGCTCCACAATCTTAAAATGATTATCCAACATCTCTTTGATATCCTTATCTTCATTGTAAAAATCGGCAAATGAATCAAACTCCTTATGAGCTTCCTGGGCTACCTCTGGTAATTTCTTAAAATCGACTCCTTTAGTGGCTTCTTTGTAGTTCTTTATTGTAAGTTTCATATCTATCTGTATTACGTTTTAGTTCCTATTTTTCCTACTTGGCTAGTGCTTGCTTTTGTTTGATGCGGATGGCTTTGGCTCTAATCTTAGCAAGAGCTAATTTTCGATCTTTACCTACAATCACACCCTTATTTACACTGCCTTTCTCCGTCAAATCGATGTATTCATCTGCTCTTTGTTTGGTGAATGGCATAAAGGACTTTAGCTTAAATTGCACCTTTGCCGCTTCTATCAAATTGTCGAAACACTTATTGATGTAGGTGCGCTCCTTTCCCTGGGGGTAAACCGGATGGGCAAACATGCCTCCTGATACCAGGTAATTATTCTCCCGATTCTTTTCCTTCAACTTATCGTAGATGTAGCATTCAAAGCTTCTAGCAAACAGTTCAGCCGTATTCTTCCAATATGAGCCTTGTTGTTTCGAATAGTGGTACAAATAGCTATCGGTTGACTTTTTGCTGTTTGTATGCGCATCAGTAAAACTTATCAATGATTTTTAAAATCAAAGATTCGCCAGTCATATCCAGCAAAGCCTTATCTAAATACCAAAGAATCGAGGGCACAGTACGTGAAAATGGCAGAAACAATTCATCAGGTATTAAGCGAAGCTATTGTTATTGATGATTTGAAGAAGCTATATACCATAGCAACAAACGGACAAATTGTTCCAAGAACTGATTTTACAATGCTCTTTGGTAAGAAACTACGTAATCTAATTTCTGTGCTTTACGGCTATTCGAGTGGTGTTGGTGTGGCAAAGAAAACACTCACTGAAGCTCGCCAATATTCAGGTGTAAGCAAAGAAACGGCTGCACCTCTTTACAAGAACCTAAAAACCTATTACGATAAGCTCATTGAAAAACAACAAAAGTGCATTGATTCAGCAAAACAGATTATCTCATCGGCAGATTTAAAAAGTCATAAATACAGTGATCTGACTTTTAGAGGCGGTATGCTTTCAAGTATGAATAGTATTCCTGAATATGTGAAGTATGTGGAGTCGGTTTGTACTCGCTTTATCAATGATTATATAAAGGAATTTGATACCAAAAAGGAGCATTTCCCATACAAAGAATTCAAACCAGATTGGTCATGGTCAGATACTAATCAAAAAAGAAAATCAGAAGGCAATACAAAGCCAAAAATAGCAGCCATAACGCTTAGCTATATTAAGCGCACTGGTGGTTTGTTTATTGAGAAAGCAGATGAACAGACTGTCATTCATAAACTGCATTTTAAATCGATAACTCTAGGAAACTACGTAAAGGACAATGAAGCCCAGGAGCACATACGACATTTTGTGGCATCCATCGTTGACTTATGCGAGATATTGGATATTGATTTAAGTATAAATCAAAAGCTGGCCATCGGTTTTGGAGCATTTGGACGAGGAGGAAAAGCCATGGCAACCTATTATCCAACTCGGCAATTGATTAACCTCACCAAACGCAATGGTGATGGTTCTGTGGCGCACGAATGGGGACACTTTTTCGATCACTTTTTGAATGAATTTGGTTTGAGTAGGTTATCCCTATTATCGGAAACCACTTATGATTTAATCCTAGAGAAATTTGGTCGAAATAGAACTTACCTGAATAACTCAAAGAAATCATTCCGTAAGGCTTATTTCATAAGCACCCTGGCATATATAATAGAAACTGGAGTCACACAGACACCATTCCATAAAAGCATGGCAGCGTTGGTGAGTATGATGCGTTTTGGATACAATCATGAAGATAAATCATTGATAAGTTTTACTGATGCGCATACAAACAGCAAAAAGTCAACCGATAGCTATTTGTACCACTATTCGAAACAACAAGGCTCCTATTGGAAGAATACGGCTGAACTATTTGCCAGAAGATTTGAATGCTACATCTACGATAAACTGAAGGAAAAGAATCGGGAGAATAATTACCTGGTATCAGGAGGAATGTTTGCCCATCCAGTTTACCCCCAGGGAAAAGAGCGCACGTACATCAATAAGTGTTTCGATAATTTGATAGAAGCAGCAAAGGTGCAATTTAAACTCAAGTCCTTTACGCCATTCACCAAGCAAAGAGCAGATGAATATATCGATTTGACTGAAAAAGGTGGTGTAAACAAGGGTGTAATTGTCGGTAAAGATCGAAAATTAGCTCTTGCAAAGATAAGAGCCAAAGCCATCCGCATCAAACAAAAGCAAGCACTAGCCAAATAGGAAAAATAGGAACTAAAACGTAATACAGATAGATATGAAACTTACAATAAAGAACTACAAAGAAGCTACCAAAAGCATTGATTTTAAGAAATTACCAGAGGTCGCTCAGGAAGCCCATAAGGAGTTTGATTCATTTGCCGATTTCTACAATGAGGATAAGGATATCAAAGAGATGTTGGATAATCACTTTAAGATTGTGGAGCCTTATCTAAAAGATACCCCTAAGAAGAGTACATCCCCAAAGAAAGCACCTGCAAAAAAGGTTAGCACAAAATCTAAAGCACCAAAGAAAAAGACAACAGCAGGTAAAACGACTCGGCAGCCCAAACAGGCCCAACGAAAAGCCATTGAAGTGGATTTAATCCCCATGGAAATAAAGGTAATTAGGCGCTACCTGAATTTTCATAACAAGAGCGTTACCGAACGTCAGGTGTCACTTTTATATAAGGTCATTCAGAAGGCAGCTACTGAGAAAACCATCCGAAAAACAAGTAAGTATGCCTCAGAGATTAAAAGTATCAGCAATGATTTGATTAAGACTTATAAGGAGATGAATGCTACCTGTAAGTTTGAAGTTCCTACTTCAATTTACACGAAGCTGAAAAATATTGTGGATGACTATGGCGTTACCCCGGCTGTTGGACTTATTAAACGTTTTATAAATCTGTATGGCAACATCACAAAGGAAAAAGCACAACGACTACTCACGACCATTACCAATTCCCTGAAGAATGGAAAAGTAAAGCAATCTGAAAAGGAGTACGATCAGATTAAGAAGGTACAAAAGCATTTAAACGATTACCTGGAAAGTGATAAATTGCTAGTCACAAGCGTTCAACTCAATGGCCTAAAAGGAATAGCTGGATTGGGAAAGTAAACACCACTACTGCGTCGCCCAAAAGTAGTGGTACAAGAACAAGGGCAGTAAATCAGTCTATCTCAGTTTCGCCAGATCAAGTGGTATCAGCTAGTGAATTGGCTCAAATGAAGTTTTCAACTTTACGCATTGGCGGTAAGTTTGGTAAACTACTAGGGCAACCTTACAGCCCATTTTATCTGATGATTTATGGTAAGCGATTCAATGGAAAAAGTTCGGTAGCCATGTTGCTGGCCAATGTTCTGGTGAAGAGCAAACTTAAAGTACTTTATATCTCCAACGAAGAAGGCGTAAAAGCCTCGCTTCAGGAAAAGTTATTGCGTTTGAATATCACGCAGCCTATTGATTTTGTGGAAGATTATAACCCGAAGCAATTTAGAGTATACGATGTGGTATTCTTTGATAGTACCCAAACCATAGGTATTAAACCTGATGATTTTAAAGCATTGAAGAGGCAATTCCCCAATACATCATTTGTGCTTGTTTTTAAAGCCAATCGTGATGGTACATCAAAAGGCGGAAGCGACTGGGAGCATGATTGTGATGCCATTATGCACATCGAAAATCAATCAGCTACCATGGAGAAAAACCGTTTTCCCAACGGTAGTAACGAAACCATTAAAATATTCTAATCATGGAAGAAATGACCATAAAATTCTACTGGGTAGTCATAGCAGCCATTAGCTCATTAATCGTGGGTGTTTTGTCTTACATCATTAGAAATGCACTGGCAAAAAATGCGACTAAAGAAACGGTGGAGGCCAAAACAGACCTGCTTGAAAAGGACATAAAACACTTGGCAAAGGAACTGAATTTATGTGAAGGAAAGTTTGCCGTATTGCACAAACGCATATCCGATTTAAGGGATAGTTCCAAGGAAATATACGTGAGCAAGGAGCTATTCCATCAAACCATAAAACAGCTTAACGAGAAGCTAGATACCATACTAAAATTTGTAGAGAAATGAGAAAACTATTTTCAAAACTAAGCAACGCAGGAGTTGCAAGCACACTAAAAGAAGGAACAAAACTGATAGATGAAATTTTCACCACCAAGGAGGAAAAGCTCCAGGGTAAAATGGAACTTTTCAAAATGGCTGTTTCAGACCGAGACTCAGCACGAAATATGTATGCCAAAGACAACTGGTTACAAAAGACCTTTGCAATCTTCTTCCTGATTGCATGGTGTACTTTAACACTTGTGATGCTTAATTATTTCGTGTTTCAAACCATTGAATTACAAGATTGGCAAATTGCCTTTATAAGCAGTATCAATGGCGGCATATCCACCAAACTAAGCACGATAATCGACTTCCTTTTTGGAGGTTCAATAAGTGGAGTAAATGATGTAAAACTGAAATCTAAACGATCATGAAACATATAAAAACATTTGAGGAGCTCTTTGCTGGAGTTATCAAGCACGAAGGATATTATGCCAATGTAGAAGGCGACCGTGGTGGTGAAACTTATATGGGTGTTGCAAGAAATTTGCATCCTGATTGGAATGGCTGGAAGTATATTGATGCATATAAAGAGACCTATGGAAGTATTAAGAGGAATTTTAAAATAGATGTTCCGGAACTAACACAATTGGTTAAAGAATTCTACAAAGCAGAGTTCTATCATCTATATAATATTGATAAAATTAAACATGGTTCCCTACAAGAAATCATCTTTGATTGGTGTGTCAATAGCGGCCATTGGGGAGCCAGAGGTGTTCAAAGAACTTTAAACCAGTTCTTCGATTATGAACTTAAAATGGATGGGATTATTGGTAAACAAACGTTAATGGCTATCGATAAATGCCATACTCAAACAGTATTTGATGCTATAAAAATGGCTAGAATCAATTATTATCACACAATAGCCAAGCGAGGACAGAACTTTAAGTTTTTAAACGGGTGGTTGAAGAGGGTCAGTGAGATTAAATATGACAGTGATCTTTAAGCTGAAAAAGATTATTAAACTTTTGAAGTTAGAGTAATAGATCACATCGAATAACAATTGATATGAATTTAAATACTAATAGATTATTTTGGTGTGGCTTACTCTAGTATTAGACTTAATACCCTAACCACTTTTTAAAATCAGTAGCTTTAAGTTTACTAATAACTATATCGACCTTAAAATTGCAGTTTGTTTTAATCTTAAGTTTACTGTTGAAATAATAACTAATGTGCTTTATAGCGTCACGGTGCAAGATAAACTGACGGTTGGCTCTAAAAAAGTTTTTAGGGTCAAGTTCGTTCTCTATTTGATCGAGAGAGCTGTTGACTGTATATTCCTTATTATCGAAGGTTTGACATTTAACAATTCCTAAATCGAGATGAAATGAAGCAATATCCCTAACAGATACCGGATATAATTTGTCTTTACTTCCCAACAAAAAAGTATTCTTATATTCCTTTTTGGCAGAAATGATCTCGTGATAAAAGGATTTAAATATATCTTTATAGAGCAATTTCGAGTTTTGCTGGTCGAACTTTTTTAGGGCAAACTCTAGCTCATCCTGTATCAAAGGTTTTAAAAGGTAATCAATTCCATTAACCTTAAATGCTTTTATAGCATACTGGTCAAACGCAGTAATAAAAATAATGGGAGTATTGATGTGTATATGATTGAATATTTCGAAAGATAAGCCATCTGCCAAATGAATATCCATAAATATTAGGTCAATACCAGGATTAGTTCTGAAGAACTGGATACTGTTCTTAACCGTATCTAACACATTCACTATCTCAACTGAAGGAACTAGTTGTTCGAGCATATTTTTAAGCTGCTCTTGCGCCCCCCATTCATCTTCAATTATTACTACTCTCATAATTACATTTTGATTGGAACTTTAACAGTGAAATTTTCATTCTTAATAATTTCTATATCTCTTTTCATAAGGATCATACATCTTTTTGAGAGACCTGAAATTCCATTTCCAGTGCTGGTAATACGGTTGCGTCTTTCCTGAAGAGGGTGAACTACACAGAGCATATCACCTTCAATATATATTGACACAGTAAGTGGTTTCTCAGAAGAGATCTCATTATGCTTAACGGCGTTTTCTATTAATAGTTGAAGCGCCAATACAGGAATTAATGCAGTTTTATGTTCGTTAGATATATTTACCTCCACATTAAACTGAGAACCAAAGCGAATATTCATCAACTTTGTATAACTCTCAATAAAGAATAATTCATCTTCGATACTAACTAGGTCGTGCTCCTTATTCTGCAGTATATACCTGTAAAGTCGCGATAGATGTGTTGTAAATAATGAAGCTTTATCTGCATCAATTTTAATGAGTGCATTTAATGTATTAAGAGAGTTAAACAAAAAGTGAGGATTTAAAAAATCGCGTACTTCTTTTAGTTCACTTTGTAGTTTTTCACTCTTGTATTTTTCCTTCTGGATACGTTCTAAGTCACTTTGTTTCTGAAATTTTAATGTGCGAGATAGAATAACTAAAATCGAGATTACTACACTCCAACCAAATAAATATCTTGTAATACCATCTCTGATACTCTCAGCAGATCCGAATGCATAATTCCCTAAAATAAAAATAAAAAATATACTTAATGCGATAAAAATGGTTCCTATAATTGATATGGCGGTAGGACTCTTATAATATAGATTGAAGGGTAAGTTTATTTTCAGGCGAAGATTAAAACTTAGTATAAACCAAGCTAATAGAAAGATCATTAATAAACTATATATCCAAGGGAATAATAATTCTGAGAGCGGTACCTTATATGCCTTATTCAAAAATAAGTTAACACTATCTATTGTAATCGATAGGTTTATTAAAAATGAAAAGAGTAAAGAAATTACAATAATAGTTCGCTCCTTAATATTTTCTGCTATTAGTTTTTCCACTGCTACTTATTAAAAGTTAGTTGAGATGAAGTTTTATAATATAAAACCAAAAGTTATTGCGGTTCAATAACTATAACCACACAAATATATTTAATTAATAGTACTTGTGCTATGATCTTTGTAGTACAATAAACAAAAGAAACCGTATTACTAAAAATACAGTTTCATTTAGCTTAAATGCTTATTAATAGAGTTCTAATCTAGAATCTTATACCGCAGCCTATTTGCACAGCATCATTTCGTAAGCCATTATTAACATCAGTTAATCCCCACATATACTTTGCTTCTAAGCAAAAAATAAGTATTTCAAGACCTGCACCAGCATATACATTTGAATCGTACCAATTGGCTTTATTATCATATGGACTTCCTTTTTCTGAGATTTTGAAATTCACCATGGCACCGCCAACTGCATATAATGGTCCTACTTTGAATTTAAGTCCTAATGGTACACCGATATAATTAAGCACATAATCATTATTCTCTATTTTGCCACCCATTTGCATATATTCTATTCCTGAATGAAAAAACATAAAAGGCAGCATTTTGGTGTCTCTAAAGGCACCAGCATAATAGCCATTTAACGACTGCCCTTGTTTGTGCGAATTAAGCATCAAACTTGAATTTTGATATCCTGCACGTACACCAAAATGTTTGTCTTGGGCCATTAAGTTAATTATACTTCCAAATAATAAAATGGTAATAAAAGCAACAACTAATAACTTCTTCATAATTTATAATCTTTGTTTAAATTGAACGCAACAAAAGTAGGCTGCCTTTATCCATAATTTATTTTTTTTTGTTGCGAAATGGCTTCGATTTATTGCGAAATGGAAGAATCTTTATCGTAAATGGAAATAATCTTGGAGGAGCTATCTCGCATTTGCAGTTACCTCTATTTTTAGCACTTAAAAAAGTTTCCTAGTTGCGAAACTATTTTGTAGGTTTGGCGTTTCTTTATCATTATGAGTAACGAAAGTATATTAGATAGGTTTGCGGAAGCATACCGTATAGATGGCTTTCCACCATTGGCAGGAAAGATAATGGGTATATTTTATTCGTCTGACATAAAGTATTTTAGTTTTAGTGATTTAGTTAAGCTATCGAAAGCGACTAAAGGTTCAGTAAGTAAAACCTTAACACTCTTAATTGGCTTAAACCGTGTTGCGTTTATAAACTCTAAAGAGCGAAAAGGAAAGCGCTTGTTTTATCTTGATACCAAGGGAACCCGATTATTTTTAGAATTGATTATTAATAATTATAAGAAACAAGATTTATTGTTAAAAGAGTGTTTGAATTTAAGGTCTGATGAGAATCTAGAAATGAATAAGTTTATTAAGGATTCGCTTGATTTTAATGCAGATGTACTTAATCTGTTAGATGAAAAAATGAATAAATATTTTAATTAATTATGAAGCATATTATTATCTTATTTTTCTTCGCTATTCTATGTAATGTAGGCTTTGCGCAAAAACAACTTAGAATAGGAATTCTGGATGAGAAAATTAACTCGGAATCTGATTTGTATCTCGATCAATTAAAAAAAGAGATTAACTCTCTGGTTGGAAAAGGGAGTAATGTTGTTTTTAACCAAGTGTTGTTTAATAACTACGACATTAACAAAGCTAAGGAGAACTACAATCAGCTGATTGATTTACAATCTGATATTATTATTTCCTTCGGTGTTGTAAATACTATTATGTTGTATCAACAACAAAATTATATTAAACCTACTATTATTGTTGGGGCAATTAATAACGATTTGGTTGATATACCACTAGGTCAATTAACTTCAGGCGTAAATAACTTAACTTACTTGGTCACTCCATTTTCTTATAAGGAGGATTTAGATACATTTAAGGAACTTACCAACTTCCAGAATATTGGTATTTTTGTAGATCAATACCTACTAGATTTATTGCCCATTGAAGGCGTCTTTCAAGAGTATTTTAGGGAGCAAGCAAGCACGTACAAATTAATAGGATTAAATAAAGATAGCAATATTGAGAGTTTAGTTTCTGATATTGATGCTGCTTATCTTGTTTCATACAATAGCATTAGCAATAATCAATTTGGAACTTTAATTGATTCTATCAATGCAAAGAAAATCCCTTCGCTTACAGGTTATGGGGTTACTGATGTCGAAAGAGGAGTGTTAGCAAGCAATCAGCCTGAGGTTAATTTCACTCAAATTTTCAGAAGAATAGCACTTAATGTAGAAGAAATAAATGGTGGAGAAAATGCATCGAACTTACCATTACACATTAATTATAGTAAGCAATTATCTATCAACTCAAGTACAGCAAATCAAATTGGCTTTCCCATCAGAAATAGCATGTTGGTTAAAGTTAATCTTATAGAAGGTGATAAAACAAGCTACGCAGATAACATCTATTCGATGATAGATATTATGAATGGAGTGGTGGACTCTAACTTGGGATTAGCTGCCGAACGACAAAATATTGAGCTTAGTAAACAGGATGTTAAAAGTTCCAAAAGTCAATATTTACCTGATTTAGGTGCCAATGTAAGTGCAGCATATGCTGATCCTGATTTGGCAGAAGCATCCAGCGGACAAAACCCAGAATTTTCAACTGCGGCTAATGTTAGTTTATCTCAGGTAATTTATTCAGAGCAAGCAAGTGCTAATATATCCATACAGAAAAATATTCTGGCTTCGCAAAAAGAGAGTTATAATGCTTCAGAGTTAGATGCCTTGCTTAATGCATCAATTTTGTATTACAATGCTTTAGTTTTAAAAACTAATTTAAGTATTCAGTCTTTTAATCTGAAACTTACAAAGCAAAATTTAGAAATAGCATTACAAAATTATGAACTTGGTGAGTCTGGTCAATCTGATGTATTACGATTTAAAAGTCAGTTGGCGCAAAATACACAAAGTGTAATTGAGTCTCGAAATAGTTTAAGTCAAGCTTATTTTGATATAAATCAACTGCTGAATAAACCTATTTCTGATCAGATAGAATTGAAGGATACATTGATTGGAAATGTATTAAATGACCAATCGAGTTATGCATTTCTATTAAAGGCATTAGACGATCCATCACAACAACAAGTGTTAGTTAACTTCTTTATCGAAGAGGCAAAGCGCAATGTTCCTGAATTGAAGAATATAGACTATAATTTAGAAGCAGTTGAAAGAAACTTTCGCTTAAACGATAAAGGTAGATTTGTTCCAACATTAGCACTTCAAGGTCAGTATAATCATACCTTAAGTAAATCTGGTGCAGGGTCTACTACACCGGCTGGTTTTCCTGTAATTCCCGATGGTTTTTATAATGTTGGCGTAAGTTTATCTCTTCCTATTTTTCAGCAGAGTACAAGAAATATTAATCGACAATCTGCCTTGATTCAACAAGATCAGTTGAATATCCAAAAAGAAGATTTTGAACTGAGTATTGAAAAAAATATTAATGCAATTGTATTAGATATTATTAATGAGATTACAAATATCGAGATTTCTAAAGTGGATTTAGAATTTGCAAAGAAGAGTTTAGAATTATCTCAGAATGAATACCAAAATGGAGTTATTCCTGTAATTCAACTCATCGATGCTCAGAATAATTATTTCCAGGCGCACATAGCTAATGCCACAGCACAATACAATTTCAGAATTGTATCGATGAAGTTACAGCGTATGATAGGTAATTTCTTTGATATGAATTCGGAAGCTAAAAATGATGATTTTGTATTGCGAGCCAAGCAATTTATAATGGATTAACAAACTCAAAAAAACGAACATGAAATATTTAAATCACACTCTTGCAATGCTTGTGCTAGTTATTATAATTAGTGCTTGTGGTAATAAAGAAAAAAAGAAAGAAGAAGTAATTAAACCTGTACGGTACGAAGTTGTAGCAAAAATGAATGCTCAAAAAGTTCGGAGTTATAGCGGAGTTGCTTCGGCTAGTAACAAAATTGAATTGAGTTTTAGAACCAGTGGTATTGTATCTGTATTGAAAGCGAAAATTGGGCAACGGGTCAAAAAAGGAGATTTATTGATGAGACTCGATAATGTACAAGCACAACTTACCTACGAGCAGTCTATCTCTGCATTAAAAAGTGCTCAGTCGGCTATGAATACTGCTAAATCAAGCTTAGAGCGAAGTAAAGCCTTATATGAAAAGGGGAGCCACTCTTTAAGCGAGTACGAAACGGCTAAAAATAATTTTCAGAATGCTCTTGATAAATTTGAATCAGCAAAGCGCAAGAAGGATATAGATCAATCTCAGATTAATTACGGTTATATATATGCGCCTAAAAGCGGAGTTTTAGCTGCTGTGGATATCAGTTTGAATGAGACTGTTGGATCAGGACAAGTTGTTGCGATATTAAATGCAGGAGATGATGTGAACGTATTAGTTGGTTTACCTGAAAATGTAATTAATAACGTTGCACTTGGGATGACTACCGAAGTAGAATTTTCTTCGGTTACGGGTCGAACATTTACGGGTAGTGTGATAGAGGTATCTCCAATAGTCGATTCGAACACGTCCACTTTTCCCGTAAAAATAGATATCAATAAGCCGATAGAATCTATTAAGCCCGGCATGGTTGCTAATGTTACATTTACTTATGGATCAGATTCTGATTCGGGTTCAAACCAATTAGTTGTGCCTGTTAAAGCTGTTGGCGAAGATGGTAATGGCAATTTTGTGATGTGTATACAAACTTCTGATAATAAAATTGGGATTGTAAAAAAACAAAACATTACGCTTGGTGAGTTAACAAATAATGGATTTATAGTCCTTAAAGGACTTGAAGAAGGTCAACTTATAGCAACTGCTGGCTTACAAACATTATTGAATAATCAGAAAGTAAAATTACAATAACTCTTATATAATTTACGCACTATGAATTTTGCTAAATTCTCTATAGATAGAAACCGAGTTGTACTAAGTATCTTACTTGTTGTAATGGTAATGGGACTCGTTTTTTATCAATCACTATCACGCGATAGTATGCCTCCATATACAGTTCGGGTTGCATCTATCGTCTCTTCTTTCCCTGGCGCTAGTCCAGAGAGGGTTGAAGAATTGGTTACTGATAAAGTTGAAAAAATTGCTCAAGAACTTCCTGAATTAAAACAGATAACAAGCACATCTCGCACAGGGCTTTCTGTTGTAAATGTTGAGTTGAAGATGGAAGTTGCCCCTGATGAATTACAAGCTGTTTGGGATCGACTACGAAGGAAAATTGATGGTATTCAGGGTTTACCAAATAATGTTTATCCACAATTGCGAGATGATGGGATTGGAGAAGTGTTTGGTATTGCCGTTGGTATAACCAGCGATGGTTTCTCGTATAAAGAAATGAAAGAGGAAGCTGACAAGTTACGAAATGACTTAATTAAACTTAATGATGCGGCTAAGGTTGAAATAAATGGCGCACAAGCGCAAAGAGTATTTATTAAGTTTGATAATGCGAAGCTTAAAAAATACGGACTAACATCAACTTCTTTACAGGGAATTATTAGTAGTACAAATATTCTGAATTCAGGAGGAGAGATTAGCATTGAGGACGAGCGTATTATTTTGGAACCAACAGGTAGTTTTAATTCTGTTGAGGATATCAAAAATATGCTTATCCCAATTGGTCAATCAAATGCTGTAATAACCTTAGGTGATATTACTAATGTAGAACCTGGTTATATTTATCCGGCAGAACAAATCGTGCGTATAAATGGTAGAGAGGGGTTATCCTTACACGTATCGCTTAAAGAAGGCCGTAATATTATAAAACTAGGCGAAGAGATTGACATTGTATTGGATCAATATAATAGTCGTTTACCAGTTGGGCTTACTGTTTCTAGATTAGCATCTATCGATACCTATATTGATGCTAAAATTAGTGATTTCATGACTAACTTACTTCAAGCAATAGGCATTGTGCTGGCTGTAATGTTAATCTTTCTTGGTTTCAGAACAGGAATGGTAATCGCAAGTTTAATACCTATTGTAACCATTACTACTTTAATGATAATGGGTTTAATTGACTTAGGATTAAATCAAATTACATTGGCTGCTTTAATTATGGCACTCGGCATGATGGTTGATAACGCTATTGTAGTTGCCGAGTCTATAATGGTTAAAATGGAAGAAGGTATTGATGTAAAGCAAGCTGCAATAGAGTCAGCATCTGAATTGTTCAAACCCTTATTAATATCAACCTTAACAACATCAGCCGCCTTTTTAGCATTCTTTATGGCCGAGTCTGTGATGGGTGATATCATGGGGCCTATTTTTGTTGTTATTACAATAGCTTTGGTTTCATCATGGCTTATTTCTCTTAGTATAATAACATTGTTATGTGTATTCTTTTTAAAGGTAAATAAGAACTCAAATAAGAAGAAAGGTTTCTTAGATCGTATGATTGATGGCATGAAGAATCAATATAGAGCTTTGATAATATGGTCTTTATCTTGGCGTAAGACTGTTTTGTTTGGTATTTTAGGTTTATTCTTTTTATCCCTTTTTGGCTTCGCATTTTTAGATGTGCTATTTTTTCCAGATAGTGATAGAAATATGATTACCATTGATGTTAACTTACCTCAGGGAACTAAAATTGAACGAACTTCGAAAACAGTATTTGCCATTGAGCAATTTATTAAAGATAGTTTATTAGTGAACGACAGTTCTTCTGATGGAATTACGGATTGGTCTAGTTATATTGGTAAAGGTCCATCTGCTTACGATTTAGGATATAATGCTGATGAAGCCAATTCTAACTATGCCCATATTATAGTAAACACCTCACATTTTTTAGCCAATTCTATGTTAGTTAATAAGCTTGATACGTATTGCTATAATAATTTTCCTAATGCTGACATTAAAGTAGGTTTATTAGGATCAGGCGGGGGAGGTACTCCAATTGAAATTAAAGTATCAGGTAACGATCCAGATAAATTAGCAAAAATTTCTGCCATAATTAAGGAGAAGCTATTTTCAATAAATGGAACAAAAAATATTAAAGATGATTGGGGGCCCAAAGGGAAAAAGTTCGTAATTGAGATAAATCAACGTAGGGCGCAGTTAGCAGGTGTAACCAATCAAGATATTGCAACATCTTTACAAACAGTTCTTGATGGATTTAATGCTGGTGAGTATCGTGAAGATGATAAATCTATTCCTATTGTATTGCTTGGAGCAGATAGTAATGAACAGTCACTAGCTTCGCTCGAAACAATTAATGTATATGGTCAGAATTCAGGCAAAAGTGTTCCGCTTACTCAAGTGGCTAGGATAATTCCAAAGTGGCAATACACAAAAATTAAGCGCCTTAATTTAACCAAAACAATCAATGTGCAAAGTGAACTTACTGCAGATGGTAATGCCAATGAGATAACAACATTAATAACACCTTGGCTCGAAGATCAAAAGGAAAGCTGGGGTGAGGGGTATACTTATCAATTAGGTGGTGATGCTGCAAGTAGTGCTGAGAATATGGGTGCAGTAGCCAATTATTTACCTTTATCGGCATTCATTATTATTATGCTATTAATTATACAATTCAATTCATTCCGAAAAATGACCATGATTGTACTTACTATTCCAATGGGGATAATAGGAATGGTATTAGGCTTATTAATTTTTAATGTACCTTTTGGGTTTATGGCATTTCTCGGTATCATATCTTTGGCTGGTATTGTAATTAACAATGCCATTGTACTTGTTGACAGAATAGAAATAGAAGAGAATGAAAATAAGCGCATTCCGCAAGATGCTATTATAACGGCCTGTTTGCAACGCTTTAGGCCTATTGTATTGGCAACCTTTACAACAGTATTAGGTTTAGTACCATTATATTTGGGTGGTGGCGCTATTTGGGAGCCAATGGCTGTAACTATTATGGTTGGACTTCTATTTGGTACAGTGGTTACCTTATTATTTATACCTACTTTCTATAGTGTGCTTTATAGAATTAATTTCAAGGGATTTATATATAAGACATTATAATAAATTAGATTTTGAAAAAGATATATAAATATAGGTTTGAGATTTTTCTAGTGAGCCAAATTGTGATACTTTTTGGCTCTCTAGTAATACCAGCGAGTGTATTTTCGTTACTATCCCCATTCTTATTTTATCTAAATATACTTGCGGGGAGCTTATTTATAGGTAATCCCAAACATGGCCAGCTTAAGGTATTTGCCATTGTACTATTAGCAATAGGAGGTGTATTTACCATTGCAAGTATTTATCCAGATATTCGGTCATTTATCTACCTAAGAGTAATTGTTATGTTTGTGTTTTATGTAATAGTAACGTATTTCATAGTTAAACAAATCTGGGAAGCAGAAAAGGTTAATAAAAATGTAATTTTTGGGTTAATTAGCGGTTTTATTTCTTTGGGTTTAATAGGTTTTCTATTATTTATTAGTATCGAGATTATTCATCCCAATTCGTTTTCTGATTCGAATGTTGTTAACGGAATGTCTATTAATATCACAGAAAGGTTAATGTATTATAGTTACATCACACTTATGACAATAGGATATGGAGATATATTACCAGTTACTCTTATTGCCCAAAAAGCGACTATATTAATTGGCTTATTGGGTCAGTTTTATCTAGTAATCATAACCGCCGTTGTTGTAGGAAAATTTGTTAACCAGAAGCAAATTGTATCTTAAAAGTAATAGATCTTAATAAATGGGATATAAATATATACAAACGACCTATTTAGGCGGATGGTTTTTAGCCACAGTTATTTGGCATATTGTTCGTATATCTAATTTAGAATCAGGTGAATATTTACATTCTCAACACATCATATTTTTTGCAATAACATGGCTTGTTCAGGGTTTTTTGTATGGAATATTATTTTATTTAATTACAAGTTATATAACAAAACGGGTTCGTTTCTATCAGTTATTGGGTATAGCACTTTTAACACAATTATTTGTTGCGCTCATAATTATAGCGACTCTGTATCCTCTATTAAACGAGTTTGATATAGAAAAAATGCCTGATTCTTTCAGTAACTTCATGACATTACCAACAATAGTGTTGGGTACAATGTACTCGTTAATCGTAAATACACTTATTTCAATTACAATGAGTGCAAAGCTCATTTTAGGACCAGGAGTATTGAAAAATATTATTGTAGGTAAATACTATACACCCATTAAAGAAGAACACATTTTTATGTTTCTTGATCTTCAGGATTCAACTGCAATTGCTGAAAAACTGGGACATTTAAAGTTTAGTATATTTATCCAAGACTGTTTTTATGAACTATCTGTGTTTAATAAACACAGAGGTATAATACATAAATATGTAGGTGATGAAGCTATAATTACTTGGCCAACAAAATTGAAAACAAATCCTTTGTCTGCCATCAAGGCTTTTTACGAATTCTCTACTATTTTGAATAATAAATCAGTATATTTTAAAAATAAATATGGTGTACAGCCAGCATTTAAGGCAGGTTTGCATGTAGGTGATGTTACCGTTACCGAGATAGGAAAAGCCAAACGTGAAATTGCATTTTTAGGGGATACCGTTAACACTACAGCAAGGATTCAAGCAGAATGCAATCAACTAAAATCAGACTTATTAATATCAGGAAATATCCAAGAAAGAATTACTTTAAAGGATGATTATAATATCGAAGAAAAGGGTAGTTATATTCTTCGAGGCAAAAATGAACCCATTAAAATTTATGCTGTTAACCTAAAAAACGCTAATTGAATGATATATAAAATTACAAGTAGTATTTTATTAATTCTACTATGTTGGGGTACGATAAGTGCTCAAGAATCGGATTCAACTATATTTGCAAAAGGGCGTATTCTGTCAAGTTTATACGGAAATATATCCAACCAAAATGCAGATGTCAGCTCAGGAGGATCAATTAAAACTACAGGATATAGAATAGGTACAAAAAGTGGTGTGTTTATAAAAGATAGGTTGGCTATAGGTCTTAACTTCGAACTTTCGAGAACCGATTTTGATAAGAATGACTTTAAGTTAGACTCTGAGAATTTCTTGATTGGTCCTTGGAGTAGATTATATTTTGCTAGAAATGGTTCTGTTTCTTTGTATGCGGAGATTACCCCACATTATACTGCAATTTATAATGAAAATATAGTTTACGATAGTGACAATTCTATTATTTCAAACGAGGATGTTTACGGAAATGGCTTTGGAATTACCCCAGGACTTGGATTTATATACATAATAAATAATAGTGTAGGTTTTGGTATGTCTCTCTCTTATACAGCTTCAAGGATTTACTTACAAAGAGAAGATGATATTTTATTTAGTACCAGTAAAGATACTTACGATATATCCGAACTTCAATTTAGCTTTAACTTTCACGTTTACTTAGATCAATTTTTCTTCTAATGAAAAGAATATACTCTATAATAAGTCTCTTTATATCTCTCACAGTATTCTGTTATGGACAGGAAAATGATGTTAAGAATACTGCAATACAAACAGATACCCTAGGTTATGAAAAAATAAGTACATTACTTGTACCAATCGCCTTTTATAGTCCAGAAACCAATTTTGCCTTCGGCGGTGGAGCTCAAATATTTTTCAAAACAGGTAAAAGTAATTCAGATGTTTTAAACTCTACAGTTTTAGCAAGTGCAATTTATACGCTGAATAAACAGTTAATGATAGAAATTCAGCCACAAGTTTATTTTAACTATGAAAATTACTTTTTAGATACAAAATTCAGGTATAAGATATTCCCTAACTTATTTTGGGGTATAGGACCTAATAGCTCAGAAACACTTGAAGAAGATTATAATCAGACAGAAGTATCTTTGTCGGCCACGTTTGTAAAAAGTCTACCGAGTAATGTAAATTTTGGATTTTCTTTTAATTTCTCGGATTTCAATGTAACCGAAGTGCAAGAAGGAGGTATTCTTGATTCAAATCAGATAGAAGGATCATCAGGAGCAACACTTGTGGGAATAGGAATTGTACTCAATAACGATAGTAGAGATAATAAATTCTCTCCTTTAGGTGGAGGATTCTATCAGTTTAGTACAAATTTCACGAGTAGAGTGTTGGGAAGTACGCATACTTTTAACTCTTATCATATCGATCTGAGAAAATATATTAATTTAGGTAATAAGAATATTTTGGCAATGCAATTATACTCTCGCTTTACATTTGGTAACTCTCCTTTTCAAGCTAAGGCTTATTATGGGGGAGCTGATGTAGCTCGTGGCTATTTTAAGGGTAGATATATAGATGACCATTTGTATGTACTACAGGCAGAGTACAGGTTACCTGTAGGCAAACGATGGGAATTGGCAGCCTTTGCTTTAACGGGTAATGTTGGTCATGATGAAAAAGGGCAAGGTTTATTTGATGACTTTAAAACTAGTTTTGGAGCAGGCCCGCGCTACTTTTTATACAAGAATAAACGAACCTTATTAAGGTTGGATATTGGTATGAATAAAGATGGCGATGGCGGTATATATTTCGGTGTGAATGAGGCCTTTTAAAATAGATAATAACTAATCACGAAATGCTGTTAAGTATTTAGCTACATCTTTTTTCATGTCATCTTCAAAGCTATCTAAATATAGCTCAGTAGTTTTTAAGTCATTATGACCAAGACTTTCACCAATAAACTCGGTAGAAATACCAGATCGCTTTAAAACCGTTGAGAAACTATGCCTTGCAGTATAAGTGGTGATATGTTTTTCAATACCAATTTCGTTTGCAATATTCTTGATATGTCGGTTGATGCGTTTGATGCAATTATTTAAAGCACACCTAGTTTGATATGGAGATAGGTCATCTTTTAAAATATCGAAGATGTAATTGCTCGGAGAGCGATCTGTATTGGCCCATTTTTCAATTAGTCTACGTAATTCTTCAGTATATGGTACACTAATTGGTTTAGCATTTTTACTAGTCTTTAGTGTTTTATGTCTAATAAAGGTGATGAAATCTTTATTAATGTTTCTGAATTTGAGTCTAGCAATATCATTAATATTAGCTCCATTTAACAAGTAACTAAACAGCCATAAATCTCTTGCTTTATCTTGATCTGATAGATATTCACATTCAAAATTATATATCTTTTCAATCTCATTTATCTTGAGAGCTTTCTTAATATTTTGACCTTGAGGGATTTTATATCCTTTCATACCAAAAGGGTAGAGATCTCTGGGAATAGTCCCATCGTTATGTGCTATTTTAAATATGGAACGAACAGGAACCATGTAATTATGAACTGATGACATCGACAAATTTCTGTCGAGCATCCATCGTTCATATTTTTCTAATTCATTAACTGTTATCTCTCTAAAATCAAGTCGGGTAGTGGTATTAAAATATTTTTGTAATGTTCTTTGTGCTGTCATATATTGAGCTCTACTGCACACTTGTCCATTATCTTCAAATTCTTTAATTCTTCTTTTAAAGAAGAATAGTATGTTGCTGAGATCACCACCAGCAATACCAAATTTGGATTTGAATTGCTTAAATGAGAAATCATTCATAGATCCAATTATCTTTTGAGCTTTAGTTTCTATCATAGAGAATTCTAATTGAATATCTTTATTTAAACCTCTTGGTTTAGGAGTGCGTACTTTCTCAAAATCGCTAGGAGTAAACTCATAAATACGATCTTTCGTATCAATGCTATAATACATTTGCTTGCGGTTATACGTAACTCTTAGCTTTGCCGGATGTTTACCATTTTTTTTCGTTTGGCTCTTGTAAAGAACTATTGATGTACTTACTTTATTTCCCATACAATATGTTTTTTATTTATTACTATATTGTATGATCTTGAAATCTTAAGGAATTACGATCGTATACTTTATATATACATTCTATCATACAAATACTATCCAAATATAGTATTATATGGTACTATATCAAACAAAATAAAATTACAAAATACTGTAATAGAGCTAAATAGCACTATATGGTAATAAATAGAATATATAGTATAATGAATAAAGTTCATAGGCTGTGAGTATAGATTTGGGAGTTAAGTTCGTTTAATAAAATCGCCGAAACTTTTGTTTCGGCTAGTTAAAAGAATAATTTTATAGCCTAAACAAAAGCTTCGGCTTGGAGGGATTTTGTAGGTTTAGCTTTTTTAAATCAGCCTACAGCCTTTATAACCAATTTAAAGAACCGCAGTGCATTAGAAACAGATAATGAATGCTTATTAAATTGATTAAGGTTCGTTAATATTTATGGACTTAAAAATGTGCAAAATTACAATGAGAATCACTTACCTTTTACTTCTAACATTAATATTGTTCGGTTGTACAGATAATAGATATCTCAAAATTGAGGTCGCTGCTATTCAGGATATATCAAATGACTACATTAAAATTAAACATAGACGAAAATGGCTAAAGCCGCCACCTCCATCAACTGATAATGATGAAATCCAAATAGATTTTGAGACAAGTGAAGACCAAGATGAATATAAAGTCTTTTTGTCTGATGCTCTAATTCCAATTTCACAAGTGAAAGAAGATAACCAATGGATGTTTGATAAACTATATGAAACTCCAAAGTTTGACAGCATCTTTAATTCAATAACTAATTCTGAGAGATTTGGAAAATTAGGATATAAAGAATACGAGAAAAAGAATGTGACTTTCAACGAACCATATCAACAATTTGTGGATAGAAAAAAGGAAGTTGGACAGTATGAAGAATATTTGATTTTAGGTTTCTCACGTGTCTGTTTTAATGAAGACTATACATATGGATTAGTCGTTATTGATTATAAATATGGCTGGCCAAATGGAACAGGAGGTGGTTTTCATCGACCATACCTGATTAAAATAGAAAACGACAAGTGGAAAGTAATAGAAGAATAAAAAACTGGCTATAATCGAGTAGAGCGGCGCCCCTAGGCACTTAGCCTAGCGTAGACCCTCTCACAACGCCTTACGCACGGGTAGCTTCGTATGTCTTTTTCGCATAAAGCTTTACCAGAGCTTTCTTCTCAAGCCTATACGGCGTTTCTTTACATTATGGGGAGTGCGTAAGAATATAAATAAGTAGGGGCAGAGCAACAATAAAGAGTGAGTTAACGTAGCCTAGTATCTGCAATAGTAGAATAATCTATCTGGCGATAAATCATGTACGTTCAACGAAAAAGATTTATTAAGTGTATCGATTACATTTTATTTGTTTCATGATTTTGTAAAACCTTAAATTTGAAAATTATGAATACGAAAAGAAACATTTTTTTTGCAACACTTGTATTAATCACAATTATTTCAAGCTGCACCGTTTTGTCATTTTATCCAATATACACAGAAGATGTATTGATTAAAAATGATGCGATTCTCGGAAAATGGGAAACTATAGAAGAGTCATTCCCAAATGATGAAAACAACGATACTTTAGTATGGGAAATAGCTTTTAATAAAGAGCGTTGGATTAAAAAGCTTAATACACCGTTTGACAGAGGCGAGAAAAAAGTGATAAATGAATATGCATATTCTTTATATCTATCCCGAAAATCCACTCCTGAAAAGAGGTCTGAATTTCAATTACATTTAATCAATTTAGCTGGTAAAACATTTATTGATTTCTACCCTGAGCAATGGGAATCTGATAATAATATTCTTGGTTTTCATTTAATTGGCGTTCATACTTTTGCAAAAGTTGATATTATGCAGGATAGTTTAATCATTAACTGGTTTGATTCTGATTGGTTTGCGCAAAAATTAGAAGAAAAGAAAATTCGTATAAAACATGAAAAGAATAGTTCAAATATTTTATTAACCGCTCAACCAAAAGAATTGCAGAAGTTTGTTGTAAAGTATGCAGATGATAAAAATGCTTTTGATTATGACTCTCAATTTGTATTAAAACCACACAAATGAAAAATAGATATAACATAAAACTGAATAGGGCATTGTTTCATGCCCTGTTTTGGTCTGTTTCAATTCTAGTATTTGCATTTATCTTTCGTTTGTCTGAAACTGTGGATGAACTAGATCTTATATATTCTATATTATTTCATTGTTCAATTATCATATGCGTTTATTCAAATTTTCGAGGAATAAAAAAACTCGTTAATAAAGGCAGGTATCTTAGCTATTCTATTTTTTCTATATTAAACATTGTTATTACAACTATATTAAACCTATATACATTTAATGTTTTAGTCGACCATATATTGCCTGATTACTATTTTGTATCTCAGTTTAACTATATCGAAATTGGTATAATAACTTTATTGTACTTAACTGTAACTTCAGCAATTAAATTATCTAAATCGTGGTTCGAATTACAACGTATAAACCAATTAGTTACTGAAACAAAAAAAGAAAAGATAGATAGTGAATTACAAAATTTGAAATCTCAGCTGAATCCACATTTTTTATTCAATAGTCTGAATGTTATATATTCTCTAACATTGAATAATGATAAAGCAACATCGGAAGTTGTATTAAAGCTGTCAGATATTCTCAGGTATGTAATATACGATTCAACAAAGAAAAATGTTCCGCTTAGTTCTGAGCTTTCGCTGCTAAAAAATTATATCGATTTACAGAAATTTAGGATTGAAGACGATGTTACTATAAACTTAACAAACGAGATAGAATATGATGCGAAGGTTTCCCCATTAATATTTTTAACTCTGTTAGAAAATAGTTTCAAGCATGGTATAAAAAACGATATTGAGGATGGTTTTATAAATATTTATTTGTGTTCTAATAACAAAAAGATAATCTTTAAAATAGAAAATAATAAATCAGAAATAGAACACAATACACAAAAGCCAACTGGTGTAGGCCTTAAAAATATAAGAAAGAGGTTAGCTCTTGAATACCCCGATAAACATAAGTTAATATTTGAGGAGAAGAGCAATAAGTTTATAGTTTATTTAGAGATTGAGCATGAAGGTTAATTGTATAATAGTTGATGACGAACCCGCATCAAGAGACTTATTAAAAAGATACATAGCTGATACAGATATTCTGAATTTGGTAGCAGAATGTAAAAATGCAATAGAAGCAAATGAAGTATTGAAAAATGAGAGTATTCATTTAATGTTTCTGGATATAAATATGCCCAAGGTTACAGGGATACAATTGCTTAAGTCACTAACAATTCCTCCTAAAGTGATATTTTCCACAGCCTATGCAGAATATGCAATTGATGGATTTGAGCTTGATGCCGTTGATTATCTTTTGAAACCCTTTCCGTTTGAAAGGTTTTTGAAAGCTGTAAATAAATACTTGGATATTGCAGAAAAAGAAACACCTGTTGAAAATAGAACTATATTATTGAAGTCAGAAAAGAAATTATATAGAATCCCTATTCTAGATATTGATTTTATAGAAGCAATTGGAGACTATGTAAAAGTTGTTTTTAGAGAACAAACGATAACAGTTCATAGTACATTTCAGGATTTATTAGAGCAAATTTCTTACCCTTCCTTTATTCGTATCCATCGTTCATTTGCTATATCAATTAATAATTTCGAATATATAGACGGTAATCAGATTATTGTAAAAGGAAATACCTTACCAATTGGGAAAGCATTTCGAAAAGGCTTAATGGATAAAATTGAAATTTAATAAAGCTCAGTCCTAACCCTATAATGCCAAACCATACCATACCATCTCTCAAGCCTTCTAGGGATAGGGGCACCAATTTTATTTCTAGAAAAATATATTTTGCTGAACATAGCAGAAGTTCTGCTGTTATCATACCCGAGTTAGGTATCCTCACTGATGCGTAAATAGCCATTAAAATTCAGTATACGGAACATAGAGTAGTTTTTGTATGCAAAGTTGTGCTGCTTATACAAAACAGAGTGATGTGATAACTCATAAAGGAATCTAATTTTATGATAATGTTTGCAAAACAAATACAAGAAAACATGAACGGTATGAAAAAATATGTCTTTTTAATCTCTTTGCTTCTGTGCAAGATTGGTACAGCACAAGTTTCAGATAGCTTAAGCCTTTATCGAACAGATTTTAAAGACGTTTCGGGTGAAAATACCGTTTCAGTAACCAGTTATGAAAAAAATGGCAAGCATTATATATATGCCGGAGGCTTTGGAGATATTGATGTTTTTAGTTTAAACGCCCAAGGAAAATTAAGTCATGTTGAAAGTCAGGAGCAATACAAAAAGAAAGGGCCGGCAAGGGGTATGGTGGCTGACAACATTAATGGAAACGACTTTTTATTTGTGGCTAATAAGCACGGCGATGCCATAGAAGTATACAAAATATTAGAAGATGGAGCCTTGGAGCAGGTATTTATGATACACGATACCGAGGAAATACATATTGGAATTGGTATTACATTGCAGGTGGTGCACATGAAAAATGCTTCTTATCTTTTTGCAGGAGGTTTAGAAAAAACACCGGGTCTCAGTTGTTTTAAAATTCATGAGGATGGTAAGCTCTCTCATGTGCAATCCATGAAGGATGATGACAAGATACATACGGATGGCATCATTGGTATGTTTGTTCATAAAATAGGAGGAAAGACCTTTTTATATACCGGAGGATTTCAAGATAATGGCATCAGTAGTTTTAGAGTGTATGAAAATGGTAAGTTCAAGAACATTAATAATATAAGCGATAATACAAGCGACAGGTATTTAACCGGAACATATCCGGTTACAGGAGCGCAGATAGGTAGCAACTACTATGTTATTGTAGGGCATAGGCATCATAAATACTATAAACGAAGTGGTTTTATTAAAAACACGGATTTTGTATATCATGGCGATGCGGTTTCTGTATTTAAAGTGAATAAGAAGGGCGAACTTGTTCCACACTCCGTGTTGATTGACGATGAAAACACAAAACTACAAGGCCAAACAAGAATTGAAGTTATTTCGGTAAACAATAAAGAGGCTATAATTGCTGTTGGTACCAGAGATGATGCCAGTATTCAGTTGTGTAAGTTAAATGAGCAAGGCATACTTAGTCCCATTAATTATTTAGAAGCAGGCTTTCCTATTTATTATGGTTTGCACGCGCTAAAAATTGACGATGCGTACTTCCTCATAGCAGGTTCTTTCGAATTTGGAGTAAGAAAAATAGCGGCTTACAAAGTTGGTATAGAAGATCCAAGTAATTCAAGTAAAGTATTAAAGCATGTAGTTGGATTCAAATTCAAGGCGGATGCCAATCAGGAAGAGATTGATGAAGCACTGGAAAGTTTTGTAAATCTTAAAAATAAAATTCCTGAAATCAGCAAACTAGAGTGGGGTATAAATAATAGTACCGAAGGGCTTAGCAAAGGTTTTGATTATTGTTTTACAATTACTTTTAACGATGTGCATGGCAGAGAAATTTATGTGTTCCATAAAGCACATTTAGCAGCAGGCAAAAAAATAGTGCCATTATTAGATGATGTTTTCGTTATGGATTATTGGACTGAGGAATAATCAGGACAACGAAATTGTAATTATCAAGTTATTCAAAAAGTAGTGCGTTAAATCTCGCACTACTCTAATATAAACCATTAATCTTTTTGTGCTGTAGTAACAGTGGGCAAGCTTAAATTAAACTTTATAGCCAGTAAGCGAACTATAATAATAGTAGAAATTGTAATAGATTCTGTTACTATTAAATTCACATTTAATTTCGCTAATATTAAATATACTATCGATCCGGCAATACAGGCTGTTGCATAAATTTCTTTATGAAATATGATGGGTACATCGTTACAAAGTGTATCTCTAATTACTCCACCCACTACCGCAGAGGAAAGTCCCATTATAATAGCAACAGGTTCCGTTAAACCAAATTCAAGTCCTTTTTCCAAGCCAATTATTGTAAAGGCTCCAATTCCTAAAGTATCAAAAAGGAAGAGAGTATTTTTTAGCTTAATAATATAGCGATGAAAAACAAAGGTAAAGAGGATGGCACTTAGTATCAAAATAAAATAAGTATTGCCCTGTATCCAAGTAACTGGCGTATTACCCAAAAGTACATCACGTGTTGTACCGCCACCTATGGCAGTTACAAAGCCAATAAAGGCAGCTCCAAATAAATCCAGTCTTTTTTCCGAAGCTGATAAAGTGCCACTAATTGCAAAGGCACATGTTCCTGCGTAATCCGCCAAAGTTAAGAAATCCATTACTTCCGTTATTTCCGCGCAAAAATAGTAATTGAGATGGAAATTCAACCATTATTTTAAGAAATATGAAAATAAATAAGTAAGTGCTTAAAAAGTAATAGGATGGATTGATTTGTAGGTAAATAGAACGGAGTATTCATTGGTATGATATAATGAATATTCTGTTTTTAGATTGTTGATAGATTTTCTTTACTCATCTGCAAAATATCATACAAAGAAAAAACTAGAGAATCTAAAGTAGGATAATGATTTATAAAAAGGAGCACAAGATTAAAACACCTCTTCGTTATTCTTACTTTAAAAACTTGTCATCTAAAAAAGATTGAAATTCGGCTTTGTATTGTTCGCTAACCGGTATGTAAGTTTTGTCGAATACAATGCGCATTCGCTCTACCATATTTACTTTGTTTAGGTTTACAATAAAGGAACGATGCACTCGCATAAAATCTTTAGAAGGTAAATGCTCAACCAACTTTTTTATACTCATAAGTGCCATTAGTGGCGTATCATTATCTAAAAATATACGAACATACTCGCGCATGCCTTCAATATATTTAATATCTCGATAGTTGATGCGTACCAATTTATATTCTGATTTAATAAATAAGTATTCGTCGTTGTGCTCTATAGTTTCTTCTTGTGGTTTAAAGTACAGTTCTTGTGCCTTTGATGCAGCCTTTAAAAATTCGGAGTACGCTATGGGTTTTAATAAATAATCAACTGCATTTACCTTAAAGCCATCAAAAGCGTATTCGCTGTAGGCAGTGGTGAATATTACTTTAGGTGGATTATTTAAAGATTTTACGAATTCCATTCCATTAATATCCGGCATATTAATGTCAACAAACATTAGGTCTACCTCATTATTTTGTAAAAAAGGTAAGGCTTCTATGGCACTATCAAAATCAGCAACTAAACTAAGAAACCCTGTTTTATTTATGTAGGCAAGCATTTGTTTAAGAGCTAATGGTTCATCATCTATAGCAATACATTTTATCATAGGGGTAATTTTAAGTTTATGCAGTAATAATTAGGAGTGTCTTCGGTGGTTAAAGTGTATTTATTTTTATATAGTAAATCAAGTCGTTTACGGGAGTTCTCAACCCCAATGCCTGACTCTTCAGTTTGGCTGCTCTTTTTATGGTTTGAATTCTTAATATTAAAGCAGAGTACTTTACCTTCAATTGTAATATCAATATGAATAAAGGAAGCCTCGCGGTAACTTACGCCATGCTTAAATGCATTCTCTAAATAGGATGTAAATAATAAAGGTGGAATATTAGTGTCGGGAACATCTTGTGGTAAGGACATTTTTATTTCAACCTTAGATGAATACCTAAGACGCATTAAATCAACATAATTGGTAATAAATCCAATTTCTTTTGATAATGGAATATTATCTGCCTCAGAATCGTATAAAAGATGTCGCATTAAGTGAGATAAGCGAATTACAGAACCTTTAGCCTCTTCGGTATCAATATCAATTAACGAATGGATATTATTAAGCATATTCATAAAGAAATGCGGACTAACTTGATTGCGTAGAAATGCTAGTTCGTTTTGTACGCTTTCTTTTTCTATTTTATCTCGCTCTTTCTCAAGTTTAATCCATCTAAAAACAGTTCGTAATCCTGTATCAAAACCTAGAATTAAGATGGCCAATAAAAATGCGTTTGTTTGCGGAGGTAAAGGATTTGGTCGTCTATTGGGGTTTTCATTACGAGGGTGTGGTGGACGTTGCATATTATCACGCATATGCGGAGGTACATTGTGTCGTGGCCTTGGTACGCTAATACTTTGGGGTTCCCCTTCAGGAGGAAATTTAGCAATTTGGTTACTTACCAAAACAAAAACTACAGAGGTTAATAGGGCTCCTATAAAGTACCACCACTTGTTAGTCCTGAAAAATAAATAGGGAACAAGTATAAAATGGTTGAATAGGGTTAAAACTAAAAAAGGCAATAATTTAAGCCAACTATGCAATAAGTGATCCCAACTAATAGTTTGGTCATCAGCTGTAAATATAACAGGTCCAGCGAGTATAATTAACCAAATAAAGGCTAGTACTATTAACTCAGTATATATAAGAGATGTGTTTTTTAACTTTCTCATGTTTGCAAATATAGGTTATGATTTAGAATAGTTGGTGATTTTTTAGTTTGAAGTCAGTAGAGAATATTAAATAACTCTCTACTAACTACAAACAGATAAACTACATGATAACTATATGTGTGTTATTATTGTAAATAGTTAATTACGGCATTGTTACGTTCTGTTACATGTGCTTTTAGTTCGTCTACCGCAGCATCGAAATTTGAATCAGAGCCAATATATGTATAGCCAGAGCGTTCGTTATAAGCGAATTCTTTCAGTAAGTTGTAATAACTATCGTAAATGCTACTTAGCTCTGAAGGAATAAATACGGTATTTATAAACTCGTTTAAATAATTTTCATAAATAGTATTGTATTCAGGTATTGCAATTAGGTACGATATTAAGGGCCAAGAACTACCAACTTCGCTCATAGAAAAACTTAGTGCACCACCATTTTTACCATATTGTAAGGCTTCATTATTGTCCCAAGGTATCCAATTTAATAGGTTTGTGTTGTGATTATTGTATAAATAAAAGTTATGAGTCATTCTGCCATAAGTATCCCAGTTTTGTATTACAGTGTTGGCAGCAAGCCACTTTAAGAAAACATCAACGTCTAATACATTCTCGAGGTTTGTTTTCCAAGTTTCTGTATTTGAAGTTCTATCGCTGCTATTTATTACATCATATAAAGCTTTTACATCTGAATAATCGTTAAGGTCTTCATTGTTCTTTTTAACCATTTCATCATCATTGTATGTGCCATTTGCAAAGCTGGCAGCAGTGCCATCGGGCTTATATAAATTGCCACTATCATCACCCGTTTGTGTGGCGATTACTGTGTTGCTAACTTCTTCAATAATGGTATATAATCCGTAATATTCAGGACCCGAGCCATTATCAACATACAGTTCGCAAAAGCTTGTTTGTGCAGCTATTAATCCGAACTTACGAAATAAATCAGCAGCAACTTTATCGCGCATCAGCGAAGCATCATTATAATTGTTATTTATGTGGAGTTTTTTAAAGCCATAAAAACGTTGATTCTTTATGGTTGGATAATCATCTTCAAATTCATCAAAATCAAGTTTAAACGATAATTTTCCATTGCCCGATTGGTAAGCTGATTGTAAGCTAGAGTTTCCTTTAAAACGAACCCCTACATGGTACCATTCAGTATTGTTATATTTAAAAGAACAAGGTACCCAAACCGGATCATAATCAGATGTTGCCAAGTTGTTGCCTCCGCCACCAGGACCGCCACCACCAGGACCACTTGTGCTACCAAGGTTAGCAGCTAAGTCGCTTTGCATAGTAGACCAATTACTGCTACTAATGATTATATCAAAACGTTTTACGGTATCTTGAGCAAAAACAACATCATAGTTTAATGCAGCACTATTGCTATGTGTTTCTACTGTCCAATCGCTGTAATCAGGATTATCAGCAGGATTAGTAACAGATTCTTCAGTGTCATCATCATTATTTTCATTCAGCGCATCTTCGTCTCTACATCCCATCAGAATTACTCCGATTATTAGTAGAATAAAAAACTTGTATTTAATCATATCGTTATTTTTTAGATTTTAGAATTTTAGCTTATATCCAACATACATAATATGTTTGTTCTCTAATTTCTGTTGGTAGTAATCTAGTTTATAAGCGAGGCTAATGGCATTTTTTTTATTTATTTTATATTCCGATCCTAAAGAATATCTTACCTTATAAAGATGGTTTTCACTTATTTCATGAAATATTTCAGCTCCTGCAAAAGGGGTGAATTTTGATTTTTTGATATTGTAATCTATACTAGCCTTATATCGTATAAACTCGCCTTGTGCATTATCTTCAGAATAGTTGGTATAACGTAACCTCACCTTAGGAGTCCAGCGGTTAATTTTATATTTGTATGAGGCATCAAACGCATAGCGTTGTAAATATTCGGTGTCTTTTGTAGTGCGCTGGTTAGCTATAAAGCGATAACTTGCACCAAGCGATAATCTTTTAATAGGAGTATAAACTGTTTTAAGTTCAAGTATGTACTTGTCAATGGAATACGAATCGTCGAATCTTAATTCTGGAATGGCCAGTAATTTCCATTTATCAGTTAGTTTATAACTCATTTTAAATTCAGTACGGGTTTGAAAAGTATTTTCTACCTCTTGTGCATTTGCCTGTGATAGCCCCGTAGTAATAAGGATAAAAAGCAAATAAACACGAATGATGTTTTTGTATAGATTATTGTTTTTGTGCATGTTTAAATAGATTTACTAGGTGTATTAACATTATAGTAAAGGGTTATATCAGCCACATCTCTGAGGAAATCAATTTTATTAATCTCGAAACGGGTTATTTCAATACCAGTTCTGGCTTTCATATCCTCAACTAGCTCATCGTGCTTTAAGCGATGTATCTTATCAATGTGTTCATAGATGAGTTGTACAGATGCTTCTTGTTTTATAGCCAATCTTTTTTCGAGGAACCATAAGCCATAAACAATGGCCAAGTTGGTTAATACAAGCTCAGAATAACTTACTTTTTTATTAGATAGTGCATTAATAACCGATACACCAATTACGATAAACAGATAAGTCATTTCCTTTATGGGGATGGCGTCTGTTCTGTATCGCAGTATCCCAAAAATTGCGAATAAACCTAAGGCGAAACCAAGCTCTAACTTTACACTACTAAGTAAAAAACAGAGCAGAAATACAATTACACCTATTACAATAAAACTGAAGTAAAAATCTTTTCTTCGGCTGTTTTTGGCGTACATAAAATGTACAATAATAAAGAGTAGTGCGGTATTGATAATTAATCTGAGTAATAGCTCGGTAAAATCGCTAACATTAATAAGTTTTATACCTAATAAGCGGATGCTATCTTCCCATTCAGGTGCAGAAACCCCTGCTAATAATTGTTGTATCATGTATTTAATAAATTAGTGTGTTGTTATTGTTTAGGCTTAACTAGGCTGGTGTACACAATGTTTTGTTAACCTTTCTAATGGTGTGTTTAAACGAATTGTTTTTAATATTAGAACTACTCATTGCTCTGCCAATGCAATATTTACTAAAACCCGATTTTTTAATACCCATTTTTAGCAAATACTCTCTAAGAGGCGAAGAACTTGGTAAGCCATCTGTTTTTATTTCAATAATGGCGAGCTTATCAAGTTCTAATACTTGTTTGTCGGTATAAAAATGCAAATCCATATCTATGGTACATCTTTCATCTAGGTTTTTACTTACCAAAGTGATGCGGCTGAATCTGTTTTGGATACTTGGGCTCAATTCATCGCTTGTAAATGGGCAATTTTCATCTAAAAATAGGGCCTCTTCATTTGTGAAGTTTTCAACATCTGCAGAAGACGGAATGCGACTTTTTACCGTACGTCCTTTGTTACTTTTTTTCTTAATTTCAAGAAAAGAAATGCCACTCTCCAAGTAAGTTCGGTGTCTTATTTTAAATCGATTCAACTTACCATTATGGTGCGCTATATACATGCTGTTTAAAGCAGTATCGTAATAAGTGGTAGAGTAGGAGAGCACCTTCTTCTCGTTGATTTCGAGTACATAATAGAATTCACGTGCCCAATCCAGAATTTTAGGTAAAGCATTGGTATGAAACCAATACTTTGTATCTACTCTATTCATGAGCTTTACCTTATCAATATCTTTTAGATATATGGTGTCAATTAAATCTAGATTCATAGCTTAGGATTTAATGTTTTTATCTACGTGCTCTTTTTTTACCTTGTCTTTGTTCCTTTTGTTTTTTTAGGTAAGCGGTATATTCTTCTTTTTGAGTTTCAGTTAATAAAGCTTTTACGTCAGTTTCAAGTGAGTTTTTAAGCGCTTCCATTTCACTTCTGTCAGGTCTTCCAGCTTCCTGTTTTTCAGCCACAAGCTTGAAATGTTCATTGTAAATTTGATTAATAGCTTCATTTTGTTCTTCGTTTAAAGAAAGCTCTTTTGACATTTCATCAACCATCTTATTTACTTGTTCCTCTGTAGGAATTGGTGGTGGACCTTGTTGTTCGCGACCCTGTGGTTGTGCTGTTACTACATTCCCTATTAATAATGCAACTAATGCAATTAATATTCTCGCTTTTACATTTACCTTTTTCATACTCTTTGTTTTTTAATGTTGTTAAGAATAGCCTACAGCTCAATTGTTATTTATGAGCTGTAGGACTATTCAACCATCCTAACCCTAACTATCGTTGTTTAAGGTAAATGTATTAGAAGCGCCTGTGATTGTGAAATGTAATCTATCAACGAGCTGATTTTATCTACAAAGTATTATTATTACTCTACTATTTTTTTTGTTGGTCAGAGTGTTTTTAGAAGATTTACTACGAATTGTGTAATTCACCCCCTTCTTAATCATATTTATTTGCGCCACATCTTCAGTAAATTGAGCTATTATTGTTGTACTAACATGAGTTCGATTTAAATAAGAAGCCTAGCTAATTAAAATATAATTCAATGAAGAAAATTCTTATCTCAGCATGCTGCTTATTTGCACTAATATTAAGTGTAAATGCAAAACTTAAGGTATTGATAATTGATGGACAAAATAATCATGCTGTTTGGCCAAAATCAACTATCATGATGAAACAATATCTTGAGGAATCAGGATTATTTAAAGTTGATGTGTATCGTAGTAAATATACTTGGAAAGGCGATAGAGAAAAACAATATTTAGCTTTGGCTAAAGCCGGAGCAACAGAAAATCTGAAAGATCCTAAATCAGACCCTAATTTTATACCCAACTTTAAGAAATACGATGTAGTGGTATCTAACTTTGGTTGGAAGGCAGCTCCGTGGCCCGAAGCTACACAAAAAGCCTTGGAGGATTACTTGAGCAATGGAGGAGGATTTGTTTCGGTGCATGCTGCTGATAATAGTTTTCCTGAGTGGAAAGAATACAACCAAATGATTGGTTTAGGAGGATGGGGTGGTCGCAACGAAAAGGATGGACCTTATGTGTATTATAATAATGAGGGTGAGTTGATTAGAGACACATCGCCAGGAGGTTGTGGAGCACACGGACCACAAGGTCATTTCCCGATAACTGTTCGGAATTCAAATCATCCTATTACCAAAGGAATGCCAACGGTTTGGCTCACTGCAAAAGACGAGTGCTATGCTAAGTTAAGAGGGCCTGCTGAAAATATGACAATATTGGCTACAGGAAAAGATCAAAATCCGAACCCACCAACAAATAGGCACGAACCAATATTAATGGTTTTAGATTATGGAGAAGGTCGTGTATTTCATACTACGTTGGGGCACGATGATTATTCATTTGAGGGTGTTGGTTTTATTGTATCTTTTTTACGAGGTACTGAATGGGCGGCTAGCGGTAAAGTAACTCAAGGCTTACCTAATGATTTTCCAACAGCAGAGGAGTCTTCTTCCAGAAAATTTATCTTAAAGAAGTAATCCTATTATATTGATGTATTAAAAACCTTAATAAATAAAAATCTATGAAACAAAGGTCAAGTATTGTCTTTCTTGTGGCATGTGTATTGTTGGCTACAAGTGCGTTTGCTCAAAAGCAAACACCAAAGAAATATCCATCTAAAAAAGTAAAATCAAAAGATTGGGAACAATTGTTAGATGAAGATTTAACTAAATGGGAAGTATGGACTGGTGTTCCAGATAATTCAGTTACTAATTTACCCGCGAGCTATAAAAAAGATGCGAATGGAGATAACAAAGCACCAATTGGTTTGGGTGATCCATTGGATATTTACACCCTAACAAAGGATGCAGACGGAGAGTATGTGTTAAATATCTCAGGATTGGTATATGCTGGCTTAACTAGTAAAAAATCGTACTCAAACTATCACTTAACTCTGTTATTTAAATGGGGCGAAAAGAAGTATGCACCACGTTTAGATAAATTACGCGATAATGGTTTGTTATACCATTGTTATGGTGATCATGGTGCCTTTTGGGATGTATGGAAATCGTGTTTAGAGTCTCAGATTCAAGAAGGTGATTTTGGCGATTTATTTACTTTGGCTGGCACTAAAGCAAAGGTGAAAATAAATAGTAATAAACGATGGGATCCTGTTAATGGTGAGGTAAGTACCGGAGGTAAAAGATCAATTGATACAGAAAGCCCCCATGGAGAATGGACTAGAGTAGATTTATATGTTTTTGGCGATAAAGCCATACATGTAACCAACGGAAAAGTTGTTCTTGCTCTATGGGATGCCAAAGATCATAAAGGAAATAAACTTGATGCCGGACAAATACAAATCCAATCAGAAGGAGCAGAAGCTTACGTCAAGGATATTTGCATTAGACCAATCAGTAAGTTTCCAAAAAAGTTACTAAAGGCATCAGGATTGTAATCTGTATGTATATATAGATAGAATGTAGCCCGTATTTATTCTTTGTGATAGTACGGGCTTTTTACTACTTAAAGCTCACTTCATAATATTTAACAAGCATTTCATCAAGCTCTTCGACTTCGGCAAGTAATTTCTCCTGACTGAGAGATAAAGCAATGTTAGATTTATTTTTACGAAATAGCTTCTTTAACTCAAACATCTGAAAGTAAAAAGATTTGGAATGGAGCTTAATATCTAAGGAAGCAATATGTTCTGTTATAAGTGCCGTTTTTTGCTTCACGGCAGCAACTACATCTACGGCTTCTTCAAAAGTCAATTCCTTTTTAGCAGCAGATTTTAAAAGACCGCACTCATACTTGCCACACTCTATAGGACGTTCTGCGTATACTTTGCATCCATTACAGCCAAATTGTTTACAAGGTTGAAGAAATATGCCCTGCTGACCTTCTTCTTCCACTTCAATTATCTTTCTAACTGCAGGTATTTCTTCTGTATGAAGTTGTACAAAACCGATTAAAGTCCCATCGCAACAGATTCCACAAGACAAACATATACGCATTGATTCACTCATGATATCTGATTTTTCAAGTATAGTAATTAGCACTCTTGCTAATTATTTTGCGAAAGTAGCAAAAAGGAGGTCATTTCTACCTTAAAGAGAAACTAATATCAATAATTATCTATGTGGCGAGTGGTATGCGCTGCTTATAAAAGCAATAGAGCCATTTCGTAAATATATTTGAAACAGCTCTATTTATCATTTTACTATTTTCTAATTAGTGTTTTTGTTTCGACTGAATTTTCTGTTTGAATTTTCATTAAGAAAATAGAACCATATTCGTTTAAATGTATACTATTTTGTTTTGAGAGGTCTTGTCCCTCGATTGATTGTATTAAAGAGCCACGAACATCAAATATCTGTACTTTCAGAATTTGTTTCGGATTTGATAGTTCAAGAGTAAAGTTTTCATCAAATGGCATTGGGTAAACACTAACGTTTATTTTCTCCTCAATAGATTTCCCTTGTGCACTTTTCAACGATTGAGCTTCAAAATGACCCCAGTCAACGTTGCTTTTGTAATGAATAAGCCATTTGCCCTCTTTAGGAGTAGGGAAGCTATTACTCCAATTATTAGTATAATCTTGGCCGTTTATAGATAAACCTTCAAGGTTCCAGCTATTAATAAACGAAGGGAGTTCTGATATTTCCCAACAGAATTCACCTTTTCCGTTTTGCGTAAAAGGTACTGTTTTAACTTCAGGATTAGTACAGTCGGCAGTATTTTCTTCTTTTACAGTAACTGTACATTCTGCCGTGTAAGCCCCATCTATAGTTTTTACCATAATTGTTGTTGTACCAACGCCTATTGCGCTAACAGTTCCATTGTTTATTGTTGCTATTGCAGAGTCATTGCTAGTCCAACTAACAGACTTATTACTGGCATTAGAAGGAGAGGTGGTTTCAATGAGTGTTGCATTTTCACCGACATTAAGATTTAGTAAATTTAAATTGAGACTTATTCCTGTTACAGGAACATTAACCTGCGGTATCTCAACCGTTATTACACTAGTTGCTGAAAAATTTCCATCTGCAGTTGTGGCTGTTACTATAGCTGAACCATTTGATATGGCGGTAACAACACCAGTTGAGTTAACTGTGGCAACCGAATTATTACTAGATACCCAATTTATATTTTTATTGCTTGCATTATCAGGAGCAATTGTTGCCGATAAAGTCTGTGTAGCTCCTGCAGAATCAAGGGTAAGAGAATCAGGCATTAGCTTAATCCCAGAAACAGGAATGTTTGTATTTCCTGATGATACAAATTCGAACCAATTGATATTAAATAAGCCTACTTCTATATCGAACCTTAAAAGTTGTGGTCCAGCTTCTAATAAAAATTCTTGAGTTGTAATAGTTGTAAATATATCCCAGTCTTCAGTATTAGGAATATTTTCTGAAGTAATCGTTTCTCCATTGATGAGGACATTTAGTTTTCCTGTATTGTTAGTAGATGCAACTCTTAAATCTAAGGTATAATAACCTGCAATAGGTGGATTTATACAATATTCCATCCAATCACCAGGATCTATCCAACCTACGGTCAATCCACCTTCAGAAGTTGGACCTGTTTGAATACCAAACATTGCTATATAATCTTCAGCTTCTACTTTCCCAAATATATTACAGCTTAACTGCTCATAGTTTGCTGTAACTTCCACATCTTGGTTAGGCATGAGTATGCTTGTATTTCGTGCATATTTATCTGTAATAAATGCAGTATCACCTGTCCAAGAGTTAAAAATATATCCATCGTCAGGAGAGGAAGCATTTATTCCAATAAGTCTACCTTCTTGATAAGTACCACTGGGAGTACCTCCATTTACTGTAAGTTTATAACTCTCCCCATTCAGATTGTCTGCAGCAACAATATTGCTTACAATATTTGGGTAATCCCAAGTTAAAGCCTGTCGGTTAAGTTGTTTGAAATTTCCACCATCATCCCATACTATTGGCATTATTCCTCTAGCGAGAGCGGCCTTTGCATAATAATCTGCATGAACCTCACGATCAGCGGTATTATTTTTATTAATAGATCCCCACTCACCCATAATTACAGCGTGACCATTAGCTATAAATTTGTCATAGATCTTTTGTAATTCATCATCTAGCTCTGATTTCTCTGATGAGCTACCCCATGTTGTTACTGATCCAGCTTCTTTGTTAAGGGCAAAGTTGTATGGGAAATAACTATGTAATGATACGATAACCCGATCATCATTATTAGGTATTACAAAGCTGTTAATAGCATTGTAAGAGGTGCTTGCGCCAACAGTAGTACACATAATAAAACGAGAAGCATTATTCCCTCCTGAAGCGCGAATGATGTCAACAGCAGATTTATTAAGTGCGTTTACAACTTCTCGTACTTCTTCGGTACCACCATTCCATTCATCTTGTCCACCATGAACACGAGGTTCATTTAAGGTTTCAAAAATTAAATAGTCACCATAGTCTTTAAATCGTTCAGAAACTTGAGTCCAAATAGCTTCTAACTGTGCAGTAACAGCAGCTTGGTTAGCATAGGTGGGAACTAACCAATCACCTTCCTCATGATGAGTGTTTATTATCACATACATATCGTTAGCAAAACAATAATTGGCAATTTCTTCAACTCGGTCCATCCATTCAGTATCTATGGTGTAATCTGGTGCAGAACCCTGATGTTGAAACCATGTAATTGGTATTCGAATTGTTTTAAAGCCCAAACGACTAACCTCGTCTATCATAGCTTTAGTTGTGTATGGGTTCCCCCAAGCAGTTTCAGTGGCTAGTCCTGAGTTTCCCAAGGCATCCAGTGTATTACCTAAGTTCCATCCAACTCCCATATCATCAGTTAGCTCCATAGAAGTTATATTCCGCATCCCTGTTTTAGCTGTATTGGCCCTCAGTGTGGTAAAGAACATGAAAATTAGTAAGGTAAAGAGTGCGGTTTTAAGAACGGCCTTCTTTTTTAAAAAATGTGAATTTGTGGGTTTAAATTCTTGATTGTTTTTGTTCATAATTTTTCTGATTTAAGCCTTGTCGTATATAACAAAAGCGATGTGTGTATTAATTGATAGTAAAATGATTTTTTGGTTGAAGGTTAGGATAAGAAGATATTTTGGTTAATAAAAAGATTGTATATGCTTGATTTATTATTAAATATATAAAATATAACGTTAATAACAGATGGGTAGTGGAGATAATATTGTTACGGAGGAGTTTAAAATATATGCTTGTATGGTTATATGTGAAGCCTCAAAAAATCATTGTACTGTAATGTGGTTTTGAGCACTCACACATATGCAAAACTACACTCAACCTTTCGTAATTTGTGGTTTGAAAACTATTATGAAATACTTTTGTGTAAGCTACGCAAGGGGATGAACATGTCCATACCTATATACTTGGGGTTTATGTAGAAAAAATAATTACCTATTATTTTTAGAAAGAACTATGAACTACCAAGTTAATGGTATGCTAGTTTTAATATAACAGATGAGAATATTGTTTAATAAAGAGTTTATTCTGTAATAGTTGAGTTTTCAAGTATTAAGTTTTCAATATACCTAAGTATTGTGGCAATCAGGTTACTTCTATTTCTGGCTTTCTTTTCAAAATAATTCAGAGTATCTCTCTCTAGTTTTTGCCCATTAATAAAAACAATTTGTGGTTGCTTTAAAGCCGATAAGTCAGTTAAGGGGTTATCTTCTAATAGAAGCAAGTTAGCCACCTTACCAATTTCTATACTTCCCATGTTATTCATCATCTTATGAACCTTTGAAGCATTAAGAGTAGCTGTTTTCAGCACTTCATAATTTGTTAGTCCAGCCTCTTTGTAAAAGGCTAACTCTTGATGAATGGAGGCACCAGGTATAGTTACACCAATACCTGCATCAGTACCACAAATAATATTGACACCTGCAGCGTTAAGTTTTTGAATTATTAATAGATGAAAATCATGTTGGTTTTTAATTCGATCAACAGTTGTTGCATCTTCTTGTTTAGATGTTTGCCAACGTTCAAATTGAGACTTGCTATCCATTAACTGAATGGAAGGGTTCATTAATTCAACATCCTCAGATGATAATATATCCTCATCAATCAGCATATTATATATATTATAAAATGCCATAAGTGTAGGACAGAATGAAGTATGTGGTGAGTTCCGAAAATCAGTCACAATCTGATTTAAGCTTAAAGTATCTAATTGATAGTTTAATGCTCTCTGAACAATATCTTCGGCATGCTCAATGGATAAAATCTGTGGATTAAAATGGTAGGAGTAGGGTACTTTTTGCGAGACATGCGCTATAATATCCATATTAGAGATACTAGCTTGTTTAATTATTGCAGCAAAAATATCCTCAGGTAAGCCATAATAGGTTTTTATAAAATCATACCCGCGTTCTTTATAGGAAATTACTTTTTGCATGCCCTCCTTTGGGTTTGATAGGTTTAAGTTATCATCGCCAATAAACTCAGGTCCAGTAAGCTTTGGCCCTGAAGTGTAAAACGATGGTGCTAATATTTCGTTATTATTAATAGCACTCTTTATTCTTAAGTGCATTGGCATTCCCCATACATTTCTGATGGCTGTAACCCCGTTTGATAGATATAAGCCAAGTTCGTATCTATCCCAAAGGTGCACATGCATATCAATTAGTCCAGGCATTAAGTATGCGCCTTTAGCATTCACAACTTCAATATCAGAAACGGTTATGATATCGTCAATAGCTGTAATTATCCCATCCTTTATATATACCATTTTATTATTTAAGGTGGTATCCTCAGACATGGGGATGATATTTGCATTGACGATTAGAAATGACTTGTTATCGGCAATTTCAGACTTCTCTGTTTCAAGGTATTTTGTTCCCAAAGTATCAGTGAATAGTATTACCACAACAGCAATAAATAGTATTCCCATGAATATGAGAACAATAGATAGCAATCGTTTTAGTATTTTCATTTCTTGCGATTAAAGTGGAAAGTGAGACTTAGTATGTTCAACATCTTGATTAGACCATGGTTCACGATTTAAATAAGCAGTGATAATGCTTGCATTCTGGTAAATTATATGGCTTTTTGTTCTGATGGTTTAGTAATTAAAGCTTCTCATTAAAGAAGATATCTATAGAGTTTGCCCAGTAGTTTAACTGGGCATTTTATTAATTCACATGCTAAAATTTACCTGTATTCACCCATTCTTCACGTGGTGATATTTCCTCTATATTATCCCAGTGTTCTACAATTTTACTGTTTTCAATTCTATAAATATCAAAAACACAATGCTCTTTTCTGTCAATTGTTACTTTTGATAAAGAAACTACATGGTCGCCTTGTCCTATTACATTGAAAACAAAATTATAGTATACCTCATGCTCAGTAATATATTCAGAAAAAGCATCAACGCCATTATCAATAAAAGGATTGTGTTGAATAAGGCCTTCTGTTGAGATATACTTATTGAGGGAATTAAGATTTCCATTCTGAAACACATCCACAATGTAATTACGAATTAAAGCTTTGTTTTCTTCAGTTTTATCTAAGTCCTTTAACTCAAAATTACCTAATACCATGTCGTTTCCCGAGGCGGTTTCAGATGGTGCTTTGTATGCAGCTATAGAATCCCAATGTTCAATAGTTTTGTCTTCAGAATCCATGTCAAATAAATCAGTGGTAATCCATTTGGCAACTCCATTATCAATATCCTGATAAGCATGAACGAACACATAATTGCCATCTTCAATACCTCTTATTATTTGGATATCACGAATCTTTGTCCGTTTCAAAAAGCCCATAAAAAACTCCTTAAAACCATCAGCTCCATCTCGTACACCTGTACTATGTTGTGTGTATCTATCTCCGGTGTACATGTCAACGGCTTCCAATTGCCCTTTTCTTATTCCTTCGAGGTAGAGTTTCTTTACATTCTCTAATTTTTTTCCCATTCTATTAAATATTTATAATTAGTACCGGGGTAAGAATAATAAGCCAGGCAATTAATACCGAACTCTTATATAACCTTAATCATAATTTACAAAATTTTATTATATGGTTAAAGTGGATTTACCTTATTAAAATCAATTCTTTTGTAATATCTTTTTTAGCAGAATTCTTCTTTTTGAATGTACTGGGAAAAGTATTTGATTAATGGGCATTCTCATTTTTCTTTTGAGTTGTTTTATTGTATTTGCATCCAGACTGTTATTCAATTCAGCATGTTCAATAATATATCGCCATGGGCTAGCTTTTCCTCTGTTCTTAATTTTTAGTATTCGTAAATCCTCTGCTAATTTTAAATCAGTATACAGATCTGGTTTTGTTTTATGCAGCAGCATATGAAAAATTACCTTTGTTCGTATGCATTTTTCACAAATGCCGCAATTAGCTCCCTTATGATCACCTTCCCAACAAACCCTTAAATTTTTAATCCCATTGTCCCAATCTTTAATATATTCAGATTTCTCAACTCTGTCGTAAGCTGCACCGTCATGAACAATTGTAAAGTCTCCTGAACTTAATAGGTGATCAGTTATTGGATTTGATCCCCAAGGAATAGTTAAGTTTTTATAAGGTCCAGAGCTTCCCACAATACAAATGCCAAAACATTTTTTAAGTACCGATAAGGCTGAAACTAATCCACAGGCATGTGTATGTTCCCAATTGTATTTGGTTACCTCTCTGAAATTTGTTTTAATGGGTATTACATTTAACTTAAGCTCTGACAGTGTGTTCTCAGCTGAATGTAATGCTTTATTGAAAGAATCTTGATCATGAATAGGGATGTCAAATCCATGAATAAATGCGCATGATGTGATTACATGTGAGTCATCTCTACCTTTATTTTTATGACTTTTCCATACAGAAAAAGTAGCATCTACACCTCCAGAATAGGCGCTTATACAATTAGAATTTATTAAATTATCGTCTCGAATTTCGTCAGCGCTAATACTAATATTACTAAGTAAATCTGGTTGCCACCTTACCCAGCATTCAATATATTCCTTAAGATTGATAAGTAATTGTTTTGATATTGACCCTTCAATAATTATATCTCTTTTTTCAGCCATTGCATCAAATATAAGGGCTACTAGATAATTATCGCAATCATTGTATTTAGCCAACTCTATTCCTTGTGGTACCTCATAGAATAATTCTTTAGCATTTTCCAGGCGACCAGAATTGTATCGTTCAAAAATGCAATATCTTTTTTGTGCATTATCTATATCAATAATAGGTTGAGGTTTAATAACTAAGTTAAGTTTATCAATCATAATTTGAATATGTTTTACTTGAATTTTTATAATGCATCATTATCTAAATTTCTAATCAAGCTTCAATTTAGGTTGTCCATAATTATGATGTGTGTTCTTTTTATAGAATATAACTTATTATTGATGAATGTTTAATTCTCAACAGATTAATTGTTGAATTAATATTGAAATTATGCCTTAAAAGAGAAGGTTTAGTTAATTTGAGTTTTCTTTTGTTGAGAAAATAAGGAGTATTTATTTCCATTTATTATTCCTTTTAGCAAAATTCTTCTTTTTGAATGTATTGGGAAAAGAATTTGATTAATAGGCTTTCTTAATTTACGTTTAATTTGATTGATGATTTTACTATCCAGGGAATTATTTAATTTGGCATAATTTATAATTTGTCTCCATTCACTTTTTAATACTGTACTTCTAAAATTCAAGGTCTTTATATTTTCTAATAATCTTAAATTAGAAAAGTTATCAGGTTTAGAATCTTTATTTAGCATTTGAAAAATCACATTTGTTCGTAAACACTTTTCGCAAATACCGCAGTTGGTGCCCTTATGATCTCCTTCCCAACAAACTCTGAGATTTTTAACGCCATTTTTCCAATCTAATATATAGCTGGATTTTTCAATTCGGTTATGGCTTGCTCCGTCATGGATGATTTTAAAATCGTAAGAACTTAATAAGTGATCAGTTATTGGATTTGATCCCCATGGTAAGATTAACGCATCATAAGGGTCTGAACTTCCTATAATACATTTGCCAAAATTTTTCTTAAGAACAGATAAGCTCGATATTATTCCACACGCATGTGTATATTCCCAATTAAATTTATTGATCAGTCTGAAATTAGTTTTAATAGGAATTAAGCTAACACTAAGTTCTGATAGTGTATTCTTAGCAGATTTAAAAGCTTGATTAAACGAATAATCATCCTCTAAAGGAATATCAACACCATGTATGAAAGCGCATGTTGTGATATTATAAGAGTCTTTGCGATTCTTATTTTTATAACTTTTCCATATTGAAAAAGTTGCGTCTACTCCACCTGAATAGGCACTTAAGCAATTCGAGTTCTTTGGGCCTTTAAATCTAACTTCCTGAGCTTTAATATCAACAATGTTAAGCGCATTAGGTAACCATTTTACCCAACATTCAATATATTCTTTAGCATTTATAAGTAACTGTTTTGATACGGAACCTTCAATAATAATATCCCTTTTTTCAGACATCGCCTCAAAAAGGATAGCTATTAGGTAGTTGTCACAATCATCATAATCAGCTAGTTCTATTCCAATTGGCACCTCGTAGAATAGTTCTTTTGAACTTTCTAAATAGTCTGAATTATATCGTTCTAGAATACAATATCTTTTTTGGAGATTATTGTGTTTAACAATTGGCTTTGGTTTAATAATTAATACTAGCTTATTAATCATAAATCGGAGCTTAAATTTTAAGTAATGAAGTGATACTTGCCATAATCACATTTAATTTACAATGGATTATTGTAAAAGTCCATTTACATATCAAATTTAAATTTTCACGTTCTATGTTCGAAGTATAATAAGGATAGTAGTTTAGCTAATGTAGCTTTATCGCTTAAAGATATAACTATAAACGGGATATGTATTTTAAGGAATAGAATGAAACACTTGATTATAATGTGATAAATCAACTATTTCCCGTGTATGTGTAAAGAAAAGCAGAACATCGCTGATGATTTGATAAGGAGCTATGAAATTATTTGTCCAACAATCTTAAAATTCTCGATAAACTGGTATAACCTCAAGTCCTTTTGCACTGAGCTTTTTCTTTACTTTGGAGTAATTTCGGGTAAAGCCTAGTAGGTAGCCACCTCCACCTGATCCGCATAGTTTTAAAAGGTAATCATCTTGCTTCAAGCCTTTTTCCCATATTTGGATAAATTCCGAAGGAATCATTTCCTTTAGATAGTTGAGTTGAAATTTAGATAGTTGTTTTACATTTTTGAAGAAGTGGTTTAAGTCACCACTTAATAGTGATTGTATACATTTGTTTGTAGTGGGAATTAACTCTTCTTTTAGCAGTTTAGAGAACGAAGGGTTTAGGCACTTTTGCATAAATAAATCGACTAATGGAGCTGTTTTTCCAACCTGATTGGTGTTTACAATAAAAACAGCATCATCAGATTCAATGTTTTTACGAGATATCCCGATGCTTTGTATGTTTTGTTGATCCTCAATAAATAAAGGGTGATTTAAATAGCAAATTAGGGGATCAATACCCGAACTTTTACCATGAAAGAAGGACTCTAGTTTTGAGAAATGTTTTTTAAGTTCTTGGGTTTCCTCATTTGTTAAGCCCGCTTTTGATTTAATCGGATTTATTCCATACTCTTTGTATATGGCAGCCACTAATGCACCACTACTGCCCAATCCGTATCCTTCAGGAATTGAAGATTCAAAATATAAACCGTTCTCCACATCCTTTATAAAAGTTCTTGTGTTGATAATATCAGTAGCATTTTCATCTAAATATTTAGCATACAATTTAAGATGCTCGTTTGAATTATGAGCAAAGTTTAAATCGGTATAACTATCCTTTTTTATAAAACTCAAGGAGCCATTAAAATGACTATAAGGGATGGTTAATCCGTTTGAATTTAATAGAATTGAATACTCTCCAAAAAGGAGCACTTTAGCATGAAATATATTGTTACTAATAGACATATATTATTTTCGTTTGTAATCTTCTTTCTAAAAAGATTCCGTCTTAGTTTCTCAAGTTAATGTTGAGGCGCTTTGTTTACTAATTTATCTTTGGTCCCAAGCCAATGTAATCGTGAATTACAGTATTATCGCTACAAAACTTTCGTAAGTCACCATCGATAAACTCCTGTACTTGCTTTTTGTTCGATTCAGGATACAAAACATGAATATTAGGACCCGCATCAATGGTGAAACAGAGGTCTATATTTGTTTCAAGCCTGAAATCTCTAATCTTATTAATAATAGCTAAGGAATTTGGTTCCAGTAAGCAATAGGATGGGGTAGAGCTCATCATTAAGCCATGCAAGCTGAGTGCTTCAAGTTCTGTAATTTCTGTAAAACTTGTCCAATTGCCCTGCTCAATTGCTTCTGTAATTAATTTCATGTTAGCATGCGCTTGCCTGATGCGTCCTTCCTTGTATGGATGATTCTCCATCAATTGATGACCAACAGTACTACTCACACTTTTTTCCTTTTTACTGACTAATAGAATCGAATCATGAATGTTTTGAAAATTTGGATGTGTTTTTGTTTTCAAAGGCTGTGCATACTTATTGCTACTACCATTAATGATGGGAGTTTCGCCCCAAGTATTCCATGCTCCATAAACAGATCGACACGCACTACCAGAACCCAAACGAGCCATCTCAGAAATAATAGGCATACTAAGTTTTTCTCCAGTAATTTGAGTGTGAATTTCGGCTAATGCTATTGCTAAAGCTGCATAACTACTTGCTGATGATGCGATGCCACTTGAATGCGGGAATGTATTAGAGCTTTGTATGTTTAAATAGAAACTCTTTAGCCAAGGCAATTTGTTTTCTATTCTATTAAAAAAGGTAACAAGCTTTTTCTCAAATGCTTTATTGGTTTTGTTTTCGAAAGCAAAATCGTACGAGAAAATATCCTGTAAAGGAATACGCTTGTATTGAATTGATGTTTGGGTAATGGCGTTATTTAGCGAAAAACTAATGGAAGGATTTTCCGGTATTTGAATATCCTTTTTTCCCCAATATTTTACAATGGCAATATTTGATGGAGCAGATACACTAACTCTTCCTTCTATTTTTATATAATTAGTTTTAGTCATTCTGTAATATGATTTGGTCGTAATTGAATATAATTTCAAAGCCTTTATCGGTAAAATAATTTCTTACATATGCTTCATTTTCGTAGGTGGCTGCCAAAAAGAAATCTCCTCCCCAGGCACCTAAGGATTTTGTTGTCCCTCTGAAATCAGAGAAAAACTGTTTTCCCAAGGGCTTTTGATCAATTAATTCGCCAATGGTATCTTCATGCAACTTAATCAGCTTAATAAAATCATCAATATTATTAGTAACTGAGATAAGGTCGCTTAATTGGCTTACCGATGTAATTGTTCTATTTTGAATGGGCTTATCAATAAATTTTGAAATAGCTTTTTGCGAACTTACTTTTTTGCCCGAATAGATAAAAAAGAGTTGGTTTTTAAAGCTTGGCGAAAATTGAACTGCTTTAAAAAACGGCTTTTTATTATTTAATTCGTAAAATATAGGACTATCTATTCCTGCATTTGCTACATCATATCCTGATCCATTGAAGGTCTTCAATTGCAATTCATAAGCATCTATATTAAAATATTGCGATAAGTTATAAATGAGGGTAGAGCTGCTTCCTAGTCCCCATGCCGTATCAAAATCTATAGTTGTAATGAATTTTTTTCCTCCAAGGCCAGAAGCGTTAATTGTACTTTGAATTAAGCACTGCTTTAAAATGGCTTGTAAACGTTCTGCAAATTGATTGTCTGTAGTTTCAATTATTTTTAACGATTTATCTAGCTCTACTTTGTGCCATAAACCATCTAAATTATAACTCTCCCATAAAATGGTTTCACCGTTATGTGTATATACCTCCAAATCTTGTCCGTATTTGGTGGGAAGAGATAATCCTTTAGCTCCTTTTAGTATCAGATATTCGCCTGATAGCAATAGTTTGCCGTTTCCCCTAGATTTAAAAATTGCCTCTTGTTTTTCCATCTTAGGAACGAATTTTAGCTATAAATGATTTTACAGCCGAGTGGCTGATCGTATTTGAATTAAAATGATTCTCGGCTTCTTCTTTTTCTTGTGCGTTGCAAGCAAATTCTTCAAGTATATTAGATAGGTGCATTTTCATATGTCCTTTTTGAATACCACTGGTAACCAAGGCTGCAATTGCAGAAAAATTATTGGCCATACCAGCAGCAGCCATTATTTGCATTAGCTCATGAGCATTTGGCGACTGAAGTAATTCTAATGCATTTTTTGCCATTGGATGCAGTTTAGTTAATCCTCCAACAGTTCCAACAGCCAAAGGAACTCGTAATGTATATTTAAAGTTGTTTTTATCCAGCGTAATTTCAGTTAAGCCCAAATATTTTCCATTTTGCGCAGCATAGGCATGAACACCAGCTTCAATAGCACGAAAATCATTACCTGTAGCCAATACTACAGCATCAATTCCATTCATAATACCCTTATTATGCGTTACTGCACGGTGCGTATTGGTATTGGCAATATCTACTGCATTTTTAAAGCGTAAGGCAAAATCTGCAGCAGAATAGCTTCCTGCATAGGGTGCTAATTCATCAATACTGCATTCAACTGTGCATTCGACTAGGCACTCGGGCGTATAGTTTGATAAGATGGCCATGATTATTTGAGTAGATGTATCATCGCCAGAATTGAAATGCGTGGATACAAATTCTTTCAGAGCTTCACCCATTGCCTCAAGGCAGGAGTTAATAAAATTGGCGCCCATTGAATCTTTGGTCTCAAAATCTACCAAAAGACAAAACAGATTATTATCATCCGTATTTTCTTTAAGTAAATTCATACCTAATATACCACCACCGCGTTTTTCCATGCTGGCAGTAATGTCCTTAACTGAATTGATTAAGAAATCCTCGATTTCAGATTTATGAAGAATGAGTTCTTCATAAGCAATGTCTGTTTTGAAGAAGAGTTGACCTGCTTTTTTAGAAGATATTACTTTGGTTCGAAAGCCACCCCTTGAACTCCAAAATTTGGCAGCCTTAGATGCTGCAGCAACAACAGAACTTTCTTCAATAACCATTGGTATTGCATACTCTTTGTTATTGATTACAAAGCTCGGAGCAACACCAAAAGGCATGTAAAAGTTGCTGATTGTATTCTCAGAAAATTGATTGTATTTTTCCTGTAAATCAGGATGAATATGCTGCGTTATAGTTTTATTAAAGTCGGAAGATAAACCATAAGCTGCGGTAAGCTCCTGTACTTTTTGTTTAGCTGATAGTTTTGAGAATCCTTTTATCATTATTCTAGTAATTAGCTAGTTGTTGATAGTTATTTCTTCTTGTAAGTATTATTGTCTGACTCTTAAAAAATGACTTGCCAATTTATAGCCTTCTACCAATTCACTCACAAATTCATCAAGATCATCGAAATCAATGATGGCATGTTTTAAGAACTCAGAACCCATTCCAATTACTGCAGGAAGCTTACTTATTTGCGTTAGATAATATCCATCCAATACATTGTTAATGCCGCCTGAAATAATAAGTTGTTTGCATTTAGGTTCTATTTCTTCCAGTATATGATTTACCATTAAGGTCATTTCTTCAGCAGTATGGCCCACATACGAAAAGCTATCTGATTGTTCGTAAATATTTGTATTGCGAAGCTGCTCAAGTTTGGTAAAATTAGTTCCTCCAAAGGCACCAAATTCAATAGCTTCAATATCTAACTGTAGTAAAGCTTTCAGACTTTCGTATCCCATTCCTTGACCAACTTCTTTTACAATAATAGGAATATTGAGCTTGCTGATTAGCTTTTTTATAGTTTCAATGGGCGCATATTTAAAGCGGTCGCCTTCTGGCTGAAAGGCTTCTTGCAATGGGTTGATATGAATAATTAATCCATCGGCTTTAAGTGTATCATTTAGATGGAGTATTTTATCTGTTTCATCATTATCAATCAGCTGTTCTAATTGTGCAATTCCTAGGTTGGTATAAAAGGGCTGCTCATCACCAATTAGCGAACGTACATTGAAATCCGATAGGTTTCTATCAGAATCGAGTAAAGATCGGCACGAGCCTAAGCCCATTCCTAAACCATACTTTTGAGCTACTTTAGCTAAATTTCTATTGATTTCATTGGCATGTTTAGTGCCTCCCGTCATTGAGGAAATCCAAAACGGGTGTTGCATTGTTTTGCCTAAAAATTTAATGGGCGATGTTTCTCCGTTTGGATGCGCCGCCAATAAAGGTTCGTAACTAAAACGCTGATCGTTTTCAGAGTTACTTAAGTTTGCTTTAAAAGCTAATGCTATATGGTCTTTCTTTCTATCTTCCATGGTTAATTATAGTATCTAGACATTAGATTAAGGTTGTATCCTTACAAGGAAATGTATAGAATTTATTATGTTGCAAAATAATAAAATTAATATCAGCTAATGTCTAGATCAAAAATGAATCTTAAACACCAAGGTGCCTTGAAATAACTAATTTCAATATTTCACTTGTTCCTTCCCCAATTCTTAATATACGATGATCGCGATAAAAACGCTCAATATCTGCACCTTGGAATAAGCCTGCTCCTGCAAATATCTGTACTCCTTCGTCGGATACATTTTTAGCCACTTCGGAACAATATAATTTGGCCATAGCAGCTTCTTTGCCGAAAGGCTGTCCGTTATCCTTCAACCAACAAGCTTTGTATAATAAATTACGAGCCAATTCTATTTGTAAATCCATATCGGCAAGTTTAAACTGCACTGCTTGAAAGTTGTGAATAGCCTTTCCGAATTGCTGTCTCTCTTTTGAATAGGCAAGCGCTAATTCAAACGCACCCTGAGCCAAACCTAATCCCATGGCAGCTATGGATAAGCGTCCTGAATCTAAAGTTTTTAGCATTTGAGATAAGCCTTTGTCTTGTTCGCCTAATAAATCATTATCGCTAACGAGACATTTATCGATTTTAATTTCCGCTGTATCAGAAGCGCGCCACATCATTTTGCCTAGAGTTCTTTTGGTAGAGAACCCACTAGTATTTCTATCTAAAATAAAGGTAGAGTAGGAGGCTTTTCCATTTTTTTCGCCAGTTTGCGCTAAAACTGTGATGCCAGCCATCATTTCGCTACTACCATTTGTAATGTAGCGTTTGGTGCCATTAAGCTCCCAACCTTCAGCGGTTTTAGTGGCGCTGGTTTCAACACCTCTAGCATCAGAACCTGCATTTTCTTCGGTTAATCCAAAAGCCCACAACTTGTCACCATTTAATAGCGATGGCAATAGTTTTTGCTTTTGTTCTTCGGTTCCATAATTATAAATGGGCGATACACCCAAAGAGTTATGTGCAGCCATAGTTGCAGCCTGAGAGCCATCAACTCTAGCTATTTCTTCAACAGCAATTATATAAGATTGTGTATCTAATCCTTGTCCACCATATTTTTTATCAAGGTCAATGCCATATAAGCCTGCTTGACCCATTTTTTGCGACAGTTCAGTTGAGAATATTTCATTGGTATCGAGTTCTGCAGCAAGAGGTTTTATTTCTTGTTCGGCAAAAGATCTTACTTTTTGTCTGAATGCTTCTTTTTCTTCTGAGTAATATGGATTCATTAATTTGTGCTTTTTAATATCGTTAGTGTGATTATATATGTCTGAATTTCTATTCGGTTTCTACTAATATTTGATCCAATTGAACCTGATCATTTACAGTAATATTGATGTTTGTAATTGTGGTATCTTTCCATGCAAGAAGATTATTTTCGGTTTTCATAGCTTCTAAAATCATTAGTGTATCACCTTTTTTTATCTGATCACCTTCGTTAACCAATATCTCAATTATTTTTCCTGGTATAGGCGCTTTCAACGATTTTATAGTATTAGTACCATTGGCACTAATTCGTTTTATCCGTTCAGGCTTGTCGATAATCAGATGTTTTTCTCCTTTATATTGCAAGTAAAATGCCCCTTCTTCGCTAATAAAATAATTCAACTTAGCGAATACATCATCTATAATAAAACTTAGCTCATTTTGTTCAATTTGAATATTAGTAACCGAAAGCGGATTGCTATCTTCAAATTTAAAGCTTAAACCAGTTTTGTGGTGATCAAGCAAAGTGGAAGGTACTTGTGCACTATCCATATTCAATACTGCTTTAGCATATTGTCTCCAATAACCAAGAGAATGCCATGTTGAGGAAGGTGTGCTGCTTGGTCTGTTTTTTAATGCCCAATATGCTGCGGTTAATACGGTTTTTGTATCAGTTGACAGTTTTTTATTGTTTGATAAAAGTGCTGTTTTTAGTTTGCAGAATGCCGTTGAGATATTAGCATTTATATAATCTTCATCATTAATTATATTGATTAAGTACTCTCTATTTGTGGTAACTCCAAACAGGGCGTATTCGTTTAAAAACTTTTGCAATATTGCAATGCTTTCCAATCTGGTATTGCCTTTAGCAATTACCTTTTTAAGGAGCGGATCAAAATTAGGATTAAGGTTTTCTGTTGCTTGTGCACCACCATCGATTCTGATATTATTATGATGCGGAATATGTGTAGTTAGTATTCTACCGAAAGAAGGTTTAAAATTATCTTCGGGGTTTTCGGCATAAATACGTGCTTCTATGGCATGTCCGCAAACGGCAAGTTGATTTTGGTTGAATGGCAGCGCTTTGCCTTCGGCAATTCTAATTTGTTGCTCAACAATATCAATACCTGTGATAACCTCAGTAACTGGATGTTCTACCTGAATTCTTGTGTTCATTTCAAGAAAGTAGTGCTCCCTATTATTGGCTAATAAAAATTCGATGGTACCTGCATTTTTGTATGAGATGCTTTTAGCGAGCTTAATGGCATCGGCATAAAGCTTGGATTTTAGTTCCTCGCTTAAGTTTGGAGCTGGGGCTTCTTCAATTATTTTTTGATGGCGCCTTTGTATCGAACATTCGCGCTCATATAGGTGCAAGGTATTACCGTGTTCATCAGCCAATATTTGCACTTCGATATGACGTGGATTTTCAATGTATTGTTCGATATATACTTCATTGCTTCCAAAGTATCGTAACGATTCTTCTCCTGCACGCTTTATCTCAGAAGGGAGATCATCTAAATTGCGAACAATTCTCATTCCTTTTCCGCCACCACCCATGGCAGCTTTGATTACAAGCGGTAATTTTAATTCACCGGCCTGTGATATCATTTCATCAATAGTACCACTTATCTTTTTAAGTAGTGGCACTTTGTTTTGTGCAGCTATTGTATTGGCTCTGTTTTTATTACCCATTAACTGAATGGCTTCAGGAGAAGGGCCTATAAAAATGATATTATTATCGATACAGTGTTGGGCAAAAGTTGAGTTTTCAGATAAGAAGCCATATCCAGGATGAATGGCATCTGCGTCATATTGTTTTGCAATAGCTACAATTTGTTCTATATCGAGGTAACTCGATTGCAAATCATTGCCACGCAGTAAGGCCTTAAAGTTGGCTTTCTGTATGTGCAAGGCATGGTCTTCTTGCTGCGTATATATAGCAACAGTTTCAATGCCTAATTTATGCGCTGTTTTAATAATGCGAACAGCAATCTCTCCTCTGTTCGCAATCAGTATTCGTTTTATCATAATGATAATTTACGTGAGTTCTTAATTTGAGTTAGATTCAATCCAGTAGGGTTTTCTTTTCTCTAAAAAAGCTTTAACTCCTTCTTGTCCTTCGCTCGAAGTTCGTGCTCCGGCAATAAGTCTGGCGCAAAAAAGATGTGCTGTTTCTTCTTCTACATTTTCCTCAAGGCGATGAATCAAATCTTTGGTTTGAATAATTGCTGCAGGTGCTGCCTGTGCAATAGATTGAGCAATTCTTATGGTAGTTTCTCGTAGGCTATTTTTTTCAGTTATAAAATGCACCAAACCTTCGTTTAAGGCTTCTTCAGCAGTAAATGGGTCGGGTATTAAAAGACGTTTACGGGTGTTGCTACTTCCCATTTTTGTTAGAATATAAGGTGCAATAGTTGCCGGAATGAGTCCTAGTTTGATTTCAGGAAAACCAAAAACAGCATCTTTATCAGCTATTACAATATCAGAACATGCCATTATTCCTACAGCGCCACCAAATGCAGATTTCTGCACCTCGCATAAAACTGGTTTAGGGAATTTATGTATCAGATTGAAGAGTGTAGTAAACAATTTAGCATCGTTAATATTGCGTGTTTTATCTTGCACAACACCTTGTTTCATCCACTCTAAATCGGCACCAGCGCAAAATGTTTCGCCTTCACCATAGAGTACTAAAACTCGGATATCTCTATTGGCTTTGCTGGTTTCTAAAGTCTCAATTATTTCTTCAATTAATACTCTATTTAAAGCATTGCGTTTTTCTGGTCGGTTAAGACCTAAATAAGCAATTTTGTTTTCAATAGAAAAAGTGATCGTTTGCATATATATCTGTTTTAAGGTTTCTATTATGTACAGGTAATCTTTTACATTCTAAAAATACCGTAATTAGATTTTTTATTGGGTTTGTTTTGGCTGATACTTAAACCAATACTTAATACCAACCTCGTATCTTTAGGATCAATAATTCCATCATCCCACAAACGACTAGTGGCATAATAGGGAGATGCTTGAGATTGATAACTCTCTACGGTTTGCTCTTTAAGTTTTGCAATATCTTCTTCAGAAATTTCTTTACCTAGCGCTTTGGCTTGATCCTTTTTTACGGTAGCTAATACTTCTGCTGCTTGTTGCGGCCCCATTACCGAAATACTAGAATTGGGCCAAGAGAATAACAAACGAGGGTTGAAGGCTCTTCCGCCCATGGCATAGTTTCCGGCACCATAACTACCACCAATCATTATGGTAAAGAAAGGTACTTCAGAATTGGCCAAGGCGTTTACCATTTTAGCACCATCTTTGGCAATTCCTCTTCGTTCATACTCTTTACCAACCATAAAGCCGGTAATGTTTTGAAGAAATACCATTGGTATATTGCGAGAATTACAGAGTTGTATAAAATGTGCCCCTTTTTGTGCAGACTCTGAAAAAAGAATGCCATTATTAGCAAGTATACCAACATTATAGCCGTTAATATGGGCAAACCCTGTAACGAGGGTAGTTCCGTAATTGGCTTTAAACTCATCAAACTTGCTTTCGTCAACAATAAAACCGATAAGTTTTTTAACATCTTTCACAGAGCTTCCTGGTTCTGGAATTTCCGAGTACATATCGTTAATATCTGTCAGAGGGGCTTTGGCTTCTTGCTGTTGCCTACTATTATTTTTAGTTTGTGGTAAAGTTTTAAAAATAGTACGGCAAATTTCTATGGCATGATGATCGTCGTCTGCTAAGTGATCAGCAACTCCTGATTCAGTAGTGTGTAATAATCCACCACCTAATTCTTCAGGACTAACTTCTTCTCCGGTTGCGGCTTTTACTAATGGAGGACCGCCTAAGAATATGGTACCCTGGTTTTTTACTATAATTGTTTCATCGCTCATGGCCGGAATATATGCACCACCTGCAGTACACGATCCCATTACAATACTAATTTGTGGAATGCCCTTTCCGGATAAACGCGCTTGATTATAGAAAATGCGTCCAAAGTCATTCTTGTCAGGAAATACGTTGGCTTGTTCAGGTAAAAAAATACCGCCTGAGTCTACCAAATAAACACAAGCTAGGTTATTTTCTTCAGCAATTTCTTGGGCTCTGAGATGTTTCTTTATGGTTTCTTTTATGTAGGTGCCACCTTTGGTTGTGGCATCGTTAGCTATAATAATGCTCTCTATTCCGTTGATAATTCCTATGCCAGTAATTATACCCGCTGAGGGAAATTGATTGTCATATTGATCAAAGGCAGCAAGGGCTGATAATTCGATAAAAGGGGTTCCTTCATCTACTAATAAATCAATACGTTCGCGGGCCAATAATTTGGCTCTGCTTTTATGACGTGCCTTTTGTTTAGCATTTTGCTGATGTATTGTATTGAGAGTCTCCTTAAACGCATCCACTTTTTGCAGAATTGTGTTTAATTGAGTGTCGTTATCGATTTTTTTTATACTCATTATATTAATAGTTCGTTAGTTTTCAGTCAGATGTTAGTAGTTAATATACTTTCAGAATCTTTGCTAACTATTGTTATTATATAAGATTAATACCTCTAATAGTGATAAACTAACCGTTGATGCAGAAAAATGTTTGATGGTAGTTCTATTGAATCTATATAAATGCTATTCACAGCTTGGTTTTATATTTTTGCTGGATAAATTTTGCCGCTGACTACCAGCTAAAAACGAATGAACTGACTTAATAATTTGAAAGACAAAATAAGTTTTACTTCATTTGCACACTTAGATTGAAGCATATGGATATTCGAATTTTACTTAAAAAATTATTACCCGGCTTAGCGCCTTTACTCGTTTTTATATTAGCCGATAGTATTTGGGGTACTGAAGTGGGTTTAATTGTAGCAATAGCCTTTGGAGGTATTGAAATAGTTTACAGCCTAATAAAGGGTAAAAAGCCCGATAAGTTTGTATTGTTTGATGTGGGTCTATTGGTTCTTATGGGATTGGTATCCATAGTGTTAGAAAGTGATGTGTTTTTTAAACTTAAACCAGGTATTATTGGCTTATTATTTTGTGCGATATTGGGCATATCAGCCTATGGCAAACAAAATATCATGATGATGATGGCCGGGCGATATATGAAGGGTATGCAGTTTAGTGCTTGGCAGCAATATGAAATGCTAAAAAGTATTAGAACAATATTTTGGTTGGTTTTGGGGCACACCTTATTTGTTTTTGCAGCTGCCTTATTTATGAGTAATGCTGTTTGGGTAGCCATAAGTGGACCCGGATTTTATGCACTGTTTGGTGTATTTTTTGCGTTTGAGTGGTACCGAAAGAAACAACAAGGAGCCAAGTATGGGAGAGAGGAGTGGTTACCTATTGTGAATGAAGCGGGTGCTGTTGAAGGTAAAATGCCCAGAAGTGTGGCGCATTCAGGATCAAAGATATTACACCCTGTAGTGCATTTACAGGTTTTTAATAGCAGAGGAGATTTGTTTTTGCAAAAGCGAGCGATGAATAAATTAGTAGCACCTGGCAAATGGGATACCGCGGTTGGGGGACATGTTGCCGATGGTGAATCTATTGATTTATCGCTACAGCGAGAAGCTAGTGAAGAGATTGGGCTAAAACAATTTCAGGCCGAACCTTTTAAAACTTATGTGTGGGAAACGGATATGGAAAGAGAACTTGTGTTTGCTTTTACTTGCATTAGCGATGAAGCTCTGAGTTGTTCGCCCGATGAAGTTAGTGAAGGTAGGTTTTGGACTATCGAAGAGATTGAAGAAAACCTCAACTCAGGCATATTTACTGAGAACTTTGTGCATGAGTTTCCGATGCTGATGAAATGTATTAGTAGGTAGTGTATTGAAGAAGAATACCATTAGGTTTTTAACTATAAATAAATATAAATAGAAAAGGGTATCTAGCTAGATACCCTTTTCTATTTATATTTATTTATATGCTTAGTTATAGTAAGCAATCAACTTATTACCATCATACAAATCAATACGATGATTTGTGTTCTCATCAGCTCTCAAGTTAAAGCCAGGTTTTCGTTTCGATAGAAACTGATTCAGGCGTTTAATTGCCATTGTTGGACTTTTAGATATAAAATTATCTAATGCAATTAAAAATGAGATCTGGTTGTTTTTAGCTTTTGATGTGATTCGTAAGTTCATAATCCTACAGTTTTAAAATTCTAATGTTTAGTCAGAATTGATTGCACATATTAAAATCATTATGGTTAGTATAATTACTTATACTTATTAGTTATTGAAAAGGTTTTACTTTTAACCCTTATATTTTTATGATAATCAAAAATAATGCCAAAATAAATTACAACATGACAGAAGTCATTATATATGTGTGATTTTGCTCATTCATATTGAAATCAGTGTATTTCATTGGTGTTAATTAATTTTAAAAAAAATGGTAGTTCCTCTAGATATTCCCCAAAAGTCACAAAATTGTAGCTGTTCTTACTAAAAATGTAAACGTGGAATCAGGGTTATATTAGTCAAAATTGTTTAATTAGATTGTTAATTATCTAATATTAAGTTAAAAGTTAATATAAAACTAGAGAGGGTTTTTATTTACAAAGAGAGAATTTAGTAAAATAAGAATCTGCCATGCTAAAGCTATGCTCATACAGTCAGTATGATATGGTTTACAAAAGAATATATTTACTGAAAAGTACAGGGTTTAGATTCGCTAGTTCAATTGTAAATGAGTAAGAGTGTTAATTTGTGTTATTGAATAATATAACTGTATAACATTAAATAACACAAGATGAAGTTTATTAAAACAACAATTGTTGCCGTAATTATGGCATTTTCATTAAACGCTACAGCGCAAGATAATTTATTAAATAGCGATGTATATACCTTTGAGAATCCAGGTAAAGCATTATGGATACAGCACAAAGCAAATTGGGAGCTCACATCAGAGAAGGCATTTGAAGGTAAGCAAAGCTTAAAGTTTAACTGCGATGATTTATCTACAGTTAAAGGTAGTAATATGGCTGCGCAAATAGGAAATACTGGAAATAAGCCAAATGATGGTACAGTAAAATTAGATCCAGGTACCTACACAATTTCAATGATGGTTTGGCTTGGCGAAAATGCACCACTTTCGTTTGGTACTAACTTGGCAGCAAGTGGCTCTTCACCTTTTGTTCAACTTTCATGGAAACTTAAAAAAACCGTAAAGGGAGAATGGGTAGAATTAACACAAAAGTTTACACTTGAAAAAGCGGTGTCAACAAAAATGGCCATTCAAGTTTCAACAAATCCTAAATGGGGTGGCGCAGGAGTATTATATATTGATGATATTAAAATAACTCAATAGAAACTACATTTTTGAAGAGCCATGTTAAAGAGCAAATGTTTAACATGGTTACTTCGTTCAAAACAAAAACACCTACATACTACTATTACATGCGATTATTTAAAATTCAGTTTTGTCTATTTTTATTTATAGGCACAACAACTATACATGCACAAAACTTACTTGATGATGCCATTTATGGATTTGAAGAACCATCTAAATGGTTTATTCAATCAAAAGACTATTGGTCGTTTACAGATGAAAATGTTTTTGATGGAAATTTTAGTTTAAAATTTGATTGCGATGATTATTCAAATGTAAGTCAGAATATACAAATGCACTGTGGTGCAAAAGCAAATGCTGCAAAACGCGAGAAAGTTATATTGGAGCCAGGTGTATACAAAGTAACAGCATATGTTTGGATAAATAAGACCTATCCCAAAAGTTTTGGCATCAAGTTTAAAGAATCTGAGAACTCTCCTTTTGTAAATTTGGTTTGGAAACTTTATTCAGCACCAAAAGAGCAGTGGGTTGAGCTGGCACAACGGTTGGTTGTTGAAGAGCCTATTAATTCATCCATGATAATTTCTGTTTCTCAGAATCCTAAATTTGGTGGTCCTGGAGTTTTTTATTTAGACAGGATCATGATTCAGAAAATGTAAGTTTATTACTAAAAGTAGATCACTCATACACTCTAGCACAATGTTTGTACTCCTTAGCTCACATAAGGTAATCTTAGGTTGTAATTTTAAAATGTAAAAATAATTATTGAGCCAGCTTTATAGTTGAGGTTCTTACATATTTATAAAAATAATAAGAGATGAGGAGTATTTTGAGAGTAGCGTTATTGGCGATTGTTTTAACATTAGGAATGAGTAATGTATTTGCTCAAGAATTGAAACCAAAAATGCAGGCAAAACTAGATGGAGAAGTAAATGAGATGGTTGAGGTTATGGGATTAGATACTGACCAAAAAACTAAAGTTTACGAAATTAAAAAAGAACAATACATTCAGCGTGCAGCTGCTTACGATGAGCTAGGAAAAGGTACGGATGAGTTTAAAGCTAAAGTAAAAGAAGTAAATAAAGCTTCTATGACAAAAATTAAAGAAGTGTGTAGTAAAGAACAAATGAATAAACTTTACGCACATAAGAAGAAGAAATAAACCGCTTTTTTGCATTAGTTATTAAAGTCAGCACATAAGTGCTGACTTTTTTTGTTTGTAGATGTTATTGTCTGTTTGATAGTGAATTATATTGAGTGATAATTTCGAGTTTATCACGGAGTACAAGATTGTTATTGTACCGAACAAGCAGAAAATAGGAAATCTGTTAATTAGTGTTATCAAATATTGATAAATAATATTTACACAAACTACTTACATAAAATTTACAATTATGAAAAAACAATTACACTTTTATTTAATAGCTATCATGCTAACATTTGGGTTTAATGTTGGTGCTCAGGTAATGGATGCAGATTATTTTAACTTTAAAACTAGTGCCACATCAGATTGGTCATATACCAATAGTGGAGTGATTACCTTTGCTGAAGTCAGTGAGGATATAGCAACGGCATCATCTGGTAAGTGTATGAAGTTTGAAGTAAAGCACGATATGACTTCAGATGATAAGAAACAAGTTGCTACATCTAACCTTAATAAAGGTGGTACTTTAACACTTGTAGAAGGGAAAACTTATAAACTGTCATTAAGAGTTTTCTTAGGGGAAGGTGCAGATAAAGCCTATTTTTCTAAAGTTAGTTGCGCTATGAAGAAAAGCTCTGGAGGTACTGGCTATATGAACTTTCCTGCATTAAATGTAACATCATCTAGAGGTGTATGGCAGGAATTGGAGAGTAGCTTCACATATGCAGGTACGGATAATGAGGTTGATCAGGAAGTAAGTTCAACACTAGTTATTAATTTAAACCAAACAACATTAACCGGTTCTGAGGATGGTTTGATGTACATTGATGACATCCTTATTGAGGAAGTTATTCCAGATGAGACAGTTACATTTTTAATTCAAGATACTGAGGGTAACCCAATAGAGAGTGCCAATGTTACTATTAATGGTGAAACCTTATCTAGTCCTAAGTCTACAGATGATGTTCCAACTACAGGTATAGTGGAATTTAATGTACCACAAGGAACGTATACTGTTGCTATTGCTCGTAATGCTTACGACCTTAATATTATTGAAGATTTTGTAGTGTCTGATAACATGCCACAAGAAGTTGTTACCCTGCAAGCAGGAAAATCTGCCCAAATAATTGTTGAAGCAAAAGACGCAACTGGCGATGTATTAAAAGGTGCTATGGTTATATCTAAGGATAAGAATGGTGTTGAAGTTTATGTCAAGGAAACCAATAACGGTGCCGGAAGAGTGTGGATAGGTGGTTTAGGTGAAGATACATACACTTACGAACTTTTTGGAACCAATACTTTATCAGGTACAGTTGACTTTACTGCAACTAACAGAACTGTTCGAGTACAGGAAAGCATGTATAATGTAAACCTAGCAGTTATTAATTATGATTCGGGTATTGATATTAAAACAGCAATTGTTTCATTAACTGATGGAGCAGGTAATGATGTTTCATTAACGCAAGTTGATGCCGAATTTTATCACAATGGAGATGCTTTAACTCCGGGAACATTCTCGTATACAGTTAATGCCGATGGTTTTAATGAAGCAACAGGTTCTTTTGTCTTAGCTGATATGAATAATATCGACCTCCGCTACATTAAATTAGAGGAAACATCTACTAATATTAGTAATCCAAGCGATTTTGATCATGCAGTTTATCCAAACCCTGCAACATCTGTTGTAAATGTTGCAACGCCTGCGGGAAGTGTTGTTTCGTTCTATTCAATTTCGGGTAATAAAGCAAAAGTTATTAATACTACTTCTGAGCTAACATCAATTAGTGTTACTGATTTGGCTAAGGGCTTATACATTGTAGAAATAGTGAGCGAAGGTTCTAAAATAATTGAGAAGATTCAGATACAATAAAAATACATTGAATAAATATTTAAAAGCTGATAAGAGCCACTCTTATCAGCTTTTTTTGTTTGTGTTTTGCTTGGTAAAAGGAAATGATTGTTAATGTCTTTTGCTTGTAAGTTATAGGTTGTGAGTAGTGTATAAGTGTGATTATTCTTAAGTACACGGTATTTATTCAGCTATACATATTAACAAAATATCAAGTGTTAATTTGTGTATAAACGTAAGTTGAATAAGTAAAAATTACACTATGAACAAACAATTACAATTAGTAATGGCAATGGCATTATTGTTACTTTCAGTAAATACTAATGCGCAATATTTGCAATCAGATTATTATGGATTTGAAGATGCAGATATTAATGGAGATGGATCAAACTTAGCTTTTGGATGGTGGATTACGGCTGATGCTAATAACCATATGATACAAAGTAATGAGTTTGCATCAGAAGGTACTTATAGTTTAAAAATTGGGTCAGATGATTATTCGCTTAATGCAGATAAGGAGTGGCGTGCTGACTGCGGTGCTACAGCAAAAATAGGCTCAGAACCAAGTGTAACAATTCCAGGAGATTATGTGTTATCTTTCAAGGTTTATATACCATCTGGAGACAATACCATTGTAGATAAAATAAAAACTATTTATTCTGACCCTAAGGATAATTATGATGATGGTGTTACAAATGTATGGGCGCAAACGCAATGGGATTTATCAAGTGTTACTGTTCGTGATGCTTGGGTTACGCTTAGAGCAACTATAAATATACCAACAGTAGGTACAAAAGCAGAAAAACCAAAGCAGATACAGCTTCGTGTCTTAGGAGATTATCGTCCAAATTCAGGAGCAGGTTATATATATATTGATGATATAAAACTTGAAGATCCAATTGACACTGATAATCCTGATTTTATTATGGATTACTCTTATTTTGGTTTTGAGTATGGGCCAGATTCTTGGTGGATTAATGAAAAACACAGAACTCATGCAATGCTAAGTACTGATGAAGTAGCTACTGGAGCTTATGCTTTGGAGGTGATTGCAGATCCTGACTTTGCAGAAGATACAAAATTGCCTGTCTCTTCAACTTCAGGAAAAGGAGGTTACTTTAAGGTAATTAGCGGGTCTTATTATGCTGCATCTTTAAAAGTATTTGTAGAGAGTAATAAAACGTATTTTAGCGAATTCTTAACCAACGTGAAAGCAGCCTCTGGATCTGGTTATCAAACTATAAAGTGGGAAGTGCCTAGTGATATAGCAAGAGATGAGTGGGTTGAGTTAACACAGTTGGTGTACTATAATCCTGATGATGTAGTAGCTGGTGAGCCTGTTTTAACAGAAATGGCTATGACATTTAATATACCTAACGTAGTTGGTACAAATGTAGGCAGTATGTATATAGATGATATTTCGTTTGTGAAAACAGAGGCTCACCCTGTAACCTTTACTTTGGTAAGAAACGACAATGGTAATCCTGTATCAGGAGCGTCTGTGTCTATTAATAATCAAAACTACATAACCGATAATCAGGGTATGTGCACAACAGATGCGCTTGAAGTAGGAGAGTATTCTTATACAGCTACAAAGAATGGGTTTTATGATGCTACATCAACCATAACAGTTTCTGATGCCAGCACTGATTTTACTGTACCATTAACTGCTGATGATGCTACAATGGTAGATGGAAACGAGGATTTTGATTATAAAATATATCCTAATCCTGCAAGCGCATTAATTAATGTAGCTTCGCCTGTAGGAAGTACAATTACTATATATTCTATTTCGGGTAATAAAATTAAAGTTTTGACTAATAGTTCAAGCTTAACTACAATTAATGTAAGCGATATGGCCAAAGGTTTATACATTGTTGAAATTGTAAGTAATGAAACTAAAGTGATTGAAAAAGTACAGATAAAATAGTCTAATACTTATCGTAATAAAAACCTCAATGGAATAATTTCTATTGAGGTTTTTTTATTGTTTACAGGCAAGCTTTATCAAAAAAAAGCTCTGCAAGTCGCGAAAGGACTATAGGTTTAGTGAAATATTGGGTATCAACCTGAAATATTAGAGATTTTATTGAAAGGGTAATATCCAATGAAGAAAGGAGTGGGAATATCTTGATAAGATTGTACTCCAACATTGAAATATCAGCTTGCAAGTTGATGAGATTAATATGTAGTAGTGAAATATTGGCTTGCTAAATGAAAGGGAGGTATTCGTTAATGAAATCATTAAAAATAATGAGAGGATAATTGTATTCATGACTCGCAGGTACATTATATAAACCTTCAGACACGATTATATTTACAAATAAATGTTAATTTGTGTAAATATTAGTATTGATAGTTTAATTAGTCACCTGATTTTAGATATGCATTTAGTTCCATTCAAAATTGATTTAGTTTCACTTAAGCGAGGTAATAAGCATGCTTACGAGGCTATATACTTTGAGTTTTACGATGTTTTATACCACCTAGCACTGCAATATTTAAATAATCAGCAGCATGCACAAGAAATAGTGCAAGATGCTTTTTTAAAATTATGGGAGATAAGAGAGAGTATTAACGACAATACTAATATTCGCAACTTCTTATATACCATTGTAAAAAACAATAGTCTCAACTTTATCAGGAACAAGCAAACGGCGATAAGGCATTATGATATTATACAGCATCATGAGTTGGAAATGCAATACCAATCATTACAACGTATTGGTGATGAAGTGATGATTGCCGATGAATTACAAATTAAAATAGAAGCAGCCTTAGATAAATTACCAGAAGAGGTGCGAACTGTTTTTGAGATGAGTAGATTCGAAGACCTAAAGAATGCTGAGATAGCCGATAAACTTGGAATCAGTAAAAAAACTGTTGAGGCCCGAATGACCCGAGCATTAAAACATTTAAAGCTCGAGCTAAAGGATTATTTGTTGCTATTTCCATTAATATGGCAACAGCTGAGCTAGTTAAATTAGTTATCTAGTTCTAGTTCACTTGTTTCAGGTTCTTTTAGTTTAGCATCCTGACAAAGCAAAGTTCTTCCTTTGTATTTTTTAATAATATTGTAGTTGTGGGTAGCCATTATCACTGTTTTCCCTAACGAGGAAATCTCGTGTAATAATTTCATTAAATCATCAGTAGTTTCTGGGTCAAGGTTACCTGTTGGCTCATCTGCTAAAATAAGTTCTGGCTCATTTAATAAAGCTCTAGCAATACCAATGCGTTGCTGTTCGCCACCAGATAACATGTGTGGTTTTTTGTAACCCTTATGAACCATATCTACCTGTGATAAAACTTCACGGATCCTGATATCCATTTCCTTTTTATTTTTCCAACCAGTAGCTTTTAAAACAAAGTTCAGGTTTTCATAAACTGTTCTATCACTCAATAATTGAAAATCTTGAAAAATAATACCCATTTTTCGTCTTAAAAAGGGTATTTGTTTTGATTTAATACTCTTTAATTTATAACCAACAGCAAAGCCGTAACCTTCATGCAGCATCAATTCGGCATACATGGCCTTTAGTAAACTCGACTTTCCGCTACCAACCTTACCTATTAAATAAACAAACTCACCTTGCTTTACTTCAAGGTTAACATCCTTGAGTATAATATTTTCGCTGTGTCTGATTAGGGTATTCTTAAACTCAACAATATTTTGGTTGTCGTTTTCTATAGCTACTGCTTGCTTGCTCATATTTAAAGCTTAATTAAATTCTGCTGTGAAAATATAAAAATAATTAGGATTATTCGCGTTCACCCTCCCTAAATTAATAGGTTTAAATATGACTGTATAGAGCTCTTTAATCAACGTGGATACTAATAAAACTTTTATATCTTTAGCGCCGTTAAAAAATAAATCATTATGATAATCGTTATCATAGTGAAGAATAGAATGACTTTAATCTTATATTGAATGATAAACATTAAGCAGCTATCCGTAATAGTTCTCACTCTTTTAGTATTCAGTAATATAGAAGCTCAAAAATCATTGGGCGTTGTGCAGCCAATAAATTTATTTGATGAAGGTGTAGAATTATATCGTCTTGGAAAATATGGTTCGGCACGCGATCAGTTTGAAAAAGCTTTGAAAAATTGGCGCGATGCAGAAACCAATCAGTATGCCGAAGCAAAATATTACAGAGCTTTATGTGCTAAAGAACTTGAGAACGATGACGCAACTTATTTGTTTGAGAAGTTTATACATAATCACCCCGAGAGTAATAAAAAGGATTATGCGTATTTTCATTTAGGAGATCTTCAATTAAAGAACAAAAAATATCGCTCTGCACTTCGTCAGTTCGAAAAAGTAAACTCTCGAAGTCTCGATAAAGAAACACTTCAAGAATATAAATTTAAGAAAGGCTATTGTCATTTTGAGCAAGAAGAATTTGATGTGGCAAATCGTTATTTTAACGATCTGAAGAATATAGATGGTAAATATTACGAAGCTTCCAATTATTATTACGCGCACATACAATATCGCAAAGAAAATTACGACACTGCATTAAAGAGCTTTAATAAGCTTAACGATTCTCCATCTTTCTCAAAGGTAGTTCCGTTTTATATTGCACAAATATACTTTCTTCAGAAAGAGTATGATAAGGCCATAGAATACGCTTTGCCAATGCTCGATAATGGCAGTAACAAGCGCAAGGCAGATATGTATCGTATTGTTGGCGAAGCTTATTTTGCGAAAAAAGAATATGCCAAATCAATAGAGTATCTCGAAGAAACCATTCGTTTGTCGTCAAAGGCACGTCGCGAGGATTATTACCACCTTGGTTTCTCTTTCTATTATATGAAGGATTATTCAAAAGCTGCTGATAATTTATCTCGTGTAACGGGCGAAGCCGATGAAATGTCTCAAAATGCCTTTTATCATTTGGCAGATTGTTATATTAAGTCTGATGAAAAGAAGCGTGCACGTGTTGCATTTGATGCTGCATCAAAATATAGTTTTGATAAAGATATTCAGGAGGATGCTTTATTTAACACGATTAAATTAAACTATGAATTATCGTTTTCTCCGTTTAACGAAACCATCAATTCTTTTCTCGATTTTATTGAGAAATTTCCGAATAGCGATAAAATTGATTTGGCATACGATTATTTGGGTAGAGTATTCTTAACCACAAAAAATTACAAAAGTGCTTTAGATGCCCTCGAAAATATTCAAATGAAAAATGCGCGTATATACGAGGCGCTTCAGCGCGTAGCCTATTTTCATGCAATAGATTTATTTACAAACCTTCGTTTTGCTGATGCGATAGATTACTTTTCGTACAGTTTAAAATACAAAACATACAATCATAATTTAGAACTTAAAGCTTATTATTGGAGGGGCGAAGCAAAGTATCGATTAAGAAAATATGAAGCTGCAGTTGCTGATTATAATACGTATATTTTAAATCCGGGAAGCTTTAATACTGAACACTTCGATTTGGCACATTATAATATTGCTTACGCCGAGTTTAAACAGAAAAATTATACAGAGGCTCAATCGTGGTGGCGAAAATATATCAGTTTAGAAAAAGATAAATCATCTAGGACCATTGGTGATGCCTATAACCGAATTGGAGATTGCTATTTTGTACAGCGCGATTTTAATACCGCAATTTCTTATTATAATCAAGGGGCTTCTATTTCTAAATCATCTCCCGATTATGCAATGTATCAAGAGGCTATTTCTTTAGGGATTTTGAAAAAGCACGATGCTAAAATTGCAGAACTTCAGGATATTGTTCAAAAATATCCAAGTTCGCCCTATGTAGATGATGCCTTATATGAGATGGGACAATCCTATGTAACTATTGGGAAATATGATGATGCGATTCGAAAATTTAAAACAATTAAAGAAAAGTACCCATCAAGTAGTTATAGTAAAAAGGCGATGCTACAATTAGGTTTGGTTTACTATAATAATAACGATTATAATAATTCATTATCCTTTTATAAAAGAGTGATAAATGAGTATCCAAATTCTGAAGAAGCTCAGGCTTCGTTGCAAGGTGTGAGAAACATTTACATGGATCGTAACGATTTAAATGGATACGTAAAATATACAAAAGGCTTGGGTAGTTTTGCACAAATTGATGTTCGTGAGCAAGATTCACTAAGTTATGTTTCTGCTGAAAAATATTATATGGAGGGGAATAGCGAAGCAGCCGTTTCAAGTTTCAGAAAATACCTCGATAAATATCCTCAAGGTTTATTTGAAACAAATGCCAATTATTATTTGGCTGATTGCTTGTATAAAAAAGGAGCTAAAGCAGAAGCTTTACAGGCCTTTACAAATGTTACTCAGCGCGGTAAGAATATCTTTTCAGAAGATGCTTTATTACGCAAAGGCGAGATTAGTTTTGGGATGCAAAAATTTGCTGATGCCCTTCAGGCTTTTAAAGAATTAGAAAGTATCGCAGAGATTGCTGAAAATAAGGTAGAGGCTCAAATTGGAGTAATGCGCTGTTATAACGAATTAACCAATTACAACGATTGTATTGAAGCTGCCGATAAGTTAATGCTTAATAATAGGGTAGCTGCTGAAATTGTACGCGAGGCAAGATATCTAAAAGCAAAAGCTTTATTAAATAAAGGTCAGAAAGAATTAGCCATTGAAGAATTTAAGGTGTTGTCAGAGAGTCCACAAAGTGCTGAGGGCGCTGAATCAAGATACATTGTAGCCAATTATTATTTCGAAAAAGGTGAAAAAGAAAAGGCTGAGAATGAGGTGTTCGATCTTGCAAACAAAGGCACTTCGCACCAATATTGGTTAGCCCGATGCTTTATTCTTCTATCTGATATATATGAATCGGGTTCAGAGTATTTTCAAGCTAAGCAATACCTCGAAAGTATTAATGAAAACTATCAAGCAACCGACGATGATATTAAACCAATGGTTAAGGAGCGTTTGAAACTATTGGAAAGAAAAATGGCAGTAGTTAGCGAGCTAAAATCAGACAGTATCACTATTCAGTAAATTGACCTATTGTAATAAAATCCTTATGAATTCAACATACATCAATAAAATATCAATCTCAATTTGTTTCATTGTTTTATCAGCAAATTTATTTGCTCAAGATGATGTAAATAAAGATGTGAAAGTAGTGCGAGAATATACGCCTATTATATCTGATGCTTTTAAAATAAATGAGCTACCCAATGCTGAGGATGACAGTAATCAGCCTAACATGGATTTTGATTACGAAATACTTACCAAAGCAATGTCATCGGGTATAAGTATTGAGCCAATTACAGCAGCTAAATTAAAACCAGAACATAAAACGATTCTTGATAAGTCTTATGCCAAAGGTAGTTTAGGAAATTATACTACTGTTAATGGTGAGTTGTACTATAACATATTAAGGTCGAAAGATTATGCATTAGGATTAAATGTGGCGCATACCACTTCAATGGGCAAAGTAACATTAGAGGATGATACTAAATCAGAAGCACCTTTTCACGATACTTATGCATCAATGTATTTTCGTCGTTTTCTTAAAAAGAGCACCTTTTCTTTAGATGCTGATTTTTTACATAATGTATACCGATACTATGGATATCAAACTATTGATGAAGCGGCTAAATACACCAGTAACATTGGAAATAATGTATTAGGTAGTGATTTATTGCATGATGATAGACAACGCTTAAGTGGCTTTAAAACCACACTTGGCTTTAATAACAAAGAAATAGAAAGTAAGGATACTCCATATAGCATTAAACTAAATCTGGGTACATTCTCAAACGTAACTGGTGTGAGCGAAGGAAATATAGGTATACAGGGTGATGTTAAGTTTCTTGTGTCTAAAAACCTATCGGTAAACATTGATGGTGGTTTTGATTATTTTGGTGCTTCAGTTCCTGATTCTGACGAGATTTATCAATTTAACGAACGCAAAATGACTGTTGCCAACTTGTCTCCTAATATTGAATACGGATTTGATATGGGTAGCATTAGGATAGGATTTGATATGTTTGCTCAAACGGGAGTTGATGGTGAAAATGTTGGCGATGATTTTAATATTGCGCCTCATATCGAGGGTGATTTAGTTATTGCTGAAGGTATCGTAACTGCTTTTGGTGGTGTAAAAGGAGATTATTTTGTAAATAATTACGAAAAAATGCAGCGCGAAAATCAATTTATAGCAGCGGATCAAATGGTAGCTAATAGTTTTCATGGCTTACATTTATTTGGTGGTGTAAAAGGAAATTTTAGCTCATCGGTAAGTTTTGTAGCGCGTGTCGATCATTCTGTTTTTACTAATGAGCATTTTTATGTAAATAGATCTTATAGTACTTTTATTCCAGAGGATGCTAATGTTCTAAAATTTACCCATCAAACCAACTTATTTGATGTTGTGTATGATGATGGTAATTTGTTTAGTGCTTCAGGAGAATTGAAATATGAGCCTACTAAAAAGTTAAATGTGTTGTTTTTTGCAAAATACAATGGATGGAACTTAAATGATTTAGAATACGCTTGGCATAAACCAGAAGTTGAGATAAATGCACGTGCAAACTTTTCTCCAATGGAAGATCTTTGGATTACTATCGGCTTGAATACTCAAGGTAAAAGATATGCTTATGATGCAGCAACTAATGAAGCTAAAGAGTTAGCTGCTGTTTATGACTTTAATGTAGGAGGGCAGTATTTCATCAGTTCTAAATGGAATGTATTTGCTAACATTAATAATATGTTTGCATCAAAGTATTACCAATGGAATGGCTACCCGATGCAACGCCTTAATATGCATGTAGGGGTAGGTTATAGTTTCTAAAAAACTCATTTACTTAAGTTAAAGAAAAGTGGTTTAAGCTGCTAAAGTGAGATTCGGTTTCTTTAAAGAGTAATTTTCCGAATTACAGGCTTGTCAAATCAATGTATCCGTTGTTTCAATCAGTAAATATTTTATCTTTGCATTCAGCAAAAAATATACTATGGATTATATTGTTTCAGCCCGAAAATACCGTCCTTCTACATTTGTTTCAGTAGTAGGACAACAAAACATAACAACCACATTAAAAAATGCGATAATAGGAAGTCAGTTAGCACATGCATATCTATTTTGTGGTCCGCGAGGTGTTGGAAAAACCACTTGTGCTCGTATTTTTGCTAAAACCATCAACTGTTCTAATATTACAGATGAACACGAAGCCTGTAATGAGTGTGAGTCGTGTATCTCGTTTAATGAAAATAGGTCTTACAATATTCATGAGCTTGATGGAGCCTCTAATAACTCAGTAGAAGATATTCGTAGCTTAATTGATAAAGTACGTGTTCCTCCTCAAATAGGAACATATAGTGTATATATAATCGATGAGGTTCATATGTTATCTCAGGCAGCATTTAATGCGTTTCTTAAAACCTTAGAAGAGCCACCAAAGCATGCTATTTTTATTTTAGCTACAACTGAGAAACACAAAATACTACCTACGATTTTATCGCGATGTCAGATTTACGATTTTAATAGAATCACTATTGAAGATGCTGTAGGGCATTTAAAATATGTTGCTAAAAGTGAATCTGCTGAAATAGAAGAGGAGGGATTAACAGTTATTGCTCAAAAGGCAGATGGTGCCATGCGTGACGCTCTATCTATTTTTGATCAGATCATTGCCTTTTCAGGGAAGTCGGTAAGCTATCAACAAGTTATTGATAATTTAAATGTATTAGATTACGATTTCTATTTTAGATTGATTGATGCCTGTTTACAAGAGAATACATCCGATGTGTTGTTACTCTTCGATGAAATATTGAAACGAGGTTTTGATGCCCATCACTTTATATCTGGCTTAAATTCTCACATAAGAGATGTGCTAGTTTGTAAAGATCCGGCCACAATACAATTATTGGATGTTGGTACTAAAACCAAAGAACGATATGGCGAGCAGGCCAACAAGTGTGATGTGAATTTTTTAATGGATGCATTAGAAATAGTAAATGCATGCGACTTACAATATAGGGTAGCAAAAAATAAGAGGTTACATGTTGAGTTCTCCCTCTTAAAAGTTGCCCGGATATTAACTGAAAAAAAGTAAAGAAAAAGGCTGAGTTAAAACGCGGTTCCGGAACAAAGCAAGCCCCAAAGGTTGCAACCGGTACTCAAGCCACAGGTGTGCGAACACCTGCTAAGCCCGCAGTAAAAGCAAATAAACCAGAAGTAACACGTCAACCATTAAAAACCATTTCATTAAAGGCGGCCTTAAGCAATAATCCGCCTGCCCCTAATCCGCAGGTAAATCCTGAGAAAAGTAAGCAGGTTATAACCAGTAAGTTGTTTGTTGATCCTAATTGGAATACTGCTTTTAATCAGGACCAATTACGCGATGTTTGGTTGAAATTTGGTAGAGGCATAGAACAGAAAAATCCTAGGTTTGCTAGTATTATAGCTGTGCATGTTCCAAATATTATCGAAGGGAATAATATTGAGTTGAGTTTAAAAAATGTAACTCAAGAAAACGAAATAAAAACCAATAAGGGCTTGATATTGCAGCACCTTAGGCATCATTTACAAAATGCCAATGTGCAATTAGAAACAAAGTTGGTATTAGATAATAGTAATGATGGAAAAGCATTTACAGCAGCAGATAAAGCAAAAGTAATGCTAAAGAAAAACCCAATGTTACTCGAGTTAACAAAGAAGTTTAATCTTGATGTTGAGTAATTAAACAACGCATGTATTTAGAATTTAAATTTGGAGCATTTATACTTGATTGTATATTGAACCCTTCTTAAATTTACTTGTTAATTCTTTGGTTTGATATTGTTTAAACCAGAAATATTATAAAATTGATAAACTATAATAAGTCTATATAAAACGATGTTTTCAGGTATGAAACATCACAAATGATAAAATTGATTATGACAGAGACTTCAAGAATAATTTACACAAAAACAGATGAGGCACCAGCCTTGGCGACCTATTCTTTTTTACCAATTGTTAGAGCTTATACCGAGGCTGCAGAAGTAGCCGTAGAGTTAAAAGATATTTCTTTAGCAGGAAGAATTATTTCTACCTTTCCTGAGAAATTAACAGCTGAGCAAAAACAAAGTGATGCCCTTGCTGAGCTTGGAGAATTGGCAAAAACCCCTGAAGCCAATATTATTAAGCTCCCAAACATTAGTGCATCTATTCCTCAGTTAACTGCAGCAATTGCAGAGTTGCAGGATAATGGTTATGATATTCCTGATTTCCCTGTAGAAGCAACAACTGATGCAGAAAAAGAAATAAAAGCGCGTTATTCAAAGGTGTTAGGTAGTGCGGTAAACCCTGTTCTTCGCGAAGGAAATTCTGATCGTAGAGTAGCTGCTGCAGTGAAGCAATACGCCAAAGATAATCCGCATTCGATGGGTGCTTGGAGTGCAGATTCTAAGTCTCACGTAGCTCATATGACTGAAGGTGATTTTTACTCAAGTGAGAAGTCATATGTTTCACCAAAAGCAGATTCAGTTAGAATAGAGTTACATGCTGAAGGTAAAGTACAAGTATTAAAAGAAAGTACTGATTTATTAGAGGGCGAAGTTATTGACGGTTCTGTAATGAGTAAAAAAGCTTTGTGTGCGTATTTCGAAAAAGAAATTACATCAGCAAAAGATGAAGATGTATTGTTATCTCTTCACCTAAAAGCTACTATGATGAAGGTATCTGATCCAATTATGTTTGGACATGCAGTTACCGTTTTCTATAAAGATGTTTTTGCCAAATATGCCGATAAATTCGCTGAGCTTGGTGTTGACCAAAAGAACGGATTAGGCGATGTATACGCTAAAATAGCTAGCTTACCTGAAGCTGAAAAAGCTGAGATTGAAGCGGCTATTCAAGATGTGTATAAAACACGTCCTGAAATGGCGATGGTAAATTCGGATAAAGGCATTACAAATCTTCACGTACCTAGTGATATAATCATTGATGCTTCTATGCCTGCTGCATTGCGTACTTCAGGACAAATGTGGGGACCAGATGGAAACCTTAAGGATACCAAAGCTTTAATTCCGGATAGATGTTATGCAGGTATTTACCAAGAGGTATTTACATTTTGCAAAGCCAATGGAGCATTTGATGTAACCACAATGGGTAATGTTTCAAACGTTGGTTTAATGGCTAAAAAAGCCGAGGAATATGGCTCGCACGATAAAACTTTTGAGATTCCTGTAAACGGAACTGTTAAAGTAGTAAATAATGCAGGTGATGTTGTTTTTGAGCATGCTGTTGAAGAAGGAGATATTTGGCGCATGTGTCAAACTAAAGATGTTGCGATTAAGGATTGGGTTAAGTTAGCTGTTAATAGAGCTAGTGCAACTGGTAATCCTGCTATCTTTTGGTTAGATGAAGCGCGTTCTCATGATGCAGCTGTTATTGCAAAAGTAAATACGTATTTAAAAGATCACGATACTGCAGGTTTAGATATCCAGATTTTAACTCCAGTTGATGCTATAAAATATACTTTAAAACGTGTAAAAGCAGGAGAGGATACAATTTCAGTAACAGGAAATGTATTGCGTGATTACTTAACAGATTTATTCCCAATTCTTGAATTAGGAACTAGTGCTAAAATGCTTTCTATTGTTCCTCTTCTTGCGGGTGGTGGATTATACGAAACTGGTGCAGGTGGTTCTGCTCCTAAGCACGTTCAACAGTTTGTTGAAGAAGGGCACCTTCGTTGGGATTCATTGGGTGAGTTTTTAGCTTTAGCTGTTTCTCTCGAAGATCTTGGAATTAAAACAGATAATAAAAAGGCAATTGTTTTAGCTAAGGCTCTTGATAAAGCCAATGGATTATTCCTTAAAAATGATAAATCGCCTTCACGTAAAGTGAAGGAACTTGATAACCGAGGAAGTCACTTTTATTTGGCTATGTATTGGGCTCAAGCTTTAGCTGATCAAACTGAAGATGCTGAATTACAAATTCGATTCTCAAAATTAGCTACAGAATTAGAAGTTAAAGAATCAGTAATTGTAGAAGAGCTAAATAAGGCACAAGGTAAAGCAATTGATTGCGGAGGATATTTCCTTCCAAGCGATGCGAAGACTTCTGCAGCAATGCGACCAAGTGCAACATTCAATAGTTTGTTAGCAGCTTTATAAAAGTTGATAAATTTATTTTGTACCAATATATAATTACATATATGGTAAGTACAATATTTTTGAACGCCTCAAGGTTATCCTTGGGGCGTTCGCCGTTTAATATATAATTAACGGGTTGTAATGAAAACACTGTTGATGGTGATGAATTTAATTAACGTGAATTCGACGTAAGAAAAGTTCTATTTGAAGAGAAAATAAATAAAGTATTTGTTGTATTTATATGTCCGACTTTTAAATATATAGTGGCAAAAATTCAATCCCCATAGAGCATGTTATATTAAAAGAGAAAAGCAGAATAAGGTATTTGAAGACCTCGCTTAGAGAGGCAAATACTCAATGGGATGGTTTTACGGATTCAAACTACACTTTCATTGAAACGGTAAATGATGATCTAAAAAATATCTATCAGGTTGAACATACAAGAAAATGGTCATTTGAAAACTTTCTCGCAAATTTAATTGTCAGTTTAATAGCATATCATTTCTCACCTAAGAGGCCCTTTGTAAATATATACATCATAGATGATGACTATATTAATAAGGCTACTTAGATCGAACTCAGCTTATTTATTCTTTTTATCCCTTCATAAAAGTTATTTTCTCTTGAGTATATCCTTAAAATTCGATTACTAGCCTATCAACAAAAGCTGTATAACGATCATATGATTTTGTAATCTTGACCGTTTGCTTTTAAGTCTTTTCTGTTCATTTTGTTATTCATATCATCTTGTATTCTTAATACTATTGATGTGATATAATAATGGGTTTCTATTTTATGTGTTTTTTTACTTAAAGGTATTGTAATAAATGCTGCTTGAAAAAAAGAATCATCTGTTTTTGCAAAGCTATTAATAGTCTGCGATATTATTCCTAAGTCACTTTTATTAGAAATAGTTTTAATGTACGTAACTTTTATTTAACAGTATGTACATAAGTGTCCTTAATTACGTAAATTATGTTTACTATAAATTTGTGTATAATATGAGATTAGTGGAGTGATTATGTTTATTTATCACTACCAATTTTGTGTTCGTCAAATTAGATAGTTTATTAATGTAAAATATATATCGAGTTTTATCTAATTAATTTTACATATAAAAATAACGTCCTCTGAGTTGTAGGTAAATCACTGTAGCCCTGTGTTTACGGGCTTAATAGTAACAAAAGGTTAGTATTAAAACCAAATCAAAATATATGTTGTATAACATATAAAAAGTATTCTCATTATGAAAGCCCATGTATAGTTACTTACAACACTAAAAAAAACGACCATAAAAATGAATATCATTTATGTGTGTGTATTCTATTTTGAATATAACATAATTGTAATATTTTTGTCGCGTCATTTATTTTATTAATAATTATAATCTATTTTATGAGAAATTATGTTGCAACAGGTGCGTTGTTCTTAATTTTTTCCATTGGAGTATTTGCGCAAGGAAATTCTGATCGTACTGCTTCATTTGAAATTGGAACATCGCCATTTGTGGACAGCGAGGCGTTACTCACGCCCTCGTTTTTAAAAGCACGTTACTTCTTTTCTGATTTTGCAGCTCGTTTGAGCATTGGCACTGATATGCTTTTTGTAAGCGATCAGGAAAATAACGCAGAATCGGTAAAGAATTTGGCTGACTTTGAGATTAGGCCTGGTATTGAGTATCATATCTCGGCTAGTGAGAATGCTATACCTTTTATAGGTGTAGATTTTATTTATGCATCGCAAGCAAAAAGTTTTGATACAGAAGCTGGAGCTCCTGTTGATGGCGCTTGGGATGTAGATGATTACGAGAATTCAAGAGGCTTTAATGCCTGGGGTGTTAACCTAGTGGCTGGTGGCGACTACTTTATCAAAGGTGGTAATTTTTATGTAGGAGCTGAAGTTGGATTCGAGTTTTTAAACATTGATTACGCTGAAGTAAAATGGAACGAACAAGTGTTGAGTTCTTCTACTACTATGCGTCAATTTAAACCAACATTAAGTAGTATGCTACGTATTGGTGTTGCGTTTTAAACCTTTACTTAATTTTTAAAAGAAAATCATGAGAAACAAAAATTACACATTTAATGTGTATAGGTTGTTGATTGTATGTACCTTGCTATTTGGAGCAGTACATAACAATTCCTATGCGCAAAATTTTAGCATTGATGCAAGTCAAAGCTCAGACCCTGCTGATTCCAAGCCGGATAATGACGATGATAATCGAGTTTATCAATACGTTGCAGGGGAAACACTAATTAAAGCTGTTTTAGAAAACTTTGTTGGCCTAGATAATGGAGATCCACTTTATCTTTATTATAATAAGAGCAATGATGCATCTGATTTAAATAAAGAACAAATCATTAATACTCAAAATTTCGATACAAATTGGTCATCACGTTCTTTAAACGGTTTGATTAATACGGTAGGAGAGTATTCTGTATTTGCTGGTCACTTTTTAGGTCGTTTCGATAATTTAAGTGAATTGAATTATACGGATGATATAAATGATCTTGTTGGAGGTGAAAAGTTTGAAGGTTATGTGCTTGGTAGTGCAACAAGTACTTATACTTCTGGGCATATTCCAACATCATATAATAGCGTTAATTGTGACCCAAAGGCTCAATTAATAGTGACAATACCAGAAGGGGCTGAAGTTACTAGTGTAGATGTTAGCTATTCTATGACAGCTACTAATGGCGCTTATATGAGTGAGCAATATTCTAAGATTTCGTGTATCACTACAGGAGGTTTAAGCGAAAGTTCTTATTCTTCTGGAACAGGAAATAGTACAGGTACTTATTCTTACACTCGTTCGTTAGATATTGCTAATGGGGTTACAGCAGGTGGCTCTATTGTTTTTGAAATGGATGCATATAGAACCTGGGATTCAAATTCTGATACTGGAGGATGTGGAACTTCATTTAATAAGGTTGATAATGGAACTTGGACAATAACAGTAAACTATAGAGAAGCAGTTGTTGATTTCCCTATATCATTTACTAAAAGTGGTAACCGTTACCTAACTACTAATGCTTTTGCATTAAATGCTGAAATAGAAGGAGATGTAAATTTAGTTGTTGATTTTGATCTGCAAAATTCACAAACTTATCCTCTTGTGGTTGAGTATTCAACAAACGGAGGTAGTTCTTTTACCGCTTTAGAGTATAATAATGGTACTGAAGATGTAAGCGAAATATTCCCAACATCAAACTTCCCTGATGCATTTGAACTACCAGCTGCAGCTTTAAAATCAGCAACATTGTTTCGTGTACGTCAGGTCGATGCATCTGCTCTAACGCCTAATAGTAATTCTTTTACAATAAATTCTATGTCAATTGTAAAAGGAGAGGCTATTCAAGCAATTTACACGCAAAAATTAGGCGATTTTGAAATTGTATCAGAACATGTTAATACTGATCCAGTACCGTCCGTTAAAAGTATTTCTGCTGTAAATAACAGTGTTAAATACCCTGGAGAAGAGGTAGAATTCCAAATGGAAATTGAAAATATTGATGATTTTAATGGTTTATCTTTATTTGTAAAAGGGCCTTTAAGTGCATACCAAAAAGTAGTACCTTCTTCTACTGATTTAGCAAATGATCAATTGAATTTTAAGTACGTACTACCAAGTAACATTGAAATGTATTACGGTCAGGGAATGACAATTGATGCAATGTTAGTTGAGGGTGACGAAATTGTTGAAGGTTCTAACGGATACGATAATATTATTACTTACACAGAAATGTTCTTTGATGCGGAAAACTTAATGGGTTCTAATTCAATTGCTGGTAACGATATTGATTTTACCTTATCAGGTACAAGACAATATACAACTCTACCTATTGAGATTACTAACGCAAGTAATGCCATATTATCTGCAACAATAACACGTTTAAACGAAGCAGTACCTACTACAGGTAGTGATATTGTTATTGAGTATACCACAAATGGTACTACCTGGTTACAACTCGGTGATAACATAGCCTTAGGTGGAGATGATGGTGTTGGCTTATCAGGTAAAAGTTTCGAGTTTAGTCTTGATGAGAGTATTGTTTCTGAAATAACACAATTCCGTGCCCGTCAGATAACGGATAATAATCGTGAAGATATTAACACATGGCAGTTAAGAAATTTCCATTTGTTTATTTCTGGTAGAGGGGGGAATATTATTGAGAACCCTGTTTCTGCAGCTGTTTCGATTGCTTCTCCAACTATGACTGTTGAGTTAAAAGACAATAGCAATGAGCTTATTTATTCTGGTGATGAAGTAACATTTACTATTAAGGATGTAGACTCTGACTTTGTATTGCCTGACTATGCGTATATTGAAGTTACTTACACAAGTTACGATGATAATAGTAATGTTGTTGATAATAGGTTCTTACAAACTTTAGATGAGTTAAAGGACGGTGATTTTGATGTAAAGATCCCATTTGATAACGGAGGGTTTAAAAACTTATTTGTAAGTGTTGTGGCAGACGGATTTTCTAATAAGGCATCTGCACCGTTTACTGTTCAGTCTCCTTCGGTTGAAATTACATCTGTTTCTAATGATCTTGTTGATAATGATACTGAATTTAATGTTGCAGGCAAAAACATTGAGGTAGCATTTAAATTAGATGGTAATGTTGGTAGCGATATCGCTTATTTATCATTAGAGTATTTTGATGGTTCTGAGTGGATGAGTATTGCGCAACAAGAGCTTACTTCTGGAACAACAGGTACAATAGCAGGTGAATTACCAGTTGCTTATTTTGGTGATGTTTCTAGTATAAGAGTAGCATTATTACCAAAAGAGTGTGAGGATAGTTTTACTTGTTATTCATACGAAGATCAAACTTCGCATTTTCGTGATGATGAATACAGGTGGTACGATTTTTCATCGGCACTACCAGGCTCAAAGTATTTAACTGATGTTACAGTAATTACAGAAATAGAAACTGAGAGTTTTGATAATGTTTATCAGTATAGTTCTGATTGGGAAGTAATTTCAACAAATCCAATTGTTTCTAGCAATGTTTATCAATCATCCGTAATTAATTTTAATGATTATATCGCTGTTCCTGAAGATTTATTAGGTACTAGTGGTAAATTAGGAATTACTTATGATGCAGATGTTAATCTACGCAAGTTAAGAGTAATTACTCCTTACCAAGGAAAAGTTATATCTGCAGCAGAAGAAATTAATGTTGCTTATCCAACAGTTTCACTTTCTGATATTAATGAGTTTTATGGCTCACAGTTTTATTCAGCCCAAGAAATGGAGTTTCAATACTCTACCTTTGCTATAGAAGAGGGCGACGCTAAGTTTGCTATCTATCTTGAGCAAGGTTCTGAGTATATTATGTTAGATATTAATTCTAGCGTTGGTTTAGTAAATCGAATAGTAACAATGCCTACAAGCGCGGCTTTAACAGAGGCAGGTTTTGATCTGAATAGCAAATTTGATGTTCAAATTGTTGCTTTTGATCCAGCTGATGAAGAGGCTATAATCTCAGATATTGACAAAACGTTTGTAACAAGTGATTTTACAGGATATGGATATACCATTAATTCTGATGGATATGATTTTTATTTCTCTAAAGAAGGACAGCGTTCTATTGTAATAGTTGAGAAACTTGAAAATTTAGCTGATTATAATGAAACAGTTACTTTATCTTTTGATTATTACGCAAGCATCCAATATCCAACAGAGAGCACCTTACCAAAGGTTCAAATTTCAAGTGATAATGGAGAAACTTATACAAGTATAGAGATTCCTGAATCAGAATATGCTTCATTGGCTTGTCTTGATGCTTCAGGAACACACTCTTACGAAGTAGAGATACCTGTAGAGTATCTATCTGAAGGTAATTATATACGTTTTATACAAGATGTAGTAGCAGGAGCTGATATTAATACTTGGAGAGTGAGTAATGTACACCTTTCTGGAATTAATAATCTATTGGATTATGTACTTCGTTTACCTGGAGAGCGCGAAATTAATTACTTCGAGAATGATGAGTATGCATCATATATCAACTTTGATGCTTACCAAATGTCGGTAACTAGCTTCGATTATGATAATGAAAATAGCTTTTTACCAGAGGTTCATGAAGGGGAAACAATTACATTAGATTGGAAACCAGTTTATGACGAAGAAGGTGAGTTAGTACAAGGTATTGAGTGGCCAGCAAACACAATGTTTGAGTTCATGTTACCATGTAACAATGACGACGGCTATCATACTGTAACAGTTGACGCTGCAACACAAGAGTTTGATTTTACTTTAGCAGATTCAGTAGATGTTACTACAGGGCTTTATAATATTAAAGTTAAAGCTACTATTGTAGATGAAGAAGGAGAGGTACTTTATCAATATCCTTCTGAAGGGGCTTCATATTCGCATGTTAATATATTTACACGTGAGTGGGCAGATATGCAATTGTTATTTACTAACGAAACTACACCAACCTTACTTCGTTTAAATGCTGAACAATTAACAAGTACTGATTTCTATTTAGCAGATACAGCTGTAGTTAAATACGAATTACATGGTGAGTGGACTGAGGATATTCAAATGGCAGGTGTACTTGAGTTGTTTGACGCGTCAGATGATTTAATTGAAAGACAAGTGCTTGAAATAGCTGATGAACTAATTGGAGATTCAATAGCTGTTAAGATACCTAATTCGGTAGAAGAAGCTAATCGTTATGAATTAAAACTATACCCATATATTGGCGATGCTATCGAGTTTGGAACTACTATAAATATTGAAAATGATGAGCTAATTGTTGAAGGAGGTATTGATAATTCTTATTGGTACATGAATGCAGAAGGTAACAGATCTGTTACAACACCTTCATATGATTTATTCGGTAAGAATAATATGACATTGTCTTTTGTATATGCAACAAACTCTATTACTGAAAACCCAGCAACCTTACCTAGGTTAGAAGTTTCAATTGATGGAGAAAACTTTACGTTCTTAGAAATAAGTGAAGATCAATCTCAATTTGGAAATCTAGGTTACCTTCCTGAATCAGAAAACTGGAGAACATTTACTGTAGATGTACCTGAGGAATATTTGTCTTCTGCTACTCAGTTCCGTATTGCTCAAGAAACAAGTTTTGATGCAGACGAAGAAGTGTGGGCTGTATATAATTTTAAATATACTTACGGTACTTATAATATTGTAGAACCAAGTATTAATGTAAATGATGACGCTGAGGAAGAATTTAGATCTCAGGAAGTTAATATTCTTCAACCATTAGTTTCTGATTATACTTTCGAACTTGTGCGCGATGAAGATGGTTTTGAACCGGTATTATTCCCAACTGATGAAGCACAGTTTACTTTTACAACAGAGGCTGTAAACTATCCTGAAGGTACAGAGTTCTCTTTTTATATCGAAGATTATATCGAAGAGCCATTTATGATCGCTTCAGCGGCCGATACTGTATTTACATTTACATTGCCTAACGATATTGAGCGTGGCACTTACGATGTGTACGTACATGTTGCAAATGGTGAGTATGTATACGAGGAGTTATTGGATGAAGATGGTGATTTAAGATCATATGCTGGTTCAATTAATGTTTACAACCCAGTTCTTAAAACAGTAGTTAATGAAGAGGAAGTAATCTATGCAGGTAACACAGTGAGTGTATCTGGTGTTTACGAAAACTCTGATCGCACGCCAAATGCCGATTATTACTATAACCTAGTATTAACAGATCAAATTGGTGATCAGTGGTTATTAGCTACTAAACAAGGCAATGCTGAATTTAACAATGTTGTTATACCTACATTTGTTGGTGGTGCAAATCGTACATTCGAGATTGTAGTATCAATGAATAGTGCAGTTGGTGTTGTTGGCGAAAAATATGAGTCAATAGATGATAAAGTACTTAACAGTTCTGATGATTTTGAAGAGAGTAGAATTAATCTTCCAAATTATTCTGAAGGTACACGTGTTACATTAACTACTACAACAGAATTAGATTTAACAGATAAAGCTTTTGTTAAATTTGATATAGCAGCAACAGAATTAGCTGTTACTGATAATCAAAAAGTAGTTCTTGAGTATTCTATTGATGGTGGTTATACCTACGTTGCAATGGCTTCTTATCCTGATGAGCGTTTCGATGAAGAAAACATGAGTCAAGAAGAAAGAATTGCTATTCCATCTGAAGCTAATATCGAAGGTGCTCTTCTTCGTTGGAGAATTGAAGAGTTTAAAGAGTCATTTAACTTATCTAACATTGCGCTTGAGTATATGTCTACTGATTATACATACGCTCCAGTTATTTCTCAATCTGTTAGTGAGTTTGTATCATCTCAAAAAATTAACATTGAGGATGTGGTATATACACCAGGTTGTGAAGGTGGTGTACTTGATTTAACTTATAGTATTAAAGGTAAATTTGGAGCAGATGCAGAGCTTAAGTTAAAATCTACAAATGGTAGTTACTATGAAGATCTAGAAGGTGAAGATATTGTATGGACTAGTATTACAGAAGGTTCAGGTATTATCACGCTTCATTTAAATACAGTTGATTATTTCAGCGAGAGCGAGAATCAGACATTTGAATTTGATGTTAAAGATGAAACTGCTTCTGAATTATATGAAGAATCAGATTATGAGGTGTCTATATCAGGTGAGTCAAGTCGTATGACTGCAAGCTTATATAAAGTAGCTGAAATTAATAATGTTACTTTAAGCGCAGATAATCGTAATTGCGTTGAGGCTGATCGTATTGCAACTATTTCAGGGGTGCAAGAGCACTTTATTTATCAGCTACGTAATTATGTAACTGGTGAGCTTGTTGGAGATGCTGTTGTTGTAGATACAGAGGATGAAGACCTTATGGATAAAGAAACGTTCCCTTATTATAATGGATCTTCTTTAGATATTAACTTAGGTCTACTTACAGAAGAGTTAACTGTAGAGGTTCAAGTTACTTCTCAAGCTAACGATCATTCATTTACATGTGTTACTGAAATACCTAATGAACAAGCTAAATTTTATATAAATCCAATTCCGGCTATTCACTATACCGATGGTACAAATAGTGTAAAACAGCCTATTACGGAAGCTCAATTATTTGAAGTATGCGAAGGTACTTATCCTTATACTTTCTACTTTGGTTATTATAAAGATGGTGCTTGGAATTCGGTTTCTACAAAATGGTTACGTAATGGTACTACGGTAGCAACTTCATCTTACTACAATGATTATTCAACTAATGGTAATTATACTATTGAGTATGACTTAAATGAAAACTGTAGTTTACTAGAACCAGTAACATTCGCTATCGAAATATACGAAGTTCCAGAACAACCTACTGTTACAATGCCTGAAGAAGAGTTTACTTGTGAAACTGAAACAGTAACATTAACTGCAACAGAAGGGTACACATTCTATCGTTGGTACAAAGATGGTTCACAGCAGTATACTTATAACCAAACTCTTGAAGTTAATGAATCAGGAGTTTATCAAGTTGAAGTATCTAATGTTGCATTTGACAAAGAATGTGTAAGTGCTATATCAACTCCTGTAGCTATTGATTTACATACTTTTAATGATATTTCATTGTCTGCAACTTACATTTCTTTATGTGGCGATGATAATGTGGGCGAGTTAACAATGTATAACACTCAGGCAGAAGTTACTTACCTACTTAAGGATGAGGTTTCAAATGAGGTATTTGCCACTGTGGTTGGAACAGGTTCGACTGTAACATTTACTACAGAAGCCTTTGAGAAAGACATGCAACAACTATATGTTGAAGCTGTTTGGGATAACGACGAAAACTGTACTAAAATATTTGAAGAATTACTAGTTACGGTTGAGTTTACTCCTGAGTATGTGATGTTTGTAAATCATGAAACTGTAAATTCTTATACTGAGGTAACTGAGGATATGCAAGTTTGTTATGGTGCTAGCTTAAAAGTTTCAACAGCAGATGAGCAAAGTAACGGAACGAACATCACTTGGCACAAAGATGGATATACTTATTCTAGTTCGTATTATATTAATGAAGTTCCTGAAGGAATCTATAAAGCACGCTTTAGCAATGGTAATTGTGAGTATGATATCGCTACAGTTACAGTATTGCCAAAAGTTGAGAAACCTATGTTAACTGCTGATGGTGAGTCTCAATTCTGTGAAGGAGAAGGTGAGTATACTTTAATTGCTCCAGAAGATTTTGCTGGATATATTTGGTATAGAAACAGTACTTCAATGACAGATTATCCTTCAGATGTAAATACACTATCGCTAACCAATGGTGGAGGTTCGTACTATGTAAAAGTAAAGAACGAAGCTGGTTGTGTAAGTCCTATGTCTGATGCTGTTAGTGTTGAGATTTATTCTAAACCATCAGTTCCAGAGGCATCTCAAATTTGTGATCCAGAAATGGTTAAAGTTTCTGTGTCGAGTGTAACAACAAATGCAATTTATTCAATCATTAACTACGAAACTGGTGAGACTTTAAGTAACTCATATGTTGCAACAAGTAGCAGTAGTTTCACAATGCAGCTTTCTTCTGAAATATCGGGTAGAGTAACTGCTGCAATAGTTGCGCAAAAGGTTGGAGAAGAAGCTTGTTCTGTAGAGTCATTACCATTTGAAGTTAGTCCAAGTATGATAGAAATTGTTGCGTACGGTAATGTACTTGAAGTTGAAACAACTATTTCAGGATCGTACAGTTACGTTTGGTTCCGCAACGGAAATCGTATGAACAATCAATCAGGAAGTTCAATTACTATTTACGATGATGCTCAATATTCAGTTATTGCAACACCAAATAGTTCAGATGGATGTAAATTAGAAGCTACATTTGGTGAATTAGCAACTACTGAACCTGATACTGAGATCGAAGCATCAATTTATCCTAATCCAGCCACTAATTTTGTAAATCTTAAGCTTGCTAATTATGAAGGCGATGTAAATGTGAAGATTTACGATGTATCTGGTACTCTTTTCGGGTCATATACTTACGAGGCTGATGCTAGCTCTGATAAACAGATTGATTTAAGTAACGTTAGCAAAGGTTACTTTAACCTTGAGGTTACAGCTGGTGACAAAACTATTGTTGAGCGTTTTATTAAAAACTAAAAAAACAGTATTAAAATGAAGAATATAAAAATAGCAGTGTTATTGTTATTCATTGCAGGAGCTTTAAGCTCCTGCCTTGAAACAGAAACACCAGAGCCTGCAAGTATTTTAACAGGTGAATGGGAAGTTGAAAATGTAATGGCAGACGGAGAAGTAGAGTTTGTATCCATGTCATCACTACATTTAAATAATAATGGTAAATTTTTATTTATTAATGTAGATAATTTCGCTTCTGCTGGAGATTGGCAATCTGAAAGCACAGATAAGTTAACCTTAACGGGAGATGATGATTATATACAAGAGTATACAGTTGCATATGTTGATTGGGATAAGCTTGAAATATTTAGAGCTATGACAATTGGTGAAAGTACCGTAACAATTAGGTATTTGATGCGAAGAATAAACTAAGAACTAGTTTATTGTAATTTTTAATAATGATGCCTGGTAGTATTTTGCTACCAGGCATTTTTGTTTACTTATCTTTAAATTAAAATCTACTAAAAATAATAACCAAAGGCTTGTAATCTTTACTTAAAACCAATCTGCCAGAAATAAAATGTAAGTTCAATCGTTTGAAACGGCTTTTTTAAAAATATCTCTACTAGCTAGCACATAGAGCTTTTTATCTGCCAATAGCAGTTTATTTTTTAGTAGGTGCATTTATTTTAAAAATACAGCACTAATCAATTACGCAAAATTGTATTATAACATGCATAAGTTGATTTTAACCATGGTCTAGAAATGTACCTTTAATTTGTGTTAATTTAGGGGGGTGTATTGGTGTGTACATATATTGCTAAGTATTAATTCTTGAGTTATTGATCAAAGATTTTCATCTTTCAGGTAATAATCATTTTAAATAAATTAACTCTAATTGATATGTTATTTAAAAATTTCCATTTATTCTTTCTGTTGATGATATTTGGCACATTAGAAAGTCAAATAACTAATGAAACATTTAAAAATCCTATTTTATCTGGGTTCTACCCTGATCCGTCTATTTGCAGAGTGGATGACACCTATTATATGGTAAATTCTACATTTGAATGGTTTCCTGGATTGCCAATTCATAGAAGCAAGGATTTGGTAAATTGGGAAAAAATTGGGCATGGCTTACATCGTCCTGATCAGATAAAGTATAATGATGGCTTAAGAAACTCAAACGGGATTTTTGCGCCAAGTATTAGGTATAATAATGGTACCTTTTATATTATAACTACGATGGTAGGACAAAAGGGGAATTTTATAATTACTGCGAAATATCCTGCAGGACCATGGAGTGATCCAATGTGGATTAAGGATGCTCCGGGTATTGATCCATCATTATTTTGGGATGACGATGGCAAATGTTATTACACAGGAGCTGGTATTGTTGATGGAACCCAAGGGGAATGGCCCGGCAAAAATGGTGTTTGGATGCAAGAAATTGATCCGGATAAAGGTTTGTTATTAGGCAAGAAAAAGCAGTTAACTTATGGCCACGCTTCAAATGCACGTTGGGCTGAAGGACCGCATTTGTATAAAATTAATGGAGAATATGTATTACTAATAGGAGAGGGCGGAACAAGTGAGTTCCATGCTGTAACTATTTTTAATAGTAAAGATTTATGGGGGCCGTATGTGCCAAATCATGCAAACCCAGTATTAACGCATCGCCATTTGGGCTATACTTATCCCATCACACAAACTGGGCATGCTGATTTAGTACAAACCCAAAATGGAGAATGGTGGAGTGTTATGTTGGCAAAACGTCCTGTTGAAAAGCATGCAATTTTAGCACGAGAAACTTTTCTTGCAAAGGTTGAGCTTTGGAATAACGAAAGTGGATTAACATTAATGTACAATCCTGGTTTCGGATTACTGAAGGAAAAGATGCAAAGACCAAATTTACCCTGGACGCCAGTACCTGCTGTAAAAGAGCTTGATAATTTTGATGGCGACAATATTGATTTAGAATGGAATTGTTTGCGCACGCCAAATGTATCATGGTATGAGCAGGTAAAAGGTAAAATGCAAATTGATTTACGTCCGGAAACGGTTAATGAGTGGAAAAACCCTTCTTATTTAGCGCGCCGAGTTAAAAGTCATTATTGTGAAGCATCCACTCAAATGGAGTTTTCTTCTAAAAAGGATAATGAGAAAGCGGGTTTAGTGCTTTATCGTAAATCATCAACTCATTATCAATTACTTCGTCAGAAAAATGAGATTGTTTTGCTTAAAACAACGGCAAAAACAGTAAAAGGTGAAAAAGGAATAAGCGAAGAAATAGCTCGTTTGCCTTATAAAGGGAAACAAGTAATATTAAAAACTGTAGGCGATGGTTTGAATGTAACATTCTTCTTTGGAAGTTCAGACAAAGACTTAACACAAATTGGAGGAGTACAAGATATGTCTTCATTTAGTGATGAAGTAGCTTGGGGATTTAATGGAACCTATATTGGAATGTATGCCACGTCAGAAGGTAGTGAGAGTAATAAAAAGGCAGCTTTTGATTGGTTTAAGTTAAAGTCAAAAAAATAAGCTTTTAGTAACTTTTTAAATGCATCAGAGCCAATAGTATTAAACTGTTGGCTTTGTTGTTTTTAATAATAAAGTAATACACTAATAAATAGTTTAATATCTAGAGTTATTAAAACAAGTTTGCGATATCCTTTTTTTTAGTTTAAAATCTAGTAATTTTATGGTTACTTATAAATTGTAAATGAGAGCCAGTTTTCTTTTAATTTCCTTTGTATTTAGTCTTTTTCATTTGAGTAGTCAAAATAAATCTGATTCGCTTTATTTTACGGGTGATATAGGTACTTGGGTTCATAGTAATAATAACTATCCATTATCATTAGGAGCGCGTATAGTACCAAGCTTAACATATGACTATTCAAGTGAAAATAAGCATAAGTTTAGTGTTAATGCAGCTGCATATGCCTGGGGAGTTATAAATACTAATTTTGATGATTATACTTCTGATGGAGAAATTAGTTTGTATCGCTTAGCCGGAAGTTACTCGTATGATAACTTCTCATTTTCATTAGGCTTACAAGATATTAGTTTTGGATCGGCGCGTATGTTACGGCCATTAATGTGGTTTGATCTTCTCGATCCTCGAGATCCGATGAAGATTACAGATGGTGTTTATTCAGCCTATGGAACTTACACTTTCACCAACTCATCCAAGTTGAGTTTATGGTCACTTTATGGGAATAATAATCTTAGGGGATGGGATTGGTCTCCAAGCGTACCCACTATTCCCGAATTTGGCGGACGTTATAAGTACCCATTCGAGCGGGGACATATGGCCTTTAGTTATCATCATAGAATGATAAATGTGGAGCAAGAATCTCAATCAACCGTATTAGGAGAGCGAAAATACGGATTTGATATGAGACTAAACTATACTTTTGGCGCTTGGGTTGAAGCATCATGGAATAATATAAACAATAAAGGCTTATACTTATTTTCTAATCAATCACTGCTTACTATTGGTATTGATAGAGAGATTGAATTAGGAAATGGTCTTTACTTTGCTTTTGAGCATATGTTGGTATCCTATCATCAATCTGCTTTTTCTTTTGATAACAGCAGTAATATTTCTGCTTTAGAAGTTTCTTATCCTATTTCAAATAGAGATAAGTTTAAATCCATAATATTTTACGATTGGGATAATAAGCAAGGGTATACTTTTGTTGAGTGGGAGCGTACCTTCAAAAGATTATCGGCACATTTAATGGCCTATGTAAATGCTGATGATACTCGATTACCTAATCTGCGAAATTTGAAAAACATGTATCAAGGGCCTGGTATTCAATTAATGTTTGTGTACCGATTTTAATTGAAGTTTTTAATATAACTTTTAATAACATCAATTAATAAAGTTATTTGCCACCAAATCTTTTGTTCTCTAATTCTATGATTTCAAGATCTTTAACTTTTCCATTGTCTAAATTAAACCGAACAGCTGTTCTTACAGCATGAAACCCGCTAATGCCTGCTGCACCAGGATTGATATGTAAGCATTGCAATTTCTCATCATATATAACTTTCAATATATGAGAATGTCCTGCAATAAATAAATCTGGTGGATTATTAAATAATTCAGCTTTAACTCTTCGGTCATACTTTCCAGGATATCCACCAATGTGAGTAATCCAAACATCAACTCCTTCAATCATAAAACGCTCATTTTCTTTAATAGAACGCCTTATAATTGCATCATCAATATTACCATAAACTGCTCTTGTTTCCTTTAGCTGTTGTAATTTATCTAAAACTTTAATGTCGCCAATATCACCAGCATGCCATATTTCATCGCAGTCTGCAAAGAGATCGATGAATCGAGGGTCGAAATGAGAGTGGGTATCCGAAAGTAAACCAATTTTTATCATTAAAAATATATTAGTAAGTCGCTTCAAAAATAGGTAGAAATTTGTTTAACTCACAAAGTACTTTTTTAACTTAGCCATGTTAATAGTAAATAATAAAAAGACAAATGAAAAAGCTCATACTAGTTAGGCATGCTAAAACAGAACAGTTGTTTGATTATTCCAGATCAGATTATGATCGCAATCTCCTCCCAAGGGGCATTGAGGATAGTAAACTTATTGCAACACAACTTAAGGAAATTGGTTGCAAGCCAGATATATATATAAGCAGCAGCGCTAATAGAGCTAAACAAACTTGTGAATTGTTTTTAGAATACCTTGGTCCTATGGGAACAGAAGTTTTTTATGAGCGCTTTATATATGAAGGGTACACAACCGAAACGATGTTAAAATACTTATCTGGTATAGATAATAAGAAAGAGTCTGCAATTCTCTTTGGCCATAATCCTGATATTGCTGGGTTTACCGTAAATTTAACCTCCGAAGATTTAATTCACTTTCCAACAGGTGTGGCTGTAGTATTAAAATTTGATGTAGATTTTTGGGATCAAATAGAGGCCAGGCAAGGACGTGTTGAAACTTATTTATATCCTAGTATGTTTAAGGGTTCAAATTAATTGGAAAACTAAAATTGCAGATGCTTGTTTCATATTAAATGCAAGTAATTATGAAAGCAATCAATTTTATTATTTTACTATTGTTAATCTCTGTAAGTATGGTATCGCAAAATAAGAATTATAATAAGCTTACTGAAGAAGAACAGCGTGTTATAATAAACAAAGGAACAGAAATGCCTAATACAGGCAAATATAATAAACACAAGGCAAAAGGAGTTTATCAATGCAAGCGTTGTAATGCACCATTATATTTATCGCAAGATAAATTTGAATCTAATTGTGGTTGGCCTAGTTTCGATGATGAAATAGAAGGTGCTGTTAAAAAGGTTAGAGATGCCGATGGGTATAGAGTTGAAATTATTTGCAGTAACTGTGATGGGCATTTAGGGCATGTTTTCTATGGAGAAGGATTTACCGATAAAAACACACGTCATTGTGTAAATTCAATTTCATTAATTTTTAAGCCTTTAAAAATTGAAGACAAATAAAAAGCTTTATTTAAACTTCATTATTCTTGTTATTAACTTAATTTATCAAAAAAAAACTATTTTTGCTCAAATTTTGATTTGTAATAAAGATGTGTATTCCCTTGCGTTATCTACTTCAAGTATCTTGTATTTTTGTTTATGTATTTTTGTTAAATAGTTCTATCTATTCACAAGATAGCCTTCGTAATTCCACTCAAACTATCATTTTAAATGATAGTTTTGATTATGATGAAACTTTATTGCTATTTAAGAATTTAAATTTACAGGATTTTGAAGATCCACACGTATACCTTTCTGATTCAAATAGTATAATTAGAAATCAAATATTATTTAAAAATTTGGATGATTCTGATTACAGGGGCTATTCTTTATCGCTTAAGTATTATTCCGATGATAATTTAAAAATTGCTTACCAACCTACTCTTGAAAAAACTTATCTTTTAAGTTCTAAGCAGGGTTTTTTAGATAGTCTAGCCTACTTTAATAAAACAAGTAGTTTAATTGGAGAACCACTTAACCTTGTAAAAAGTAGTGAAAAGCTATTTGCAACCAATCCCGAGCTAGTTGAATTTGTTTGGAGTGAAATACCAGAACCACATCGTACAATAACAGATAGGAAGTATTTGAGTAAACGCTCTGCTGAAGAGGGTATTGCACTATTGTTAGATTATGATAACTATGAAACAAAAAAGCAATTAGAAAAGCGCGTTAGAAAAGAAGGTCCGTGGTACACCGGAGGCACAGAAAGTCTGCAGTTCGCACAAACTCACTTAAGTAATTGGACCAAAGGTGGAGAGAGTACCATTTCATTACAGAGTGATTTAATATTAAAGGCAGATTATAAACAGGGAAATGTTGAATGGGAAAATTATATAAGGCAGAAACTAGGTATTATTAGCTCTGAATCAGATCCTGCAAGGATTAATACGGATCAAATTGAGCTTTTCAATAAATATGGCTTAAAGGCATCTGAAAAATGGTACTATAGTTTGGTATCTAATTTTAAGTCGCAATTGTTTACTGTAGATGGTGATGAGGGAGAAAAGGCCGTATCTTCATTATTGGCTCCTGCATATATTACATTCTCGCTGGGTATGGATTATAAACCAAATGAGAATTTTACATTGTTATTTTCTCCTTTGTCTACTAAATTTACCTATGTGATGGACACGGTCAAAGTAGATCAAACTCGATATTCCATATCTGAAGATAAGAAATCTGCAAATAATACAGGTTTTTCGATGCTGAATACATTTGTATGGGATATATCAACAGAGTTTAAATTAGTATCTAATTTAGATGCTTTTGTTGATTATCGAATAGCACAAAACTTTTACCAAGTAGATTGGGAATTAATTTTTGACATGCGCATAAATAGGTATTTGTCTACTCGAATAAACACCCAGTTGCGATATTTTACTAATGAGTCTGATAAACTGCAGTTTAGAGAGTATTTTTCGGTAAGTTTCAATTATGAATTTTAAGAAAAATGTGATTTTTTTGACATTTATTTGCTTAAATATTTGGTGGATTAAAAAACAGACCATATATTTGTATCACACAATCAGAACAAACAATAGCAAGTAATGATTTGCTAAACAAAATATTAAAGGTCTTAAATTTTCTCATAGTTTAGGGTTAGGTTTGGTTAAAGATTGGAAATCGTCGAGGGTTCTGCCTGAGACGATTTCTTTATATAAGACTTAAAAAGAGGGTTAGGTTTGGTTAAAGATTGGAAATCGCCAAAGGCTCCTGCTGGAGGCGATTTCTTTTAATCAACTTCAAAATATTAGAGAGCAATCTCTTAAAGATAGGGTTAGGTTTGGTTAAAGATTGAAAGCCGTGATTAGATTAATCTAATCGCGGTTTTCTTTTTTATAAACACAGCCTAAAATATTATGGGATCACCGGCAAAAGTTCCGGATCACGGATACTTTACTTCACTAATTCCAACTTTACTTTTTGTCGGATATCGGCAGAAGAACTACCTATCCAAATTTCAAATCCTCCTGCTTCGGTAATCCATTTGTTTTCGTTTTCGCTGAAGAAAGAGAAAGACTCAGGAGCTAATTCTATGTCAATCACTTTTGTTTCATTGGGTGCTAATTGTACTTTTTTAAATGCTTTTAATTCCTTTAGTGGACGAGGTTCGCTCGATTTTTTATCTCGTACATAAACTTGAACTACTTCTTTACCAGCTATAGTTCCCATATTACTCAAGGGTACTTTTAGCTTAACAACTTCGCCTATTTTAGCTTTTGCTGATAAATTAGGTTTACCATAATTGAATTGTGAATAGCTTAAGCCATGACCAAAAGGAAATGCGGGTTCTTTTTTATACTTATCAAAAAATCTGTAGCCCACATAAATGCCTTCATCGTAAGAAATAGTTTCCTTGTTAGAATACCACTTATCAGGGAATTGCGAAACTGATTTAGGTATAGAAACTGTAAGTTTAGCCGAAGGATTAACGTCTCCAAAGAGTATGCTTGCCAATGCGTTTCCACCTTCTTGTCCTGGGAATCCTGCGTATAAGATTGCTGATACATTGTTTTTCCATTGCTCGCAAACTACACCGGCGGTAAAAGTAACCACAACCACATTCTTATTCACTCTGGAGACTTCTTTTATTAACCTTTCTTGTGCAGCTGATAAGGCTAAGCTCTCTGATCTGTTTAGTTTTTCATCGCGGTCTACTGCCTCGCGCTCCAGACTGCCAGATGTTCCAATAGGCATAATTACTACATCTGATTTTTTAGCCAACTCAATTGCTTTATCTAAATAGACATCGTTACCATAATCCCACATTAAGTGCAGTTGGTTGCGAGATGCTGATTTACGGAACTCTACTTTGATATCGTGATTTCCCTGTTCTAAATAAGCAGAGCCCATAGCATATCTATCCCATCCAACATCAGGCTTGGTTTTGTCAAGCACTAATTTTCCATCAATAAATACTTTGGTAAGTCCCTGTGCTTCCACTTCAAAAGTATATTTTCTGCTTATTGGAGCTTTTAATTTGCCTGTCCACTCTACCGAGAATCCGTCTTCAGAACCATTTTGTTTATCGTTACCTTGTTCTATAATTTCAGGTGTCTTTTGCCAGAAAAAACGAATGTTCTTATCGACCTTTACATTGGGTTTACCTTTTAGATTACTGTTGGCATAGTATTTAGCCTCTAGTCCTGGTTTATTATCTGTAGTTGTGAAAAATTCAGGTTGAATAGTTGTACATCCGTGGTCGCCATAACAGCCTGGTTCAAAAGTAACCTCAATTCCTCTGGATGCATTTTTAATTCCGGCAAACGGCGTTATCATTCGTCCTTGTTGTGGAGAAATAGAGGCACTACCTCCTCCTTGTAATAGCTGATAGCTTTTTTGTCCGTTACGGAAATGAGCTCCAAATTCACCATTAGGACCAATTACGGCAATGCTTTTCACCTTACCTCTGTCAAGTGGAAGAATATCATCGTCATTCTTAAGAAGAACAATCGCTTCTTCCGCCATTTTTCGTGCTAGTTCAATTGTTTCTGGTGTTGCCATTTCTTCAGGACGAATTTCTGGTTTAGCATCCATAACTCCAGTAAAATAGCTTACATAAAGAATACGTCTGACTTTCTCGTCGATTTCTGCTTCGCTTATTTCCCCTTGTTTTAGTGCCTTTAGAACATTGGCTGAAGTCAATGTTTTTGGTCTTGGCATCTCTAAATCAAGGCCAGCATTCAGCATTTGTGCTGCGTCATCATCAGAGCCAGACCAGTCTGTCATTACAATACCTTTAAAGCCCCATTCATCTTTCAAAATATCTTGAATTAGGTGCTTGTTGGCCGAACTATGGGAGCTGTTTACTGTATTATAACCCGTCATTACACCAAGTACTCCACCATCAATAACAGCCTGCTTATATCCCGGGAGATAAATTTCTCTCAAAGCTCTTTCGCCAACATTAACATCCATGTAATTTCTTTCGCGTTCCTGATTGTTACAGATAAAGTGCTTCATTATGGCAAAATTCCCTGGCGACTGAATCCCTTTTACATAAGCAGCAGCAATTTGTCCGTTCAAATAAGGGTCTTCGGTAAAGTATTCCATGCTTCGTCCTCCTCGCAAATCACGAATGATGTTCATTGCAGGTCCTGCGTTCGATTGTCCGCCTGCTGCCTTCAATTCTTTTCCCATTGATGTTGCAACTTCTTGCACCAATTCAGGATTCCATGTGCATGCCATATTAATGGATGATGGATAATAAGTACCATTCTTCTTAACATATCTGAGTGCACCAATGCCATAAGGGCCGTGATAAATTTTTATTGGCTCAATACCCAAGCGTTTGTTTTCTTTGGTGCCATCCCATTTGTTAGGGCCGTGTCCGCCAATGCGCATTCCGCTAATGTAATCAACCTTTTCTTCCAAGGTCATTCGCTTAAGCATATGATCCACTTTTGCATCAATTTCACTTGCTGTTTGCTGTGCAGAAACTCCAAAGCAAATGGCAAATGCAAAAGATGCGAAGATCAATTTTTGTAATTTTTTTCTCATTTCATAGAAGTTTGAAGCATTGGGCAGCTTGTTGCTGCCCAATTGCTATGTCTGTTGTTATTCAATAATAATCTCTTCAATCTCCCATGTTCCGTTGTAGGTATTCACAGCAGGTTGAACAGCCACTTGAAGCAGTCTGTCTTTGATATCTTTAAATTGAGAAAGTTTTATTTCGTAAGTCTGAAACTCAGTATCGTTAGCACTGATTGGTATGTTTATCCATTCTTGCTCATCCCAATTAACCGGATTTGCTGCACTGTTCCAAAAGTCTTGCCCCTTATTACGAGTAGCAAGAGAAATTTTCAGTATATCGGCATAACTTTGGTTACGAATTTTAATAATGACTTTTGTACAACCATCCATCGGTGTGAAAAGTACAGGCGCACTTGTCAGTAGAGCTTTCGGCTCTGAAATCTTACCAGATAATTTACCATCGTTCATGTAAATGCTGGTTCCATTTAAGGCTTTCCAGCCCATAGTACTGTTCTCAAAATGGAAAGTTCTTCCCGGTCCCGGATAAAATCTATCGCTTTTAGGAATGCGTATTGTTCCATCCTCATTAAAGAATACAGGTTTTAAGCTAGCTCCGCGATAGAATGCGCTAATATCGTGGTTTTCTTGCAGCACATATTTCTGACCGTGCCAATCGAAGAAACTGGTATGTCCGCCACTTAAAAAGGCGCCCTCGAAGGTATAGGGGCCATATAAATTATCGGACATCGCATAGCGAGAGCCAAAAACCAGATAGTAAATATTATTGCGCTTAAATAGGGTAGGCTTGTCTTCTGATCGGAATGGCTTGCCATCTTTATATTTTATCTCAACAGCTTTAGGTTCTGTTGTTAGCGACATCATATCTTCGGCCAAAGTTGCCATGTAGTATGTTCCTGCACCAAAACAGATTGTGTAAACGTCCTCCTCCTCATATATTTCAGGATCGTATGGGTTTACAGGAACAATATCTGCAGGCAATAATGGTTTGCTTAGTAGGTCTTTATAATCGCCATCAATTTTATCGGCTACAGCCACGCCAGTATCGATATGCTGATTGGAGAAGAACCAGTAATACTTGCCGTTGCGTTTTGTGATATCGCCTGCCCAGCAATGCGGAAGATCGCCAATGTAGGTATCCTTTGGTAAAATGCTATTGTGATATTTGTAGTTCTTCAGGTCTGTTGTTGACCATATTTCCCATCTGTCCATTGGGAATTTGTGTGAAGGTTCCCAGCTCTTATCATGGCCACAAATAAACCAAAGCGTATCGTTTTCAACCCATGCATGCGGATCAGCCATGCCGTGTTCCGGAACAATAAGATCTACTTTAATGGCATCAGGATTATAACCTGCAGCAGCATTGGAACGACGTAACAGTTCATCGCGCATTGCTTTTGCATTTTTAGCAAATGCCTCTTCGTTTCGTTTTTCAACATCTGGAAAGTTTAATCCATTGCTGGCGATATTATTTAAGGATACACCCCAATTACCTAGCAATGTCCAGTAGGTTGCACAATCAGAATCATCAACACGGTTTTTATTGAATTTCCCTTCGCGGAAGATCTTACCTAATTTACTTTCTGTAAATAGGTCGTAATACTGAGCACCTTTTTGAGCATTTTCAACGATGCCATATTGGCCAATTCCGCCACATTCGTAAAATTCGAAGCGACCATTTAGCGCCATTTTTTTTATGTAATCGCAAGCAATAGGATCGCCCATGCAATTGTGCGTGCGCTCAGGGTTAGCCTCATTACCCACATGAAAGTTTGATGAAGTCCAGTGACTAATAAACCGAAGTTTATTTAATAAATCGGTACGCTTTTTTTGAATACAGTAACTTACCAATATGGCTTGTTCGGTTAATGGGCCGAAACATAATACGTTTAGTGTTCCTTTGGTTTTTTCTAGCTCTTTGTATAGGGCCTGAATACTTGGGTAATCACTTAAATTATAGTTTTCGTTCCATGCGAAATTTTTGCCTTGTCCTTTAATGGATGACTCCATAAAACGAAACTTACTTTGGTATCCACCGATGTATTTGTTTAAGTTCGGAAGGTCGGCAGCATAAGCCTTTCCGTAGGTTTCTTCAGCCCAAAGTTTCATATCTTCGGTATCTTTGTTCCACGGGTGGGTTGTGCTTCCCAACACAATGGCCCGCGTATCAAACTCATTCGACATGAGTATATAGCTGGCTATTGCCGAAATATCATCTGGGTCGTTAATGTTTTTGCCGCCATCGCTAATTAACCAAACAGCAGGCTTTTGTGCATATAGGTTAAATGAAATGGCGAGTAGTAGAAGTAGTAGTAGCTTTTTCATTGTAATGTCATTATTTTTTTAATAGTTGGTAATTAGTACTTCTTTGATTTAATCTCGAAATAGTCTAAACGCATCAATTCACCCTCTTTACCTTTAAAAACTAAGTACAAGTTTTGCGGTGTTTTGAGTTTAGGCAATGCACAGCCCACATTTACGTATTTGTTCCAAGCGCCTGTAGGTTTAATTTTGCAAGAGGCAAGCAGTTTTCCTCCAGTACTTTCTGAACGTACCTCAATAGTTCCTCCTTTGGGGTGAGCACTTGAAACGCTGAATTCTATCTGAGCGTCATCAGTAATATTATATACTTTGGGATAAAATAAATAGCTTTTATTTGTGATGTTCTGAACCTCAAAACCTGTTGCGCCTTCCTTTTTCAGAAGTTCATCAGAAGCAGCAAAATAGCACTCGGCCTCAATATTTCCCAAACTCGCATCATATCGTGCAACACCTAAATCTACTTTGCCATTTAGTGGTCGCTTAACAACAATTTCTCCATTGTTTTTATAGTGTGCGTAGCATAAAAAGGTATATCTGAAATAGGGAGCTTGCCATGCTCCGGCGGTGTAGTAAGTTTGGTTGTGCCACGTAAAAAAAGTGCCATGGTCGCCGCCAGCTTCAAGTTCCCCTCGGTATTCATACGGGCCATAAAGATTATCAGAGCTTGCGTATTGGCCATGGTGGGCATTTAAATAGTATCTTCCGTTGTGCTTGTGCAGGTAACTGGCATCGCGTTTTATCTTGGTGTTGTCAGCCATTACCAAATCACGAGGTTCAGACTTAATGCTAAGCATATCTTCGTTAAGTTCGGCTATTTGGTACGAATTGTTATTCCAACCCGTTTGTCCCCAAATGATATAATGTTTACCATCATCATCTATAAATATGGTTGGGTCGTATTTTTTATTCTTTAAAGGCTTTATATCCTTTGTTAAAACAGGTTTTCCGGTATCAGTATAAGGCCCTCCTGGATGGTCACTAACAGCAACACCAGTGCTAATATTGAAATTGCTGAAATAGAAATAGTATTTGCCATTTCGGCTTGCTCCATCGGTAGCAAAGCATTTATCTATTTTCTTACCTATGTAGGTGTTTTCAGGATACAAAACAAACTCCTTCTCCCAATGCACCAAATCCTGCGAAGAGTAAATGTTCCAATTGGGCATCATGTAAGTGGTGTTTTTATCGCCAATAATGGTATCGTGACTGGCAAACAAATAGGCCTTATTATTAAAAATATGAATGTGCGGATCGTTTACTCCCGCATCGGGGATGATCCCTTTACCCAAATGGCCAATGTTATTGTTTGACCCAACATCTATTTTTATATCTTTCTGAGCACTGATTAAGCAAGTGCTTAATAGAGCTGATACGATTAGAATAAAATTTAGAAATTTCATAGTGTATATGTTTATTGCATTTACGGTATTTTACCGCTTACAAATGAATGTAAAAGCCTCTGTTTTTGGCTATGGTTATTGACCGGATTCTTTTAATTTTGACCACACAAATAATTTACCCCCTGTTGAGAGCGTGCATTATGACTGATTTAAAATTATTATATACTCAAAAATTAGTGAGGCTAAGAGTAATGTTGACTTTTATGTTTTTGTGCGTTTGTGCTTGTGTTTCATTAGCATCATCAACGCAAGTTTTTACGGTTAACGAAGGGCTTAGCTTAAATGAAGTTAGGGGAGTTTATCAGGATAAATATTTAAAGTACATCTGGATTTATACCCAAAATGGTTTGAATTGCTATAATGGGCACAGCATTGAGAAACTATATCTTGAGCGTGATAGTTTAAAGTCGAATAACTTTATAAATGATATTACTGAAGATAATTTGAATCAGCTTTGGCTTGCCACCAATATTGGTTTGGCTTGTTATAACTATGTGAGTAAGGAATGGATGCCATTACCACTTTATTTGCAGAAGGAGAAATACCAGCATATATGTATGTTTAATGATAGCTTATTATATGGAATAAGAAATCATGAGTTGGTAGAGCTTAAAATTCAGGGCGAAAATGTCTCTATGCATGAAGTATCTATCCCCGCCAAAGCGGTAAATGATATTACTGTTGTAGATGATCAACTTATTATAGCCTCGTCGAGAGGAATATTCGCATACAAACCCAATGAAAAGCAAGTAGAAAGTATCATCCCTGCAATAAAAAAATGTACTCAGTTAAAATACTTAGCTAAAACTAATAGTATTTGGATTAAGCAAAATAGTAGCAGTTTTATTATCCCAATAGAAAATGGGCACTTTGATGTTTCGGGCATGAAAGACTACCATATTTATTTGCGGAAACAGACTGGTATTGATTATAAAATTGGAGATGTTGCTTTTTCGGATGGTAAATATTGGTTTGCTACGCAGCAAGGTTTGATTTCGGTTGATAATGCAAGCCAAAATATTAAGTTTAAGAATCCTCCAAACTATTGGATGAATTCCTTGCTTGCGGATAATAAAGGTAATTTATGGTGCGGAACATGGCAAAAGGGCGTGGTGAAATATGCCAATCGAGAAACGCTTTTTAATACTTACAGAAAGACGGATACGGATAGTAAGATACCATCAGGCTTAATCAGTAGCATTTTAGAAATAGACAGCAATAGCATTGCTTTGGCTACAGAAACAGCAGGTTTAGTAATATATGACAGAGCCAAGGGCCAATTTAAAAGCGCAAAAGGCAATGACTACCAATTAAGCAGCAACATTATGCACTGCGTTAAAAAAGATTGGGAGGGAAGAGTTTGGAGCGGATATTACGACAATGGTTTTAATATTATTTCAGGAAAGAATAAAGAAATTTACAATACCGTAATTAATGCTTTCTTAAGTAGGAATGCTCGCATAACCTGTGATGATTTTTGCTTTGATGATAAGAACAAGATCATATACATTGCTACTACTTTTGGTGTGCTAAGCTTCGATACCGAATCGCTACAGATATCAACTTTGATAAAAAGTAATGAGGGATATATTTCCTCCCTTTTTAAGGATGAGAAAGATAACCTTTGGATAGCCTCTAAAAACGGATTGAAGATCTATGATTTAAAATCAGATTCATACAATATAGAATTGGAAAAGAAGGCTCAAAAAATGGGGCTAACTTCCGTTGGGATAACCTCCATTTACTGCGATTCAAAAAATAATATTTGGATTGGAACCTATGGCGATGGGCTTTATTATTACCAAACAAATAAGGGTTTTATTGAAGCAATACAACAGGCTGAGCATATCGATTTTAAGGTTGTATACAGTATTGTTGAAGATGATTTGGGTAGAATTTGGTTGGGCACAAATTCCGGTTTAGTAGCTTTTGATTATTCTACCAAACGCTTTTTAAATTATAAAAAGGTAGATGGCATACAAGACAATCAGTTTAACTATAATGCTGCAGCAAAAGCTAGTGACGGAACTCTATTTATGGGTGGTATCAATGGGTTTACTTATTTTAATCCTAAAAACATCAAAGCCAATATAGAGCTTCCTAGTCCTGTTGTTTCAGATATTACTATTGGAAACGATCACTACAACGTTGGTCAACTCGCCACTGGGTTGTCAACCAGCTACGATAAAAATAGCTTCGAAATTTCTTTTTTTACACCAGATTATACCTTTTCTGAAAGCTATATCTATAAATATTTTTTAGAGGGTTATTCAAGCGAGGAGCGGCTTTGTACTAAAGGAACCAATAAAGTCTTTTTTTCCAATGTTCCACCCGGCAAGTATAAGCTAAAGTTATGGGTTGCACTTCCTAATTCGGCATGGTCAGCGCCTACTTATAGTCCTGAAATTATTATACATCCTCCGTGGTATAAATCAAATGTGGCTTATATCCTTTATGTAGTTATTTTACTTGCACTATTTTTTATTACTTATCGCATTACTCGAAAGCAAGCCTTATACAAAAGTTCCATTGCATTGGCTAAATTAGAGAAGAAGCAAGCAGAAGAAATCAATCAGGCAAAACTTCGTTTCTTTACTGATATTGCACATGAAATCCGAACACCTCTGACTCTAATTTTGGGTCCGATAAAAGAAATATTTGTAAGCAGAAAGCTTGATTATGAATTGCAGCATTCATTAAGCACGGTGCATAAAAGTGCCAATAAGCTCACAAACTTAATGGATGAATTGCTCTTGTTTCGGAAAGCTGAAAACGGCGCACTTCCTTTAAAGCTGCAGGAATGTAATATTGCCCATCTTATTAAGGATAATTGCGAGTTGTATCAATATGAGTTGTCTGGCAAAAACATCGAGATCCATTATTTTATTGATGAGAATATAAAAATGGTATGCGATGCAGATAAAATTGAAAAAGTAATCACTAATCTTCTTAGTAATGCCATTAAACACACACCGAAGGACGGCACAATTAATATAAAGGTTGAGGAATTAAATAAGGGAATTGAACTTTCGGTACAAGATACTGGCAAAGGCATATCTTCCGATGAGATTAATACTATTTTTAATCGTTTTTACCAAACAGATAACAATAATCAGCATGGTTTTGGAATAGGATTGGCTCTTGCTAAAAAGATTATTGAGGCACATAATGGAACTCTGAATGCAGAAAGTTCACTAGAAAATGGTAGTACTTTTAGGGCTTTTATTCCTCAGCTTGTAGCTAATGTTCCGGGAGAATATAAATACGATAAGAATACCTCAGGTAAAGTATCTACTCAGAATACAGAAAAGGTGACGATGAAGAATGCTCTTAAAGGAAGCATACTAATTGTGGAAGATAATGATGAAATCAGTAAGTACATTGCAAGCATATTTGAAAAGTATTACAACGTGACCGTAAAGCCTAATGGTAAAGAGGGTTTTGAATATGCTACCAATCACATTCCTGACATTATTATTTCTGATTATCAGATGCCCGAAATGAATGGAATTACCATGTGCCAAAAGCTAAAGAGCGCGTTTATAACTTCGCATATTCCTGTTGTATTACTCTCTGCATACAACGAAGTGGAAGAACAACTTAAAGGCCTAGAGGTTGGTGCCGATGATTATATAGGAAAGCCCTTTAATAGTGATATTTTGTTACAGAAAATCAATAATATTCTTCAATCGCGTAAGCAATTAATTGAATCATTTAAAAAGGGTGATCATGTTGATTTATCTAATTTTGAGCAGCAAGACCAACGTTTTTTAGACAAGCTTAATAAAATTATTATGCGCGAAATGAAGCACGAGTATTTTGGTGTGCCCTTGTTATGTGAGCAAATTGGAATTGGCAAAACCACATTAAACGATAAGCTAAGGCGTATGCTTGATGTTTCAACAGCAGAATATATTAGAAAGATGCGCTTAAAAGAAGGTTATAGGTTAATTACTGAAGAGAATTTTTCGCCTTCAGATGCTGCTTATGCCTTGGGTTTTTCTCCTGCTTACTTTTCAAGTTGTTTTAAGAAAGAGTACGGTGTTTCACCGGGGAAGATTTAATGATGTAATCCTTGATAATCAACTCTCCTGAGTCTTCGTCCAATAGAATAGTACTAATTATCTTACACTTATAATTAATATAAGAACGTAATTGCGCCTTGCTCTTGTCTTCTTCAGTATAAATATGGTAATGCTTCGTTGTTGGTAGTTACTAATACGCGCTTATATGGTTCAAAATTTATGAGAAAATGTATATTAAGTAGGAAAAAATGTCTACCGAGCTTGCAAAAATGTCTACCAAGGAGGAAGAAATGTCTACCGAAGGCGAAAAAATGTTTACCAGATAGGAAGGAGACTCTACCAGACAGGAAGTAGTGTCTACCGAGCTTGACATTGTATCTACCGAATAGGAAGAAGCCTATATTACATACAATTGATGAAGTATATGGGTCTATTCAATAAACTGAATTACAGACTATGTGTGTAGTTCTGCCCTTTTAATGCACAGTGCCGAAGTTTTCGTGTCACTTATAAAGTTGGTCCAAAACAGACTCAGTAAATCGTTAGTGCAGGAAGTATTAATGCTAAAGTATTGTTGAATCAGAAGCAGCTCGTTGTAATCTATCATTTATTGTTTTTCCTAAGCCATTGTCAGGGAATCGCTCAGCAATAATTACATCTAAATTCATTTTATCCAAATTATGAAGCGTACTGAATAAATTGGAGGCAGCCTCTTCGAGGTCATTTTTATTGGATAAAGCAATTTGGTAAAAAACAGAATTACTATTTACTGTTGAATTGAATGTTATTAAACCAATGCGTTTGTTTCTATATTGTTCTATGCTCTGTTCAATGTTATCCGATAAACAAAATTTAGTTGTGGGAGAGTAGTGCTTTAATAACATTCCCGGAGCATCAGGGGTGTTTTCTGATGTGTTTAATACAGTTAATTCACCTGCAACTTCTTCAATATCTTCCATTGATAAAGCTCCTAAACGAAATAGGATAGGGGTATTATTCTTAAAACCAATAATAGTAGATTCAACGCCTTTTTCACAGTTACCACCATCTAAAATGTAAGGTATTTTGTCGCCTAATTGCTCTTCAACATGGTGTGCACTGGTTGGACTTAAATAGTTAAAAGGGTTCGCACTTGGGGCTACAAGGGGGAAATCCAATTGGTTTAATAACTCTAATGTAACAGGGTGTCCTGGTAATCTTACCGCAACAGTTGATTTCCCTCCCGTAACTAAATCCGAAATACAATCCTGCTTATCAAGCACCATTGTCAGTGGTCCGGGCCAAAAGGCATCTGCTAACTTATAAGCTAAAGGAGGAATATTTGTAGCTATTTTGGCTAAGTCATCAATACTTTTAATATGAACAATAAGCGGGTTGTAGAAAGGACGATTTTTTACTTCAAATATTTTCTTAATCGCTTTTTCACTGTAAGCACTACCTGCTAAACCATATACAGTTTCAGTGGGTATGGCTACTACGTCTTCTTGTTTTAAAAATTCCGCTGCTTGTTCTATATTGTTCATTTGATGGTATTGATATTTTTGAGAGCACAAATGTATAGTATTCCTTGATAATCTTAAAATACTGACACTTAATATTTATAGAAGTTGTTAAAAGTCATGCCGACAAACTGCGAGTAACATCTTAATTTTATGAGATTGAAACATGTATTTTATTTTGTCTCATAGAACTCTCGTTTCATTGACTTCAGCTAATTTTTATTCCGTAGCTAAGGCTACGCAAGAAAAATTGAGCTTTGCCACTGAAAACCAATAGGTCACTCTCGAAATTTCCAGATAACATTAAACAACTTTATAAAAAAGAAATACGGTAACTGCATAAAGCAATTACCGTAATTTAGGTCATCTGAGTTAATTATAAATTACTCAGTATTTCGTAATCTTATTTAAAATCTTCTACTTTTTTGAACGAGTAATCGTACTCAAAACTCATTGGTACAATTTGGTTGTACTCTTCAATAGTTGCATCATTTAAACAAGCCTCAATAATCTTACGTCCTGTTTCCATTAATCCTGGTTGTAAGTATTGCTTTAATTCTTTTTTAAAGAATTCAGTTAACTCAGCAGCACCTGCATCATAACCTTCAACACCAACTTCTGGTTGCTTGTAAACTTTTAATAATTGCTTAGGAATTTTAGAACCTTCAATTGTTAAGTAGTTTAACTCATATCCTAATAAAGGACAACGAGAATCTTGGTATTGATCTTCGCGTAACTTAGCAGCACCACGACGCGTCATGTACTCACGCATTAATAACTGAGGTTTGAAACCTACTTTCCAAGAACCAATGTTTTGATTAGGTACTAATGTAAATGTAGTACGTGGCGTATCAATAATTTGCTTTAATAACATGTTAGCATGATCCACTTTTTTACCAGTAGCAAATGGCCAGTATGAACCAACACCTTCACTCTGCATAGAACCATCACTTACAATAGATGGGTTTTTGTGTCCACGAGGAGCAACCAAACGCCATAACCAAGCTAATGCTGGCGGTAAAATATGGAACATACCTGCAATACCGTAAGTAGGCTCTCCTTTAGTACACTGAGGAGCACGTAAACCAAATGAGCGAACATCAACAGCTACTGGGCGGTCAATTACGTTTGGCATAATCTTACGAGGGATTACCACACGTGGGTTCGGACACTTTTTACCTGGCTCATCTTCGATGTGATCCCAAATAAGAGCAGTAGAATCTGGATTAGTATCAATGTTTAAGAATAATAATGGCTCTTTAGGATTAATACAAGTTTTCTCTAGTGTTGGATCATCACCATATTCGTTTACTGAATCCACACGAACGAACCAAGAGTTCTCAGCATCAACGATACGTAATTTACCATCAGCTTCTTGAACAGAAGGGTGACAGAAAGCCATATCATCAGCAACCGGACGGAAAGCACAAGACTTAGGAATCTCAACGTGCTTAGTTTCGCCAGTAACAATGTTCTGACCTAATAAAATACCACCTTCAGGCTCACGTAAAAGGTGTTGGTGTAACTCTGATTTACCACCACCAGAAGCACCCTCGTGCATAAACGTAGTAATGTTATCGTAAGGAGAAATAGCCTCTACTGCAGAACAGTGAGCTGTTACCCATCCTTCTTTTTCACCTTGAGTTAATAATACTCCGTAAACACCTTTTTTAGCAGATGGTCCTGGGTATAAGTTATATGAATATAATTCGTGAACTTCGTCAGTACGGTTGTGAACTACAACTTGTTTACCTTCAAAGTGTGTATGACGGAATACAGGAGCTACAAAAATAGAAGACTTAATTTCCATTCCTTCTTTCAAATCCTCAAGCGATTTCATTTCCTGAAGCATAGCCAAACCTAAAGCGAAGAATCCAGCATTAGCAGGAGCAATAGCAATACCTAAAGAACCAATTCCGGCACGACCTGCAAAATAGAAGAATACAGCTAGGTCTTGTGCTTTCATCCATTCAAATGTTTCGCCTTGAATTTTTGAGAACTCATACCCAAACTTATCTTTAAATTTAGTTTTGTCTGTTGGTTTATCATCAGCAATGGCCATAGTTCCAGGGTCTCTACGACGCATGTATGACTCTGTGTAGTTTGCTGAAATACCATTCTTTACACGATGAACAACAGCTTCTGTGTATTCACCTTTTCCAGGTACATCATATTTAACTTCGAATTCTAAATTTTCTTTACCATTGGTTGCAGCATTTGCAAGCTCCTCAGTACTATTAAAAAAAGTAACACTTTTTGCTTCATTTAAAAGCGTAGCAACATTATCTGGTAATGCAATCTTTAGTTTCTCAAGATGTTGTTGTAAGTCTGTCATCTTTCTTGTTTATTTTATGATTAATGTTATAATTTTCTATATTTCACTTATGCATTTGATTAATGCATGTCAGGAGGGGTTATTACCCATATCACTTCAGTGGTTTCATCAGATTCATTGTAGGCTTCGTGCGATCTATTTGAATTAAAATAGAAGCTGTCTTTTTCCTGAAGTGTATATTTCTTTTCTTTGAATTGAAGTACTATTTCTCCCTTTAAAACAAAGCAAAATTCTTGTCCAGGATGCGTTCTCATAATGTTTTTAGAGTTTGAACCCGGTTTAAACTCAATTAAAAAAGCTTCCATTTGTTTACCATTGCCATGATTCGATAACAAATACAAAGATGCACCTGATTGATTCTGCTCAACAAAATGCTTTTCATCAAATTTAACTAGGGGATTGTTCGTTACAACTTCATTCTCTCCAATTAGTTCTCCAACGGATGAGTGTAGGTTATCTGCAATAGATTTTAGAGTAACAATTGAAGGCGATGCTTTAGCATTTTCAATCTGAGATAAGGCACTTGAGCTAATACCAACTCTTTTTGCCAAATCATTAAGTTGCATATGTAATGCCTCTCTTTTTCTCTTTATTCTAATGCCCAATCTCTTCATTAATGTATGATTTTGTAATCGTTGCAAAGGTAATAATCGAAGGTAATTAAGCAAAGTTAAATGGAATTAAGCAATACTTAATTTCTATGTTATTGAGCATAATTTGTTAATATCAGATGTAATATGCTTACAATCTAGTTGTTTGTGTAGTTGTTTTGTTAAGAAGTGTAAATGAACTTCATTAAGTATCCAAGGATTTTTGGATAGTAGATACTAGTTATTAGTTTACTTAAATGGGAATGCGATTATGTAAATCTTATGCCTTGAAATCAATCTCTATCAGCGCATATACTTTACTATAAAGATAATGATATCAGGAGATCATTAAACGTGATATCAAAGGTTATTGTATGGAGCAAAAAAAAGGCTACCTGTTTCCAGATAGCCTTTGTATATATAATCAATTATTGATTATGCTTTGTAAAGAGGGTCAGCACCAATTGTACCAACAAGATCAGCCATGTAAGCATCAGAAGTGATGTAAGCTAATTTAGTTTTAGCAATTTCAATTCTTGAAGCCACATTCATATCAACAACTAACTCTGCATTTTCTGGCTGAGCAGCAAAATCTTCAAGATTTGCTAACTGAGAAGTGATAAATGCAGCAGATTGAGACTGACGTAAAGCCAAACGCTCTTTGTACCAATCGCTATTTACAACGTACTCACGATCGAAATATTTACGTAATTCAGGATCAGAAATTTCTTTTCCTTCGTACTCGCCGTAAGCCATAATGTTTAATAGAATCTTCAATGGAGGAATAGCTGCATCAATAGAACCATCAGCAAAATAAGCTTTTGCTACTTTCTCTTGTGCTTCGCAGATGTTGTTAATACCATCCACAAAATCTTCCATGCTTTGTACCTCAGGCTTCAACATTTCCTCGCTAAATACAGCTTTAGGCTCATCGAATAAACGGTTCATACAACGGAATGCGAAGTTTTCAGTAATTCTGTATCCTAAACGGCTACCTAATATTTTTTTACCTTCAAACTCGAAGTCTTCAATTTTCTCTAAACAACCTGTTTTAATTAATAACTCAGGATCTCTATCTTCAGGTACTAAACGTGCCCAAATTTCAGGAATAAGAAGACTGATATCGTGATCGAAACGGTTTTTACCCACATAACCTGCAGCAGAACTAAAGCCTTGGTACTCTGTTAAGATGTACGATAATAAAGCATTGTTAAGGTCAGCAGTTGGTGCTAACATGTTAAAAGGACCTTTTGTTAAGGCACCCTCTGAACCTGCACCTGTTGTTGATGGAGATTTACCAGTTAAACTACAGATGAAATCCATAAATAACTCTGGTAACTCTTGGTAATGAATCGGGTTATAAACACTTAATGGTCTAATACCGTTTTCTTTATCAACTGGGTTGTTTCTACGTCCTGGTAATACAGCATTTACTGGGTGAACAACTGCATCAGTAGCAGCAATTCTTCTGCGTAAACGGATACCTATTTCAGCTAAATAACTATCTTCAGTTTCTGTAGCGTAAACGTTTTTCTCTAAGTAACGTGGGTTTTTGGTAGGACCATCAGCCACAACACGTGTATGAGATGGAGTTACAAAATAACCGTCTTTATCGCTGTTAGCTACCTTAGTAATAAGATCTTTAACAGGTTGTGTATACTTATCAAAGTTGATTGCATCTTCAACTAACTCAATAGCATCTGCTTTACGCATAGGCTCATAGTTAGTTAGGAATGTTCCTGGAGTAACAATATCAAGCTCAGCACCTATATCGTAACCTCTAATTACAGCCTCATCCGGACGTTGGAATAAGTGAGCCTCACAGTTCTTAGTAATTTTCACACTCTTGTTAGCGTACTCTCCGTTTAAGTTAGGAATGCTGCTAGCAGGTAATGTAATAGAAGCTGTGATATCATCTTCCATCTGAATTTTATGAGAAGGAACAAAGTCAGAGCGTAACTTGTGTACTAACCAGTTGCCATCTTCTTTAAATCCAATACGAACGTAGCTACCCATTACTGGGTTGTTTTTGTAAAGTAATGTTGTGCCTTCGCGACCATTTACATACTCTACAGTCATATAATCTTTCCAGTTACCTGTTTCTTTATCGTTTCTGTAAAGACGTTTTACAAAAAGAACTAAAGTACGGATGTGTGCTGGAATGTTATTTAAGAATTCGTTGTACTCATCGCTATACTGTTCTGATGGCGTTAATAATTTAACTGCAGAACCTAAAGTACGTTTTGGGCTTAAGAAAGAACGGCTCTCACCACCTTCTCTTACCTCTTTCCAACGATCAGAGTAATCTTTATTGATTACTTCATCAGCTAATTTAAAATCAGCCTCTAAGTTTTGTATGTTAAAAGTACCATACTTAATAGCGTTTTGTAGTGATTTAGAAATCTCTGATTTACCACCACCAGATACTGTACATGGTTTGTGACAGAACATACCTTCTGCACTTGTGTGTACAATGCGCCATAATGCTTGAGTAGGGTGTTTTACCAACTGAAACTTGTCACCAGAAGGGTGTACGTAAGTTTTTTCAGGAGATAATTTTAAAGATCCGCCATCCCAGCTAACTGTAGATTTTTGGATATCGATATCAGCCGACTCAGGAATATAAATGATATTTGGATATTTTTTATCGATAGCATAACCTTCAGCTTTTACTTCAGCTTTGCTATTAATAAGGCTCATAGCCTCTTTGAAGCTGTATTTGTAATCGAATTTATCAGAGAATACATCCCCAAATACATTTTCACTCATAATACCACGAGGGAATGCAATGGCACCACCAGCATGCTCTTCTTCAACTAAACCGTAAAGGTTAGCAGAGAAACCGATTTGAGTTTTTACTTCTTTTTTAGAATAACCATAATAGTTATCTGCGATAAGCGTTATTACTTGTCCTTTTTCAGTTCTACAAGTTAATTTAAACGCACCACCTTCGTTGTATAATTCATCTTCGCTCTCGTAGCACATACCGTCTTTTTTCTGACGCTCTGTAGCTTCGCTAATATGCGGAAGACCAACATCTTTTTTCTTTAACTTAGTTAACTGAGGTGCAAGTACTACACAACCAGTATGACCAGTCCAGTGCTCTACATCTAATGCAGCATCGTTTTCTGCTAGGTTATGATCTCCAGCGTTACCGAAAATATTCTCAACAAAGTCAAGGTTACTAGCTAAACAACCAGGAGCGAAGAAACGAATCTCCATGCTTTTTTGCTCAATTACACCTGGAACCTCAGGACAAACAACCGGACGTAACATTAATGATAACATTACATTGGCTTTTTTCTCTTGATTGGCAGTAAAAGGCAATTGTTTTGACTCTACATCCGGATTTAATGCTGAATGTAATAAGTGTGCAAAAGTTACTCTTGGTACCTCTTTCTTGTCCAAAGGCACTGGCATACCACCATCAACAATGTGGAAAGTACCTTTAGTAGTTCTTTTATCAGCTTTAGGGTTGTTAAGAATACCTTGCTTTACTCTATAAGAGCTTACTAAATCATTCTTAAAAGTATCGCCGTTAGGTGGTAAACTAATTTCGCGAGCTAAACCTTTTTGATTTAATACAAATGTATTGTTAGGAATTTGTAATGATTTTCCGATGTTAACATCTTTAAGATAATCATCAATAAAGTTTTGAATTCTAGTGTCAACCGGAGAAAGGTGATCGGATAATAAACGTGACTTTTCTCTAAAGCTTTGGATTAAACCATCTGTTAGGTCTAAAAATTTTGCATTAGACAATTTTTTGTTTGAATCATTTTCATCATGAAACAAAGGTTGTCCAAGTGCAGCCAGCTGAAGATTTATGTACTGGATCATATCCTTACGATCCTTCTTAGTAGGCTTTAAATTTAATACTTCCTCTTTCATTATCTATTGATTTAATGGAATTTCTAATTTAGCGATGACAAAAATAAAAAATTAAAGATATTTTTCTTCATTTACTTTTAAATAAATAGTAGATAGGGTTTCTTAGATGATTGATTTATTTTTTTTCTTATGATTTAGTTACAGAATATTTTTTGAATAGAGTTTTTATAATCCTTATTCTATCATTCTTAAAATCAACCAAATTTACAAAAGGATTTCTTTAAACGGTAGAGATAATTGTTAAATATTAGTGAGCGAAAGTTATTAATTTCTAAATTTTGAGCGCGTGAATTATTAACAATGATTAACATCTCAGAAAGTGTTATTTTGAGGGTAGAGGCTTAAAATTACTGAATAAACTTTCATTTTTTGCATAAAAAAACGCCAGTATGTATGAAATACTGACGTTATTCATGTTTTTTTTGGTTTTTATGATCTATAAAAATTCCGATTCCCCAGTCTCAGAAACTTCTTCTACTTCTGAAATAGGTTTTAAGTTTTCAGGAATCTCTTCATTCACATCATCTTTAAAATAAGGGAATACATCCGCTATGGGACTTTCCATTATTTGTGTGATATCAAAATCAACAGTCATTCCACTCATTGACTCATTAATGCGCTCGTATGCTTCTTTAAGGTCAGAAGCAAGTACTAACATCATATTTGAAACTTTCTTTTCTTTACCAGCTTCTTCATCAATACTTACAAAAACAACTTTACATTTATACCACTTGTCTCCATCATCGTAAAAGAATAGGTCGGTATAATTTGCTTTTTTTATCGAGGGAACTGAAAATTCTCCACTTACGTATTGTTCCATTTCAGCATGAATTCTGCTTTCAGCTTCGGTATATGAAACGGCATCAATTAAATAGGGTAGGTTAACCTTTTTTTGTTTGCCTGTTTGTTCGTCTATTGCTTCGTATTTTACTTTACACTCAAACCAAGTATTCATTGTTTATCAATTTTCTGTTATTTTTTAAAGTATCGCAAAGATAGAATAATTCATGACTTTTTAATTGATGTTTTTGCGCAACTTTCTGTGCGGATAGTAATAGTAATTTTGGTATTTAATAGCTGATTTTTAAGATAAGGTGAAAAAATATTCACTCGTAAACTTCAATTATTGAGCGATTTGTAATAAATGTTTAAAATAAATCACATTAGAGTACGTGTAAAGTAATACTTGATTGTCTTTATTATGAATTACCAATATTGTAAGCTATAAGCATTAGTATATTGGACTAACATTTACCACTATGGAACAAACAGCAATAAGAAGAAATTTATATAAGGTTTTAAGAAAAACAGGTATTCCACGCGAAAGCATTTCAGAGGATGCAAATTTGCAAGAAGGAATATTAAAAGATGAGGTTGATTTAACTTGTTTCTTATTTTTATTGGAAACTAAATTTCAGGTTGAAATTGATAACTCTGAATTGAATAATATCCGATCGGTAGAATCTACAATCGAATATTTACAACAACATTGCGCATAATTAGAATAGGTGATTAAATAACAACTATTAAAAACCAGGCTGCTTGTCTGGTTTTTTTACATTAGGGACTAAGTATATTGAAATTGGTTTCTTAAAAACATTCTCTAAATCTTCATCGGGGGTGATTACATTATAATCTTTCCAAAAGGCAATATCCGTTTCCTTTATTTCATCTGCTAAAATATAATGGGTTTTAAACGACTCAGAATTTCTTAAAGGTTCATTATTATAGGTTGCATCGGAAATAAGCAATTCTGCCACAGCATGGTATTCTGAGCTTTGTTTGTTTCGTTTATCCGACATCCGAATTTTTAGTTCGCCTCTAACATTATTTAAAATCCATTTGTCATTTATGGGTCTGTAATTAACTCGATACTCTGTAAAGTAGGGGGTTGACTTTATTTTTTTTGCATGTTGTTTTATTAGGTAATCGGCGCTGTTCTTTAAAGAGCGTTTGGTCATTGCAAATTTCACAGAACTAAGAGCATAACTTTCTGTATCAATAATAAATTCGCCTTCGTAATACAAGTTATCTTCGGTTATAATAGGTTTAAACGATATTTTATACATGAGCCTATCATGTTCAATTATGTAGCCGTTGTGCTTATATACATATTCGGTATCCTTATCATTTGTATTAAAAAAAGATCGGTGTTTTACCACATCAAGTTTGGCAAATACAGCGGGGCCGCCAGCTAATTTGAGTCGTGCTACTGATACATCTGTTTCACTTTTTACTTTACGACCTTTAATAAATTTAACTCTTTCTTCATCGATGCTATTAGAGTATTCGCTTTTATCAATCTGAAGAACAGCCTCTGCTACATCAATATACTGACCATCCTGAATAATGGTTTCTCTGAAGAATGCTTTAAGCGTTTGTGGTTCGTTAATATAATTATCATTGAAGGCAGAAATGCAATTCTCAATTACCTCATCAGCTTTAATGTTTTTGATTTTAATTTCTTTAATCTGCACAAATTTTTCTCGCAGAGCCACAAATATACTTGTATCAGAATTTGGTACTAGATACCTTTTCTGATTATAACTTAATGACGAAACAACAATTGTGCTATGAGCCAGCGAATCGGGTATAATCAGAGAGAATTCTCCTTCAGCATTACTTATGGTTCCAAGTGCTTTTCCTAGAATGGAAATATTTGCATACGAAATGGGCTTATTGGTATTGGCTGAAAAAACAGTTCCGTTTACGATTAGGTTTTTACTACTAAGGACAGATTTCCGTTTTGCAAAATTATTAGTAATAATAATCTGATTACCTAAGGTATCTATTTTTGTATTGCTTAGGGTTTTGCCTAGAAGTTCGATTATTGAAATACCTTCCTCATTAATGCTAATGATAGAATCAGTAGGTATTGTGTTGGGATCGTATGAGAAGTCTACCTGATATTTTTTATTAAGCGAATCGAGTAGGTTCGAGATAGATATGTTTTCGTATTTAATACGAATTGGTTTTGTAATTTCCTTTTCACTTTGCGCTATTAGGGGTAATGTAGTAATACTACATAATATTAAGATGATAAGTATGTTTTTGATTTCATGCACAGATTTAGTTTATAATTTATATTGAGGTTTTTGAACTACTTACAAAGCTGACACTAATATTAAAGGTTTTTGAAATAACATCGCATATAAAATCAATATTACTTTGATTAAAGGTGGCACTAATTTGAGCTTCTTCAGAATTAAAATTCTCAGGTAATACAATTTCTACGTCATATATATCTTCAATTAAGCCAATAGCATCATTTAAAGGTTCTTTTTTAAACTTTAGCTTTTTAGTTTTCCATGCGATAAAATTGTTGTCGGTATTTTTAACTTTAACTAGCTTGTGACTTATCCTATTATAATATATTTTATCACCTGCAGTTAAATAATAAGCATCATCTTCGTTATTACTTTTAAATACTTCAACCGTGCCTGAAGCAACTGTTACAGCTGTTTGATTTTTGGTTTCTTTAATATTAAATGAAGTCCCAAGTACCTTAACCTTTATATCGCCAATATCTATGGTAAAAGGGGAAGAGGCGTTTCTTTTAACCTGAAAAAAGGCTTCTCCCGATAAACTAACTCTTCGTTCATTCTTATTGAAAGTATTATCAATTGATATGCTAGAATTTTTATTAATATCAACAACCGAACCATCAGGTAATTGATACTGTTTAACAATTAAATTACTTGTTTCAATTGTTTCAATATTATTAGAATTGAATACCGAGAATATACCAATAAGTAGTATTATTGCAGCTGCAGCAGCAAATACATAAGCAAAGCGTTGCTTTAATTTACTTTTATTAATTTGTGATTTTACTTTAGTATATGCATCGTCAACGTTGATTTGCTTGGTAAGCATAGCTTTATCGGTTTCGAATAAACCTGATGCAATTTGCTCCCACTCAACTTTGTTTCTCGGGCTTTGGTTTATCCAATCTTCAATATACAGTTGTTCGTTTTTATTGGCTTCACCACTTAAAACTTTGGTGGCAATATCCCAATCTAACTCATTATTTATATTACTAGTCTTCATTGTTCTTTCGTCTTTTATAACTACAACATTATTTGATATACTTGCTTCTTCAACTCACTAAGATTTACCCTTAGGTATTTTAGAGCTTTGCCCATTTGATTTTCTACTGTTTTGGGCGATATATTTAACTTGTTTGCAATTTCTTTGTATTTAAGTCCGTCAATCCTATTTAGCTTAAAGATTTTTTTCCTCTGTTCGGGTAATGTATCTATGATCGAATTTATTTTTCCTAGTACTGTTGAATCAGAATAATTGAGATATTCGATTTGAGATTCAGGATTTATTTTCGATCTGTATTTTTGTTCGTATTGTATCCGCTTTAGCTCATTATTACATCTATTTCTAACGGCGGAGAATAAATAGGCTTTTATCGATTGTATTTGGTATTTATGCTTCTTTTCCCACAAGAGCACAAATATCTCTTGGGTTATGCTTTCAGCCTTATCAATATCGTGCAGGTATTTATTGGCGAAAGCAACTAACCCGATATAATGCTCCTTAAAAAGCTTCTCGAATGCCCTTTCGTCTCCCTTTTTTATTAGTTCTATTAGTTCACTGTCCTTCATTAATCAAGGTGTTTATAGTATGACAAGGGAAAAAGAAAAATCCCCTATTAAAGTTATAACTTTTTTTAGAGGATGTGAATAAATAGGATTAATAATGAATTGTATAATAGGCTATTCCGTTATTTTAAAGGTGGTTAGTAGTGCACCTCGTTTTGAAGGAAAGAATGACTTTGAGCTGGTGATTACTTCTGCTTCTATGGGTTTTATAGAGGTGCCTTTGTAGTAGGTGTAATCCAATCTATCTTGGTATCCCTCAGTAAAAATAGGAGAGAATGTTGTGCCAAATACCTTAGTTTCATCAGGGAATATCTCGCGAAAGCTATCGGTATATCCCATTTTTTCAAAGTACATTGTGGCAGGGAAGGGGATTACAAGTCCATTCTTGTGGTCTTTGTTTTCAGCAGTCCAATCTAAATGAGATCCTGAATTAAGATCCCCCGAAATTATAAAGGCATCTCTTTTACTACCTTTATTACTTAATTGCTTCATTTCATTTAGAATGAACTGGACTTCTTTGCCTCGTGTGCTTTTCTCTTTTGAAACAATAGAATCTACATTAGATAATGAATTCATTAGTAATCCTCTAATGTTGGGTTTGTTGTTAAGCTTAATACTAGCAAGGTATAAGGATAAGTCTTTCTCAATATTAATTTTAACTACCCCAAAATTAGTTTCCTTATAAATATCAAAAGTTTGTTCGATGGGGTATTTACTTAAGAAAGAAAGGTTATTACTTCGTTTAAAATGATAGTATCCCAGTTTGTCTGCTATATATTCACCAGAATTATTAGTCTCCTGAAGGCTAACAAAATCAGCTTTAGAATTTTTTATAATTTCTGAAACCATATCTAGACCGGCTTCTCTTCCTTTTTCTTTACCACCATTCCATATGTTCCAACTCAGTACTTTAAAATCATTTTTGATAGGTTTTGTTCTGTCTACATCAATGCTTGAATTAAATTTATAGTACGATTCCTTAATGTTTGAAGGGAATAAAACTTTCGTCCATAAGCCTACCTCATCAATGCAACCGTAAAAGGAATCTTGTGCATAGTTTTTAGAATCAGGATCACAACCAATATGTATATTTCTGTTTCCAGATAAACTAGTTAGTTGAGCAATACTTAAAATGCCAACATTGTTGCCATCGTAATACAAATGAATTTCTTTTTGTGTTTTATTAACTACAACAGCAAGTTGGTGCCAGTTGCCATCGTTAATAATCTGTCGATAAGAGCTAGCTTTATAATTCCAAGTATTGGTGCCATCAGATATCTCAAATTTCCACGACCCTTCTTTGGTGGTTGATAGCATCCAGCCTTTTTCATTAGGCTTGTTTAAACTTTTATTTCCGATTATGGCATACTCTTCAAACGAACCGGATACTTGTTTAACCCATACAGCCATCGAGAATCCATTATACCGATCTAAATGCATTTTTTCTTTCGTATTTATAATCATCGGGATTCTTTGTTTGGCCGATAAGGATAAATCGAAGCACGAATCATTGATTCCACTTGCGTAGCTTAAGTATTGGCTTCCAATAGATGAAAACATTTCGATGCCAGTGTTTTTAACGCTGCCGTTAAAAGAATAATAAATTAAAGGGACTGAAGGGAGTTCTGTTTTGGTTTCAATAAAACGACAATTGGTAAATAAAAAAATAGATAAGATAATGTAGGTATACTTCATTAAATAGGGATTTATGTGTAGGTACTCCAATAAAAAGAATACTACTATTTTACGGTGTGTAGGTAACACCGTAAAAATAGTATTTATTATTCAATTTCTAAATATGGGGTATTTTTTAGCTTAAGAAGGAGCGCCTCTAGTTTTACTTCAAACAATTCTAATAATTCTTCAAAACGGGGATCTTTCTTTAAAAAAGCATTCTCCATTTCTATGGAAAGCGGATAAAGTTCAGTAGCTGCAATAGAGCCTGATATACCTTTGAAAGAATGTAAAAAACGAGAGGTAGTTTCTTTGTCCTTTTCTTTTATAATACTTTTTAGTTCCTCCATAAAACCAACATGGTCGTAATAGAAATTAACCAATAAGCGTTTGAAAAAGTGGTTTTTTTGCATAAATCGGTTTAATCCTTCTTGGATATTAATTCCATCAATTTGTGGGAATGTATCGGGAGTATCTTTAGATTCTTTTGCCTCCGATGAGGCACTAATTTCAATATTATTTTCATTTTTGAGGCTAGCGCAATACTTATAAATAGTTTTATAAAGCACTTCTGGTTCAATAGGTTTTGCCACTAAGCTATTCATGCCATAGCTGATACATTTTTCTCTTGTTTTTTCAACAGCATCAGCTGTTAAGGCAACAATAGGCAAATCTTGAGCATGTGGCAATTGTCTAATCTTTTTAGCAGACTCGTAACCATCCATAACAGGCATTTGAATATCCATCAATACTAAGTCGTATTGATTTGGGTCTTTTTTAACAGCTTGTAAGGCTTCTTGTCCGTTATTGGTTATATCAGCTTTGATATTTACTAAACCGAGTAATTCAGTGGTAATTTGTTGATTAATTGGGTTGTCTTCTGCAACTAATAGTCGCATTTCGCAAGTGCATTCGCTGAGTTTATTATAATAGAATCCTTCTTGGCTAGAATGTAAACTTCTGCTTTGAACTGATTTTCCCAATGACTTAAGAATAGCATCAAACAAATCAGAATAAGAAAATGGTTTGTATAAAATGCTGCTTACATTAAGCTCTTCTGATTTTACAATGATGCTTTCGTGCTGGTGGGCAGTAACCATTAGCATTTGTGGTAATTGAGTTTTAGAGAGTTTTGTAATCTCCTCAATGGTTTCAATGCCATCCATGTTTGGCATCATCCAATCCATTATAACCAACTGGAATTGATTACTATCATTCTTCTTTTTGATTTCTTCAAGTGCTTTTGTACCACTATTTACAGTGGTAACATGAAACTTGAAATTGCGAAGCATATCGGCAATGTTATTCAATACATGCTCGTTATCGTCACAGACAAGAATACGCAATCCTTTCATATCTTTAGGAATAACCGTGTTATTCTTTTTCTGAATCTCTTGCATATTTATGTTACACGTAAAGTAGAAAGTACTACCAACTTTATGCTCGCTTTCAACCCATATAGAACCATCCATTAATTCGGTGAGGTGCTTACAAATAGATAATCCTAAACCAGATCCTCCATAACGTCGGGTAGTAGAACTGTCTGCTTGTGTAAACGATTCGAATAATGATTTCTGTTGCTCTTGAGTTAAACCAATACCTGTATCCTTAACGGCAAAGAGTAATTCTATTTCATCGTTCTTAATAGAATTGGTTTTAACCTCAACAATAATTTCACCTTTCTCGGTAAATTTAATGGCATTGTTTACCAAGTTAACAAGCACCTGACTTAATCTTAAAGGATCTCCAATTAAGTTAAGAGGCACATCGTTATTTATGGCAAATACTAATTCAAGCTCTTTTTCATGGGCCTTTTGGGTAACTAATGTTGATAGTTCAGAGAATACATTCTCCAAATCAAAGTTTATATTTTCTAGAGTAAGTTTACCTGCTTCAATCTTTGAAAAGTCTAAAATGTCGTTTATAATCCCAAGAAGTGTTTTAGATGATAATTGTATTTTCTTTAAATAATCGTTTGTGGTATAATCTAAATCTTCTTTAACCAATGCTAGATGACTAAGCCCTATAATGGCATTCATAGGAGTTCGGATTTCATGACTCATCCTAGCTAAGAAGTCGCTTTTTGCATGTGTAGCTTGTTCAGCTGAGTTTTTAGCTTCTTTTAAATCAAGTGCATCATTTTCTTTATCGATAGTTATGCCAATTGTTGCAGTAAAGGCCTTTAGTAAGGATATGTTTGATTGAGAGATACTAATTGTACCCGATTGATAACCTAGGCCTAATACACCCCAAAAATGATCTCTGGTATGTATTGGTATTAGTAATAAATTAGTAAGCTTAAGACTTTTTAATGCAGGTTGGCTATTATCTAAATTAAAATCTATTACACTTTCTTTACCATCTTTTAAGGTAAAGTATTGGTTAGCTCCTAATTCTTCAAACGGTATTTTTTGAAGGCTTTGATTCACCGTTGGCTTAATTTGGTTTCTATTCCATTGAAATAACTGTGAAGTGATTACTTCATTGTTTTCTGTTTTTTCATTTTTCAGGATAAAACCAATATCATAATCGGAGCTGTCGGTGATTATTCGAGTAGCGATAGGCAGTGCCTCTTTTATGTTGGGTCTAGTAATTAATTCGTTAACAGAATCAGAGAGTCCAGTAAGGAAACGATCTCTTAATATAATCTCAGAAAATATCTTCTTTTGATCACTAACATCAATAATTACGCCTTGTAGCACATCCAAGCCATCACCTTTAGAGCGAATAGCCGTTCCTTTCTCACTCACCCAAAATTCTTTGCCAGTATTATCAATTAATCGATATTCAACTTTATACGAACTAAAATTAGTTTTTGCTTGAGTAATTATATTATTTACTTTCAGCAGATCATCTGGGTGAATAAAGTCGGTGAAATTAGATTTGCTTTCAATAAAATCAGCAGCTTTTGAGCCAGTAAGTTTTTCAACCTCATCACTAATGTAAAACATTTCTCTGTCGTAATCAGTACTCGATTGGAATACAATACCTGGAACGTTTGCTACAAGATTACGGAAAGTCTCATCACTTTTTTCGAGTGCGCGTTGTATCTTCTTTTGGTCGGATATATCGGTACTTACACCGCAAATGGCTGTAATATTTCCTTCTGCATCCTTAATAGGAAATTTGTTTGACAGATAAATAACATCTTGTCCCTTTATAAACAGCTTTTCCTCTTGTAGTAATGGTAGGCCTGACTCAATTACTTTTTTGTCGTTACGTGAAAAATTTTGGGCATATTCAATATCAAAAAGTTCAAAGTCATTTTTTCCAATAATATCTTCTTCCTTTTGATCTAATATGTTTAACCATTGTTTGTTAACCATAGTATAAAATCCATCTAAGTTTTTCAGATAAATTAGAGAGTTGCTATTATTTACTATGCTTGATAAAAGGTGTTTTGATTTTTGTAATTCTTGGTCTGACAAGTTTCTTTTTCTTTCATCAGCTCTAATGCTTTTAATAAAATAATTAAAAAGAAATATAGTCATAATAAGCGTTAAGGCTATAATTCCATAGAGTATTAATGCTCTGTTTTTAAGGTAGTAGAGTAGGGTTTGTTCTTCTATTTTGGTAGCCTCTTCTGCATAATATTGGGCTTTGTTAGCTATATTGAATATATGCTCTTCGGTTTTATTAATTTGAGTATTAATACTTCTTAATCGAACTAGAGCTACATCGTATGTTTTAACAAACGATTTAAGCTCCCCAAGTTTACTAACTATTAACTGATCAAAGTACTGTTCTTTCTTATTATCTATTCGATAAAATACTTTATTGATTCTATATTCAAGTTGTTTACTTCTAAATGCAACTGCAGAGTCGTTTGAGTATATAGGTGTAAAGTCTTGTAGTTCTATCAGTTCATAAATAGTGCTTTGTACAAAAGTAGCGTATGAATTGTAGTCTTTAATATCTACCTCATTCATTTCTTCAGGGGTAAATGCCCTGAGTTTATCGATGTTATTATATATTTTTCTTAAATCCTCAACTCTATTATTTCGTCTGTCGAGTAATAAAGAAAGTTCGCTATACAGTGAATTAATATTACTAACCGAAGAACTTACTTTGGTTAACAACTTTTGAGTTGATTTTTTAGTTACTTGTTCAGATGCAATTTGGGCTAAACTGTCAATCTTATTAGTAATCTTATACAAATTGTTTATTTCTAAAGTATCTACTCTTACAATGTCGCTATCATTTGCTAAACGCGCATGATATATGGAGTTTAGAAGAGAATTAACTGAATTATTTCGTTTAAGAATTTTGCTTGTTCTATTTGAACTATCAACAATAAGAACTGAGAGTAATATAGTTAACCCAAAGAAAAGTAAGAATCCCCAAAATACCTTTTTATAGGTTGGAGAATTATAGAGTTTATTTTGCATATATAGTAAATGTATGAGTTAGTAAATCTATAAGAATAGATTCTACCAACTATGTTCTAAAAGACTAAAATTTTGTATCATTGCTTTAACAAACCAAGTGCCAAAATTGTTAAAATATTATAATTTCATTGATGTATTTCGTAACTAATATAGCTTAAATGTTTTACCGTTTTCTTTTTATTGTTTTCTTTTTTTTTAGTTGTACTATTTTGTCAGCACAAACCCCTTCTATTGAGCTGCGAGGAGTTTGGGTAGCTTCAATTGCTAATATTGATTGGCCATCAAAAAAAGGCTTAAGCGAAAAGGAACAAAAGCAAGAGATTATTGATTTATTAGAATATTATAAAAAGTTAAATTTTAATGCTGTTTTTGTGCAAGTTAGGCCTTCAGCCGATGTTTTTTATAAATCTAAATTTGAACCTTGGTCAAGGTACCTTACTGGTGAGCAAGGAAAGAAACCTGGATATGATCCTTTAAAGTTTTGGATAAAAGAATCGCACAAACGCAATATTGAATTCCATGCTTGGATAAACCCATTTAGGATTACACAAAGTGCTTCAGAACAAATAATTGATAAGCATCCTGCTAAGCGGAATTCGAATTGGACTTTTAATTATGGAGGTAAATTATACTATAATCCAGGTGTACCTGAAGTAAGAAGGTTTATAGGTAACGTAGTTACTGAAATAGTAAATAAATATGAGGTGGATGGTATTCATTTCGACGATTATTTTTATCCATATCCTATTGCGGGAGAAGAATTACCCGATGCTGAAACCTTTAAACGATATAATGTAAGAAAATTATCAATTGAAGATTGGAGAAGACAAAACGTAAATGAAATTATTAAAGATTTAGGGAATATTATAAAAATAGAAAGCCCAAATGTTAAGTTTGGAATTAGTCCTTTCGGGGTATGGCGAAATAAAGATAAAGATGATCGCGGAAGTGCTACTAGGGCAGGTGTTACGAATTATGATGATTTGTATGCCGATGTATTACTTTGGTTAGAGAAAGATTGGATTGATTATATAACACCTCAAGTTTATTGGTCAGATGAAAATAAAGCAGTTCCGTATAATTACTTGGTAAATTGGTGGGCCCAAAATAGCTTTGGTAAGGACGTTTATGTGGGTCACGCACTTTATAAGGTTGATAGTAAAGATGGCGCTTGGCGAAATCCTTCAGAAATTCCAAATCAAGTTAAAAAAACAAGAAATACAGAAGGTGTTAAAGGAAGCGTTTTTTTTAGGCATAAATTCTTTTCTCAAAATAGTTTAGGGGTGTCGGATAGTTTATCTGTGCAATACAAATATCCAGCTTTGTTGCCAGTTTGTATAAATACTCCTAACAAAAAAGTTGCAACTCCTAATAAGTTAAACATCTCTAGAAACGGTAAAATTAAGTGGAAGTGTAAGGATAAATCGAGCGTGAAATATTATGCACTATATACAATTAAAGAAGGTGGTGTTAGACAATTAAAGTTAATTAATTCCGAAAAAAAAGCATTGCTAAATTCATTGCTTAAAGATGAAAATGGAGTAGTAGGAATTCAGATTACAGCGATTGATAATGTGAATAGAGAAAGTAAAGGATCGGATATCTATTATTTGTAAGTATAGTAAATAATTCTAGAATTGATTTTGATTTTAATTCTGAATCAATTAAGTGTGGTAGGTTAATAAGATATATGTTTATAATTCACTTAGAAAAAAGCGATTGATTATAAACAAAAGTAACGTTCAACTCTTTAATTATATGAAAATTGTCTGTAGGGAGTTTTCTTTATCAGCCTCTGAAAAATGAGAATAGAAAAGTGATTAACATATAATATTATCCCTAAAGTATTAATTATGAAAAAAATATTGCTTGCCGTATTAGCGGTTATTGTTTTAGCAATTTTAGGAGTTGCTATTTGGTTATATACCTTAGAATCACACTACAATGTAACACGATCAATTGTAATAAACAAGTCTGTTGACAAGGTTTTTCCTCTTGTAAATAATTTCAAAACATGGACCGAATGGTCGCCGTGGTTATGTATGGAGCCAGATGCAAAAGTAGATGTAACCGGAAGTGGTTCAGACATCGGTGATACATACTCATGGGAAGGTGAGTTGGTAGGAATAGGAACAATTGAGCATTTACAACTTGAAAGAAATAAACTTATCAACCAAGAGATTCGTTTTAAAACTCCAATGGAATCAAAATCGGATGTGTATTGGATATTTGAATCATTAAACGATTCAACATCGAAGGTGACATGGGGTATGAAAGGAGAGATGCCATTTTTTGCTCGATTTATGACTAAAATGATGGAGCCTTTAATTGGAATGGATTATGAGCGAGGTTTAAAAATGATAAAAGGATTGGCCGAAAAAGGTTATGTTGCTTCTAAAGTTGAGATTATAGGAGTAGTTGATATTCCTGAGATAGCATATCTTGGAAAGGCCCAAAGAACCACATTTGAAGATTTAGGACCTTTAATGCAAAAGGCCATGTACGATGTTTGGCAAGAGGTGGAAAAAAATAATCTTAAATCAACCAAAGGAATTACACTTTATACTCAGTTTGATATTTTTAATCCAGAGTTAGAGTTTGTTGCAGGTGGAGTTCTTGATGATAAAATTGAGGCCTCAGAAGGATTTATTTCTTCAACAATTGATGCGGGTAAAGCTGTTAAAGTTGTATTTACTGGCGATTATGAATATATAGGCAATGCGTGGTCAGCCGGAATGAGCTATATGCAAGGGCAAAAAATTATGCAATCGCAAGATTATGCGGGGTACGAATTATATATTACTAATCCGATGGATGAGCCTGACTCTCGCAAGTGGATTAGTGAAATTTATATTCCTGTAAAATAGATATTCTATAATATATTAAGCTTAATATGTAGCCATGCTAAACAAAGCATGGCTTTTTTGTGTTTGCCTGTAAATACTAATAAAATGCCTCAAAAAATTAAACAACTACATAAGCATTTGGTTACATCAGTTTCCGAAATAGCAGATAATTATTTTATACTGAGTTTTACACGTAAATTTAAATTCAAACCCGGTCAGGTTGTCGCTATTGCGCTTGATAAATCGCACGAACCTCGTTTGTATAGCATAGCAAGTAGCAATACTGCTAATGAAATGCGAATATTATTCGATATTAAACAAGAAGGCTTTTTAACGCCTAAACTAGCGAAATTAAAGGCTGGAGATTCAATAATGGTTACTGAACCATTTGGCGAGTTTATCCCTTCAAATTCAGAAGAGTGGTGGATTGCGACAGGTACCGGAATTGCCCCTTTTGTTTCTATGATTGAATCTGGCATTAAACCGCCTAAAAAACTAATATATGGAGCTCGATATCTCGATCAGTTTCTTTTTCAAGATCTGATGCTTAGTAAAATTGGTAATAACTATATGCGATTTTGCACACAAGAGAAAGCAGATAATATATTTAATGAAAGATTATCTGCTTGGATAGAAAGGCAAGATACTTTACCAAAGCAAATTAAATATTACCTTTGCGGCAATCCTGAAATGGTTGTAGATGTTCGAGACTTAATATTAGCAAAGGGCGTTCCTTTTGAAAATATTATGGCCGAGATATATTTTTAGTGCATCAATAATTAGCCATTTCGTTTAATTTATAAGATCATCATTAGCTAATGCTTTGATGTAAAAAAGAATAGTATGAGTAAGCAAGCATTGTTTGGAAAAACACTTAACGAGATAAAAGATATTTGCAAAGAGTTGGGTATGCCTGCATTTGTAGCCAAACAGTTGGCAGATTGGTTGTACAAAAAGAAGGTGAGTGAGTTTGACTCTATGGTGAATATCTCTAAAAAGAATAGAGCTATTTTAAGCGAACAATATATAATCGGTTTAACTAATTACAATAAGGTTCAGGAATCGGTTGATGGTACTAAAAAATACCTTTTTACTACTGTTTCTAATCAATTTATTGAAGCCGCATATATTCCCTCTGAAAACAGAAAAACACTTTGCGTGAGTTCGCAAGTGGGTTGTAAAATGGGTTGTTTGTTTTGTATGACAGGTAAACAAGGTTTTCAAAAGAATTTAACCACCGGTGAAATATTAAACCAAATGGTAAGTATTCCGGAAACGGATGAATTGACCAACTTGGTATATATGGGAATGGGAGAGCCCATGGATAATATTGAAGAAGTGATGAAAAGTCTTGAGATTATCACTTCCGATTGGGGTTTTGCTTGGAGTCCCCGTAGAATAAACGTATCCACAATAGGAGTTATACCTGCAATGCGTAAATTTATTGAAGAAAGTGAAGCGCATCTTGCCATAAGTTTACATAGCCCTTATAATGAGCAGCGTAAAGAATTGATGCCAATTGAAAATGTATATCCAATTGAGCAAGTGATGGATACGCTTAAGGAGTATGATTTTGGACGCCAGCGTCGAATTTCATTTGAGTACATAATGTTTGATGGGGTTAATGATAGTCCTGAACATGCAAAAGAATTGGTTAGGCTAATGTCTGGTGTAAATGCTCGTATAAACTTAATTAAATTTCATCCTATTCCTGACACACCTTTAACGGGTAGTTCAGATGTTATTATGGAACGTTTCAAAGAAGTTTTAGAACAGAAGAAAGTAATTACTACTATTCGAAAATCAAGAGGTGAAGATATTTACGCCGCATGTGGTTTATTAAGCACTAAAAAGATGTTAGAGAAAAACCAGGATAAAGATTATTAGAATACATATAGTAAAAATTATCAGGCCCTAAGTAAAGCACAATTCGCTGTACTTGGGGTTTTTGTTTGTGTAAATAGTTGTCTTGTTGAATTTTATGTGCTTTGATTTTTGGAGATTAAATTTTTTTGTGTAGCTTCAGTACTCCTAATGCAATTATTATTAATAAATTAAGTACGAGTAATAATTTAAACCAAACGGTTTTACTAATCTAAAGTTATGCTAAAAATTATTTTAAGTGGGTACGTTGGAAATGACGCCACTATAAAAGAAGTTGGGAATCAAAAGGCTATTAATTTTGATATTGCTGTTTCAAGGGATTATAAAAATAACAAAGGAGAAAAGGTTGAACGTACCGAGTGGATACGTGCTGCAATTTGGAAGAAGAGAGAAAGTGAAACAAATTTAGCTGATTATTTAAAAAAAGGAACAAAAGTTCTGATAGAAGGAGAACCAACATGTTCGGCGTATACAAGTCAAACGGGTGAAGCTAAGTCATCCATAAATGTTACGGTTAAAGAAATAGAGCTCTTAGGATAAGAGTAATTAATATTAGAGTAAGCGAGGTCAATTCTATTGGGTCTCGCTTTTTTTGTGGAGTAGAATTCGGAATTATTGACAGTATTAATCTTTAGGTTATAGTCATAATGACTTGGTTTATTGTATTTTAGTGTCAATAGTTCAGTAAATTAAGATTGGTTTGCCTTTTGATGGTTATGAAACGGAAATGAAATTAATCATAATCTGTAAGCATGTTTTTAATGGTTTAATTTCAGTTAAATAATTAACTAAAAAAAAAGGTATGAACTTAAATAATTATACAATAAAAGCACAGGAGGCCGTTCATAAGTCAGTAGAAATTGCCTCTTCAAATAGTAATCAAGCTATTGAGCCCGGTCATTTATTAAAGGGCGTATTAATGGTGGGTGATCAATTGGTATCGCATATTTTTCAGAAACTAGGAGTACGTTCAGTCGATTTAATCTTAGATCAGATAATAAATGCTTATCCAAAAGTTAGTGGAGGTGAGCCCTATTTATCAAGAGGGGCTAATGGGGTATTAAATAAAGCCACCGAATTAAAAACTGAATTAGAAGATCAGTATATAAGTATTGAGCATATTCTTTTGGCTTTAGTAAAGGTTAAAGGTGAAGTTTCTAATTTATTAAAGGATGCTGGTGTATCTTTTAAAGATTTAAAGGCAGCAATTATTGAATTACGAAAAGGTGCAAAAGTAGATAGCCAAACTGCGGAAGATACTTATAATGCCTTGTCGAAGTATGCGATAAATTTGAACGATCAAGCACAAAATGGAAAGCTCGATCCTGTAATTGGTAGAGATGACGAAATTCGCAGGGTGTTGCAAATTTTGTCGCGTCGAACTAAAAATAACCCAATATTAATTGGAGAGCCCGGGGTTGGTAAAACTGCAATTGCGGAAGGTTTGGCCATTAGAATAATGAATGGCGATGTTGCTGAGAACCTAAAAAATAAACAAATATTCTCTCTTGATATGGGAGCTCTTGTTGCTGGTGCTAAATATAAAGGTGAGTTTGAGGAGCGTTTAAAATCTGTTGTAAAAGAAGTAATTGAAAGTGATGGTCAAATTATCCTATTTATAGATGAGATACATACTTTAGTAGGTGCAGGTAAAGGAGAAGGAGCGATGGATGCAGCAAACATCTTAAAGCCTGCATTAGCTCGTGGAGAATTACGATCAGTGGGGGCTACAACTTTAGCAGAATATCAAAAGTTTTTTGAAAAGGATAAGGCCTTAGAACGTCGTTTTCAGAAGGTAATGGTAGAAGAACCTGATAATTTGAGTGCCATTTCTATTCTTAGGGGTTTGAAAGAGCGTTACGAATCGCATCATAAAGTACGTATAAAAGATGATGCAATTATTGCTGCAGTGGAATTATCTAGCAGATATATTTCTGATCGCTTTTTGCCCGACAAGGCTATTGATTTAATTGATGAGGCTGCTGCTAAGTTGCGACTTGAGATTAATTCGGTTCCTGAGGAGTTGGATGAGCTTGATAGAAAGTATAAGCAGTTGGAGATAGAGCGCGAGGCAATAAAGCGCGAGGGGGATAATACTAAACTCTCGGGTTTAGAGCGAGAAATTGCAGAGTTAAACGACAAACGAACTTTTATTAGAGCCCAATGGCAAGAGGAAAAAAACCTTGTGGATGCCATACAAAAGAATAAATCAGATATTGAGCATTTTAAGTTTGAGGCCGAAAAAGCTGAAAGAGAAGGTTTGTTTGATTTAGTAGCAGAGTTACGTTACGGAAAAATAAAACAGGCGGAAGAATCCATCATTAATTTACAAGCTAAACTTCTGGATAAACAACACGAAAACTCTTTAATAAAAGAAGAGGTAGATTCTGAGGATATTGCAGGAGTTATTAGTAAATGGACAGGTATTCCTATCACAAAAATGTTGAAAAGCGAGAAGGAAAAACTACTCAGTCTTGAGGCCGAATTACATAAACGTGTTGTTGGTCAGCAAGAAGCAATTGAGGCTGTTGCCGATGCGGTTAGAAGGAGTAAAGCTGGTTTACAAGATGAAAAGCGACCCGTTGGATCATTTATCTTTTTGGGGATGTCAGGAGTTGGAAAAACAGAATTGGCAAAGGCTTTGGCTTCATACCTTTTTGATGATGAAACAAAAATAACACGTATCGATATGTCAGAGTATCAAGAGCGTCATTCAGTTTCTCGCTTAATAGGAGCGCCTCCTGGGTACGTAGGATATGATGAAGGTGGACAGTTGACAGAATCGGTGCGTAGAAAACCGTATTCGGTAATTTTGCTCGATGAAATCGAAAAGGCCCATCCTGATGTGTTTAATGTTCTATTGCAGGTACTCGATGATGGTCGTTTAACCGATAATAAAGGTCGCGTTGTTGATTTTAAAAACACAATTATAATAATGACATCTAATGCGGGCTCTGATGTGATACAGAGAAACTTTGCTGAGTTGGGTTCGAGCATTGATACCATCGATAAAACAAAGGATGAGGTATTTCAAGTGTTGAGAAGTTCTATCAGACCCGAATTTTTAAACCGTATAGATGATATTATCATGTTTACCCCTTTGTCTGAAGCAGATTTAGAGCAGATTGTACATATTCAGTTTAATAGCATTAAAAAGATGTTAAATGAAAAAGGAGTTGATATTGAATTGACAGATGAGGCTGCTAAGTTTTTGGCTAAAGCCGGTTTTGATCCGATATTTGGTGCAAGACCCATAAAACGGTTGATACAAAAAAATGTGATTAATGAATTGTCAAAACAAATATTAGCAGATACAATAGAGCGAAGTTCTACCATCTATATTGATGCGGCTAATGATAATATTCTGTTTAGGAATTGATATAAAGTGTAGAGTTCTTAAATGACATTTCTCTATAGCGGAGAATAAAGTGAATGATTGATAAGTACTATAATACTTAAAATCCTCAAATAAATTAAAGCAGTAAAAGGTTTGTCTTTTACTGCTTTTTTAATACATGAGTTTCTGTTTTGTGAGATTTGTAAGTGTAGTTAATTGTATGTTAGTTCTTTATTGCGATTTCTTATTGTGGTGAGTTAGAGTTCTAGTATGTTTTTTTCAAAAGATATAGTAAAAGCTCACTTTTATTTACTCTCCAACTTATAATACGAATTGTACGTTTCAAACCTCTATTTCTACGCTTAAGCATTATAGTTGACTATCCAAAAATAATGTGCTATATTTTTGTTAAGCAATTATAACCATAGTGTATATATTAAAAATACGCTCTATCACACAGTTTATAATTCAGAATTAGTAGCTCATAATTTATAGGCATAATCCGAAATTTTAATGGAAATAAAACTATCTCTTGTACTGATTATATTATTAAGCATTGTATTTATACCTGTTAATGCACAGCACGATATAAAGTCGTTGAAATATAATGTAAAGGCTCTTGGTAAGAATGTAGGTGAATTTACTGTAAGTCAAAATACCAATGATGAAGGTATCTTAAATATAGAAAGTGTTACCGACATTAAGATTACGATGTTGGTTTCATATCACGTAAAATACACTTTACAAAGTACACATAAGAATGGTACTCTTATACAGTCGCATCTTCAAACAACTAAGAATAATAAGTTAAATTCTGACACATGGCTTATTGCTGATGCAAATAATTATATACGCATTAAAGACCAAGACACTACCATTATTAATAATCAAATTACCTATACAGGCAACCTATTATATTTTAATGAGCCAAATAATATTAAGCATGTTTATAAAGAAAAAAGCGGTGAAAAAAGATTAATAAAACCTATTGGTGACCATATGTATGCATTAGTAAATAGTAACGGCGATACCACCCATGAATATACCTATAAGGACGGTATAATGGTAAATGCCACAATAAAAAATTCTATAGCCGACATTTATCTAGAATACTGCAATTAACTCTACGCCATGTTTTTTTACTCTTCTATAGAACCTATTTATTATTTACTACCAATAGTAGGATTCGTTATTGGCTTATTTGCCACTGCCCTAGGAGGTGGAGGTGGTTTCTTTTTTCTGCCTATACTAACAATTCTTTTAGGTGTACCTACACAAACAGCTGTAATTACATCTTTAGTAGCTACTCTTCCCATAGGGTTAGTGGGTACTTACGGGCATCTGAAACTAAACAATATAGACTTTAGAACAGGGTTGCCATTTGTTATATTCGGACTAGTTGGGGCATTTATAGGCGCATATATCACATCATTAGTTTCTCCGCAATTACTCAAAAATTGCTTTGGAACTTACACAATAATCTTATCCTTAAGCATTGCTTATAAGGCTCTTATTAAAACCAATAATAGCAATCTAAATCAAACTCCTTTTTCTCGAAATATTAAATCATCAATATATGGTTTATTTGGTGGGGCAATTTCTGGCAGCTTTGGTACAAGCGGAACGGGTCCGGTTTTAGCCGGATTATTATCAATAAAGTTACCCTTAAAGCTAGTAATAGGAACCTCCTTATTTGTTGTTCTGATAAATACAATAGCCTCAATAACAGCGCATCTATTAATCGGTAAAATCGATTTAACGCTGATCTTATTTTTAACAGCAGGATCAATTATTGGAGCTTTCATAGGACCAAAAATAATTTCAAAAACAAACACCAACAATAAAGAATCTAAAGCCCGATTTATTTATGCTGTAGTTCTTTTTACTGTTGGAATAATCATGATTTTAAAATAAACCTTTAGTATGATAACAACTATATACATTATTATTTTAAGCTATTTTATTTTAGGCGGAATAGGTTTCTATGTGATTAACAGAAACAAACCCGCTGATGTTGCCAAAAAAAGCTATACCAAGTTTGGAACCTATTTTATAATTATAAACGCGCTGTTTTTCAGTATAGTTATAAACCCTATTGCGTTTAAGTATTTATGTGTTGCTATAATTGGTATAGGTTTAGCAGAATTGCTTAGGCTGTTTAATAAATCAAAGCAAAAGAACAAGGCATTTTTCCTGGCATCCCTCATACTATTTAGTTTACTCTCTATTGGCTTATATCGTTTTAGCGAGATTCCTAAAAACATCATATTATTTACATTTTTGGTACTATCCATATTCGATAGTTTTAGCCAAATCACAGGTCAACTTTGGGGTAAAACAAAGTTGTTTCCCACAATTAGTCCGAATAAAACATTAGGTGGTTTAGTTGGCGGAACAATTGTAGCTACAGCTAGTGCGCTATTGCTTAATAGCCTTTATAACAACTCCCCGCTTCATATCATTACACTTGCCATTGGCATTATTGTATTTGCCATGCTAGGTGACTTAGCTGCATCATATTACAAACGAAAATATAAAGTGAAAGATTATAGCAACTTAATACCTGGCCATGGTGGCGTGCTCGACCGCTTTGATAGCCTTATAGCTGGTGGTGCATGGGTAGCAGTATGTATAAATCTTTTCAACTTTTAAAAACATTAATAATGGGAAATATAATTACTCTATCGTTTTTCTATTTAATAGGAATAGTAATACTACTTGGCTTTAACGAATTAAACTACAGACGCTTTAAAATAAAGGGTGAAATAACACGGAAGTTTGCTCATTTTGCCTCGATAATTGCGGTAATACCGATGCCATATATGATTGAATCGCATTGGTATGTACTTGGGTTAGCACTCATATTTTTTGCAGGCTTGTATTTTACGCAACAAACCAAGCAACTTAAATCAATACACGATATAAAGCGTAAATCAGTCGGAAGCTATCTATTGCCTTTATCTATTTACATTACATTTTTGGCATCGAGCTACCTCGAAAACAAGTTTATTTATATCCTACCAATGTTAATATTAGCTATTTGCGATCCTATGGCTGCTATACTTGGTATGAACATTAAAAAATATAACAACCAAGTAGTTCTATTTGGTCGTAAATATCAGAAAACATGGTTAGGCACAGGTGCATTTGTTAGTATGAGCTTTGTGATTAGCTTAATTGCAATATACTACTACAGGGGAGTATTTGATATAAAAACATTTTGGCTATCTGCAATAATAGCCATTATTGGAGCTATGAGTGAACTATTCAGCTGGCGCGGGTCCGACAACCTTAGTATACCAGTAAGTATAGCATGTATACTACTTATATTTTTATAGTACCCACACTTTTCAAACAAGAAAAAAATACAACAATGAGAAAGATAATAATTAATGGAGCCAACGGATATGTTGCTTCTAACTTTATTAATGAATTATTAGATAAAGGTTATGAAGTAATTGCCTTGGTAAGAGGAAACAAAAAGCTATCAGCCAACGAGAGAATGTATAATGTATTGGAGGAAACTACTGATGGAAAGCACTCTAATAATAAAAATCTTAAAGTATTCTCATACGAGTTATTAGAGGCAGATTTTGGACTTTCGAAGGCTTTACTAAAAATCATATTTAGTGGCAATTTTGATTATTACCACTTTGCCGCTAATCTAAAATTAAAGTATGATCTTAAATCGAGAGATGAGATCTTTAGCACAAACATAGATGGATTAGAAAACTCATTAAACGTATACAATGAATATTCTAATGTAAATTCACGTTTTTTCTTTATTAGCACAGCATACTCGTGTGGTAAACACGAGGGTGTATTTGAAGAAAAATTCTACGATAATGCCGATATCAGTAAATTTAGAAACTACTATGAACAATCGAAGCGATATGCTGAAAATGTAGTAAAAAAGCATATTGATGATAATGGTACGAGAGCGCATGTTATAAGACTATCGCAGGTAGTTGGGCATAGTACATCGGGCATTACAAAAACCGATTATGGAATTTTTGATTTTGCAAAAAGGATGTATAGTTTATCTAATCGATATCCCAATAAAAAAGTTAGAATGGTAGTTGATTCTAATTCAACACAAAACCTGATTCCGATAGATACTGTAGTAAATTATTTAATGAGAACCGTTGAAGTAGAAAACCCTCCGGTTATTATTAATTGTATTGCTAAATATTCAACACCAAATCGTTATATAATTGATAGTATTGCTCAGTTAATGCCAATCGGTATTATACCTGTATCTGAGCTTGATAAAAACGAAATGGAACCTGTTGAGCGTTTGGTTTCGGTGGGTATGTCGTTTACTGGGAACTACATCAGCACCAATCTGAAATTTGATACAACGCAATTAGATTCATTAGACAAAGAAAACTACAATGCTGTTAAAGAAAATAATGTAGCTAAGATGTTAGAATATTTTATTAATACTCTACGCACTCCTAAAGGAGCACAGGAAATGCCAAAAGCAAGCTAATAGCATTATTACAAAACCATTTATTGGATTTATATACACTCAATTATCACGATTTAGTTTTAGCACTTAAATAGTGATATTAATTTTAAAAACGATGAAACGAGCATGCAAATATGATTATCCTGATAGGTACATCGGAGGATCATCAAATTTATTTGTGAGTTTCATATGACAAATGAAAACTAATTATTAGCATATGAAACAAATAATAGTAAAAGGAGAAAACGTATTAAACGTTCCTAACCTAATCAGTCTTTACCGCCTCTTGGTATTTCCTGTAATACTCGTAATGGCACTTATAGGAGAAGAGAGTATTTTTGTAACACTACTTTGTATAAGTTTAGTGAGTGATGTATTGGATGGAAATATTGCCAGATACTTTAAGCTACAAACCAACTTTGGAGCTGCCTTAGATAACCTTGCGGATATCTGCACTTACGCCATGGCTTTATTAGGTTTATTCATTTTTAAATGGACTGAAATAGAACCGCATGCTCTGATTTTATATATCTTTTTAACGGTGTTTGTATTGAGCTACTTTGTATCTTTTTTCAGATTTGGAAAAATACCAGGCCTGCATTTATACTCAGCTGTTTCAGCAGGATATGTACAGAGCATCTTCTTCTTCATTTTGTTTGTATTCGGGTTTTACCCTTGGATGTATTATCTAGCTGTAGGATGGGGAGCTATAGCATATACTGAGAAAATATTAGTACTGTTCAAGCTTGATGATATTAAAATTGGCGTTAAAGGACTTTATTGGTTAATGAAAAAAGATACTAGCAACTAAATTATATGTTTCAGAAAGGAATAGCTGGTATTATTTTATTCATTATTAGTGCTCAGGTTTACGCACAAAGTATTTCAGGGTATGTAAAAGAAAAGAATAGCCAAGAAACTATTCCTTTCGCTAATGTATGGATTAAAGGTACTATTCAGGGGGTAACTGCCGATGCTGATGGATACTTCTCTATTGCAAACCCAAGTGGTAATACGCTTTGTGCATCATCCGTTGGGTACATCAGTAATGAAGTATCAATTAATAAAAATAGTGATGCAAAAACTACCATACATCTGGCAAAAGAAGTACAAGTGATTGACGATGTAACCATTAATGCAAAAATGCCTATAGCAAAGGTTATATTTAAACGAATTCAGGAACACAAAAAAGAAAACCGCAGACAAATAAGGTCGGTTAACAACTATAAATCTGTTCAAAATACAACAGTATATACCGCCATTGATACCACCTCAATAATATCTCGTGCTTTTGATAACATAAACGATGTAAGCATAGAAATGGAAAACCAAACTCTACGGTTTTCTCCAGTATATTTAGCCGAAGAAGCTCAAAGAGTTGAGGGTGAAAATACTGAGGTGGTTTATAGTAAAAAGGACGGTATATTTCCACGAATTAATCAAGCCATTGAAAACTACATTTTAAGAAGTGTTGTTGTGGATTTAGATTTTTATAAAGATCAAATTTTCATACTTGAGCGCGGATTCATATCCCCAATTAGCAGCAGTGCAATGTTGCATTACAATTTATACTTTAACGATAGCACCCGGGTAAACGATAAAAAGTATTATCATTTTACTTATGCGCCTAAAAATAGATACAATTCTTTATTCTCGGGTCAGTTTGTGGTTGAAGAGGGCAGCTATGCCATTACTGAAATATCGGCTCAAATACCTAAAGAAGCCAACATTAACTTTGTAAATGGTTTTAAGGGTAAGGTTGCCTATAAGCAACTCCCCAATGGCGATTGGTTTTACGACAAGCAGAGTATTGATATAAATATGTCGTTAACGCTAAATAAAGATACTTCGCAATACGATTCTGAACGAATTGATCAGGTATCCAGTGGAAACTGGTTGGTAAATAAGTCAACTATTTACTCTACGTCGTCCAATCTTGATAATATAGAAGGAAACCAATGGAAGTTTCAAGATGAGTTTTCTTCCTCCTTCGTGGGAGATAGTACCTATCGAAAAGTAGAAACTTTAAAAGAAAACACTTATGTAAAAGCGGCAGATGGAGTAGGTGGTATGGCACTATCGAGCTATTTAAATGTTGGAAAAGTAGACATAGGCCCTGTATTCGATATTTATAGTACCAATAAAATAGAAGGCAACAGAATTACAGTTCCATTACGAACTAGTGAAAAACTGTGGGATAATTTTTATGTGGGTGGATTTTTAGGTTACGGAACCAAAAGCGAAGAATTTAAGTACGGTACAAATATAGCTTTCCGACCGTTACCTACTGATAAGGTAATTTTAAGGATGAGTTATTCTGATGATTACAACTTACTCTCGCAAGATAAATTTCTGCGATTTGTGAAGAATAATCCCAATAACAAAGGCAATAGTAACTTTATCGGAGCGCTTACTTCAACCGAAAGGAATCCTTACATAAAGGAGGATAAAAGTTTTGAAATGCGCTTTGAATATAATGCCGAGAATGATTTGCATATAGAGGCTGCGCCTTATTATACCAAAACCACTCAAACGCCTGATGTGAGTTTTATAAAAGATGGTGTGAGTTATAACGACTATTCAAATTACGGAGTGCTTTTTAATATGCGTTATGCATTCGGCCAAAAGTTTGACACTTATTTCTTTACCCGAGTGTATTACTCAACGCCTGTACCTATCGTAAATTTTGGTGTGGATATAGGACAAGTAAAACTTCCCGATGGAGATATTGGCGATTCGGGCTTGTATGCACACATTCGAGGTTCTGTGCAGGGCCGTTTAATATTAGGTCAGGCCTTTATTGTGTACATGGTTAATGGTGGATACCTTATGGGTGATGCTCCTTACGATATCTTAGATCAACCCGTGGGTTCAATGTCATTTGGTTACTCTAAGTATCAGTATAACTTATTGCACCACGCCTCTTTTGCTCATAACTTATATGGTAATGCACACCTCCATCTTAATGGAGGCGGTATGGTACTTAATAAGATTCCTTTAATTCGTGAATTAAAACTGCGTGAAATAGTGTCGTTAAAAACACATTATGGTGATTTAACCAATTCATATAATGGTGTTTTCGATCTACCAACTTATTACCATAATGACTCTACAGTACCTTATGCCGAAATTGGATTTGGCTTAACCAACATATTTAAAGTTTTGCGTGTTGAGTATGTACGACAACTTGGCGGAACATATATCGATAAATCTTATACTAATAAGCATGGTATCTTTTTTAGAGCTGAGATGAGCTTTTAATTTAGTCTTATAGACATGAAAGGAATTTTTAAGGATAAGTAACCTTAATTATTTTTTTCCGTTAAGGTAATAATTAAACTTTACTGAATTGTTTATGAATCCTATAGTTTTAAAAGCCATTTTAACCTTAATTGGAGGAAGTATTGCCCTTACCTTTATTTTAAAAACTGTTTTTAAAAAGAGTATTTTTTTTAAAATAGGTTTGCTTTGGGGTGTAAATATCATGTTGGTGGTTATAAATACACGTTTTGCCGAAAATTTTAGAGATGTATATCCTTATGGACTAGCATTTTTAATTACAGTTGCTATTACATTTATAATAGTATATATAACCAGTAAGATAGTAAAGAATCCATTGAATAATACCAAGGATGATTTAGAAAAGTTAGCATCAGGAAATCTTAGCTTAAGAGCTGATATGGGGCGTTTGAAAAGCGATGATGAAATAGGGGCAATACAGCGATCAATAGTTAAAATGGTTGATGTTTTTGGCGGTGTTGTTAAAGATATAGATCAAAATGCAGATGATCTAATGGAAGTAGGGAATGGCTTAAATGATACGGCATCTAGCATTGCAGATTCAGCCTCCAACCAGGCCTCCTCTCTAGAAGAGATTTCTTCGTCTATGGAAGAGATGGCTGCAAATATTGATCAAAGTACAGAAACATCAAAGAAAACCGAACAAATTGCGCAGGAAGCCAATATAGCAGTTGGTAAAGGAAACACTGCAGCCATGGTTGCATTACAATCGGTGTTGGATATTGCTGAAAAAATTAAAGTGGTTAATGACATAGCCGAACAAACCAATATATTAGCTCTTAATGCCTCTGTTGAAGCTGCGCGTGCAGGCGAGCATGGAAGAGGCTTTTCTGTAGTAGCAAGTGAAGTAAGAAAGTTGGCTGAGAGAAGTAAACAAGCGGCTCTAGAAATTCAAGAGTTTTCGGTACAAGGAGCTGAGCAATCAGAAGCAGCCATAGAACTTTTAAAGTCCTCAATGCCTTTGATGGAATCTACATCAGAATTAATTCAAGAGATTACGGCTAGTAGTATTGAGCAAAATGAAGGGGCAACTCAAATAAATAATGCCATTCAGATGTTAAATAGTGAAACGCAAAATAACACATCTTCAGCAGAGCAAATGTCACTAAGCTCTAACGAATTGAAAGAAAAGGCCGATAAGTTAACAGATCGAATATCATTCTTTAGCTTTGAGAATAAATAAACAAACTTGTTTAAATACTAAATATCACCGATTATGTATTCCTTAATTAGGGAATACATAGTTTTTGTAAATCATTTATATCACCATTAAAAAAGTTGCCATCAACAAATTCATTAGAACCTTTTATAATTATTTCATCAGTAAATTGGTGAAGTTTCCAATTTATGGAGTGCATTCTGTGCGATCCAGAATAGGCTGCAATCCAAAGTGTATAGTCCTTAATATGTCCACTTAAATGTTGCTTGTAAAAAGCACGACCTGTATAGATGATAGGTTTAACTCCATAATGTTTTTCAGCTAACTGCAGCCAATTCAGTACTCCTTTCCTCAAGTTCTCTGAACCATACTTACTGGCTTCTTCAATATCTAATACAGGAGGTAAGTTACCAGAACCCAATTTTACCTGCGATTTAAAATTGTTAAACTGTAAATTTGAATTCTCATTTGGTCGATAATAGTGGTAAGCTCCAACAATGTATTCGCGTTCGCTTGCTTTTTTCCAATTATTTTTAAATGTTTTATCCTTTCCGTCTGAACCCATACTAGCCCTAATAAATATGAATTCAACAGGATGTTTTGAAGTCCTCAGGATATCCCACTTAATTTTACCTTGATAATGAGAAATGTCAATACCAAAAAGGTGCTCTGATTTTGATAGGTAGGTATTTTCCTTTCGTGTGCTTGTATAATCCCCTTCTATATATAAATACGTACTTATTAGTATTAATATTCCTACGATCAACTCGATACAAGTTTGGATTCTTTTCTTGTTAATCTTCTTTTGCTTTTTGTTTGTGGCCTTTCTGAGTTGTTTAATTATAAGTAGGAGTATGCTAATGGCCAGAATACTTGAGCCCACCCATATTAAGAACCATTTTGGGTTAATTCCGGTTAATTCAAAAATATAAGACAAAGTGTTGTTGTTTTAAGATTTGATGCAAATTTAATACAGATTCTATTATAGTCCGAATAATACTATTCAAAAGAATATAAAGGGGTAACGAAGGACCTATAGTTTTAAAAATAGGATAATATTATCATCTCTAAATAAGTGAATTTTTATATAATTCTCAGGTAACTAATCATTTGTTGCATTTAAAAAGATTAGGGAATTAATTTATGGGGTAAAATAGTGTAGGTATGAGTTAAAATACGCTCACCTTGATAATTAAAAATTATAGAAATTTGTTACGATTTGTTAATCGCTGGCACGGTTAACAAATTAAAGCGAAATGTAACTACAAAACATGCGATTGTAAAAATCATGTAAATGCAGAGAGATGCTGGCACATCTCTCTGCTGAATACAATGTTTTGCGAACAAAACAATTTATTCACTCTAATGCAAAACTTATGAAAAAAATGCAGAAGTCAAAAGAGGAGCGTACTTATTTGCCTCTTTTAACCAAATTCTATTGTAACCGCTTTAGAATTGCTATTTTATTTGCTCTGGGATCTTCTCTTACTCCCACTTTGGCAAAAGCAGATCAGTTTATTGATCAACCAAAATTCGAAGAAAGTATTCTTCAACAAACCAAAACTATCAAAGGTACCATTGTTGACGATTCTGGCATGCCACTTCCTGGCGTTACGGTTAGTATTAAAGGTACAACAAACGGAACAATTACTGACATTGATGGAAACTACACTTTGCCGGGGGTAAACGATACCGACGTATTGGTTATTTCATTTATAGGTATGGCATCTCAAGAAATACCAGCTGCCGGTAAAAGTATAATTGATGCAACTTTAAAAGGAGATGCCGTTGACCTCGAAGAGGTAGTTGCCATTGGTTATACGGTTCGTAAAAAAGGAGAGGTAACAGGTTCAATTAGCACAATAAAAGCTGAAGAGATAAGCAATTCTTCAAGTCAAGATGTGGCTAAATCACTATCAGGTAAGGTTCCTGGTTTAATTATTTCCGATCGCGGAGGTTATCCGGGCGAAACCGATAATATGACATTATTGATTCGTGGTAAGTCAACATTAGGAAACAATGAACCCTTGATACTTATTGATGGAATTACAGCTAGCTCTTTCTCTCATTTATCTCCTCAGGATATAGAATCTTTAACGATTTTAAAGGATGGTGCAGCTGCAATTTATGGTGCTCGTGCAGCAAATGGCGTTATTCTTATTACTACTAAGAGAGGTAAAACAGGTAAGCCTACCATTAATTTGTCAACAACTTATAATGTTTCATCTTTTTCGGCCCAACCAGATTTAATGTCATCTGAACAATTTGCTATTTATGAGAATGAAATTGCAGATAGATATGGAAGAGATCGTCCTTTCTCACAAGAAGATATAAGCAAGTATGCTGCAGGAGATGACCCAATTAATTACCCTAGTACCGATTGGGCAGATTTAACTTTTGCCGATTATTCTCCAGAGTATCGTGCTACTCTCTCAATTTCAGGAGGTACTGAGAAAGTTAAATATTTTGTTAGTGGTGATTATGTAGATCAAACAGGTATGTATGAGTCAGGTGATCTTGGTTTTAATCAGTATCAAGTGCGTTCTAATCTCGATATTAAAGTTTGGGATAGTTTTTCTTTAGGAGTGGATTTGTCAGGTCGTTTCGGAACGCGAAATCAACCAGGAGTTGACGATGGATTTATTTACAAGCATATTTATACCAACTTCCCAACTGAAGTAGGTATTTACCCTAATGGACTTCCTGGTTGGGGTGGCGAAAATGGTGCCAATCCACGTGTAATGTCTAGTTCAGAGTCTGGTTTTCAAGAACAATCCGACAATGATATACGCGCTAAGTTTTCGGGTAACTGGAATCTTGATAAGCTAACACAAGGCTTAAGTGCCAAGGGTTTTGTTGGTATTAGAAAAATGAGTAATGATATTAAAGCGTGGTACACCCCATGGACTGTATATCAGTATCAGCAAGGTACTGATGAGTATGTGGCTACTCCAGGTTTTTCGCAAAGAGGAAACGAACGCATATTACGTGAAACCTTCTGGAAATTCGACGAGTTAATGCTAAACGCTACAATACATTATAATAGAACTTTTGATGAGAAACATACAGTACGAGGTTTTGTAGGGGTTGAGCAAATGACTTCAACTCAACGTACTTTCTGGGCCGAACGTAGAGGTTTTCCAAGTGATGATCATCCTGATTTATTTGCTGGTAGCGATGAAGGTCAGCAATCGTACGGAACTTCTGATGAATGGGCTCGATTGAATTATTTTGGGTCGTTTTCTTACGATTATGCCAAGAAATACTTTGTCGATTTAACATTACGTTACGATGGCTCGGGTAACTTTGCTGATGGCAAACGATTTGGTACTTTCCCAGGTGTTGCCGTTTCTTGGGCATTAGCCGATGAAAACTTCATGGATTTTACGGATAGTTGGCTTAACGATTTTAAAGTGCGTGCTTCGTGGGCTATTATGGGTAACGACCGCATTGATGCATTCCAACACCTAACTCGTTATGATTATAGCGGTGATACAAATGCTGCACAGCCTAATTACTATATATTTGGTAGTCCAGGAAGTCGTCAAAATGGGTATAGAAGTAATAATGTTCCAAATCCAGATGTAACTTGGGAAAAGGCAGATACTAAAAATGTAGGAGTCAACTTTACTGTTTTAGACCGAAGGTTAACAGCTGATGTTAATTATTTCTATCAAAAACGTACTGATATTTTAGTACAACGTACAGCATCTATTCCTGACGCGGCAGGGCTAACATTACCTGATGAAAACTTAGGTAAGGTTGATAACTTTGGATGGGAGTTTCAATTAGATTGGAATGATAAAGTTGGAGAATTAGGCTACAGTGTTGGAGCCAATTTTACCAATGCCAAAAATAAAGTGGTTTATATGGATGAAGCCGCTGATGTACCTGAATATATGAGACAAGAAGGGCACTCTTTAGACTCTTATATTGTTTACCCAACCTTTGGTATTTTCCGCGATCAGAACCAGGTTGATAATGCTACTGCTAAATTAGAAGGAACAGTTGAAGGAGAGCCACACTATGTAGATACTAATGGTGATGGAGTTATTGATGCCAATGATAGAATTAGAAAATACACCTCTAATGTGCCAGAAATTCAATACGGGGTATATGGTGGCTTACAATGGAAAGGTTGGGATTTTAACTTCCTTTTCCAAGGACAAGCCAAATCTGAAATATTAATAATGTTTGATCAGAATGGTGCAAAACCTGAATATGTATTTAATGAGCGTTGGACAGAAAATAACAGAGATGCACGCTATCCTAGAGCTTTTGGTCAAAATGATCCTTATAGTGGAAATCAAAGTGGAGAGGCTGATAACTTCCAAGGAGCTGATTTGTGGTTGCATGATGCCTCATACCTTCGTCTTAAACAAGTCGATTTAGGTTATACATTCTCAAAAGAGCAGATCGGTGTTGGAGATTTAAAACTATTTGTAAGAGCCTTTAACCTACTAACATTATTCTCTGATGTTCATGATTTAGGATTAGATCCTGAAGCAGTGGGTTATAATAACTTTAGAGATGCACGATATCCGTCTTTAAAGACTTATACAGTTGGGTTAAACTTTACTTTCTAGTATTGAAAACGAATGGCAAATTATAAAGTGATAAAAATGAAAAACTTACATAAAATATTCCTTTACGTCTCAATTATAATGGTAGCGTTTAGCTCTTGTAAAGATGTTTTGGAAACAGAAGCAAAAAGTGCTTTTGCTGAAGATTTAATTTATAGCGATCCTGCTCAGGTTGAGCGTTTGGTATTTACGGCTTATAATAGTACAGAAGGTTGGGCAATAAACCGTTTTGAATGGTGGGGACGTCATTTTAATATTGAGGGTGCTTCATTTGAAGCCAAATTTAATTTTAAAGATCTTGACTTATACAGAGTAAGAGCAGGATGGACTCCAGCTAATGTTGGCATCTTCGGTGATAGATGGAGGAATTATTGGGATTACGTTCGTTTGACCAATGAATTTTTAGATAGAATTGATGATAGTCCAGCAATGGCTTCTGACCCAGAGATGGTTGGCGTCTTAAAAGCTGAAATGCGCTTTTTAAGAGCAAATTTATACGCAAAATTAATAAAGAATTACGGTGGAGTTCCAATTATGGAACATGCTTTAGGGCTAGAGGATGATTTTAATTTGGTACGCAATAGCTACGAAGAGTGTGTAAATTTTATTGTAAGTGAATTAGACGAAATTGTTGATGTACTTCCTGAAACACGTCCGGATGCAGAATTTGGTAGAGCCACAAAAATGGCTGCTTTAGCAGTAAAATCAAGAACACTATTATATGCTGCGAGTAAATTACACGATCCGGTTAATGTGCCAGCAGAAAACTCAGAATTTTATTCGTATTCCAAATCAACTAAGTGGGAAGATGCTTCAAAAGCAGCAAAAGCTATAATTGATATGGTTGAAGGAAGAGATTTAATAGTAGTAGCTGATGCACAAGCTTATCAAAGTTTATTTCTTTCTCCAAATGCTGATATAATATTTGCTCGCCCATATAGTAGTGCATATTATGAGTTTGGTACAGATGTGAATACACTACCTGATATGAATCAAACACCTAATGGTTATGGTGGATGGGGGCTATCATCGCCTACACATAATTTTGCATTAGAATACAACATGAGCGACGGTAGTACTACAACGGCAGAAGATGGTACCTACGATGAGCTTTATCCTAATAGTGGCAGAGAAATGCGTTATTATGCAACACTTAATTATAATGGAGCCATGTTTAGAGGTAGAAATATAGAGTATTATCTTTCAGAGAATCCTTCTCAGTATCCGCATGGACTAGATTCGCCTCAGGGCCTTGGAAACACAGAACATTCATCAAAAACGGGTTACAATATCCGTAAGTTTCATGATGAAAGCCTAGATGAGGTTACGGACATTTCAGGAGAGCGCCCATATATTTTGTATCGTTTGGCAGAGGTTTATTTAAATTATGCAGAAGCACAATACCATTTGGATAAAGAAGGTGAAGCTCGAACATACTTAAATAAAGTATCAACGCGTGCATTGCAACCTGAAATAGACGCTAGTGGCGATGATTTATTAGAGGCTATTAAACGCGAACGACGAGTAGAACTATGTTTTGAAGGTCATAACTTTTTCGACGAGCGTAGATGGATGAACACTGCTCACCTTGGTTTTAATGTGCAAGGTTTAAAGTGGACAATGCTTGGCAGTGGTGCACTTTCGTTTGAAGAATATACTGTAGTTGAACGTGGTTGGTGGGACAAACAGTATTACTTGCCAATACCTCAATCAGAGGTTGAAAAGGCTCCTAAAATGCTTCAGAATTACGGCTATTAATAGGAGACAATTGTAAAATTCAAAATTGAAAAAAATGAAGAAAAATATAATATTATTTCTGAATATATTTATTCTTAGTGTATTGATAACAACCTTTAATAGTTGTAAGGAAGATGAATTGTTATTGATAAAAGAAGTAGTAATGACTTGGGAAAATCCATCTGAATTGGTTGAGGGCATCCCCTTAACAAGAGATCAATTAAATGCCACTGCTAATGTACCCGGTACAATGGTGTTTACACCAGCTTTGGGCGAAATATTACCCTTAGGCGATAATCAGGTACTTAAAGCAGAGTTTACACCGCAGGATACTAAAAACTATTCTAGTATGTCAAAAACGGTTACTATAAATATTGTAGATAAGTATACTCCGGTAATTATCTGGGAAGATCCTGCTGTTCTTTTAGAGAATACTAAGTTAAGCGAGAAGCAATTAAATGCCATTGCTGTGTATAGCGATACATCATCAATTGAACTTGAAGGTACTTATGTGTATACTCCAGCTTTAGGAACAGTATTGCCTTTGGGTACTCACGAGTTAAAAGTTGATTTTACTCCATCAGTTCCAACGCATAAGGCTACATCTAAAACGGTAAATATTACTGTTACAGATGTTTTACCTTTAAGTATTGTTCCAAATAGTGCTATACATACTGATCTGCTCGCATTTGAATTTGAGCTGTCAGGTAATATAGCAAGTCTAGGTGAGAATCCTAAAGCTGGGTTTACAGTTCATGTTACCAATAGCAGTAAATTTGTTGATAATGATATTGACATTACTGAGGTAACTTTTGATGCTGCTAATGCAAACATCTTACAATTTACAATTGCAGAAGAAATATATGCAGATGATATGATTACCATATCTTACAACGACGAAAATGAGGAAAATACCATTTTATCTGTTGATGGGTTGCCTATATTATCTTTCGAAGCTGAAAAAGTAGCTATTCCTGTAACAGGAGATAATATTTTAGCAGGAAATGATTGGGCTGGATTTGAAGCTGATGCCGACCCTAATTCGGCTGGTGCAGCTGGTTATTGGGTTGGTGCAGCATTACCTTGGCAACGAACAACCGATATGGCGGCCTCAGGAGTAGCTAGTATGAAATACACCGGTGGGTTTGATGTAAAAACACTTTATGGGATGAAATTTGGTGCTAATGTAGATATACAACCTGGTGCCTTTGAGGTAAGTCATAAAATTTATATTGAAGCAGGATCTGATTTGAAAACGCTACGAACTGATATTGCTCGAGAAGACAATGAATGGGCAACGGATGTTCAAGCCTTATGGGATGTTGAAAATATTAAACGCGGTGAATGGGTTACTATTAAGCAAGTTGTTAATATGCCATATGCATACAAAGAGGTTGATAAAAAAATAAGGTATAGTTATTATGTAGAGGTAAGTAACAATGCTGATGTTACAGGCGATCAAACCTTTTATTTAGATGATATGAGTTTGAGAAAGGTTGACGTACCAGTGCGTCCCTAAATAGAAACCTCATAGTACTACGATGATATTTATATCAATTTATGTCTATAATTATTAGATAAATTAGAGGAGGAAGCAATTCCTCCTCTTTGCATTTTATAGAAATTATAGCACTATAAATATTACTTGTCAAATAATAACGGTAAATCTGATTACTTATTGATAATAAATTAATCTTGTATCATATTCCTTTTTATAACAAAGTATTACTTGAAGCACTACAAATAGAAGCTAAATTCTATTCTTAAATAGAAATATAAAATATATTAAAGTGCTGTGGGGTAGGGAATGTGGTTTTCTTATTAGAAGTTTTGGGTGATATTGATAAAAAACAACATTTTGTAATTATTGAAGAAGGATTAATTATTAGTGGAAAGGTTTTTTTTGATATCTGCTGAGTTATTAAACTGAAATTATCAACAATCAATTCAAGGTATTGCCTGCCATTTTTTATGCAGCATGTAACAATTATTACAATAAAAAAAAGGATGACCAATATTCTGGTCATCCTTAACTACATTCACAACTACACAGTCACACTACTAACTGTAAATCTTTAATAAAATGTTTTATACCAATTCTATTTTAAAGTGAGCCTTAAATTGTTTTGTATATTTTTAGCTTAGGCAAGGCCAAAAATTGGGGCATAGCCATAGCTACGGCGATATTTTTTAACGATGGATAAGATAAAAAGAATGAAAGAATAAGGCTCATTTTAATGTAGTATTGGTTTTACTACTAGCCTTGGGCTACTTTATTTCACCCAAAGGCTAGTAGACAGTAAAAACCGAGCTTATGGTTAATAAGATTATCTATAAAGGATAATCGTTATTGTTGTTTTTCTCCACTAATTGCTTTTGTTATGGCTTCTACATTAAACGATGCTGGTTTTTGACGTTGTGGAAATTCTTCAAATGTGCTTACCATTTTCTGTACCTCCCATGCTGCCTTGTAAATAAAGTAAGCGTGATCTATATACCAATCGTAATAAGTATTTGAGGTTACATCAGCTTCTTCAAAAGGATCTTGACGCAGATTAAACAGTTTAGGCGTGCGTAAGTCGGTAAAATCTTCCATCCAAATTTGTAAAGTTCCTTGAGCTCGCTGTTCTGAGAACATAATTTTCCAATCTCCCATTCTAACTGCAGATAAATCGCCATCATCAGTAAAGTAAAAGAAGTTTTCTCTCGGACTCTCGTCTGTTTCTTCCGTTAAATATGGTAAGAAGTTATAACCATCAAGATGTACTTTAAATTTTTTGTCGCCAATTTGTTTTCCTTTTTTAAGTTCTTCAGTAATGTTGTCGTTACCAGCCGCTGCAGCAAATGTTGGCATCCAATCAAGGTGCGACATCATGTTATTTACTGTTTTCCCGGCAGGAATATGACCCTTCCACTGAATCATAGCAGGAACTCTAAAACCACCTTCCCAGGTTGTGTTCTTTTCACTGCGGAATGGTGAAGTTGCCGCATCGGGCCAAGTGTTTTTATGCGGTCCATTGTCTGTTCCGTACATAATAATGGTATTTTCCATTAACCCTAAACGCTCTAATTCATCTAGTATCATACCCACATGCTCATCATGCTCCATCATGGCATCAGCATAAAAGTTTTGACCAGATTTACCTACAGTTTCCTTTTTAACATGCGTGCGGAAGTGCATACGTGTTGAGTTGAACCATAAAAAGAAAGGTTCGTCATCCTTAGATTTTCTATCGATGTAATCAACAGCAGCTGCAGCAAATTCATCATCAACCGTTTCCATACGTTTTTTGGTAAGGGGGCCTGTATCTTTTACCGGACCATCAGCCTCAGAGTGAATTACGCCACGAGGGCCAAAGAGTTTTTTAAATTCAGGATCTTTCGGATAATCAACATTCTCAGGCTCTTCTTCAGCATTTAAGTGATAAAGGTTGCCTAAAAACTCATCAAAACCATGATTGGTTGGAAGGTATTCGTTTTTATCACCCAAGTGGTTTTTACCAAATTGAGCGGTATTGTAACCCATACCTTTTAAAACCTCAGCTATTGTAGGATCTTTTTCTGATAAACCAACTTCAGCACCCGGCATTCCTACTTTCGTAAGTCCGGTACGTACTGGCATTTGACCAGTAATAAAAGCAGAACGACCGGCAGTACAACTCTGTTCTGCATAAAAATCAGTAAATTTAACACCGTTTTGTGCAATGCGATCAATGTTAGGGGTGTTGTAGCCCATTGTACCCATGTTGTAAGCACTAATATTCCAAATACCTATATCGTCGCCCCATATTACAACGATATTTGGTTTTTTATTTTTTGCTGACAAAGAAACTGTCATAACCATAAACAGCATTGCTGTTATCGATAAAATTCTTTTGCTCATAGTATAATAACTTTTTTGTTTTTTACTGTGAGCAAAAGTATATTGCAATGGGGCGTGTTTTTAACTCCATTTATTCAGTAAAGTATTCCATTTAGTCGGAATGAATTGTATTTATGAAATTTTAGTTAATGAATAATAATTTTCCTTTAATAGTACGAGAATTCCGAAATAAACTAGGACTTAAGGATACGAATAATAACGATCCTATCATTTATAATGGAAAAAAAGGCGAGTTGTTTGCCTTTAATAAGGTATATGATGATGGATTGGAGATTTTATTATTGCATGGTAAACTTAGCGGTGATTTTTCGTTGCAGGGGATGCCAATTTCGAGTAATGATAAATGGGTGCTATCTTTTACCATAAATGTAAGAATACAAGTATTCGAAAAAGACATACTGCAAACAGAAATAAGAAATGGCGATGCAGTGGTGATGTACAATCATCATTTTGGTTTTAATATGCGTTTAAAAGCCAACGAAATGTTTTTTATTTGCTCTATTCGTTATCAGCAAAACAGCCTAAGTAAGTTAAAGCACATTATAGCACAAGAGGGTATTAAGATTTCCGCAGACCAAGAGAAATTCTTATTTGTGAAACTATTTGTGTCACCCGAAATTAGATCAATATTGACTCAAATTGGGGGTAATAGAAATATGGGCGTAAGTTTATTGCATGAATATTTATATGCTAAGGCCAAGGAATTGAGTATTCTGCATCTGTATGATATTTCGGTTGGGAATAGTAAATTATTAGCAATTAATGAATATAAAATGCAATTGGCACAAAAGGTACGTGATCTTATAATTAGCGATCTTAGTAAGCACTATTCTATTCAAGATTTATCAAAGAGGTTTTTAGTAAGTGGCACCGTAATAAAAGAAGCTTTTGTAAAGGTTTTTGGTATACCTATATATAGTTTTTACCAAGAGAAACGTTTAACCGTGTCTAAAGATTTATTGAATAAGCCTGATATGTCGGTTACTGAGGTAGCTTATAATCTTGGTTTCTCTTCGCCAAGCAACTTCATTAAGTTCTTTAAAGCCAAAACAGGTATGAGTCCATCGCAATATCAGAAGAAAGTATAGTTCAAGAGTTTCATATTTTAATATGGGGTAAAATAATGCAAGTATCTGATAAAATACATCAAGTAAGTAGCGTATGAAGCTTGTTTATTTGTAGTGCATTTGAAATAATATCTAAAATCTTAAGAAATATGGACTACAAGTTTAGCCACGTTGGTATACCAACTGCGGAGAATAAAAAATGGGATGGTTTTTATGAACCAGGAAAAATACATTATACTGATTTTGCTAATGATGCATTCAATATCGAATTTATTCAGTGTGATGCAGATAGTAATATGCCAGAAATGTTTCAGAATGTGCCTCACGTAGCCTACGAGGTAGATAATATTGAAGCTGCCTTGGAAGGCAAAGAAATACTGGTTGAAACCTTCTCTCCGGGCGAAGGAGTGCGTGTAGCTTTTATAGTACACAACGGAGCACCTGTTGAGTTTATGGAGATAGCTAAATAAAATAAAAAGCATAATTTTTAAACCCCAATTAAGTCTTCTTAATTGGGGTTTGTTGTTTGTATGCCTATTTTTCTATTCAGTATGCCTACGAAATGGAAGATGTGATAGTACAATCGTTTGTAGTTGATTATTAGTATTTTGATTGGTGGTTGTGGGGTAATTGTGTGCTTGTATGAGGTAAAATTAAGCTATGATATTTATCATGGACATGGTAGTTTTGATATAGTTAATTATTCACTTTCAATACATTAAACAGCTATGAAACAAAATTCTATTAAAAATCATCTACACTTTAGAGGTATTTATTTATGCCTTTTACTATTTAATTTTTTCTCCATAAATGCCCAGAATTGGGATGGAGTAGCGCTATGGGGCGGTAATATTAATAACAAAACCATTGCAGAATTGAACGAAGAACCAATTGATATTGCTCTTGGTGATTATGTTCAAATGTTTCAATGGTGTACAATTACAAAAGTTGGTATTAGTTTAGACTTAGTTTATATAAAAGTAGACCAGGTAATAGATGGTACGTTGGTAAATACTTGGAAAGAACCAGGAACTGCACTAGGTACCAATAAAAGTAACTTTAATGCTATAGCGCCTAATGAGGCTGCGCTCACAGCACCCGGTCCGGCGAAGTATATAACCTTTACAATTGCTTCACAAGATGCTGTAGGTAACGATTTGCCTACGGGCTTAGGTAACTTTAGAATTAGCGTTTGTAAAGTATCCGACGATTCAGAAGTCAGAGCTGCAGTGTATCAAGTTAACTTTATTACAAAGGTTAAAGATATTTTGGGCGGTAATACCGATCAATCTATTCATGGAACAGGCAGAAATCCCGAGAAAGATTACGAAAAGCCTTTCACATTAATCACTCCGTCCACAGTAATACCTGAAGCTCCTCTATCGCAATATGAGTGGTCACTTGCGGAAGAGCTATCAGACGAGTTTGATGGATCTACAGTAGATCAAAACAAGTGGGATAATAAATTACCCGATTGGGGAACAACACCTTGTTGGGTGTTTACTGAGGATAACACTGTTATTGAGAATGGCGAATTAAACCTACAAGTGACGGATGAGGGTGTTTATCAAGATGCTGGTCGTTCGCTCTACTTAAAATCAGGAGCAGCGCGTACATGGAATGTGGTTACCTATGGATATTTTGAGTGTAGAATGAAATCTACCGACCTCATACCCGGAACTTGTCCTGCCTTTTGGATGTACAGTAAAGGTGGTTATGGCGACGCTCCTTTTAATCATGGGAAAACCAGGGTTCAGTATAGCGAAATAGATGGTATAGAAGTAGGTCAATCTTACACCGATAAAAAAAGAGTGTTGCGCAAATTTGATATGAACCTGCATACTTATCATCTAAAGCCAAATGGAGCATGGGGCTGGACACGCGGGGTATCTGGCGGCGATATTACCAGGGGCGATTGGTTTCATCCGGATTTAAGCTTTGATATTAGAGATGATTATCACACATATGGTATCTGGAATAGGTCCGATTCTATTATTTGGTATGTGGATGGAGTGAAGCGTAACGCAAAGAAAAATCTGTATTGGCATTTACCAATGCGTGTGATAGTATCCTTAGGTATTCGTCCGCCTTATTGTATTTATAAAAGTGGAGGGTTTACAGAAGTTGATCCATCAAAGGTTGCCGGATATGTAAAGGGTGAAACCTTCAAGGTACCAATGAAGGTAGATTACGTTAGAGGATGGAAATTGAAACCACAAATTGTGGCAAAAGATCTTAATTTGTTATCCGATGTTAATACAAATTTTGGTAGCATAACTTTTGAAGGAGAGTTTAATGCCGGCAGTGGTGAGCTTGTTACTAGTGATAATGGAGTAGTTTTATCATTGATAGAAAAAGATGACAGCGGAAATGTTGTTCGTACAGTAAAAACCATTTCCGATGCTACTAAAAAAGACCTAGAATTAGGTAAACTTGAGATTACCATGGATTTGAGTGACGTGCCTAGTAGTGGTTCTTTACCTTCAAATCATTATTACGATTTGGCAGTGTCACTAACATCAAGTTATAATAAAGGCACTGAAGTAATACTAACTCCCGAAGGGCAGCAGAATATAACTACAGAAATTATAAAAACACAGCGTAACGAAAGTTGGATTATTTCGCCAAATCCAGCAAAAAGTAAATTGCAGATTAAAAATTTACCCGAAGGAACAATTGTTAAGGTGTTTGATATGGCCGGAAAGCTTCATTTATTCCATGCCTATAATAATTATGGTATTAATATATCCGAATTAAAGCCTGGCATTTATATGGTTGAAGCCAAAAATGTAACCCAAAAGTTATTGGTGAATTAATTATACCTAAAACAACTTCATAATGATGGTTGCTTCTGATAGCAGGAGCAACCATTTTTACTTTATTTTTAGCGATTTATAGAAATAAACTAAGGTGTTGGTTGACAAAACTATTCATTGGGTAGAGAAGGTCTTGTTTAATAAAAAAGATACCCGTTTACACCACCTTGTAAATACAACTTTGGCTTACGCACTTTTTCACCATCCTCAAAAAGATAGGGTAAACCATTTTCTTGCAACATAGGCACATGTGGGTTTCCGCCTAGTTTAGAGTCTTTGCTTCTTATAATCATATCATGCACCATTCTGTTCTGAAACAGATGGCGAATTTGCTCGGCATCAATACCTAACTCGGCATTATACGATTGCGAAAAATTGCCAGCCTGCTCATACCTAAACGCCATAATGCCGTGCGAAAAGCGTCCGTAATGTGCATCGCGTAAATCTTTGTATCCATACCTTGCGGGATAATCAGAATCTTTTACTTTTTTAGCTCTGCTACATTTGCCTGTCCAGGTGGTCGATTGCAAAGCCAATTGTTTATCCTCTTTGGTGTATAAAAAGGCAAAAGCACCGGTTCTGTATTTATCCTCGTGTCCCTTTATAAAGCCCAAAATGTCGTTTTGAAACAGGAAACTCACTTCATCAAAATGAAGCACCAATTCGCCAGTTGCCTGCGTGGTTTGTATATCGTTCCAATACCATCTGAAGTTATATCCGCCCGAATATTTATTGCTATTCATCAATGAATACTCATTAATGTATGTTTTATATTGGTTGGTTTGGTCGCCCGATATATGAAACCCAGCAAAGGTTTGAAACTCTTTACTGCTAATTTTAGGGCCAAGGTTTCGCCTGTTAAAGTATATGGCTGCACCTTGATTGAGCTGATAAAAGCTATCGTAGTAATAGAGCTGATAGCTTAGGCCGATGCGCTGTATGTGTGTTCCAAACTGAAATATAAGTCCAAACTTAGAGCCAAAGTCTGATCCCTTACAAAGGACAGGTATCAGCAATATAATGAGGATAGTGGTTGTTCTTTTCAACATCGATAGTTAGTGTTTTCAGTAAAGGTACAAATAAATTGTAAGGCTTAATATTTTCTGAACAGAGTCACTTTTAGGCAACATACCTGAGTTTTGCACCATCATATCTCACCTTTGCGACTTTGATTGGCCATAATATGGCAAAGATGCCAATCAATTCTCTTTAGGAACATAACATTGTAGATGAACATAACAGAAGTTTTGCTATTTTCATACCCGAATTAAATATTCTAGCTTGTGTATATCTCCATTGATGATGAGTATTCAGGAAATATATTAGGGTGGTATTGATAATGAATATTAATAGCATACGGTAGTTGGCAACGGTATGAAAAACAAACAGAAACAATATAATTTTTTGAAAGCCGCACTGCTAGAAGAAAGTGAAATTAATTGTGGATAAGAACTACTATCAATAAAAAATAAAGGCCATAGGCTTGAATAAAAGTTTATGGTTAAATGTTGATAATATTATACTAAACTGTGATTATACTTTAAACAAACAATGAGACAGATTCTTTTTATTGCGTTATTAATATTGGCCACATCTTGCAATCGAGCAGATAACTTTTCAACTTATACAAAGTTTATTGAAGGATATTATAATAAGGGTTTTGACAGTATTTCTGATTATCTGAGCGACACTATTACCATAAAGGATGATGGGTATGAAAAGAAATACACAAAATCAGATTTCCAAGTATACTACCAATGGGACTCCGTTTTTCAACCTACTCATGAAATTCTGGAAATTTATAGGTGTGATAGTATCATAGATATTGTTGTATCTATATCATCCAAACGTTTTGAATTTCTTGAAAACAATCCAATGATAACACGTCAGAATATATATTTAAGCGAAGGAAAAGTTACTGTAATTGAATTTGTTGAGAGTAAGAGTGCTGATTGGAAGGTTTGGAAAGAGCGACGTGATTCTCTTGTAAAATGGATTGACAATAACCATAAAGAATTATCGGGGTTTATATACGATATGACAAAAGAAGGTGCCGAAGATTATCTAAAAGCTATTGACTTGTACCAAAATGAATAGTTAAAACCCTCACAATAATCAGGCATAAAGCCCAAGTGTCAGTTATAATCAGCAGCGCATTATTAGAGTTATTGCACCTGGTGGCAAAAAGAGATAGCAGGAAACAAACAGTTAATGAATTTGAGATATGATAAAAAGAAAAGTTTTAATCTTATTAATCGGGCTAATGGGAGCCACTTTATTACACGCCCAAACTGAAAGTAAAATAATAATTAATGAAGATCTTCAATTAACTCAAATTCAAGATTCAATTTTTATTCATAAATCATGGAGTCATACAGAAAGCTTTGGTAGAGTTTCTGCAAATGGATTAATTGTAATAAGAAATGGACAGGCTATCATGATTGATACTCCCTGGAATAAAGAAATGACAAAACAATTGATCGAATTTATTGAGGATTCATTAAATGTTCAGTTTGTGAAATTTATTGCAGGTCATTACCATGAAGACTGCATTGGTGGTTTGGATTATCTTCAAACGCGAGGCATCGAAACAATTGCCAATAGTCTTACCGTAAAAAAATGCAAAGAGGATAAGCTCTATGTTCCTTCCACTTCATTTGTTGATTCTTTAATAATTGATTTTAACGGACTCAAACTCGAGTGTAGATTTCTGGGTGGGGGACATACATTTGACAATATCACAGTTTGGATTCCTAATGAACAGTTATTATTTGGAGGTTGTCTTATTAAATCTTCTGATTCAAGGACTCTAGGGTATATAGGAGAGGCTGTTTTAGAGGATTGGGATTTCACGGTAAAAAAGGTAATGGAGCAATATGAGAATATAGAAGTTGTTATTCCAGGACACGGCAACTACGGAGGTGCTGAATTATTATCACACACAATTGAGTTGCTTGAGAAACATAGGAATAAATAACCACGTTAGAGTGCATTTGAGCCTTATTTGCTCATACGAGTTTTGTGGTAGTTTAAGAGGAAACCTCAGGTAATCGACTACCATTGGTACTCACTATTTATAGTATAGCTAAAAACCACAAATGACTGCTAAAACATTAATACTTTTTATTACATCATCGCTATTTATGTACAGAAAATATTAAGTTTAAATAAAAGTTCGGCACAAGGGGATTTTAGAGCTTTGTTTTTTTAATTGTTTCTATCTTTTATCCGAGTCGTTCAAACCCATTAATCAATCAATTAGTTGTGGATAAACAAGAGTTTTTAGACGATTTACACCAGTTAAATGAAGACTTTAAAAAGTACTTTGAAGTAAAGGATAGCTTTACCGCAGACTTGTCTTTAAAATTATGCGACTACGCCAATAAACGATATCCCCAATTGTTAGAAAACGCAGAAGCTTTAAGCCAGATTAAAGAAAAATCGGAGGTGTTATCCTTAAAGGCATTCGATTACTTGATAAACGCTAGTGATAAGGAAGATGATATATTTGCTCAGAAAACAACATCTTATATCCCAAAAATTACTACACGAAGTGAAAGTGAAATTGAGTTGCAAGATTTCTTAAATGACATACCCATAGCTCTGCATGAATCTGCAACACGAATACATTGGATAGAGTATGAAGATGTAATAAAGCAACAGAAACTAGATAAAGAAGCTCACGATTTAGTTAAATCAGTACTTGTAAAACATTTCGAAGAAGAAATAATGGAGTTTAATAGCTCAGAATTTCATTATATAGATAACATAACTTGGTCATTTGTTACCGAATTATTTTTAGAGGAAGTTTATGCAAGTCTTCGTTAACTGAGGCCTCAATGGAAATAAGTTGATGGCTAAACTTACACAAAAGGATATTATTAATTTGAACCAAGGCTTGAAAAGCTTTTAATTAGAGCGCCTCCTGTTTCAGGAAATGGGGCTGTAGTTATAAGTGCTGTTAAAACTCTAGTTTGTAATTATTTCATCAGATACTATGGCATCACTCTCTTCGAGCATTGATTTAGAACTTCCGTAAATCACATAATCGTTGTAAAAAGCCTCGTTTTTGCCTTTCCAAATCAACTTACCCACTTCGCTGTTTCGTAAATTTGTTAGTTTAACATGATCAAACATAATTGTTTAGATTTTGGTTGATTTATATGAGGTATACGTAAGGCTATATTAAAATAATTTCACATCGTATAGCTGATAATCAGTGTTTTTAGGGTTGAATAATGAGCCTTCGTAGCTACTCTGACGCAAATCTGCTGCAAATCTGCAGGAAGTTTGCGTCAGCGACGCAAATCCGCCGCAAACTTGCGTGACGCAAATCCGTT
>NZ_LYBV02000039.1 GCF_001660705.2 Saccharicrinis aurantiacus
AAAAAAGAACTGATAACTGAAGAAAACCTCCCCGACAGAACCTATTATTCTATACTTACTTTCTTCAGTCTAAAAAAAGAGAATTTAAAATATTCTATTTCAAAACTGTAATACAAGAAATTAGATCCGTATTAGCAAAATTAATACCAGATGAAAGGCTGATAGTTCCTCAGTGCCTTGTATGTTGAATAGTAGAACATGGATCAGCTTAATATAGATTATTACTATATGCCCTTGCCATTTCCATAATACAATTAACAATAGAAGTTAGTACTAACCATACTATATTCATAGTAAATATAATATGGCTAATATTGCTAAGCCATATAGTATGGCAATACAACAATATATTCTCACTCCATACAACCCATACTACTTTTGTGAATATAGTTCCAAGGCATTATCTAAATCCTTAAACGACTTTATATACTCTTTACATGCCTGATTAATAACATCTCCTATTGGAATTCGATTGTAGTAACTAATTGCTTTTATAGCCTGAAGTGTAGTTTCCTCAAAAAGATAAGTCGATTTAATCTTACTCGTACTCTTCTTAGTATCGATTACATTATCCTTACTTTCTTCTTGTGTAAAAATATCATTAAAGGTATTTGTAAATTTTTTCTTGGCCATAGTAGTATTATTTGGAATTAAAACGTGCTAGAAATTCGGAACAGAATTTCCCATAATCCAAAGCTCCCAGCGAACCTGGAGAATATGAGAAAATATCTGATTGGCTTGCAGGCGCTTCAGCTATAGATATATTATCACGTATTTTAGTCTTAAAAACTAAATTCTTAAAATTAGAGCTTGTGAAATCTGCTATATCTCTTGATAAAACAGTGTTCTTTTTAAACATGGTTAATAATATTCCTCCAACTTCTAAATTAGGATTTAGTCGCTGTTTTGTTTTTGATATCACTGTTAGAAGATTCTTTAGTCCATGACTTGATAAAAAATGACTTTGAAGCGGTATGATAACATTATTTGAAGCTATTAAAGCGCTCATTGTTAAAGCCGATAATGAAGGTTGGCAGTCTATAAATACAAAATCGAATTTGTCTTCTAATTTCGCTATTAAAGAACGAAGAATATTCTCCTTACCGACCTCATTTAAATGCTCAAAAGAAGATAACTCCATAGAAGAAGGTGCAATAAATAAGTTCTGTTTTACTTCGATTATTGGCAGTTCTTTATCATATAATAGTGAATTGTAGACGTTATCACTACTATCACAACCACAAGACTGTGTCAAGTTAGCTTGAGGATCTACATCAATCATAAGAACACGCTTGTTTCTTCTAGCTATCCCTGCAGAAAGGTTATAAACAGTACTTGTTTTGCCAACTCCTCCTTTATTATTAACTATTGCATAAATATGTTTCATAATACTCTTAATTTTTATCTTTAGTATACTTGATCTTATACTCATTATATGAGCAGTTACTATATAAAGAATCTATATCTGAAACGACTTTCTGTATATTACTAGGTCCATGCATCCTCAGTGATTCATATTTTATATAATTACCTCTCACCATATAGTACCTTACCGAATAATTGACCGTCAGGAACGCAAATATTATTGCAATAAACACAATACCATACAGAGAGATGTTTCGTTTAACTTTCTCATATTGTGACTGATATTGATCTTCCTCCGGATATTTAACGGTACTTGATTGTCGTAGAGTTTGTTGACTCATTATCCTCATAACATCAGAAACACATTCACTAAGTTTCTCTATAGCACTACCAATTGTATTAATAGCCTTGCTATGTTTCTTAATTAAACCATCATTACATTGAGATTCTTGAAGCTCAATTTTTTCAAGAATTGTTTGCAATAACACCAACTGCATATCAGAACTTTGGTCGAATTCTTTTCTTTCGTTTTTTGTCGTTCTCATTTTCTTCAATGTAATTACCTGTAGAGGAACCTATAGAGCCAATTACATTACTCATGGTATCTATCGGCATGTTTTTATCTACAGAAACGTGATTATTAATATAATTTTTAGTTGAGAGTTGTACTTTAGGTGAAATACTATGTCTATTATCAATTAAACGGTTCTCAATACTCTTATAGGACAGTTTTCTGTCTATTTCGGATCCTTTAAACGAATATCCATTGATATGAAACGATATGCCTTGAATTACACTCTGATCTCCTCTTTTGTATTTAAAAGCCATCTTAATATTCTTTTTCTCCAAATTCGTACCAAGTTCACTAAAAGAATAACACCTATCTATTGAACTATTAATTAGTAAATAAGCCTTATATTTTGCAGCTTCTTTTTCGTTTAAAGCAGATAAATTCATTTTAGAAACATGTTTTCCTACAGCTGGTATAAGGTTATTTTCCAAGGTGACTTTTTGAGCTGCCTTTTTACCTCTCAACCCAATCCAAGAATCATTAACCTTATTCCCTTGTAAATCAACCAAAGAACTCACTATGTGGAAGTGTGAATGTTTTTTATCATTGTGATGTACAAAACAATAAGGAGAACTATCTAGGCCCAATTCATTAAGATACTGCCTGCCGTATTTAACCATATCCAAATTACTAGGCTGTTCTTCATGTGGAAATGATAAGATAGCATGTACAACATGCTTATTAAGTTCAGGCAGTAGTTCTCGGTTTGTATTGAAATCAGCAGCCATTAATTTATAGTCATAATTCCGAACTCCATTTGAATCAATAACTGTTGCTCTTTTTTCATCTTGTAATAGATATTTACAACAACCATAAGCATCACTGCCCATTACAATTTTGCTAATCATACCTTTATCTGTTTAATTACAGAATCTAACTCTTGTAAAGATTTTAGAAGAATAACAGATATGGAAGCCATACCTTGAGTGTGACTATTTTTTGCTAACTGATTAATATTATTGCTCATTCCTGCTAACTTACGATATAGAGTAATTTCCTCGCTAGACATAGTTTCTTTAATCTGTTTATCAAGAGCTGAATTTCTAATAAAAGTTGAGATGGAAATTCTGCATTTATCAGATTTATTTTTTACAACATCATACTCCTGTTGATTTAATCTTACAGTGATTTTTATACTACGTAGATTATTCATTTTTTATATTTTTATGCGACTATCAGGAGCAAAAAACAAGCGTTGATAGAGTTTGAAAAAGTCGGGCATTGCCCTCTATCAACACCGCTTGCTCTAGAATTCCGTCAAACTATTACTTATTGTTATTTAGATATGAATTGACATCTTTAAAATCAGCATAAAAGGATGATGCATCAATTGATTTCAAAGTGCTTTCTTTAATAGTATTACTAGCCCTATATCCAGACTCATCATTATCAAAGAAGGTTGTAATTAATTTATAATTGGTGGCAATTTTAATAGCCTCATTAAGCATAGAAATGGAGTTTAGTATTATATAGTCGCGCTCATATTCCATAGCTGGGAAAAGTTGTATGAAGGATAAAAAATCAATAAACCCTTCAAATAAGAAACATTCATTTTTACCATTATTAATTATTGAAATACCTTTTTTGCCTATACACCCTTTCCAAAATTTATTGCGAAGTTCATAACCGCCATAAACACTCTTAAATCCAATTGCGAAGTAGTTCTTATCATTCATTTTATAATATACTTCTTCACAATACCTTTTGCATAATAGTACTGATAATCCCCTTTTATGAGTAATGTAATTTAAGAGTGCTTTATTATTTAGTTCTTTAACTTTATAAGTATGCTTTTCTTCAATTACATCTTTATTTACTGCCTGATGAAAAGAAAGAGAACTATTATTACGTGTTTCACTTAATACTCTTAAAGCTTTCGATATCGTTGTTAAACTATGAAGTCTCATAACTAAATCTAGTATATTGCCTCCTTCTCCTAAACCATGATCAAACCAACAATTCTGTTTTATATCAACTTTGAAAGATGCTTTTGATTCATTCTGTCTAATCATACTAATAAACCAGTAGTTATGTTTATAGATTCTACAGGGCTCAAACCCTAACTCCTTTAGGTATGATACAATTGGGATATTTTTTGCTTGATTACAATTCATAATAATTTAGATTTAGCAGATTCTTACAACGGAACAAATGAGGTGAATGGGACTAATAGGACAAATGAGTCAAACGGGACAAATAACGCAAGTGGAACAATATGGATGGAACAGAACAAGACTTCACGAATTCCAAAAAACAAACCTATCATTCTTTAAGCCACCGAGATATCGTACTCTTGGACTTCCCAAGAGTAGCGGCAATTTGTTCCATCGTATTACCAGAATCACGAAGACTCATTGCGATCTCTTTCTTTTCATCAGTATTTCTAAATACACCCTGACCTAAATGTTCAAGTTCATCTACGTTTTCTTCAATAACTTCAAACCACAAGGACTCTGGATTTAAATGAAGTAGCTTTGCTCCAACTTGGTCTGCACAGTTTCGAGATTTAGACCTTTTTAAAATACGGTAAGACTCATTTTTTGTAGATTTTCTTAAGAAAAAATCGCCATCAGCCAAATCTGACTTACTGCCTGCGCCCGATTGCAAGTCACTTTCTGTTGATAGTGCACGTGTATTTTTTCGTGTATGATCAACTAAAACAATAGAACACTGAGATAAGCTTCTCAGGTTTAATAATTCTCTCATAGCTATAATGGCATCTCTATTTGAGTTGCCATCAGAATCACGAAATGCTAACTTAAAATTATCTATTACAATAAGGACAGGCTTATGGGTATCCACAATCTCGCTTATTTCATGCAATTCTTCTTGGAGAGTATTTGTAGTTGTATATACCCTAGTTTGATATTTACTTTGGTTTAGCAACGTAGGTGGCGATTTGAAAAGATTATCTAACCTTCGCTTAAACATATCTTCGTCAAGCTCAAAATTAATCAATAAAGTATTCCCATTTATCTCAATCTTCTCTCCGCAAAAAGAGCTCCATCCTGAGGAAACGGCTAAGCATATCTGCAGACTCAGGAGAGTCTTACCTGTACCACGTTCACTAGGGTTATGAACCAAAGAGTTTTCTAATATATAAGAACCCCAGATACATTTAAGCGGTTCTAATAAAGAACCTTCATCGGCTAATTCTTTCGCTGTTTTAAGTGAAGATGGATTGTAAACTTTAGAATTAAGAGATATAATTCTCCCATTCAAATTTTTTTGTAAATTTGTCATATTAAGATTTATAATGAATTTAATTGATAGGAGCCGGAAGTGATGAGTCAGCTCCTATTTCTTTGAATATCGTTTTCTAGATTTTTTCATATTTGATAATGAAGATCTTTCATTAGTTAGCTTTGTCGATTCTTTTCTATTTGCTAAAACCCAATTTTCAAGCTCATTACGACTAAATAGCAGGCGGCCAGAATCATTCCACGAAGGTAATTCACCTTTAGAAGCTTTGATGTATACAGTTGAAACCGATCTTCCCAAGAGCTTAGCGGCATCCTTTACTTGAATAATATCACCTGTATTCTCCTTTGGTTCTTTTTTAGTACGTTCAATTTCTTTACCTAAATCTGTTAGCTGGTTAATTAAATAATCAACCTTTTGATTTAATAATCCAAAATTGAGATTGTTAGCTTGTAATTCTGTTTGTTGAATCCTTTCAAGTTCTGTATCCATATGCAGAAGTTTTTAATTGCTTTTAGATTTTTATATTTCTACTGCAAGTATAATCAAAGTGGGTAGTGCTGACACGAATTAAAATATTCTCATAAAAAAAAGATTAAATAGAATTATAATTTGGCAAGTTTTTGAATAATGAAACTTCTTCTGAATTATTCAAATCATTGATCGAATTAAGAGTGAAATCTGCAGGGGTTTTTAAATCGACATTAAAAGACTTTACGAGCAGGTTCATGTATAACTCACTTTTACGATCTTCAATAATAATATAGTTGAATTCCTTCAACTGATATAAAAAGGCTGCCAGATACACGTTCTTTTTCTTCCCTTTTGCATACTCCCAATATAAATTTTGTCCATCAATTCTTAAAAATCGTTTCTCCTTAAGATAATTCATTACCAAATCCCACGATTTACATCTATCTAATTTTTCAGAATTTGTCATCCATATATCAAATAACTCTTTCGGTACCTCTTTAGCTTTCGCTACAATCTCTTCTAATTTAATAACCTTAAGACGCTTCCTGAACAATTCAATTATAGCCTTAATATAATTTAATAAGACTCCATCGAGCTTTGTGCTCTCTAAATAACAATCTTCAACTACCTTTTCTTGAATCTTGCTTTCAATAGTATAAATACTTAAATAAAGTTCTTTTCTATTATCAGGTTTTAATTGTTTTTCAAACCAATCATCAGAATTCTTCCTAATTCGTTCACATACGTAATTATGATTAAACTCTATCCTGTCACTTTGTGTTGGATATTTTTCAACAAAGTCATACTGAGACATAAGCATAGTCATATTTCTTGTTATATAATCAATGCCCCAATCATCAGGAACACATGGCTTTATAATAAACTGCAAAGTCTTTCCATAAGCAGCGAATAATTCTGCAGTATTATGCTTTACAAGTGATGGCTGTGTTCCTGCAACGATTTCATCTATTTGTTCCTGAGGTACGATATCTATCAATCCACCTACTATTCCATTTGGAACGATTGTATATCCCATAATTAATTAGATTTATTGATTATTCAAACAAAAGTACAAAATGTGTGGGGAAATGTGTAGGAAACAAAAAAGCCACTTACAAGAATAATCTCGTAAGTGGCTATTAATCAACGTGGGCCCACCTGGGCTCGAACCAGGGACCACCTGATTATGAGTCAGGTGCTCTAACCAACTGAGCTATGAGCCCGCAACCGATACAAAGTGTTTTTGTATATTGCGGTTGCAAAAATAGTAAGTATTCGCTAACTAACAAATACATTGTAGAAAAATTATGAGTAAATATTCTCACATTAAAAATTTAATCTTCGACCTAGGTAATGTCGTTGTCGATATTAACCTGGATATCACCACCAAACGATTTAAACATATGGGGTGGCAGGGTAAAGAAAATTTTTTAGATAAATACCAACAAGCCTCATTTTTCGGGGATTTTGAAAAAGGAAAGATTAATTCTGATGAATTTATTAATGAAATAAAGGGATTAACCACCAAAAATAATTCCTCAGAAGAAATTACAGATGCCTGGAATGCCTTAATTCTGGATTATAAACAAGAACGTATTGAATGTATTTTAAAACTTAAGGAGAGATACAATATATATCTACTGAGCAATACCAATCCTCTGCACATTAGCGCCTGCGAAAATTTAGTTCCTATAGCTGGTTCTCTCAATAATTTATTTGATAAGTTATATTATTCGCACAAAATGAAAATGCAGAAACCCAATGCTGAAATATATACCACCCTAATTAAAGATGCGAATATTTTAGCTGAAGAAACCTTGTTTTTAGACGATTCTGAACTCAATATCTCCTCAGCAAAAGAATTAGGTATTGATGGATGGCACATTGATGATTCTGATGCTTGGGTAGCAAAGGCCACAAAACATCTATTATAATTGCATTTTTAAATAAAGCAATGGGGTAAAGGGTATTGATTCTGAATTTGTAAATATAGTACTCAATTGGTTGTAAGGTATTTTCTCAAAACTTGAATATTTGGTATTATCTGTATCAAATACGTTAAGTATTGAGAGACCTAACTCCGCATCTAGTTTTGAAATATTAAATTTATATATCAAGGATACATCAAATCTATTATATGGTGATTCTGTATACTCTGGATTGGAATAACTAGGATAAAATGGCAAACCACTACCATAAACATAATTGCCTGATATATAAAAGTCACGTACACTAAATAGACCTGCTAATTTTAGTTCATGGCGCTGATCTTGTGGTGCTCTCAAGTATTCATCATCCCTAAAATAGGAGAACAATTCTTCAGTTCTCCCTAATGAATAACTAGCCCAAATATTGTGCTTCTTAAATTCCTTCTTTACAAGAAAATCAACCCCATAACTCCTGCTATTACCAATAAATTTTTGATCTAACCTCCTTGTTTTAACATAACGTGTTTGACCTTCATTTTTTTTGTAAAATGATTCCATACTAGCGGTAAATCCATCGTGAGAATATGTGATACCTGCTACGGTATGATTCGATAACATAAGGGGTATATTAGTATTATCCGCAATTACCCAAGAATATTTATAACTCCCATTATCATCAACCACAGAACTTTTTACTAAAAACTGATGGTATTTACCTATGGCAAAGTTTACCTTTATTCTTGAATTAGCCTTGAAATGAAGGGATGCGCGTGGATCGCAATATATTTTATTAATACTAGAAGAATAATTAAAACGTAGTCCCGCCTTAAGTTTTATACGAGCACCTATCTTTATTTCATCCTGAATAAAACCATTAAACCGAAGATCTTGTTCCTCATATTGAAACAAATTATAGTTGAATGAATCTTCTTGTAAAACCACTCTATTTTCAATTAAAGATAGTCCGGTTTGAATGTAATGCACATCATTTAATAAGAAATTATGGGTAAATCTTAATTCTAATTCTGATACTTTATCTTCGTTCGAATCATTTCTCCATGGGTTTGTTATATCACCTCTAGGTATATATACATCTCTTACTCTATCAACATCAGAATTAAGGCTAGAATAGCTTAGCTTAATATCTGATGAATTACCATTTTTCCATGTTTTTCCATAAAATATCGTTCCTCCATTCTGCTTATTATCTTCCTGATTATTCTCTTTTATTTGTGATTTCTCTCTTTCCTGATTTAAAGAATAGGAGAAGTTATCTTTTGCTGTTAACAAACTCACAAAAAACAAATCTTTATTATCTCCCTGTAGGGTGTACTTTAAATTAATATCATAAAATTGATAATCAGGCTGAACATAAAGTGGATAAACGTTATCAGGATTGTCATTAAAGCGCTCTACAAATCGTATACTATTAGCATCAATCAAGTTCTTATAAGATTGTCGATAGGCAAGCATCAAGGATGATTTTTTTAAAATAGGAACCTCAACCATTGCATTAACCGTTTGATTGTTCACAAAAAGATTGGCTCCAGCCTTTTCTTGATTCCCATTAGATCCTATAATATTTACAATGCCTCCACTCATATCGCCATGCTGAACATCATAACCTCCTTTCATTACTTCAATATTCTTAGCTAGGTATGGGTTTACAGTGCTAATATTATCGCTTACGGTACGTAGTCCCCAGATTGTAAATCCATCAAAAACAACACGACTGGTTCCCTCTGGACTCCCCCAAATTATTAAATCATTTGATTGTTCTCCTGCCGCAAGTATACCAGGCTGTAATCGCAAAAGATTAAATACAGAATTATCGCCATTACCAGGTAAATATTTAGCTATATAATGATTAAGTTTAGTTAAACCAGACTCTTCTCCAAGCTGATAACTTGTATTAACCTTACTTTGCTGTATGATAATTTCTTTTAGTCCAATACTAGCAGGAGTGAGGTATAAAAGATGTTTGGTATCAGAAGTAACTGTAGTATCAAGCGTATAACACCCCAGGTGAGACGCCAAAATATTAAAAACGCTATCCTCAGATTCTGGAAACACAAAAACTCCCTTAACATCAGTAATGGTATTGTAGCCGTTTATCGAAACATGTGAAAAGGGGAGAGGATTGCCACTTCCTACTTCGAGTAATTGACCAGAACACGAGTAGGTTTTTTTTGGGGTTTTTACTTCAAAAGGGTATATAACAAAAACCTCCCCACTCTTTTTGTATTTGAGGGGAAGGTTTTCTATTAAACTAGAAACAAGTTGATCGCTTGAGTTAAACTCAGCATTTATAGTAATATCAAATTGAGATAGTAAGTGATCATCAAAAGAAAATTGCATTTGATCACCTTCTCTTAATTCAATTAAAACTTGATTTAAGGGCTTCTTTTCACAATTAACAATGTATGATTGAGCAGAAGCATTACTACAGTACAAGGTTGATAATAGTAAGGCAATAAAAATATATTTATTCAGGTATTTTTGTTTCAGTAATAACAAATCCATTTAGTGTTTTTTCAAAACTTAAACCAAGAGGCAAACAAACCATTTTAACAACTTCTTCTACTGATCTGTTTCGCATAAAGTTACCACTATAAAGTTTATTTAGCTTAGCTTTTACAACAATTTTAGTATTGTACTGGCGTTCAATTTCTTCAAAAACATATTTTATTGGTGTACTTGTAAAAATGAACATATCGTTCATCCACATTATTTCATTATCAACACTCTTTAGTTTACGTAAGGCTATAGATCCATCAGTATTAATTTCAGCAGATTCGTTAGGTACAATATCTGTTACGTGTCCGTTGTAAACTGATACAACCCTAACTTTACCAGTGTAACAGGTTACCTTATATTGCTCTGATCGGGCAAAAACGTTAAAGCTGGTTCCTAAAACAATGGTACGCCCACGGGATGATTCAACCGTGAAAGATTTCCCTTTCTTTACTTTAAAGAAAGCTTCTCCATCTAATTGTAATTTACGGTCTATTTTCCACCATAAAGGTTTATAAGAAATTTTTGATACTGCATTCAGCTCTACTATTGAACCATCGGGCAAAGTTGCTGACATATGCTCAGAGGCCTTTGTAATTACCGATTTAGTATACAAATATGAAAAACTAGTAACTGATAGCAACATAACAATTGCTGCAGCTGCACTAATTTTAATCCATGCTAGTTTTACAACTTTACCTTTTTTCTGTTCTTGTTCTTTATGAGGTGGATCTTCTTCAAGAGAAAGTACATCAGATAACTCACTCCATACCTCAGCCTCCGATTTCGAAAACGAAACCTCTATCTCAGGAAAAGCACTAATTCCTTCCTTAAGATTTTTTGAGTTATTATGTGATTTATCTCTTTTCATGATGTTAATATTGCTTCTCTTAAAAACTGAAGGGCATTTTTCATCCGCTTCTCAACTGCTTTTACACTTAATTCTAAGCGTTCAGCTATTTCGTAATATTTTAGTTCTTCCATCCTGCTTAAAAGGAATACCTCTCGCTGCTTATCTGGAAGTTTTTCTAGAGCTGTTTCATATTTCTGATTTAACTCCTTATACTCAAGCACTTCTTCTGGTGATTGATAAGTATCTGGCGGAGGAGCTTTGGCAGCATAATTTGCCACTACCTTATCGTGCCTATATTTACTAATAAAAATATCTGAGGCCATTTTATAAAGTAAACCTATAATTTCCTTTGGTTTACTGTTTGGCTTTTTTTCCCAAAGTTTTACAAAAACTGCTTGAGCGATATCAGTGGCTACGTCTTCAGAGGCACCTTTATAAAAGATATACCTACGTAATTCCGAAAAGTGCTCGTCAAATAATATTTTAAATTCGGCAGATGTCAAATCAATTTCAACTTTATCTATTTAAAAATAATTTACGAACCCAAAATTAATTGAGTCCGTAAATTTAACCGTTTTCACGGACTTCTATGATGATTTTTACTATTCTTCGTTTTGAACTTCAGCTCGTTCTATTTTATCTCTTTTATGTTCTCCAATTGTAATTTCTTTCGATTCTTCTTCTGTAGTAACCACAGCAATGTTATCACATTCTCCATCACCATAATTAATAGTTGCAAAAGTATTATCTCCTTTAGTAATATTAACCTCTCCACTCACAACAAATCTACAATCGCCTTTTTTAACTAAAGGTGTAGTAATATCTCTTCTGTAAGTATTACCATCTGAATCTTCACAATCAGCCCAACCTGTTATTTCCATAACATCATCCGAATGATCCTCTGGAGTATCTAGACCTGTTGACCAAGTTCTTATTTTCTCGGCAGTACGGTTAATCGTTACACCTTCTGGTAATACAATCACTAAATCACTAACTATATTAACTACTTTATCTTCCGTTTTACCCCCAGTAAAGCTTTTAACAGAGGTACCATTCATATTTACGTCGTCAACAGTAAAATTATTATAGGTAATTGTTCTGGTTGAACCACCTATCACATCTTTATTAGATAATACAATCTCAACTTCTCCACTTATAATTCTGCCATCTGTAAGTTCCGTACTATCGCCATAATCTAAAATTACCGTTCTTGGGAAACCTCCTTCTTCTGAACTAATAGTAATGTTAGGACATTCTCCTGAACGGTACCGACTCTCATGTTTTCTTCTATAATCAACTTCTGTTGATTTTAACAACTCATTTGATGATGATTCAATCGTTAAAGATTCCATTGAAGATTCGCTTCCTGAAAATAACTCAACCTCATATTCAGCAGCTTCTACAGCATCATCAACTGAGGCCTCTGTGGTTGCAATAGATTCTGAAGTCAAGGTTATATCTTCAGAATTTGTAACTAACTCAGATGAAGAATCTATCTTATCTTTATTACATGATAATAATGTTGTTAATGCTGCAACAGTTGCAATTAGTATCCTTTTCATAATTCAAAATTTATAGTTTTTAACATGCCTACAATAGAATACCGATTTAGCTGTTGTTTACCCTACTAATTTAATTAACTTTTTTGTAAATAATTTTATTTTTAAGACATAAACTATTAATTAATAGAAACATAGGAATTCAAATATTTTCCCATAAACCGATAAATATAAGTGAATATTCTGCTGAACTATCAAATTTCCAAAATAGATATTGTTCGAAATACATTCGACGTTATTCCGATATTTGATCTATAAATTTCGGAAAAACATCGTTATAATATCTTTAAAAATTGATCAAAAGGAATAAAAATAGTTGGTAAGTAATTTAAAATATCGGCGATTGAGTTTGGTGCAAAAAAAAAGAGACTCAAAATTAATTGAATCTCTTTTTTTGCTCCCTCTCTAGGACTTGAACCTAGGACCCCCTGATTAACAGTCAGGTGCTCTAACCAGCTGAGCTAAGAAGGAATGTTTCCTCTGGTATTTCCAATAAATGCTCCCTCTCTAGGACTTGAACCTAGGACCCCCTGATTAACAGTCAGGTGCTCTAACCAGCTGAGCTAAGAAGGAGTATGAACATTTATATTACTCTCGTTTGAGCAATGCTTTTTTCTAAATGCGCAGCAAAAGTAATAGCTTATTTGATATTATGCAATATCTTTGAGGAAAATTTTCAAAAAAAATATCAATAAAAATATAAACAACAGATTATGAGCAAGATATTGGGAATGGGTAATGCATTGGTTGATATACTCACTCGAATGGAAAACGATGAAATTCTTGAAAACCTTGAATTTCCTAAAGGAAGTATGCAATTAGTGGATGCAGATACGTCTGCAAAAATATTAGAACAAACTGCTAGTTTACCTAAAGAACAAGCTTCAGGTGGGTCGGCTGCCAACACCATACATGGATTATCAAACTTAGGTGTTAATACCGGATTTTTTGGTAAAATTGGTAAAGACGAAATGGGCGCCTTTTTTAAATCAGATATGAGTGCTAAAAATATTGAGCCTCTATTATTAGAAAGCGACATGGACTCAGGTAAAGCGGTTGCCTTAATTAGTCCGGATAGCGAACGAACTTTTGCTACCTATTTAGGTGCTGCCTGCGAATTAGCAGCCGATGAAATAACAGAGGACTTGTTTAAAGGCTACTCACACTTCCATATAGAGGGTTATTTGGTATACAACCAACCTTTGATAGAGAAAGCTCTTCAAATGGCTAAAGAGTCTCGTTTAATCGTTTCATTAGACTTGGCTAGTTTCAACGTTGTTGAAGATAACTTGGCATTTTTAAAAGATATGGTTGCCAAATATGTTGACATTTTATTTGCCAACGAAGAAGAAGCCAAAGCATTTACGCAAAAAGAAAATCATGAGGCTGTTAACGCAATGGCTGAGGATTGTAATATTGCTATTTTAAAATTAGGAAAAGAGGGTTCTTTAATCCGCCAGTTTAACGAGACTGTACAAGTGGGTATTATTGATGCCAATAGCATTGACACAACGGGTGCAGGCGATTTATATGCAGCTGGTTTCTTATATGGCTTGGTTAACTATTTACCTTTGCAAAAGTGCGGAGAATTAGGTGCATTACTATCGGGTAAAGTTATTGAAGTAGTTGGACCAAAAATGGATGAAACACGTTGGAATACGATTAAAGCAGAGATGGATAAGATTTTGAACTAAGATCGTAGATAATCGACTTTTAATTGATTTGTATACATAACACGAAAGGCTGCCCAATTTGAGCAGCCTTTTGTATTTATTACTTTTTATCAATATCAACTATAGAGAAGCTGTTCTCCAAGTCCATGATGAAATATCAATTGCATCAGAATCAGCTCCTGAATTGAAATCGAAGTTTTTTCCTTCACCATCTTTATCAGTTACGTCGGCTGCAGAACCATCAACAATAACATTAGTTGTTGCACCAGCATCTTTCATGTTTAATTCAATATCATATCCCTCAATATGTAATCCTGTGATAGTTGCACCAGATTCTTTTTTGAATTGTAAACCAGTTCCACCAGTATTAGAGATTGCTGTAACATTAGTGAATGTAGGGTTTCCATTATCTTTATCACCTTCAAAAGCAGTAGAGAAACCTTCAATTGTGTGTGAGATATAAGTATTCTCAACAGCACCATTCCATCCTTCAGTCCAATCCACAGCATCATCCTCGTTATTTTCAAGGTAAATGTTTTTAACCATAGCAGAACCGCCAAAGAATTCAATACCATCATCAGCACCGTCGATAACAGCAATATTCTCTAATGTAGTACCTGAACCTACAGCATATAAAGAAACACCATTATATTGAGACTCTGAATTAATTGAAGCTCCCGTACCTTTTATTACTAAATAAGTGATAGAACCTGAATTATCATCAGCACTGTTTCCTCCATAGACAAAACCACCTACTTCAGCCACAGCATCAACACCCGCTGTAGTGCTTGCTTTACCACAAATTGTTAAACCACCCCAATCGCCAGGCTCTGCATTAGCAGAAGAAATTACAACTGGGTTATCAGCAGTACCATTGATGTTAATTTTTCCACCCATTAATACAGCAATATAAACTGAAGTACCATCAGCTGCAGCTGTAATTTTTGTACCTGCGGGTATTGTTAATTCTGCACCTTCTTGTACAATGTAAGATCCGGTTAGTTTGTATTTAGTATCCGCATTTAAAGTAACCTTACCAACAACGTTACCCGTTAACTCAGCACTAACACCAGCACTAACCCAAGTCCAATCAGAAATATCAACCATTTCAGAATCTTTACCTGAGTTCAATTCATATTTAGTTGCATTACCTTCAATATCTAATAAAGTAGCATCAGGATTAGCTCCATCAATAAATACATTACTTAGGCTACCTTCATCTTTCATATCAAGGTCAACTTCGTAACCAGAAAGGTAAAGACCTGTGATTGTTGAACCCGACTCTTTTTTGAATTGTAGTGCAGTTCCACCAGTAGTAGAGATTGCTGTTAAATTGATAATTTTTGGATTATTGTTATCCTTATCTGCCTCAACAACTGTTGAGAAATCAGCAATAGTATGTGATACATAAGCATTTGTAACCGTACCATTCCATCCTTCAGTCCAGTCAATAGCGTCATCCTCATTATTTTCTAAGAAAAGGTTAGTAACGCTTACTGATCCACCAAAGAACTCAACTCCATCATCAGAACCATTAATAACAGCTAAGTTTTCAACAGTAGTTCCTGAGCCTACAGCATAAAAAGAAACCCCATTATATTGTGATTCTGAGTTAATAGATGCTCCAGTACCTTTAATAACCAAATATCTGATTGACCCTGAATTATCAGCATCATCGGCACCACCATAAATAAAACCACCTACTTCAGCAACTGCATCGGCACCAGCGGTTGTTTTAGCTAAACCACAAATGGTTAAACCTCCCCAATCTCCAGGGTTACCTTCAGCAGAAGTCATCACAACAGGGCTAGTTGACGAACCTTCAATATTAATTTTAGAACCCGTAAGAATACCAATATAAACTTCGGTTCCACCGGCATCAGCAATAATCTCTGTTCCTGCAGGAATTGTAAGTGTTGCACCTTCTGTAACGGTAAACGATCCTGTTAATTTGTAAGACGTTGATGCTTCTAAAGAATAATCTTCAGTAAGCTTACCTTCCATTACTCCTTTTTTAAGATTTTCAAGAACTGTAGCGTTTTCGCCTTCTTCCTTTTCTTTATCATCATCTTTACAACTTGTTAAGAATGGAACTGCTAATAGAGCAATAGCTAAAATTCTTAATGCTAACTTTTTCATTTTTTCTTCTGTTTAATTAAATAGATTAATCGGATTTAATTCAAATCAATTCTTAAACCTAAGCTTAGGTTTACACCTTTCTTATATGATAAAACGGTCTCGTTAGACGCATCGTCATTCAATGGTTCTATTAACTGAGTTTGTTTAATTGTTGGATTTAATAAGTTCTTTCCTGAGAATCGAAGCGATACTCTTTTTGATATTTTTTTACTTAAAACAAGATCGAGCGTAACGAATCCTTTTTCTATAATTTCGTTATTAAAATAGAGGTCACTACCTGTAAAATCCTCCGGAGAACCGAGAGAAAATATCTTATCTGATGAGTAATTTCCACTAATTGTGGCCACAAATTCTTTAGGCTTGTGATTACTAAAACTTAAACTTCCGTTTAAAATAAGATCTGAGGCTCCTTGTAAATCGCTAGTTGTTTTACTATTGTATTGAAACTCTTCGAGCAAATCTTGTTCAAACCACATTTTAGTGGCATTAAATGTAAAATCTAAACCTGCTTTTCCTTCGGTTTCTGATTTTATAAGATCGAATCTGCCTTCAAGCTCTAAACCATATACATTTGCTTCTTCTCCGGTGTTTGCATAATAAAAGATACCTGACGAACCGCGAGTTTGCGTCATATTAATTGGATCGTTAATTAACTTGTAAAAAGCAGTTGCTGAAAGTAATTGTCCTCTGCTTGGAAACATTTCGTATTTTAAATCGAAGTTATAGTTATCTGATTTCTGTAACTCAGGATTACCTCTGGTTACACGTCCTGTTGGTGAAACATATTCAAAAGGAGCAATCTCTTTAAACTCAGGAAGTGTAATTGTTTTACTAGCCGCAAATCGTAATGCACTCTTATCGTTTAATGCATATTTAAGGTTAAGCGCTGGTAAAATATTATTATAGGTGTTTTTTACCGCACCAATACGTGTTTCACCCGTTTCTTTATTAATATAGTTGGCAACATCCCAACTAACATCTATTATATCAGCTTCATAGCGAGCACCAAGGTTAACGGATAATTTATTAACATCATATGTAAAATTTAAAAAGCCTCCATAAACTAAAAGTTCAGCTTCATATAAATCAGGGTCTCTATCTTTCAATAATAAAGATCCATTATCGTAAAGATCAGTATCCAATAAAACTTCATCCATATTATCAATGGATTCAAATTGAACTCCTTTACCTTTAACACCTACAAATAATGAATTAAAATCTCTGGTTTTATTTCTAAAATTAGCTCCAAAATCCAGCTTCATTAACTTATCTTCTTCGTCTACTAATTTTAATTCGTCATTAATATAGCCGTTCAGTTCGTTGTCTTTAATTCCTTGTGTTGATTTGCGTTGCTGAAAATCACCTACGTGAGCAAACTGAGAGTAGTCGTCGAAAATATTCACCTCATTACGAATACGGTTTGGTTCTTCAGCATCCACCATATTGTAACCAAAAGCCCATTTTACCTTATTTTTATCGCCTAAGGCATGTGATCCAAGTAATTGATTTACCACAATGTTTGATTGCTTGAGGTTTTGATCTCGCACAAAAGCTTCTGTTTCTTTAGGGTCCTGATCATATACATAACCATTTTCATTTCTACCTTGCTCATAAAGCATATCTGTTGTTTTATGAACAAATAAACTATTATAGCTTAATGAATGATTCATGTTAAAATCATAAGTTAAACTAGCTAATGCAGTGGTATTATACTCTGTTTGAAATTGCTCTACATCATCGAAAGCAGTATTTAATACATTAGAACGGTAGCTTTTAAATTCTCCGGTATAATAATCGGAAGAAGCAGATTGCGAAACCGTAGCAAAAATGGATAGCTTATTAATTTTACCACCACCAACTAAAGACATGCGATAGTTTACTGGCGTCTTTTTTACACTAGTATTCCAACTTTGTTGTGTAATGGCATCATTAGTAGAATAAGGTGCACTGTAGTAACCTAGTGTTTGATCGCCGTAGTTTTGAGTAGCTCTGAAATTACCAAATATTCCATCGTTAATAACATTTGAATTAACACCACCACGAAGACCTAATGTGATTTTTGTTGCTGATGTTTTGGTATTAATATCAACAATTCCGGAAGTTTGATCGGCATAACCCCCAGGGCTATAAGTTTTACTAATTCCTACATTTTTTATGATGTTTGTTGAGAAGAGATTCAAATCGATATTCTTCTTTTCCACATCATCAGAAGGAACGGGTAATCCGTTTAAGGTAGTAGTTAGGTAACGATCGCCTAAACCGCGGATATAAACGTCTCCTGAGCCTTCACTTTTAGTAACACCCGATATTTTTGATGTGGCATCTGACGCATCAGAAACCCCTAAGGCCGACATCCTTTTTGCACCAATACTCTCTTTAATAATAGAAGCCTTTTGTTGCTCCATCATTAAGTAATTCTCTGATTCTCTGTTTGCTTTGGCAACCACACTAACCTCTTGAATATCCATGGTAGCTTGCGAAAGCTTAATATCCAATACGGTTTCTTGATCGGCTGTGATTGTGATGTTTTCGAATACCTGTGGATCATAAGAGATATATTGAACTCTTATTTTGTAGGTTCCTGCATCGATAGGTGGCATGGCATACTCACCCATGAAGTTTGTGATTGTTCCTATTGTTGTTCCATCAATAACAACTGCTGCACCAACTAATTCTTCCCCAGTATTAGCATCGGTGATTTTCCCCTTTAAAAAACCTTGTTGAGCAAAACCTGTTCCTATTCCCAAAATAGTTAACAGTACTGCAACAATTAAACTTTTTTTCATTCCAATAAGTGTTTTTAGTCATATTCAACTTCTTCAATTGTTTTCCTTTCCTGTGTAAAAAGAAAAATGATAAGAATCAGTTGTTAATTAGTGGAAGCAAAAATAGAGTGCTATTACGGACTGTTAGCTAATTAAATATTAAGGGTGTGTGAATTATTGGTTAATCGAAATAAACTATTACATGCTATATATTAATTGGTTAGGGCTATTATTAGGTAAGTTATTAATGTTAAGAATTCATTTAAGTAATATTGAATTAAATATTTGATAACATTAAGCCGTTTATCGAACTACTTCGGTACTCGATATCCTATTTATTTCAATTATAGGGATAGAATTTATACTATTGATTTAGGTTGCAATATGTATTTGATATACAAATAACACAATAATATATTAAGGCCACTTTTCTATTGAGGTTTACACAAAACTATATTTTGCAGGCGGAAAGAAGGGGAGGCCTACATAAAACTATATATGGCCATCCGGAAAGAATTTACTCTATAAACAGTTTTATATATGGCTGCAGGCAATCATTTAGTGAATAAACAATACTATATATTGGTGTCTGGTAAAAATTAGAGCAATAAATAGAACTATATATGGCCTCTGAGGAGAATGTGGGCTATATATAAAACCATATAAGGCCCAGGCAGTCCCCTAATAGTACTTAAATAAGTAAACTATTATAAAAAACTACTTCTGGCTACTTTGATAAAAATCGCGGTGTGCTTTTATTAGGTTGATTGTATACAATACCAGATTCTTGGTTTCAGCATAACACTCGAGCAATAAAATGCTACCTCGTGTTTTGCCATTACCATCCATAATACGCTTTATCTGCTTTTTACGTAAATCAATAATTAACTCACCTAAATATTGCTGACGCTGGATAATTTCGTCTATCGAATCAAAACGGTGTTCTTTTTCGATGTGAACCAAGTAATTAAAAAAACCCGTAATTTCTTCGAGAAGTAATAATATATCTTCTTGTTGAGAATTTGATAAACCCTTATGATGGTTATCAACGTGAGAAACTATTGGTTTTGTAAGATGCTTTAATACCGATACCAACTCACTAATATAATCCATTGCTTGCACAAAAAAGTGACTTGATTCAAAGTGTTCTTCTCCAAAAAACGAGAAGTTATTAAACAATTCCTTTTTAGTACTCTGCGATAGTTTGTCTAAATAATCTATTCTTTCAGTAGCTTCTTTTAATTGCTTTGAGTTTTCATCAACAAAACCTTGAACCACAAGAATAAATATTTTTGAAGATTCTAAAAGTTGTTTTCTGATGCGCTCACTAGCCAAATCAACCAACTTTGATACATTTTTAATAAGCTGCTTTTCAGCTTCTACTTTTAATAAATGCTTTTCTTTTTCTGCTTTTCTATGGCTTTTAGTAGTGCGATAAAGTACGTAGCCCACCGCAACTAATAAAGGGAATAAGGCATATAGTTTTCCCCACCACAAAATTAATACAATTAAAAACGATGCTATAAAGGCAATTAAGGCTGTTAAAAACCAACCGCCTAAAACCGATAACACACCCGAAATACGATACACAGCACTATCGCGCCCCCAAGCCTGATCAGATAATGAAGTACCCATAGCTACCATAAATACTACAAAAGTGGTTGATAATGGAAAACGAAAGTAAGTACCAATACCTATAAAAATACTTGCTACAACTAAATTTACACTGGCTCTAATTGTATCAAAATAAACTATGTCGTTATTATCACTAATATCCTCCTCAAATTCATCGCGCTTAAACTGCTTACTAATAACGTTGGCTACCTTAACAGGAATAACGGCCTTCACCTTTTCGTAAAAAATAAAGTAATTACGCACAATGGCCCTTGAAGTATGCGATGGCTCAAAGGGTTCATAACCCGAGTCTTGTCGGCCCAAATAAACTTCGGTTTCAGTAACAGAACGCGCCTTACGAGATACAAACAAAGTAATCATCATAACTAGTCCCGATCCTAAGAAAATAAACGGATACCAATTTTTATGAAAAAGTGACTGATTAAGATAACCCGAACCCCAAATATTCATTGAAAATAAAGCCGGATCAGTAATGTCGGATTCAGCAAAAGCCATAAGCCCTTCGATACCCGATAAAGGAACTCCGATAAAGTTAACCAAATCGTTGGCAGCAAAGGATAATGCCAATGCGAACGTGCCAAAGAAAACTACTATTTTAGGAATATCAGCATTGAATACAAAAGAAAGTACTAAGAAGATAAGGAATGATATTGCATAAATAATACCTAAAGCTAATACTAGGTTTTGGTTGATTATCATCTCTAAATCGCCATAAAAGATATCGGCAAATGCACCTTCCTTTTTTATTACCATAAAAAGAATGGCTGTAATGGCAAGTGCTCCCACTAGGGAAAATAAAAACTTAAAACGTTTTTTGTATCGAAACGAGAATATTAACCGGGCTATAAACTGAAATATTGCCCCTGATAAGAATGCAAATACAATTGAAAATAAAATACCACCTACAATAATAAATACACTGTGGGTGTTTATTAAATCGCTTATTACTAAATTGTTCGGATTATCTCCGCTAATTACAATTAAGCCAATGGCTAAAGCTCCGCCCAGTAACTCAAAAATAATGGCCACTGTGGTGGATGTGGGAAAACCGAATGTATTGTATACATCTACCAAAATGATATCCACTATCATTACGGCAAGAAATAGTATAATTAATTCAGTTAAATAAAAGTTTTGTGGATAAAACACGCCCTTTCGAGCTACTTCCATCATGCCTCCTGAGAGTAGGCATCCTGCTATAATACCTATACCAGCAACCAAATATATTACTTTCCTTTTAGCTACTTTTGATCCAATAGCTGCACTTAAAAAGTTAACAGCATCGTTCGAAAGGCCTACTATCAGGTCGATAAAGCCAAGTAATACTAAAATAAATACGATTAAATAAATTTGGTCCATGTATGCGCAAAAATTAGAGTGCAAATATATAAGGATTCCTCATAAAACTCGATTTGTAATATGAACTGTATATTAAATATTAGACTATTAAGTTGACTTAAAAAGTTTTGAGTTATTTTACCTTATCTAAATCTAGAATTTTACATGCCGCATAAGCTGCACCATAACCATTATCAATATTCACAACCGTAATGCCATTTGCACAAGATGTTAACATGCCCAATAAAGCACTCACCCCATTAAAATTAGCCCCATAACCAACACTTGTGGGTACTGCAATTAATGGCACATCAACTAATCCTCCCATTACGCTTGCCAATGCACCTTCCATACCTGCCACAACAATAATAACCTTTGCTTTTCTTATCCTGTCTAACTGAGCAAAAAGACGATGGATTCCGGCCACCCCAACATCGCTAATAATATTGGCAGCATGCCCTAACATTTGAGCCGTTATATGCGCCTCTTCAGCAACAGCTAAATCACTGGTTCCGGCAGTTACAATAAGTATTTCATTTTCATTTAATGGCTTCGAAAGGGAAAACTTATAGGTAAAACACTTTGATAAGGAATGGTATTCTGATTTCGGAAATTGCGATTTTAATGCACTCCCTTTTTCAGCACTAATACGGGTTGCCAATAAATTAACTTGATGTTCTTCCATTTTAGCAACAATATCTATCAGCTGTTCTATGGTTTTATTCTCTCCAAAAACAACCTCAGGATAACCATTGCGTAGTTCCCTATGAAAATCAAGTTTCGTATGGTTAATATCCTCAAAAGGAAGGGTTTTTAAAGCTTCTAAAACCTCATTTAAGGGTAACTCATTATTTTTAAACTGCTGTAGCAAGTTTGTTAAATGTGCTTGATTCATAAGTATTTTTTAAAGACGGAGTTTACAAAAGGGTTTTCATATTTAAGCTACTTAAAACAATTAGTCTAAATCTAACTTATATTATCATTTGATGATGTTTTTGGTATTTGTGCGTAAAACTGAAATTGAAAGATTATTTGCCTTCGCAAGCTTTTCTAAATCATCAAATTCAATTTTAATTCTTTTTTCTCCACTCGGAAGCGTGCTTTCCTTGTATCTAACCTCACCATAAGGTGTTTCTTTTGTTTTAGAAACCCGGGGTAATTCTATTTTATCTATAGGGTATTTTCTTAGTCCGATTGTTGTGGTATGTTCAAAAATAGTATTGGCAATTACTTCTGCATCTTGCGCTAAGCAAAGTACTGATAGTTTAGTTGCAGCCCTTCCTTTTTTCATAACAATAGGAGATAAATAAGCATCTCGTGCACCCGATTTTAATAATAGATCTGGTACTATCGCTAAATCTTCGGCCGACATATCATCAATGTTACATTCAATCATGAGTGACTTACTCTGGTTTATTTCAGCAGATCGCTTACTTTCATAAACCCTCAAAACATTAGGTATTTCAACAGTTCTGTGTCCTATACCATATGCTGTTCTGATAATTTCCATTTCTGGATGAGCAATCCATTCATTTGTTAGCACCTTTAAAATGGCGGCACCCGTTGGCGTGGTCATTTCCTTATCCACAGCACCCGAACTGCATTTTACACCTCTAAATATTTCTACTGTAGCAGGAGCTGGCACAGGCATTTTACCATGATCGCATTTTACAAAACCGCCACCCAATTCCGGAACTGTTGATGTAACATGCGTAATATTAAGATGGTGGTAACAAATGGCTGCTCCAACAATATCAACTATCGAATCGGTAGCACCAACCTCATGAAAATGCACATCGTGTGGTGGCTTATTATGTACCTTACCTTCGGCAACGGCAACTTCCCAAAATATATTTTTAGCTATCGTTTTAATTTGTTCGTGTAGCGTAGAAGCATTAATTAGCTTTTCAATATCGGCATAATTACGCGAATGTGAATGGTGATGGTGGTGATGATCATGCGAATGTTCATGGTGATGATGCTCTTCATCATGAGAATGATGATGGCTATGTTCACCCGATTGATGCGAGTGTGCTTGATTTTTTAAAAGAACATTTACCTGAGTTCCGTTAATACCACTTTTTTGAGCGGGATATACCTGAAGTTCAAATTCATCATCCACACCTAGTTTTGAAAGCTCTTTCTTTAATAGTTCCAAATCCATCCCTAAATCTAGCATTGCTGCCAAATTCATATCTCCACTAATTCCTGCAAAGCAGTTGTATGTAATTTCCATCAAATATATATTTCAATCTATTAGAAACAGATCAAATTGGCCTTCAATTTAAAAACCAAAACCATCAATTTCAACTTCTTCTTGTACTTCTACCTTTGGTTTATCTGCCTCAATATGTACTTCGTTTCTTGCAATAAATATGGCTCTTTTATTTGTAGGACATATTGACTCACAGCCACCACATCCAATACACATCTCTGGATTAACCACTTTCGGCTTTGTTAAACCATTCTTCCAAGGAACCATCTTTAAAGCTGCCGTAGGACAATGCTCTGCACAGGCACCACAATCTTCGTTATCAGTAATTAAAACACACTCCTCTAAAATTAGTTGTACTTCGCCAATTTGAGTTACCTTTTTTTCATCTAAACTTAGCTTTACAAGAGCATCATTCGGACAAACATCGATACAGGTTTTGCACTCATATTCACAAAACTGTTCTACATCAAACTTCAATATGGGTTGCATCATTCCTGTTAAACCGTTCTCAAACAGAGATGCCTTAAGCACCCCAGTTGGACAATGGTTAACACACAATTGACATGCGGTGCATTTGCTTTTAAATCTTTCTAAAGAAACTGCACCTGGAGGTAAAGGGTATAATTTTGTTTTATTTTCAACATTTGAAGCTAGTAAAGAATTGGAAGCCACTCCAGCACCCAAAGCTGCCATCGATATTTTAAAAAAAGCACGACGGTTATTTTTTGAATCAATCATTAGTAGCACGTTTTTTAATTACACTTAAGCTTAAAGCATCTTTTTTACAAGAATCAATACAATTGAAACACGAAACACATCTACTGTGATCAACTTTGTAATCATTTAAATGGTCGATAACATTACTTTTGCAAGTACGAGCACACGCCTTACAATCCACACATTTATCATTATTAATAGTTATCCTAAAAAGTGAAAGCCTTGAAGCCAAACCTAAGGCTGTACCAACCGGACAAAGTGTATTACACCAAAGTCTGTTGTACTTTATATCTAAATAAACTATGGTTCCGATGGTAAGAATAACCGTGGATAAAACCGCAAAAGTAGGAAGGTGATATTCTTTAAAATTAAATGTGTAATTTCCTGCAGCATTTCCAACACTTGCAAAAATATTATTCACAAATGTGATGATTGGCGTTAATATGGCTGCGCTAAACCTTCCGAAAATAGAATACGGATCGAGTAATAATACCAAATAAGTACTGCCAAATAAAAGAAACAAGGCTGTTAAAAGTAAAATACTATAGCGTAATACATTATTAGCTTGCGCATAGTGTGGTTTTGCTCGTTTTATTTTACGCTTCTTTTTAATCCACTTGGATAAACGCATCACCAAATCCTGAAAAATACCCAAAGGACAAATGGCAGAACAATAAACACGTCCAATAATAAAAGTAAGTGCGATTAAGGCAATAACTGTTACAAAAGAAGCAGAGAGAATTGCAGGTATTAATTGAATTTCGACTAATATTTTTGGATTTAACCATTCAGGTAAAAATCCACTTATTCCGCAAATGTATAATGTGGACAGTACAAATACTATTGCAGCAATAATTTGTCTTATTTTTTGCATCATAAAGTTCTAATATTTAATGTGGATTTGAGACTTACAGTTTCACTCTTTTTACATTAACCGAACTTAAATCTTGCGTTCCTAATTGATGCTTCTCAGCCAAAGAAATGTGTTTTACATCCTCTAAACGCATGTCTTTAATTTGCCCAAAGAACTTAACCGCTGCCGTATCAACAGCCACAGGATCTGCAGAAGCGAATAGTGCTTTTGTAACTAATGTATCTTCAACACCTTTGCCTTGAGGTCCATTTTGAGTCATGGCTCTATAAGCATCAATAATATTTAAAATTGGCTTCTTTTCGTAAGTTGCTAAATCGGCAATACATTGCTGTAAACCATCCTTATGGAAAACTTTTCTATCCCAGATAATACCCATAGAATTTTTCATAGACAGCGACATTTTGGCGCCACCATGATGTTTTAATACGGGCACATTAATCCATGCATCACAATTAATAATAGCTTCATGAATTTTTGTTGATTTTATAGAAACCCCTTTGGGAAGATCTACCTCTTTATAATACTTCTCGTTATTACCCGGAACCATTTTACCACCATTGGCTTCGGTAGCTTCTTTAATTCCACTTTTTTCGTAACAGGAGTTCCACTCATTACAAGTATGATCAAAAACTAAAACTTCACTTGCTCCGGCATCTTTACAAAGTTTCACTAAAGCACCTACAACTTCAGGATTAGTGTTAGCAGCCATTTCGGGTTCTTTTGCCCAACCTATATTTGGCTTAATAACTATTTTCTGTCCAACTTTTACAAATTTGGTAATACCACCTAATTCTTCAATAGCTTTTGTAAGCATAACAGAAGGTGAATCTCCCATTACAGCAACTAACTCTCCACTTTTTTCAACACTTGTATTGGCTGCATTTGCTTCGTTACCACCTATTATCTGAGGTGCAATTGTTGAAACAGCCGCTGCTGTGGCACCTTTTTTAAGAAAATTTCTTCTGTCCATTGTGTAGTTTATTTAATTTGTGTGTAGCCTTCACGTTTTCCTGGGTAAAATACAAGAAGGCCAATTACTGTAATGTGTATTAATCATTATCTACTGCTCAGCATTTTTTCTTTTTCTCATTACAAAAAAAGTAGCAACTCCAATAACAACGGGAACAGCAATCCATAATAAATGGAGAGAAAATTCATTACTATTCATTTCTGAATGATTATGCCCTGCATGAGCAAAAACAGCAGCTGAAAGCGCTAAAAACATTGTTGATAAGCTAATCTTCTTCATCTTATTAATTATTAAAATTATTATTGTTTAAAACTTACATCTCCTTTATTTAAGCTAAATTATAAGAATATAAACCCATTTACATTCTTGAGAACAACATCTATACCGAAAACAATTTGGCAAGTAATTTGCAACAAATTCAATGGAATTATCAACTTAAAATAAAATATATTTCTAATATAAAATAAGTCTAAGTAAATTGTAACTATTCTTATTAATATATTCTTATTTCATTTTCAATTAACATTAAATCTATTTCTAATTTATACATTTGCTTGTTCATAAGGTATACTACAAAACACACACTATTACCTATTTAAAATATGCGAAATATTACATTAAAAAGAGTAACTACTATAACTACTTTTGTTTACTCAACCATAACAATTCTCTTTTTCTTAATTAATTATTTCTCAAGCAACATTGTGATTTCCTTATTGATATCTACTCCTATTTCAATTGGTATTTTTGCAATTTACACACACTTTTCCATAAAGAGTTATATAAATACCAAAATTAAACCCATTTATAAAACCATACACAACTTTAATGCTGGTACTCCTGATTTTCAGCACCTATCCAACAGTGAACCCTTAAAAACAGTATCGCTCGAAGTGGCAGATTGGATACAAGGTAAAACCAAAGAAATACAAGAATTAAAGCAAACCGAAAAATATAGAAAAGAGTTTTTAGGTAATGTATCACACGAATTAAAAACACCAATATTTAATATACAAGGTTATATTTTAACCTTAATGGATGGAGGCATTGACGATCCGAATATCAATATGCTGTACTTAAATAGAACAGAAAAAAGTATTGATAGAATGATCAGTATAATTGAAGATCTTGAAGCCATATCTAAACTAGAAGCAGGTGAGTTAGAAATTAAAAAAGAAACCTTTAACTTATTTCAGCTCATTGAAGATGTATATGATATGCAAGATATTCGAGCTAAGGATAGAGATATTACTTTAAAACTAAACAAAGCAGGCCAAAAGCAATTATTAGTAAATGCAGACAAACAGCGAATTTTTCAGGTAGTAAGTAATCTAGTTCTTAACTCTATAAATTACGGTAAAACAGGAGGAAAAACCAGCATTAACTTCTACGATATGGATAATAGATACCTTATTGAAGTAAAAGATAATGGTACCGGTATAAAAGAAGCTGATTTGCCACGAGTTTTTGAACGTTTTTACAGAGCTGATAAAAGCAGATCGCGTCAGCAAGGTGGCACTGGTTTAGGTTTAGCAATTGTAAAACACATTATAGAAGCACACAATCAAACAATTAATGTTACAAGTACGTTTGGTAAAGGAACAAGCTTTACTGTAACCCTTGAAAAAGGTTAAGTAAGGATACTAAAAACTTTAATTAACGATAATTTCACGTTATAATAAAGGTATCGAAATGTAATATAAATTGTTTTATGTAATTTCATGCCGATAAATAATGCGCCAAAAATATGATGGAAGCGAATAGTTATAAGATTTTACTGGTTGATGACGAGCCAGATATATTAGAGTTTGTAAGTTACAACCTAAAAAAAGAAGGTTACCACGTTCTTACCTCAGAAAATGGAAGTGCTGCCATTGAAGTAGCCAAGAAAGAACTACCTCACTTAATTATTTTAGATGTTATGATGCCTGAAATGGACGGCATTGAAACTTGTGAAGAAATTAAAAGGATTCCATCTTTAAAAAACGCCATTATTGCATTTTTAACAGCAAGAAATGAAGATTATTCGCAAATTGCTGGCTTCGAAGCTGGTGCTGATGATTACATTTCAAAACCTATAAAACCAAAGGTATTGATATCAAGAGTTAAAGCTCTTTTAAAAAGATATCAACCTGAAAGTTCTTCAAATGATAATGTTCAAAGCAGCATTATTGAAATAGGAGATTTAACTATCGACAGAGAAAAGTATGTTATCATTAATAAAGGCGAAGAACTTGTACTTCCTAAAAAAGAGTTTGAGTTATTGATGCTTTTAGCTTCTAAGCCTGATAAAGTGTTTACACGAGATGAAATATATAATTCGGTATGGGGCGATAGTATTATTGTAGGTGATAGAACTATTGATGTGCATATTAGAAAAGTTAGAGAAAAAATTGGCCAAAACCATATCAAAACCATTAAAGGGGTAGGATATAAGTTCGTTGAATAAAATAAACAATTCATAAAATAAAATTAGCATTCTTGTATTAGAATGCTTTTTTTTGCTGAATAAGTAAAAAAAAATCCATTATTATATTAAATAATTTATATTTTTAGGCGATTCACTAATTTTACAGACTCATGAATAAAATCCTGCTCCTATCAATAGCCCTTGTTTTAATTATCACTTCATGTGGAGAGAGTGAAAAAGAAGCTAAGAAACAAGTTAAAAAAGAAGTAGTTAAAAAGCCAGTTGTTGTTAAAGATACAATCCCAGAAGAACCTATTGAGGAACCTGTTTATGAGGAGCCAAAACCAGTAGAACCTAATAAATACTTTTTAATTATTGGTTCTTTTGAGAAAGAAAGTAATGCTTATAAATTGCGTGACGAGTTAACTGAACAAGGTTTTGACTCTGAGGTAATAGTAAGACACTCCCGAGAAAATCAAGAGTTCTATAAAGTATCGTATAAAGGTTTTAGTGATAGAGATGAAGCTTTTAATGAACTATCAATGGAAAGAAAATTACCAAATAATCAAGATGTTTGGTTACTTATAAAATAGGATAAAGAAATACTAGGGGCCTGTTAGATTAATTTCTAACAGGCTTTTTTTATTATAATAAACACAAACTAGGCTTAATTATTGTTGCAATAAAAAATTCACAAAAAAAATAAAGAACTTATTACAATGAAGAACTACAAACTGCAACTGTCGTTAAGTTTTATAATGTTGTCTATAACAACATCTGTATTAGCCCAAGGTAATGATAAGTTAGGATCTTGGTATGTTTATAATGGCTTCTTCAATTTTAGCCCCAAAACTGAATTATTTGTTGAAGGTCAATGGCGAACCTACGAACCGATATCAAACAATCAAAACGTTTTCTTTAGACCATTCTTTAGTTATAATATTCACCCAAGTTTTCAAGTTGGACTTGGTCAGGAATACCATATGAGTTATAACTACACCGAAAACAAGGAAGATAAAACAAAGAATGAAGAGTTTAGAACAACACTTCAGGCAATTGCCAAACATAAGGTTGGAAGAGTAAACTTTCAACATAGATACAGATATGAATTTAGGTTTTTAGAAAACACAAACGAACAACGCGCAAGGTATCGTCTGCAACTTGGGATACCATTAAATGCCAAAGAAATGGGGAAAGGCGTATTTTTTACAACCATTGGTAACGAAATACTTCTAAATACTAAACCAAGCTTAAACCTAAGCCAAAATAGAACCTATGCAATGTTGGGCTACCAAATAACCGAAAGTACCCATTTACAAGGAGGCTATATGAGAATCAATTATTCAGATGCCACTTCTCATAATCGTTTACAGTTTTTTATAACACAAAAATTAAACTTCTTCGATAATAACTAATCCAATAGCATAAGTAGCTCCGTAAAACTTAATTATAATTCTGATGGCAAGATTATTGCCTATTGAATAAGGTAATAATTATTACATGCGATATTTAACATGTTTTTTAAATATTACAATACCTAAATTTGTTTTAACCACTAACCGTAATTAATTTTTGGTAAAAAGTACTAGCATATCATATTATGGATAATAATGGATTTATTGGAATGGTGGAGAAAGCCCTAAAAAGCTTTAATAACCAAAAAGCATTCGCTGATTTTGATGGCGATTCTTTTACATACAATGATGCAGCTAAACGCATAAATAGCTTGCACAAAATGTATAATAACTGTGGTATTAAAAAGGGCGATAAAATTGCTCTTATTGGTAGAAACCTCAGTAACTATACCATTAGCTATTTATCTGTGGTAACCTATGGTGCTGTTGTAGTTCCAATTTTGCCTGACTTTGGAAGTAGTGAAATACACCACATTGTAAACCATTCTGAATCTAAATTACTATTCTCTACAGAAGTTATTTTTAATAAGATTGATGAAGCAAAAATGCCAAATTTAAAAGGCATTATTAGTATTGATAAGTTTGTTGCATTGGCAAATGGCTGTGATGACATTAGTGCTAATTCAATTCTATTGGAAAAACTAATGCAAGAACCTTTTGAAATAAAGGACCTCAAATTTGATGAAATAGGAGAGGAAGAGTTGATGGTTCTTTCATATACCTCAGGTACTTCAGGCTTTTCAAAAGGAGTTATGATACCACACAGAAGTATTTGGTCTAATGTTAAATTCGCTCAAGATAAATTTGATTTAACATCAGGAGAACGAATTGTTTCGTTTCTACCTCTTGCCCATGCTTATGGTTGTTTGTTTGAATTTTTGTGGCCATTTACTGTTGGTTGCGAAATAACTCTATTAAGTAGAGTACCATCACCTAAAATTATTACAGAAGCATTTCAAAAGATAAAGCCACATTTAATATTGGCTGTTCCATTAATTCTAGAAAAGATATTTAAAAAACGAATTCAGCCAGCTTTAGAGAAAGGAGCAGCAAAAACACTAGTTAAAGTGCCTCTGTTAAATCAGGTAGTATTCTCTAAAGTTAAAAACCAATTAGTTGATGTTTTTGGTGGAGAGTTTAGAGAAATAATAATTGGTGGGGCAGCACTAAATAAGGATGTTGAAGATTTCTTAAGAAAAATAGGCTTTCCGTTTACTATTGGATATGGAATGACTGAATGTGGTCCGCTAATTAGTTACGAGCCATATAAAACAGCTAAACCTCGCTCAGCAGGTCGCTTAGTTGATAGGATGGAAGTTCGTATTGACTCAAAAGATCCTTATAATGAAGTTGGTGAAATTTTAGTGAAGGGCGATAATAATATGCTTGGTTACTTTAAAAATAGCGAAGCCACAGCACAAACAATAGATGCTGAAGGCTGGATACATACAGGAGATTTAGGTGTTATTGATGCTGAAAACTTCATATTTATAAAAGGCCGCAGTAAAAATATGATTTTAAGTGGATCAGGCCAGAACATCTATCCTGAAGAGATTGAAACCAAACTATGCAGTATGGATTACGTTCAGGAATGTTTAGTTAGAGATATGGGCGATGGCAAATTAGAAGCTTTAGTATACCCCGATTTTGAATTAGCTGATGCCGAAAATATTCAGGAAAAGGAATTATCAGTAATAATAGCTGATTTAAAAAATAAAGCTAATGCTGAATTACCTGCCTATATGAACCTATCTAAGGTAACTGAAGTTCCAGAAGAGTTTGATAAAACCCCAAAAAAGAGTATCAAAAGATACAAATACATATAAACATCAGTAATTACGCGTAACATTAACATCGTTTAACTTTTGTTTGTACTAGTTCACTATACTTTAAGCTACATTTGTAATGTAGATTTTTTTTCATAGATTTAGATTTGGTTAACAAAGCTGATTTTAAGGGTAAAGGATAGATGTTTTCATCTATCCTTTTTTTATGCCCCATGGCCATCTTCTTATTATTCCCTCCCGCTTAAATAGGTTTTAAATAATAAACACCCGCTCTTTAGTTATTTTTCTGCTTATAGCTATAAAATTAAAAAGTACATTTGCAGCTATACATTTATAGATTTTATTAAAATGAACTGCACAAATAAATATTTCTCAATATTAAGTATTGTATTAGTACTTCTAGCCATTACACAAACATCATGTACTGAAAGTAAAACTGATAAAACTGAAATTACAGTCAGTATTCTACCTCAAAAATATATTGTTAACCAATTGCTCGGAGATTCTATTAAGGTAAATGTAATGGTATTACCTGGCAATAGTCCGGCTACATATTCACCCACTCCTTCCCAAATTAAAAACCTACACAGTTCAAAACTTTATTTACGTATCGGACATATTGGTTTTGAGCAAAACTGGATGGATAAAATAGCATCTATAGATAGTGATATTATAATTGCTGATGTTTCTGAAGGTGTTCAATTAATAAAAGGCGAAGCTGTGGTTCATGGAGATCATGTACACGAAGGAGGTATTGACCCGCATATTTGGACATCGCCCAGAACGATGATGACTGTAATTACAAATACTAAAGATGCATTACTTAAGCATTTTCCAGAACACAGTGCGTTAATAGAAAAAAACTATCCAACACTCTTAGAAAAAGTAAAAGCATTAGATCTAAAATTTACAGAAAGTTTTAAACCACATGAGGGAAGCAAATTTTTAATTTTTCATCCTGCATATACCTATCTTGCACAAGATTATAATTTAGAGCAAATTTCTATTGAAAATGATGGAAAAGAGCCAAGTGTAAAGTGGTTACAAACTATAATTGAAAAAGCCAAAGCAAATAATATAAATGCAATTTTTATCCAACAGGAATTTGATTCAAGAAATGCAGAATTAGTTGCTAAAGAATTGGATATTGATATTATAAGTGTTAACCCATTAGCGGAGGATTGGATTACTGAAATAAACAATACTCTCAATACACTTGTTAACTCCTTTCAACAAGATTAATAATGGACAGTTTAATTTCATTACATAATGTATCTGCTGGTTATGAACCGAACCAAGCTGTTTTGCGAAATATCAATTTAGATATTAAGCAGAATGACTTTATTGGTATAATTGGTCCAAATGGGGGAGGGAAGTCCACTCTTTTAAAAGTTATACTAGGGCTATTACCTATTCAGAAAGGAAAACTTAATTACGCCTGGAAAAATAACAAGCACTACATTGGTTATCTTCCGCAAAGCAATGAAATAGATACAAAATTCCCCATCAAGGTAAGCGAAGTTGTTTTATCTGGTATTATGGGTAGTAAAAGTTATTTTGGAAAATACTCTAAATCCGACAAAAATAAGGCTAACGAGTTATTAGATAAATTAGGGTTAACGGAATATAAAAATAACACAATTGGAGAGTTATCGGGTGGGCAAAGACAACGAGCTTTCCTAGGGAGAGCTATTATTAATAAGCCGTCTGTTTTAATTTTAGATGAACCTAATACCTATGTAGATAAGCATTTTGAAGGGGAATTATACAACATGCTAAGTGAGCTAAATAAAGAAATGGCCATATTGTTAGTTTCGCACGATATTGGAACTATATCACCTATAATAAAAACGATAGCTTGTGTTAATGAAGAACTTCATTATCATAACAGTAATAAAATTTCAGAAAAAGTACTTTCAACCTATAAGTGCCCTATTGAATTAGTTGCACACGGACACGTTCCGCATAGGGTACTAAACCAACATTAAAATGTTAGAATTCTTCGAATTATTTCAATACAAATTTTTCACAAATGCGCTTTTGGCGGGTTTATTAACAAGCATTTTAGCTGGTATTATTGGCACCTATATAGTATCGCGCAGAATTGTTTTTATTAGTGGAGGAATTACCCATGCTTCATTTGGAGGCATTGGAATTGCTTATTTTCTGGGCCTTAATCCGTTTTTAGGGGCTGCTGTATTTGCAGTTTTCTCTGCTTTAGGTATTGAGTGGTCGGCGCAAAAAGCAAAAGTAAGAGAGGATAGTGCCATTGCTATTCTCTGGTCATTAGGAATGGCCATAGGTATCATTTTTGTTTTTATGACACCTGGCTATACACCAAACCTAATGGGTTTTCTTTTCGGAAATATACTAACAGTTACTACTACAGATATAATTGTTACGGCCATATTTGCGTTAATTATTATTGCCGCCAACATTCTTTTTTTTCGACCTATTTTGTACACTGCCTTTGATGAGAACTATGCATCTACCACAGGTTTAAATGTTAAACTCATCAAGTATAGCATGGCAGTTGCTGTTGCATTGGCAATTGTATTAAGCATACGAATTGCTGGTATTATACTAGTATTATCCTTATTTACTATACCACAAGCAGCTTCAATGCTGATAACTAAAGATTATAAAAAAATAATATTTTGGTCTATCCTTTTTGGTTTTATAGGAATAATTGCCGGATTAAGTGCTTCTTATTTTATGGATATCCCATCGGGTGCAACCATAATATTTGCATTAATAAGCATATGGATAATGATTAGAGCTGTAATTTTTATAAAAGATAAACTGAATTTAAAGTAGGCATTCTCCAATCTTTAAATCCATTGGTGTGGTTACTTTTATATTTTCTCTATTACCATCAACCAAATGGATTTGTTTTCCGAGCTTTTCAACAACACTAGCATCATCTGTAAATAATTCACTAAAACCTTGTTTATAGGCTTCTTGTAGTATTTCTGAAGTAAAAACCTGGGGGGTTTGTACCATCTTATAAACCGATCTATCAACAGCAACACTGGTACTATTTTGAATTTCTCTTATGGATTCAATGGCATCAGTAACTGGTATGGCATTGCCATTAATTTCTGCCGCAGCATAACATCGCTCCAGAGTACCTGAACTAACAAGAGGACGAACTCCATCGTGGACTCCAACAAGGCAAGGTTCACTTATTTCCTTTAAACCATTTTGTACACTATGGAATCTAGTATTTCCTCCTTCAGTAATCGTGTGCTCAATTTTAAAAGAGTGATCAATACACAACTGTTGCCAATAACTCACTTGAGTGGATGGAAGCACTAAAACAACCTTAATTTCATCATCAAAATTGTGAAAAGCACGGATAGTATGCATCAAAATCGGTTCGCCTTTCAATAACAAAAATTGTTTTGGTATATCACTTTTCATTCGCGATCCGCTACCCCCTGCAACAATAATAACAGCTTTTCTCATACTTTTAATTTGATGATTCAGCATCAAAATTAATCAAAAGTTAGGCATCCAGATTAAAGCAGTGTGTAAATATTTATCTAATGATTTTTTAGTATTCTATTTGTACCTTGAAATCCTAAATAAAAATATAGAAAATATGCTACCAGAAGGAATATTTGATTTTTTAGTGCAGTTAAGTATTAATAACAATAAAGAATGGTTTCATAACAATAAGCCTTTCTACCAAAAAGCTAAAACAGATTTTGAAACTTATGTGGATGAATTAATTGGCTTAACTAACAATATTGATAAAAGGATAGGTCATCCTAAAGCAAAAGACTGTACGTTTAGAATTTTTAGAGATGTAAGATTCTCGAATAATAAACTACCTTATAAAAATAACTTTGGAGCCCATATTAACCGCGATGGACGCAAGAGTATATATGGAGGATATTATTTGCATATTGAGCCTGATAATAGCTTTATAGGCGGTGGCATCCATGTTCCGCAACCTAACGAATTAAAGAAAATACGTTCCTTCATTTTAGAGAATCCCGAGGAGTATAGAAGCATTATTAACGATAAAACATTTAATACAATGTTTCCTGAAATGTATGGAGATAAATTAAAAACTGCTCCTAAAGGATTTGATAAGAATGATGAAAATATTGCTTTAATCAGAAATAAATCATACACTGTTATAACTCAATTAAGTGATGATGAAGTCCAATCATCTGAATTAAATACAATAATTGAAAACACTTTTAAAACTATAAAACCACTGAATGACTTTTTAAATGAAGCTCTAGAAAACTAATAATTAGTGCATAAAAAAAGGGATTTCAACCGTTGTTGAATCCCTTTCTTTTAACCTAAACCCTAATCTATGAAAAAAAACTTCTTATGTCTGTTTTATGCGGATTTCATAAAATTGGAATGCCTTAGAGACATTCCAATTTATAACCTAAACCCTAACCTAATCTATGAAAAACTCTCTTGCTCTTCGAATAGGAATAAAACAAACTGCGTGCCAAAAATAACATCTGACCAATATTTAGGGTAAATATTTTTACTTTTCTAAGGAATCTATATGAATAGTAACTCCAATATTATGCTCATCGCGGATCAATTTTTGATAATCCATTGCAACTTTACTAGCTTCGTTTAACGACATATCCCCGGGTAAATATATATGGAAAGTTAGCTCAGCATGGTTTCCATATTGATGTAATAAGAAGTGATGTGCTTCGAGCGGATATTCAAAATTAGACTTCCCTATTTGAAGGATACTTTCTTTTAGGTCGTCATCAATTTTTTCTCCTAAAAATAAAGAGAATGCCTCCTTGAGTATAGAGTAGGTAGTATAAAATATTAATGCTGAAACAATTAACCCCAACACACCATCCATCCACCAAAAGTATTTACCTAAAAATAAACCCACCAATATTATTAAACTGGATAATGCATCACTGCGATGGTGCCATCCATCAGCGACCAAAGATTTTGAGTTTATTTTTTTTCCAAAAATGATAGAATACTGAGCCATTATTTCTTTTACAACTAATGAAATAACTGTAACTATAATTGCCCACATCCCATACTGAGATTCTTGATGATCGCGAAGCTTAATAAAGGATTCGTATGTGAAATTAACCCCAACAAGAGCCAATAAAAAACCAACAAATATTGTTGATACTAATTCTGCTCGTCCATGACCAAAAGGGTGTTCTTCATCTGCCGGTTTATCAGATATTTTTATACCTATTAATACTGCAAAAGAAGAAACTGAATCAGTTAGAGTATGCCAAGCATCAGCTATTAATGCTACCGAGTTGTATAACAAACCCACCCAAAGTTTAATAGCAAATAGTACAATATTAAGTACTATTGATAACCAAGATATTATAACACCAATGTTTCGTTTCATCCAATTATTATTTACTCCTTAATGAAAGGGTATGTTTTTGTATCCCAATTTTTAACACCTCCGCTTAACTGATAAACTGTTTGATATCCTTGTTTCAATATCCATTCACCAGCCTGTTTTGAACGTTTTCCAACTTCACAATAAATAAAGATTGGCGTATCCTTAGAGGTTTTATCTAATATAGGTTTTAATATTTCTTTTTTACCACCGTAAACCGCTTTATTAAGATGTCCCTTTTTGTAATATTTTGATTCCCTAATATCAACAATTAAAACATTTTCTGCCTTTTGTGACAACTCATAAAACTGCTTACAATTAATAGAACATACCTCTTTAACTTGAGCTTTTAAAGTAGAATGGACAATAAACAGTATACAAACAATAATCAAATTCTTCATAAACTACACCATAAAAAAATCACTAATAATTTTGTCTGTCAAAAACTTACTATCGCGTTTAACACTAACAAAACCATTATCAATTATTAATTTACTGTTATCTAAATAATCTTGTAATACAGTATTAAAATGAGATAAAAATGTACTCTCGAATTTACTCTTTAACACATCTAAACTTAAACCTTTTTTCGTTCGTAAACTGAGCATTATAGTTTCATTATAGCTATCTATTAAACTTAATGATTCAGAATCGAAATACGCTTGGTTTGTGCTTATACCATCAACATACTTATCTAAATTAGAATAGTTCCATCGCCTTATGGTACCATCAAAGGAGTGTGCTGACGGTCCGAAACCAAAGTACTTATTACCATTCCAGTAATTAGAATTGTGATTAGATTCGTAATCAGGCAAGCTAAAATTAGAAATTTCATAATCATTAAACCCACCTTTTGCTAGACCTTCAACAAGTGCATCATATTGTTTCACACTTTCGGAATCATTAATCTCTAATATTTCCTTTTTTTGCAATCGTTTATAAAAAGGAGTATCAGGCTCAAAGGTAAGGTGATAAGCTGAAATATGCTGAACTCCTAAACTTAAAGCTTCATTAATTGAAGAATTCCACTCTTCTGAGGTCATTCCTGGTATTCCATAAATTAAATCTATACTTAAATTATTAATACCTGCTTCCCTAATATTATTTACAGCCTCTACCGCCTGACTTTTGTTATGCCTGCGATTCATAAACTTTAATATTCTATTATTAAAACTTTGAACCCCCATGCTAATTCTATTGACACCAAAGGCTTTTAAACCCTTTATATAATCAACAGTAACATCATCCGGATTTACTTCAACAGTAATCTCTTTTGTTAATGATATATCGAAAGTTTTATTAATAACGTCGAAAATAGATTTAAAATCACTTAATGACAATAAACTAGGTGTTCCTCCACCAAAATAAATAGTAGCTACTTTTCGTGTATTAAATTCATCAGCTCGTAATTCTATTTCTTTGATAAGTGCATTTAAATAGTCACTTTTGTTAGTTAAACGAATAATGCTGTAAAAATCGCAATAACCACACTTTTTTGAGCAAAACGGAACATGTATATATATACCAATCATTGGAACTAATTTTGTTTTAGTTAACGTTTCACGTGAAACAATAGTTTATAATAAAATAGAGAGGTTATTAACAGCTTATCAACTTTTAAAACTTTTACGATAATACAATGCGCCTATTAAAATCTTATATACGAACCATACTGGTAATAATATCTATATCGATACTAAGCCTTATGAATGTTGGTAAAGTAGTACCAAACGATATTAATTTTTTCAAACACATTGATAAGTTAGTCCACTTTTGTATGTATTTTGGGTTAAGCTTCGTATTTCTACTTGAGAACCATGCTCATAAAATACACATTAAAAAAAGATGGATTGTTTTAGATACCATTGCGATTGGTATAATAATGGAGTTTTTACAACTGTATTTAACAAGCACTCGAAACGGAAACATTTACGATGCTATTTTTAATTTTTTAGGTGTATGTTTTGGCACTGGCTTATTTTTAATACTTAAAAACAAGCCAACTGTATACAAGTTATTTCTGATAAAAGTAGATTATAATAAATAATAATCTTCCTTCTCACCAACCTTATTCACAATATTGGCAAAAGTTTCATTTTTAAATAAATTATAAAGTTGTTTTCTAATATCGCTAAACTGATCGTGAACAGAACACGGTTTACTATTTGAATCTGCAGCTTTACAACTATTCATACCTATTAAACAGGTTTCAAATATATCCATTCCATCAATTATTTTAACAATATCTAATAGTGTTAATTCCTCAGGATCAACGGCTAATGAAAAACCACCATGGGGGCCTTTATTGGAAGATAATATTTTTTGCTTAGCCAAGGTTTGAAGTATTTTACCTAAAAAGGGGGTAGGAATTTCTAAATCAGAAGAGATTTGTTTTATGCCAATTTTCTTTCCTTCTTCTTGATGGATAGCTAAATAAATTACTGATCGAACAGCATATTTACACGTATTTGATAACATATTATCTTAAAGTTTTAAAAGTACAATTTTCTATATTGGTTTATCAAGATTTCAACTTATAAACAATATATAAAGATTTTGAAATGCTAAAATACACAAATATAGAATAAGTACTTATTTTACTTTCTTTTTTTTGACCATTGTTTACTAAAGGATTCTTTAGCAATACCATCTAATTTTCTTTTGTCTCCTATCAGCTTGGATTGTACCATTGTTAATCCAGCATTTTTTAGTGAACCTGGGAGAAAATCCATTAATGCCCTAGATTGAAATACAGAGGAAGTGAAGTTTGTTGACATCTTTTCAACAAAGGATACATTACCTCTCTCAACTGAATCCTTTCTATTGTGTAATAGCAATTTAGGAAGTGGTATTTTAACCGGACAAACCTCTTCACAGCGTCCGCATAAACTACAAGCAAAGCTTAAATGTTTATAACTTCCGAAATGTTTAAAATGTGGTGTAATAACACTACCAATTGGTCCGCTATAGGTAGCATCATAAGTATAACCACCAATATTTTTATAAATAGGACAAGCATTTAAACAAGCTCCACATCGAATACACGATAGAGATTCTGCTTGTGTTGGCTGACTATAGAGTTCAGATCGGCCATTATCTAATAAAATGATAATCATTTTCTCAGGACCATCTATTTCACCGTCCTTTTTTGCACTCGTATAAATAGTATTATAAACCGTCATTTGCTGACCGGTACCATGCGCTGATAATAAAGGCCAAAAGGTACCTAAGTCTTTATATGAAGGTATAATTTTCTCTATACCCGCAATTACAATATGTGTTTTAGGAAATGATGCAGACATAATTGCGTTACCCTCATTTTCGGTAACTGCAATACCACCAATATCCGCTAGTAAAAAATTAGCACCCGTTACACCTATATCAGCATTTATAAAATCATCACGAAGCTTTTCTCTTACAAAATTAGTTAGGTACTCTGGTGATCCATCTATATCTGTACCAAAGTGTACATGAAACAAATCGGCAATATCTTGCTTTGATTTATGCATTGCTGGTGTAACAATATGATATGGTTTTTCACCAGCAACCTGAACAATATATTCACCTAAATCAGTTTCAACCGACTTAACACCAATAGCCTCTGCTCCTTCGTTAAATTCAATTTCCTCAGTGGTCATTGATTTACTTTTAACAACAAGCTTGGCTTTTTCTGTTTTTAAAATATCTTGAATATAACCAATAGCTTCCTCTGAATCTTGCGCCCATAAAACCTCGTTATTGTTAGCAATTGCTTTTTCTTCAAACTGCAACAAGTAAGTGTGTAAGTTTTTCAGAACCTCTCTTTTTTGAGCAGCAGCACGATTTCTTGCGATATTAATATCTGCATAACGCAGCTCTCCTTTTTCAACAGCTGCATTATAGCGCGATATATTAAATTTTATTTTATCGCGATGCTTTATATCAAAAGCGATATCCTCAGATTTTTTTTGAAATTTTTTTGATTCTAAACTCACTATTGGTATTCTTTTAAGATATTAACAGTTTTAATAAATTGTTAATTCATTGTTATACTAATACTTAATGATGTGTATTAACAAGGAATCTTATTTATACGGTTTTGATGTCTGCCACCCTCAAATTCTGTAGTAATAAAGGCTTCAATAATCTCTTTAGCCTCCTCTACTGAAATAAAACGAGCTGGTAACGAACAAACATTAGCATTATTATGAGATCGAGCTAACTCTGATATTTCTTTATTCCAACATAAAGCAGCTCTAATTCCTTGATGCTTATTAGCTGTCATATTAATACCATTTCCGCTTCCACAAACTGAAATACCCAAATCGGCAACGCCACTCTCAACAGAATTAGCCATAGGATGTGCATAATCAGCATAATCAGTACTCTCTGTAGAATTAGTACCAAAGTCAGCAACAACAATACCTTTAGCGCTAATAAATTCTTTCAACTCCTCCTTTAATTCGTAACCTGCATGATCGGCAGCAAAAGCAATTTTAGTAATTTTCATTTTTTTGTTGCAAAGATAGAAAATGTACTGCATATAAGTTGCTAATAAGCTACTTTATACACATTAGTTTATAAACGGATAATGCACTTATATGCAGTAATGTGATAACTATTTAAACAACATACTACACATCTTTTCAACATATGAAATGACAATTATGACCGGTAATTTACTAGTCAACAATTCATTACTGTGAATAACGTGTGGATTCATGTTAACAATATGTGAATTGTAAATTAAAAGAATATAAAAGTTTTTCTTGGAGTTTTGTAATTTTTAAATAAGCCTATGAGAGTTATTAAATGTCAAGTAAATTTTATAATAGTTTACTACTAATTTCTAACAGTGTTTAAACACCAAAATTGGGAGTTAATAAGGTAATGTTATTAGATATTGTTAGTTTAAACAGTATGTTAATTAACTATTAAATATCACTATTATACAATAGGTTAGCATTTAAAATTACTGTTAATTAAGTTTTAATTGATAGAATGTAAATGTTCATTGCAATTTAAAGCAACTAAAATCTCAATTATTTATAAACCGAATTAACAGCCTATTATCATTATCATTTTTCTTTTTAAAATTCTATCAGTTTATATTAATCTATTGTGTGAAAGAAAAGTTTAGTAACCAATTGTTACGTTTTTTAATTTAAACAGGGTTTCATTTTATTCTAGAGAGATTGACTTTGATATTCGTTTCTAATCTATTTTAAAGCTAGTTTTAGTTAGTTAATTACATAAAATAAGGAATAACTCATGATTCTTTTTTAATGTCTAAAAATAACTTGTATTTCGATTTTCAAGGATACGTGTTTCTTCTAGTTTACTACTTACTTCACCTTTTAGATGATTCAACACTATTTTATAAAATTAAGTACTGTTGAATCAATATTCTTATTAAATTTGCATTCTTTTATAAGTAGTAAGTGTTGCTATTTATTATGATGATAATAAGTGTTTTAGTTGTTATTTCATATTTGACTCGAATTTCAAATACAAGTAATTTTTTATTGAAAGTTTGAAATACATCTCATCAACAGTCTATTGTCGTTTTAATTTTAGATATTAAATATCTTTTATACATTCTTTATTATAATGGAGTTAAAGGAAAATTGGTTGAAGCAAGGATATGTAGATGAGTCTATATCAAATATTGATAATTTAGAAGAGTCATTTGCAAAATTGAAAAAAGAGAAGAATGCTGTTTTAATGGCTCATTTTTATCAAGATGATTTAATTCAGGATATCGCAGATTTTGTTGGAGATAGTTTGGCCTTGGCTCAATTTGCTGCTAAAACAGATGCAGATATTATTATGGTAGCTGGTGTCCACTTCATGGGGGAAACCGCTAAAATTCTTTCGCCAAAGAAAACAGTTCTTGTTCCTGATTTAAATGCCGGATGTAGTTTAGCAGATAGTTGTCCTCCCGATGAATTTGAGAAATTTATCAATCAGTATCCAGATCATAAAGTAGTTACTTATGTAAATACATCTGCTGAAATTAAAGCATTATCTGATATTGTGGTTACTTCTACAAATGCTAAAGCCATAGTAGATAGTTTCCCTGCTGATGAAAAGTTAATTTTTGGACCTGATCGTAACCTGGGTAATTACATAAACGGTATTACAGGAAGAGAAATGATCCTATGGGATGGAGCCTGTCATGTTCATGAGAAGTTTTCACTCGAGAAAATTTTAGAACTAAAGAAGGAAAATCCAGATGCTGAAATTTTAACGCACCCTGAATGTAAAAAGCCATTATTAATGGTTTCAGACCACGTTGGTTCAACAGCTTCATTATTAAATTATAGTCAATCTAGTAGCTCAAATAAATTTATTGTTGCTACTGAGGCAGGTATTTTGCATCAAATGCAATTAAAAAGCCCTGATAAAGTTTTTATACCTGCACCTCCTAATGATAGTACTTGTGCATGTAATGAGTGTGAGTTTATGCGTTTAAATACCATGCAAAAAATTTATAATGCATTAAAATATTCTTGGCCAACTGTTGAAGTTGAAGAGGATGTAAGAGTTAAAGCTGTTAAGCCAATTGAGCGTATGCTCGATATCTCAGCAAAATTAGAGCTATAATACACTATTTTTTTGACCAACAGTTCTCGTTTTTGTTATAATTTTTATTTTTTTGTTGAGTATTTATCATATTCTAATTATTAATTATGTCAAAGACTGTGTTTGTTTTATTAGTTGAGGATAATCCTCTCAACCAAAAACTGATTTTTGTTAATTTAACAAGGTTGGGTTATAAAATAGATATTGTTTCTAACGGAGAGGAGGCTTTTCAAAAGGTTAAATCAACTAGGTATGACTTGGTAATTATGGATTTAATGATGCCAGTTATGGATGGATTAGAATCCTCTAAATTAATTAGAGAATATGAAAGTTCATTCGAGTATTCAACACCTATTATTGGTTTAACTGCAAATACCTTTGATTCTGATAGAGAAAGATGTATTGAGGCTGGTATGAATGAATATATGACAAAGCCTTTTAGTCTTGAATTATTTCTTAATAAAATAAAAAAACTCGGAATTGTTTAAATTAGATTTTCTTAATGGATGATAACTTTGATATTCGCGAAGAAGGATATAGATCAGCTGAACATGACGTAGAAAATAAGTTACGTCCTCTTCGTTTCGAAGATTTTAAAGGTCAACCTAAAATTGTTGAAAATTTAAAAATATTTGTTCAAGCGGCAACCATGAGAGGTGAAGCTCTTGATCATGTTCTTTTGCATGGACCTCCAGGTCTTGGAAAAACAACACTCTCAAATATTATAGCCAATGAATTGGATGCGGGTTTTAAAATTACCAGTGGTCCTGTTCTTGATAAACCAGGCGATTTAGCAGGGATATTAACAAACCTTGAGCCTAATGATGTGTTATTTATCGATGAAATTCATCGCTTAAGTCCTATTGTAGAAGAGTACCTTTATTCCGCAATGGAAGATTTTAGAATTGATATTGTTATAGATAAAGGTCCAGGAGCTCGAAGTATTCAAATTGATCTGAATCCGTTTACCTTAGTTGGTGCAACCACACGCAGTGGTTTATTAACTAGTCCGCTTAGAGCAAGGTTTGGTATTAACTCACATCTTGAATATTACGATAATAGTATTTTGTCGGGTATTATAAATAGATCATCGAATATTCTAAATACAGAAATTAGTAAAGATGCTTGTTTAGAAATTTCACGAAGGAGCAGGGGCACACCCCGTATTGCAAATGCTTTATTGCGTAGGGTTAGGGATTTTGCTCAAGTAAAAGGAAATGGATCCATTGATTTAAATATTGCTCAATATGCTTTAGAAGCTTTAAATATTGATCAGCATGGTTTAGATGAAATGGATCATAAAATTTTGTTAACTCTAATCGATAAGTTTCAAGGAGGACCTGTCGGTTTAACTACTATTGGTACAGCCATTGGCGAAGATAGTGGAACCATCGAAGAAGTTTATGAACCTTTCCTTATTAAAGAAGGATTTATAAAACGAACTCCTCGTGGTAGGATGGTAACTCCACTTGCATATGATCATTTGGGTAGGAACAATAGTAACCAAGAGCAATTCTCACTTTTTTAATACTTCATTTTGGGAAAGTTTAAATCTTTAGCTAGCGAAACTGTTATTTACGGAGGTGGGACTATTTTGGTTCGTCTTTTAAACTGGCTTTTAATGCCTTACTATATCCGTACAATGGATTTATTCCAATACGGACTAGTAACGAATATTTATAGTTATATCGCCATATTTTTAGTGATTTTAACTTATGGTTTCGAAACTACTTTTTTTAGATTTGCTAAAAAAGACGATTTTAAAACCGTATTCACAACAGCCTTCATAAGTATCTGCTCTAGTTCTATTTTATTTCTATTACTTCTTTATCCAATCTCGGATAATATTGCTAATAGTAACTATACTGATCTTATTAAAGTTGCAGCTTTACTAGTTGCTATCGATGCCGTTAGTGCGTTAATTTTTGCTAAGCTAAGATTTGACAATAGAAGTATAAAATTCGCACTTTTAAAACTCATTAATGTTCTTGTTATTATTGGACTAAATATTTTCTTTTTAAGGATATGCCCTATAATTGTTGAGAATTATTCTGCAGATTCTATCCTTTACAAGTTTGTTCATATTGTTTACTCGCCTGGTAGAGAAGCTTATTTCGTTTTAATATCCAATTTATTGGCTTCAATTGTAGTTCTTCTTTTTTTAGTAAAAACTGCTATTAGCTCCATTGGCAAGTTTGACTTTACTCTATTAATTAGGATGTATAAATACTCTTTACCGATATTAATTGTTGGAATTACAGGTATGATAAATCAAAATATAGATAAAATTCTTCTTCCTAAATTAATAGGTGGAGATGAAGGTATTAAGCAATTGGCGATCTATGGTGCAAATTTTAAAATTGGTGTATTGATGGCCATGTTTACCCAATCTTTCCGTATGGCTTTTGAGCCTTTTTTCTTTAAGCATCATCGCGAATCTAACGACAATTCGATTTATAATAATATACTTACTTACTTCACTATTTTTGGTTTCTTTATATTTCTTGGAGTTTGTTACTTTTTAGATGTTATCAACCTCTTTTTAACAAGCGACTATTTAGAAGGAAACGTTATCATTCCTATTGTTTTACTTGCACAGTTACTTAGCGGCGTTTACTTCACTTTATCTGTCTGGTATAAGGTTTCTGATAATACTAAATACGGCGCCGTAATGGGTATCGTCGGATGTATTGTTACAGTATTATTAAATTTTGTTCTTGTTCCCATGTTTGGATATATAGGTGCAGCAATTAGTAGTTTAGTTGGTTATGCTATAATGGTGCTGCAATCCATATATTATTCGAATAAAATATATCCTATCTATTATAATTGGAAAAAGATAAGTTCGTATGGTTTATTAACTATTAGCTTATACCTTATCACATATATTTTCAATACATTTTTCTCAAATACGTTTGATACACTTTTAAACTATATATTTAGATACAGTTTAAGTATAGGATTATTAATTGTATTTTTACTGATTGTGTATAAAAACGAATTCAAGAATTTAAAGAAAGCAATATAATGGCAGTTAAAATTAATATAATCAATAAGAGTACAAATAGCATCCCTGAATATGCTACGCCGCACTCTGCAGGTGTAGATTTAAGGGCTTTCATTACTGAAGATATTACTATAAACCCACTTGAAAGAGTTATCATCCCAACGGGTTTATTTATTGAACTTCCTGAAGGGTACGAAGCTCAAATTAGGCCTCGAAGTGGATTAGCAGCCAAGTTTGGTATTACTGTTTTAAACACCCCTGGAACAATAGATGCTGATTATAGAGGAGAAATAAAAGTAATACTCGTAAACTTATCCAATGAAGCATTTGTTGTTAAAAACAGTGAGCGTATCTGTCAAATGGTTATTAAGGAATATGTCCATGCACAATTTGATGTAGTTGACGAACTGAATGACTCAGTACGTGGAGAAGGTGGTTTTGGACATACAGGTAAAAATTAAAATTTCTATGGTTAAATATATTTATTTAGGTTTCGTATTACTTTTCCTTGCTTCATGTGGAAGTGTTAAAAATACAAGTAGTTCCGATTCTAATAAGGGGGTTAAAACTCATACATCTCTTAATTCTTCAGAAAAGAGAAAGTTTGATTATTTCTTTTACGAAGCTCAACGTTTAAAATTACATGGTGATTTAAATAAATCGAAATTGTATTACGTTGAATGCCTGAAGATTGACCCTAATAGTAGTGTATGTTATTACGAGTTGGCTAATATAGAAATTGGCGTTAAAAATTATACCGGAGCTCAAGATTTACTTGTTAAAGCTTCTAATCTCGATTCTAGCAATAAATACTACCAACGTTTACTCGGTGATATCTATCAGCAGAATGGTCAAATTAGTAGTGCTATCACTACTTATCAGAATTTGAGTAATAAGTACCCTGATAATATCGAATACTTGTATGTTTTGTCTCAACTTTATACATCCAATAAACAGTTTGAGGAAGCTATTTCGTCGCTAGATTTATTAGAAAATCAGTTAGGACTAAACGAGATGGTTTCTCTTGAAAAAGAAAAATTGTATCTCGAATTAGGTAAGAATAATTCTGCTTATAAAGAAGTTAATGCCTTAATTAAAGATAATCCTTATGAACCACGTTATTATGGTTTCTTAGGTGATGTTTATCTTTATACTAAAGATCTTGATAAGGCTGAATCTGCTTACATGAAAATATTAGAGCTTGATTCTACTAATGGTTTAGGCTACTTTTCACTTGCTAATATTGAGCTACAAAGAAAGGATACAGTAAAGTTCTTCTCCTATTTTCAAAACGGATTAAAAGATACTGACTTAAATATAGAGGTTAAGTTTCAACGTATGTTACCTTTCCTAATGTCTGATGAGTTTAAAAATTACTCTGATACGACTCAAATCACTAGTCTTTTTGAAATATTAACCGAGGTTCACTCAAATGATGCGCGTAGCTTTTATTATAAGGCTAACTATGTGCAAAAGTCAGGAGATAAACACAAAGCGTTATCGCTATATAAACAGGGTTTAGAAATTGAACCTGAAAATGCTGCTGTTTGGCAGGATCTTTTATATTTGGAAATTGAGCTTCAAGAAATTGATTTATTATATAGTGATTCTAAAGAAGCATTATTGATTTATCCTGATGAAGCTGTTTTTTGTTTCTTCCATGGTATTTCTTGCATGCAGCTTGAAAAATGGGAAGAAGCAAAATTAATTCTTATTCAAGGAGAAAAGAATGCTGATTCCAATATGAAACTTAAAGGTCAAATATATGCTAGTCTTGGTGATGTATACTATAGCTTAAAAGATACTGAGTCTGCTTTTAAGGCCTATGACCAAGCGCTTTTAATTGATGAACACAATATTATTGTTTTAAATAACTATAGTTATTATTTATCATTAGAAAATAAAGACCTTGATAAAGCTGAAAAAATGGTTGCCAAATCTGTTGAATTGGAACCAGGTAATAGTACTTATCTTGATACTTATGCTTGGGTTTTATTTAAAAGAAGCCGTTTTTTTGAGGCAAAATATATTATTGAACGTGCTATTGATAATGGTGGAGATACTAGTGATGTGATTGTTGAGCATTACGGTGATATACTTTTTAAAAATGGGGATATTCTTGGTGCAGTTGAGCAGTGGAAGAAATCATTGGATATGGGGAATAAATCAGAAACATTATTAAAAAAGATTGAAAGTGAATCATATATTGAGAATTAGTTTTGTAGTTACTATACTAGTTTTCATTACTAGTTGTAAGACCACACGTACTCTTAATGAAGGTACGGTTTCTAATATAACAGACTCCAAATTAAGAAATTCTATCCTTGAAAATCAACTTGATTTTAAAAAACTGTATTCTAAAAAGCTAAATATTAGCTTTAACGATGGTAAAACAAAAAAGAGCTTCAAAGGTAGTTACGTGATACAAAAGGATTCTGCTATTATTGTTTCAATTATGGCTGTAATGGGAATTGAGGTTGTTAGGGCTCAATTCTTACCTAATAGTATTATTATTTTGGATAAGCATAATAAAAAGGTATTTCATACTGAATATGATTTTTTTGCTAATAAATATAATCTTGATATTAATTTCGATATTCTTCAATCCATCCTAGCAAATATGGCGTTTACATATCCTCCATCAGATGAACCTATATCTGATGTTTTAAAGCGTTATAAGCATGGAATTCGAAATAATCAATATACTTTCGGTGTTATTAAGGAAAGGCGTTTTAATCGGCTTGTAAAGCGCCAGAATAGTGATTTATTAATTCATGATATGCTAATTCTTCCGGAATTATATAGAATAAGTAATCACTTTATTAAAGATTTTTCAAGTAATAGAACAACAGAAATTACTTACTCAGAATTTACTAAATTTAACAATCTTGTTTTTCCTAAACTTATCAATGTTGATGTTATTGATGGAATAAATCATTTCAAATTGTCTTTGACTACCAATAATCTTGAAGTAAATGATGGAGGTAGCCTACATTTTAAAATCCCATCTAGTTATGAAGTTACGAATATGTAGTTTTATTTTACTTTATTTTTCTTTTGTGCATATAAGTGCGCAATCTGATGATATTGGGAAATTAAAATCAGAACATGCAAAATATATTTCTGAAATTAATAGGGCAAATAAACTACTTGTATCAAAAAAGAAATCTAAGAATAATACTTTAAATCAACTAGAGTTATTAAACTCCAAATTGAGTATTCAAAATCAGCTACTTTTATCCTACAAAGAAGAAATTAGTCTTTTAAATGATGAAGTAAATAGAAATCTTCTATTATTAAATGATTTAAATGATGACATTAAATCGTTAAAAAAGAATTATTCTAATTTGATTATCGAAGCTAATAAATTTAGTACTTCTAATTATAATGAGTTTATGCTATTATTTAGCAGTTCTTCCTTTTCTGAAGCGTATCGTAGGTTTCAATTATTGCGTCAATATAGTAGTTATCGCAAAAAGCAAGGAATAGTTTTGAACGAGAGCATTATAAAGCACGATAGTATTTTACAAGTACAAGAAAATATTCTTAATTCGAAACAATCTGTTTACGATAGTTTATTTAATCAATCACGTAATATCGAAAAATCTATATCATCAAAAAAGCTTATGATAGCTAAATTAAATACTGATGAAAGATGGTTGAAACAAAATATTAAGAATAACACTAAAAAAAGTAAAAGCCTACAAAAAGAAATTGAGAAATTAATTTCACGTGAAGCAAATAAATCCGCAACATTTGACCCTAGTGATTTTTATAAATTTAAAGGAAAATTGCCATGGCCTGTTAGTAATGGAATAGTAACTAGTTATTTTGGTGAACATAATCATCCGAGTTTAAAGGGCGTAAAAGTGAAGAATAATGGTATAGATATCACTACGACCAAGGATAATGATGTTAAATCTATATTTGATGGTAAGGTTAGCCGTGTAATTGCCATTCCTGGCTACAATAAGGCTGTTATTGTTCGTCATGGTAAATATTTAACAGTTTATGCAAACCTCAAGGACGTAAGCGTTAAAAACGGGCAAATATTAGCTAAAAATCAAAAAATTGGAAGAATTTTTACTTCTAGTACAGATAATAATGCTATTTTGCATTTTGAGGTTTGGGAGGGAAGTAAAAAAATTAATCCTCTCATTTGGTTGGGAAAAAGTATTAACTAATGTTACTTGAATGTTATTTTATCAATATAAAGTAACCATTTGTTTAATTTTTAGTATAATTATTAAATTTGAACAGATTTTGTAATTAAGATAAATTATGGTGGAAAAAATTGTTATCAATTCCGACATACAAAACATTAATACTGTCGAAAAACTTATCGATGATATTTCTGTTAAATTCGATTTACATGCTGATGTTTATGGTAAATTATCTTTAGCCGTAGTGGAAGGGGTTAATAATGCTATAGTACATGGTAATAAATTGAACCATGATTTATTAGTATCTGTATCCTATCAATTAACTGAAACTAAACTTATTTTTTCAATAGAAGATTCTGGCTCTGGTTTCGATTTTACTACTATTCCCGATCCAACTTTACCAGAAAATATTGAAAAGTCTCACGGACGTGGAATTTTTTTAATGAAACATCTTAGTGATGAGCTAGATTTTGAAAATGAAGGTCGTTTAGTTAAGCTTACTTTTAATCTACATGATTAATTTCTATTTTGAAGATATTGATGAAATTACACTTTCTAATAGTGTTTTAAGTAGTTGGATATCAAAAGTTATTGATACTAATGATAAATCAATAGGGGATATTTCTTATATATTTTGCTCTGATAAGTATATTCTTCAAGTTAATAAAGATTATCTTGATCACGATTATTACACTGACATTATAACGTTCAACTATAATGAAGGCTCAATCATATCAGGCGATCTTTTTATTAGTTTAGATACTGTTAAAAGTAACTCTCAACTATTTAATACTTCTTTTACTAAAGAGCTCAATAGAGTAATTATCCATGGTATTCTTCACTTAATTGGTTATGATGATCAATCTGATGAAGATCAACTGGAAATGACTAAACAAGAGAACTTGTCCTTAGAATTATTAAAAACAATTTCCTAAATTTTCTGTTCCATAATAGGATGTAAGAAACTGAATACTTGTATCTTTGCAAATTATTTTTTTGCTATGGATTTTAATTATGATATAATTGTAGTTGGTGGGGGGCATGCTGGATGTGAAGCAGCAGCTGCTGCTGCTAAATTAGGTTCGCGTACTTTATTAATTACGATGGATCTAAATAAAATTGCTCAAATGAGCTGTAATCCCGCTATTGGCGGTATTGCAAAGGGTCAAATTGTTCGTGAAATTGATGCTCTAGGTGGCTATACTGGTATTGTTACCGATAGGTCTTCTATTCAGTTTAAAATGCTCAATAGAAGTAAAGGACCAGCAATGTGGAGTCCTAGGGCTCAGTGTGATAGGATGGTTTTTTCTTCTAATTGGAGAAGTATACTAGAACAAACTGATAATTTATACTTTTGGCAAGATACTGTTGTAGATATTAATTTTAATGATAATAAAGTAAGCTCTGTTCTTACGAAAATGGGAGTAGAGTTCTCTTGTAAATCTCTAATTCTTACGAATGGAACTTTCCTTGATGGATTAATGCATATAGGTAAAGTTCAGATGGAAGGCGGTCGTATTAGTGAGCCAAGTTCTTACGGACTTTCTAAAAAGCTTGCTGATTTTGGTTTTACTACCGGACGCATGAAAACAGGAACACCCGTTCGTATAGATGGCAGAACTATTGATTACTCTAAATGTATTGAGCAACCAGGCGAAGAAACATTCTATAAATTCTCCTATTTACCAAATGAAGTTAGCCCGCTTCAACAAAAAAGTTGTTGGTTAACCTATACTAATTCTAATGTACATGATACTTTACGTAGTGATCTTGATAGTTCTCCTATGTATGATGGTACTATCGAAAGCATAGGTCCGAGATATTGCCCTAGTATAGAAACAAAAATTGTAACCTTTGCTGAAAAAGATAAACATCAATTACATTTGGAACCAGAGGGGGAGACCACAATTGAATATTATTTAAATGGTTTTAGTAGTTCATTACCTTGGCAAACTCAGATACAAGCATTAAAAGATATTCCTGGATTAGAGAATGCATCTATTTTTAGACCTGGCTATGCTATAGAATATGATTATTTTCCTCCAACACAGCTTTATCATACCTTACAAACCAAATTGGTTGATAATATGTATTTTGCTGGCCAAATTAATGGAACTACTGGATATGAAGAAGCCGCTTCTCAAGGTTTAATGGCCGGTATAAATGCCCATCAGAAAATTAATAATTTAGAGAAGTTTACACTCGGTAGGGATGAAGCTTATATTGGTGTTTTAATTGACGACCTAGTTACTAAAGGTGTTGATGAACCTTATAGAATGTTTACATCGCGTGCGGAATATAGAATATTATTGCGTCAAGATGATGCTGACTTTAGATTAACTCCTAAATCTCATAAGATTGGTCTTGCAACAGATTCGCGTCTTGAATTATTAAACGCCAAGATTGAACAACGCGATTCAGTAATCAAGTTCCTTGAGGATTTTAGTATTAAGCCAAAATTTATAAATGAATTTCTTCAAACTAAAAACACTTCCGTTTTAAAACAAACAGTTAAATTGAAAGATATTTTAACTCGTCCTCAAATTTCTATTTTTGAACTTGCAAAAACTATTGAGCCTTTTAATAAATTTCTAGATTCAATTGATAAGGAGAGATATGATGAAATTCTTGATGCTGCAGAAATACTTATAAAGTACTCGGGCTATATTTCAAGAGAAAAGTTGATGGCTGAAAAATTAACACGTTTAGAAAATCTTAAAATACAAGGTCGGTTTAATTATAGCGAACTTAATTCATTATCTACTGAAGCACGACAAAAACTCGCTAAATTAAATCCTGAAACAATTGGTCAAGCCAGTAGAATATCTGGTGTTAGTCCGAGTGATATAAATGTATTATTGGTATTAATGGGACGTTAATGTTCCACGTGGAACTTAAATTATGATTTACGAAGGTAATATTGTTGATGTTATTAATTCTCGAATTTTTAAGGGAAGGATAGAAGTCAAAGATGGATTAGTTTTTAAGGTTGAGGAACGCGATACGGTTTCTGATAACTATATTTTACCAGGACTAGTTGATTCTCATGTTCATATTGAGAGTTCAATGTTAACGCCTAGTCAGTTTTCTAAACTGGTTGTTCCACGTGGAACGGTGGCTGTAGTTACCGACCCTCATGAAATAGCTAATGTGTTGGGTATTGAGGGGGTTGATTATATGATTAAGGATGCAGAACAAACACCCTTAAAATGCTTCTTTGGTGCCCCATCGTGTGTGCCAGCAACTCCTTTTGAGTCGAGTGGGGCCGTTTTGAATAGTGATGATATACAGAAGCTATTAGAAAGGGATGATATTTGGTTTCTGTCAGAAATGATGAATTTTCCAGGGGTAATAAATCAAGACGAAGAAGTACTTAGTAAAATTAAAGCTGCCCATAGAAGTGGGAAGAAAATTGATGGTCATGCACCAGGAATAGTTGGGGAAGGTTTGCGTAAATACGCGCAAGCAGGCATCAGTTCTGATCACGAATGTGTATCAACAGAAGAAGCTATTGAAAAAATAAATAGAGGTATTACCGTTCAAATAAGAGAGGGTAGTGCTGCAAAAAACTTCGATATTTTAGCTGATTTATTTCGAACTCATCCTGATGAAGTAATGCTTTGTACTGATGATAGTCATCCTGATGAGATTATAAATAAAGGTCATATAGATAAAATTATAAAGAAGGGTATTGCACAAGGTTATGATATTATGTCGCTATTAAGAGCCGCAACATTAAAACCAATTCAACATTATAATTTACCTGTTGGTTTGTTAAGGAAGGGGGATGCCGCAGATTTTATTATTATAGATAACTTGACTGATTTTAATATTCTAGAAACATATATAAACGGAACGTGTGTTTATAATAATACTTTAAAGTTTGAGGTTGAAAAATCTACACCTATTAATAATTTTAATATTAGTTCGCTTTCAGAATGTGATATAAAAATTGAAAACCAAATAGGGAAGAAGGTTAGGGTTATTGTTCCAGTAGATGGTGATTTGTTAACTGATGAGTATTTGTGGGAAACCAATTCTGAAGATGAATATTTGCAACCTTTAGTGGGAGATGACATATTAAAGATTGTTGTTGTTAATCGTTATAAGTCTGAAAAACCAATTGTTGGATTCATTAAAAATATTGGAATTAAAGCAGGTGCTTTTGCTTGTAGTGTAGCTCACGATAGTCATAACTTGATTGCGGTTGGAGTGGATGATCAATCAATAGTTGAAGCATTAAATGCTATTATTGAAGAGAAAGGTGGAATTTCTGTAAAAGACGATTCGGGGGTAGATATACTCCCTCTAGAGGTGGCTGGTTTAATGACTGCATCCGATGGAGTAGAGGTAGCTCGAAAGTATGAGCAGTTAAATACGAAGGTTCAAAAGTTAGGATCTCCTTTAAAAGCTCCTTTTATGACTGTTTCATTTATGTCCTTATTAGTTATCCCATCTCTTAAAATAGGAGATAAAGGTTTATTCGATGTAAATAGATTCTCGTTTACTAGTTTATTTGTTTAATGGATAAAAGTATCAATCCTAAGATTGACTTCTTAAAGCAAAAGATAGCTGTATTACCATCAGACCCGGGAGTATACCAATACTTTAATTCTGATGGTAAAATCATTTATGTTGGCAAAGCTAAAAATCTTAAAAAGCGCGTTTCCTCTTACTTTGTTCGTAGGCCAGAGAATGGTAAAACAGCTATTTTAGTTCGTAATATTGCCAATATAGAACATATTGTAGTAGGTAGTGAAGAGGATGCCTTACTACTCGAAAATAACTTAATAAAGAAATATCAGCCTCGTTATAATGTGCTGCTGAAGGATGATAAATCATATCCTTGGATAGTTATAAAGAATGAAAACTTTCCACGCGTATTCTCTACTCGCAATGTAATTAAGGATGGTAGTTTATATTTTGGTCCTTACACTTCCACAACTATGGTTAGGACATTACTTGATTTGTTCAAATCACTCTATCCTTTACGAAATTGTAAGCTAAATCTTTCTCCAAATAAAATTGCAGAGGGTAAATATAAGGTCTGTTTGGAGTATCATCTAGGTAACTGCAAGGGGCCATGTATAGGTGAGTATGATGAAGAGTCATATCGCAAAAACATTGATGCTATTAAGAATATTCTTAGGGGTAATATTGGTTCTGTTATAAAATATCTGAAGGAATTGATGATGGCTTATGCTGCTGATTTTAAGTTTGAAGATGCTGAAGAAATAAAGCAAAAGATTAATCAGCTTAGTTCTTATCAAAGTAAATCAACTGTTGTTAGTTCTAATATTACTAACATTGATGTTTATTCAATCATTCATGATGAAGAATCTGCCTATATTAATTTTTTAAAGGTGGTAAATGGAGCCATTATTCAAGCACATACAATTGAACTTAAAAAGCGCCTTAACGAATCCAAAGAGCAGTTGTTATCAATAGCAATTACAGAAATTAGGGAGCGATTACATAGTACATCTCGAGAGGTAATTGTAAATGTAAAGCCCGATACTGATTTTAAAAACATTAAGTTCAGCATTCCCCAAAAGGGTGATAAACGAAATTTGTTAGAATTATCTGAGCGCAATGTTAAGTATTATAGACTCGAAAAGTTAAAGCAGCAATCTATACGAAAGAAAGAAACTCGAGAAGAGCGATTAATGAACACAATGCAGAAAGATCTTCGTTTGCCTTATTTGCCAAAGCATATTGAATGTTTTGATAATTCAAATATTCAAGGTGCGTTTCCTGTTGCTGCTTGTGTTGTTTTTAAGAATGGTAAACCTAGTAAGAAAGATTACCGTCATTTTAATATTAAAACAGTTGTAGGTCCTGATGATTTTGCATCGATGGAGGAGATATTAAAACGACGTTATTCACGATTACTTGCAGAAAACGAATCTTTACCGCAGCTAATAATTATTGATGGAGGAAAAGGGCAATTGGGAGCTGCCATGAAATCGTTAAGAGAAATAGGTGTGACAGATCAGGTTTCTGTTATAGGAATAGCAAAACGACTAGAAGAAATATTTTTTCCAGGTGACCCTATTCCTTTATATCTTGATAAAAATTCAGAGTCATTAAAAGTTATTCAGCACGCTCGAAACGAAGCGCACAGATTTGGAATAACTTTTCATCGTAATCAGCGTTCTAAGAATTTTGTATCGTCGGAATTAGATGAGATAAAAGGAATTGGGGATAAGACAAAAGAGAAGCTGTTATCTACTTTTAAATCGGTAGATCAGCTAAAGAAGCAGGATTTAGATAGTATAAAACTTGTGATAGGTTTATCAAAAGCAACACTTGTTTATAACTATTTTAAGACTAAAAAATAGCCTCAATAATTTGTTCTGATGATAAGTCTTTACTCTCATCATTTAAGTTGTTTAACGCCTTGTATAGAAGTTCTGGATGGTGTTTAGTATTTTGAAGTGTAGTTTCAATAGCTTCAATCATTTTCTGATCCTTAGAGTTACCTTTAAGTTTAGCATCTGTAATTATTCCTTTATTCACTTTCATGCTAATTTCAAATCGTTTTCCGTTATTACCTTTAATACGTTTTTTAAGTTCGAATTTTGGACCATAAGCAAAGTTCCAATCCCAAGTATTGTACTTATCGTTTGACAGGGTATTGATGATATCACCCTCTTCATTATTTAATGTTTTATATTCTGCACTGTAATTTTCACTAATGAATTTAGCCAATCCTTTTACGAACTCATCAACCGTTAATTCATCCTTCAGATGACTTTTTATGTTGGTAACTTTACTTCTAACCGATTTTACTGCTTTATCTTTGAATTTAAGAGGATCATTTTTTAAGCTATTTGTAAGTGCAGAAAGTTCACTTTCGAAGAGTAGTGTACCGTGATGCATAACTCTACTTTTAAAAACATGACACGCATTACCGCTTATTTTCGACCCTTCAATTAATATATCATTTCGCCCTCCAAGATGAGCATTTATATTTATCGACTTTAAAAAGTCAACCATAGGTTGGGTGTGTTTTTTAAAATTAATCAATTCGCGTTTTGCTCCGGTTGTAATAAAGCAGAAATTAATATTGCCCTTATCATGAAAAACTGTACCTCCACCAGATAGTCTCCTTACAACTGGAATATTATTTTGAATTACATAATTATAATTAATTTCAGAAAGTGTATTTTGATGTTTTCCCACAACTATACTTTTTGAATTAATATATAGGAAGAATATATCTTCAGAACAATTTTTCAAAAGGTACTCTTCGGTGGCAATATTATAATAAGGATCGTCAGTTTTACTGAGTATGATTTTCATATTGTAAGCTAATTGTACGTGTTAAAATAAATATTGAATTCTAAAGCCCTTAAATCTAAATAATTAAGATTGATAAGTTGATTTAAGTTACTGTTGTTTAGTTGATTATATTTATTATTTTTTTGTAATATTAATGAACATTTATTTTCATAAAATAGATTCTAAAAAGCATTCTTTTGAGAATATAAGTATAAATGTAACTAATTTGTTTATTCGGGGTAAACTTTTAATCTATTTGAATAGTTTTACCAAAAATGGATTAAAGATTAAAAATTGAAATGAGATTAATTATTCAGCGTGTAAGTAAAGCCTCGGTAACAATTAATAAAATTGTTAAATCATCGATTTCTGATGGTTTATTGATTCTACTGGGAATTGGCAATGACGATTCGAATGAAGATATTAATTGGCTCGCCAACAAAGTTTCGAATATTCGAATTTTTGACGATGAAGATGGAATTATGAATAAATCGATTTTAGAGACCGAAGGTGATATTATTGTTGTTAGTCAATTCACCTTAATGGCAAAAACTAAAAAGGGAAATAGGCCGTCATATATTAACGCCGCTTCTCCCGAAATATCCATTCCATTATATGAACAATTCGTTAATCATTTGAGTACTTTAATAGGTAAGCAAGTATATACCGGAGAATTCGGAGCAGATATGGACGTTAATTTAAATAATGATGGACCTGTAACTATTATTATTGATAGTAAAAATAGAGAGTAACTCAATAAAAGCGTATTTTTTTCGTTACGATTTCAATGAATAAACCCGAGATAAGTATAATTATAGTTGGATATAATGCTGCAGCATTCTTAAAGTTAACCTTGTTTGCAGTTAAAAAATCAATTGAAAATTTAAAAGCAGAGGTTATTTTCATTGATAATTCTAACAATCCTGAGTTGGTCTCTTTGGTAACAACCAATTTTCCTTTTGTACATGTGATAGGTAATAATGTGAATTTAGGGTTTGGAGGTGCAAATAACCTTGGATTACGCTATTGTAAATCAGATTTGGCACTTCTCTTGAATCCTGACACTATAATTACAGAAAGTGCTTTAAATCGTGTCATCCAATATTATAGAAATAATAGTACGATTGGAGGAATTGGCCTTAGAATGATTAATGGGACAGGTTCCTTTTTACGTGAATCAAAACGTGGATTCCCCGATATTTTCACCTCTTTCTGTAAGTTCAGTGGTTTGGCTAAGTTCTTTCCAAATAACACTAATTTTACTAGGTATTATGCGGGGCATATAGATGAGTTTGATATTCATAAAACCGATATACTTGCGGGAGCCTTTATGACTCTACCACGATTAAAAAGTGGGGACTTCTTATTATTTGATACTTCTTTTTTTATGTATGGAGAGGATGTTGACTTGTCCTACAGATTACAGCAGAACTTTGGAGAAAATATATACATAGGTGATGAATCAATAATTCATTTTAAAGGGAAAAGTACTGAGGCATCTACACATATTATTTATCATTTTTTCCACTCTATGTGGATATTTTACAAACTTCATATTAAACCTCAAAAGAATATTGTTACCAATGCTACTGTTTATTTAGGGATTAAAGGTTTATCCTATTTTCAGATGTTTCGATCGAAATATTTAGATCTTTTTAGTAGAAATAAAACTATTAATGGAACAGAATTCGATATAAGACTTATTTCAAATAATCATTCTGTAAAAAAGTATCTAAGTAACTTGCCAATGTCTAGAAATATAAATATCAGTACTTCGCTCAAAATCGATTCTGAACAACTCATTATATTTGATTTGAACTTTATTAATCAAGAGTCGGTTATTTCTTTTATGCAGGATAATTGTGGTAAATATAAATTTGGTTTTTTAACCCATGATTATTCCAACCTTATAATGAGTGAAAGTTCTTTTGATAAGGGGCAAGTATATGCTTTAAAATAATTAACTTAAGTATTTAATATGACAATAGAAGAAGCTCAAAAACAAGTAGATAATTGGATTAATACTATTGGTGTAAGATACTTTAACGAGTTAACTAATATGGCTATTTTAACCGAAGAAGTCGGTGAATTGGCCCGAGTTATTTCTCGACAGTATGGTGAGCAAAGTATTAAAAAAGGTGAAGAATTAAACCTTGCTGATGAAATGGCAGATGTTTTGTGGGTGTTACTTTGCTTGGCTAATCAAACTGGTGTTGATTTAACAAAAGCTTTAGAGGATAATATAAAGAAGAAAACCTTAAGAGATAAGGATAGACATAAGAATAACGAAAAATTATAATAGAATAAGATGGAAGAAATATTTGAAAAATACCCTTATCAATTAAACGATGAATTGATTAAAGCTGAAATTGAAAATATTATATCATCAAATATAGACCTGAATAAGGATGTAGATGCTTTAAAAACTATTTTTAGCTGCATTGATTTAACAACATTAAGTCCTACAGATTCAGTTAAATCAGTAACTGCCTTTGTTGAGAAAGTAAATCAGTTTTCTAAGGAATATGCAGAAATGCCAAATGTTGCAGCTATTTGTGTATTTCCTAATTATGCGGATACTGTAAAAACAGTTTTAAAAGTAGAAGGAGTTAATAGGGCAGTTGTATCTGCCGGTTTTCCTAACTCACAGGCCTTACAATCAATTAAGGTTACTGAGACTTCATTAGCAATTGATGGAGGCGCTAACGAAATAGATGTGGTAATTTCTATAGGAGAATTCTTCGAAGGTAATTATAAGCACGTTTTTGATGAGTTAGTGAAGCTAAAAGAAGCATGTGGCGATGTTCATTTAAAAGTTATTTTGGAAACAGGTTTATTAAATGATCCTGAATTAATTTGGAAAGCTTCGATGCTTGCAATGGAAGCCGGTGCCGATTTTATAAAAACTAGTACAGGTAAAGTTGACCCAGCAGCAACTCACGAAGCGGCTTACGTAATGAGTAAGGCAATTAAAGAATATACAGCGCAGTCGGGTAGAGTAGTAGGTTTAAAGCCGGCTGGAGGCATCTCAACAACGAGTAATGCTGTTGCATATTATTCAATTGTTAAAGAAGTACTAGGTACAATGTGGTTAAATAATACTTGGTTCCGTATTGGAGCAAGCAGACTAGCAAATGAATTGCTAAATGATATTTTAAAATTAAATGGAGAGGCTAAAGAAACAGTGAAGTTCTTTTAATTTCTATAAAACTTTAAATTAAAACCAGTATCCGATTGATGCTGGTTTTTTTGTGCTCAATACTTTCTCCAGTATTATATTTTTGAATTCCGTCATAAGCAATAAAACAAGCCCTTCTTGTTATGATTGATAGTATTGTTATAGTGAGTTGAGCAGGTTTAACCATACTCTATTATATTTTTTATAAGTTTGAAGTAAATATTAGCCGTAATTGCGCTATCAGTGCGTAATTTGGTGTTTGTTTCTAATTAAAGTAAATGAGTAATACCTTTAAACAGTTTAAGCTTACCGTAATTCAAAGTTTTTTTTACAGCTTAGGGAATTTTGCTGGAAAGTTCTCAGGAATTATCCTGCTTCCTATTTATTCATTTTATTTACCTATTGAAGAATTTGGCTTGTATGCCCTTTTTGAAGCAATATTTCAAGTGTTTCAAGTATTTTCAGGACTAGGTATTAAACTGGGACTTTCAAGGTGGTATTGGGATCAGAAAGAGGAACAGGATCGTAAGAGTTTATTTTTTACAACTTTTGTGTTTAATTCAATCGTATGCATACTATTAAGTATTATCATCTATTTTTCATTTAACCTTCTAAGTGATTATTACTTCAAGTCTCCAATAAACTCTTCACTTGCCTTACTATTTGTTGTTGGTAATTTAATTCGATTATTTACTGAGGTCCCAATGCTACTGCTTCGCATCCAACATAAGGCGAAACGACATTCGGTTCTTCAAGTTATTCAGTTACTCAGTTTTGTTGCGTTTGTAGCTGTATTTCTAGCTATTTTTGATTTAGGCTTATATGGGATATTCTGGGCTACAATTTTTTCATTTCTAATCCAAACCTTACTATTACTTCCTGATATCTTTAGAAATATATTTTTTAAAATAGAATGGAAGAAAACTATAGAAATGCTTCGTTATGGATTCCCTGTTGCATTAGGAAATATGGTGAATGTAGCTTTTGCTTTTACTGATAAATATTTCATCAATATATTTTCAAACTTAAAACAAGTCGGAACCTTTACCTTATCTCATAAAATATCCAATGTAGTTAACTTGTTGGTCGTAAATAGTTTTATTAGTGCTTATATGCACTCGTATTTTAAAACTGTGGATTCTTCGGATAGTGATTCCTTTTTTTCTCGATCATTCACCTATTTTTATTTGGTTATTTCTTTTTTTAGCCTGCTAATTATTTTGTTTATCGATGAGTTGGTACTAGTTCTTACGGCAAATAATGAACAGTATGGAGGCTCAAGTGCTATAATCCCTGTGCTTACAATAGGTTTAATTTTTGGAGGAGTTCGGCAAATGCTCTTATTGCCTATTAATAAGGTTAAGAAGACGAAAGTTATTGGTATTGTTTCAGTTGTAGCTGGAGCTATTAATGTATTGCTTAATTATTTACTTATTCCTGAATGGAAAGCTTTAGGAGCGGCATATGCTACTGGAATAGTGCAGTTATTGTCGGCTTTAACCTTATTGTATTTTACACTCAAGTATGTGAAAATGAAATTTGAGTGGCTGAGGTTATTACTATTAACAATAGCCTTTGTTTTTTGCGTATCACTAGGCTATTTGATACAGGTAGATTCAATTATCATTTCAATACTGATTAAAGTATCTATTGTGGCTTTATGGATGGGTTTATTGCTTGTAAGTAGGTTTTTATTGCCTGAAGAGCTTTTACGAATAAAACAGTTTTGGGCAAAATGGAGTAAGAAACTACCTTTCCTAAGTTAAGGTATATTTGGCTAGTTTTATTTTAAACCAATTAATTAGTTTCCTCTGTAGAGAAGTGTCATAAAATCGTTTAAAACGTGACTGAATAATAGGGTTAGATAAATTATCAGGGCAAAAATTATAATTTAATTCAGATACATTTTCAAGTTCTGAATTATATCTGCTAGTTTTTTTCATGTGAGTGCCTGATCCATCAATTCCAATATTGTTTACCAATGATTTAGATGGATAAACGCTTGGCTTTTGAGCTTTAAATCCACCGTAGTTAAATCGTATCGACCATGAGTTAATCACTTTCTGCTGCTGTTTTAAAAGCATTGTTGTTAAATCATTTCCTCCTACGTTAAATAGTATTTGTTTTTCTTTTGATTCAATAAAACTTTTAAAGTCGTTTATATCCCAATCTGTATTAAGCCAATTTTTTTTCCAAGTAGCCCAACCCCAACTGCAGTTGCGTGGTGCCAAATAACTATCAAATGAGTAATCAGTTTCCAATTTTATTGGAGGTGTATAGCCTGCAATAGACCAAATTTTGTTTGGGTTGTAGAACTGTAAGGCATTATTCATAAAGGTGATAAAGCCAGGAGTTGTAACTAAATCATCCTCTAAAACAATTACCTCATTGTGATTTTTAAAAATTGAAGTAACCCCTTCTATAATTGACTGAGCTAGCCCTTTATTTGTGTCAGAAATAATCAGTTTAACATCCTTAAAGCCGGTTACGGTATTTAAATAATTATGTAATTTTTCGATTAAAGGAATATCGCTTTCTGTCTTTGCTCCATCTGAGAATATAAAAAGACTGCTTTTTAGCGCATTTTTATTCTTTGCCAATGCCTCAATCGTTTTTTTTGTGTGATCGAGTCTATTGTATGTAAAAAGTGCTATTGGTGCAAAATTATTCATATAGTTATACTTGTGAATATTACTTAATGTCTTTATATAAGTTTACTCCTTTTATTTCTTCAAGATACTTTTTAATCGATTTATTAAGGGATGTCTTATTATTTAACAATTTATCAGTTGATTCAATAATGCCTTTAGTAGTACTATCGGTAACACTAAAATAGTAATCCATTAAATTAAAGGATTTCATAACATGCTCATATTTATGTGCCCACCCAATAACTAAACATGGTTTACCTAGTTTTAAAGAGTGTATTAATCCATGATATCTTGAAGCAATTACTATTGAACTTTGTGCAAGTAATTGTTGAATTTCGTATGGATCGAGATCTTCATTAATTAATTGAATATTGGTTTTTTTAGTTTCTTCAAAAATTGCGTTACAAATTTGCTCGTCATCTGCCGAATGGCGGATGATTGAAATATTATGGCCTTTTTCTGATAAATGATTACATAATTCTGAAAATAGGCTGATAACCTCATTTTGAGGTCTTAATTTGGTTAGTTGTTTATTAGGTATAATTATTATTGAGTCTTCCTTAACTTCGTAATGTGCAGTATTCGAGTGTGCTTTGTGTATATTATTTATATCAACTTTCTCTGATTGTAAAACAATATCGAATGAATCAATAACACCCTCTGTTCTAATCTTACTAAGTTCTACTCTGCACTTAGGTTCACGTATAAAGATTTTTTCAGGATAACTGAGGTACTTTTTAATAAAGGGGAATAGTATTAACTTTTTCCAGCCTTTAAAATTAAATGGTCCAATGGACTGCGGCAAAAAGACAAATGGCACATTGAATTTTTTCGCGACCTTTACAGGAAATAGGGTAGCATAGGTCCACAAAGGGTGTTGATTATGAGAGCTTACACCATAGCCACTAATATCAAATACAAGATCAGCGGTTTTAAAGTGCTCCATTATTTCTTTTTCAGGATTACTAATAGGCTTAGGCTTAACAAGTAATTTTACAATTGGAAACCCTAATCTAAGCACAGTTCTAATATGCATGTTCACAATTTCAAATGCATATTTATTTTTGTCGTTAGAGGTAAGAGAAGGGAATAGATCGATCATTACGATATCTGAATTTGGATATTCCTTTTTCAAAGAATCAACCACACAGAAAAGCATTGATTGTGCGCCTTTATTTATAAAATTACCTCCTGTAATTAAAATCTTATTCATTTTAGTTGTACTGTCTTAATTGTTCTAAGGGCTTACGTACTGAACACGCTAACATACTATTCTTTTCAGGATATCCATAGGCAATTAACATTATTGGTCGTTCAAATTTTTGTAACGAGAGTAATTCTGCCATTTGTTTATCTTTTGTCTTGTCTTCGGGCCAATTTAATGGGCAAGAGCCTATGTTCATACTTTCTAATGCAAGCATCAGATTCATTGAAGCTAAACTTGCATCTATATACATCAAATGTCTGTCGCCAATTGACGGAGAAACATTCATTTGCCCAATTACGGCTATAATTGCGGGTATATGATCGGCAAAGCCCGTTGTTCCGCCGGCTAAATTAGATGTTTTTTTAGCTAGTTGAGGGTCGTCGATAACCCTAAACATAAATGGCTGACGATTGCAGCTACTTGGGGCTAATCCCGCAACGGTAATAGCTTTATCTATTAGGCTTCTTTCGGGTAATTGCTCATTGGTAAAAAAACGGACTGACTTTCTTTTATGAGCAAGTTTTTTAAACTCCTCAAATGAGTTATCCTTATTTTCATTGGATAAGGAGTAAGGTGTAAATTCAACTTGCCTGGAAGCCCTATTTTCAATATTTGTAAAAATATTTTTTGCCTTATCTATTGTTGGATGAGAATCAGTTACGCTAAAGTATTTTTCAAGTATATCGTGTGCCCAATTTAATTGATCATTTTGTGAGTTCAGGCTTATTATCTTTTTATAAAGAATTGTTGTATCCTCAATATAATCTAGAGCAAAGATACTTCGCCTATTTTTCATCAATAATCCTTTTTCAATTCTATGAATATTTCTTCTTAGAAGGAAGAGGTTTTCAGTGTTATTATTTTTTTTGTAGATGTAGTCCTTTCTTGCAGCAATAAACATCGCCACTTCATAGTTAAATGCCTTAGAGAATATAAAGTAGATGGTTTTTAATCCGGGTATATTTAGTATTAATGGATACAAGAATTGATATTGTATAGATTCTTTTAATTGAAAGAATCGTATGTATATCTTTTCAGAAAAATGATCTCCTCCTATAAGGTTGAGAAGTTTCTTTATTATCAATCTCATCTGCTATAATTAATTTTGAAGCTTCGAAATTATTAAAAGCATTTTATATTGTCATGATAATCAAATAGAATTTTCAGGCAATACCCAATAACTAATCAAATTAAATCATTATTTGTCATAAGCTAATAGCTCATCCTATATATAGGATGAAAATTATTTGTAACAGGATTAAAGCTATTTGTAGGAGTATTAAGTAATTATTCAATCATATTAAACATGGGTTTAATATGATTGAAGTGTATCTTTAAATTTATAATTACATAAGCCTAGTGAATCTATTAAGATTTAATCTACCAACAATTATAATCGGATTACCTAATACCCACGTCAACCTTAAAACTTGGGTTTTTCAACTCCTCTGGCATATTTTCAAAATCAGCACTAAGGGTTTTAACGCTTGTTGGCTTACAACCTTTTGTGACAGTTAAGTACTCAACTATGGCATTATTTCGTTTATTATAGAGGTCTTTAAAAGTGGTTTTTATTGTGTTTTCATCTGTTAATGATGAATATCGTTCACTCATTGGTGTGCCTGTGGTTTCTGGGCTTAGTTTATCCACATACGAAACAAACTTTTCATCATTATCTTTTATATCAAGCCAATTAAGATTTTTAGAATTCATTTTTTCAGTAATGTACTTTTCTTTTATAGCTTTTTCAGATAAGAAATATGTTTCATCATCCATTGATAAGTCTTGTCTGAATGTAAATATTAGGTCGGGTTTCTTCACCAATATTTTAGCAATCTTATCCAAGATGTTTTTTTGCTTAATAGCCATTGAATCTTGTGTATATTCAAATGGGATGTGGTCTAATTCATCGGCTGTAGTGCCAACCATTTTACCCAGTGCTCCGAACGGAGATGCGGCGGCTTTAACTAAGAACTTTCCAAAAGTTTTAAGCATTATCTTACCCAGTCTAAAGCCTGGTTCTGAAGGATTACCTCTGACAGGCACATTCATTTCAACATTATCCTTTGAATCTTTTAATATGACCATGGCAAGTTTTAAAGGAACCTTTGCAGCAGTGGTATCTCCGGTGCTTTTACCAAACTCTATGTCTTGCACAAAAATGTCATTTTCGTTTAAAAGTTCAGTAGGATTCATTTCAATATCACAGGTGTAATAGAATAAACCAGAGTTGATAGGATAGCCCAAATGATATTCAGTGTACGGTGAGAAACTATGTAAGTCGAGGTGAGATATTTTTCCGTTATAAGTTAAATTAGTAGGTTCTTCTGAATCAATTATAGCCTTTCCTTTAAAGTTTCCATCGTTTATAAAATTCATGCTATAATCAACAGGAATTGCCCTGTTTGTAGTATTTATATCCGCTACTTGTAAATCAATATTTGATATATCGTATTTAAACGATCTATTTAAAGTACTGTCTCTAAAAATTACTTTACCATTATTTACTACAAACTCTTTAATATTATAGTAGATTTCGGTTTCAGCTTCTTGAGGAGTATTAGGTGTTTCTTCTTGTTCGGTTGTATCTGTGGAATTGATGATAGGTGCAAAAAAGTATTCAAAATTACTTTGCACTTTTCCTAGGGTAGCATTGATATTAGGTTCATCAATAATTACATTTTTAATCACAAACGAATTCTTCGCAATATCGATATCTTCTAATTCTGTTTTTATTGATTTTGAGGATAATAGTTCATTGTTGTTTCCATCAATGATAATTAAACTATCCACCGCAATAACGCCATCAATTTTAACCTCAGAGGTTTCTTTTAAACTTCCTTCAATGTTGATATTACTTTGCAAATAACCATTAAAATCTGCAATGTTTACACTTTCTTTTAAGTAATTAGTGAAATTATTTAACTGTATATTTTTAGTCTGAAAATTTACTTTATAGTGGGCTAATTGCTCACTTACAGTGGTATTTATTATAACAGATCCTTCTTTACCAATAGCAAATTCAAGCCCCATTTTACTGCTTTGGCTGTCCCAAGCAAATTCAGGTAATTGTAGGTTAATATCATCCACTTCAATTAAATTATCAATCGATTTATCGTAGTATTTAAACCTGCCAGTAATTAATTTAAAGTCGGTTATGGAGTATTTAATTTCTGATTGAGTTGTGTCATTATCAACTGCTTCGGTTTCAATATTTGTGGTGTCATTAAAATGTTCTATTAAACTCGAAAAATTGAATATATCATCATTCTGTTCAATGTTAATATAAGAGTTACTGAGTTGTATTTGCGAGAACGAGAATTCTTTATTGAATAGTTTCCATGGATTAAAATCGATAAGAAGTTGATCAAAAGAAACGAAGGTATCTGTTTTATTTTCTTCAAATAATGTAAATCCATCCACAGTAACCTTCAAATTAAAATAGTCAATGTGTAATTCGTTTATAAGAATCTTTCTGCTTGTTAGTTCTTCTCCATTTTTATTAACGTAATTCTTAGCAATTGTTGATAAAAAGAAGAGAAAAATAAAAACAATTACGAGCAATACTGAAGGAATAATAATTCTCTTTTTCATAGTTTGTTATATTATGATTTGTGGGTTTTTATCATTTATAACACGCAAGGTATTTATAGTGTTTAATACTTATACTAAAATCATGTTTTGTTTGATAAATATTTAATAATCATCCTTAAAGCATTCGTTTTTTAATGTGGTGTATTTTTCCGTTAAATACTCATAAATTGCAATATCTGCTTCAACCCATTCAAAAGTACTTAGTTTATTGAACTCTGACCAGACTATTTGGCGGTGCTCTAAATTAACTGCAGTACCTGTTTTTATATGGCAAATAAAGGGATGTAATACAATTGCTCGATTATTGTAATTATGTCTAAAAAGGGGAAGTTTCTCATGAATGGTGATCGTACATGAAAGTTCTTCAATTATTTCTCGTTGAATGCTTTCTTCAGGACTTTCGTTTTCCTCTATTTTCCCTCCAGGAAATTCAAATAAAAGCGGGTGTTGCATATTTATGCTTCTTTGAGCAAGCAGAATTTTATCATTTTTAATTATTATGGCACAACTTACATGTATCTCATTCATAATATAAAGTTAGTGAGTATTTGTAAAAACAAATTACTTCAATTATTTTAATGATATGATTATAAATGCCCATACTCATAAAATAGACTCAAGTGCTGATGTTAATTGTGTGAGCTTTTTTCATTCAGATGCCATTGCTGACAAAACATCAACTCGCCTTGTTTCTTGTGGCATCCATCCTTGGCATATAAATACTGCTAATATTGATTTAGGCCTACAATTATTAGATACTTATTGTTCTGATAAAAAAATAGATGCTATAGGAGAATGTGGTTTAGATAAGTTTATTAAAAATACTGATATACAAGTCGCTGTGTTTGTTAAACAAATAGAGTTATCGGAGAAATACGAATTACCTTTAATTATTCATTCGGTAAAAATGCATCACTTAATTTTAGAGTATAGGGTTAAGTTTAAGGCTAAACAGCCCTGGGTATTACATGGCTATAATGGATCGTATCAGACAGCAAAGCAATTAGTAGCCAAAGGAGTATATCTATCATTTGGTGCATCATTACTCAATAATTCTGCGAAGCTTGAGGAAACCATGAAAAATATAGATCAAAATTATATGCTTTTTGAAACCGATGATTCTGATTTATTAGTTAGTGATGTGTATAAAAAAGCACAAAGCTTATTAAATTTGCCACCTGATTTATTAGAAGATCAGATTAGTAAAAATTTTAGTAGAGTATTTGGTAAGTGATGGATTGGATAGAACGTACAGAGATTTTGTTAGGACAGGATATGTTGCAGGATTTGAAGCACAAACATATTCTTATTGTTGGTTTAGGAGGAGTTGGTTCTTATGCTGCTGAATTAATTGCAAGGGCAGGTGTTGGTAATTTTACAATTGTTGATGGAGACACTGTGAATGCAAGTAATATAAACCGTCAGTTACCTGCATTAACAAGTACTATTAATATGGCTAAAGCAGATGTGGTAGCCCAACGTTTATTAGATATTAACCCTGAGCTTAATTTAACTGTTATCAACTCTTTTATTGATGAAGATAGTTTTGAAGAATTGGTATCAAAGGGTTTCGATTTTGTTGTGGACGCTATTGATACTTTGTCGCCAAAAGTTGCTTTAATAAAGTCGGCAGTTGATACTAAAACACCTATTATATCTGCCATGGGGGCAGGTGGAAAGTTTGATCCTGCTCAAATTAAAATTGCCGATATTTCTAAATCTGAATATTGTATGTTAGCCCGTAGTGTTAGAAAACGTTTGTACAAACAAGGAATTAGAAAAGGGGTTAAGGTTGTATTTTCAACAGAGGAAGCACCCAAAGAATATGTAATTAAAACTGAAGGAGAAAGAAATAAAAAGTCCACTTTGGGCACTATTTCTTATTTACCTGCAATGTTTGGTTGTTACGCAGCTTCCTATGTCATCAGAACTTTAACAGGAAAGTAATTTATCCTGCATGGTAATACTGAAAATCTTTAACCACGCATTTCAGAACTTCAAGCGATTTTAATTCATTATTATTGATTTGTGCTTTGGCTTTAATTTTTGTAGCCAAGGCACCAACTATTTTCCAATTAATTTCCATGGTATCTCTCTCAATCACGTGCTTAATAATTTCTATATCCTTCTCGTCAATTCTAAGTATCTCTAATTTATCAAAAGTAGGAGAGTAGTTTTCTTCGGTTTCAGCAAATGCAGTTTCATTAAACTTAATGTTCTGATGCGTTTTTACCACGATAGTTCCGGCTGCTAAATCCCCTAAACGTTGAGATTTCTTACTAAAGAATATGACTAGTAAACCAAGTCCGTAAATAGAATCGAATACACGTATTAAATTCCTGATGAGTAATTGAAATATAGAGGCATCAGTACCCGATTTATGAATAACTTTTATCTTCTGGTATTTTTTTCCAATGGTTTGTCCTTTAAAAAGCCACTCCATAAAAAAATAATATAGCATGGCTGCAAAAGTATATATTGAAAATACTATGATGACAATTGTATCTCCTGGTTGTGCTGTTGCCACGGCAATTGAAAGTGCCATTCCAATGCCACCTAAAACGAGGCCATCAATAATGAGTGCAAGTAATCTTTCGCCTACACCTGCAAAATTGACCTCAATATTTACATTTTGAGAATTATTTATGTTAAATTTCGGATCCATATTTAAAGATTTAAGGTTTTGCGTGAAATAATCTTCTCTAAAATTAATAAAAAACGTTGGCTTGAAGCAGAGCAACTGCTAACAAAAAAGCAAAAGGTTGACCCTGAGGTTATATCTAAAGTTTATATGCAATTAAGCGATGATTTGTCCTATGCCAGAACCTATTATCCTAATAGTAACACTACAGCTTATTTAAATAAATTGGTGCTTAATTCGCATCAGTTTATGCATACTGCCAAGCGCGAAAACTGGTCACGAATATATACATTTTTCAAAAAGGACTACCCACTTTTAATTCATTCTCATTACAAACAACTGTTCTATAGTTGCCTAATATTTGTGATTGCGGTTTTAATAGGAGCCTTTTCTGCCGCTAATGATGTAGATTACGTACGTTTAATTACAGGAGATAATTACGTTAATATGACCATCGAAAATATTGAAAAAGGGGAGCCTCTTGGGGTATACGCTTCTCAAAACGAAATTTCGATGTTTTTTATGATTACACTTAACAACATACGAGTAGCTTTAATTGCCTTTGCAATGGGCGCGCTTTTATCTGTTGGAACAGCTTTTATGCTTTTTAAAAATGGTGTGATGTTGGGCTCTTTTCAATACTTTTTTTACAATTACAATTTACTTTGGGAGTCGGCATCTGGTATTTGGATGCACGGGACTATTGAAATATTTAGTATAGTTGTAGCAGGTGCGGCTGGTCTTGTTATGGGAAATAGCATATTGTTTCCGGGTACCTATTCTCGTATACACTCCTTTCAGAAAGGGGCAATAGCGGGTGTTAAAATTGTTACTGGACTAGTTCCTTTTTTTATAATTGCAGGGTTTATTGAATCGTTTTTAACCAGACATTCACAAATTCAATGGCTTAGTATTTTGGTCATAGCTATATCGTTAATTACTATTATATTTTACTTTTTTATTTATCCACACTTAGTTTATAAAAAGCATGTACAACACATTTCAGCTTAGAAAAAAAAGAACTGTATCAGAATCCGTTAGTGATGTATTTAACTATTTAAAAATTCATATTTGGAATTTGCTTAAACTTATGATGGTTTTAGTAGGTCCGTTTTTTATACTAGGAGGCATCCTAATAGGACGGGTTTATGGTACCATGTTTTCAATGTTTGAAACAACCCTTGAGCCCAACCCATTCGATTTTGCTCTTTTTATTCCGGCATATATTCTTCTTATAATCGGAGGGATTTTTTATCAAGCATCTATTGTTTCTTATATGAAAATGAGTTTAAAACATGCCAAAGATGAAATTACCTTACAGTTAATATTTACTGATATAAAAAAGTATTTCTGGAAATACTTAGGCGCAGGTATATTATTGGGTATAGGTATTAGTTTTGTTGGATTTATAGTAACATTGGTGTTATCTATAATATCGCCGGTTTTAGGTGTTTTTGTTATGATGTTCGGGTTAATATACCTGATGATTGCATTTAGTATTTATCCTTTTTCAATTGGTATTGAGGATGCTTCAATAACAGATTCTTTCGGACGATCATTTGAGTTGATTAAAGGTAATTGGTGGAGTACATTTGGATACTATATTTTATTATACTTTATCCAAGGCTTTATTTCAGCTATAGTGATAGTCCCTTTTTACATTTTGGCATTTTATAAAATGTTTTCGCAACTAATTACTAACCCCAATTCTCAGCCTGATTTTTCTTACTTAGGCTCTGTAATGACTTTTGGTATTCCAATTATCATGTTTGTTTCTTTGTTTCTATACTGTTTTTATTCAGTTGGTTTTGGCATGAGATATTTTTCTTTAGTTGAATTAAAAGAAGAGGTTGGTTTAGCCGAGCAAATTGAAGCTATGAATGTGATAGATGATAGTACAGAAAAGCCTTTGTTCTAGATTTATGATTCATAAACCCATTTTAGTCAACCGATACATCTACTTTATCGTATTTGCAATCATTCAATTGCTTAGTGTATCAAAACTTCAGGCTCATGTGTTTATTGCCGATGACCATGAGGTTTTGAGTGAGCAAACATTGCAGCAGCTTCAGTTGGAGGAGCCTTATGCATCCTATATTGAGGTTGAGGATAATACTTTTAGTTTATCTGCACTTAAAAAGTGGATTATTTGGTTTCTTTCAAAGTTATTTGGTAACAAGGCATCTTTTCATTTTGCAGAAGTATTACCTTATATAATTGTTATAGTAACTCTTGTGTTAATTGTAATGAAAATTGTAGGTTTAAGTTTTAGTGATCTTCGAAAACCGAAACTGAAAACCATTAAAAATGCAGATGGATTTATAGGTGATGATGTTATTGGGAAAGTGAACTTTGATAACCTGATTTTGGCAGCTATATCAGACTTTGATTATAGGTTAGCCATCCGATATTCTTATTTGCAATTGTTACAAAAGCTTGATGAAGTAGAGCTTATTGTATGGGAGAAGCAAAAATCGAATTTCGAATATTTACTTCAATTAAAATCGAAACCATTTTATAATCAATTTACATACGCTACTCGTACTTTTGAGGATGCTTGGTATGGAGAAATGCCATGGACCAACGATGAGTATAAGAGTAAGTATGATAGTTTAAAAGTTGAGATTACAGCTATTTCAGCACAAATACATTCAAAATGAAGATACCAAAGCAATATTATATCTGGTTAAGCGTAGGCTTTATTTTGATGGGGATTTTTGAATTCTATAAAAAGGAAGAATTAAATTGGAAAGCCACTTTATCAAGCCGCGACAAAATACCATATGGTACAAGTATTTTATATGAGATGGCTAAAACAGGGCTTTGGCAGGATAGTTTAACGCGTATTAATCAAACATTTTTTGAATACGCCAAAGAAGATTCTACTGATTATAGCCTTGTTTATATGGCACCAGGTATTGGTTTTGATGAGCAATCAACTGAAAGCTTACTCAAACATTTAAACGCAGGAAACACTATAATGCTTGTTTCAGAGCAAATGCCATATCAGTTGATGGATACTCTAGGAATAAGAAAAGAATACGCTTACGAAAATCATACAGTAAAGCAATTAAAGTTAAGTGATAGCAACATTGTTTTTACAGATACCTTAAATAAGATAAAGGCTTATAATAATCACTATTATTTTATTGTAGCAGATAGTGTTAAGAATGTAAAAGTTTTAGGTACAATTAACGATAAACCCAATTTTATTGAAGCTCAGTTTTCAAACGGAACAATATTAATGCACTTATCGCCACTGGTTTTTACCAACTATTACTTTGCGCATGGGTATAATTACCAATATGTAAATGGTGTGTTTTCAAAAATGCCTGATGCTCCAATTGTTTGGGATGATTTTCTAAATAATGGAAGTTTTTCTTCGCAATCAGAGTTGCGTTACGTGTTAAGTTCTGCACCAATGCGTTATGCTTTCTATTTATTAACCTTCGTATTCGTTATCTTTTTCTCACTTTTCTGGCGCCGTAAGCAAGAATTGATTCCGGTAATTAATCCTCCTGAGAATGCTTCAATTGCCTTTCTTAGCACCTTAACAAATTTGTATTTAAGTAATAAAAACAATGGAACAATAGCCCAATATGTTGTACGTAACCTACGTATTAAAACCAAGAGAAAGTACCTTATCCAATGGAATCGGCCTACATTACAAGTTAAGGATCAATTGATGAAAAAAACAGGTAAGTCGGAAGTTGAGGTTGATAAATTATTGCAACAAATTAACATAGCCAAAAGTGGTACAAACATATCGCAAGAGCAATTAATTGAAATAAATAAAACCATCGAAAAGTTTTTGTAACAGATATTTTAAAGAGAGATATATCCTATGGAAAATATACAACGTGTTGATATTAATCAGATAAAAGAAAAACTAGATCAAGTTAGAACTGGAATTCAGAAACTACTAATTGGTCAGGATAAAACAGTTGAATTATTACTAACTGCTTTAATTGCTGATGGGCATATTTTGTTAGAAGGAGTTCCTGGAATTGCCAAAACATTATCTGCCAAATTATTGGCGAAACTAGTAAATACTAATTTTACTCGTATTCAGTTTACCCCCGATTTGATGCCTGCAGATTTAATTGGAACTTCGGTTTACAATGCACAAAAATCAGATTTTGAGTTTAAGAAAGGACCATTATTCTCTAATATTGTACTGATTGATGAGATTAATAGAGCTCCGGCTAAAACACAATCTGCCCTTTTCGAGGTTATGGAAGAACGCAGCATTAGTGTTGAAGGAACAACATATAAATTAGACAAACCTTTTTTTGTGGTTGGTACTCAAAACCCTATTGAGCATGAAGGAACTTACCGTTTGCCTGAAGCTCAACTCGATCGTTTCTTATTTAAAATAGAGATGGGTTTTCCAACACTTGAAGAGGAAACCGCTATTTTAATGCGTTTTAGTAAGCAAAACTCAAATCAGCAAATGGAAAATGTTCAACCTGTTTTGAGTGCTGATGAATTAATTCAGTTACGTGAGCAAGTAGATGAGATCCATGTTGAGGAGTCTTTGTTAGCTTATATTGCTGCAATTGTTAATAGTACCCGAAATAACCCCGATATTTATTTGGGAGCATCTCCACGAGCTAGTTTGGCAATTTTGCGCAGTGCTAAAGCTTTTGCCGTTATCCAAGGTCGTGATTTTGTAACTCCCGATGATATTAAAATGGTGGCCACATCCGCATTAATTCATCGTATTATTCCATCCGCTGAAAAGGAAATAGAAGGAATTAGTTCAGCCGATATTGTACAATCAATACTAAGTAAGGTTGAAGTACCTAGGTAGCCCAAAACAAATTATTCTTCAATGAAGCGAGTTTTAAATATATTTCTGAATCAACGTTTTTATACTGCTCTTTTTATATTGATCGTATTGTTTGTATTCGGGCACTTCTTTAGTCCTTTATTTGTACTCTCAAGGGTGTTGTTATTTGCATTATCAATTTTAATCATTGTTGATCTGTTTTTGATTTGGCAAGGTTCATTCTCGGCTTCTCGTAAAGTGGCCGAACGCTTTTCAAATGGAGATTATAATAGCATTAAGTATGAGCTAAAAAGTGCCTATCGGATTAGAACTAGTGTTGTTTTTATTGATGAACTACCCGTGCAGTTTCAGAAGCGCAGTAGCTTAATAAATAAAGATTTTGCGCCATCCGAATCTCATAGTTTTAATTATAGTGTTAGACCAGTAAAGCGTGGTGTCTATCATTTCGGGAAATTGCGTGTGTTGGTTAGTAGTAAAGTTGGGCTTTTTTCAATGCGTTATAGTATTGATGCAAATAAAGGTGTGGCTGTTTATCCTTCGTTTATACAGCTAAAAAAGCATGAGTTATTAGCCTTTTCTTACAATAGAAACCAACAAAACAACCAATTATACCAACGACCAGGAAATAGTCGTGAATTTGAGCAAATAAAAGAATATGTAATTGGTGATGATTACCGAAAATTAAATTGGAAAGCTACAGCTCGATTTAATAAATTGATGGTAAATGAGTATCAAGAAGAACGATCGCGTCATATTTATCAGCTTATAGATATGGGGCGTACCATGAAGATGCCTTTTTCAGGAATGACTTTACTAGATTATGCTATTAACTCGAGTTTAGCATTATCAAATATAATTTTAAAAAAGCAAGATAAAACGGGGTTGTTAACCTATTCTTCAAAAGTGCATTCGCTCATAAAAAGTGATAATAGACAATTGCAACTCAATCGTATTTTAGAAACTCTTTATGCGCAAGAAACCCAATTTAATGAATCAAATCTAGAACAGGTTTTTGCAGCATTAGAAAAAAATACGCAGGGTAGGAGCATGCTTATTTTCTACACTAATTTTGAGAGTAACCCAAGTCTTGAACGTCAGTTACCATTATTAAAAAAGATGGCCAAAAGACACCTTGTATTACTAGTTACCTTTATTAATACTGAACTAGAGGAACTTACTCATGATTCTGCCAAAAACATGGAGGGTATTTACCAGAAGGCATTAGCTAATAATCACATTAACAATAAATATGCTTTGATGGAAGAACTTACACATCATGGCATATTAAACATTAGCGTACGCCCTGATGAGTTAACGATTTCAGTAATTAATAAATACTTAGAGGTTAAAGATAGGGGCTTGATTTAATCAAGCTAATCATTACTCGTGTGTTTTTATGCCTAAGTTTCGTTATAAGATGCCGTTAAAGTAATAAAACTATAACTATAAATTAGTAAATAGCCACTGGGTATTTTTAACTTCGTGCTTATGTTTAGATTGATTTGTCATTATAAAATAATTGAAACCTTTAATTGTATTACATTTGAATTAAGGGCATAAAAAAATCCGATACCAAATGGCATCAGATTTTTTATATAATATAGCAGATTATTTAATCTTTCGATTTCATGCTTCTTTTATCACCAGCGTGTGAAGCTATGCTTCCATCTAAAATACCATTGTACGTACTTTTATCACCAAGCACTTCAATAGCCTTAGCTAGTTCCTTGTCATCTTTAAGAGTATACTTAATGGCTCCTTTTTGATAGTAGTAGCGTTTGATAATTTCAGAAGCCAAGAACTCTTCAATTTCGTCTCTAAACAACATCATATCCTCTTTTACATTCAGAGTAAGTAAGGATTCAAGTTCTTCAAATTCTTCTTTATTTTTATCGTAATACTTTTCTTTTTTGGCAACATCAACTAGCTTTTTTAAAGATTCTTGTGTTGCTGATTTATAAGAAAAATCTTCTTTGGCTTCAACAAAGCTTACAAACTCATTGTAAACATCATCACTAATTTCAAATTGATTTGGAGCTGCAATTTCTTTATTTTTAAGAACAAATTCTGTTGCATAATCAAACATCATAGATTGAGCTACCAAAGCAAAAGTGATGTTCTTGAATTTATCTGTTTCAACCATAATATCTGGTGATACACCGCCACCATCGTATACAGAACGGCCACCTGAGGTTTTAAATTCAGTAATTAGTGAATCTGGCACTAAACCTACACTTCCATCATCATTTCTGTGTGTATAATCTACTGCCTGAATACATCTTCCACTTGGGATATAATATTTGGCTGTAGTCACCTTTAATTTGGCGTTATACGATAAATTACGAGTGCTCTGAACTAATCCCTTACCAAATGAACGTTGGCCTATTAAAACAGCTCTATCGAAGTCTTGCAAGCTACCAGATACAATTTCGGAAGCAGAAGCTGAACCACGACTGATTAATACTGCTAATGGCATTACTGTATCTAAAGGAGATGAAGTTGCTTTATAAACTTTATCCCACTGTTTTACCTTACCTCTTGTTGAAACTACTTCGTTTCCTTTTTCAATAAATAGGTTAACAATTTTAACAGCATCATCTAATAAACCACCTGGGTTTCCGCGTAAGTCAAGTACAATACTTTCGGCACCTTGGTTTTCTTTTAAGTCTTTGAATGCTTTTGCTACCTCAGCAGAACAATTTTGAGTAAAATTATTTAGCATGATGATACCCGTTTTATCATTCACCATTCCGTAATAAGGCACTGGGTTAATCGATATCTTCTGACGAGTTAAATCAATGGTTAGGGCTTTCTCTTCACCCGGTCTATCAATTTTTAATTTTAGAGGTGTATTTACAGGTCCTTTTAATAAGTCACTTACTTCGCTTGATTTTTTACCAACAACATCAACATCGTTAATTTCAAGTAATTTATCACCTGCTTTTAATCCAGCCAATTGTGCTGGGAAACCTTCATATGGCTCAGCAATAATAATATATTCATCGCTTTTTGAGATAAGAGATCCAATACCTCCATATTCACCAGTAGTCATGAAATTGAAATCTTCCATGTCGTCTTCCGGAATATAGGTAGTGTAAGGGTCAAGCGACTCTAACATGTTGTCTATTCCAGTTTTAATAAGATCCTCAGGATCTGTTTCGTCAACATAATAACTGTTTAACTCTCTAAATAAAGTATAGAAAATATCAAGATTCTTAACTATTGAGAAATTGCGTTGATCATCGTTAATAAAGCCAGCTAAGCCTCCTGATAAAAGCACAACGATAAGCGAGATACCTATCCATTTGGCACGACCTTGTTTTTTGAATTTGCTCATTTATAATGATTTTTTGGTAAATGATAAATTTAAATATTGTGGGTTATTTTTTGTGTAGGCCACATTCTTTGGTATCCGGGTTTTCCCAATACCATCGACCAGCTCTAACATCTTCACCTTCCATGATGGCTCTTGTACATGGTTGGCAACCAATACTTGGGAAACCTTTTTTATGTAACGGGTTAACCGGAATTCCTTTTTCATCAATATAATCCCAAACATCTTGTTCGCTCCAAAATGCAAGCGGATTAATTTTTACGATGTTATTGTTTTCATCCCATTCAATTAATTGGATTTCAGATCGCGTAACAGACTGATCTGCGCGTAAACCACATATCCAAGCATCTAATCCTTTAAAAGCTCTTTTTAAAGGCTCTATTTTGCGAGTATTACAGCATTGCTTTCTATTTTCAATACTATCGAAAAATAGATTAATTCCCTTTTCTTTCACCATCGTTTCAACGGCAGTAGGCTGCGGAAAGTATACTTGTATGTTGGTTTTATATTTTTTTGATGTGCGGTCAATTAAGTCGTAAGTCTCAGGAAATAAACGTCCGGTATCTAATGTGAAAATACTAGCATCTGATTTAATAGATGTTACCATTTGTGTAAGAACTTGGTCTTCTGCGCCAAGACTTGAAGATAGGGCTATTTTATCTTCATACTTATCTAAAAAAAAAGTGATTAGTTCAATTGGGCTTGCATCTTTAAATTGCTGATTTAGTGCGTTTATTTGTTCTTTGGTCATCGTTAATTATTATATGCTTTATAGTAAATAAGCGGTTTTTGATGTTTAATTATTAACACCACAAACCGCATTAAGTTTTGTTTCTATCTTTGGTAGCCTATTTATTGCCGAAACATACGCCCATGTTGCGAGCCTTCTCAATAAGAGAGTGGTCGGGGCTTAGTAATTGAGTTTTTCCCCCAACTTCTTCAAGTGGGATAGAGGTTATGTTTCCTTTATCAAGGCAAACCATTGTACCAAAATTACCTTCGTATATTAATTTGGCAGCATGAGCGCCATATCGTGTTGCTAGAATTCTATCAGCAGGAGATGGGCTTCCACCTCGTTGAATGTATCCTAATATTGTTTCCCTGGTTTCAAGACCAGTTAATTCTTGTATTTGCTTGGCCACATATCGGGCTGCACTTTTTTTGCCTGGGCGCTCGATGCCTTCGCCAACAACTACAATAGAATAGGCCTTGCCTTTTTCAGCTCTATCTTTGAGTGTATTGGCTACTACATTCATATCATAATCTAATTCAGGTAACAGGATAATATCGCCACCGGCAGCCATACCTGAGTATAGAGCAATCCAACCAGCATTATGTCCCATTACTTCAATTACCATTACTCGTTTGTGCGAGTTTGCTGTGGTATGAAGTCTATCGATAGCATCTGTTGCTATATTTACAGCAGAATCAAAGCCAAACGTAACATCAGTTCCCCAAACATCATTATCAATTGTTTTTGGTAGCCCAACAATATTCAAACCTTCTTTAGAAAGTAAATTTGCTGTTTTTTGGGTTCCATTTCCGCCAATGCATACAAGGGCATCTAAACCAAGTTTTTCGTAGTTTTCTTTTATTACTTCAGGTTTATTCTCAACAGTATCTCCTTCCTGAGGTTTAAATGGTTTCATTCTTGAAGTTCCAAGGATGGTACCACCCAATGTTAATATTCCAGAGAGGTGATCTTCTGTAAGTGGTTGTGTATTCATGTCAATAAGGCCACTGAAGCCATTTGATATGCCAATTACTTCCATTCCGTATTGTACAATTGCAGTTTTACCAACGCCACGGATGGCGGCATTAATACCAGGGCAATCGCCGCCAGCAGAAAGAATGCCAATCTTTAATTTTTTATTTGCCATGATTCTAGAAATAATCTGTGAAATGGTAAATTTAATTGAAAAATACTGTTTTATAAAGCTACTCGAACTTTTTTAATCGTCAATTAACTCAACTTTAACCAAATATTTTAGACATTATGCTTGGATTAGGGCCAAAAAAAGGCTGTGGGTTAACACAGCCTTTGTATATTTTAAGTGATGCTTTATTAGATAATTAATAGTGCATCTCCGTAAGTTCCAAAACGATACTTCTCTTTAACTGCAACAGCATAGGCATTCATCAAATGATCGTAACCTGCAAATGCAGCTCCCATCATCATTAGAGTAGACAAAGGTAGGTGCAGGTTAGTAACCATACAGTTTGCAACACGAAATTCATATGGAGGGAAAATAAATTTGTTAGTCCAACCTTCAAAAGGTTTAACATGGCCAAATGTTGAAACTGAAGTTTCAATTGTACGCATTACCGTAGTTCCTACAGCACAAATTTTTCTTCGTTGGTCTTTTCCTTTATTAATAATATCACACGCTTCATCAGTAATAAAAATTTGCTCTGAATCCATCTTGTGCTTTGTTAAATCTTCAACGTCAACAGAACGGAAATTACCTAAGCCAGCATGTAATGTAACTTCTGAGAAGTTTACCCCTATAATTTCAAGGCGTTTCATTAACTCACGGCTAAAGTGCATACCTGCAGTTGGGGCAGCCACAGCTCCTTCGTGTTTGGCATAAATGGTTTGGTAACGCTCTCTATCCTCAGGCTCAACCTCACGGTCGATAGATTTAGGAAGTGGAGTTTCTCCTAAAGCAAAAAGTGACTTCTTAAATTCGTCATACGGACCATCGTATAAAAAGCGAAGCGTTCTTCCTCTTGAAGTTGTGTTATCAATAACCTCGGCTACCATCTCATCGTTTTCGCCAAAGTATAGCTTATTACCAATACGAATTTTACGAGCAGGATCTACCAAAACATCCCAAAGTTTCTGGTCTCTATTTAATTCACGAAGTAAAAATACCTCAATCTCAGCACCTGTTTTTTCTTTATTACCGTATAAACGGGCAGGAAAAACTTTTGTGTTGTTGAAGATCATTACATCTTGATCGTCGAAATAATCAACAATATCTTTAAAGATCTTGTGTTCTATTTCTCCAGTTTTTCTATCTAACACTAGCATGCGAGATTCATCGCGATTATAGGTAGGATGAGATGCAATTAATTCCTCAGGAAGGTCGTATTTAAACTTCGATAACTTCATTTGCTTTCTTTAGTTTTACTACACTTAATAATAGTAAGTGGCAGTATATTATGTGATTAATACTAAATTATTCGATATTATTCTGCAGTGATTTGCAGGTCGGTTATACGTAGGGTTTTTGAATAAGTTACAAATTAATTTAATTTTTTTTCAAATTCCTCTAAACTAAGAGTATTTTCTACAGAATATTTACCAATTCTGGTTCTGCGTAAGGTAGTTAGATGTGATCCGCTTTTTAAAGCATAACCAATATCTCTAGCTAAACCTCTTATGTAAGTACCTTTGCTGCAAACAATTCTTAAAACAAGCTCATCATTTTTAAAATCAACAACTTCGATCTCTTTTATAACAAGCTTTTTAGGTTTTAGTTCAGGTGTTTTTCCTTCGCGAGCTAACTCGTAGGCTCTTTTACCTTTTACTTTTACCGCAGAAAATGCAGGAGGAATTTGATCTAATTCTCCTACAAAGTTTAAAAGTTCTTTATCTATTAGAGCTCTGTCGATATGTTCTGTTGGAAAAGTCTTATCAATTTCAGTTTCTAAATCAAACGATGGAGTAGTGGCCCCCAATTTAAGTGTAGCCACATATTCTTTTTCCTTGGCTTGGTAACTGTCAATAGTTTTAGTGGCTTTACCAGTACAAATGATTAGTAAACCTGTTGCTAAAGGGTCAAGCGTTCCAGCATGACCAACTTTGAGCTTTTTAACGCCAAGGTAAGTGCATATTCTTTTTCTAACCTTATTAACCATATCAAATGAAGTCCATTCATATGGTTTATCAAAAAGAAGGAGAGCACCTTCCTTAAAGTCGTATTCTGATTCTGTATTCACAAATATAAATTTATAGAGCAAAAGTTATTGCTATAGCACCAACAATAGCACAATAGATTGCAAAGTAAATTAATTTACCTTTTTTTACTAGGTTAATCATTGCAGTACAGGCAAGTAAACCTGCTGTAAAAGCAGCAATAAAACCTATTAGAAGAGGAAGGGCACCAATAGAAGATTCTGCTGAGAAATCAGTTTTAAGTATGCTTAATACATTTTCTCCTAAAATTGGTACAAGTACCATTAAAAATGAAAATTTAGCTACTGATTCTCTTTTATTCCCAAGTAATAATCCTGTTGCAATGGTTGATCCCGACCTAGAAATACCTGGAAGTACTGCAACTGTTTGTGCAATACCAATTATAAAAGCATCTTTAAATGAAATCTCTTTTTGCTTCGATTTTGCATAAAAGGTAAATGCTAATAGTGTTGCAGTGATTAATAACATGCAACCTACTAAAAGTAAGATATTACCAGAGTTAAATATTTCTTCAACATAGTCTTTGAAAAATACACCAACTATGCCGATTGGAATCATACTTACCGCAATTTTTGCAATGTATTGGGTGTCCTCGTTCCATTTAAAAGAGAATAGACCCATAAGTAGTTGAAGTATCTCTTTACGAAATACTACAATTGTACTCAATACAGTTGCTCCATGAACTATAACAGTAAAGGTTAGGTTATCAGTGGCTTCTACGCCTAGTAGTTGTTTGCCAATTTCGAGGTGACCACTGCTACTTACGGGCAGGAATTCTGTAAGTCCTTGAATAATTCCAAGAATTAATGCTTCAATCCAAGTCATTTAATAAGTGTAATTAGTTGTTGTGATTATGGAAGTGATGTTTAATACTATTGTTTTGGTTTTTTCATGATGGCATATATTTCAAATATAAAGCCAAATAAAACTAGCATTGGGGCAAGTGTGATTCTTTGAAATCCGTAAAGTTCTTCACTAAAAACATTTGGGTCTTCACTTCTTCCACCTATCATTAAAATGAAACCGAGAATAATTATACCAAAACCAATTGCCATTAAAATATAGTTTTCTTTAGAAAGGGCAAATTCGAATTTGGAGTTTTCTTTATTAGACATATCGAGATTGTTAGAAATATAATTGATCTGTTTTTAATTTTAAATATTTATTTACAGCAAAGTAAGTTGATGTAAATGACAAGGTTATGCCAAGTAAAATCACCAAAATAAAAAGTATTCCGATGAGTTCAATATTATCAAAACCTATAAAGCCACCTAGTTCATGGTGAAGAATATAAATTACTCCAGCCAACATTCCGTTTGCAATAATTGCGCCAATAAAACCATGAAATAAACTTATGCTGATAAAGGGTTGCCTTATAAATCCTTTTGTAGCGCCAACAAGTTGCATGGTATTTATTAAAAAACGTTTGGCATATACCGATAATCTTATGGTATTGTTTATAAGAGCAATGGCAATTAAAAGTAGTAAACCACTAAATACAAGTAGTACAATGCTAATTTTATTTACATTATCATTTACCTTTTCAATTAGGTTTTTCTGATAATAAACCTCTTTAACTTGGGTAAAGGAGTTAAAGATTGCTTCTACTTTTTTAATGCTATCGGGGTTTGCGTATTGTGCGTATAATTTTACTTCAATAGAGGATAGTAGAGGATTGTATCCTAAAAAATCAACAAAATCTTCTCCTAACTGCTTTTGCAATTCTTCAGCAGCTTCATCTTTATCAATATATTCGGTTGATTTAACAAACGAAGAGGCATCTAAATACTTTTGTAAGCGTTTCACCTCTACTTCTCTAATGTTATCTTTTAAAACAACATTAAAACCAATATTTTCTTTTACATAATTTGATAAGCGGTTGGCATTTAAAATGAGGTAACCAACTGAACCCAATAAAAATAGTACAAGCGTTATACTTATTACTGTAGTAAAATATGAATTAATCAGCTGTCGTTTGGCTCTTTTCTTATCTTTCATACCCTTAGGTTATTGTAAAATCGGCGTAAATGTACTCAGTACTTATTAACAAGGCAAGATTTAAAAGTGATTTATATCCTGATGTAAATTAAAAAATTACACCCATTCGTTAATGTAGTTCCACGAATGAATAAAGGCCAATATTGTAAAGACTGATATCAGTAGCCAAAAAATCCATTGAAATAGTTTTGTAATAGCTCCTTTAATTGGAGATTTAGCGGCAATAATTAGTTGTGTAATCATCCAAAAGATATAGTTAGCTGCAATAAACCCTAATACTAAAAGTGGTTCGAAATTACATCCGTTACCTCTAATTCCTATCATAATTAATATGAAAGATGATAAGACTTGAAAGCCTGTTATGTAATGAAATAGAGCTTTAAATATGGTTTTAACTGTGATGTCAATATCACTTTTACTTAAGGGTTTATAGTAAGACTGATTGCCTATTGTAAGGTGCCCCAAGGTGGCAAAAAGTGCTATTATACCGGCAATTAATGCGTATGTATTCATTTTCTTAATGTTTATAATGCATCGTGAATATAAAAATGTTTTGTATACAAAAAAAGCCTTCCATTATAAATGAAAGGCTTTAGCTTAGTTTATTAACTATTAGAATCGTTTACCAAGGGAAACTCCAAATGAATAAGCTGAATATTCCTCTTTTATATCGTATGAAAATATAGGGGTTAACTCCCAACCATTTTCAATTTCAATTTCATAATCAATCCCTAGTTTAGCTACAAAGAAAGAGGTTGCATCTGATTTTCCAACAAATTCGGTTTCATAACCAGGCCCTAAAAATACACCAAGTCTATTGATAGGAGAGTAACGAACTACAGCAGCAACCACAAGTACGTTATTTCTTTCTAGTTCTTCTTCATGTGTGGTTCTAATATAATATTGATCTAATTCAACATCTCCAATAAATCCAACTTCGAAGTGGTGGTTTAGTTTGTAATAATATTCTATACCAAATGTTGGAACCCACTTACCTGTACTTTCAACATGTGTTTCGTGTTCATAAAAGGCTGCACTAATGTGGGTAAATCCGCCATAAGCTGCAATTTTATGTTTCCCATGTTCGGCATGAATTAAGTTGGTTGATTCGTGATGATGCTCACTCTTAGTATTAGTTTGGTGATGGTTTTGTGCATTCACTGAAATTATTAATCCAATTGACATAATAAGAACAGTAATAATTCTTTTGTTTTTCATTTTTCTGGAGAATGTGTTAAAAATATATAGGTGCTTATGATAAAATATGCACCTTTTGCGCAAAAGTATATAATTTGACGAGGGCGTTAGTCTATTTTTGCAAAAAAGAGATGGTTCTTTAGTTAAATTTAACAGTTGTAAAAGTGATTTTTGTCATTATTGCGCATTATATTGTTTATTTTTGCAAAAAAAATATCAAACAATTATGGAATACTTTCAAGAAGGGTATATCGCCTTATTTTTAATTATTTGTATCGGTTATATTATTGGTAACATTAAGTTTAAAGGAATTTCTTTAGATATATCTGCAATTATTTTTGTAGCTCTGGTTTTCGGACATCATGGTATCATGATGCCAAAGATTATTGAAAAAATTGGATTAATATTATTTGTTTACACCATTGGAATTCAGGCTGGTCCAGGTTTTTTTGATTCTTTCAAAAAGCAGGGTAGAACATTGGTGGTAATGGCAGCTGTTGTAATAATATCGGCGTCATTGGTTACCTATGGGTGTATATTGTTGTTTGATATAGATGTACCTGTAGCCATAGGTTTATTAACTGGTGGATTAACATCTACACCCGGTTTAGCGGCAGCCATTGAAAGTACCGGATCGCCTAACGTTTCTATTGGTTATGGTATTGCTTATCCGTTTGGAGTAATTGGAGTAATTCTTTTTGTAAGGTTATATCCTAAAATATTTAGAGTAAATATTAAGAAAGCAGAAGAGGAATACGAATCGGGAACAGTAGATGCCTTTCCAGAGATTAGCACTTGCCACTTTGTAGTTGAAAATGATAACGTAGTTGGTAAGTCTATTAGAGATTTAAAGGTGCGTACAATGACACAAGGTGTTATTTCAAGAATTAAAGCCGGAGGTGAAGTAAAAGCACCAACCTCATCAATGATTTTAGGAAAGGGTGACATTATTAAAGCGGTTGGTACACAAGATGCACTTAAAAAAGTTGAGATCTTAATAGGATCTCCAACACAAGAGTCTATCCCACTAATTAAGGGTTATGAGATTCAATCAATATTAGTTTCTAATCCAGAGGTTGTTAATAAAACAATTAGAGAAATAAGTCAGTGGACATCTACATATGACTTAACCATTACTAGAGTACGTAGGTCTGGTATCGATATTACACCAAGTCCTAACTTAACTTTACAGATGGGAGATAAAATAAAAATATCCGTTAGTAAAGACCACTTAAAAATGGTTACTAAAATGTTTGGGGGTAATAGTAAAAAACTATCAGATACTGATTTCTTTCCCATTGCTGCCGGTATAGTACTTGGCTTTTTATTGGGTAAGTTTTCATTGAACCTAGGTGATTCTTTTACATTCTCTTTAGGTTTAACCGGAGGTGTTTTAACAGTTGCGATGATATTAAGTAGAATTGGAAAAACAGGCCCTATAATTTGGTCTATGTCCGGTGGAGCCAACCAATTATTACGAACACTTGGATTAATGTTCTTTTTAGCTGCAGTTGGAACAAAAGCAGGTTCTAGCATTGTAGAAACTTATAATGAATACGGATCGATGCTATTTTTAGCAGGTGCAATTATTACTCTTGTACCAATGTTTTTAGGAGCTTTGGTAGCAAAAATATTCTTTAAGGTAAATGTATTGTCTATGCTTGGTGCTTTAACAGGATCTATGACCAGTACACCTGGACTAGCAGCTGTTGATCCAATGACAGATACTAATGCCCCTTCAATTGCCTATGCAACTGTATATCCTGTAGCTATGGTATTATTGATTATATGTGTACAGATATTGGCTTCGCTAGGATAGAAGTTTACAGAGAAAAGATAAAGCCGATGATTATTAAACTTTCATCGGCTTTTTTATTTTATTCATCTTCTATTGATAGTGATTTAATAGCTTCATCTAATTTTTCGGCTAAGCCTGATGTGCCACTTACATAATTTGAAATTTGCTGTATGGCCGAATTTACATTATTAGCCTCGTAAGACTGATTCTGACTTGATTCTTTTATCTGATCAATTAACAAAACAATATTATGTATATAACTTTGCAGTTCTGTTATCTTAGTATTCGCTTCACGCGATGATTCAAGACCTTTGTTAGAGGTTTTTTTGATGTTTACAGCCATCTCTTGAGAACTATCTGCCAGCTTTTTAATTTCATTGGCAACTACTGAAAAACTTCTTCCATATTCTCCAGCTTTAGCTGCTTCTATTGTCGCATTTAGTGCCAATAGGTTTGTTGTTCGTGCAAAACCCGATATGGACTCAATATCTTTGGCAATATCCTCGATAGAATTAACCGTATTATTAACAACCTTAACACTAATCTCAGAATCAACTTCTATTTCTTTTGCACTTTTATGCATTTTAGCTGCATCAGTTGCATTTGTATTAATTTCATTTGCCATTTGATCAATAGAGGCTGATATTTCTTCAATTGTGGATGCTTGGCTATTGGTTGCCTCTAATAATTGTGCAGATGTTTCACCAAGTTCTAACTTTACTTCATCCATAATTATAGACAAGCGCTCTTTTGCCTCAGCTAGTTTTTTACTTCTACTTTCTGATTCAGCAGTAGCTTCATTTACCTTTTGTTCTAATCGTCGTTGACGTTCTTTTATAATTCGAACCCTCCGCCTGCTAAGGTAAATTATTGATCCTGCTATTATAATTGCTACTAACGATCTAAACCACCAAGTTTCATACCAGGGTGGAAGTATTATTATTTCAATACTTGTTCCTTCTTCATTCCAAACGTCATCATTATTCGATGCTTTTACTCTGAATGTGTAAGTGCCGGTTGGTAATTTTGTATAATTGGCTTCTCTACGTGTGCCAATATAATTCCAATCATCATCAAAACCCTCCATTTTATAAGCATATTGATTCTTTTCAGCAGCAATATAGTTTATGGCGGCGAACTTAAACGAAAATATGTTTTGGGTGTGATCTAAAGTAATGGACGAAGTTTTTGTAATGCTTTCTTTTAATGGTGAATCCTCATTGGCTATTGATACAGGTTTATTAAAAAGCTCAAAGTCAGTGATAATTACTTCTGGTTGTTTTTGGTTAATTTCAAGTTGATCTGGGTAAAAAGAGTTGTATCCATTTACTCCTCCAATATAAATTTTTCCGTCAGAATCTGCGATATTACAGTTATTAGAGAACATATTATCTTGTAGTCCATCATCAACAGTATAGTGTTTAAAATTAGTGAGCATGTTTTCTGAAGAGGCTGCACTGTTATAGGTAAATTCAGATAATCCTTTGGGGCTTGATACCCAAATGTTATTGTTTTTATCGATGAAAATATTCTGAATTTCATTACTTTTTAATCCATCCCACTCTCCAAAGGAATTAAAATTTAGACTATCTTCATTAAAAACGTTTAATCCATCTAAGGTCCCTATCCAAATGTTGTTTTTATTATCTTGGCTAATAGAGGTTATTAAGTTAGCGCTTATACATTTCTTATCTGCTTTACTGTATTCAAATTGATTAATAGCTTCAGCTGTTTCCGAATAAATTTTTAACCCTCTAGGGCCGCCTAACCAAATACGTTGTTTATTATCCTGAAAAGCAACATTACAAGGTTCTTTTAAAATCAACGTTAAGTCTTCATCCTTAAAGTTTATAGGGTTCTTTTGTAGTCGATCGACGTTAAGTAAAAATACACCAGATTCATTTAGAACCCATATTTTACCTTTGCTTATTAGTATATCTTGAATCTTACTTTTGGGTATAAGGTTAGTTGATTTTTTAGTGTTTGAATCATAAATGATAAGTCCATTATTGATCGTTCCTATAAATAGAACCCCATTACTATTTTCTTTTATAGCACTGACCCAAGGAGCATATACTCCAAATTTATTTGTTTTTAATGTGTATTCATATTTACCTGTTTTAAGGTCCAATATATTTATTCCACCGCCTTGAGTTCCTACCCATATTTTATTTTTTCGTTTATGCAGGCTCCTCACAAGAGGCATATTTATGGCCCTATTGTTCCCTGGAATACATTGGTGATGCTCAAAATTATTTTTATTGACATTTATATAATTAACACCGGCGCTCCATGTTCCTATCCATACATTACCTTGCCTATCTTCTTTTATGTTATAAAGAGCATTTTGCTTTAGACTATATAAGTTACTCTCATCATGGGTATACTTCGTAATGTATAAGTCTGTATCTATAGTTTTATTGGATTCAATAATATTTAAACCTCTATTCGTACTTATCCATATATTTCCTTTGCTGTCTTGCGTTATACCTCTAATTTCTTTTGAGGCCAGGTTATTTTTCTCAGGATTTAAATAGATGAATTTGTCTGATTCAATACTGTTTAAAACAGCTATCCCAAACTGATTTGAGCCTATCCAAATTCTTTTATTATTATCAACCATTACCGCTAATAGGTGATTTCCTTTTAAAGAATTAGGATTGGTACTATCATGTACCCAAGTTTTTTCTATTTTTTTTGTATTCACATTAATTAGTGTTAAGCCTGAATCAAGCTCTGCTAATAACATATACTTATCACCAAATTTACTGATGGATGAAATACCTTTATAGTATATCTTTCGGTTATGTAATATATCTCTATACAATTGGTTAAAAGTGTTTGTCTTTTTATTATATACAGTAAGTCCCCAACCAGTTGCGAGCCATATTTCACCATTTTTATCTTCTTCGATACCATATACTGTTGCAGAACAAAGAGAATTGGTGTCTTTTGCATTGGGGTAGTAGTTAGTAAATTGTTGGGTTGACGGGTTATATTTTGAGAGTCCTTTGTTTCTTAACCCGGCCCAAATTAAACCTTCGCTATCCTCAAACAATGTGTTTACTTCGTTACCTCCTATACTAAATGGGTCGTAAGGATTTCGTCGATGATGTTTAAACTCTATTCCATCAAAACGATCAAGTCCGCCACTTCTGGTCCCAAACCACATATACCCATTTTTATCCTGTAAAGAGCAATAAACCGTGTTCTGAGATAGGCCATTATTAGTTGTGTAATTATTAACCTTGAATCCTTGTAATTGCGCGGATATTGAGACGCAAACAAGTAGTAATGATATTAAAAAAGGTATTCTTTTCATGGTTTGTAGTTTTTTGTGTGTGTAAACCATAGAAAACGAGAATCTATGTCACCAACAAAGTTACTTATATAGCATCAGTCGTTAGTAACAAATTTCACCCTATTAAAGGGGGTGAAATTAATATTTGCAGTAAGTGTCAAGATTATTTGGCAACTTTATTTAATACTTCAATAGCTGCTTCAAGATCTTTCTCTCCTACAGAAATATTTAAACGTAGGTGTTTTGATTTTACTTTTTGATGATAATAAAAACTGGTAGGCATAGTTGCTAACCCATGTTTCTCCATTAGCTCAATAGCAAAATCGACATCATTTTTTGAAGTTAGACTTTCAATATTAATTAACTGAAAATAGGTTCCCATTGAAGGAATAAGTTTAATTTCAGTATCGTCTAAACCTAATAATAGTTGATCTCTTTTATCTTGATATGTCTTAAACAAAGAGCTATCGTAACCTTGTTTTTGAAGATAATTGTTAGCTGCCATCTGGCAGGGAAGGGGCACACCTTCACTCATTGATGCTAATACTTTTCTAATTGATTTCATATAGTGTTCAGGAGCACTGCAATAACTAATATTCCAATTGGGAATTAATAGAGACTCACTAAATGAAGAAACAATTATACTTTTTTTCTGAAGTTTAGGATATAAACAAACACTTTGTTGCATATTCCCATCAAACAGTACTTGTTCAAAGGATTCGTCGCTAACAATAATTACATTAGTTCCATTAATTACTTTCTGAAGCCTAAGCATATCAAGTTCAGTAAAAATAGACCCTGTAGGATATTGTGGCGTATTAATAATAATCATTCTAGTGTTGGGTGTAATCACCTTTTGCACATCATCCCAATTAACTTCGAATGATGGCTGTTTTAATGGAACATATACTGCATTTGCGCCAACAATATTAATAGCAGTTTTATAGCTCTGGTGTGTAGGTTCAAATATTACAACATCATCACCTTCTTTTATAAGTGCAAGAATTGCCGAGAATACCGCTTGCTTAATACCTGCAGTTATTGTTATTTCTTTTTGAGGGCAATAATTATAATCGTACAGCTTTTTTGTATGATTAGCAATAAACTCTCTCAGCTCAATAGTACCAAACTTCGGACTTCTTTGATTAGAGTATTCCTTAGTGTAGCCCTGAAGGCTATTAATTAGTTCATTATTTGCGTGCAATGCAGATGAACTTTCAGCAAGATTAATAAGATTGTTTTTACGTGTGTACTCGATTATACTTCTCGGGGATGTAAAGATTCTACTATCAGAACTGATTAATGGTGAATTCATAATTAGACGTTTTAATTTAGGTTAGTGAGGGATTTAATGAAAAACGCTTTGATACAATTTACAAAACTTTTCTGATATAAAAATTCATAAAGCTATTTTATTCAAATAGCTCTTTTAGTATGTCTAGTGATTTGATTTTAGTAAAGCCGTGAAGATGGTAATTATAATACTGAAGAAGTTTTTCAAGAAACTGTGTCCTACTTTCGCGATTAAGCTTTAGTAAACCTAATTGGGTTAATCCTAAATGGCTTATTTCTTTTAATATTTCAGTTTCCCATGCATTCATAAAGTGTTTGTGACTTGGCTCTATATCGGTGAAGTGTCCGTTGTTTAAATCAAAATACCTGCTGTTAATATGGTTATCGATATTAGGGAAGAAGCCTAGTGGTTTTGTTAATTGCAGAAGAAAAAATAGATGATAGTTTTCCAGTCCTTGAATATCAGAATCTAATATTTCAATACTTTGATGTAAAAAGTTGAATAGGTTATTATGGGGTTTGTGCTCTTCAGTGAGGCTTTTGCTCAAAACTTCCGCCATAAAAAAGGCAATGCTTCTTCTGAGGGGTTCAAACGGAATTTGGAAGAATGGAGTATTGACTTTAAAGTCTTTAACTCTCTGAATTTGTGATTTATTTTTATTGTATACTTCTAAATCAACTAGGGCTAGAGGTTGAAGGAATATATTCTTCCCCTTATTCTTTCTGCTTTTCACGCCATTAATCATATAGGATTGTCTGCCAAATTCTTCAGTGAAAATATGAGAGATAACACTTGTTTCTCCATATCTAGTATAATTTAGTACAATTCCTCTGGTAGTTTGTAGCATGAAAATTAGTTTTCCGCAAATATAATAAATGCATTAAGCTCATTAATATACAATTGAATATTCTGAAAAACGGTAATTTTTAATAAATATATTTAAATATCTACATGTAATAAATGTGTTTTGGAATGAATATTATATATTTACTGCGGAAATGTGCTAGTTTAATCTATGTTAAACAGGGAAAATATGATAAAGAGATGAAGATTCAGGACTTAGATGCAAATGAATTAGATAGAGCAGCAAGTATGTTAAAGGCAATTGCGCATCCAACGCGTATTGCAATTTTAAGCTTGCTTGAGGATAATAGATTTACCGTTTCAGAGATACATAAAAATCTTAATATAGAACAAAGTACTACCTCTCACCATTTAGGGATACTAAAGGATAAAGGAGTGCTTGTGTCTCAGCGTGAGGGTAAAAACACGTACTACTCATTAAAGTATGAGAGCATTCAAAATATTATTAATTGTGTAAGTAAATGTGCCCGAACTTAATTGCAGTTGTCAATTATCATGTTCGTGAACAGTTGGGATAGATGAGGAAAGTAAGATTAACAAAAGAATTTAGGTTTGAGATGGCTCATGCCTTGTGGAATTATGATGGTTTATGTAAACATTTTCATGGGCATTCATATATATTGCGAGTTACAGTACTAGGAGAACCTATTGCTGATAATAATAGCCCTAAAGATGGGATGGTACTTGATTTTGGTGTACTAAAACAGATAGTACACGAAGAGGTGGTGGATAGGATGGATCACACAGTGGTGCTCAATAAAAATGCTGATATTAAAGGGTTTTTAGAAATTCCACAAATGGGCGAACGTGTAATACTAACAGATTACCAACCTACCTGTGAAAACATGATTATTGAAATGGCAGAACGTATTTCAGCACGTTTACCAAAAGAAGTAGAGCTACATAGCTTACGATTAAACGAAACTGCCAATTCCTTTGCTGAGTGGCATGCAAGTGATCAATAAGTAACAAAGATATCAATAACCTATGTAATTGAAGTTTCAGTTACATAGGTTATTTTGTTTTAGTTTCTCTTCATTGTATTGAATCGATACGAAAAGGCAAGGGCCATATATCTACTGATTCCTTTCGTGTAGCTTGTGGATACAAATTTCGGAGAAGAGGTGTTCTCTCGGCCTCTATCAAGTGTATTAAATACATCATTAACTCTAAAGGTAAGTGTAGCCTGGTTGTCTAAAAATGATTTCCTTATGTTGGTATTTACAAACATACGTTCGTAATTTTGCCCAACAGTTGTATTCCTTGGAGATTCATAGGTTCCGGTAACTTGCCATTTAAAGGTCTTAAGAAAAGTAATATCCGAAGTTATTTTAACATTGTTTACCCAATCATTTATTCTTTCAAACTCACCATCTTTTAAATTATCAATGCCTTGGTAATAACTTAAGAAGTTTGTTTTCAAACGCCATACTTCAAAAAATCGGTTGCTTATATTTAACTCAAATCCAGTTTGTTCCATATTACCGATATTTTCAAACTTACGATGTAATATTTCTTCTCCATCTTCCTCAACTAACTCTTGATATTGTGTTATAACATCGGTATGATGCTTGTAGAATATAGAAGGCATAAAACGGTGATTACCAATTCTAAGGTTTGCACTTAGTTCGATATTATGAATTTGTTCTGGCGACAAGTAAGGATTACCACTGCTTTTATTATATAAACCATTGTAGACTACCATAGGATTTAATTGTCGATAGTTGGGCATTTTTACTCTTTTAGAGTAGCTAAAACCAAAGTCGAAATTATCACTGACTACATTTCGAACTTGTAGTGAGGGTAAAAAATTATGATTTCTATTAACTGCACCAGAATCATTAGTAGGAGAGTAGGGCTCAAGCGTAATATATTCATAGCGTAATCCACCGGCAAGCTCCCATTTCCCAAGTTGAGTTGATAAAACAGAATATCCTGTTGCGTTTCTTTCTGTTGTTTCAAAAATGTAGAACTGTGAACTATCTAGATCGGGAATATAGTCTTCATCATCTTCACTCCAGTTGTAATCCGTTCTTAGAAACTGATTATCAGTATTGGCATATTTATTAACAAAGAATAGACCCGATTCTATTTTTAGGTGTTTGTTAAAGCTATGTTCAAAATCGATATTTAACCTTGTGCTATTCATATATTCAGGCACATATCTATCTTGGGTTTTGTACCTCTTTTCTTCTTCACCAGTATCAGGCTCGTAAAAGTTAATAGTACGGTCTGATTGGTTCAAACTATTTTGGCCTTCGTGTTTGGCATTAATTATTAGGTTCGTATTACTACTGAAGTCGTAATTATAGCGTGCATTAATACTCCAGTATTCACGTTCATAATTTGCTATTGTAGAGTTTCTATTATCACTTCGTAGTGTAGAATCAGCTTTGTAATTTAAGGCCCTGTTATAACCATTATTATCCGTATCGTATTTTTGGTAGTTTCCTGAAATTCTAGCTGATGATTTTTTATTGATCTGATATTTAAATTTCTGACGGATGGTAGTTTTGCTGGTGTTTTTTTCGCTAGTTCCTGTGTTATTTAAAAAAGTAGGGTTGGTATCTGAAATCGTAATTCTTTTTGAATTGGCATCAATTTCATCATAAATATGAGTGTAGTTTACATTCGTACTTGAACTCAATTTGTTATCCTGTAACATGATATTGCCACTCAGTTGTTGTCTATCAGGAGTTCCTAACATCCCCGTTACTCTTCCATTTGATCCTTTTAGGTTATCCTTTTTTAATACGATATTAATAACACCCGCACCATTTTGTGAAGCATACTTGGCTGATGGGTTATTAATAATTTCTAGTTTATCGATAGCATCAACAGGTATCGTTTCTAATGCATTCTGCAAATCGGTTGGTACGCCATCAATTAATATGGTTGCAGGTGCTCCTCTAAGCGTTACGTTACCATCGGCATCGGTTGAACCGGATGGTACATATTGAATCAAATCTAAAGCGCTTTCGTTGGCATTGCTTAAATCATTGCCCACATTAAGTGTAGTTTTTCCTAAGCCTTGTTCAATGGTAGGGCGTTGTGCTTTTACTTCAACTTCTTCTAACTCCGTTAACTGGTCTTGTAGTTGAAGGGCTCCTAAATTAACATTACCATTGACGATGATATTGTTTGTGGTTAATGGTTCATATCCTAAAAACGAAACCATTATAGAGTATGTGTTGGAAGCCAGATAAGGTATGGTAAATTCACCATCAATATTAGTAGTTACGCCTCCAACTAAAGCATTTTCTTCTTGTGTGTATAGCGCTACATTAGCAAAGGGCACTGTTTCTCCTTTGCTATTGGTAACTATTCCTGTAATTGACGATTCATTTTGAGCCCAGCTGATTAGTGGCATTGTCAGAAGGATGAGAAGTTTTAGGTATTTCATTTACTTTTAGTGCTTTTACGATTGTTATAGTTAAGAGCTATAAAAGTAGTGTAAGCTTAAAATCTTATGGGGGACAGACGTAATTATAGTGTGTCTACGGATACGAAATACTGTTGAGTACAAAGTTGTATAAAAAAAGAAAGAGCCGGCTTACCCGGTGGGATGGGTAATAATGCCGACTCTTTTAGTTGCGCGAGTGAATACACTTTGCAACGTGTATTGTATAGATATAATCTAGTTTACTTATGCTTTTTTAGCATCAATTCTTTTTACAATATATCCGTATGCTACTAACGATATTGCTGATATAAGAGCAATGGCCCCAAAGTAGTACCAGATGTAATGTGCATGCGAAGTAGCTTCGGCCCATTCAGCTGTTCTACCTCCAAATTTAATTGGGTCAGGACAGTATTGATCTAATAATACCCCCGACATTAAAAATCCAAGTATACTTGATAAGAAAGAATGTAAATGGCTAAATCCTAAATACAATCCTTCTTCACCTTTAGGTGCTTGAAAAGAGAAGTACTCTAAGAATCTTGGCGAGATAAATGATTCTGCCAATCCTTGAAAAGCAATACCCACAATCATCATAAAAGCAATTGGGTGCATATTTATAAAGCTCATGGTTTCTCCGCCAATCATATTACCAGCAGCCATACAAAATGCCGATACTGGCATAATAAACATACCAATGGTCATTGAATATAAGGCAGAGCGTTTCTTCATTAATGAAGTAATTAAACCTACTGTTGTAAATACAATTAATGGGTTAACATTTGCATACCAACTTGGTGAAGCACTTTCTCCCGCCATACGCAATACATACTTAGGCATGGTAGCGTAAAGTTGATGTTGTACCATCCAGAAACCTGTGATAATAACAATTAGTACAATTAAACGCGTATTGCCTAATACCTTAATAAAAGCAGTCCATATTTCAGAAAAAGTTTTACCCTCACGCTGTGCTGTTGATGGTTTAAAGAAGAACCAAACCGCTATTAGTGCTAATAAGGTCATACCGGCAGAGAAGTAACTAATGTGAATTAAACCCACATTTCCCATTGCGTCTCTTAGTGGCTTTACGATTGTTTTACCAGAGAACGCACCAATGTTTACGATGGTGTAGAATATTGAGAAACCAGTGGCTCTGTTTTCAGCTGTGGTTTCTAGGGATACGGTACCTGTAATTACCGATTTAATAAAACTACCACCAATAATAATAAGTGCCATTATTGGAATTATTCCATAACGCCAATTGCTATCCTCTAAACCTGTAAATGTGGTTTCAATATCATAATGTGCTAAACCTGCTCCTTCTAACATAGTTGGAAATAAGCCAAGCCCAAAATATCCTAATGTTAAAAATGAGAAGGCAACTAATAAGGATTTTTTAAAGCCAATTTTGTCGGCATAAGCACCGGCAAATGTTGGTAAAAAATATAATAATGCAGAGAATGTACCTGCAATAGCTGCTGCCTCTATATCATTAAAGGCTAATATTCTTGATAGATATAGCGTGATAACAATAAATACTCCGTAATACGCCGCGCGTTCTAGCAATTCGGCAAAGTTTGCTGTCCAGAATGCTGGCGAAAACTTTCTTTTTCCTTGACTCATGAATAATAATTAAATTTTATGGGGCATAAGTACTAAAAGTGATTGATTTAATAAAAGATAAAAGTCAGCTTTTACGCCAAATCTTTTATTCTCAATTACTCAAAGTACTTGTATTTTTTGCACCCTTATTTATTAATTAAACATGCTCAATATCTGTATGATCTGATATTTCGCTGTTGTCAGTACACAAATCACTTACATTTAAATTGTGGATATTATGATTGCCTGTTATTCGTCCAAAGTCTTTTAATTCTTCAGTGGATTGAATTAAGTAGTTTGCAACGCGTTCTGCACTTTTTTCAACACTTAATCTTTTTCTGAGTTCAGGATCTTGTGTGGCAATTCCTACAGGGCAGTTTCCCGTGTTACAAATGCGGTATTGCTGACAACCGCCGGCAATCATTGCAGCAGAAGCTACAGCTATGGCATCGGCACCGAGGGCAATTGCCTTGGCAAAGTCGGAAGCTACTCGTAAACCACCAGTAATAATTAAGCTAATGTCTGAAGCGTTATTGGCATCGAGGTATTTGCGAGCCCTGCTTAGTGCAAATAACGTTGGAACCGAGGTGTGGTCTTTAACGTGTTTTGGAGCTGAACCTGTTGCACCACCTCTGCCATCAATGGTGATAAAATCAGGTTTAGCAAATAGAATAACCTCTAAATCGGCTTCAATATTGCCGGCAGCAATTTTTATCCCGATAGGGCGACCATCTGATTTTTCTCTCAGCCAATCTACCTTAGCTTTTAGGTCTTCTTTACTTTTGATATCCTTAAAATTAGCAGGACTATGAATATCTTCACCTTCTTTTTTACCTCGTACTTTGGCAATTTCAGCCGTTACTTTATCGCCTGGTAAATGTCCGCCCATTCCAGGTTTTGCACTTTGTCCTATTTTAATTTCAATGGCATCGGCACGTTTAAAGTTTTTATCAGTGCAACTGTATTCGTTGGGGATATACTCAAAAATATATTTGTAGGCATTATCAATTTCATCGGGTAATATACCACCCTCACCAGAGCAAATTAAAGTTTTGGCTTTGGCGCTTCCTTTAGCTAATGCTGTTTTTATTTCGGCTGATAAGGCCCCGTAAGACATATGACTGATGTATATAGGCGTATCAATCTCTAAAGGTTTCTTTGCCTTGGGGCCAATAATAGTTTTGGTTTTTACTTCTTCGTTATGACTCAAGGGAAACTTAGCCAATTGTGCTCCTTTAATTAAAACACTATCCCATGAAATTATTGGGCGAAGTGTTTTCATGGCTTCCGTTTCCGAGGTTAAACCATCTGCCATAGCATGAATCTTTCTAAAGTAAGGTTCTGTAGCTTCATCACTTTTTGCCCATTCAGATAAATAGGCTTTTGATTGATCTGCGTTTTTTGTTGTTTCTGCTACTGCACTTTCTGCGGCTTCTTCAACTTCCTCGAAGAAGGATTTGTCGGAACTACAGATAGGACATAGGTAATCGTCTTCTAATTCGCTCCAAACTTTGTGCTCACTTTCTTCATCATACTCGTAACCACATGCTAAACATCTATACTTTGCCATAAATCTTGGTTTATTTTGTCTGCATTGAAGGTACAAGGATTTTTTTAGAAATTAAATCCAGTTCTATCATCATAACGAATCCTACTACTATTTACTTAGAGCTTCCGTGAAATTTCACGCAGCCCTTGCGTGAACATCTACGCCGAGTGGCGTGAATATTTACGTCGAGTGGCGTAAACATCTACGTCGGGTATCGTGAATACCTACGTCGTGAATACCTAAAACTTAACGCTTAGTTACACTATATGAATACGAAATCACCCACAAATTAACTCTATGCTAACAATTCATCTTTTTGAATCTTCAAATTGGTATAAATTACTAAATTTGACTGATCAAAATTGCCTTTATCAATAAGGCTGAAGAACAGGAGAGGAGAATAATGTCAGGATTAAAAAAGATAAAGCAGCCTATTAAATCAGAGATGGAAGCCTTTGAGCCTTATTTTAAGGAGCAACTCAAATCAAAAATTCCACTACTCAGTATAGTTACCAATTACGTTTTACGCCGTAAGGGAAAACAAATGCGGCCAATGTTGGTATTTCTATCGGCTAAATTGAATGGGCAAACCAACGATGCCTCCTATGTGGCGGCTGCTTTAATTGAATTACTGCATACGGCTACTTTAATTCATGATGATGTTGTGGATGAAACCTACCAACGACGCGGATTCTTTTCGGTTAATGCACTTTGGAAAACAAAAATATCGGTTCTAGTTGGAGACTATTTTTTATCGCGAGGTTTAATGACCGCCTTAAATAATGATAGGATAGAAGAACTTAAGGTAATATCGCACGCAGTGCAAGAAATGAGCGAAGGTGAGTTATTACAAATAGAAAAAAGTAGAAAGCTAGATATTACAGAAGAAGTTTATTACGATATCATCACTAAAAAGACCGCCACTTTAATTGCTGCATGTACGGTAACAGGCGCTTTATCTGTTGATGCAGATAAGGATAAGTTGGCCTTGATGAAAGAGTTTGGAACAAACCTAGGAATTGCTTTTCAGATTAAGGATGACTTGTTTGATTACGAAAAAACAAGCGCCATTGGAAAGCCTACTGGTAACGATATCAGAGAAAAGAAAATGACACTTCCTTTGATATATGTGCTTAACAATGCCGATGCCAAGGTGCGTAAAAAGCTGCTTTCTACCATTCGTCGCCATCATAAGAATGATAAAAAGGTAGCGGAGATTATCCAATACGTGCGTGATAATGGCGGTATTGAGTACACCTACGATAAAATGATTGACTACAAAAATAAGGCGCTTGAAATATTGAATCAGTTTGACGATTCAGAAGCCAAAGAGGCCATGACTGAATTGGTACAATACACTATTGATAGAAAGAAATAGAACAATTAGTATAAAGTATAAAGATCTCAGCTTTACTGAGTCTTTCGTCTTTATACTTTTGTCTTACTACTAAAAATACTTTCAATTACAATACACTAATATAAATGAGGTAGTTTACAAACAGTACAACTACCTTTACTTTTATAAATACAAGATTATTATGTCAGCAGAAAAGAAGATATTTTTATTAGATGCCTACGCATTAATTTATAGAGCTTATTATGCATTTATTCGTGCGCCACGTATCAATTCTAAAAAACTAAATACCTCAGCCATTTTTGGTTTTACCAATTCATTATTGGAAGTTTTACAGAAAGAAAAACCAACACACTTGGCTGTTGCTTTTGACCCTTCGGGGCCAACCTTCCGACACGAAATGTTTGAACCCTATAAAGCGCAACGAGAGGCTACACCTGAGGATATAAAATTGGCGGTGCCATACATCAAGCAACTATTAGAGGCTTTAAATATTCCGATTCTAGAGGTAGCAGGTTACGAGGCCGATGATGTAGTGGGTACAGTTTCCATCCTCGCTGAGAAAGCAGGGTTTGAGGTTTATATGATGACTCCCGATAAGGATTATGCTCAGTTGGTTACCGAGCATGTAAAAATGTATAAGCCACGAACCAAAGGTGGTGGTATGGATGTGTTAGGAGTGGCTGAAGTTTGTGAAAAATTTGGCATAGATACACCGCTTCAGGTAATTGATATTTTAGCCTTGCAAGGCGATTCTGCCGATAACATCCCTGGTTGTCCGGGTATTGGAGAAAAGGGTGCCAAAGACATTGTTAAAAACTTTGGTGGATTAAAGGGTATTTACGAGCGCATTGATGAGTTTAAAGGTAAGCGAAAAGAGAACCTGATTAACTTTAAAGAGCAGGTTGAATTATCGTATACTTTGGCAACTATTCATCGCGAAGTACCCATTGAATTTGATGAGGAAGCTTTAAAGGTATCCGAACCTAATAAGGACAAGTTATTCCCACTTTTAGAAGAGTTGGAATTTAAAAATATGATGAGCCGTTTCGGTTTTGAGGCAGCTGCTGCAAGTGCTCCTCAGCCAGTGGTATCTGCTCAGGGCGATTTATTTGCACAGCCTCAGGTTGCTGAAACACCCACTTTTACATCATCCTTAAAAACAATAGCAGACGTAGATCATAAATACTATTTGGTAGATAATGAACAGGCCTATGCTTCCTTAGCTGCTGAATTAAGTATTCAAAAAGAATTTTGTTTTGATACAGAAACGACCAGTTTAGATGCCATGAGTGCCGAGCTAGTAGGTATTTCTTTCTCGTGGAAAGTAGGAGAGGCTTACTATGTTCCTTTTCCAGAGGATCAGGATGCGGCAAAAGAATTGGCCTTGAAATTTAAAAATGTACTAGAAGATCAGAACATCTTAAAGATAGCGCAAAACCTTAAGTACGATGCTTTAGTGCTCCGTAAGTACGGCATTAAAGTGCAAGGAAAGATTTTTGATACCATGGTAGCGCATCACTTGGCATTACCGGGTTTTAAAAATAGCATGGACTTTATGGCTGAAACTTATTTGAGTTATTCGCCTGTTAAAATAGAGTCGCTTATTGGTAAAAAAGGCAAGAATCAGCTCTCAATGCGACAAGTAGAAATGGAGCAAGTGAAGGAGTACGCTGCTGAGGATGCCGATATTACTTTACAGATTAAGCAATTTATTGAGCCTAAAGTAAAGGAAGCAGGTTTAGAAGATTTGTTTTATCATACCGAAATGCCTTTACTTTTGGTATTGGCTGAGATGGAATATGCTGGCGTTCGTTTAGATGTGGACGAATTAAAGGAATTTGCCATAAAACTAAATGCACGTATTGCTACGCTTGAAACCGATATTAAAGCCATTGCTGGGATGGACTTCAATGTGGCCAGTCCGAAGCAAGTTGGGGAAGTGCTTTTTGAGCATATGAAAATTGATGCCAAAGCCAAGAAAACAAAATCAGGTCAATTCAGTACCTCGGAGGAAACACTCGCCAAGCTTAAGGGCAAGCACGAAATTGTTGAGAAGATATTAGAATTCCGTGGACTTAAAAAATTAGTAAACACTTACGTGGAGGCTTTACCATTATTGGTGAACCCTGATACAAATAGAATACATACCACATACAATCAGGCTATGGTGGTAACCGGCCGTTTGAGCAGTACAAATCCTAACTTACAGAACATTCCAATCCGCGATGAGGATGGACGAGAAATACGTAAAGCCTTTAAATCATCCGATGAGGCGCATGTGTTCCTATCGGCCGATTACTCACAAGTGGAGCTTCGCTTAATGGCGCACCTTAGTCAGGATAAGCATATGTTGGAGGCCTTTAATAACAATGAAGATATTCATGCTGCAACAGCTGCTAAAATATACAAAGTACCTTTGGATGAGGTAACAGATGATATGCGAAGAAAAGCAAAAACGGCCAACTTTGGTATTATCTATGGTATCTCAGCCTTTGGTCTATCAGAGCGTTTGAATATTCCTCGTACCGAAGCCAAGCAATTAATTGAAGGCTATTTTGAGAATTTCCCTCAGGTAAAAGAGTACATGGACAAGAGTATTGCAGTGGCTCGCGAAAATGGCGCAGTAGAAACTGTTTTCGGACGCAAACGTAATTTGCCCGACATCAACTCTCGCAATGGAGTAGTGCGCGGCGTAGCAGAGCGTAACGCCATTAATGCACCCATACAAGGTACAGCGGCCGATATTGTGAAGATGGCCATGGTTAATATCCAACAAAAGTTGGAAGAGGCTAAACTACAATCGAAAATGATTTTGCAAGTGCACGATGAATTGAACTTTGATGTGCTTACAAGTGAACTAGAACAAGTGAAAACCATTGTTAAAGATGGTATGGAAAAAGCTTGTGAATTAAGTGTACCACTTTCCGTAGATATGGGAGTAGGTGCGAACTGGCACGAGGCGCATTAATTTAGATAAGAAAACAGACAAAGGGCGACAATCATAATTGGTTTTCGCCCTTTGTGTTATAAGAAACAAATATCGTATAATAATCTATGATGGGTTAAATTATTACTGCAAAGAATATGGGAAAAACGCAACCTATCAAAAGGTGATACCCCTCTCTAGTCCTCGGTTTCTAATATGTTATTTTTGAGATATTCCATAATTTCAGACACCTTCAATAAATTATTCACAATTTTATTATTTACAATAAAGCATGGTGTATAATAAATGTTATTCTTCATGCACCAATTATTTATTTGGTTAGATAATTTGTCTATGGAATCTAGATCTACTGGGTTATTTTCCATCCAATCCAAAATGGCAGTTTTACCTTCTTTTTCAGCTTTGAAAAAACTATTTATTAAACTAAGTCTTATTGGTATATCTTCAGTTTTAGTTAAAGATGCTAATAAAAAATCTGATACTTTTACTGAGAATTGATCGTTTTGATTAGGTACAGGTATTAGGTTTAAAGAAATGTATTGCCCCATATATTTTATTAAATCCGTTAATTCTTTATAAGAATTCGCGCATGGCATACATTCAGGATTAAAAACCATAATTATTGAGTTTTTTGCATCAGAACACAGTAATTCCATATTTTGCTTTGGACAGTCTGTTAACTCAGGTCCATTTTCAATTATTGATTTAAGAATGTGTTTATCATTAAATAGTTGATTTAACCTTAAATCTTTTTGTTTAAGCTGATATCTCTTAATTATTAAATTCTTGAAATTAAATAATATAAAAATGATCATAGTAATAATTAATAGTATAATTAGAACTTCCGTAAGATTAATGCTGTTATTTATAAATGAAGTACTAATAAAGAGTGTAAATTCTATTGTTAGTATAAATACCGTGCTTATACAAAGAAGACACCACTGTTTAGAGTAAAGCTGATATGAAATTGAAAATACAATAAAAGGAATTGTTCCTAAGTTTATGGTTTTCACTAATATTAGATACATATTATTAGTACTTCCGATTCCAATAATTAAAAATAGGAGAGAAGTGGAGAAATATAGAATCACTAAATCTGATAATCTAATTCCTAAGAAATTAGAAGTTTTTGATCTAAGTAATTTATTACAATGGAAATCTTTGTGGAGGTTACAAAGTTGTTTGCCAATAAAAGAAGACTCTCCATGAGATTCAAAGAATAAAGAAATACCAATTCCTAGCCCAATTAATTTTATTACAATTAATATAGGGTATATCCAATAAGTTTTATACGTTAATGTAATAACAAATAATAAAAGAGGAATAAATGCTAATAAGATTCTATAAATTGTATTAAATAAAAATGTTTGTTTTTCATCCTTTAAATTATTAAGGTAATCAGGTTCAAAGGCAGTATCTCCGTTACCAAGTATTATTAAATATCCACTCCAAGCCAATTCAAAATCGTTGATAGAAAGTTGGTGAATGTTCCCCTCAGAATCTTCGTATCTAATATTACCACTTGTTTTTTGTAGTATAATCGGTTCTCCATCCTTAAGAAATGCAATAGATGTTTGTGGAATTTCATTCAGTTCTTTCAGTGGTATCTGAACTGTAATATTCTCAAGGAAATAAATATCAAAGACTTTTGAGAATGCATTAATTGTACCAATACTTGAGTTGAGATCAATTGATTCACGTAACTTAGTTTTAGTAAATAATACATTGTGTTTGTTTAGTATTTTTGAACATATATTAAATATCAGTTTATTGGTATGCTCTTTTCTTATTTCCATTTAAGATTATTATTTATGATGATTGTGTTAAATAGAACTAAGCAATGAGGAAATATATTACTGGCATATTCCATATTGCATGTATTATACAGATGTAATTAATATTTTACTAATTTAGCATAAAAATAATATTTTGAATGGCTAATAAATCAAAATTATCAAAAACAGGACTAGCAAATAACATAGAAGAGATTTGTCCAACTCCTAAACTTCTAACTAAAATAGGTTCTGGTTTATTGTTGCTTACTATCTGTGTTATCTTATTATTTTCATATTTTATTAAGTATCCAGATGTCATAATAGTTGAATCTAATATAATTTCAGATACAGCGCCAATTCAAATACTGACTAATACAAGTGGACTATTCTATTATGCTAAAGATATAAATGAAACTTATGTAGATAAAGGTAGCCCTCTTGGGTATGTTGAATCATTGCCAAATATAGATACGATTATTGCACCTGTCGCAGGGATAGTTAATTTCCATAAAACTATCAGTTATCCGCAATATGTTACCTTCGGCGAAGAGTTATTTTATATTATTCCCAAAATCTCAGAATATAGATCTTACGCTTATGTATCTGAAGTAGCCGTGAGTAAAATCAGAATTGATCAAAAGGTTATTATTAAACTCAATGATTATCCTTTTGAAGAGTATGGTACTATTGAAGGAGTTATCGAAAGTATATCAAAACAAGATGTCGATGAAAATTTTTTAGTACAAATAAAGCTTCCAAATGGATTTCAAACAAATAAAAAAAAAGAGCCTAGTTTTGTTTACAACATGTATGGAACGGCAGAAATAATAATAAAGGATATTAGATTGATTGAGCGTTTTCTCAATAATCAATATAATTAAGAACTAGTTCATAATTTATATGCCTAAATTCCCTTTTCAAGCTCAGATAGATACAATGGATTGTGGTCCAGCCTGTATTCGCATGATAGCACAATATTACGGAAAAAATCTATCATTAGAATACTTGCAAAATATTTGTAATCTTGATAGAATAGGAACCTCTATTGATGATCTAAATTTTGCACTCAATCAGATAGGTTTTGAAACTTTATTAGTAGAAATACCTTTCCAAGAATTATGCAATGAAAAGCCCTTGCCAACTATATTATATTGGAGTCAAAAACATTTTGTTGTATTGCACCGAATAACAAATAAAAAGGTTTATATATCTGATCCAGCTATAGGTTTAATTAATTATACTCACGATGAATTCTTAAAATATTGGAATAATAAGAACGATGGTCTTGCTATTTTAATTGAACCTACGGATAAATTCTTTAGCCATGATACAAATCAAAAACCCCATAACATATCATTTAAGCACTTTTTTAACTATCTAATTCCTCATAAAAGGCTATTTCTTCAAATAGCATTTAGTTTAATTGCAGCAAGCCTTATTGGTCTAGTTACACCATTTGTCACACAGTCACTTATTGATATAGGTATTCAGCATAAGAATATAAAATTTATTTATTTAATCTTATTTGCTCAAATAATGATTTTTATAGGTAAATCAAGCGTCGAGATTATACGAAATTGGCTTTTATTACATGTTTCAACAAGAATCAATATTGCCATTATATCAGATTTTCTCGTCAAATTAATGAGTTTACCAATTAGCTTTTTTGACAGTAGAAATCTGGGAGATACTTTACAGCGTATCAGAGATCATGATAGGATTAAAAGACTCTTAACTTCTTCATCTTTAGATAGTATATTTTCCTTAACTAACCTTATTATTTTTGGAATTGTATTACTTTATTATAATAAAGTAATTTTTATTATCTATTCTATAGCTTCAATATTTTATTTAGGTTGGATATTGCAATTTCTAAAGAAAAGAAGAGTTATAGATCATAAGCGCTTTAATGAATCTTCTGCAATGCAAAGTAATGAAATACAGTTAGTGCAAGGGATGCAAGAAATTAAATTAAATCAAGCGGAGCTTCATAAAAAGAATGAATGGGAGAAGATACAGATTAAATTGTTTAAGATAAGTTTAAACAGTTTAAAACTTGAACAATTACAAGAATTTGGAGGGTCTTTTATAAATGAGTCAAAAAATATTTTCATCACATTTTATGCTGCTATGGAAGTAGTGGAAGGACAAATGACAATTGGAATGATGATGGCTACTATGCAAATTATTGGTCAATTAAACGGTCCTCTATTTCAACTTATTGGCTTTATACAGGAGTCTCAGGATGCTAAAATAAGTTTAGATCGTTTAGGTTATATCCATAATAAAAAAGATGAGGACGAAGGGACTTTAGATAATATACCAGATCAATTCTATAATAAGAGTAACATTAGCATCAAAAACCTTAGTTTTAGATATGGTGGAGAACAAAGTACATGGGTTTTAAGAAATATTAGCCTGATAATTCCATCAAATAAAACCACTGCAATTGTAGGGCTTAGTGGTAGTGGCAAAACAACATTACTTAAATTATTACTAAAGTTTTACATTCCACAAGAGGGACAAATATTTATTGGTAAAAATAATTATCGTGATTTGTCTAGTGATGAACTAAGAAAACATGTTGGTGCTGTAATGCAAGAAGGATATATATTCTCAGATAGTATTCTAAAGAATATTACTATTTCGTCAGAAAAGCCAGACTTAGAAAAGTTTAAGAAGGCTTGTGAACTTGCAAATATAAAGGACTTTATCGACAGTTTACCCATGCAAGAGCACACCAAAGTTGGAAACGACGGAATAGGACTTAGTTCTGGACAGAATCAACGATTGATGATTGCCCGAGCTATTTATAAAAATCCAAGTTTTATTTTGTTAGACGAAGCTACCAGCTCTTTGGATGCATCTAATGAAAAGCAAATAACCGATAATATAGAACAATTTTGTAAAAATAAAACGACGGTTGTAATTGCACACAGATTAAGTACTGTAAAATATGCACATAAAATTATAGTTCTTGATAAAGGTAAGATTGTAGAGCAAGGAACACATAGAGAATTGTTAGAATTAAAAGGCAAGTATTACCATTTAGTTAAAAATCAATTGGAAATAGGTTAATAGTCTACGAAACCTTTTATGTACTCAAATAGCTCTGAATACACCCTATAATTGTATCAAATGACTATGAATCATAATCCTTGATGTTTGTAGATTTATTCATTGTTTAATCTTAATAAATTTTATAGCATGAAAGATTCTCTTAAAAAGTTTAAAAAGTATCAAGTAAAAAAACAAAAAGCTAAAGGTGGTACTGGTAGTTTATGGACGTCATGTATGACGAATTGTGTACCAGGAGTAATGCATTCTCAGGGAGTTGATAATTCAACTGCTATTCGTATATGTGCTAGTACATATTGTTAAAAGTGGTACTAGTAGTTTATGGACGTCATGTATGACGAATTGCGTACCAGGACTAGTGTATTATCGGAGAGTTGATAGTTCAACAGCTGTTCGTATATGTGTTAGTACATAAGAATATTTTGGGCAGCATAACTAAAGCTAAAAACTTAACAGGCATTAAAATAAACATACTTAATGCTTTAAGGTGTAAGTGCATCAGGACCAAGATAATATCGAGGTCTTGGTGCTAGTTTATATCTTAAATATAAAACACAATAGTATCCTATACAAAATCACTATTCATGATTTGTAAGTTAAACCTCATTATCGAGTAAATTATACTAATTTATGGCCGATACCTACTCTGAAAATTAGTTTTATGCCTCATGCATTGCAACTTTGTGCTCTTTTATAGCTTCATAGTAGTCAGAAATTCAAAAAAGTATGGTCGTTTATAGGTGACTGCCTATCATGTAATGGGTGAAACTGCTCTTGAAGACTATTATTTTACTCATGTAATACATTAAACTTCTCTAACACTACAGAAAAGGCCTATTGCAGTGGGTAAACCTACTCAGGGACTACTAAAATCAAGGCTTTTGAGAAAATGTCCTTGTCAATTATATAGTAATTGACTCTGTACCTATCGGTTTATACCAAAAAACACATTGTTTTTATTCATAAGTATTACTTCTTGTTCGTACATATTCATCTTTGAATAAACTTGTTAAACTTTTATTCAATATGAAATATCTCTTATTTGCCATATTAGTAATGGCGTCGTTAAATCTTGATGCAAAAATTAAACTACCCGCTTTGGTTTCGTCGCACATGGTGTTGCAGCGCGATACAGTGGTAAGCATTTGGGGATGGGCCGATAAAAATGAAACCATATTATTAGAGGCATCCTGGCTTAATCATCCACTAAAAGTGAAAAGTGATAAAAATGGGAAGTGGAGTATTCCTGTTAGCACGAACCAAAGCTTAGAAGCCCAGACTATTGTAATTAAAGATTTTGAATCTGAAGTGGTGTTGAACGATATTCTGTTTGGAGAAGTATGGTTATGCTCAGGTCAATCTAATATGAATTTCTCATTACTAGGTAATCCAGGTCAACCTGTTGTGGGAAATATTGATGCCATTGTGCATTCGAAGAATGATCAGCTTCGGTTATTTACGGTTAATAAAAACCCATCAACAGAACCTTTGGAACAATTAAGTGCGGATAATGGATCGTGGCAACTGGCAAATCCGTCCACAGTCCCTAATTTTAGCGCGGTGGGTTATTTCTTTGCCAGTCAGTTGCAGCAAATTTTAGAGGTGCCAGTGGGTATCATCCACACATCGTGGGGAGCAAGTAGTGTGCAAGCTTGGGTGAGTGCCGATGCGCTTGCCCCTTTAGAAAATATAAACACTGAAAATATTACTGAAGAGCCCAATAAAACACAAACGGCTTTGTTTAACGGTATGATTAATCCACTTGTGCCTTATACCATAAAAGGTGCCTTATGGTATCAAGGAGAATCTAACCGATCAGAGCCCGATAAATATACACAGCTATTGCCTGCTATGGTTAAGGATTGGAGAGACAGGTGGGATGCTAATTTTGCTTTTTACTACGTGCAAATAGCACCGTTTTCTAAATCAAATGATTATACCAAACCTAAAAATGCCGCTTTTCTTCGCGAAGCTCAAACGAAATGCATCGATTTAATACCCAATTCATTTATGGCTACAACTATGGATATAGGGGATAAGTACTCTATTCATCCTCCACAGAAAAAAGAAGTGGCCGACCGCCTATTGTACATTGCATTAAACAAAAGCTATAAGTATACTTCCGTTGATTTTTCGGGGCCTATATACGACTCAATGGAAGTAACAGACGAAGGAATAGTATTAAGCTTTAAGTATGCCGAGAATGGTTTATATGGCACACAAAACGTACGTACCTTATCTGGCTTTGATATAGCAGGGGAGGATCAGGTTTTTTATAGTGCAGAAGCTAAAATAATTGACAGGCGTAAGGTGCTTGTTTATAGCAATAAGGTGCCTAATCCCAAGGCGGTAAGGTATGGTTGGCAATGTTATACTGAGGCATCATTATTTGATACAAGTTATTTGCCAGCTCCTTCTTTTAGAACCGATAAGTGGGATGACGCCATTAAAAAGGAGTAGGCTTATCTTTAATATAAAACTAATAAAGGCTGCTAATCATCAACATTAGCAGCCTTTATAGTATCATATTGTGAGAATATCTCTATTTTTTCTTCTTCACTATCTTTTTCGGGAACTTGTACATAATTTTTCCAACGCTGTATTTAATCTGTTCCTCTCGTCTGTTCGACTTTGGTTCTATGGTGCCGCTAGCAACACTTTCCCAGATGATCTCTTTTTTCTTGGCATCATAAACCGATACAATTAAAGTACCTTCGGTGTATTCAACAACTTGTATATCGCCGTAAGGGTAAGCGCCACCCCAACCATAACCGGGGCCGTAACCATAATAGCCACCATAACCATATCTGTAATATCCACGGTAGGCATGTGGGTAAGTGGCTGTTTGAGAGTAGTTCGATTTTTTTTCAGTTACAATAAAAAGAGAGACAATTAGATCGCTGCTTGTATCATCAATAAAAGTAATATCTCTTTTGGTGAACTCTTCATGGAAGGCAGTTTCAATATACTTCTTCTCCATATCGGTCAACAAGTCATCACTATTGTTTTTCCAACCAAAATAGCGGGCAGTAGAGTACTGATCAAAATTAGTTTCTTTATCGTAGTTAGTAACTACTTTAATACCACTACACGATGCTAATAGCGATGCTATTAATGCAATAAATAATGTTTGTTTAACCGTCATAAGTTTAAAATTTAGTGTTGGTGTCCGCAGCTACCATGGCTGCAACTTTCTTCAATTTCATTTAAAGCAGCAGTCATTATTTTATCAACAGATATCTTTCCTTTAAACACCTTTGTTTTTACACCATACTTATTGATTACCATAGTAATAACTTTTTCTCTAAGAGGATTTACTTTCATAGAGAGTAATAAATCGTGTTCAGCGGTATCTTCAAAGTCAATATTAACAACGTCAGCTTTTCCTTTCATTTTTGTAATTGCTTTTTGGCAATTTTCCAGAACTTCTGCTTTTACATCATCAGTTCTGCTACCCATAACAATTAAAATGGCCTTATGGTTTGTTGAAATAGTATAAATCTCGTCTAATTTTGGTGAAGGTATTAATTTAACCAATTTATCAGTACTTGCAGCATGAGCAGGAATTCGTCCGGAATAATTTCCTTTGGGAGATAGTGCTATTATTAAGGGTAGTGATTCATCGTTAAGTTGCCATTTTTGTACAAAGTCTGCATTTTTAGGCGAGCTCTTATCCAATTCAAATACATTTACGTTACCAATTTCACTTTTTGCCTCCTCAATTACAGCATAGGCCTGTTTTAAGGATTTGTTGTTTGTTGATTTGTTTGTAACTATTACAAATACAGGTGTTTGGTTTTTTATAGATTTCTCTAAAGCTAACTTTAAACTTCTATTATCAGCATTAACATTTAATTGTGCTATTGCGCATAGCGTTAGTGCTAAAATTATTTTTATTGAATTCATGTGTGTAATTTTTGTTCAAATGTTAAGTTAAATATTACCTCAAAGTAATTTTTACAAGTGTTGCTAATTTATAGTAGAAACAACAACCACAAAGGTATTGTAATTAACGAAACAATGTGCGAGGTTAGTATTGTGCCGCTAATTAAATGCTGATCGCCACCATAAAGCTCGCCCAACACCAAACTACTAACCGCACTTGGCATAACTGCAACAATGAGCATTACATTTTGATAAGGATGACTCGGAAATACTCCTTTTATAAATAATACACCTACCATGGGAATAATAATTAAACGAAATAAAGTAACGCCCCATATTTCAATAGGAGCAAGGTCTTTAAATTTAATGGTTCCCATTCTTCCTCCAACCATTAGTAAGGAAACAGGTATTGCAGCCTGACCTATTTGTGCAATGGTACTTTGTGTATATTGGAGCAGGGCATTATTTTCAACTATTGCAGCTGTGTTAGTTTTAAAAAGATGAAATAGACTTAGAATTCCGAGTGAAAAATAAATGCTCAAGAGGGGAGGAGAAAGTAGGTTCTTTAGGTTTTTTATATTGAATCCTTTTTGTGGGTTTATAATTGCCATTCCAATGGTCCACACTGTTAACTCAGCCCCAAGTGTTGATAATATTAACGCAGCCATATGTTGCTCATCATATAATTTTGCAATAATGGCTAGTGGAAGAAATGAGTAATTGTTTACGGTGAGTTGTAATAGAATGCTTCGCCTTCTAACTGGGTCTTTATGTTTAAAGAAGCCATTATAGGCGAGCCCAATTATGTAACCGATTAAACAAAATAAGAATACAGCAAAAGGGAGTTGCCATAAATTCAGTATCTCTTGTATACTATAGCTCTTTGTGATTGAACTAAATATCAAAGCAGGATAAAATACTTTGATGATTATGTTGCTCAGATTTTTTAGTGTGCTTTCTGGAATAACATTCTTTTTTATAAGAATATAGCCCGGTATCATCATTAAAAAAACGGTAAAAACATTAAAGAATAAGGTTGTGAACATGATTTATTAGCTTTTTGTAAAAGTACACTTTTGCCATTAATATGGCATAAATATTGATTACTCACTGAACTTGATATAAATTAGCTATAGATAACTTATCTTAATTAGATATATATCAATACTAAATTAAACACAGCTAACTAATAAATATTTTATGCGAACTACTTATTTTGTTCTATTTCTGCTAGTATGTTTCACTAATCATGCCCTTTTAGCACAGGAAAATGAAGAGATGAAAGAGCCTATTTCTAAAACAACATCTCGAAACATTACCAATTACGATTTTATTTCCAAAGGAACTTGGATGACTGGGGGGCAGTTTTCTTTTGCAACAAATAATTATGATGATTATAAGTTGCTAATTATTGAGGATTGGCAAGGTTCGAGCTATAACTTTAAGGTTACTCCATATGTAATGTATGCATTTAAAGATAATACAGGAGTGGGACTTAAATTCTCTTATGCTCGGTCTGAAACAGATTTACAAAGCTTAACCATTGGTATCGATGATGACATTGCCATTGATATTAAGGATAGCTACGATATATCACACATGTTTTATACCACTGTTTTTTTAAGAAATTATCTGGGACTAGAGAAAAATAAACGTTTTGGTTTGTATGTAGATACAGAACTATCTTATGGTTATGGACAAGGCAAAGCTACTAGTGGTTCTGGTGAAGATATTTCGGGTACTTATAAAACTATACATGAGTTTAATGTTGGAGTTACACCTGGTCTTACGGCTTTTATAAACGATAACTTCTCAGTGGAGTTATTTATAAATTTGGTAGGGTTGAGTGTAAAAAATGTGCAACAAGTAACCGATCAGGTTGATTATGGAAGCTATACCAAAGCAAAAGCCGACTTTAAAATCAATATACTAAGTGTTGGTTTTGCCACTTCAATTTATTTTTAAGACAGCATCTTACTCATTTTTAATAATTGATAACTATGAATAATATATATATAAAGCAGTTTACAGCTTTTGTTTTGTTTCTCTTACTAAGCTATTCTTGTATAGAGAATGATATCCCTTACCGAAAAGTTTTTGGTGGATTTACCAGTTTCACGGTCGAAGGCCAAATAGGAGAAAGTATTATAGATAACGATATTCAGCGAATTGATATACTCGTGGGAGAAGAAGTAAATTTAACAGATGTTGAGGTGCTTAGTTATTCCCTCACTGAAAACACAACAGTTTCTCCCGACCCAAAAGAGGTAAAGAATTATAGAGATTCTGTTTTATTTACTGTGAAAACTTATCAGGATTATGATTGGACAGTTTCCATTAGTCAAAACATAGCCTATGATTTTGCTGTAGAAGGACAAGTAGGATCTACAGAAATTAATGAGCTTGCAAAAACAATGAAAGCTTTTGTGCCTATAGGATATGGTTTAAATGCGATTACTATTTTAAATCTTAAGCTTGGCCCGGATGGTAGAACCGATATTACTCCAAGTGTTGATGGGGAACATAATTTTACGTCACCAATTGCTTTTGTATCATCTTACGATGATGTTACAGAGGAGTGGACACTAAGTGTTGAGGAGCGTAATTGCGAAGCAGGAAAAGATGATGCGGAGATAGAAAGTCTAGTATTTGAAGATATGCTTTCAGCTACCCATACGGTAACTGGTTTTACAGGAACGGATAATAATTATGCATATATTGATGTTAATTTCCCAGAAGGAACGGATTTAAGTAATGTAATTATTTCTGATTTTACGTATTCAGATGAGGCTGTTTATTCAGGAGATTGGCAAGTAGGTAATGCCATTGATTTGAGTAATAACCATACTCTAAACCTAGAGTCACCATCGTGCTTAGTTAAAAATTGGGTGATCAGAGCACATATAGCAGAGCAGATGCCAAATACTAATTTCGGAGATTGGCATGAAAATGAAGTGTTCAATCCATGGTTAAACCAAAGTGATAATTTTGGTTATTGGGGAACACCCAATGTAGTAGTATTAGGTGTTAAAACACAAACTACCACCCCAGTGGATGGAGGGGAAAGAGGCGGCATATATGCTCGTTTAGAGACAAAAGCAACGGGTTCACCACTTTCTTCTTTTCCTCAAATTGCCGCAGGTACCATTTTTACCGGACAATTTGAACTAGCAGGTACCTCTGTAAGCACAAGTCCTAATAGTGTGAATTTTGGAGAGAGACTTAATAATCGCCCAATTGCACTTAAAGTAAATTGTGGATATATTCCAAGCGTTATTAATTATATCGATAATAAAGTAACTTCTGAAGGTGAAATTGATAAAGCCCATATTTGGGTAAAGCTCATGTACCTAGAAGGAGATATTGATTATGATAATGGAATTGACCACGAATCTTTCCAAGGACGTAAACCGCAAGCTTTACATTTACCCAAAAACGCAATAATTCTAGGTGAGGCCGAAAAAATACTGGAAGGAGAGATATCTTCTCAAGAATTTAGACTGCCAATAGAGTACGATATACAGCATGTAGCTTATACACCTACTCATATTGCCATAGTGGCCACAGCAAGTATCGAGGGCGAATCATTCACCGGAGGTGTTGGTTCAATTCTTGAAATTGATTATTTTGAATTAGAATATTAATCAACTACAAAACAACTCTAAATGCGCAGTATCTTTTTTATAATCACTCTCGCTCTTGTTAGTGTGGCAAACAGCCAAGTAAAGCGCGACTTTGTAAACGATGGACAAATAAAATACAGCAACATGGATAGTTGGTGGTCTCGCATTGTTTCTGAGTCTTTTTTAATTGGTGGGGCCGATGTACATTACTTTGAACCTGGTCCCAACGATCCCAAATATCAGAAATTAGAAAATACAATTGACGATTATACGCCTTGGTCAACATCAAATGTACGTGCCGAAGTAGGAGTTGCCGCAGCCAATCAATCTGTTTTTCAAGAGAAACGTGGCGACGGTTATTGTGTTCGTATGGAAACGAACCTAAAAAAGGTGGTTGTACTAGGAGTGGTTAATGTAAAAGCAATAGCATCGGGTAGTATGTTTTTAGGCGATATGGTAGATCCCATTACCGAAACTAAAAACCCGAGGCAGAATACCCTTATGGGAATTCCGTTTACAGAAAAACCAAAGGCCTTAAATTTCGATTATAAGGTTAATGTAGGTAAGGATCGTTTAAAAGCTACTGGTGGATTTAAGGTTGAGAAAGTTAAAGGACCGGATGAGGCTGAGGCATATGTTCTGCTCCAAAATAGAACAGAAGATAGTGAGGGAAATCTTATCGTAAAGCGAGTTGGAACAGCTTGGAAAAAGTTTAAGGACAGCTCTAACGGTTGGGTTAATAATTTTTCAATGCCCATTGCTTACGGCGATATCAGCAAACAAGCAAACTACAAATCTTATATGGGACTAATATCGAGTAAAGACCCATATTATGCACTTAATAGCAAAGGAGAGAAAAAGAAATATACCGAAACAGCTTGGGCCAATGTCGATGACGAGGTTACGCACATCATTATTCTATTTTCAGCTAGCTACGATGGCGGTTCCTTTATTGGTTCGCCCGATAGTAAGTTATGGATTGACAATATTAAATTAGAATATGCTGAACAAGAGTAGGACTTCAAATTACAAATGGTTCATATTAAAAAGTGGTATAGCTTTTGCTATGCACTAGGCATAATAACATAATCCTATTTAATACAATTAATATGTTTAAACTCGATTTTAATAAACTGCCTGTTACTCCTTTATTTGGCAGTAGGTATAGCAACTTTAAAACGGTTTGTAAAAATAAAACGGTTGATAAAGGCTACAACCTTAAATATAATTTAAGTAAAGGGATTTCTGCCTTAATGAGCCTTACTGCTCCCCTAGAGAATGCTGTTTACAATAAAAAAGTAAAGAATATTGAGTTAAAGCAAGATCCCGTATTTATTCTAGGACATTGGCGTAGCGGAACTACTTTTGTACACAATGTGTTATCGCAGGATCAGAACTTTGGATATAATACAACCTACCAAACCATATTTTCTAACCAAATGCTTTGGGGGCAAAAGTTCTTTAAGTACATAATGGGTAATATTATGCCCGATAAAAGGCCTACTGATAACCTTGAGCTGATGCCTGATCAGCCTCAAGAAGAGGAATTTACTTTTAGTAATGTGATGCCAGTAAGCTTCTATAATTTTTGGTTTTTCCCAAAGCAAACCATGGAGTATTGTGAGAAGTATCTTTTATTTAACGACATCAGCGAAAGCGAAAAAGCTATTTTTAAAGAAGAGTTTACGCGCTTAATAAAAACATCTTTATACAATACAGGTGGAAAACGATTCTTGTCTAAGAATCCTCCGCATACAGCGCGAGTTAAAGATTTACTTGAGATATTTCCGAATGCAAAGTTTATTTACTTAGTTCGCAATCCGTATACGGTTTTTGAGTCAACACGAGATTTCTTTAGTAATGTAATTAAACCCTTAAAGCTTCAAGAATTTTCTGATGACGAGCTTGAGCGTAATATATTACAGGTATACACAAAAATGTACGATGCTTACGAAACGGATAAAAAGCTTATCCCAAAGGGAAATCTTTATGAGATGCGATTCGAAGATTTTGAACAAGCACCATTTGATATTACCAAGCAAATATATGAAGAACTGAATATTGAGGGCTTTGAAAAAGCGGCTTCAGGTATTGAGAAGTATATAGGTAAGAAAAAAGGACATAAGAAAAAGGCTTATAAATATAATCCTGATACCATCAGTAAAGTAAATAATAATTGGCGCTATGCGCTTGATCAATGGGATTACGACCTAATTCAATAATTTAAATCTAATTCATTTGTCATGGATAAAAATATAGTATTTCATCAACATAAAATTGCGCGTGCCGATAGGCATAAAATGAATAATCACGGATCTAAAGTAATTTGGTTAACCGGATTAAGTGGTTCTGGAAAATCAACCTTAGCTAGTGATGTAGAGCAGAATCTTTGGAAGCAAGGCATCAGAACTTACGTGCTCGATGGCGATAATGTACGCTCGGGTTTAAATTCTGATCTTGATTTTACCGATGCAGGTAGAGAAGAAAACATCAGACGTATTGGCGAAGTAGCCGCACTTTTAAATGATGCGGGTATGGTTGTTATTACGGCATTTATCTCTCCTTTTAAAGCAGATAGAGAAAAAGCCAAAGCCATCATTGGAGACGATAATTTTGTTGAAGTATTTATTGATACGCCTCTTGAAGTCTGTGAAACTCGCGATCCAAAAGGATTATACGAAAAGGCAAGAGCAGGTGAAATAAAGAACTTTACAGGAATAGATTCTGCTTTCGAAGCTCCCGATGCTGCAGATATTGTTATCCAAAACCATTTAAATACACAAGCAGAATCGTGTCAACAGGTTATTGATTACGTATTACCACGATTAAAAGTGTAAATAGCTAATAAGAATTCTTTTCAAGAATAATTTTTATATCCTCAGGCTTAAGGTAGATTTCTTCCTTAAGCCTTTTGTATTTATAGTTGGCATTGGAATGGTTCAAGGTATAGTCCGACCAATCGTATAATTGCCAACCAAGGCCGCGTTCAATGGTATTAGTATCCATTTCTTTCTCAAATGCAGCTTTCTTTTTTTTCGAAGTGTAAGCAAATAAACGACCAAGTACGCCAAAGAAACTTCGTTCACTATAATCTACAAAGTGGCAGAACTCATGGCCAAAAACACCAACCTGTGCATTGAAAGAAATATTAGCAGTATGTATTGTGCTATCTCTTTCACCATTATTAATTCTTACCACGTAAGTCCTTTTTCTTCTATTCTTAAAAATTAAGCTCCACACATTGGGTTGAGCATTCATTGTAGTTTTTAGTCTTTTTTCTTTAAACTTTAGTTTAGATTCTTCTAACTCAGGAAAATAAAGTAGCGTTGTATAAATAGCCTTTTTATAAGGTTCAGAAATAGGTTCACATACCTTGAAGTTCCGTTTTACTGAGTCAGCTTCCGTTTTAGCTATTGGTTTTATAATACGTATTTGTTCTTGGGCATATATATAGCCCATATTAAATATAAATAGGTATAACAGTAATTGTCTCATATGGCCATAGTAGTTAGAAACTTTTATAAAAGTAAGATGAATTCTTCACATTTATATGTTAATGCTGATGTATTCCTTAAATCATAAATACTTAAATGAATCTCTAAGTACAACATTGGTACCCCCTAAAACATCATTCATTGATAAAAAGCACAAATTTGAAAAATAACAAGTAAGCGTAAGTCTGAAAAGACAGGATATTTTTTTTATGCCAAAATTTAAACTTATTATATAATGAAATCAATAATTCTAGCAATAGTCTTTTGCCTAATAGGGGGTGCCTCTTTTGCGAAAAAAACTTATAAAGGTACAAAGCCCAATATTGTATACATCCTTGTGGATGATCTTGGATATGGCGATGTAGGCTTTAATGGATCTACATTTTACGAGACACCAAACATTGATAAGTTGGCCAGCGAAGGTCTGGTACTCGATTATTCCTATATGTACCCAACTTGTTCTCCATCTCGTGTGGCTCTATTTACAGGTAAAAATTCTTATAGAACTGGTGTTTACACAGTGCCTGTACTTGAAAAAGGAACTGATGAAGAAAATATTTTTTCAAGATGGACAGTTACAAGTGAAGATACTGGTTACTCAGAACCACTAGCCGAAGAAGGTTATAAAATGGTACACATTGGTAAATGGCACTTAGTTGGGCCTGATCCAATAGTAGAACAAAATATGGATTGGCCTATCAAAGAAAAGTTAACTCAACCTGATCCGGGTGATTATAGTTGGGTTGATATGCACAAGTCAGATGCTGTAAAACCATATTATCCTGAGGGTAGGGGATATATTAAAAACGTTGGCGGTACTTATCGCGGCGATCCAGCTCTTGAGCCAGGAGGTTATAAAAGTGAAACAGGCGGGTATTTTGCACCTTTTAGTAATCCATTTCTAGGACAAAAGCCAACGGATGAATGGTTAACCGATCGTTTAACAGATGAAGCTATCGACTTTATTGAAGAGTATAAAGATGAGCCTTTCTTCATCGACCTTCATTATTATACCGTTCATAATCCTTTACGCTCGCGTAGTCAGGAGTTGTTTGATAAATATATGGCAAAAGCCGGAGATCCTATTACAGGCCAAGGAATGGAGAAGGGTAAAAAACGCGAGCAGATTGCACGATACGGAACCATGATAGAATCTTTAGATGATAATGTAGGTCGTTTGGTTGAGTATCTTGATAAAAATAACCTTCGCGAAAATACGATTATCATATTTACATCAGATAATGGTCAAAACGGTAAAGTAAATAATCTGCTTCGAGGTACCAAAGGTTATATTTACGAAGGCGGAATCCGAGTTCCAACCTTGGTTAACTGGCCAGGTAAGGTTGATGTTGGTCGCTCTTCCACACCTGTAATGGTTATGGATTATTTCCCAACATTTATGGATTTAGCCGGAATCAACTACAAAGGGACTTTGGATGGGAAATCTATCACACCTTTATTTAATGGCGATGATTCAAAATTAAACAACCGACCATTATTCTGGCACATTGCAAGTCAGTATAAACATGGTGCATGTTCCGTAATCCAGAAAGATCATATAAAACTAATTCAATGGTTAGCCACAGGAGAAATGGAAATGTACGATTTATTAAATGATCCTACAGAATCTAATAATCTAGTATCAGCAAAACCAGAACAGGCCGAACAAATGAGAAAGGAATTAGCCAAATGGCGAAAAAGTAATCAAGTTCCGCTTCCGCCAAATGCAGCAATGCCTTTCTAAATTATATTACCTAAAGCATCATTTCTTGTAAATGGTGCTTTTTTAGTTTTAGAATCTACAGATACATATTACATATATATAGGTACTCTGTAATTATTTATAATATTCATTTTTGAATTATTGATATGCTCTTCTAAGGATTAGCAAACAACTTATTTAAATATATAAATAATGAAAAAACATTTCTTAGCTCATATAATACCGTTCTTATCGGTATTATTTATTGGAGTTTCTTGTACCCAACCCAAAAAAGAACAACCAAAGCCAAATATTCTTTGGATAACCATTGAAGATTGGTGTCCCGATTTGTCATGTTATGGTACACCCGGCATACAAACTCCATTTGTTGATGAATTGGCTAGTCAAGGAATGCGTTTCGAAAATGCTTTTACCACTGGTGCAGTTTGTTCAGCATCACGTACAGCTATGATGACAGGTTTTCATCAAAACTATGTGGGCGGAAACCAACATCGTACCCACGATAAAAAACCTTTACCATACGGGATAAAACCAATTCCAAAGATATTTGAGGAGGCAGGGTACTATACTTCTTTAATGAGTTGGAAAACCGATTGTAATTTTGTGCCCAACAAAAAGGAAGAATTGTTTATGGATTGTACCGACTGGACTAAAGATGGTAAACTAGGATGGAGAAACTGTCCTAAAGATAAGCCATTCTTCGCTAGAGTAACATTTGGTGGCACCCACCGTTCATGGAATCGCGATCCGCAACGACCAATCGATATTAAAGATGTTGAGCTTCCTCCATATTATGCAGATACCGATTTCAACCGTCGCGACTGGGCCAATGGACTAGAACAAATGCAAATTGTCGATCGCCAAGTAGGGGAGTTGCTTCAAAAACTGGAAGAGGACGGCTTAGCCGATAATACAATCGTTTTTTTCATAGGAGATCACGGCCGATGTCATATTCGCGGTAAACAATTCCTATACGATGGTGGTATTAGCATCCCAATGATTATGCGTTGGCCTAACAAAGTAAAAGGAGGTCAAGTCAGCTCAGATATGGTAATGGCTATTGATATTTGCCAAACCATCCTCGATGCTTCAGGTATTGAGGCTCCAGTTCCTCTGCATGGTAAAAATCTATTAGGTGAGGAAGTAAAAAATAGGAAGTACATATTTGCAGCTCGCGATAAAATGGACGAAACCCACGATGCCATGCGTGCCATCCGTTCAAAAGATTATAAATTAATTTTAAATCTGATGCCCGAGCGCCCTTACTTACAATACAACAACTACAAAGAAGGTGCTTATCCAATGTTGGCCGAAATGAATATCATGTATCAAAAAGGTGAGCTAACTCCGGCACAGGCCCAGTTCTTTGCTGCTAAAAAACCAACAATTGAATTATTCGATTTAAATAAAGATCCGCATGAAATAAATAATGTGGCCTCTGATCCTGCTTATGCAGCCATTAAAGCAGAATTGTTAAATGAGCTCAAAAATTGGCGTACCAACGTAATTAAGGATAAAGAAATTACCGATGAGTTTTTAGCAAATACAGTGTTTCCTCAAAAGTGTCCAACACCAACGGTCGACGAGTGGGTTTCCAAAAACAAATCTAATTACGACTTTAATGTAGTGGGATGGCCGGCATGGTATCCAACCCGCACGCTTCAAGAATGGGAAATAGCCAGAGAGAAATGGGAGCCATATGTATTTCGTGATCCTAATAGTGACATAGAGCGCCCTTATATTACAATCCCTAAAAAGAAGAAGAAAAAGAAGCACTAACAGAATCCCTTTAATATTGTCTATTATATATGGCGCCTCTCAATTAAGTAGAGGTGCCATTTTTGTTTTTGGGCGTTCCCCCGCTAAGTCCTAATGTATATCTCACGAGGTAATAGTAAGCG
>NZ_LYBV02000004.1 GCF_001660705.2 Saccharicrinis aurantiacus
CAGATGACGACCGGCGCACGGGTGCGTAACGCGTATGAAACCTGCCTTTTACAGAAGGATAGCCCGGAGAAATTCGGATTAATACTTCATAGTTCTAGAGATTCGCATGTTTTTCTAGATAAAGTTTCGGCGGTAAAAGATGGTCATGCGTGACATTAGATAGTTGGTGAGGTAACGGCTCACCAAGTCGACGATGTCTAGGGGTTCTGAGAGGAAGGTCCCCCACACTGGTACTGAGACACGGACCAGACTCCTACGGGAGGCAGCAGTGAGGAATATTGGTCAATGGACGCAAGTCTGAACCAGCCATGTCGCGTGAAGGAAGACGGTTCTATGGATTGTAAACTTCTTTTATATAGGAATAATGGTCGTTACGTGTAATGATTTGAAGGTACTATATGAATAAGCACCGGCTAACTCCGTGCCAGCAGCCGCGGTAATACGGAGGGTGCGAGCGTTATCCGGATTTATTGGGTTTAAAGGGTGCGTAGGCGGACTAATAAGTCAGTGGTGAAATCTTGCAGCTTAACTGTAAAACTGCCATTGATACTGTTAGTCTTGAATTTAGTTGAGGTAGGCGGAATGTGTTGTGTAGCGGTGAAATGCATAGATATAACACAGAACACCGATTGCGAAGGCAGCTTACTAAGCTATAATTGACGCTGATGCACGAAAGCGTGGGTAGCGAACAGGATTAGATACCCTGGTAGTCCACGCCGTAAACGATGATTACTCGTTGTTGGCGATACATAGTCAGCGACTGAGCGAAAGCATTAAGTAATCCACCTGGGGAGTACGTTGGCAACAATGAAACTCAAAGGAATTGACGGGGGCCCGCACAAGCGGAGGAACATGTGGTTTAATTCGATGATACGCGAGGAACCTTACCTGGACTTAAATGTAGGTTGACAGGGCCAGAGATGGCTTTTTCTTCGGACAATTTACAAGGTGCTGCATGGTTGTCGTCAGCTCGTGCCGTGAGGTGTCGGGTTAAGTCCCATAACGAGCGCAACCCCTATTTTTAGTTACCAGCACGTAATGGTGGGGACTCTAGAAAGACTGCCTGGGTAACCAGAGAGGAAGGTGGGGATGACGTCAAATCAGCACGGCCCTTACGTCCAGGGCTACACACGTGTTACAATGGTCGGTACAAAGGGCAGCTACATGGCAACATGATGCTAATCTCTAAAGCCGGCCTCAGTTCGGATCGGAGTCTGCAACTCGACTCCGTGAAGCTGGATTCGCTAGTAATCGCATATCAGCCATGATGCGGTGAATACGTTCCCGGGCCTTGTACACACCGCCCGTCAAACCATGGAAGTTGAGGGTACCTGAAGTCTGTTACCGTAAGGAGCGGCCTAGGGTAAAATCGATAACTAGGGTTAAGTCGTAACAAGGTAGCCGTACCGGAAGGTGTGGCTGGAACACCTCCTTTCTGGAGAGATGTTTTACACTGTTACTGAGGTAATGAATAAGCAACTTGATTTCTTATTTACTTGGT
>NZ_LYBV02000040.1 GCF_001660705.2 Saccharicrinis aurantiacus
ACGTTGCACGGCTGCAGGAAGCTTGCATCAGCGATGCAAATCCGTTGCACGGCTGCAGGAAGCTTGCATCAGCGATGCAAATCCGTTGCACAGCTGCAGGAAGCTTGCATCAGCGATGCAAAGCTGTTGCACGGTTGCAGGAAGCTTGCATCAGCGATGCAAAGCTCTTGCACGGTTGCAGGAAGCTTGCATCAAACAAGCCCCAAAGCGCCTGACGCAAATAAGAAACAAGCCCACATCACTCTTATTTTTAAAGCACTTAAGGCGGTAAACGTTTACTAAATGTTTATATATTTGGTCTTTATTAAATATATCACATACTAGTGGGGTATATGTTAGTTGGATTCAATATATAGGATATGACAAAAAAAGTAAGATATAATATGAGTATGATGTTAGATGTGGGTTGTAAAAATTTTGCAGAAACGGCACTAACAGAAAACGACTTTAATGATAGAATTAACATTTCTCAGAAAAATATGGCAGCTTTAATTTTTGGTTATACTTCTATTGAAGCATTCATTAATGAGGTGATTTCCATCTCTGAAGTAAGTAATAAACTATCTAAACCAAAAGAATATTTCGACTCTATAATTGAATTAGGGAAAAAACTATCTATTAAAGACAAGTATAATTTATTAGCAATACTTTTAGACGTAGAACTATGGGACAGTTCTTCCGAGCCTTTTCAATCCTTTGAAATAATACAGACTATTAGAAATGAAGTAATACACCATAAAGGAAACTGGCATGAACATGGAGGGATTCCAATTAAAAAACTAAAGCCAGTATTTGACAAATTTAAATTAAAGTCACTTTCTACAAGTTGGCAAAGTGAGTTATTTCTATGCAATGACTTTGGGGCATGGATTTATGAGAAATCTAATGCAATGAGAAAACAAATTCATGAAAAAATACTCAGAAAAATAGAAGAATAAATACAGCACCCAACACGCTAGAATAAAGCATATAGCAATAGTAGTTATTTGGGGCGTTAGTAGTTACGACGGACACCGCCAAATCTTTGATTTGGCTTTAGAAGAGAAAAGATAAAAACAAATAAAAGATTTGGCTCAGTGGTATTTTGGAAGATTTGGTTCGTTAAATCGCCATACCCTTCATCTAGCAAACCGTTGCCAACTATATTGAAGAGTAAGTGATGGAAATGAAATTAATAGAAAGAATAACCTATGTAACGTATTGGATTAATATAATTGCAGTTGTGTTATATTTTATAGGACTTCCTGTATCAATAATAATTGCACCAGAAGTATTTAATGAAATTGCTGCAAATAAAGGGCATAATACATATAACTATTTATTGACGATTCTTGCATTTATTGTTTTCGGACATTGGGTTTATTGTCTATGGTTTTTATTCAAGTATGACAGGTATTCAAAATCAATATTTCCACTAATTTTCTTTAATGCTCTTTATGCACCTATTTATTACTATCGGGTAAAAATAAAGAAAAGACCACTACGGAATAAAATTCATAAACCTCAACAGGGAATAGTTAATACAGAAGAATCTATTAAAGAGGAGGATTTTAGTATCCTTACTAAGGATAGTATATTAGAATCACTTCATTTGTGGAGCTCAGTCTCTGAACAGTTAAGGTTGCGAGAGTTTTACTCGAGCAAAGAGGTGTCGTGCGAACTGTTTGATTATTGGAGTTCTTATGTTTTGACAGACGATGAGATTCTTACAGAAGTCTTTAGTGTTAAGGGAAAAGAGTTCTTAGAAGAGTTTAATAATGCAATTGCTTCTGTTGAAAGCAAGTATAACAATGACTTCCCAGAAATAGAAAAGTTCATAGAAACTGAAGACTGGAAGAGTCTTAATGCTTTGGCAAAAAAAGTCATAGAAAAGATTGAAAGAGAAAATGCGGTTGGCAATAACTAAGTGTCCTGCCTGTTTGCAAAACAAAAGTTGGATACATTATTGATGAAAACGGCATGTTTATCAGTTATGGTTTTTGCTATAAGTTATCTATATATTGAAAGGGCCATTGGCCTCTTTTTTTTGTTTAGCTAGGTCTATACTAAATTAACATTGTCACATTCTAGGGTTTAATAATATGCTCAACTCTTGATTCCCATTATTAATACCTAGATAATGTTTGAAGTTTGTTCTTTAAAGTGTTTCAAGTATATAAATGATGAATTATATCAATTACATCAAATTTCATATTTATATGAGCCGAATCAGTCAAGGTTGATTCTTATATGATTTTTTGTTGATGAACAGCGAGTTCAAATATTCTAAATTATGACAGATAAACAACTACAGCAAATAGCTGAAATGGGTGAGAAGTTCAGTGGTGATGGTATCTTTTTTACAGATGCAGTTGTGATTATTTTGGAAAAACTAGCAGCTGAAATAAAATTTTCTATGCGTTTTGGGAAAACAATGATAAAGCTTTATACCCTTGAATCTAATATGCTTTTCGCCTAAATTCTTTTCAGAAAGAGTTGGGGTCATTGTATCGCTATTTGTTTTTGTTCTGATAATGAACTAAGCGATGAAAGCATAGTGCAAGCTCATTTACCACCAAAGGCAGAGGAGGGCTTAAAAGCGTATAAAATAAGTATAAATACACTTGACCAGTTAGATAATCAATTACATAATTGGCTTATCTATTCCTATAAAATAAGGGTAAGGGTATGACCAATGAGGGGTATTATTAAAATCAATACATTTTGCTGAATCTAAGATTAACCCAACAGACGTTTGAAAAGGGTTATCGGTATCATTTTTATTAATAAAAAATCAATGTTGTCCTAATTAAATTTTCACTCAAGCCGTGAAGGCTTCTACTTTTTTCTACAGTCAAAAAAGTAGACAAAAAAACCGTCGACTACACCCATTTCACTCAAAAAACTAGGTTTCATGACTGAAATTGTTTTAAACTCGC